>CANMKE010000003.1 GCA_947498325.1 uncultured Persicobacter sp.
GGTACAGAAGAGTCTAGGTTCGAGCCCTAGTCGGGCAACTCAATTTCAAAATACTTTGAGTTGATTTATTAGCTGAATAAGCTAAAACTTCATTTCTCATTGCCTGATGGTGTAACTGGCAACACGTCTGTTTTTGGTACAGAAGAGTCTAGGTTCGAGCCCTAGTCGGGCAACAAAAAAGCCACTTCGTTTATTCGAAGTGGCTTTTTTGTTGTTGGAGGGTATTTTGACCATAACTTAAACTATCGCAAGAGTCCTTCTTGTGATAACCCGTAATCAACTATCACGAGACAGAGTCTCGCGATAGTTGTGGTATTTTACCCGTAGAATATATAAACCCCTTTTTTCCTTAATCCAACACCTCTACCGCACGGTCTTTCTGCTTCTCCTCCTCTTTCTCGATCAGTTTGCGCTCAATAAAATAATACAGCACCTGACTCAATCCTACGAAGATAAAAAGCATGATAAAAACGCCTGCCGCACCATTTCGGATATTCATCGCTACTTCCAACCAATTCTGAAACAGAATGCCCAACAACAAACCAATACCCGCACCCATCGCCAAAAGACCAAAGCGTAAACTTTTGGTACCGCTCGACTTCATAGAAGTGCCGACTACATTTTCGGATCCAAGATCATTCCCCGGTCGCATGCCCTTTTCAATCATGGCCAAACGCTCTCGGTTACGGGCGGTGACCACCACATAAATAACACTGAAAATCATAATAAAGGCACCCAACGGCACCACCATTTCTACAATATGATTCATCTTTATAAAGTTTAGTTTCTGTTTCTTTCACTCATTAGATGCCACCCAATATCGATCGGTTACAATCGTTCGATTTTTTTTTAATAAAAATAAAGTCCTTACCTTTTGTAACCGATCACCGAAAGGGTGCATCCAATAGGCAAATGCTACTAAAAGAAACCGAACATATCGTCATTGAAGGGATCAGAAAAGGAGACCTGAGCCGTGCCCATTTGATTGTGGATCATTATAAGGAGATGGTGCATCAGGTTTGTTATCGGATTTTACTGAATGATGAAGAGGCCGAGGAAGCGACACAGGACAGCTTTCTGAAAGCATTTGAGGCCATTGATCAATTTCGGGGAGATGCTAAGTTTTCCACTTGGCTGTTTCGCATTGCCTACAATATGGCATTGGGCAGGTACCGAAAAAATCACCGTCGGTCGGCTTGGGAATGGATCACAGATAAGCTGCCTGATTTTGCTCACACCCAAGAAGCTGATCATTTTGAATTGGAAGAACAATCGGAAATCATCAGTCATGCCTTACATCAACTCAATGAAAAAGATCGCGCCATTGTTACCTTATATTATCTGGAGGAAATTGCGGTAAAAGAAATCGCAGAGATTGTGGATCTGAGCCCCAATCTGGTCAAAGTACGATTACACCGCAGCCGAAAGAAAATGGCAACTTATTTGAAGGAACCCGAAAATCGTTTAGCAGTATGAGAGAGGAAGAAAAATTTTGGAAGGACAGCCTGGGGGAGATAAAAAACGAAAAGCCTTTGCTGTCGAAGGATTTTACCGAAAAGGTGATGCTCAAAGCGCAAGCACAAAAACGTATCGCTTATCAACCGATTATATCCAACAGAATCCTGAAGCTGATTTTAGGCGCATTTGTCTGTATCCTCGTCGTGGCGTTGGGTTGGTCTGCCGATAACAGCAGCAGCTCCCTGTCAGAATTCTACCAATACATCCCGAGTTATCAGGAACTTCAGCCCTTTTATTATGCACTGATGATCGGTTCCGTAACGGTTTACCTTTTGTTTCTTTGGGATCAGTTATTAAAGAAATGGTTTGCTTTTAAATAAGCAAAAGCCCCACCTTTTTCTATCAAGGTGGGGCTTTTTGATTTTAGGCAAATTCTACTACCTCAAGAATCCTGTGCAGTTCCACTCGGTGAAGGCGGAACACTTCGCGCATAGCATCAGATACAGATTTTGCTTCAAGTTTTAAGGTTTCGGTGAACCCTTTTGGGGATTGAAATTTGATTTTGTACATCTTGGTTGGGGGGGTAAGACAGTGAAAAAAAATCAATAATAAATTCTTGAATTTGAGAGAAGGACCACCCCTCTTAAATCGTTTAACACAAATTAAACACTAAATAATGATTAAATAAAATTGATTTTTTGAATAACCATTGGACTACACGCACTATTGAGCAGGTAATTTAATTACGATTTAACCTGACCTCCTTTTAACGCTCTTCATGCGGTACTGCATATTTTAATCAATCAAAATAACACAAAAAACAAAGCAAAAACTTGAAAAATTATAATTGAAAATTAATACGTTTAACACCCATACCCCCCTTATAATGAATGATTTAAGTCAAACAATTTAGACGAATGCCGATATTAGCTTTCAATCAGTCCTTTTACCTTTAACAGCACTCAATGAAGCCTACTCTCGAATACACTGTCAGTAATACCCACGAAAAATAATTGCTAAAAAGGCTTTTCAAAAAGAGGGGAATCCCATGCCCTAACCACCATTGTTTTCACCTTGGTTACAAGCCTGAAATTGATTGCCTTATAAAACAGATCGACCTGACCGATCCTAAAGCATTTGTGATTATGCAGGCTGTGAAGGACGCTAAGGGAGGAATGATTAAGAAACGGCCGTTGAAGTAGAGACGTCCGGGCGAACCGTCTTGGCTTGGTTAGTTCAAGCGTTCCGTTTGGATCAATGTCCTAAAAATTTCATAGTCCAAGCGCGACCCTTGAACTATAAAAAAAACCTATCACGAGAGTTCTTCTCATGATAGGTTTTGAAAAAATTATCTATTCTTCTTCACCCACTGCGCAAATTCCTTCGCATGGTAAGTCAAGATAACGTCTGCTCCGGCACGGCGCATAGACATTAGTGTTTCCAGCATAATCTTCTCGCCGTCCAACCAGCCTTTTTCAGCCGCTGCTTTCACCATCGCATATTCACCGCTCACATTGTAAGCCGAAATCGGAATTTCAAAATTATTTTTCAGATCACGGATAATATCCAAATAAGCCAAAGCGGGCTTGACCATCAGGAAGTCTGCACCTTCGGCAAAGTCCAATTCTGCTTCCAACAAAGCTTCCTTGCGGTTGGCAGGATCCATCTGGTAGGTTTTCTTGTCCCCAAATTTAGGGGCAGAATCAAGGGCGTCACGGAAAGGTCCATAATAAGCCGAGGCGTATTTGGCGGTATACGACATGATGCTTGTTTTAGTGAATCCTGCGTCGTCCAACGACTGGCGGATAAACTCCACACGACCGTCCATCATATCCGAAGGCCCAATGATATCAGCACCAGCCTGAGCTTGCACAACGGCCATCTTACCCAATACCTCAAGCGTTTCATCATTCAGGATTTCGCCATTCTCCACAATCCCGTCGTGGCCATCCGAGCTGTAGGGATCCATCGCCACGTCGGTCATCAAGCAGGATTCAGGAAAACGTTCCTTGATCCCCGCCAACGTCTTGATATAAATCCCTTCGGGGTTAGCCCCTTCAGTGGCCATTTTATCTTTTTTATCTTCAGACAAAGACGGGAAAACATCGAAAGATTTCACCCCCAACTCCATACATTCTTCAATCTCCTTATACAAAAGATCTTGCGAATAACGATAGATACCTGGCATTGAAGGCACTTCTTCCTTCTTGTTGTTTCCTTCGATCAAAAAGATCGGAAAAATAAGGTTTGAAGTACTGATTTGCGTTTCCTGCACCATTTGGCGTACAGTCTCCGACTTTCTATTTCTTCTTGGTCTGCGTAATAAATCCATAGTGAATAATCATAGTCTGTTTGCAATTTAAAAAATAATTGGCCCAACTGCCCTTTTAACGCTGGATTAATAAGGAGCATGAACACAAAAAAGCCGAAGCAAATGCCACGGCTTTAATATATTATTGTCAGCTGAATTAATAGCTGTGTTCGTCTAATCTTGTTTTTCCTTTATAAGTCCAATAGATCAATGAGGTATATACCAATACCAGCGGCATCCCGATGATCGCCACTTTAAACATTGTTTCCAAAGTGTACTCTGATGAAGAACCATTGTAAATATTGATGCTATTGGCGGCATCGTGCGCTACCAGCAAGTTCGGGAAAATCCCCAAGGCAAAAAGCATTACCAAAGCGGCAATCGTACAAGCCGAAGAGATGAAAGCCTGCATATACTTTCCTTTTGTGATCGTTCTTGGGATATTCATGATCGACAGAATATTCAACACAATCACCATCCAGGCAAATACAGAAACGGCGGTTTCATAGTTTGCAATTAATGGGTGCTGTGCCGCAACGGTTCCAAAGGAGAAGTTGGCCAGCATTTCTGGCTTCAGGTACAGGGTCATGGCGGTAATGATCAAAAAGATGGTAGCGAAAGCGTAAAATGCCTTCATCGCATAACCTTTGATCTGTTGCTGCAACTCGCCTTCCGTTTTAATCAAAAGGTAAATGGCGCCGTGCATGGTAAACATCACCAGGTTGAACACCCCCGTCATTAAAGTAAAAGGTGTGAACAGGTCAAGGAAGGTGCCGGCGTATTCTTTATCGGCCCCTAAATTAATGCCCATAATCACGTTTCCAATCGCTACACCAAAAACAATAGCAGCAACAATAGAGCCTACAGAAAAACCAATATCCCAGGTTTTTCGCCAGGTTTTATTTTCCTCCTTACTTCTGAATTCAATAGAAACCGCTCGGAAAATTAGCGCACAAAGTACCAGCATCAGTGCCAGATAAAAACTCGAAAATGCCGTGGCATATACTTCTGGAAAAGCGGCGAACAACGCACCACCTGCGGTAATCAGCCACACCTCGTTACCATCCCATACAGGGCCGATAGAGTTCAGCATGATGCGGCGATCATAGTCTGATTTTGTAAAAAGATGCAAAGCACCTACGCCCAGATCGAAGCCGTCCAGGATCGCATAACCGATCAACAGCACTCCAACCAAAAGGTACCATACTACATGAAAGTCCATAATTCAGTCAATTTTGTTATTTATAAATTTTGAACAGGCAGATTATAGCCCTTTTAGTCCTTCTATTTTTTTACCCTTATGCGAGTAGCCTGCCTCAACACCGTTGTCGTCATGGCCAGGCCCGTGCTTAATCTCACGATCCAAAACATATAGCCATACAAAGAACAACAAGGCATACACGATAAAGAACATGATCAGAGAGGTAATCACCTCGGGGCTTGTAACACTTTTAGAAACGGCGTCTTTGGTTTTCAGCAAACCATAAACTACCCACGGCTGACGGCCCATTTCTGCAGAGAACCACCCAAACTGATTGGCGATAATAGGCAAAATAACAGCAGCCACATAGCCTTTCATCAGCCATTTATTACTGAACAATTTCCCTCGGTAAAGCAAGAAGCACGACAGGAGCGTCAAGCCGATCAGTAACATCCCGATCCCCACCATAATGTGGTAAGTCTGGAATACCGCGCCAGCCTTTGGCCATTCAGATTTAGGGAACTCATTCAAGCCCTTCACTTCCGCCTGCGTGTCGCCATGCGTCAGGAAGCTCAACATGCCTGGAATGGCAATACCTGTGGTCTTCTGGGTTTCTGTGTCTGTCCAACCCATAATGTACAATGGCGCCTCTTTAGTTGTTTGGTACAACCCTTCAAAAGCAGCCAATTTTGCAGGCTGCGTTTCAGCAACCACTTCGGCATGTTTGTGCCCAATGGCCAACTGCCCTACCGAAACCACCGTAGCGACGATCAACGCCACTTTAAAGGACTTTTTAGCAAAATCCAAATGTTGTTTCTTGATAATGAAGTAGGCAGAAACAGACAATACCAAGAATGCCCCTTGCAGGAAGGCACCAAAAACCACGTGCTCAAAACGCACCATTGCTGATGGGTTGAAAACCATTCCCCAGAAATCTGTAATCACCGCACGACTTATGCCATTGACGGTCTCCAGCTTATAAGCCACTGGAGTTTGCTGCCAGGAGTTGGCGACCACAATCCAGAATGCCGACATCATAGAGCCGAAAGCCACCATGATGGTAGAGAATAAATGCGTTTTCTTTCCTACCCGATTCCAGCCAAAAAGCAGGATGGCCAAAAAGCCCGACTCCAGGAAGAAGGCAAAGATACCTTCGGCGGCCAATGGCGAGCCAAAAACATCCCCTACAAAGCGGGCATAAGTCGACCAGTTTGTTCCAAACTCAAATTCAAGCACAATTCCTGTGGCCACCCCAACGGAAAAGTTAGCGGCAAAAACCTTAATCCAGAATCTTGTAATGGTTTCCCATACTTTCTTGTTGGTGGTAATGTAAAGTGTTTCAAAAATCACCAATAACAACCCCATCCCTATACTGAAAGGAGGGAAGATGTAATGGAAAGATGCCGTGAAGGCAAACTGTATCCGTGACAGCAGAGCAACGTCCATAATTTATTTATTTGTTTATTGTTTGTCTTGTTTTCTAAAAATCTCATCCCGATAATAGATCAGGAATGCCCCCACGCAAAAAGCGACACCGAAGATCAGCCGCAGGACTTTTTTCCAGGTCAGCAGCCCCAGATGGTCTGGCATACCTGGTATTTTAAGAAACACATAAAATGCAACGAAAATGATCATCACAAATAGGTAAATCAGCTGGGCTGTATTTTTCTTGGGTGCTTTAAACATATTATAGGAAATATTTATTACGCAAAAATCAGAATATATTGAGAATACCTACTATAATACCGCATGATATTTTAGATCAATAAAACTAATACATGTATCAATCACTTAGATAGTCAAATTCGTGAATTAGATAATAATTATCAATAATAGCTTTAATTAGATTCTAACATCGCTTCAATAAGTGGATATTGTAACAATATTTATAATTTGAAACCGAAAAAAGGCAAAATAAATACGAAATACTTAAATTGTACTTTTTCGATATAGCCAATTAATTTATCCAAATGATCAAAATAGGACTTTTATCAGACACTCATGGATACTTAGATACACGAGTTCAACATCACTTCAAAAATTGTAACGAGATTTGGCATGCCGGGGACATCGGAACGATGGAAGTATTAAAAACACTTGAATCTTTCAAGAAGACAAGGGCAGTCTATGGAAATATTGACGGCGGCTTGCTCCGTCAGGATTTAGAGGAGGACTTATTCTTTGAAGTGGAAGGGGTGAAGGTATGGATGACGCATATCGGCGGATACCCTGGAAGGTTCCCCGCACGGATCAAGAAAATACTGCAGGAGAAAGGAGCGCCTGACCTCTTCATTTGTGGGCATTCGCATATTTTAAAAGTTATGGTGGACCAGCAGCACGATAAAATGCTATGCATGAATCCTGGGGCGGCAGGAAAACATGGTTTTCATAAAGTAAGAACTTTACTCCGCTTCGACCTCAACAACGGCAGAGCCGAAAACCTTGAAGTCATTGAACTGGGCCCGAGGGCTAAAATTGATTAGCACAAAAAAAAAGCAAAGATCCTCTCTTTGCTTTTCCTTTTTCTTTAGATCAGATTGATCTTATGCTTCGAATTGTTTTTTCAACTCTTCGATTTCTACTTTTTTGATCACTGGTTGAGCAGTTGCTCTTGAGATAGCTTTCAATGCATTTTTAGCAACAGCTTTGTTTCTTTTTCCTTTACGGACTAATCTTGTAACAGCCATATCTTTATTTATTTCGATTTTATATTGTTTCTCACAAACGGACTGCAAATTTAGTGTATTGTCAGAAAAAAACTAACTCCACCCCTAAAAAATTTCACAAAAGTTTGAAAATCAATCAACACTAAGGTGTAAAAATGCCTTAAATCACTAAAATTTCCCTTCCCTTTTCGTATTTTTGCCCCTTCAAAAATACATATCAGATTAGCAGTTACCTTCAATGGCAGTACAGAAACCATCCATCCCGAAAGGGACCAGAGATTTCGGCCCAGAGAAAATGGTCCGAAGAAACTACATCTTTTCCGTCATCAGATCCGTGTTCGAACAATTTGGCTATATGCCACTTGAGACACCGACAATGGAAAATTTATCGGTGCTGACAGGCAAATACGGCGATGAGGGTGATCAACTGATTTTCAAAATGCTCAACTCGGGCAATTACCTCAGCAAAACCACCGCAGAGGATTTTCAGGCGGGCGCCAAGCATCTACTCCCTAAAATTGCAGAGAAAGGCTTGCGTTATGACCTAACGGTTCCTTTTGCGCGTTTTGTGGTGATGAACAGAAATGAGATTACCTTCCCTTTCAAGCGTTACCAGATTCAGCCAGTATGGCGTGCGGATCGCCCACAGAAAGGTCGTTATAGAGAATTTTACCAGTGCGATGCCGACGTGGTAGGCACTGACTCCCTGATTTGTGAGGCTGAAATCATTCAGATGATCAATAAGGTATTCAAAGGGTTGAACATCACGGATTACTCCATCAAGATGAACAACCGAAAGATTTTAAGTGGTATTGTAGAAACGATCGGTGCCCCAGGTAAAGAAACCGATTTCTGTGTAGCCATTGACAAGCTGGATAAAATTGGCTTCGATAAAGTGCTGGAAGAATTGGCGGGCAAAGGTTTCTCTGAAGATGCCATCGAGCAAGCCAAGCCTATTCTTAAACTGGCAGGGGACAATCAATCGTTACTGGCGCAGTCCAAAGAAATTTTGGCTTTATCGGCAGACGGCTCAAAGGGTGTGGAAGAATTGGAAGAAATCTTCACTTACCTTGACAAGTTTGGCGCGCAAGATCACCATGTAGATTTCGACATTACCCTGGCACGTGGCCTCTCTTATTATACAGGCGCCATTTTCGAGGTCAAGGTAAATAATGTATCTATAGGTTCGGTAAGTGGCGGAGGCCGTTACGACAACCTTACAGGCGTGTTCGGCTTGCCTGATGTTCCTGGAGTTGGTTTCTCCTTTGGCGTGGATCGTATTTACGATGTACTGGAAGAGCTTGACCTTTTCCCTAAAGACAATTTAGTTACCACCCAGCTGATGATCGTTAACTTCGACGAAGCCTCGGAAACTCACGGGCTTGGGCTTTTGGCACAGCTGCGTAATGCTGGCATCAAGTCTGAAATTTACCCTAACAGCGCCAAGCTGAAAAAGCAGATGAACTATGCCAATAAAAAGGCCATTCCATTTGTACTGATGGTGGGTTCTGAGGAAATCAGCAGCGGCATTTACAGCCTGAAAAACATGGAAACAGGAGAACAGCTTAAGCTGACGATCGATCAGGTTATTGAGCAAATGAAATAATCAAATTCCCTGATTCAATATTTAAAGCACCGTTTCTGAAGCGGTGCTTTTTGTATTTTCGACCTTTATCAGCGCAATTCAGCGAGATATTAACGGCTTTTTTTACATTTCCCCTTTTTTTCGCAATATTTAATCCTAACTAACTTTTCCTCATCACCGATCAGCCACAACTTGAAACACCCATTCATATATATTGCCCTTTTTTTCATGCTGATACGGTGTTTTTCCGCTCAGGCACAGACGTCGTCAGAGAACGGGCATTTTCAAGTGGCTAAGGATAAACTTTGCCAGACGGAGCAACTACAAATCACGGACGGCACTGGCGGAAACCTTGACCCAGACCTGATTGTACTTTACGGCACCGCCCCCAATGCCGGCACAGGTACCGACAAGGAAATCATCGAAAACTTCCAAAACCTTTTCGGGAATCAGACCTTCCAGGTCGGTGAACCTATTCCCGAATATGACGCTGACTCCTCATTCTTTTTGTTGAGAATCCTGCAAGGACAGGAAGGCACCGACAAGATTGATGACCGACTGTGGATTGCGGTAACCAAAAGCGCACCCGAGTATGCCTTATATCAATGCCCAAGCCAACCAAACAAAGTTGTGGTGTATATGGAGCAGCAGGAACGAGCGCTTTACCATCAGGTAAACTTCAAATACCAGAATGAAGACAATTCAGACAATGGAAGTGCCGATTTCGACCTCAATAAAGAAAGTTTGATCGTTACGGCGCAAACCACGGGCACTTATGAGTTTCAAGCCATCAGCTGCCCTGGAATTATCCCGCCCAACAAACAAGTTATTGAGGTTGACAACAATTACCAGATCCCTGCAGTAAATGGCATGAGCCTGACCGTTACCAGGCAGGACACACAAGATGGCGCCATCCGCCTGAGCTTTCCAGCGGCACTGGGCAATCACCCTTACATATCAAACTGGAATGGGGAGATACAAATCGCCCCACTGAACAATATCACCTTCACGGACCTCAACACACAGGAAGATATTTACTCCTTCACCGCAAGCCCTTATGACCTTTGCGAGGAAAAATCCATTGGCCAATCCCGATCGCTCCACAGTATTATTATAGATGCGACTTCAGAAAAAGGCTTTAATAAAATTGAGATCAATGCATTGAATAAAAGTGTCGATCTGCAAAAAAACAGCACCCCCTGGGTGAAGGGAGTCAAGAATTCGATCGACGACAGGGACATTACCTGTGGCACAAGTTATGAGTATTCAGCCAGCTATTCGGAAGCCGGCAACCTTTCCAGTCATTCGGTCACGACGGAAAAAATTTCAGGAAACACCGACAAGGCGGCCAATATCGCATTTGTAAATGCCAACGTTACCGAAGACAACCTGATTGAAATAGATGGTGACGAACCCACGCAGCGGGCAATTTACACCATCACGAATGGCTCCAGCACAATCTCAGCAGAAGAACATTACTTCACTTACGATCAGTTAAACCCGCAGCAACAGGCCTACTGCTTTCGCTCCTCCCTGACGGATGAATGTAACAACCTGTCGAACAGCATTCGCTCCTGCACCATATTCTTGTCCGCAGAAGGTAAATCGGCTACCGAGACCCAATTGCAGTGGAGTAATTATGCAGGCTTCAAAGTCAGTAAGTACGAGGTCCTTCTGCTGAATGAAAATAATGCCATCGTTGAGGAAGAAGACGCAGGCCCTTTTCCTGCCTTCAGGATCAACACCAAAAATATGGACCCCGCTATTTCAAAGCTCAGGATAAGGGCGGTCGGCCAGAACACCAATGAGGAGGCGCTCTCAAACATCATCAATCTCGAAACCAGGGAGGTGCTTGAGTTTCCCAACGCTTTTTCACCGAACGGAGATGGGATCAATGATATCTTCACTTATGTAGGCAGTACAGCAGTAAATGCTTTTGAACTGCTGATCTACAATCGGTGGGGAGAAATTATCCACCAAACCAAAGCCAACGCTCAGGAACTCAGCTCAGGAGCAAAAAAAGGATGGGACGGCACCTTCAATGGGACTAAAGTACCCGCTGGCCATTACACCTACCACGCCGAAATTACCACCGCCCGAAACAACCAACTCACTTTCAATGGGATAATTATCCTGATACGATAATTCTGCATTTATCAATCTTTTAAGCATGAAATTTGTTAGCTTTACAGTTTGAAAAGCAATTGCACTAATATTTAGTGATTTAACCGCTATATGAACCGCACTTGCTATTGAATACAATATTTGAAGATCAATAAAATATAGATACTATGTTCGACATGATGAAAATGATGGGCAAAGTGAAGGAGGTTCAAGACCGCGTTCGCGAAGCTCAAGGCCGATTAGAAAATATCACTGTTGAAGGCGAAGCTGCCGCAGGAATGGTCAAAGTGGTGGCCAACTGCAAAAAGCAATTGGTAAGCTTGGATATTGACGATTCGCTGGTAAATGCCGAAAGTAAAACCATTCTTTCAGATTTGATTGTCGCTGCGGTAAATAACGCCATGGACAAAGCCGACGAACGTTCCAAAGAAGAAATCAAGAAAAGCACAGAAGGCATGATGCCTAACATCCCAGGAATGGACCTGGGCAACCTTTTCGGACAATAAAATATTCCTATGTAGAGCGGCAAATTTGCCGTTCTTCATTTTTTAAGATGATTACCTTTACATGTCTGCATCCGTAGCGATCGTTATTCTTAATTATAACGGTAGAACCTTTCTAAAAAAATTCCTCCCTGTTGTTCTTCAATATGCCGAAAACGCAGAAGTCATTGTCGCCGACAACCAATCTTCTGATGATTCTGTGGCTGTAATGAAAACCGACTTCCCTGAAGTCAGGCTGATTATCAATCAGGATAACGGGGGATTTGCCAAAGGATATAATGATGCACTCAAATATGTAACGGCCAAATACTATGTCCTGCTCAACTCCGATGCCGAAGTTACCCAAGGATGGCTCGCTCCGATCATCGAACTGATGGAGGCTAACCCTAAAATCGGCGCATGCCAACCGAAGATCAAGGCCTACCACAACCGCATGACCTTTGAATACGCGGGAGCTGCAGGCGGATACATCGACCATTTTGGATTTCCTTTTTGTAGAGGCCGCATTTTTGATGTCCTCGAAGAAGACCAAAACCAGTACGACGATATACGTCAGGTGTTTTGGGCCACAGGTTGCTGTATGTTTGTCAGGGCGGAAGCCTATTGGCAGATGGGAGGCTTCGATGAGGACTACTTTGCCCACATGGAGGAAATCGATTTATGTTGGAGAATGAACAATGCGGGCTGGCAAGTGTTCTACAATGGTAAATCAAACGTTTATCATGTTGGAGGAGGCACATTACCAAAATCCAATCCACGTAAAACCTATCTTAATTTCAGGAATTCCTTAATAACTTTATTTAAAAATACCCCAAAAAGGCATCTTCCTACAAAATTGTTCGTAAGATGTTTCTTGGATATTATAGCCTCTGCAAAGTTTCTTGTTTTCGATTCAAAAGCAGATGCTTGGGCAGTTTGTCGAGCGCAGCTGGATTTTTGGACAAAACTACCCAAATGGGAGAAAAAGCGCAGAAAAATTTTTGATAAAGGGTTCGATCATAAGGAATTGATTCTTCCGAAGTCCATTGTCCTGCTACATTACCTTAAAGGCAAAAAAAAATTTAACGATTTATGGGAATAATGAAAATTCAAGCATAAATTATAGGGTTATTACTCCTTCGTAGGTTTTTGCGGATATTTTTCCCAAAAGCTAAGAATAAGTAAAGAGCGATTGGTGATCCAACGGTCAAACAACTCAGGTAAATGAAGGTCAGCCTAACACTAAAAGTTGAAATTCCCAACCTTTGCGCAACCGATTCACACACACCAAAAGCGTAACGCTGAAATGCAAATTGAACTTTTTTCATAAATAATTGATGTATTTTAAATATTAGAAGCGATCAGGAGAGATAAAAGTTACAATCAACGTGATTTTTTTTTACTATTATTGCAATAGTAAGCTTATCCCGATAATTTCGCATAAATGCAACCTTTATAATTAAACGAAGATAGAAATGAGAAAGCTTGTTTTTCCTGCCGCCATACTCGGCGCCATGATGATGTCAGGTTGTTCCCTGAACAAGATGGCCAAAATGGCTAAAGACCAAGAATTGACAGTAACGCCAAACCCATTGGAGGTTCACGCGGATTCTGTATCATTCGAGATGTCTGCTGTTTTGCCAGTAAAAATGTTAAAACCTGGTTTAGAGTATCAAATGGAGCCTGCTTACAAATACGGTGAGAAGGCTAAAACATTAGATGCTGCAACTCTTAAAGGAGACAACTGGGCAGACAAAGAAGGTCAGGCACCACGCTTGAACAAAAACTGGTCTTTTGCCTACAACGAGGAAATGTCCAATGGTGAATTGGTAATTACTGGTAAGGCCGTTGATCCTAAAAAGAACAAAGAAAAAGTTGGTCCAGTTTTGCCTGTAGCTAAAGGAGTAATTACTACTTCTCGCTTGGTAGATGCGGTATACGCACCAGCGTATTTGTTCCATGGTTACAACAACCAAGAAGAGTTGGTTCCTACAAACGTAGACTTCTTCTTTACACAAGGATCATCAACTTTGCGTTGGTCTGAGCGTAACTCTGAGCGTGGTAAGTTCTTGAAAGCATTCGTTGCAGACAAAAACGTTACTCGTACAGTAATCATTACTGGTACACACTCTCCTGAAGGTTTGGAGTCGAATAACTCTCGCTTGGCGGAGAATCGTGCTTCGATCATCGAGAAAGAATACCGTAAATTGATGAAGCGTTACGATTATAAAGGCGCTGCTGATTCAATTAAATTTGTATTGAAGCCAATCTCTGACGATTGGGCTGGATTCAAAAAAGAATTGGAAGCATATGATGGTGTTGACGCCTCTGTAAAATCAGAGATGACGGACATCGTTAATGGTTCTGGTGACTTCCAGGAAAAAGCAAAGCAATTGGCTAAAGTGAACGGTTACTCTAAAGTATTCCGTGATGTTTACCCTAAATTGCGTACTGCTAAAACTGAAATCTTAACTGTAAAAGAAAAGAAATCAGATGCTGAAATCTCTACTTTAGCGAAGCAAATCACTGACAACTCAGTATCTGCTGACACTTTGAGCCTTCAAGAGTTGATGTATGCTGCTACTTTGACGCCTTCAAACAGCGAAAAAGAAGCGATTTACGCTGCGGCAACGAAAAAAGCTGACGACCATATCGCACACAACAACTTGGGTGCTGCATTCTTGGCTGAAGCAATCGAAGCTGACGGTTCTTCTCGTTCAGAATTGGTAGAAAAAGCGATGACGCAATTCGAGCTTTCTAACCGTAAGCAAGAAACTGCTGAAGCAACGGCAAACATGGCTGTTGCTGCTTACTTGTCTGGCGACGATGTAAAAGCTTACAACTTGATTGAAAAAGCTTATGCTGCTGGTTTGGAATCTGACAACGCGAAAGCATTGGCTGGTGTGAAAGCATCTTTGGAGATCAAGCGTGCTAAATATGCTGAAGCAATCGCTTCTTTGGCTAATGCTGAAGAAACTGCTCAGAACCTTTTCAACAAAGGTTTGGCACAATTGCTTAACAAACAATTTGATGCTGCTGTAGTATCTTTCCAAGAAGCTACTGAAAAAGACAGTAACATGTCTGAAGCATTCTATGGTGAGGCAGTTGCTAACGCTCGCTCTGGTAAGCAAGATGCTTCTATCGATGCTTTGAAAAAGGCTGTAGCTGCTAACCCTGAGTTGGCTAAGAAAGCATTGAATGACTTGGAGTTCGTTAAGTTCGCTTCTTCTGAGGCTTTCCGTAACGCTTTGAAATAAGGTTAACCCCTTTTTGAAATAGACCAACCCTCAGCTTTTCAGCTGAGGGTTTTTTATTTTATCCAAGGTTTTTTTTTCCTTACAATTCGCTTATTTTTACGCAGCAGTCCTTAGACGGACCAAAACAATCAAATCGAAATAACCTAATTCAAAAAAATATTTAACCATGAGACAAATCCAGTTTCGAGAAGCTCTTCGTGAAGCGATGAGTGAAGAAATGCGCCGCGACGAGTCAATTTTCCTTATGGGTGAGGAAGTTGCTGAATACAACGGTGCTTATAAAGTAAGTCAAGGCATGCTTGATGAGTTTGGACCTAAGCGTGTTATTGACACTCCTATTACCGAAGCGGGTTTCACAGGGTTAGGCGTAGGAGCAGCGATGAACGGCACACGACCAATCATCGAGTTCATGACCTTTAACTTTTCCCTTGTTGCTATTGACCAAATCATCAACTCTGCAGCAAAACTAAAATCGATGTCTGGTGGCCAAGTGGATGTACCGATCGTATTCCGTGGTGCTACAGGTAACGCTGGCCAGTTGGCTGCTCAGCACTCACAGAACTTTGAAAATTGGTATGCTAACACACCAGGCCTTAAGGTAGTTATCCCTTCTAATCCAAAGGATGCTAAAGGTTTATTGAAATCCTCAATCCGTGACAATGACCCTGTTATTTTCATGGAGTCTGAGTTAATGTATGGTGATAAAGGAGAAGTTCCAGAGAGCGAATACCTTATTCCTATCGGTACTGCCAATGTGGTAAAAGAAGGTACTGACGTTACTTTGTTATCTTTCGGTAAGATGGTAAAAGTAGCGCAGGATGCTGTTGCTGAATTGGAGAAAGATGGCATCAGTGTAGAATTGATTGACTTGCGCACTGTTCGTCCTATCGACTGGGCAACCATCATCACTTCTGTTAAGAAAACAAACCGCTTGGTGGTTTTAGAAGAAGCATGGCCTTTGGCGTCTATCTCTGCCGAGATCGCCTTCTATGTATCTAAAAACGCATTCGATTACCTTGACGCACCAGTAACGCGTGTTGTCTCTGAGGATGTTCCTGTAGCTTATGCAAAAACTTTATTGCAAGCAACTGTACCAAATGTTGAAAAAACCGTTAAACGCATTAAAGAAGTGCTTTATCGCTAAGAATAGATTATTAAAAAAAAGCGCAGCTTCGGGTTGCGCTTTTTTTTTGCTCCTATATTCCTACACATCGCTAAAACACTTTTGAAATACCCCATTTTCAACCAAACAGCTCAAAAATGTTTCATTATCAGAATATGGAAATAGGAATTGCTCTCAGTGGTGGTGGCGCAAGAGGAATTGTACATATTGGTGTCCTTCAGGCATTGGAGGATTATGGCATTACCGTCAACAGGATTTCCGGTACCAGCATGGGGGCGATTATTGGTGCATTTTACGCGCAAGGGTTACGCCCTTCTGAGATCATGGACATCGTTACAGAGCGTAAATTTGTAAATATGTTCAGGTGGCGATTATTGAAAACAGGGCTGCTTCCACTCGACTATCTCGAACAACGCCTTCAGGAGGTGATTCCTCACAATTCTTTCGAAGGACTCAAACTGCCATTGCATGTTTGTGTGAGCAACCTCACCACAGGCAGCTCACAAATTATCGACCATGGGCCACTACACCTGTGGATCAAGGCTTCGGCAACAATCCCCGTGCTCTTCCCCCCGATCATGATCAACGATCAGCAGTATGTTGACGGAGGCCTGACCAACAACCTGCCTGTAGAGCCATTATTGGCGCATTCTGCCCGCACAATCGGCGTACATGTCAATCACAATATGGTTCTGCCTAAAATCAGTGGCCTTAAAGCCATTGCCGAGCGTGTTTATCAGCTTGCGGTGTACCAGACGGTCAACCCGAGGATGCAAGCCTGCGATTTAATCATTGATCCTGTCGATGCGCGAAAATACGGCACTTTTGATTTCAACAGGGCTGATGAACTTTATGAAATTGGCTACAAAGGCACTGAGGATGTCCTTTTCCAACTCACCAGAAACCTCGACCTTGATAGAATGCAAGAATTACATCAGCGAAAAAAAAGCCTCACTCCTGAGAGTAAGGCTTTGAATTCCAGAGAACAAATGCTCTAAAACAGGAATTATTTCTTCAATAGATTATTCATTCCGAATCCGCGACGGCTACCCGAAAGCTTGTTCATCGTTTTCATCATCTTGCGCATCTCATTGAATTGCTTCAATAATTTGTTGACATCCTGAACGGTGGTTCCTGAACCATTCGCAATACGACGACGACGGCTACCATCCAACAATTCTGGATTTTCGCGCTCTTCCAATGTCATCGACAAAATGATTGCTTCGATAGGTTTGAAAGCATTGTCGTCAATGTCAATGTCTTTCATCATTTTACCAACACCTGGCAACATCCCTACCAAATCTTTCAGATTACCCATCTTCTTGATTTGATTCAACTGCGACAAGAAGTCATCGAAGTTAAACTGGTTTTTACGGATCTTCTGGTTGATACGCTTAGCCTCGTCCTCATCAAAGGCCTCTTGCGCACGCTCTACCAATGAAACCACATCACCCATACCCAGCACACGCTGCGCCATACGCTCAGGATAAAAAACATCCAAAGCTTCCATTTTCTCTCCGTAGGAGATAAATTTGATCGGCTTCTCTACCACTTTACGAATAGAGATTGCGGCACCACCACGGGTATCACCATCCAATTTGGTCAGTACTACCCCATTGAAATCAAGGCGGTCGTTGAAAGTCTTGGCTGTATTTACAGCATCCTGACCCGTCATCGAATCTACAACAAACAATGTTTCCGAAGGCTGAATAGCTTCTTTAACATCGGCAATCTCGGCCATCATTTGCTCATCAACAGCCAAACGCCCCGCCGTATCGACGATCACCACCTTTTTATTTTGCTGCTTTGCGGCCGCAATAGCGTTTTTAGCGATCTCTACCGCATTTTTATTTTCAGGCTCTGCATAAACTTCTACACCTACCTGCTCTCCCAATACTTTCAGCTGGTCGATTGCCGCAGGGCGGTAGATATCACAGGCAGCCATCATCACACTCTTGCCTTCTTTCTTAAGGCGAGCGGCTAATTTACCTGTAAAAGTTGTTTTACCTGAACCTTGAAGACCCGCAATCAAAATTACCGCAGGGTTTCCCTCGATCACGATATTTTCTTGCGTTCCCCCCATCAATGAAGTCAACTCATCCTGAGTGATCTTCACCAACATTTGACCAGGTGAAACAGAGATCAGGATATCCTGACCCAATGACTTATTTTTAATTTCATCCGTTACCTCTTTGGCAACTTTGAAGTTAACATCGGCATCAATCAATGCACGACGGATTTCCTTCACTGTCGTGGCAACGTTGATTTCTGTGATGCTACCCTGACCTTTAAGGTTCTTAAAGGCCTTATCTAATTTCGTACTTAAATTATCGAACATGGCATTCCTTCAGTTTCCGCAAAAATAGAAAAATATTATCGCTTTTTTATTGAACGATAGGGGTTTTGCATTCTTTTTAGGAACGCGACGACCCAATAAACAGGTGATAAACATTAATTATGGCGATAAAGCCATTCACAATCGCTACTGGCCAGGCAGAAATCAGTATTCCATAGATCACAAAAAAGGAGGCGCCGATAAAGTTGAAGAACCTTAAAAAGCGCACATTTTTGAAAGTAAATGAAATGGCAACAAAAGCCATAGCCAGGTAACCTATTATTTCTGTGTAGTTTAAACTCATGAGGCAGCTATTGAACTGATCTTTTCCTTATGAAAATACCTATACAACTCATAGGCATTAAGACACAAGATAAACATATTCAGTCCAACGATAGGCCAAGCATGGATTAAAATACCATAAATAATAAATATCACTGCTGCAAAAATATTGACTTTCCGCAGGCTTACCAAATTTCGGAATGTAAAAGAAAAGGCCGCCAGCCCCATTGCGAAATATCCCATCGCTTCTACCCAATTACTCATAACCTCATTTTTATTACAGAAACCATCTTCGGTGGGTTACATTCAAATATGAGTCCAAAACAAAAGTTGGAATTGAAGCAATAAAAATAAATTTACATTTCGCTTAAAAAACACCGATAAACCGTAAATTTGCGCTCATACAATATCATATTACCATTATGGAATTAAAAAACGACCTTATCCTTCGCGCTGCAAGAGGAGAGCAGACAGAAAGAACACCCGTATGGCTTATGCGTCAGGCTGGGCGAATTCTTCCTGAGTACCGCGCAGTACGCAGCAGTGTGAGTGGATTTATTGAGTTGGCGCAAACCCCTGAATTGGCTGCTGAAGTCACTATTCAGCCTGTTGACCTGTTGGGAGTGGATGCTGCCATTATTTTTTCGGACATCCTGGTCGTTCCTGAAGCAATGGGTTTACCCTATGAAATGGTGGAAAAAAAGGGCCCATGGTTCCCAAATACGATTGATTCAGCCGCTGATTTAAAGAAAATCAGACCTGCGGATGTGGCTTCCGATTTGGGCTATGTGCTTGAGGCCATCAAGATCACCAAAAAAGAACTTAATGGCCGCGTGCCTTTGATTGGCTTTGCGGGTGCACCATGGACAATCTTCTGTTATATGATTGAAGGGCAAGGTTCAAAAACCTTCTCTAAAGCCCGCCGATTCCTTTATACGGAACCTGCTTTGGCGCATCAATTATTACAGATGATTACCGACACGACGATCACCTACCTGAAAGCTCAGATTGAGGCAGGTGCGGATATGGTACAGGTTTTTGACTCTTGGGCAGGAATCTTACCTGACGATCATTATGAAATCTTTGCACTCTCTTACATCAGACAAATCTGTGAGGCTATTGAAGATGTACCCGTAACGGTATTTGCCAAAGGTGCTTATGGCAGCCTTGAATCAATGGGGAATTTACCTTGCCGCACCATTGGACTGGACTGGAACATGGATATCAAAAATGCCCGTTCCATTATTGGTGCAGAAAAAACTTTGCAGGGAAATCTTGACCCAGCGGTCTTGTATGCCGATTTTAAAACCATTGAAGAAAAAACCAAAGCCATGCTCGATACCTTTGGTGGCGAAAAACATATCGCTAACCTGGGCCATGGTGTTTATCCAGATATTAAGCCTGACAAGGTAAAATGCTTTATTGAAACGGTGAAAAGCTACAGCCCTTCGCTACGGTAAAAAAAAATAATTTTTTTTACGATTTGGCGGGTTACCTTGCATTGAGTATCTGCATATACTAATGCATAAGCAATTTAAGTAGCACAAAATTTATACACCTGTTTTTGATTGGGCCTTAACACCACGTTAAGGCCCATTTATCTTTTTTAGGGGTTTTCTGTTTTTCGGCTCCCTTACTTACCTCAGCTTTAAATCAGCTTAAAGGCAATTTTAGCCTTATTCCGTTCAATAGCTTACCCCTCAAATTTCAAGTACCAGCCGAAATATTTTTTACTGATCTCCTCCTTATTGCATTCAATAAAATTCAAATAAGCCTGTGCCGCAGGAGCAAACCGCTTCCCTTTAAGCCAAACCAACTGCCAGGTCGTGGTGATGGGCAGGCCTGGCATCGGTAGAATATGCAGTTCCCCACTTTCCAATTCATGCTTCGTCCCGATCAGTGGAATAATTGACCGCCCCAAACCAGCGATCACAGCCTGTTTCACGGCCTCATTACTTGTCAGCTCCAAAGGCTTACGATCCTTTTGCCTGCCCACAAAATCGTCCATCCCCCGCCTTGTTGCTGAACCTTTTTCCCGATAGATCAGTGGATAATCCTCCTGAACGTCCTTCACATTACTCATCATGTACAGCTTATTCTCGAGCAGGTCGATATGTTCGAGGTCCATTTTTTCTGGCAACACAGAAACCAACGCAAAATCTACCTCATTTTTTTTCAGCGCATCCACGACCATCATTTTATTGGTAACATCCAGCGAAAGGTCAATACCTGTATGTTCTTTCAAAAAATCCGTCAGATAATAAGGTAATACATACTTTCCTGTAGAAACCACTGAAATTTTCAGACGTCCAGAAAGTCCGCCAGCATATGCTTTTGTTTTGTACTTCAGCATTTCTGACTGTTGCTGAATACCTTCTGCCAGTTCGGCAATTTCCCGTCCAAAGTCGGTAATGTAGAGCTTCCTGCCTACCACTTCGGTCAGGGGCTGATCAAACTGTTGCTGAAAGTTTTTTAGCTGAATAGAAAGCGCGGGCTGAGTCATGAACATTTGCTCAGCAGCCTTGGTTATACTTTGTTGCTTTACCACCTCTAAAAACACCTGTAATTGATGCAGTGTGTAGTTCATAAAATTATCTTATGATTATGATAAAATCAATATATAAAAATATATGCAATGATTTTCTTTCCTTTGCATAGTAATTAAACTAAAACCGAAAATGAATTCTGAAACATCAAACCAAAGCAAAGTCAGCTTCGAAAAAACACACAGCATCGAACTGATTGACAATGACTTTACCACCGAGGAGGCCAATGAGTTACTTACTCATCTGCTTCGGTCAAAGATCAAATTTTTGAAACACCAGCGCTTCTCTTCCTATGAACGATTTGGTATTCATTCCGAGCACACCAATCAACGTATCACCGCCCTTGAGCATGAGCTCGAAAGGCTTCACGCCTTGCTGCGGTCCGTCAAAAACAAAGATCAGGTACTGAGCTTAAACTGCGAGGTACAAATCAAATTCCCTTAATCAAATCACATTGGAGGGGAATTCCCCTCCTCCTTTCTTCTGCAAAACACCTTCAATCTTTCGAATAATGGATCTTCAACTAATTATTGAAAACCTGACCAATCCAGCATTGCTGTTCTTTGCCCTGGGAATATTATCCGTTCAATTAAAAAGCGACCTGCAAATCCCCGAAAGTAGCTCTAAGTTCATATCGCTTTACCTGTTGTTTTCCATCGGCTTTAAAGGTGGGCAAGAGCTCTCCCATGCCGCTTTTACCTCTGAAATGTTTTTCATGATCTTATTCGGGGTCAGTACCGCAATTTTGGTCCCGATCTACTCCTTCTTTATTCTCAAACGAAAGCTTGGGGTGGAAAATGCGGGTGCCATTGCAGCGGCCTATGGCTCCATAAGTGCGGTAACCTTCATCACCTGTATCGCTTTCCTTGAGTTGCAATCCATTCAGTTTGGTGGGTATATGATCGCCACTATGGCCCTGATGGAAGCACCAGCCATTATTGTAGGTGTATTTCTGATCAATCTGTTTCAGAAAAACAAAAAAGTCGACTACCGCTCTGTGTTCAAGCATGCGCTAACCAACGGGTCGGTGGTCATGATTTTGGGAAGTCTGGTGATCGGCTATTTCGCCTCTGCAGAACAGGCAGCAGGCATTGCTCCCTTCACCACCGATCTCTTTAAGGGCTTTCTGGCCATCTTCCTGCTGGATATGGGGATCGTCAGTGGTCGTAAGCTTTCCGCATTTTATAAAAACGGCTCCTTCACGATGCTTTTCGCCCTTTTGTTACCGCTGTTTAATGGCGTGGTGGTGGCCATCCTCAGCGGATTCTTTTCCGAGAGCGTAGGCGACCGACTGCTACTGTCGATTCTTGCGGCAAGTGCCTCTTATATTGCGGTGCCCGCGGCCATGAAAATCGCCGTGCCACGCGCCAATCCAGGTCTTTACATCCCGATGGCCCTTGCGGTTACCTTCCCCATAAATATTACGATTGGCATGCCGATCTATATTCAGATTGTGCAGTGGTTCTAAACCTTCGAAAGCTTGACCTGCATTCATCTGTGGATCGTAAAAGAAGCGTATCCAAACACATTCGGCAGCAGAGCCATCCCCTTTTAAATGCACCATTGGCACTACATAAAATGACGGTGGACTAAAGTTTCAGGCACCGATCCTCAACTACCAAAAATTCATCTAAAAAAAAGGGCTTGCCGAAAATCAGCAAGCCCTTTTTTAATGTTTAATGGATGGATCATCCACCAAAACGTGCGTAATGGTGCTTCAGAATAGTATCATATTGCTGTGCAAGTTCATCGTCGTTTTCATGTTTCAGGGTAGTGATAAACTCCCCAAGCATCATCATCGACATCTGAACATCCCTTGTCAGGCGTTCATTATGATCTTCATTATACTGCAAAGTAGCAATAGCACGATCTGCAACGGTCTTCAGCACTTCCAGGCCTTTATCTGTTTCGCCTGTGGCAAACAAGAATCTGACCGTCTGAATTACGGTGTAATCATATGGTACAGCCGCATCAGGAATGCGCTCCAATGTGGCATTGATCACATTTTTAGCTTTGTCAATATCACCTTCTTTCAGCAAGGCATAAACCAGGCTATTGATGTTTGAACGGGTGTTCATAACAAAATTGCGATAGTTCTCATCATAGTACACATCTGGATCATTCAGCCCACGGTACGCAAACTTGTTCATCACATTGTCATACATCTTTTCTGTATCTACCAAATACTCGCCGCGGTTCCCTGCATTCGGATTGCGCACAGGCAACAGGCGGTAAACATTCCCTTCCTGCACCACATAAGGCGAAAGGTCGATACCGATTGAAGAAAGCGAGGTGTTATTGAAATAGATCGGACGTTTCCAGTTGTTGTTCGTGATCAGGTCAATGAGCATCAATGTGTTTTTCTCCAAACCATTGTTCTTGATGTTCCACACCAACTGGTTGGTGACATACTTTTTCAGCTGGTCAGGCACCAAATTGCTGTTCAGCACAGCGGCAGTATCCACATCAAAATACATTTGCTTCGATGGCACAATACTCATCTTTCCACCTGAACGGGTAGGCAGTTGCAACTGACTCGATCCTCTTTTCAGTAATGAGATATATTGCTTGGCATCGATCGCACCTTTCAGTCCTGGCAACTCCTGATACATGGCATAGTCATTCGGCCCACCTTGTTTATAGTCTTGCTCTTCAAAAGTGAAAGGCAATGGTTTGGAATCGTATGCCTGACGCGTCATCTGATCGATATACCAGTCAGTATTAAAATAACTCAGTACAATTACACGGACGTCCGTTCGGAAATTCTCCACTTCCTGCACATACCACAATGGGAAGGTATCATTATCTCCTCCTGTAAACAGAATTGCATTTGGCGCTAAGCCTGCAAGGAAGTTGCGCGCTGAATCTACTGAAAAATAACGGCCTGAACGGTCGTGATCGTCCCAGTTTTGCTGAAGCATAATGACAGGTGCTGCCATACTGACCAAAATCGCAACGATTGCGGCCTGTGTAGCATCGATTTTACTGCTCAGCAATTCCGTAAGTCCCAATACACCGATCCCACACCACATGGCAAAAATGTAAAACGATCCCACATAGATATAGTCACGCTCACGAGGTTCGATCGGTGGAGAGTTCAGGAATAATACCAGGGCAGCCCCCAGTGCAAGAAACAGGATACTCAGAATCAGGAATGATTTTTTATCCTTGTTAAAGTTAAAGAATACCCCCAACAAACCGAGAATAAGTGGCAACATGAAATACACATTATGCCCTTTGTTATTTTCAAGTGATGGCGGTAATTTCTGGAAAGCATCGGTAATGCCTACCCAATTAGCTCCCTGAACATCACTTTCCCTTCCTGAAAAGTTCCACATGAAGTAACGCATGAACATCGTCCCGACCTGGTGGGTAAAGAAGAATTTGAGGTTATCGCCAAATTTCGGCTCTTCACCTGGCCGTAAGCCCAACTGTTCCTGATAGGCCTGTACGTGTCGTGGAGAATTACTCCAGATACGCGGGAAAATCGTCTGACGCTTATCGTCGAATTTGTATTCCATTTTATGGTCTACAATTTCATATTTATCTTTTCCTTTGGTATAAATAGGCGCACCTGTTTCCGTTCCTGTGATTTGCGCATCGTAATACTGCCCATAAAATAATGGACGCGTACCGTACTGCTCACGCTTCAGGTAGGATACAAAGGAGACAATATTATCAGGATTGTTCTCATCAATCGGAGGGTTGTAACCTGAACGAATCGGTACAATCAGGAACGATGAATAACCAATCAGAATAAAGGATAAACTCAGTAATATGGTACTGAAGGCCACCATCTGACGTTTTTGGGTCAGGTAAATGCCATAAGTCAGCGCACCGATAAAGGCAAAACAGAAAATCAGAATTCCTGAGCCAAAAGGCATGCCTAAAGAATTGACAAAGAAGAGCTCAAAGTCCCCTGCCCAAGTCGGCAAACCAGGAATAACGATACCATTGATGACCAACAAAATCACAGAACTTATCGCCAAGGTACCAATAACACCTTTGGCTGTTGGTTGCTTATAATGCTTGTAATAGTAAATCAAGCCCAGCCCTGGGATGGTCAGCAGGTTCAAAAGGTGAACACCGATAGAAAGCCCCATCACATAGGCAATCATTATCAGCCAACGCATTGAATCACTTTCACCTTCAATAAACTCCCATTTGAACATCATCCAGATCACCAAAGCGGTAAACATCGACGACATGGCGTAAACCTCTGCCTCAACAGCAGAGAACCAGAAAGAATCAGAAAAAGCATAGATCAAGGCTCCTACAGCCGCAGCACCCATAATCATGATGGTCTGCTGTTTGGTTGCGAGCTCTCTTTTGATTCGCATAATCTTCAGCCCGAGCATGGTCAATGTCCAATACAGGAACAAGATGGTAAATCCAGAAGCCAGTACGGAGGATATATTGATCCAGTAAGCAATTTTCAGTGGGTTGCCCATCGACAAGAATGAGAACATTCTGTTGATCAGCATAAAAAATGGTGCCCCTGGAGGGTGCGATACTTCAAGCTTATAAGATGTGGCGATAAACTCTCCACAATCCCAGAAGCTGGCTGTCGGTTCGACAGTCATCCAATATACTACGACGGCAATCGCAAAGATTATCCACCCTGTATAATTGTTAATCTTTTTGTAATTAAACATTTAATGTAAGGTTATCTTGATAACAAGAATTATTTGCATGCTATTTTTCAGCCTTGAAAATAGGAAGACTACATCAAAAAATGCGGTTGTTGATGTTAAATTTTGCAAAAGGGAGAACAAAAGATCTCAAATCGCCCTCAAATTGGCTTCAAGCTGAAATAACGCAGGCTACTATTATCTGTTTCTAATAATCAATTGACTAAATCTTATGATTTTCGAGCCATAATTTCCCGCGAATAAATAACCCTCCCCCTAAAAAACAGGTTAAAGAAACTGTACCCATAATCGTTTGACATTATACCTATTCAATGATTGACCTATGAAACAACTGAAACCGCTCTTCCTGCTGTCCTTAATCTTGCTCGCTTTCGCCTGTAATGATGACAATGATGCCATCCCTTCGATTCAAGGCGATTGGACATTGAATAAAATTAAAGGAACAGGCATGGCACCTGGTTTTCCGCTCGCCATTCCTGTGGAACTTGATGAAGATACCCTGAATGCTTTGATTGGAAATGAAATGGCACGAACTGTAGAGTTACGCGAGGATCAGAAAATATACCGTAAAGATATTCAGATCGCCGTTGGTTCCTGGTCGCAGGACAACGCCAATTTCACTTTTAAAATTGACTCCCTCTCCAGCAAAGAATATAATGGCGAAGCCAATACCAGCCAATTAAAACTGTTCGTTACCGACCTGGATATTGAGGGTAACAAATTTACTGGCGATGTTTATTTCAGAAAATAACGCCCCAATCACTTTAGTGCGAGTAACGGCACAGAAATGATTGCAGCACAAATATCAAACATCTTTAATTCCCCCAAAATTAAGCCCTCTCTGGAGGGCTTTTTTTGTTTTTACGCCCACCTGCTCCCAGCAAAATAATTTTTAGCACCACTTTTGCCCTGTACCTAAACTGATTCATCTGAATCTCAAGGACAAACACCTGAAATTTATTGAATTACATCAGTTGCAATTGTAGGATTATTAAGATATTCCTTCTATATTTGCACTCCTTTTGAATCGGAATGGGTCACAACCGCCTTAGACCCTTCTGAGACTCAAGGTTTCGAAACCTCGTACCTTAGCACGTACAAATTGGCTTTCCAAGCTGATTATAAAGGGTTTCACCCCGTGATTTTGTCCCGAAGGACGATGCTGGAGCTTCCAAACTGGTGTCCGATTCTTGGGTGAATGAGTGGGTTCTAAGATTATTTATTAATTATTTAAATTCAGCTAAAGTGGATACTTTAAGTTACAAAACACTATCAGCGAACAAGGCGACTGTTGAAAAAGAGTGGGTTGTTGTTGACGCTACCGATATGGTATTGGGTCGTTTGGCTTCTGACGTTGCCAAAGTGATTCGTGGAAAACACAAACCATCTTTCACTCCTCACGTGGATTGCGGAGATAACGTAATTGTTATCAATGCTGACAAAGTTCGTATGACAGGTAAAAAATGGACTGACAAACAATACGTTCGTCATACTGGATACCCAGGTGGCCAACGCGTTCAGACTCCATTAGAGGTTAAAAACAAGAAGTCTTCGACGATTTTGGTAGAGCGTGCTGTTCGCGGTATGTTGCCAAAGAACCGTCTTGGACGTCAGCTTTTTCACAATTTATTTGTCTTCGAAGGTGCTGAGCACAACCACGAAGCACAACAACCTAAAGTAATTAAATTCTAAGAAATGGAAGTTGTAAACACATTAGGAAGAAGAAAGACTTCAGTCGCAAGAATTTACGTGAAATCTGGTAGCGGTGCTATCACAGTTAACAAGCGTCCGTTGGAAACTTATTTCCCAACTGAGATCTTGCAATTGATCGTAAAACAACCATTGGTAATCTCTGAAGCTGATGGTACTTTAGACATCAACGTGAATGTTTACGGTGGTGGTATCAAAGGACAAGCGGAAGCAGTTCGTTTGGCTATCTCTCGTGCACTTTGCGAAATGGACGCTGAAAACCGTCCTGCATTGAAGAAAGAAGGATTCCTTACTCGTGACCCTCGTATGGTTGAGCGTAAGAAATATGGTAAGCGTAAAGCTCGTCGTTCTTTCCAATTCTCAAAACGTTAATATTTGGCTTCGGCTTTATTATACGTTTTTTAAAAAATTTAATTTTCTATATAAGATTTAGTAATGGCTATTCAACTAACTTATAAAGACTTACTTGATGCTGGTGTTCACTTCGGACACTTAACGAGAAAGTGGGATCCTAAAATGGCTCCGTATATCTTCATGGAGCGTAATGGCATCCATATTATTGATTTGAACAAAACCTTGGTTGCTCTCGACGAAGCATCTAATGCACTTCAAGGCATCGTTCGCTCTGGTCGTAAAGTGATGTTTGTTGCTACTAAAAAGCAAGCTAAGGACATCATCGCTGAAGAAGCAGCACGCCTTAAAATGCCTTTCGTAACTGAGCGTTGGTTAGGTGGTATGTTGACAAACTTCGCGACTATCCGTAAGTCATTGAAAAAAATGTCTTCGATCGACAAGTTGATGAAGTCTGAAGAGTACATGAACTTGGCGAAGCGTGAGCGTTTGATGGTATCTCGTGAGAAAGACAAGTTGCAACGTGTATTGGGCGGTATCGCTGACCTTACTCGTTTACCTGCAGCTTTGTTCATCATTGATATCAAGCGTGAGCACATCGCAGTTAAAGAAGCACACAAATTGAATATTCCTGTATTCGGTTTGGTGGATACTAACTCCGATCCTTCTTCTATCGATTTCGCTATCCCTGGTAACGATGATGCTTTCAAATCTATCTCTATCATTGCTAAGGCAATCGGTTCAGCTATCGAAGATGGTTTGAACGAGCGTCGTAAAGACAAAGAAGAGAACGATCGCAAGAAAGAGGAAGAGGCTAAAAAAGCCGCTGACACTGAGAATGCTGAGGAAAAATAATCTTAGGATTTTATAAAAATATATGAACACCCCCCTGCCTTCGAGTGAGTGGAGGTGTTCATTTTTTTTATTTGAAAAGTAATTGAAGATCTATTGATTTTCACCTACTTTCGTATTGAATTTCTTATTGATCACTAAAAAATATTAACATGGCTATTTCAGCAAAACAAGTTAATGAGCTGAGAAAAGCAACTGGTGCGGGCATGATGGATTGCAAAAAAGCATTGGTTGAAACTGACGGCGATTTCGATAAAGCAATCGAAGTACTTCGTAAAAAAGGTCAGAAGGTTTCTGCGAAACGTGCTGACAACGAAACTTCTGAAGGTTCTGTATTCGCGAAAGCAAATGCTGACAACACTGAGATCGTTACATTGAGCTTGGTTTGTGAAACTGACTTCGTAGCAATCAACGAAGGTTTCCAAGCATTGGGTGCTTCAATTTTGGATGCGGCTGCTGCAGCTAAACCAGCATCTGTTGAAGGAATCATGGAATTGTCTTTGGGCGAGATGACTGTCGCTGAAAAAATTACTGAGACTATCGGTAAATTCGGTGAGAAGATCGTAATCAAAAACTACGAAGTGATCACTGGTGAGAAAGTTGTTGCTTATATCCACTCAAACAAGAAATTGGGCGTAGTAGTATCTTTGGCTAACGTAGGTGATGCTGATTACGAAACTGCTGGTAAAGATGTAGGTATGCAAGTAGCTGCAATGAACCCAATCGCATTGAGTGCTGATGACGTAAGCGAAGAAGTGAAGGCTAAAGAATTGGAAATCGGTCGTGAGATCGCATTGAAAGAAGGTAAGCCAGAAGCAATCGTTGACAAAATCGCTAACGGTAAATTGAACAAGTTCTTCAAAGACAACACTTTGTTGGCACAGGATTTCGTAAAAGACAGCTCTATGTCTGTTGACAAATACTTGAACAGCTTGAACAAAGGAATGACTGTAGCAGCGTTCAAACGCTTCACTGTAGGATAATTTCCTTTTCAGAAAATATAAGGAAGGCAGTACTCTTTTAGGGTACTGCTTTTTTTTTGTTCATACCGTGTGGGATTGATTGAAAACTGCTAAATTCACCGCAAAAAGAGACTAACTATGGATTGCAGACTATTGGTGAAAAAGCGTGACCTGATCAGGACTGACGGTACCGCAGTGGGGGTGTATGTCCCACACACAGCATTTATGCGTCCTGAAAATGCAGGACTTTACCTTGGGGTAAGAATGAAAGAAGGGTATGGAATGGTTTTTTTCCCTGTTAAAGAAGCTACGCTCGACTATTTACTGGCGGGAAAAATTACGATCCGAGATATTTATCAGCACCACGATGCCCTGAGTTACCAGATTCGGAAAAGTGCCAACAAGGCCATCTCGGTTATCCGTGATGAAGTGGAAGGAAATACCCTGTTTTGGGGAGATTATTTCACAGACCTGGACACCTCGCTATTGGTTTACCGCAACTAAGGAATAGATATTTATACCTAAAACCCCTTTAGGTTTAGAAAAACACACTATTAGTTAAGATTATCCAACTTATAAGGGTGGTGGCATCAGTTTTGCCATTATTAAGGAAACTTAACTACAGATAATGAAAAAAGCACTCTACTTATTGACATTCATGAGCATCTTTGCATTCACAGCAAACGCTCAAAATCATCACACTGCACAAGGTGCGGGTCCAATGCCACAGGGATCAAAACAGATCAACCTTGGTGTAGGTTTTTCTAATTATGGAATGCCTATTTATGGTGGAATGGATTTTGGTGTTGGAAGTGATATCACCGTAGGCTTTGAGCTTGGATATCAACAACATACTGAACACTATTGGAAGCACAGAGCATTCTCTGCAGCAGCTATCGGAAATTACCACTTCAACCGCATTCTCAATATTCCTAACAACTGGGATTTCTATGCTGGTTTGAGTATTGGATACATTTCATGGTCACATAGCTGGGATCACGATGGTCACCATAATGAATGGGATGGAGATGACTACAACTCAGGATTGGGATTAGGCCTTCAGGTAGGTGGCCGTTATTATTTCAATAACAACTGGGGAATTAACTTAGAATTTAACGGTGGAAACCGCATTTCAGGTGGACGTGTAGGAGTTTCTTATAAATTCTAATAACGTACATTACTATACAGCAGGGCTGTCTTCATCTTGAGGACAGCCTTTCTTTTTGCCTTCATTTTTGGGGAGTAGCCTCCACGTTCAGTGCTTGAGCACAAATATCGATTAAGCAGTTTTGAATTACACAAATACCGTTTTAACTTGCTCGATATCGACTTTTAAAAACTCAACAGATACTTATCAATTATGAAAAAATCACTCTACCTATTGGTCTTTATGAGCATTTTGGCGTTCTCTGCCAACGCACAAATCAAAGGCTTACCTCAGGGTGGCGGCCCATTGCCTAATGGCGCCAAGCAAGTAAATGCAGGCTTTGGATTTTCAAACAACGGACTTCCTGTATATGGTGGAATGGACTTTGGCGTAGGCAGTGATATCACCGTAGGTTTTGATATTGGCTACCGTAGCTACAACAGAACGCATAAGGGATTGGGATACCGCACAACCGTATTCTCTATGGCTGCCATTGCCAATTACCACTTTAACCGCATTCTTGAAATTCCGAACAACTGGGATGTGTACGCAGGTTTGAATGTAGGCTACTCAAATGTATCCAATAGATGGAATGGCTCAGGCGACCCTACTTATGACTGGAGTGAAAATTCTGGTTTAGGCTTGGGGCTGCAAGTGGGAGCACGTTATTATTTCAACCAAAACTGGGCGATTAATCTGGAGCTTAATGGAGGTAACCGTTTGTCTGGAGGACGCATCGGTGTTTCTTACCGCTTATAATTCAAAATAACTTTGTAAAAGAGGCTGTCATATTCAACATGACAGCCTCTTTTTTTTAATAACCATATTTATCTTTCCACCAATATTTCAACCACTCCCGAAGGTGACTTTCTTTCTGGTTGTCTCCTGGTTCATAAAACTTATGACCTTCAAGTGCCTTGGGCATATATTCCTGGGGAGCAAAGTTCCCAGGATTGTCATGACTGTAATTGTACCCCTTGCCATAGCCCTGCTGCTTCATGAATTTGGTCGGGGCATTCCGCAAGTGCAGCGGAACGGGCAAATCGCCAGTCGCCTCTATCGTTCGTAATGCCTGATTAATCGCATTATAGCTCGCATTACTTTTGGGGCTTGTCGCCAGGTAGGTCGCACATTGCGAAAGGATAATCCTCGACTCAGGGTACCCGATCGTCTGTACTGCCTGAAATGCATTATTGGCAATCACCAAAGCGGTGGGATTGGCCATACCGATATCCTCTGAAGCCGAAATCAGTAATCGGCGGGCAATAAATTTCACATCCTCCCCACCCTGAATCATTCGTGCCATCCAGTACACCGCTGCATTGGGGTCAGAACCACGTATGGATTTGATCATCGCTGAGGCCAAATCATAATGCTGATCTGCATTTTTATCATAAACGGCCATTCGCTGTTGCGCCACCGACTTCACAATGGCATTATCAATACTTCCTTCAGCACCCAGCGAATCAGCTACAATTTCAAGCAAGTTCAGTAACTTTCGGGCATCTCCTCCTGAAACCTGAAACAGCGCTTCATATTCTTTAATTTCGAGCTTCTTTTTGCTCAACACCTCATCTTCAGACAATGCCCTCGCCAAAAGATTTTTAAGATCCTCCTCTGTCAGCGACTTTAAGGTATATACCTGACAACGAGAAAGCAAAGCGCCATTCACCTCAAAGGAAGGATTCTCCGTGGTCGCTCCAATCAAAGTAATGATTCCACGCTCAACAGCCCCCAACAGGGCATCCTGCTGCCCTTTATTAAAGCGATGAATTTCATCAATAAACAATAAGGTTTTGGCCTGCCGCCTGGCGCGTTCAATCACCTCCCGAACATCTTTTACTCCAGAACTGATCGCACTCAGGGTAGCAAAAGGCATTTTCACCGTTTCCGCCATAATCTGCGCAAGGGTAGTTTTCCCGACGCCTGGAGGTCCCCACAAAATCAGGGAGGGGATCATGCCTGTATTCAGCGCACTTCTGAGAATTCCCGCCGAACCCACAAGGTGCTGCTGCCCGACCATCTCATCAATAGATGTCGGGCGGAGCCTTTCGGCCAGTGGCCGCTGTTGGTTATTTCCTATCATTATTTTTTCGTTTTCTACTTCCCGATCAAATATCCCAGCCAGACCTTTCCTCCTTCTTATAATATTCGTCGATAATCTGCTGACTGATCTCCTGGTACATTTCTGCCCACTCCTGCTGCTCATCCATCAGTTCAAGGTGCGCATCGAGGGTTTTAATGTCCTTCCGCACAGCAGGGCCTGTTTGTGCCGCTTTAGGGCCAATCTCCAGTGTTTTGTTAATTGTTTCAGCAATCAGGGGGTGCATCAGTTCAAAGGACAGGTTTTGCTGTTCCATGATCTGTGCCGACCTTAGCATCATAAAGTTGGTAAAATTACAGGCAAAAACCGCTGAAAGGTGAATATGCTTTCGCTGTTTGGAGTCCACTTCTTTCACGGTATGGCTAATGGTTTCTGCCAGTCTTACCAGTCGTGCTGTCGCCCATTTTTCTGATGTTTCAATTAAAAAAGGCACTTCTTCAATATCGATTTCCTTTCCCTTTGTAAAGGTCTGCAAAGGGTAGAACACTCCATGTGCATCGGCAGCAGCATACTCAAGTTCATTCATGGGCATTGCACCCGAAGTGTGGGCCAGTACGGCACCATCAGGAAGGATGATATCCTTGGCAATTTCAGCAATGGCCTGATCGCTGACACATACCAGAATGACATCCAGATCGGCGGACGAAAAGTCAAGATCATGGTGCCACTCCGCATTGAACAACCGATCGAGCATTTGTTTTCCACGCTTTTTGTCCCGACCATAAAGGGCCGTGATGTGATGGCCGGCGTTTTCAAGTGCGGGCCCGAGGTGCCACGCCACATTACCAGTACCAATTAGCGCTATATTATAAAACTTTTTCATAACGTTTTGTTATATTTATACATAATCTTGAAATTTCCTCTGTCAAGATCAAGCAAAGCACATTTTTTGAACCCAAATTTGCACGCAATAAAATCACGCAATCATTTTACAAAAATAATATAGATGGACAATAAGTTGCACAAAAAGCCGTCACTTATACAAGCACTCTTGCCTGTAATGTTACTGATCGGGATGCTTTCGGCCAATGTGGCGATCTTTAGCGACAATGCTACCTACGGACCGAACCAAATCGCCCTTATTCTTGCTGCTGCACTTGCTGGGCTTGTGGGCATGAAACTCAATTATACCTGGGAACAGATGGAGGACGGGATTGTCCTGAGTATCAAATCCGCCTTACCTGCCATTCTGATCCTCCTACTGATCGGATCCCTTTCGGGAACCTGGCTGCTCAGTGGTGTTGTGCCCTCGTTGATTTACTACGGACTTGGCATCCTGACCCCAAAGATTTTCCTTTTTGCCACCGTGATCATCTGTGCTATTGCTTCTGTTGCCATTGGCAGTTCCTGGACCACCATCGCCACCATCGGTATTGCCCTTATGGGGATTGGTACCGCCCTTGGCTTTGACAAACCCATGATCGCTGGCGCCATTATTTCAGGTGCTTATTTTGGAGATAAAGTATCGCCGATGTCGGACACCACCAACCTGGCCCCTGCCATGGCTGGTACCGACCTGTTTACGCATATCCGAAGCATGATGTACACCACCATCCCGTCGATCGTCATTACACTGATCATCTTTTTGGTCATGGGCTTTCAGCATTCTTCGGTCGCTAACCCAGATAATATCGAAGGGATCCGCCAGAGTATTTTAGCCACTTTTGATGTTACCCCATGGTTGTTTCTGGTTCCATTGGCAGTATTGGTGCTGGTACTGAAAAAAGTTCCTGCAATTCCTGCATTATTGATCGGAACATTGCTTGGCGCATTGTTTGCCTTAATTTTTCAACCTAATTTGCTGCATGAAGTGGCGGGTAAAGACAAAAGCTTTTGGGCGGCAAGTTATGCAGCGCTAAGCCGTTCAATGTTTACCGAGATTTCTATTCATACCAATAACATACAGGTGAATGAATTGCTGACCTCTAAAGGGATGTCAGGGATGCTGAACACGATTTGGCTGATCATGTGTGCGATGATTTTTGGTGGGATTATGGAGTCTACAGGTTTACTGCAACGTATTACGCAGGCGGTTATCGGCAAGGTCAACTCTATTGGTGGACTCATTGCCTCAACCTCTGTTTCGTGTATTTTCTTCAATACCACCGCTTCAGACCAATATTTATCAATTGTAGTGCCTGGCAGGATGTTTGCAGACGTATATCGCAAACGTGGCATCCGACCTGAGGTATTGTCGAGAACGCTGGAAGATTCAGGGACTGTTACTTCGGTACTGATACCATGGAATACCTGCGGTGCTTACCAAGCCTCGGTGTTGTCAGTTGCTACTTTTGCTTATTTACCTTACTGCTTCTTTAATATCCTCAGCCCGATTGTTACGATCATCTTTGGCTATTTATTCGTTAAAGCTGATTTGCCCAAGTCGGAAATCGAGGAGGTACCGGCGGCAGTAGATTAAGTATGATTTTATGTATCAAAAAGAAATCAGTAAAGAGGAGGTCAACGAATTACCATTGACAAAATACGAGGGAGAGATTGAACTGATCACCGATTCGGAATCTTTGGATGAAGCCCTGAAAGAAATCGAGGAGTACTCGGTGATAGGCTTCGACACAGAGACCAAACCTACTTTCCGCAGAGGCGCCAAAAACCATATCGCCCTGATTCAGATTGCCACCGAAGAAAAAGTCTATTTGATTCGGGTTCAGGAAACAGGCGTTACCCCTGCATTGGAGGATCTGCTGAGCAATCCTGACATTCACAAAATTGGTATTGCCCTTACGGATGATATCAGAGGGATGAAAGAGATTGCCGACATTTTGCCACAGGGTTACATTGACCTGGCTACTGAAGTGAAAGCCATGGGATGGAAAGTTACGGGAGCAAGAAACCTCTCCGCCATATTTTTGAAAATTCGGATTTCCAAGAATCAGCAAACTTCCAATTGGGAGAAATCGGAGTACAGCCCACAGCAGATCGACTATGCCGCTACGGATGCATGGATCTGCCTGGAGATTTACAAAAAGATACAGGAGTATCAAGCATTAATGGCCTGAGAAAAGCCATTAAAAAAGCCATGACATTAGCGTCATGGCTTTTTTAATGTTCACCTATTTTTTATCCTCTTCTTCCAGCAGCACATCTACTCCATCGATTTTTTTCAGCTTCTCAAGCACCTCGGCAAAGCGTTTTTCCCTGACCGAGATTTCCATTTCACAAAGGTTATCGAAATGCTGATTCAGAATCTGTAAATCGTATTCCTTGATCAGCTTCATCACATCATTCATACTGAGGTATTCAAACCTGAAAGGAATATCGACCATCAGGATCTTTTCGACAATTTCTCCCTCTTCAATAGCATCTGCCGCCGCAGTACGATAGGCATGTACCAAGCCGGGAACGCCCAATTTGGTGCCGCCGAAATAACGCACCACCACGATCAGCAGGTTGGTCAGGTTATGGGAGCGAATTTGCCCCAGGATAGGGTCTCCGGCAGAGTGCCCTGGTTCGCCATCATCGTTGGCGCGGAACCGTTCGCCGTCATTGCCTAAAACATAAGCATAACAGTGGTGGCGGGCATCGTAGTACTGCTTCTTCAGGCCATCAATAATTTCCTTCACCTGCTCTTCTTTTTTAATGGGATAAGCAAGCCCAATAAATTTACTGCCTTTTTCTTTATAAAAACCTTCCGAGGCTTCGGCAAGGGTGAGATAAGTGTCTTTCATTCCTGCATCCATTGACTTCCCTACAAAAATAGAATGTTTATCAAAATAAACCCAATTTAACGCTACAAGGCGCCAATTTGCTGCTTATCGACATCATATTTGTTATGCTTCTGTGCCAGTTTTTTATAAGTGGCCTTTCCGGTCTGGTCATTGGTAGCGTCACAATACTTCGCCAAATTGATATAAGTAACACACAGGCCGTGATCACTCGGGTGCTCTTGCTGTTGGAAAGCCTTTTCAGCCTTGAGCAAATACTCCTTTACCTGTGGATCGGTAGGCTGATCCAAGGCTAAAAATCGCCCCATCAGTAAATTTCCCGGAGCACTAAACATGGGATTGCTGCGCTTGCTCAGGTCAAGGGCCAATGCGACCTCTTCGCTATTTACCCGTTGCAGGTAAGCGAGGTTTTCGAGGTACATACAAGTGAAGTAAGGGTTGTTCGGATAATGCTTGTGCAGGTATTCGGAATGCTTGAATGCTTGCTGTGGTTTGGCGCCGTAATGCATCAGCAAATGGTATAAATACTGCCGTGATTCTACATCCGTAAAAATTCCTTTTTCTGTGGCTATCTCCATTTGGTGGAGCCCAAGTTCCAGATCGCCACTTTTAAAGAAAAACATAAAAGGACGATACACGGGGTTATTCTGCGGAAATTTAATGCGGTAGTAATTGTACAGCCCTGTGGTGAAGTAAAAATCAGGGAACTGATCGATTAAGTTAAAGCCCTCCTTCACGTAACTGTAAAGTACTTTGCCATAACTAATGGCTTTCATGGAGCTCCCTTCATCAAACCAATATTCAGCATACATGGCATTGAAGGTCAGGGCCACGAATTTCAGTTCGGCATCATCTGGTGCGGCTTTCAACCGTTCGGCAGTCAGGGCGATGCCCTTATCAAGGTTAGCCGTGTAGGCCTGCTCCATTTTCTCGTTCTTGTGCTCAAATTTTTGTTGCCAGAACAGAATCCTTGCCTTGAGCAAATAAATGGTAGGGTCTTGTTGAAGATAAGTTTCGAGGGAGTCCGCATAGGCCTCAGCCTTTTTGAATTCAAAATTATAAGTGGCCGTCAGTCCTTCTTCAATGAAGCGCATGGCTTTTTTATCATTTCGAATTTGGGTGGTGGGCATGGCATATGAGTACAATGGCAACACGATGGCCATCATTAAAAACAAAAATCTCCGCATAATCTTTCTAAACGCTTAGTCTACTTTGGGCCATCAATTTATAATAAATGTAGGCCAAGACCTATTTAATAATTTGGTATATTATGAGTAATTAAACGATTATACCCAAACAAAAAGGCTATTTTTTTGCTATAAATAGGACTTTATGCCCATTAAAATAAAGCTTAACCCTTAACATTAACCGACGAATATTATCGAAGCGCTAAAGATATTTAATTCAAGCTGGATCAGGAAATCGAAATTGACCCTGAGTACGCTCCTGCTAAGGATTCTCACTCAAATCGGCATCATGAAACTCTTTGCCGTGTATTTTGGACCTGCAGGTGTGGCACTGGTGGCGCACTTTCAAAACCTGGTAGAGCTCATTACCCAAATCCCCAATGAGGGGATCAACCGTGCATTGGTTCACTTTTGGGGCAACCCAACACTGGAGGATGGCCCACGCCGACGGGTATTCTATGCGGCGATTATTTACAACCTCATTGTCCTGTTTTTAGGCTTTGGGGTGTTCTTTGGTTTGAAGCATATATTCCTGAAAGAATTTATTGAACTGAACGACCTGCTGCAGCTGCCTTTTGAAGGGCTGTTTTTCACCATCATGAGCCTGCTGCTCTTGCATTTGTTCCTGATGGCAGTCATCCTCTCTCATGGGCACGCCAAAATATACACCACTTTCAGCTTGGTCAGCCTGATTTGCTCATTGATCCTTGTGGCTTATTTTGTGCAGTATAACGATCAGCAACTGGCATTACTGAGTGTAACTTTCGGGCAACTCCTGGGGCTGGTTTGTGCGCTGGTATTTTCCGTTAGGCATCGGTTGGTGAGAAAGGTAAAACCAATTGAAACGAGCAAAGGCTCCATGGAGGCGATATGGAATTTCATGCTGGTAACTTTCGGTGCTTTTGTGTTTGGGAAGATGCTCGAATATGGCGTCAGGGAATGGATGATCAATGCTTATGGTCTTGAGCAGGCAGGGCAGTGGCAGTCGGTGGTGAAAATATCAGAAAACTACTTTTTACTCTTCACTGGCACCGTAGGTCTAGCTTTCTTTCCGAAGGTTAATCAACTGATTTTATTCCCTGAAGAACTGAGAATTTATGTCCGTGGCGTTATTGCGCTGGTTGTTCCTGTCACCCTGATAGGCAGCTTATTTATCTTTTTTGGAAAAGAATGGTTGTTGGTTGGGCTGTACAGTAAAGATTTTCTGCCTGCCAGCAAGTTTTTCCTTTATCAGCAAACGGGCGATTTCTTCCTGATTATCGCCTACCTGCTCGCTTTCATGCTTTCGGCACAGTCCAAACCTATCGTTCACCTTTCACTGCAATTCGGTGCGACGGTATTGTACCTCGTATTCATTTTTTATTTTTGTTCGAGAGATGGGCTTTTGGGAGTCGTGGAAGCCCACGCGTTAAAATCAGCGATCTATTTTGCTGTTCTGCTGTTTCTGAACCGAAGACTGGTATTATAATTCAGCAGGTGTTGTAATATTTCTACACCTGCTGAACGATTCTAATTTTATCGGCGGTTATCGTCCCCTTCCATCATACTGAGGTAACTCATATATCGACCTTCATCAATGTAGCCACGCTTTACAGCCTCGGTAACTACACAGCCAGGCTCATGGGTATGCGAACAGTTATAAAAACGACACTCGCTCATTAATGCCCTGAACTCTGGGAAATAGCCTCCAATTTCTTCCTCTTTGATGTCCATCAAACCCAGTTCTTTAATTCCTGGAGTATCGATCAAAAATGTTCCCTCTTCGATTTCAAACATTTCTGCGAAGGTGGTGGTATGAACCCCCTTATTGGCATAAGTGGAAACCTCTTGTGTCCATTGGTCAATATCTGGAGCAATGGCATTGATCAGGGTAGATTTCCCCACCCCTGAGTGCCCCGAAAGGATTGACTTCTTGCCTTCAAGCATCGCCATAAAAGCATCGAGTCCTTCTTTTTTCTTCGCTGAAAGTGACAAACACTGATAACCCAGCGACTCATAAAGCTCCATGAGTTCTTCCTGAATCTGCTGTGCCTCTGGCACCAGTAAATCCGCTTTGTTGAAAACCAAAACGGCAGGAATATGATAGGATTCACAGGAAACGAGGAATCGGTCAATAAAGCCCTGAGACGTGCGGGGCATCACTAAAGTACACACCAAAATCGCCTGGTCAAGGTTGGCACCAATGATGTGCCCATGCCGCACCTTCCTTGTAGATTTACGGATAAGATAATTCTCACGCTTTTTAATATGCGTGATCACGCCTGTTTCTTCTTCGGTATCTTCAAGCTCAAACGTAACGATATCCCCCACCGCTAAAGGGTTGGTTACCTTCAATCCTTTAATTTTGAATTTCCCCCGAAGACGGCATTGGTAAACTTCATCGGTGGTCAAATCGCGCACCTCATACCACGAGCCCGTCGAGCGCATCACTAATCCTTCCATATATTATTTTTGTCGGCTGTTTAAACTAATACTTTACCCTGATTTAACTTATCAAGTGCTTTCCAGAAATCGCTCACCTTTATATTTCAGAAAGGTGCCTGTGACAGGAAATATAAACCCTATCGATCACTGGGTACTGATCTTCGAGCATTTGTTAACAAGTAAATTTTGAAAGCATTCTTTCTTCACCTCCGAATGATTTTCATTATTTTATATAAGCTTCACAAAAGTCGAGAATTTGAGCCGTAACGCCCAAATTTTCTTCCACATATCTTCTCGACCGATCGGCGGCCTGTTGGTATTGATCCTCATCGTTATACAAGGCCGCAAATTTCTCTGCAAACTCTTCACTGCGCTCAAAGTCAAATGCCGCCTCCCGTGCAAGCATATCCGTAGCCTCCTGAAATTTTCTGTTTTTAGCTGAACGCCCAAAAAAGATCGGCAAACCATAGGTGGCCGCTTCCAGGATATTGTGCAAGCCGCTACCAAAAGCACCTCCCACATAGGCAAAGTCGCCATAGCGATAGACCGACGACAACATGCCGAAGTTATCTATGATCAACACTTGTGCATCCGAAACGTTTTGTTCTGAAGCTTTGGAGTAGCGAATCACCTTGCCTGCGCACTGGTTTTCGATCTCCTTCATTTCTGACGCTTTCAGGTTATGTGGTGCAATAATAAATTTCAGGTCTGTTTTCCCACCATTGATCAGCGGAAAAATATGCTCCATATCCTGCGGCCAACTGCTGCCCACCACCAATGTGCGATGCCCCTCCGTGAAGGCCTCTACAAGCGGAAGTTTTTTGGCCTGCTGGCAGATTTCCTCTACTCGATCGAATCGGGTATCTCCCGTTTTACTGAAATTATAGACTTTAGCCTCTTCAAGCACCTCCACAGACTCCTGATTCTGTACAAAGAAATGATCGAAGCAATGCAGGGTGCGGAAAAAGAAGGCGCCGTACCACTTGAAGTAGATTTGGTCTTTTCTGAAAATGGTTGAAAATGAAAACAGGGGAATATTTTTCTGCGCCACACGTTTGAGGTAGTTGTACCAAAACTCATACTTCACAAAAAATACCACCTGAGGATTCAGCAAATCGACAAATTTCTTGGCATTCTGCCAGGTATCTATTGGCAGGTAGGTGATCAGATCCGCCTTATCGTAATCTTTACGCACTTCATAACCCGATGGGGAGAAGAAGGTCAGGACGATTTTATAATCAGGATACCGCTTCTTAAATTCTTCCAAAACTGGTCGTGCCTGTTCAAACTCGCCCAAAGATGCACAGTGAAACCAAGCCACAGGGTCGTTATAAGTTGCCCGAAAGTGCATCAGTTGTTTGAATACTGGCTTTCGGCCTTTTACAAACAGGCGCAGTTTCTTGTTAAAAAGTGCGGGAATCGGCAACAGTAATTCTGCCAGATGGAATAAAAACGAGTATAAAAATTGACCCATGCGATTATTTTGGAGCGTGGTTAATGGACAACCTCTCTACAAGGTCTTCAGAAATAAATCTTCCTTGTGTGGTGGTTGTTTATAATTTTACGCAAAAATAAAAAAACCCTCTGAGATTATCAGAGGGTTCAGTGGCATATCTGTTAGGATCGCCAATATTTATTTGCTCGCTTGATTAGTGCGCTGAAAGGTATTCTGCTACACCTTCTTTAGTTGCTTTCATAGCGTCAGCACCTTCAGACCAGTTTGCAGGACAAACTTCGCCGTGCTCTTCTACGTGGTGTAAAGCATCTACCAAACGGATCATCTCATCGATGTTACGACCCAATGGCAAATCGTTGATTGTTTCGTGGCGTACAACACCGTTTTTGTCAATCAAGAAAGTACCACGGAAAGCTACAGGAATACCTGCGAATACCAATTCTCCTTCGTCATTGTACTCCCAGTCACCGGCCAATACACCGTAGTTGTTCGCAATTGTTTTCGACAAGTCAGCTACCAATGGGTATTTCACGCCTTCGATACCACCTTGTTTCTTAGGAGTAGTCAACCAAGCCAAGTGAGTTTCTTCTGAATCACAAGAAATACCAACAACAGCAACGTTGCGCTTCTCAAATTCTGCCAATTTTTCCTGGAAAGCCAAGATTTCAGTAGGACAAACAAAAGTAAAATCTTTTGGGTAGAAGTAGAAAATTACTTCTTGCTTACCAATGTACTGCTCCAAAGAGAAGTCTTCTACGATCTCGTAACCGTTAACAACTGCTGGTGCAACAAACAATGGGGCTTTTTTTCCAACTAATGACATATTGATTATTATTTTAAGGTTTATTTTTCTTCAAACTTAATAGCTCAAAGGTATAGGGTTATTACAGTTTTACCAACAAAGCATTCTATAATTTACATTGCTTTTGCTTATTACAATATTAGTTATGTTGATACAATATTGGGCGGTGAAGTTTATCCTAAATAGGACTTCAGCATCCAGGCGGTTTTTTCCTGTCCGGCGATGTAATCACTCATCAAAGCGACTGTTCCTTCATCGTTGGCCTCTCCTGCCATTTCAAGAATTTCACGCTCTCTTTTGATCAGTGCCTGAATGTTCGACAGGGTGATTCCCACCGTGTTTTCGGCATCGCTCACATCTACCGCAGGGGTAATTTCTGCCGCCTGAAGATAGTCTGCAAATGAATGCAGCGGTGATTTATCCAAAGTCAGGATACGTTCTGCCACCTCATCAATCTGCGTGTGTGCCTCAGTGTATAATTCTTCAAATTTTACGTGAAGCTCAAAAAACTGAGGGCCCTTAATGTTCCAATGAAAGCCTCTTAGATTTTGATAGTAAACTTGAAAGTTGGCCAACAGGTCGTTTAACTGATCTGCTAACTGATTTGCTTTCTGTGCGTCTAATCCAATGAAATTCATAGCTATTGTGTATTTATGTTTTTATTATTTCTTTTCGATGGTTCAAAGGTAGGCAGGCTTGCTTTGCCTATCAAATCACTTCGATCAATGCATCATCAAGGATATCGATACCCGACATGAAAGCATAAACAAAGGTTAACGCTCACCAATATCATTATTCAATTTGCTGATAAGTCATGATTAATTATATAATATAAATCATATTCGACAATGACTTTACCACCGGCGTTCCGCGGGCTCATGTTGATAAAAAGTGGTCAATCAATAAATTATCCATGAAATACCATCGATATTTCGGCAGATCGTTTTCTCACCTTTGTAAAAACCTTACCTTTACCGATTGTGTAACAAAAACACTTTAGCCCCATTATAGGATCAAAGATTTATGCAATTAATCGAAGTAAATAGCCCTGCTCTGGAAAAAGCGTTTATTGACTTTCCACATCCATTATACAAAGACTACCCCGAATATATCCGTCCGCTGGACAAGGACATCGCTGTGGTGTTTAACCCACAGAAAAACACCTTTTTTAGCCATGGGGAAGCCATCCGATGGATGCTCAAAGACGATCAAGGCAAGTTTATTGGTCGGGTCGCAGCATTCTACAGCAACACCACCAAAAACAAGGACAATGACCAGCCAACAGGCGGACTGGGCTTTTTTGAATGTATTGATGAGCAGGAAGCTGCCAATACCCTTTTTGATGCCTCACAAACATGGCTGAAAGGAAAAGGCCTTGAAGCGATGGACGGCCCCATTAATTTTGGTGAGCGCGATAAATGGTGGGGATTGTTGGTTGAGGGGCATCACCGCACCGCCAACTATGAAAATAATTACCACCCGAAGTATTACCAGACCCTGTTTGAGAATTATGGCTTCAAGGTTTACTTCAAGCAATACACTTTTGGCAGAGATACTTTCGATCCCCTGCCGGATATTATCCACCGAAGGGCAGAGAAGATCCTCACCTCGGATGAATATCGCTTTGAAACCATCAAGAAAAGTCAGCTTGAGAAATACACCAAGGATTTCGTGATGGTTTATAATGATGCCTGGAAAGACTTTGAGGGAGTGGCACAACTGAGCCTCGAGCAGGCTCGTGATATTATGCAAATGATGAAGCCGATCATGGATGAGCGACTGATCTTTTTCGGTTACCACCACGATAAACCCATCTGCTTTTATGTCAACTTACCGGAAGTGAACAAAATTTTCAGATATATGAATGGTAAATGGAACCTTTGGCAAATGCTGCGTTTCAAATACTTTCAGATGAAAGGTGTTTCCAACCGACTGATGGGGATGGTTTTTGGCGTTGCTTCGGCTTATCAGGGCAAGGGCGTTGAATCTGCCATGATCATTGAAGCGGGCAAGAATGTGATTAACCCTGAGGTACACAATTATTCGGAGCTGGAGATGAACTGGATTGGGGACTTTAACCCTGCCATGATGCACCTCGCCCGTAACCTCGGGACACGCATTGTAAAGACCCACCACACTTACCGCTATATGTTTGACCGCAACAAAGAGGTGGTAAAACACCCCCGATTAGGCTTTAAGAAAAAGCCGAAGAAAGCGGAGTAGGGTCTTGTCAAACGCATAATGTCGATATTTTTTTGACTATGATTTACTTGATTAAAGGGATTTACATGATTTATCGTTTCTGAACGGAAGAACATCCTAAAATCCTTTTTAATCATGGTAGTCATGTTCTTAAAACCATCAACAGGGCATACAGCTATTGACAAATCAGTCGTATTAAAAAATAAAAAATATAATCTGTGGAAATCTGTGTAATCTGTGGGGAAGTCCACCGCTACTCAGTTACTCACATTAAGCTAAAACATTATACCATGAGTTTATTATCTATTGGTACGGTTGCCTTCGATGCAATCGAAACGCCTTTTGGCAAAACCGACAAAATCGTTGGTGGTTCATGTACTTACATCGCCTTAGCGGCCTCTTATTTTTTGAAAGAGAAAAATAATATCGTTGCCGTTGTTGGGGATGATTTTGGCGATGATAACATTGCTGATTTGAACCGTCACGGTATCGATACGGAAGGTTTGCAGATCAAAGCAGGGGAAAAATCTTTCTTCTGGGCGGGCAAATACCATAACGACATGAACAGCCGCGATACGCTGGCCACAGAACTGAACGTTTTGGAAAACTTCGATCCTGTAATTCCTGAAAATTATCAGGATGTAAAATACCTGATGTTGGGCAACCTGACCCCTGCCATTCAGATTCAGACGATCGAGCGCATGAAAAACCGCCCGAAATTCATCGCCATGGATACGATGAACCTTTGGATGGACATCGCAATGGATGACTTGAAAAAGGCTTTGACGATGATCGACATGCTCATCATCAATGATGAAGAGGCCCGTCAGCTTTCTGGTGATTACTCACTGGTACGTGCGGCTCAAAAAATTCAGGAGATGGGACCAAAATATTTGATCATCAAGAAAGGGGAACACGGAGCTTTGTTGTTCGGTGAAAACCGTACTTTCTTTGCGCCTGCCTTGCCTTTGGAGGAAGTTTTTGATCCAACAGGAGCTGGAGACACTTTCGCAGGTGGATTGATGGGGTACCTGGCCAAAACGGACGATATCTCTTTCGATAATATGAAGCGTGCGATCATTCATGGCTCGGCAATGGCTTCATTTACGGTAGAGAAATTCGGCCCTGAGCGTTTGCAGGATTTGGATCAGGCAACAGTGGATGCCCGTATTCAACAGTTTGTGGATCTTTCACAATTTGAATTATAAAAAGTGACTGGTGATCGGTGGCTGATGACTGAAGGAGATACGCTTCATTCGTTGGCCATCGAGCACAAAATAAAAATATGATAGAGCGCATTGAGCAGATCGAAGAGCAGGTCAATAAACTTGGACCTGAAGGCTACAAAAAATTATATCAGGAAATTCAGGAGCAACAGCCGCTTTTGATCTCCTTTTTTTTGGGCTATAAAATGGATGGCTATGACAATTACCTGCAAGGGGTGATTATGCGTGGTGTTTTCACCATCTACCTATTTTACAGGGACGAGCCTTTTTTCCAAAACACAAAACTGGGTTATAAGGAATTTCAGGAGCTGCGCGATGAGCAATTCGACTTCATGGAATTTATGGAAAGCCACCCGACGATGATTCAGGACAAAGAACTTACCCAAAAGATGATCAATGCCCTGCCTGACCTGACGCTTTATCAATATTTAATCAAAGGCTTTGAGATCTCTCCTGCCTTCAATACCCTTCCCGTAGAGGACAAGGGAACGATTGGTTTGGAGTTTAAAATTTTGTTGGAGTTGATTCAGCGGAAGAAATAAACACCGCTTAATCATGTTGGAGGGTTTTAAGCAACTTGATTAAAAGGATTACCATGATTTTAAATCATATTGGTTGCGGACGCTTGCCTGTGACCAACTAAATACAAAAAAACATGCTAATCCTTTATATGCCCTGCCATGCCTACCCACAAAAATAATCTGTGGAAATCTGCGTAATCTGCGGACAAATAAACTCCCCGTCCATTCATTTTTTAACGCTGAGCCCGAACCATGCGGTCTTTTTCATTGAGGTCTTTAAACACCTCCACATTTTTATATCCCTTCTCTTCCAACATCGCTTTGGTTTCTGCACCATAAGCCTCATTGATTTCAAAGTATAACTTGCCATTGGCGGTCAATTTCGTCAATGCCAAATCAGCTATTTTATTATAAAACAAAAGTGGATCGTTATCTGGGACGAACAATGCCAAATGCGGGTCATACTCCAATACATTGGCATCCATATCGGCTTTTTCTTTATCGCAGATATAAGGTGGGTTGCTGACAATAATCTCAAACTGCTGATCAAAAGGCAGCTCATCCTTCAGTACATCCATTTGTTCAAAACTCACCGCTGCATCCAAATATACTGCATTGCGTCGGGCAACAAACAGGGCTTTCTCGGAAATATCCACCGCAAAAGCATCGCAGTGAGGCATCTCCAAATCAAGGGAAATAGGAATACAGCCTGTACCCGTACCAATATCAAGAATGTTGTAAAGCTCGTTGTCTTTATTCTCATCCAAGATCAACTTGATCAACTCTTCGGTTTCAGGGCGTGGCACCAAGGTATGTTCATTGACGATAAACTTATGGCCATAAAAAGGTGCAACTCCTGTAACATGCTGCAAGGGTACCCCCTGCTTCAATTCCTCCACAGCGTCCCACAATTCATCATACTCCTCTTCAAGCAATGACAAACGCTCATTGGTCACCACCTTCATCTTATCAATTTCAAAAAGGTCTTCGAGTAATCCATAGGTAACACTTTCAGCTTCACGATCCCCTAAAATGGGGGTCAGTGCCTCCGCTATATAATTTTTTAGCGCTTTCGCGCCATTGAATGCTTTTTCCATGCTGCAATTTACAAATTATCCCCTCAATCCTGCACGCGATTTGCCCCAAAATAAGGCATTGATGCTCGCACTACCCCTATCCTGCATCAAATATCGTACAAAATTAATCCAACCACTGAAAAGTACATTTAACCAACCCAAGTAGCGTAAATAAAGTTCCAACTATAAAGATAATTGACAAACAATTGACTATGAGCAACTTAATTCAGGATAACGATTTTGATATATGCCTATCGGAAGACAAAAATCCTATTTTCACCATTACCTTTCATGCCTGCTGCCAATACAGCACCATCAATAAAATTGCAGCGTCCCTTCAGCCCATGCTTCGGCGTTACCAAAGCTGTAAAATAATCTTTGACTTTCGGAAGATTTCCCCTAAATTAATGAATAGTGCGCCTTGTGATTTAACCCCATTAGCAAAGGGGTTTAAGAGTCTCAATATTTGCATGCGCTGTGTTTTTGTGAGTGGATTTTCAACTGCCAGACACAATTATCTTACAGACCAGGCAGTGAAAATTGAGGAAAAGGTCTCGCACCTGCATATTATTACCATGCCAAAACTACCAACAACAAACTATTGGCTGGAACAAGGCTGCAGTGCGAATTGCCCCATAAGCGCACGCCCTATTTTTCCAACTGAAACCTATTAAGTATGATGCTCGAAGACGGCCTGCTGGCTTTCCTCATTTCATTGGCCTTCATCACTCCTTTCACCGCAGGAGGGATTATTCTGTGGTATATCATGAGTGGCAAGCCTGAAGAGGAAAAAGAATAATTGGAGAGTGTATCCCTCCGAAAAAAGAATATCAAACTTCCCCTATCGTAAGTAGCACACTCCCGCGCCCACGCTTTCATGAAACTGCTTTCAGCTATTTTTTGCCGATTGCTTTGATTATCATGCTTCTGATTCATACTCTCCCCCTATTTTCAGGGAATAATTTACGCTTGCACAGTGTTTGTTTTTATGCCTTTAACCATAAAAAATGAACATGAAAAAGATATTCTCAAGCCTGATGATTGTTGCCCTCGCTGTGGTAGCCCTTTCAGCATGTACCACCAACGACAACCCCACAGGAGAACATATGTCGCCTTTTCACAGTGTGGAAATAGATGCCACGGGTCGAGACTTCCCCGTAACGGTTATTCAAGACGGCAGCTACTCGGTGGATATCAGCAATGGTGATTTTAATGAGTTGGACTATGCCGTAAAAGATGGCGTACTGATGATCAAGCCCCGACAAGGAGAAGAAATTGAAGGAAAAACGACCATCCACCTCGGTTATGATCTCAAAAGATTATATGTCCATAACCAAGCCGATGTCCTGCTTAAAGGGGCAATTACCACAGAAGATCAAGCCAACCTGGACATCGATACCCACAGTATTGTTAATTTTGAAGACCAACTACTGGTCAAGGATGAGTTGAAGCTGAACACTAAAAATGGCGCAAGTTTATTCATCGCTGACCTTGAGACCCACAGCGCACAACTCACCATGGATACTGGAGCCCATACCAATATTCAGGGAAATGCAAGTTCCACAGTGACCATCAGCGCAAGAAACGGTGCCCTGTTCAATGAAACCTCGAATGATGATTTCATTCCTGACAGCAAGGCCCCACTCAAAGCACCCCTTTACGACCTGAACATTGATACTGGTGCCAAACTCTGGGTGGATGCCACAGAGGACATCAAAGGAACAGCCAACAATGGTGCGCAAATTTATTATGTGAACCATGGCTATACTCCCACTGTAGAACTTCATAATGGTGCTGAAAAATTCATCAAAGACCTTTCGCTTTAGCGTAGACTGAACCCTTCTTTAAAATCCCAAAAGCAATGTTATTTTAGCATTGCTTTTTTTGGCTTTAATCATCATCATTCGGGATACTTCAAATACCTGAATTTTTATATATTTGCCCTACAAATTAATCCGACAGCCCCATTAACCCTTGTTGTCGGCTATTTCATATTGATCTTTACACCATGAAAAAAATAAGTAACCCTCTATTCCTCTGCCTGATCGTTTTATCGGCCATCTTCAGCAGCTGCTCCGACAGCCCTGCTCCAAGCCCATCGAGCCTTGAGGTCCCATTGGGGAATTTTACTTCCGTAGAAATTGGACAGCACCTGCACCTGAACATCCAAAATGCTTCTGAAAGCAAAGCGCAGGTCAGCGGATTTGGGGAGCTCTCCAATCTGCATTTCAAAATTAACGACAATCACCTGAGTATTTATCTTGCCGAGGGTGCTGCGATCGATCAGTTGCAAATTACCCTGAGTGCCAAAATGATCCATGAACTGATCGTAACCAACGAGGCGAAGGTAGATTTTTCAAAAACCTATTTCAGCTTCGAGCCCATGACCATCACTGCCAAAGACTCGGCAAAAGTTTTTGCGGCTGAAAATGTGGCAGTCCCTAAGCTGATCATCGACTGTACACAAACCTCAAACACTGATGTGAAGAACAATGCGATCATCAACCTGCCGACTGTTATTGGTCAGGAAGCGGAAATTAAACTCGCTGACCGTGCGGTATGTAACCTGTCGGGCAATAGTTTCAATACCATCTCGGTGGAAGCCAAAGGCGCTTCAAAATTTTGCCACGAACCTGTTGAAGGCGCGAGTTTGAATGTGCCTGTTGAAGCAGAAAAATACGAGGTAAAATTGATCGACGCCGCCAATGCATGGGTGAATGCTTCAAGCCTGATTAAAGGAGAAGCCGACGGGGGAGCGCACTTGTTCTATAAAGCTGACGGGCACGACCACCTGACCGTGGATGTGGAAGTCAATGGTGGTGCTGAATTAAGTAAAAGAGAGTCCTGATAAGCAGCAAACAATAAATAACAGGCTTCAGCAGGAGGAAATACCTACCCCTGTAGATCAAAAAAGCGGTAAGGAAAATTTGTCCTTACCGCTTTTTTTTTAATCTTTCTGATCCAGCTCAATTTTCACATTAAAGAGTTTCAGCTGACTCAGGTAAACCTCGTCCATAAACTCCTCCACCTTTCGGCTATTAAACTTCTCAATTTTCGTTTTCAGGTAGCTTACCTTATGTGCCGCCCGCAAAAATCGTCGAATAGCATTCTCAGAATTGATGATCAGCCCTGGTACAGCGGTTGTTTTCCCCTGCTCATCCTTGGCCACCATTGTAAAATACGACGAATTACAATGCTTTACAGTGCCCGTCTTAATATCCTCAGACTCCACACGAATCCCCACAATCATCGACGTTCTGCCAACATAATTGATTTGTGCTTTCATCGACACCAACTCCCCCACCTCTATGGGGTGCAGAAACTCGACGCGCTCTACCGCAGCAGTCACACAATAGGTTTCTGAATGCTTGGATGCGCAGGCAAAAGCCACCTGATCCATCAACGACAATATATGCCCCCCGTGAATTTTCCCACTAAAATTCGCGTTTGAAGGCAACATCAGCTGCTTGATTTCTATGCGTGAATCTTCAATCCTTTTATATTTATGCTCCATCGTTGTAGGTTATCTCTTTTGAGTCATCTCAAGATTTAGAACTGCAAAGTAAATTGACAGAAAGGAAAATCTCTAAAATTTTAGCTTCTAATGGCGAAAAAAAACTTATTTTGGCCCCCATTGGTATAATTCTAACCTGGGCTTGTCCTGTGCCCGCTTGATTTATAAAAAGATGACTGAAGACCAAAAGTTTATGAACCGTGCTATTGAGTTGGCAAAACTCGGGCTTGGCACAACCTACCCCAATCCTATTGTGGGGTGCGTTATTGTGCATCAGGGGAAAATTATTGGCGAAGGGTGGCATCAGCGGGCAGGAGAAGGACATGCCGAAGTACGGGCTATTGCCGATGTAAAAAACAAACAGTTGCTCCCTGAAGCCACTGCCTACGTAACCCTCGAACCCTGCGCTCACCACGGGAAAACCCCTCCCTGTGCCGATCTGTTGATCAAGCACCAATTAAAGCGGGTGGTGGTGGCTGCCACAGACTCCAACCCTGAAGTAGCTGGCAGTGGGCTCCATCGTATGATTGAATCGGGCATTGAGGTGGTCACGGGAGTCATGGAACAGGAAGCACGGGAGATGAACCGCCGTTTTTTCACCTTCATGGAGAAAAAGCGCCCTTATGTCGTCTTGAAATGGGCACAGACGCAGGACGGTTTTGTGGCAAGAGAAAATTACGATTCCAAATGGATCAGCAATATTCATTCGCGTACTTTGGTACATAAATGGCGCACTGAAGAGCAGGCCATTATGGTGGGCAGAAATACCGCACTTTACGACAATCCCGTGCTCAATGCCCGCTTGTGGAAAGGGCAAGACCCGATCAGGGTGGTTATTGATCGTAACCTTGTGCTCCCCAACACCCTTCACCTTTTTCAGGGAACACAACCTACCCGTTGCTATAATTTCACAAAAAATGGCGTCGTTGGGAATACAACTTTCATTGCATTGAAAAGGGAGCATTTTCTTGAACAGCTCATGAGCGACCTATATCAGCAAAAAATCCATTCGGTATTTATCGAAGGTGGTGCTGGTTTGCTCAATCAGATAATGCAAGCTGACCTTTGGGATGAAGCGCGAATTTTTACAGCAACAGCCACCTTCGGCAGTGGCATTCTTGCCCCCAAGATAAAAGGGCAACTTGCCGAAGAAAAATACATCCTCAACGACAGACTGTCGATTTGGTACAATAAAAAATAACTATACGAACAAAAAATATATTATGGCCGAAAGCTTATTGATTGACCGTAACAGTACAAAAGCGGATCAGTACGAACAATTGCTTCCTCAGATTGAGGCACTGATCAGTTATGAAGACGACCTGATTGCCAACCTGAGCAATATCGCTGGGGCACTCAAACAAGCCTTCGATTTCTTTTGGGTAGGTTTTTACATCGTGAAAGAAGATCAGCTGGTGCTTGGGCCATATCAGGGACCTATCGCCTGTACCCGCATACCGAAAGGCCGCGCCGTATGTGGAAGCGCATGGGCAGAAGCACAAACCCTTCTGGTACCTGATGTAGAACAATTTCCTGGGCATATTGCCTGTTCATCAGACAGTAAATCTGAAATCGTCGTTCCTGTATTTAAAGGCCAAAACGTTGCCATGATCCTTGATGTAGACAGTGATCAGCTGAATGATTTTGACCCAACAGACCAACTGTATTTGGAGAAATTAATGGCTATTTTAGCCAATAAACTTTAAATTCGAATCAAATTGAACTTTTAATATGCTCACCAATTTAACCTGAGAGCGTATTTTTATTAGATCTATCGAAACGTGCACTGTATGGCATGCTCATACAGGACGCTTACTTATAAACATAAAATTTTATGGAGCTGAAATTGCAGTCTGAATTCGGAGTACTTAATGGTGTAATTATGCACCGCCCTGGCTTTGAGCTGGAGATGCTTACTCCTGATAATATCAAAGAATTCCTCTTTGAAGACGTTCCCTACCTGGAGCAAATTCAACGCGAACACGATGAGTTCCGCGCTTTGGTAAGACTCAACACCAACGCTAAAGTTTTCCGTCTGGAAGGGCTCCTTCAGGATGTAATGAAAGATGAAAAGCTTCGCCTGAATGCCTACAAATCTGCCTTGGCAGTAAAGGGCTACGCACATGTTGCTGAAGACCTTCTGGCGCACCTGTCGCTTGCCGAGGCAACCACAGCACTTACTTCAGGCATTCGCATGAAGCACCTGAGAAGAAAGTGGCGCCCAGATGCATTGGCTGATTTAGGCGACCTGGACTTTTTGATTACCCCAAGTCCTAACAGTTATTTTATGCGGGACCCTGCAGCAGTAATTCAGTCGGGGGTCATCTCAAGCCATATGAAATACCCTGGCCGCCAGCGGGAGTCCGATATCATGCAAATGATTTTTGCTCACCACCCACAGTTCAAGAACAACTATGTCAATGCTTATGAGCATGATGGCAGCCCTGAAACACCATGTATAGAAGGTGGCGATGTCATTGTGCTTTCTGAAAAAGCGTTGGCCATTGGTAACTCCGAGCGTACCGACCCCAAGGCGATCAAGCAAGTGGCGAAACATGCCCTGGCGAACAGCAATGTGGAGCGGGTATATGAGGTACACCTGCCTGCACGACGCAATTTCATGCACCTCGATACGGTATTCACCATGATTGATGAAAACCTGATCGTTACTTATCCTGATGCGATGGAAATGAACCTGACCACCTACATCTACCGACAAAAAGGGGTAGACAGTAACGGGGAGGTAATTCTCGAAGAAGAGGTGGTCAACAAATCCATTATCGACCTGCTGAAACAGGAAATCCCACATCTTGAAGTGATTGGCACTGCACAAGGCTACCCTGAATACGCTTCCCGAGAGCAGTGGTATGATGGTGCTAATGTTTTTGCCATTGGCCCGCGCCGTGTCATTACTTATGACCGAAACAAGTATACCAACAGGGCATTGAAAGAAGCTGGTGTAGAAGTCCTGGAGATCAAATCCTCAGAACTTTCAAGAGGGCTTGGTGGCCCGCGTTGTATGACTATGCCACTCGAGCGCCAACCATTGCGCTAACACAACGATCTGTTGATAAAATATTACTAAAGAGCACCAGCCCCATCAAGGGTAATGGCGCTCTTTTTTTGTTTAACTTTTTCGGTCGATTAATTAGACATAACTAAACTCTATCAGCTCATTGATAAAAATAGTTAAAATATTATTGATAAATACTCAACTAAATTTACCTTACACGTAAACTTAAATAACCTAAAACAACATCAACGCTATTTTCTGACTTCATACCATCATGAAATCCCTACTGTTTTCTATCCTGCTATTTTTTGTCAGCTTTATCAGCCAAGCGCAAAACGGTATTATCCGAGGAGAAGTATTCAATCAGCTCACTAACGAGCCTATTCCCTTTGCGAATGTGGTTATTCAGGGCACCACTACTGGTGTCGTAACTGACATCAACGGGAAATTTGAATTCACTGCCCTGACGCCTGGTTTGTTTAACCTTGAGGTGAGCTATGTTGGCTACAAGCCGAAAGTCATTTTTGAGGTCGAAGTTACCAACTCGCGGCCAGCCATTGTAAAATTCCCCCTGACAGAAGACGCTACACAGCTTGAAGGCGTGGAGGTTACCGCTAAGGGCTTTGAGCGAAAAATGGAGTCCCCGCTATCGCTGAGAACCATTGGCACCAATGAAATTAAAAGAAACCCTGGAGGTAACCGTGACATCAGTAAAGTGGTGCAGTCCTTGCCTGGGGTAGCATCTTCCGCCTCTTTCAGGAACGACATTCTGATTCGTGGAGGGGCACCGAATGAAAACCGCTTTTACCTGGACGGTATCGAGATTCCAAATATCAACCACTTTGCAACACAAGGAGCCTCAGGTGGACCTGTGGGCATTATTAATGTGGATTTTATTCGTGAGGTAGAATTTTACAGTGGTGCATTTCCTGCCAACCGCGGCAATGCTTTGAGTTCTGTATTTGAATTTGAGCAAAAAGATGGCCGCGACGATCAACTTACCTTCAATGGAATTGTGGGCGCCAGCGATCTTGGGGTAACACTCGAAGGTCCACTGGCAGAAAACACCACCTTCATCCTCAGTGCAAGAAGATCCTATTTGCAGTTTCTATTTTCCGTGTTGGGCTTGCCTTTCCTCCCTACTTACAATGACTATCAGGCCAAAGTCAAACATAAATTCAACAATAAAAATCAGCTTACCTTCGTAAGTCTGGGCTCTTTAGATGATTTTTCGCTGAACGATAAAGTCCTCGAAGATACGACGGATGAAAATTACCGTGCCAACAAATACACCTACGACCAAATCCCGATCCAAAACCAATGGACATACGCTATCGGTTCTAAGTTCGAACACTTCCATGACAATGGGGTATTCACAGCGGTATTGAGTCGGAATATGCTTAAAAACACCTCTTACAAACATTTAAACAACGATGAAAGTCAGCCCAAAACCCTCGATTACCTATCCACTGAGGCTGAAAACAAATTACGCCTCGAAGATTACCGAAAAGTAAACGGCTGGGCAATTAATTATGGGGTGGGGTCTGAATTTGCCCGGTACACCAACCGAAGCTCTTTCCTCGCCTATTCGGCTGTCGCCGACAAAACGATCCCGATCAATTACTCAAGTGAACTCGACCTGGTGAAATGGAATGTATTCGGGCAGGTAACCAAAGGCTTTTTTGATGAAAGACTCTCTCTTTCACTCGGCTTCAGGGCAGATGCCAACAACTACACCGATGGAATGAGCAACCTTCTTGAACAGCTTTCGCCTCGCTTTTCAGCCTCTTATGCCCTGACGCAAAAGGTCAGTGTTAATTTCAATACGGGCATCTATTATCAGTTGCCTTCTTATACTACGCTTGGCTATCGGGAAGAGGGGAATCTGGTCAATCAAAACGATGGGCTGAAGTACATTAAGGCCGAGCATTTGGTGGGTGGGCTCGAGTACCGCATCGACGATAAAAACTTACGATTTACCGCAGAAGGATTCTATAAAAAATACAGCAACTCCCCATTTTCAATTCGTCAGCAGGTCGCTTTGGCTAACCTCGGTGCCGATTTCGGAGTGATTGGCGACGAGCCTGTAACTTCTACAGCCAAGGGCCGTGCCTATGGTTTTGAATTTCTCGCTCAGCAAAAATTTTACAACGGCTTCTATGGTTTACTCGCCTACACCTGGGTGCGTTCAGAATACACCGATGCCAACAATCAGTTTGTACCTTCTTCATGGGATAACCAAAATATTGTCAGCCTTACGGCAGGAAAGCAACTGAAAAGAAACTGGGAAATTGGTGCCCGATGGCTATTTTCTGGGGGAAGCCCTTTTACGCCTTACAATGTGGAGGCAAGTATGAAAAGAGACTACTGGCTCGAAAACCGTGTCGGGATCAAAGATTATGAAAATCAGCTCAACACACAGCGTGCAGGAAATTTCCATCAGCTTGATGTGAGAATCGACAAGAAATATTTCTTCGACAACTGGAGCCTGAACTTCTACCTCGATATTCAGAATGCCTATGCTTTCAGTCAGGAATCGCAACCTGCACTAACCGCTTTGGAGGATGGTAACGGTGAACTGGTCAGGGATCCGAACGATTTTGGTAACGACATCCCGAACCCAAATAACCCAAACAGCACCATTCCCGACCCGAATAATCCAGGAAGCTTTGTCCCTGATTTTATTCCGCAGACCAACGGCACATTGGTGCCTTCCATTGGTGTGATTATCGAATTTTAAAGCTTGATTTAACTACACATAATACTGGTCGTAGGCTTCTGTCTACGACCTTTTTTTGTGCTGTCGTATATTTTTGTACCTATCGGTACGGACGTTGCATGCAACGTCCCTAAGCAGTAGAAATCATCTTTTTGATAAATGATCACAACTCAAGCTCCACCACAGGGTCCCAAAAGTGGGCTTTAAAATCCACTATCTGCGACTCGGCTACTTTCACCCCTTCAGCCTCCAAGCGTTCCTGCATGATATTGGGCTCACCAAAATGGTGTTTTCCGGTCAATAACCCCTGCCGATTCACCACCCGATGCGCAGGGACGTCAGGCTTGTCGTGAGCATTATTCATCGCCCAACCAACGACCCTTGCCGACCGCTTCGCCCCCAAATATTGAGCGATGGCACCATAGCTGCTTACCCTTCCCTCTGGAATCAATTTTACTACCTCGTAAACGCGTTCAAAGAAATCTTTTTCCATAGGGGAAGATAATAAAGTGAACAATAAAAAAAGCCTGCAGAGCAAGCTAAAAACTTGACATGCAGGCTTTGTTTATCTTTTATCTACACTGATCGTAGTATTTTTTAGTTCAAATGGCTTGCTCAAGCCACTGCCCCCTCGGGATAATCATTAGGTGATTAAAAATCCTCAATAATCTTCCTCGTATGGCGGTCTCGGTAACGAATTGGGAGTACAGGAATACGATAGCCTAAAAACAGGTTGAAGGCCAGCGAACTTTCATTGGCAAAGCCAAAACCCGAAACATACCGCACAGGAATATCATAGTTATTGTCAAAGTCGAGCATTTTTCGGTACCTGAAACTGAAGCCCATAAACATGCCTTTCCACAGGTTGGTTTCCGAAGAAATATTCACCTCATACCAGGTCGCGGTCAAGTTATTGCGAGCAAACTGCTTGGTGTAATCATCAAACAGGTCGCCTGTAATGGTTGCGGTTCCGGCATCGGAAAAATTACTCATGCCATAGCGCCCACCAATTCTGATAGAACTTTTTTCTTTTACAGGAATCTTGAAATCGGCACCAAAACGATAGTATTGCCCATAGGTATGATAGTTTGTTACGTTCTTATAAGCCTCACCATCAAGCATAAAATCCTGCATTCCAAATTCTGCCGTTGCCACAAAATATTCAAAGAATGTAATAGCTCCACCGCCCTCAAGCCTTGTTCCATTGTTCAGCAGCCCCAATATTGGGTCCGAGTAGTTTACCATCAGTTCAAGATTTGAAATCGGTGGCAATACGGTAATCGGCAAACTGTCACGGCGGGCACGTTCCAACTCACGGCGTTCCTTGCGGCTCAGGGTTTTGAACTCATCGGTACGGTCCACAATGGGAATATCGATCAAAATCTTGGGCGTCATCCGTACCGAATCCCGCTCATACATTGAAGTATCCACCACCCGAACGCTGTCCTGCTCCTGAGCAAATGCCTTCGTGCCCATGCTCATCAGGACCAATAAAAGGCTTATCTTAAAATACTCTGAAATAGACATCGATATTTGTTTTTTCACTCAAACAGGTACTTGAATCGTTTTCGCACGTTACCGTAACATTTTCAAATCGGTTCTGGTCCAACAGTTGCACGTTACTGGCCTCCACACGAATCACATTTCGGATATCGACCACACTAGCCGTATCGTAGCCCAACTCCATTTCGTAGGTACCGCTGGGCGATGTTTTTCCTCCCACAGATATATCCAAATCGAAACTGGCACGGGTATTATTCATATCCAAAGGCAAGCTGAAGGACGTGATAGAATCCAGGGGAGCGAGTTCTTTTTCCCCACCTTTTGCACGGGCAATCACTTTTACCTTCACCTCTGAAGAGTCGGCGAAATTCTTAAAACGCACATTTACGGTAGGATTGATCTGTTCGGGGCCACAATCCGAGCAGTTATTACAGCTACTCATCCCCAAACCAACAATCACAAAAAGCAATAAAAAAAACGGAAGGCTTTTTTTCATAATTTATATCTTGTAATGAACAAAGTTAATCAAAAGCCTTTTCCGATCAATAAGCATTGATATTTATTCCGCCAAGAAAACTGCCTTTCCCTTTAGTGGTCGATTTTCCCCCTTGATCCCTAAAATTCCACTACCGATCCTTTTTTATTTATTAATATGTGATTTTTATTCTTGTTTTGCGCTACGCTATTAGAATGAAATAAAAACCACATCAATATGAAAAAACGCATCCTATCGATCTCTCTCGCCGCAGCCATTATCCTGATGGCCGTTGGAATCGCCAAAACCCTCCCTTCCAGAGCCGAAAAAAGTAAAGTAATTACCTCCCAAAGCATCTCCACAGCTGTGGAGGCCGAATATCCTATGCTCGGCGACATTCAGCAAACCACCCATGCCACTGGCAAACTAAGGGCCACCCACCGTTATGAGATTTTTGCACAGGCCGATGGGCAGCTGTTGTCTTCAGCCAATAAATTTAAGCAAGGGGCGACCTATCGAAAAGGGCAAGTGGTTTTAGCCATTGATCAGCAGGAATACAAGATGAGTTTGCTGGCACAGAAGTCGGAATTCATTACCCTTGCCACGGGAGTGCTTCCAGACTTGAAGACCGACTACCCTGAGGCTTACCCATTATGGCGTCAGTATCTTTCTGATTTAAATATCCACCATAAACTTCCGCAACTGCCCGCGACAGATTCCGAGCAATTGCGCTTCTTCCTGACAGGAAAAGGCATTTATTCGAACTATTACAACATCAAATCTTCTGAAGAAAAGCTCGATAAATATACCATCTACGCACCCTTCGACGGCGTGGTAACGGACTCTAAAATTGAAGCAGGAACCGCCGTACGGTCAGGTACTGAACTGGGGACAATGATCTCCTCCAAAAGCTTTGACCTTGAGGTTACAGTTCCCCTTAAAGAAATGGCGCAAATAAAGATTGGAACGAAAGCAAAACTGTCCTCTACGGAAATCGATGGCGAATGGTCGGGGCAGGTAATCCGCATCAGTGGCGACATCGATCAGGCCTCCCAGTCGGTGAAGGTATTTATCCGCACCAGTGGGGCTTCTTTGCGCGAAGGAATGTTCCTGAATGCTGAAATTAAAGGCGCTCCTTTCAAACACGCCATGAGTATCGACCGAAAAATGATCGACAACAACCAAAAAATCTGGGCGATCAAAGATGGAAAACTCCACCGCCAGCAGGTTACAGTTCTGGCTACTGAAGGCCCGATCGCCATTGTCCAGGGGGTGGATGAAGGCACTGCCCTACTCAAGACGGTCATCAAGAGTGCTTATGAGGGGATGCCTGTTCATATCGCCAAAAAATCTTAAGCCTCCAATCTTTCTTCTACCTCAAGAGTCATGAAAAATTTAATTTCCTATTTTATCAAATTCCCCCTTGCGGTGAATTTGGTCATGGTGCTGACCTTCCTTTTTGGAATGTTTGCCCTCTCAACCATACAGCGTAATTTCTTCCCCAATTTCCCGACACGGAATGTATATGTGGACATTCTGTACCCAGGGGCTTCGCCCGAAGAAATTGAAGAAGGCGCTATTTTAAAAATTGAAGAAGAGATCAAAGGGATCTCGAATATGGAGCGCATCACCTCCATCTCCCGTGAAAATATGGGAACGGTAACCATCGAGATGGAAACGGGTACCAATATGGACAAAGCCCTTACGGATGTAAAAAATGCGGTGGAGAAAATCGCCTCCTTCCCCAAAGATGTGGAGTCGGTGGTTTCCTATAAACACGATGATACCAACTTCGCCATCAACTTTGTGGTCTTCCCCAAAGGACAGGAGAACGTTCCACTCGCTACGCTGAAAAGTGAGGCGCAGAAAATGGAAAGGGATCTCCTTCGGATGGACGGTATTTCCAAGGTGACCCTCGGAGGTTACCCTGAAGAAGAAATTGGGGTGTTTCTTAATGAGCCTGCCATGGAAGCCTACAACCTGACTTTTCAGGAAGTGGCCATGGCTGTTACCGCCGCCAATCTGGTCATGACTGGCGGGAGCATCAAAGATGGTGAGGAGGAATTTTTCATCAGGATGCGTAATAAAGAATACAACAGTCAGGGACTGGAAAATATTGTGGTGCGTAAAACCGATGCTGGCGGAGTGATCCGCTTGAAGGATGTGGCACAGATCAAAGACCAGTGGGAGGACAGCCCTTCAAGAGTGTTGTACAATGGCAAGGAGGCCTTTTTGGTGGTGATCAATACCACTTTCGAAGAGGACATCGTCGGTGCTTCAGAAACGGTAAAAAATTACCTTGACGAATACAACGCCAGTCAGCATTTGTTGCAGGGAGAGATTAACAAAGACATGAGTGTGATTCTTCAGCAACGTATTGACCTGCTTGTGGACAATGGCGTGGTGGGGATTGTTCTCGTACTGATCTTCCTGTCATTATTCCTGAATCCCCGCATTGCCTTTTGGGTAGCAGTCGGTATTCCTTTCTCGATCATGGGAATGTTCATCATCTTGCCTGCCACCACGGTAACCATCAACATGATGTCGCTTTTCGCCCTCATTCTCGTGCTCGGTATTCTTGTCGATGACGCCATTGTGGTGGCCGAAAATATCTACCGACACTGGCAAATGGGAAAAACGCCTGTACGCGCTGCCGTAGAGGGGACTTTTGAAGTGATGCCTGCGGTAATCTCTGGGGTCATCACGACCATGCTTGCCTTCTCGTCCTTCGTATTTCTCGATGGTCGGATGGGCGAAATGTTCTCTGAAGTCGCCGTCATTGTAATCAGTATTCTTTTTGTATCACTCATTGAAGGGCTGATTATTCTGCCCGCGCATATGGCGCACTCCAAAGCCCTGAAAAAGGGGGAGAAAGTCAGCAAATGGCAAAAGCACATGAGCTGGGCGGAAACAGGAATGATCAAGATCCGCGATCGCTATTATACACCGCTTCTTCGGGCTTCTATTCAGTATAAAGCCATCACTTTCGCGACCTTCACCGCCATGTTCATCATCTCCGTAACACTGGTGGCTACTAAATGGGTACCGAGTACTTTCTTTCCTGAAGTGGAAGGAGATGACTTCACCATTAACCTGACCATGCCAACGGGTACTGATGAACAGATCACCCAAAATGCATTGGACAAAATCAATGCGGCCATTTGGCAGGTCAATGACGAAATGCGTGCCGACCAGCCACAGGAGCAAAACATCATCAAAACCGTCTTCCAGCAATTTAATGGTGCAGGAAACGACGCCTCGATTTCCATCACCTTGCTTGATGCCGCCATCAGGAATGGCAGTGGCTCGGAGGTCATCACCAAAATCAGGCAGCAGGTCGGGGAAATCCCTGGAGCAGAAACCCTCACTTATGAGAGCTTCAGCCCCTTCGGTAAGGCCGTCATGATTTCGCTCGTTGGGGAAAACAATGACGACCTGCAGGAAGCCAAGGAAATCCTGAAAAGGGAACTCAACAAGATGCCCGAACTTACCGACATTTCCGACATTACACCCGTGGGTAACCGCGAGCTTGAGATTGAACTTTCGGAAAAAGCCTACTTACTCGGCGTTACAGAACAGGAAGTGATCGGCCAGGTGCGCGATGCCTTCTTCGGACGGGAAGCCCAGCGTTTACAGCGCGGAAAAGACGAGGTGAAAGTTTGGGTAAAATACCCTGAAAACAGCCGAGCAGATTTCTCACAGCTCGAACAGATAAAAATCCGCCTTGCGGATGGCTCTGCTTACCCCTTGTCTTCTTTGGCCACCATCAAGGTGGTGAATGGAGTATCGAGCATTCGCCATTTGAGCTATGATCGCGAGGTACAAATTCAGGCCAACCAAACCGACCCTAAAGCATCGCTGCCAGACATTCTCAAAAAGGTGGATCAGCAAATATTGAAACCGCTGTTCGCAAAATACCCAGGAATTTCTGCCGACTACGATGGGCAAAAAAGAGAAACGGAAAAAATGGCCAAGTCGGCAAAATACGTCATGCCAATTATTTTACTGGCCATGCTTTCACTGGTCATCCTGACCCTCCGTTCCGTAAGTCAGTCGTTACTGGTGTATGCCATGATCCCGCTGAGTTTTGTCGGTGTAGTACTTGGGCACTGGGTGCATGGTTTTGCCATCTCCATGATGTCGGGTATGGGAATGATCGCCCTTGTCGGGGTAATGATCAACGATGGGCTGGTGCTTATCAATGCCCTGAACATCAACCTTAAAGAAGGCATGGGCTACGAAGAAGCACTTTACGAGGCAGGAATTTCACGTTTCCGCCCGATTATCCTGACCACCCTGACCACGGTTGTGGGTATGGCGCCTATGGTATTTGAAACCAGCCTGCAGGCTCAGTTTCTGATTCCTGTGGCCTTATCGTTGGCCTATGGAATGATCATGGCCACCACCACCACCCTACTGCTGTTGCCTTCCATGCTTTTGATTGTCAATAAGCTGAAAGTGAAAGTGTCCAGTATTAAAAAGGGGCGCCCAGTAACCAATGAAGAAGTTGAAAATGCGATTAAAGAAATGGAATACGAATATGAAGAGGTTTAAATATATCAGCCTTTGCCTGAGCCTATTTTTGGGCTCGGCAACATGGGCGCAGGAAATCGAATTACCAGAAAAGATTGACCTTGCCAAGGCCATTGAAACGGCCATGACCAACAACTATGACATCAAGATTGCCCGTGCGGAAGCCGACAAGGCGCAGAACAGTCACCATATTGGGAATGCTGGGCTGCTGCCATCTGTTTCGGCTTCAGGCGGAGGAGATTTCAGTGTAAATGATACCGAAATTCAGTTCATGAATATGGGTGGCGGAAGCACAGGTGGCGGTGCAGGTGGCGGTGCGGCGCCCGATGACACACCAACACCAGGCGATATTATGGTGATTGACGGTGCGGAATCCATCAGCTACAATGCGAGCATTCGTATGGATTACACCATTTTTGATGGATTCGGTAATGTATATACTTACAAAAAACTGGAGGGGGCGAGCGAATTGCAGGAAACCCTTTACCGTCAGCAAATGGAAATGACGATCGTGCAGGTCGCCGAACAATATTACGAGGTTTGTCGGGCTCAGCAAAACTACAACTTGGCACAACAGTCACTCGATATTTCTAAGGAAAGATATCAAAAGGCGGTTGATCAGAAGGCGTATGGGCAGGCCAATCAGCTCGATTTATTGAATGCTGAAGTGGACATGAACAGCGACAGCACCCTGCTGCTGCAAACGGAACAGCAACTGCTGATGAGCCTGAAAAACCTGAATGTAGTGATGGGTATTGGGGTGAATAACAGTTACGAAGTGAATGATTCGGTTACGTATCGCGACGACCTGACCGCCGATTATGTTACCACCGCAGCCATGACGTACAATGCCAGTATTGTGGCACAAATGCAACAGACCGAAATTTCGGAACTGGACATGAAAATCACCCGTGCCCGCAAAATGCCGAGCATTTCAGCCTACGGATCCTATGGCTATAACCGTACCGATAACGAGGCCAGCCAGGTGATTTACAACCAGAACAGAGGGTTCTCCACAGGGCTATCGGCCAGCTTCAACATCTTTAATGGGCGCCAGCAACGCATTGCAGAGCAAAATGCTAAAATTGACCTGGCCACTGAAAAAGAAAGACAACGCCAGACCGAAGCGCAAATCGAACGAGATATTGCGAACGCTTACACTGATTATGCCTATAAAAAACGAATCGTTGAATTGCAGCGAACAAGCTTGAAACAGGCCAGACTCAATTTTGAATCTACCAAAGAGATGTTTGCCCTGGGCAGATCAACCTCTATTGAGTTCAGGACAGCACAGGAAAACCTGTTGAATGTTGCCAACCAATTCAGCGACGCACAATTTCAGGCCAAAGTATCGGAGTTTTATCTGCTTCAGCTTTCAGGCTTGATCTTGAATGATCCCGCTAATTAAGTTCGAGGGGCGGGTGTAATACTCGCCCTGACTTTGGTTCAAGCGCCTCGCTTGGATCAAAGTCATTTATCAATTTTAGTCCAAGCCGGACGCTTGAATTAAAAATGGAGACTGGTCGTAGGCTCCTGCCTACGCCCCTCCATCATCAAAAATCAGTCGTTCTTCCGAACGTCGCTACTCATCAGGTCGAAAAAAAATCTATGGAAACCTCCGAAATCTGTGGATAAAAACTAACCTTGCCGTCTATGCAAATCAAGTTTCCCAAATTAAACTTCAAGCTGTTTATTATCCCTTTAGTGGGGACACTGATGATCCTGATCTCGACAGGCCTAATGTACCTGTTTGGCTTCAAAACCTTCGAACAAATTCAGGATCATGCCTCAAAAAGGATCGTCCTGCTTGCGGTCGAAACCTTCCTTGCTGTTTCGGTAATTCATTATATCCTCAAGGTTTTCAACAAAAAATTCCCCTGGGAAAAAAGCTGGATCTTTCGTTTTTTCCTGGACACCATGGTGGTGTTTTGTATGGGGGCAATCATGGCCTATTATTTCAATGACCGAACAACGGCTGCTGTGCGCAATTTCTTGCCTCCCAATATGCCACTTGAGCTCAGTTTCATCATGCCCGTGATCATGAACACCCTCTTTGTTTCTGTGGTCGAGTTGATCCTGCTTTATGAGAACCATGCCAACATGAATGTCAAGATTGCCATCATGGAAAAGGAGCGAATCAATTCCGCCTACTCGGCACTGAAGCAACAGCTGGATCATCATTTTCTGTTCAACAACCTTAGTGTTTTATCCTCGCTGATTTATGAGGATGTTGATAAAGCCGATGATTTCATTCAGGACTTTTCGAAAGTCTATCGTTACGTTTTGCAGATCAATGATCGGGATTTGGTAACGGTGGAGGAGGAACTGGATTTCATTGATGCTTACCTTTACTTGTTCAAAAGTCGTTTTGAATGTGGTTTTGAATATCGTATTGATGACATGTCGGCAGTGAATCAACGGTTCTTGCCTCCGCTGACCTTGCAGGTTTTGGTGGAAAATGCCATTAAGCACAATGAGGTTTCGAAGCAAAACCCACTACATATCCGCATCAGTCATCAGGACGGGCTATTATCGGTATCCAATAACCATCAGCCCAAAATGGAGGATGTGTATTCCACTAAAACGGGGCTGAGAAACCTGACCGAAAAATTTAACCTGCTCAATACAACTGCTCCCACTTTTAAATTAGAAAATAAAGCATTTATTGCACGAATACCATTAATTGAAGCTGACCATGATTAGAGTTTTGATCGTCGAGGACGAAATGCCCTCCGCCCGTAAATTGAAAGCGCTTGTCGAACGCCTGATGCCCGAGGCCGAAGTGGTCGATATGCTGGAATCCTGTCAGGAAAGCATCGATTTTTTGAGTGAAAATTCGGTGGATCTGATCTTCATGGACATCCACCTGACCGACGGCAACAGCTTCAGTATTTTTGAAAAAATAGAGATCGAAACGCCGATCATCTTTACCACCGCTTACGATCAGTATGCGCTCAATGCCTTCAAACAAAATGCGGTGGATTACCTGCTCAAACCGATCAACAGGGAAGAGCTGGCCACGGCGATTGAGAAATACAAAAAGGTATTCAAGCAAAGTGAACAGGTGCAGGGCATCGACTATCATGCTTTGGGGAAAATCATTGCCGAGCAAGCGAAAAATCAGTACAAGGAGCGTTTCATGGTTTATTACCGACAGAACATCCGTGCGGTGAAAACAGAAGAAGTCGCCTATTTCTTCGCCGAAAGCAAGGCAGTGTTTCTGCGCACCCACAGTGGACAAACCTACGATGTGAATTACACCTTGGAGCAATTGGAACAACAGCTCGACCCAATGCGCTTCTTCCGTGCCAACCGAAAATTCATTGTCTGTATTGATAATGTGCAGGAGGCAATTGCCTACTCCAAAAGCAAACTGATGTTACATCTAAGCCCTGAGCCCGAAAGCGAAGTTTTGGTGTCCGCCGAGCGAGCGAGTAAATTCAAACAGTGGTTGAATCAGTAGGGTCTGGCCTGCGTGCCTGACCTAAAATAATGTTCAGAGTGTTAAAGGCAATGTTAAACGAAACCAAGAATAGTAGGAGAATCATTTAAAAGGACTGAATATTTGATAGATCAAGATTAAAATATAAATTAATGTATTATTAGTTTTTATATTTAAATCATGCCTTCAAATCATCAACCTATCGAAAGAGAAGAACACTTACTTTCTAAAAACCTAAAATTGAACTATTGTCGATTATGTCAATATCGTAAACAAAACCTTCAAACAGGGGTGTATTGTGGTAAGGATTCTTTACCTAAAATTGAGGGCGATACTTGCTATTCATTTGAGCCTGAGGTAGATCGTATTTATCAAGCTTATGATTTACATAAAAGGGCAAACCGATTTGACTTTGGCTATTTTTATAAAACGTGGTACAGCTGGTGTGTTTTTCTGCTTCTCTTTTTCAAACAACCCATCGCTGATACCATAAAAAAATATTCCTTCACGGAGGAGTATAGATACACCATAGCCCATACAAGGATAGAAGAACAAGGAGGCTTAGATTATAAATTCTTGTGGTTTGGAGGAATTAATAAAACTGTACTCTTTTCTTATCAGCTCAATGGTCAGTACTACTTATTGACTGATGAGTTTCGGAGTGAAAAAGAGATTGGCTTTCCTAAAAAAGTACTAATAAAATATGACCAATTGAATCCCAATGATTTCAGAGTGGAAAGGTCAGTAGATGTTTCTAATGTTGATACAGAAAACCTTCCTGTTAATGGCTTTGATAAAGACGCTTTGGGTCAATTTTTATATCAGTATTAAAATATTAAGGATAATTTGACCTATCAGGAGCTGTTGCACAACTGTGTTCGCTAATTATCAAACCAAATATAATTTGCTCACGCCTTTTTTTACCATGGAATAAATTCCATGTCTTTTATGAAAAGGCCTTTCAGGCCTTGTGTGCCGAAGGTACATTTTGTGATAGCTTCGGGTTTCAACCCGATGAAAAAAACACTCCAAATTATGGTTGGTGTAGGTAGAGGCTAAAACCAATGTTAAGCCATTATAGGGCGTTTTTTTATTTGATCCAAATATTGGATAAAGTCCTCCATTTCACCTTTTTCATCAATTTCCCTTAGAGAGAAATAATACATTTTATTCCCAAGTTTAAGGGTTACAACTTTCGATCTCCTAAGAGCAATAAATACCGAATACCCTCCAAGCAAAAAGAAAAAAAGAGGAAATAACAGGAATTCGATGTAATATCTTTGGTCTCCTAAAATTAAATCGGTGTAAATCCTGAAGGAAGAATAAAGGCCTCCTCCAAATAGTGCAATCCCAAACAATCCTACAAATAGCCAATTACTCAAGTCAAAGCCTCGTTTTATAGTAACATTGGACAATTCATTCACTTTGAAGCTTTTATACTTAAATTTATTTCTGAGTAAATGGAATCCCTCTTTATTTAAAGAAAATTTATCGGTTGAAAATTCATTCTTCATGGGTATAATATTAAAAAATGCTTGAAAAATATGTTCAGGTCAGGCACATAGACCTGACCCTACATTTCATTATTTCTTACAATACTGCTTCACCTTGAAGCCTGCCTTCTTATCGCCCATCTCCTTGGCTTTTGTCCAATCCTCGCAGGCGCCATCAAGGTTCTCCAATTGCTTTTTGACATTACCCCGCACTCGGAAATAGGTCGCTTTGCTGTCGTCAAGTTTAATTGCAATATCCAGATCCTGAACAGCTCCTACCAAATCATTTTCCTCGGCCAACAAACCTGCACGGTTAAAGAACATCTCGGCATCGTTGGGATTCAGCTGAATCGCTGAATTATAATCCTTGATCGCCTTTCGGTATTCCCCTTTTTGTTCGTAAATCAGGGCGCGGTTATAGTAAACGTTCGGATCTTCTGGCGAAAGTTCAATGGCACTTGTGAGGTCTTTCAATGCCTCTTCATACAGCTCCAGATACACAAAAGCGGTCGATCGGTAACGGTAGATTTCCCCCGTCTTGATGCCCTTGTTCACTGCGTCGCTCAAAGATTTCACCGCCTGCTCATACTCGCCATTATTCAGGCGGGCTTCTCCCAGATGCGCATAAAGTGTTGGCTCATTCACTTTATTGTTGGTGCGTTCGTAATAACTCACCGCTATGGAAAACTCCCCTTTATGATAAAAACACTCTCCCAAATAATAGAGAATTTCTTCCTCCATTTTCTCCGACAACTTTTCATAAGCACTCAGATCGGGCAAGGCTTTTTCGTAATCTTCTGATAAGAAATAAGCCACCCCACGGTTTTCCAGCGCCTTCGGATAATCAGGTTCTTTGGCAAGGGCTTCAGTGTAAGCCTTAATCGCTTCCTCCTTATTTCCTGTAAGGAACAAGGCCTTACCACGGTTGTTCATCAATTTAGGATCTGTGCTCCCCTGTGTAAGTGCCTGATTGTAATCTGCCAAAGCCCCATTGTAATCTTTCAGCCTAAATTTACTGTCGCCCCGTACTTGCAAAGCTTCAGGGTAGGTCGCCTGCAATGCTACCGCTTTGTTGAGTGATTTGAGTGCCCCACGCCAATCGCGGTCGTCGTACTGCACCATTCCAAGATGATAATACACCATCGCATTTTCACTGCCCAGCTGTATGGCTTTCTCCAAATCAGCTTTTGCTCCTTTGGGGTTTTGCATCAGCATTTTTGAATTTGCCATCGTTTCTATCCCCAAGAGGTCATCGTGGCCTTTCAGTCCTTTCTCCAAATCGCGAATCGCTTCTTCATATTGTTTTTGCTGATACAGACATACCCCTCTACCGATGTACACTTCCTGATCTTTTACCCCCTGCGTTATCGCAAGATCAAGGCGATCAAAAGCCTGTTCATACTTTCCGAGTCGGAAGCTTGCCGTACCAATCAGAGCGTTCGTTTGCTTGCTTCTTTCGCCTGTCGCTTCCATCCCTTTAAAGTCGGCAAGGGCTTTTTCATATTCTTTCGCACGATAATAGGCCATTCCACGCCCACGCAATGCCAAGCCACTTTTAGGGTTCTTCTTGATGGCCTCGCTAAACATGGCGATAGCCTCAGGCATTTTGTTGAGATAGGATTTTGCTGTTCCTAAGTCCAAAAACAGCTGTTCCTGATTGTAGTTGCTGTTTTTTGCCTGCGTCAGCACATTTTCTGCCTGAGCATATTCTTTGGTATTCAGCAAGCTGTGTCCCCACTGAAATTTCATCTCAGGGGTCAGTGCTGAAATTTTTGCAAAATCCTTCACCGCATTGGCATATTGTTGCGACTTGAAATAGGCCTGAGCTCTGGCTTGCAAGTACTCCTGATGATCGGGAGCCTGCGCCACCGCCCGATTCAGATGATCAAGAGCTGGGGCAATTTTTCCCAGATTGAAATAACACAAGCCCATATCTCCCTCAAGGGATTCGGCCTCAAAGCCCAGTCGGCGGGCTTCTTCAAAATTCTTGACCGCCTCTGCGTATTTTTTCTCCAGCAACTGCAAAGCAGCCATATAGCCATACACCTCTTTATTTTTACTCTGTTGAGCAATCGCCTTGCTGAAGTTCTCCTTAGCCCCAGCGACATCCTTGGTTTCATAACTCAATATGCCCAACATATCGTAAAGGGGTGTCATGCCTTCGCTCATGCTTTTGGCTTTTTCAAGGTCAGATTTTGCCTGTGTATATTTTTGCTGACGGAAATATGCCGTACCACGCAACAGGTATGCTTTGGCATCTTCAGGGTCTTCTGAAATTACGGCTGAAAAAGCCTCCACCGCTTTGGGGTTGTCCTTCAGCTTTACGGCCAAACGTCCGCGCGACATCTGTAATTCTTTGCCTGAGGCACCAAGGGCTACCGCTTTATCGAAATCGGCCAAAGCTTCTTCCTGCTGTTTTTTGCGTGCGTGCAACAATGCTCTTTTCTCATAAAGTTCCGCATCTTTGGCGCCCATAGCCTCTGCCTTGTTAAGTTGAATAAAGGCCTGATCATAATTTTTGATCGAAACCAGTGCCAAACCATACTGCACCGCTCCCTGAGCCGTTTTCACTTGTCCTGATTTCGGAAAAACAGTTACTGCAGTTCGCATATCGCCACTTTTATAGGCTGATTCTGCCAGCTTATCCAACACCACTTCCGAGGCATTGCCATTTTTCTCCACCGCCTTTAATGCTACCGTAGCCTGTTTGTAATCCTCAAGTTCATAATTCGCCAAACCAGTATATTCAAACATCTCGACCGTCGAAACGCCCTTGGCTTTGGCTTGCTTGAGCAAAGTAAGTGCCCCTGCATAATCTTTCAGCAAATATTTCGCCTTTCCCCAAGCCATAAAAAGTGTACCGTCTTCAGCACCACTTTCCTTCGCTTTCTCAAAATAAGTGACGGCCTTTTGTGGTTGCTGCTCTTCCAAAAACAGTTGTCCGAGGCTTACCCGCATGGAGGCATCTGCCACCTGCATTTCTTCCGCTTTCAATAAAATAGGCTTTACCTGCGCCGATGCCACCTTGGTTGCGAGCATCGCCTTCGATAAGGCCTGATAAACTTCCGCTGTTTCACTCTGCTTTTCAACCGCCTTACTTAGGGGTTCTATCGCAGCAGAAAGTTGCTTACTATGGTAAAGCGACAAGCCCATGATCTCATAAGTTTCTGTGGCGGTGCTTCCCTGCCCCAATGCTTTGGTCATGGCGGAAATGGCAGGCTTGTACTGCTTGAGCGCATAATATGCCTTGCCTTGCTGTTCTGAAAGGTGCTGACTATCTGCGCCATTTTGGGTGGCCACCAAATACGATTGAATCGCTTTTGAAGCTTGCCTAAGTGCGAGTTGCGCATCCCCTTTCATGATTAAAATCTCCGTGTCGTTCTCTCCTTGAGCGATGGCCAGCGAGAGTGATTTCAGTGCCTGCTCATAATTTTTCAGATGATAAGCCGCAACTCCTTTCAGCTTTGGAATCCGCTTATCTTTGGCGCCCATTGCTTCGGCCTTCTTCACCAAATCGGCTGTGCGTTGCCATTCTTTCAATTCGTAAGTGGCTTCGGCTTTATTCAAAAATGCTTTGGTATAGGTCGGGTCGATTTGTATCGCCTGCTGAAAATCTTTGATCGAGGTTTTATATTGCCCCGTCAGCAACATGGCCTTTCCCCGATTATTGAAGATCACTGCTGTTTTTTCGCCTTTACTGATCGATGCCCCATATTTTGAAATCGCCGAGGCATAATCTTTCTGTTTGAAGTAGGCATTTCCGAGCACAAACAAAGCTTCTGCATCAGGATTGCCTTCTCCAAGAATGGCAATCGCTTGTGGGTAAAGTTGCTCTTCGTAGTAGGAAATCCCCAGTGCCTTCAGCATTTCAGGCGTTTTATCGGATTGTACTTTGGCCAAATCTTCAATAGCCATATCATAATTTTTGGTCGCATAGGCCATCATCCCTCGCGCTGAGAGCGCCCCCTGATGATCAGGCTTTTCTTTCAGTGCTTTGCCATACGCAACACGTGCCCCCGAGGCGTCATCAGTGGCCTGCTTCGATAACCCCTGATAATAGTAAGCCGTAAATTCACTACCCATTATATTGCTGCACTTACCAAACTGAACGGCGGCTTTGCTGAAATTTTGCTGCATGTAGGCTTCCATCGCCAAAAGCAATGCCCTGCTCGCCCGAAACGACGGTAACCAGTCTTTAAATTTCTGATTGACTTTCTGCATCGAATATCGGCGTTGGATATCGATAATGGCCGTTTTGGCCGTCAGTACATGGTCTGCCACCATCCCTACAACTTGTCCATCAACCAGCAAAGGTGCGCCGTCTGCCTGAACAAATTCTTTCGCCGTCAGCCATTGTCCATAATCCTCAAAATACTGAAGGTGATCGATGCCTACGGCTTGCGTACTTTGGGTGCTATCATTCTTAAAAGTAACCAGCGTTGCTTTCGTGGGCGCCGTTGCCTGCCCCATGCCTATGCCCGAAACACCATTCACTTTGCTGACCGAAAACTTGATCATGCTTGTGGCAGGATCATAAGCGAAGACCTTACCGATCTCATGCTTTTGCCCATCGAGGGTATAAACCTCCACCCGCATGGCCTTATGAAAGCCCGTTGCCCGACTGATGGCTGTTCCTTTATCATCAATAAAAAAACCTGTAAATTGATTCACCTGCCGCCCATTGGCGCCAATTGTTTTAATCAAGAAAATATTTGGATACTCAGATGCCTGCAAATTGAAGCTTTGCATTATTCCCCAGACGGTCAGGAGAAAAATCTGTAAAAATTTTTTCATAGGTTGAATTTGTTGGGATGCCACAGTGGCCTGTCCTTTGTATTTATACAATGCCACAAAATACTAAAAAAATTAAAATGCTATTACATTAGAGCCCTCCAAATAGAAATTATTCCTTACTTCTATGAAAAAATGAGGCGCATTGACTAAAAATTCAGCCACGAAGGCTTTGTATCATTTGCATTTTTCCTGAATAAACACCACCAAAAATGCAACAAATGCCCCTTGTGGCATATTGCGGTGTAAAATCAAACTTCAAAAAGCAAAATAGTTGTCGCAAAATAAAATACTGTGTGGGACTGAAATTAAAAAAGTCCTCGAAAGGACTTGTCAATATTACAATAGTGCACTGTGAATCAAATAGCTATCAGAAAACCGATCCTTAAATTGGTCAATTTCCACGCCCATCGGGAAGATACCGTAAACTGTCGCTCCCGAGCCTGACATAGACGCATAAACAGCACCAAGTGCATAAAGCTGCTCCTTGATCTTGGCTATTTCAGGGTATTTCGGGAAGATCGAATCCTCGAAATCATTCTTCAGGTGGTGCTTCCATTCCGTCATCGGATATTCCTCCACCACTTTTTTAATCGCAATTTCAGACGGCTTTGGGGTAATGCCTGAATAGGCCTCCGCCGTCCCGATATGGATATTCGGATTCACCAGCAAGATCGGGTGGTCAGCAAGATCACAGTCAATCGGCTGAAAATCCGTTCCCGTTCCTTCTGCAAGTACGGGCTTATTCTGAATAAAAAAAGGACAATCACTGCCCAATTGCCCAGCATACTGTTCCATTTCTGCAATCGTCAGCCCAAGATTAAACTGTCGGTTCAGCTCCGTGATGGTAAAAGAGGCGTCCGCAGAGCCTCCACCTAAGCCTGCACCAATGGGAATAATTTTCTGTAAAATGATTTGAACAGGCGGAAGCTGATGGTCTTTGGCCAATAATTGATATGCCTTCAGGCAGAGGTTACTGTCGGCACTGCCAGGAATAGGAATCCCCGCAGATTGAAAAGTGGTCGTTTTAGCGGGTACAATCTCAAGTGCATCCTGCCATTGAATCGGCAGAAAAACCGAGGAGATGTTATGAAAACCGTCAGGGCGCTTGGATGTGATATTCAGCCCGAGGTTGATTTTTGCATTTGGATAACAGATCATGGTCAAATATTGACTTTTTTGTCCACAGATTACACAGATTACACAGATTTTTTTTGGAGAAGGACTGCTTTAGTTTTGGTCATGCCTCCTATCGCGAGAGTCCCTCTCGTGATAGCCAATCAACATATGCATCTATTGCAAGCGACATATTTTCCACGGGTAAAATACCCGAGGCTACTGAAAATGTACCTTCGGTACATAAGCCCTGAAGGGGCTTTTCCAATAGTCTCGGGTGAGAACCCGTGGAAAAATATTAATCGGAAATCAATATGTGAAATTGAGTTGTGCAACGCCTTTGTGACACCATCACCTCCTCTTCCTCCACCAACGATACCCCCACTCATAGGCGCCTGTGATGTTCAGCAAAAAGAACAAAAGGCCTGTCAGTGGGATGATCAGGATTTCGTATTTGCCGACGATGAAGGAAAACAAGCGACCGTTGTGCATCTCGAACATGTAATTCCACAAGGGCATTTGGTAGTCGTCAATCAGCGCTTGGGGCATTTTGTAGGGTACTTTTCCGACAGGATTTACATTCATCAGCCCTTGGTAGTGGGTGGCGAAATATTGCTGTCCGTCGGGGGATTGGAAGTAGCCTGTTACCATAAAATGATCGGGTTTTTGCACGCCTTCGAATGGTTTTTCCCAACGGTGATTGAGCACGTTCAATGCCATGCTGTCACCTTCGTGGTAGTCTTTCAGTCCGTAGAATGACCCCAAAAGGTAATGGTTGTTGGGGCGTTTTTCCATGACTGTGGCACCCATCACGAAGATATTGGCCTTCCAGTTTTGTGGGCTGAAAAGGCCTGAACCGTCTGCTTTTCCTGTATAAATGCCTTTGGCAGTTTCGAGGATCAGTCGGTCGGTTTGCTGATCATAAGTAGCATTATGGATGGTTTTGTACCATGGATTTTTATGGAATACGGTCGGGATGTCGCTTGTTTTTACCTTGCCCCCGACCAATGCTACCAATAGCGGTGGACGCAAAAACATACCCGTGATGCCCATTGCCAACATGATTACCACGGTGATGATACCGACCTGTTTGTGGTTGTTAATCGACCATTTGAGCCAAGCGGATTTCTTGGTTTTTCGGAAGGGGAAATACTTGCCTTTTCTCAGGAAAATATAAATGGCGGTCAGCGATAGAAAGATCAAGACCAATGCCATCAGATCCATGAATAATCGTCCGCCCAAGCCGAACAGCCAACCGCTATGCAATGCAAAGAAGTAAGAGATCAGATCGACAAAGGGTGCTTCTTTGGTTTTGATGGATAGGGGATGAAATGCCAAAGGAAAAGCGATTGGGCTTTGTAACAATTCGCTGTTGCCAACCAATATCAGCTGATTTTGTCGTTGGATCATTTTGACAAAATGGTGGTTTTGATATGCGCCCAAATCCACTTGATGCCATTGGTTTTGTTTTAAATCCAGACACCAAAGCCCTTGATAGGTGGAGGCAAAGAGTTTGTTTTGTTGGGGAAGGTAAAACAGATCGTTGGTCTTTTGTCCGAAGGGCGAAGTGGTGAAGCCATGTTTTCTTTCAGAATAAAAATGCTTCCCTCCGTCTTCAGATCGCCAGATGCCTTGTTTTCCTGCAAAGAAAAGGGTGTCACTGCCGATGAATTGGGCATCGATCATGGCGGATCGGTTCCATTCGTAAGGGCGATAATGATCGGGCACCAAACCGTTCGGCACACCGATATCAGCGACGGCTTCAGGGTGGTTGAGGATAATGCCTGAAACGCTCATCCATATCAAGAACAGCGACAATCCGATGCCCAGATACTTATGCCAGCTTTTGGCTTTTTGGTAGAGCCATTTTCCGATTTTTGATGATTGTTTCATAACTCAATATTATCCACTGATTGTTCTTCTATGAGGTGTTTTTTTATTGTCCACAGATTACACAGATTTTTTTTGATCATGATTTGGAGGATTACCATGATTTTTGTTGGCATACTTACCTTTTCCTAACCTCAGTTCAAGCGTCCCGCTTGGACTGACCAACTTGCTAAATATCTTTGATCCAAGCGGAATGCTTGAACCAAAGATGCAAGAAGCTTAAACCCGAGTAAGCCCTTCAACAAAAGGCAAAATCTGCGCCTAAGCGCCATTCCTGCGAACAAAAAAGGGGAAACTAACCGTGGTCAATTTCCCCTAATATTTCAAAAAAATAGGCTTACACTAATTCTTCTTCTTTTTCAGTTTTGGCTACTTCAGTTTTTCCAGTCAAATAGCTTTTGCTGAAAGTGAAAATGAAGTAAACCAATGACAACAATCCGAAGGTAAAGATCACATCACCAAACACACGCGACCAGCGGATGCTTTGGAAAGTTGGGTTTTGCAGGAACTCCGCAGAGCGAGCATACCATAAACCAACATCCATTGCGGCAAAAGTCTGTGCAATACCAATCGGCAGGATACTGATGACAGTCATGGCCAACAAGCCAATATTCAGCGACCAGAAGATATTTTTCATTAGGCGCTCACTCCATTCCATTGAAGGTGCCATCGCACGCAACGAGAACAACGTCAAACCGATTCCTAACATTCCATAAACACCGAACAATGCCGTATGACCATGAACAGGCGTCAGGTTCAAACCTTGCATATAATACAATGCGATCGGAGGGTTAATCAAGAAACCAAATACACCTGCACCCAACCCGTTCCAGAAGGCAACCGAGATGAAGTAGTTGATCGGCCACTTGTAGCGTTGCAACCACTTTCCTTTTTTCGCCTGTTTGTAATAAGAATAGGCTTCAAAGCCCAATAATGACAGGGGAGCAATTTCCAAAGCACTGAAGGCAGCACCAACAGCCATCACACCCGTAGGTGTACCTGTAAAATACAAGTGGTGGAAAGTTCCCAAGATACCACCGAACAGGAAGATCGTTGCTGATCCCAGCGTCGCTTTGGTTGCTGATTCAACCTTCACCAAGCCCAATCGGGTAAACAGGAAGGCGATCACTACGGTAGCAAATACTTCAAAGAAGCCTTCTACCCAAAGGTGAACCACCCACCATCTCCAGTATTCGGCCATCGACAAGTTGGTGTGGCGACCCCACATCAGTCCTGCGCCATAAAATAAACCAATAGCCGCTGAGCTGATCAAAAACATCGTCAGAAGGGATTTGTTTTCTTTGGCATTTTTGATGGCAGGCACCAAACAACGCCCCATCAAAACCAGCCAGATACCCAAACCTGCGAACAATAGAATCTGCCAGAAACGACCCAACTCTACGTACTCATATCCTTGGTGACCGAACCAGAATGAAGCCGTCAAGCCCATTTTCTGCATGATCGAGAACCACTGTCCTGCCATTGATCCACCCACAACGATGAACAAAGCCACGAACAAAATATCAACCCCTAACTTTTGGAATTTAGGCTCAAAACCAGCTACTGCAGGAGCGATGAACAAACCTGTTGCCAACCATGAGGTGGCGATCCAAAGAATGGCCAACTGCAAGTGCCATGAACGCGTTACGGCATACGGCAAGATCGCCGACAAATCCAAGCCAAAGAACGCCTGACCTTCCACACCGTAGTGGGCAGTCAATGCACCCATTCCAACTTGTAAAACAAACAATGCTGCCACTACCCAGAAATATTTCAAGGTTGCTTTCATCGAAGGCGTTGGCTTCAAACCAAACATTGGATCCTGCTGAGGAAGCTCGTGCTCCTCTTCCATACCGTCCTCTTCTTTTGCATGAAAAAACGACAGGAATAAGATACCCGCAATCAGGATTACCACAGAAAATAAAGACCACATCAGTAGAGAAGAAGTCGCTTCGTTGCCTACCAACGGCTCATGTGGCCAGTTATTGGAGTAAGAAACACCACCTGCTGAACGCTCTGTAACACATGCCCATGATGTCCAGAAGAAGAAGGCATTCATATCGTTCATGCGTACGGCATCATAAAGGGTGTGTTCTTTCAGCGCATAAGCCTCTCGCAAACCATGAAGTTTGGGCGCCCCCATGAACAGGCCAGTATAATGACTTGAAATGCTTTTAAAGGCTCTTGCCCGTATATCAGAAATATGCAGGGTACCTGTAGTAGCATCGTAGGTGTTCTTGCGGATCACCTCCTGAAGTTTCAGCTGTAAAGGTGCCTGCTGAATTTTAGTCAGCACATCATAATTTTTATGGAATTGTGTCTGTGCCCATTCATTAAGGATAAACATCGCTTCGCGGTGCAGGTAATCGGCACTCCAGTCAGGTGCCTGATAAGCACCATGCCCCCAGATCGAACCGATGTCCTGACCACCAATCGACTGCCATACATTCTGACCGTCCTGAATTTGTTTCATGGACATGACCACATTTCCTTGTGCGTCCACCACTTGTTGAGGGATCGGAGGAGCCTGCTTGTAGATCTCACGTCCGAAGAATAAAAGTACCGCAAAGGAACCGACCATCACGGCGATAAATGCCCACCAATACTTCTTGTAATTGTTTTTCATTTTAAAATTAAGCGCAAAAAAAGACCACCTCCTTAATTAAAGGTGATCCTTGAAGTCAATCAATAGATTTTGTTTTTATAGGGATTATTGAGGGGGTAAATTATCACGAAAGGGACTCTCGCGATAGATTGAGATGTTTATTTGTCCACAGATTACACCGATTTCCACAGATTTTTTTTGATGAGATCTCGAGAGGGACTCTCGCGATAGCCTGAGGGGGATCTATGAAACTATCTCTTCATTAGTTCAAGCATCCCGCTTGGACTATTTAATCAATTTTGATCCAAGCGAGCCGCTTGAACCGAACATGTCTAACACCCCTGCAACAGGAATATGTAGTGCTTATAGCGATTTTGCCAATTCAATGGCACGAGGGAACAAAATATTGTTCTCGATATGCACATGACGGTGCAAATCCGCTTCAAATTCTCTCAATTTCTCGAAAGCGATGCGGTAAGTGTTACATGCCCACTCAGGAGCATTATAGTTGTCTGTCAATGCAGCAATACGACGGAAACGTTCGCCTTCAGCATCATGCTCATGCTCCATTTGTGCGATTGGGTTTTCCACCGAACCGAAACAAGTTTCAGGCAAAGTAGCACCTGTTGATTGCGCATTTACCAAATCTTTAATGAAGGGGAAAAGCACTTGCTCTTCTTTCATCATGTGCGTCGTCATTGCTTCGCCACAAGCCAAAAACTCATCACGAACCGCCAACAACTCAGTAGCTGCATGACCGTGAACCTCTGCGATTTTCATGCAGTATTCAGCAATCATCTTCACATTTTCGCGCACATAGCGGTGGTGTGTTTTCTCAATGTAATCAACCATCAAATCCAAAGGCCATGAACGGAAGTCAATGTCGTTTTGCGATTTCTCACGAACAGCTTCAGCCAACTCCTCCATTAATTGCTCAACAGACAACCCTTTTTTCTCACATGCACGCTCAATAGAAATTCCGCCTCCACAACAGAAATCCAATCCGTTACGCTTGAAAACATCAGCAGTACGGTAATCCGCTGCCACTAACTCGCCTACTTTTAGATCTTTAGTAAATTCCATGGTTTTGTTCTTTTGTTGTTTTTGATGTTACAAAGGTAGCGGAATTTTATTAAAAGACAAAAAGGTCTTTTAATCTTTTATCGTTTTCATCATTTATGCGTACCTTGCATGAGCAGTTTACAATTTTGGTTTAAAGCGTGTTAACTTTGCTGATAAAAGCAGCTATTCAGTTCATAGAGACCTCAAACTTTAGGATTCCCGGCAAATATTTATCGGCAGCTCTGAAGAAAAAGGAAGAGAAAAAACCGCTTGAACCATCGCAAAAAATAATTTAAAGAATGTTTTCAAAAGCATGCAGTTACGGCATTCGTGCCATGATCTATATAAGTGCCAAGACCAATCAGGGCATTCGGCTGGGCATCAAGGATATTGCAAAAGAGATTGAATCGCCAGAAGCTTTTACGGGAAAAATTTTGCAGACCTTGAGTAAAAAAGGGCTTGTAGATTCTGTGAAAGGGCCCAAGGGTGGTTTTTCGATGACCACCGAACAGCAACAGGTGAGCCTGTTTGATATTGTAAGCAATATCGACGGGGACGAACTGATGACAGGTTGCGGATTGGGTTTCAAGAAGTGCAGCGAAGCACACCCCTGCCCGATGCACCACCAATACAAAGAAGTGCGGGCACAGTTTAATACCATGTTGCGCGAGACACAACTCAAAACACTCTCCGATGATTTTGAACAAGGCCTGAGCTTTTTTCACCCCGAAGAAGGCTAATGATATAATTTTTCACCTTAATTATTACACTCAAACAATCAGCTGTAAAAAAGGTATTTCATTTGATTGAGCCCAATCATTTACGACTACCAAATAATGAAAAAATTTTACAGTATAATTGGATGCCTTTTATTTCTGGGCATCGGGACCGCTTTCGGGCAAAGTGATGAATTAATTTTAAAAAATGGAGATCAGATTCATGGCGAGCTGAGCAAGCTTGTTCGAAATTCCATTTATTTTGATGCCGATTACGGGGATGAAGATTTTAAAATCGACTGGGATGATATTATGTATTTCAAGACCGATCGACCGTTCAGTATTTATTTAAAGGGAGGAGAGCGGTATTACGCCACCTTTGAAACTGACCCTTCGGATTCCACCGCCTTTATTATTCGGCCAGTAGGCAGTAACGACTACTTCAACACCCACAGAAACCGTGTGGTTTCTATCCAGACGGCGAACACCAAGTTTTCCGATCGATTTTCAATGGGGCTGGGGCTGGGTTACACCTTTACAAAAGCCAAGAATGTCCAACAACTTACCGCACAGGCCAATGCCAAATACAGGGCCATTAACTGGTCGCTGGAAGGCAATGTAAAAACGGTCAATAACTCTCAGGATGAAACCACACCCACCCACCGTACAGATGGCTCGATAGCCTATAACTGGACCTTTTACCAAAGCTGGTTTACTGGGGCAGGGGTTACTTTTCTTTCCAACGATGAGCAAAAGCTCAGCCTGAGAACCTCGACACAAGCTCGCATTGGTACCTATCTTGCCCGTACCCACACCCTCGATTTACTGGTTTCCACAGGTATGGCCTGGACGAACGAAAACTACTCTGACCCCAGTATTGCAAGTGCCAATTCTGCCGAGGCAGTACTTTCCGCGGCCTTCAGCATTTTCGGCTTCGGAGATTTCTCTATCAACTCTTCCGTGGATTCTTATGCCAACCTGAATACCGCAGGCAGGTACCGTGTCGATTTCACCGTAGATATTTCTTGGGATTTGCCCAAAGGGTTCCTGCTGAAAGCTGGAAACACTACCAACTACGACTCCAAACCTGTGAGTCCTGAGGCTGGAACGGTCGATTACGTCTATTATACCACCTTCGGATGGAAATTTTAAGGCTGACAACCATATTGCTGAAAAGGAGCCAATAGCCTACCTGAAAATTTTGCAAGGTTTGTTCCGAAAACTCTTTTTATGGGCATGTCTCCTGAAGAGGTGTTTTTTAATCGCTTGAGTGTAAACACATAACCATCAAAAACCTGTTTATCTTCCTGTGATGATGTTCGCGAATTATCTCCTTTTCCATCAGCAGCACTTATAAAAAAAGGGACACCCGATGGCGTCCCTTTTTCATTGGTTTTTTCAGTAAATTACTCTGCTGCCGCTTCTTCTGCTGCAGGTGTTTTTGTTTCCACCAAAGTCATTTCATCTACCAGATGAGAAGCCCCAGCGTACACATCCACCACCCACAATACATAGCGAATATCTACTGCAATATTTCGGCAAATGTCTTTATCGTATTTAATATCCGACATCGTTGATTCCCACGAACGGTCAAAATTCAGCCCAATCAAGCGGCCTTCCCCATCAATAACTGGTGAACCTGAATTCCCGCCAGTCGTATGGTTGGAAGCGGTAAAACATACGGGCAATTTGCCATTTTCAGCATAACGGCCATAATTTTTATCCGCATACAATTCGCGCATACGATCCGTAATTACATAATCATCTGCTCCAGCCATTTCTTTCTGGAACACACCATCCAGATAAGTATGCGAAGTATAACGCATGCCATCGTAAGGTGTCGAGCCATCTACTACGCCATAAGAAACACGCATGGTACTGTTGGCATCAGGGTAGAAAGTTTTGTTTGGCAACATCTCACGCAAGCCAGCAGTGTACGAACGGTTCAGGCGCTCCAGAGCATTCTGAGTATTGCGCATCACATCACCAACCTTACCTATGTAAATATCACGGAACTCGCGCTCCAACTTAATGGCAGGGTCCTTCAGTAAAGTTTTCATGCTTTTCTCGTTGAAGTCATTCAACAAAGCTTCTACTTTTTGCTGATCATCCAATATCGACTTTCCGAAGAAATGCGCTGCGTAATTTTCAAAATTCGCTTTGTACTTCTTATTCATCGCCTGTAAAATCTCTGGCTGATAGTTGGCGCTGATATCTTCGGCATACAAACGCATCAAAGCAGCAAATACTTTTTCATCTGTTGGTGCATTGTAATCTTTGAAATATTTTTTCGAATAAGCCTTCAGGGCGTCCACGCGTTTTTCGCGATCGCTTGCTGGGGCATCAATCAAACCACGGAAACGTGCCGCAAGGCTCAGAATCTCCGTTCCGTAGGCTGCCTCACGGATGTAGTTATAAGGCAAGATTACATCCTGCTCTTCCTTGTGAGTTTGCTCAAATTTCGAGAGCAAGGTACCATAATGTGCTTTACGCGCAGGGTTGGCATCTGCCCACTGCTGGAATTTCGTTTCCAAAGCCTCTTTCTCTGCAATAGCATTGGTCACTTTCAGGCCTCGGTTTTCACCAATCCATTTTTTGTAGTAATTCGCCACACGCGCATATTTTGCAGAATACTGAATACGAACCTTGTCGTCCTTATTCATATCCGACTTTAGAATGTTAAGCTTTGTTTCGCGAATTTTGATACGGTTCGGATTCGTAGTTTCCACCAATGGCTTGATCGAGTAGGTCGTCAGGTACTCCTGTGTACGGCCTGGGAAACCGAAAACCATTGTGAAGTCGCCATCTTCAACACCTGTAAGGTTGATCGGCAAGAAGTGCTTTGGCTTCAATGGCACATTCTCCTTAGCGTAAGCAGCAGGAGAGCCATCAGGTGCTGAATATACACGAAACATCGAAAAATCTCCTGTATGGCGAGGCCACATCCAGTTGTCGGTATCGCCACCGAATTTACCAATCGCCGATGGTGGTGCACCTACAAGGCGAACATCATCGTAGGTTTCTGTCACAAACATATAGTACTCGTTGCCATAGAACATCGATTTGATCTTGGCGCCATAATGTGTTCCTGCAGTGGTTTTCTGGATGATGGCATCCGAATTTTCCGCCACAAGTTCCTGACGTTCATCTTCGGTCATTTCAGGCGTTGCCCCCTTGAGTACCTCTTTGGTAACATCTTCAATACGGACAATAAAAGTAACAAACAAACCTGGGTTTGGCAGCTCTTCTTCTTTCGACATCGCCCAGAAACCATTGGTCAGCAAATCGTTTTCTACAGAAGAATGTGATTGAATTTGCCCATAACCACAGTGGTGGTTGGTCAGGATCAAACCCTCAGGAGAAATCAACTCTCCAGTACAAAAGCCACCGAAGGAAACTACGGCATCTTTAAGGCTAGAGTGGTTCACGCTGTAAATATCATCTGCTGACATTTTCATTCCACGTGCCTGCATATCGGCTTCGTTCAATGTTTTCAGCAATTGCGGAAGCCACATGCCTTCATCCGCCTTGGCCATCAGCGGGAGTAGTGGTAAAATCAGGGCAAGCGCCCACCTCTTCATATTAATCATTAAGATTGACTATAAAATAAATAATAAAAAATTTAGTTTATCCTTAGAACACCAACCTATATTGTACTATAAGCGGCATTATCTAACAAATTTCACAGAAAAATATCGTAAAACAAAAAAGTGAAAATCAATTACCATCGTAAAACTCTCTTAACGACCCTATTTTCATTCATCGGCTATAGATAATAATAAATTGATCAATTATTACGACATATTGGGCATTCCTGCCACGGCATCTTCCTCCGATATCAAGCGGGCATACCGTACGTTGGCGGTAAAGTATCATCCCGACAAAAACCCTGGAAATGACTTTGCCGAGGAGACTTTCAAACAAATCTCAAGAGCTTATCAGGTTTTGGGCGACCCACAACAGAAGGCCGCCTACGACTTCTTGATAACGCACCAGTTTGAGATGCCGCAAAGTACTGAGGAACCCCCTGAAGATTTCAACCCCCGAAAAAGAACATCTTTTGAAGAACGCGAGCGGTATCGTCAGGAATATTATGAGCAAAACCCACATGCTCGGCCTGCTGAGCCCAGTTATTGGGACAGATACCGCAATAATAGGCTGGTGAATTTAGCCATTGCCATGCTGTTCTTTTTGGTGATCGCTTTTTTTGTAGGGGTTCCCTCTTACTGGTACATGAAGCATGAGCAGAAAATTGAAATGGAGCGGTTGGTGGAGGAGCAAATGAGGTTTGACGTCGCCAAAAAACTCTTTGAACATGGCGCTTACAAAGAGGCTATGGATTCCCTGCAAGCGATTATCGCCTTGCCGAACTCGAGTATGCATATCAAAAATTTCCGCAATGCGGTTTTGGCGGATCTTTATGATAAAGGAGAAGAAGCTTACATGATGGAAAATTATGAAGAAGCGGTGCGCTACTGGAGCGTGGTAAAGGAACATGCCGATTATGCTGCGGTATTTTATCAGCAACTGGCACATGCCTATGTGGGCGTGGGAAAATTTCAGCAAGCCCTATTGCTCTATGAAAATATGGTGGACAAAGAACAGTTCAATATTCCGCTGCTGCTCTCTGCGGCCTCACTTTGTGCTGATCAGCTTTATGACAATGAACGGGCACTGAAATACTATTCGCTCGCCACCGAAGCCATGATCGATATCTATATCATCAATTATGGCCGAGCCTATGCATTGGTGATCAAGCCTGAGAATATTCCCGAAAGTCATTATATCGCTCATTATGGTTTGGCGGTTGTTTTGGCACGGCTTTCCAACTTTGAGCGGGCTAAAAAAGCCTGCGACTGGGCCATTTTACTTCGCCCAAATCGCCCTGAAGCTTACAATATTTTAGGAAACTGTTATTTTGCCATGGATCAGCCCGAGCAAGCCTGCGATGCCTGGGGGCAGGCGATCAAAAACGGGTCGCTTCAGGCCAACGAATGGGTGGCGCGGTTCTGCCAATAAGTTGGTTATTACCGCTCAAATTGACGGGGAGCTTGGGGATCATTTTTTCCTGCTTTGCTTCAATTCCTACTTCAATTATGTAAAAAAAGCGTCGAATTGTTGCTGAAGATTTATAAATTGCGGTTTCAAATTGGAAACTGATATCAATTAAAAATATTTAAATAATGGCAACTAATCTGCTAAAAGGAAAAAAAGGGATCATCTTTGGTGCCCTTAACGAGGATTCTATTGCATGGAAAACTGCGCTAATGGCTAAAGAAGAAGGCGCTGAATTTGTATTGACCAATGCTCCTATTGCTTTGCGCATGGGAAAAATCAAAGAATTGGGTGATGCTTGTAATGCGGAAATCATTCCTGCAGATGCAACAAGTGTAGAGGATATTGAAAACCTTTTCACTAAAGCTTCTGAGATTTTAGGCGGAAAGATTGACTTCGTATTGCACTCTATCGGGATGAGCCCGAATGTACGCAAAGGGAAATCTTATGGTGAGTTGAACTACGACTGGTTCCACAAAACACTGGACATTTCGGCAATGTCGTACCATAAAGTATTGCAAGTGGCCGAGAAAATGGACATTATGAACGAGTGGGGCTCATTCGTTGGGTTATCGTATATCGCTGCACAGCGTAGCTTCTCCCACTATGCGGATATGGCCGATGCCAAAGCATTGCTGGAGTCTATCGCTCGTGGTTATGGCGCTCGTTTTGCGGCCAAAAAAGTACGTGTAAACACCATCTCTCAGTCGCCAACTGTAACAACTGCTGGTCAGGGAATCACTGGTTTCGATGATTTCTTCAACTTTGCAGATCAGCTTTCTCCATTGGGCAATGCGCCTTCTGAGGATTGTGCGAAATACATCTTGTCGTTATTCTCTGATTACACAAGATATGTAACGATGCAAAACTTGATGCACGATGGTGGATTCTCGACAACAGGTATCACACAAGAAATGATGGAAACTTTGGCGAAAGCTCGTCAGAAGTAATTTTCCGTTTGATAAACAGAGGAACCAGTCACATTGTGGCTGGTTTTTTTATGCCTTCTATTTTCTTTTCCTTTACTTTGTCCTGAGATCAAAAAAACCACTTACTATGCAACCCAACTACTTAATCATTTATAACCCTATTGCCGGAAAAGGCAAAGTTGATGGACTGAAGAAAATGATCAAGAAGGCTTGGGAAGGCAAAATCAACTGTAAGTGGAAAAAGACCAAATATGCAGGACATGCCAGCCTAATTGCCAGGAAAGCCATTGGAAAAGTGGATGCCGTAATTGCAGTGGGCGGAGATGGCACGGTGAATGAAGTCGCCGCTGTGCTGGCAGGAAGCGATACCCCCTTGGGCATTTTACCCAAAGGTTCAGGCAACGGACTCGCAAGGCACTTGGGTATTCCCATGACCATGCCCCATGCGATTGAATGGATGGCTGCCGCTGAGGTTACCCCTGTGGACACCATTGAGGTCAATGGCCAGTTTTTCATCAATGTGGCAGGCATCGGTTTTGATGCTTATGTTGCCCATCAGTTCGCCAAAGCCTCCACCCGCGGACTCGCCACCTATATCAAAGAAACCCTTTCGGCTTATTTTACCTACCACAAAAAAAATTACCTCCTCAAGTGGGAAGGTCAGCAGCTTGAAGTAAAAGCCCTGCTGATCAGTATTGCCAACTCCTCACAATTTGGCAACGATGCCTACATTGCTCCGCACGCCAGTTTATCGGATGGCTTGGTGGATGTGTCTATTATTAAAGATTGTCCTTTTTGGTACGCACCTGCAATGGGCTACCGACTGTTTTCAAAAACGATCCACAAGAGCCGTTTTTACAGCACCTTTCAGGTATCGTCAGTAGAAATCAGCTGTCAGGAAAATGAATTTGTTCACCTTGATGGTGAGGCAAGCGAACTGCAACTGCCACTCGATATTCAGTTACACAAAAATAACCTCAAGATGCTCTGTTGCCCCTGAAGTGGTGCAATCAGGGATAAATCAGTTGATGCCCTTCGGTCGTAAGCTTTTGGTACATTTCAGCCGACAGCGGATCAGGGTAAGACATCACCTGTAAATCCACGCATTCGCCCTGTGCATGAAAAGGGGGTTGTTGATAAGTATACTTATTGAGGTGAAAACCGAGCCGTTGATAAAAGCGCACCCGCCGGATTTTCATGGGACTGTCAGGGACTTCCACTTCAAGGAGGAGTGGTTTCTTTGTGCTGTACTGTAACTGTTTCATCATTTGCGCCCCCAGTCCCTTTCCTCTGCATTTTTCATCTGTACAAAAATGATCGACAAACAGATAATCTTCAAACACCCACCAATTCAATAAACCGATAAGTTGTTCACCATTGTGGAAAACATTGAAGTAAAAACGACTTTCATTGAAAATTTCCTGCTGTAAATCAATCTTCCGCCGCTCCGAAAGTGGGAAACTCCGTTGATAAAGCGCCCATGCTTCAGAAAAACGAGGATCATTGATTGATTTTAAGCGTTGCGAATGCAGCTTTGTGGATAAACCACCCACCGATTTGGATTTCCGTTCCTTCATTTCAAAAATAGCTAATGAACACTGTGGATAACAAGCCTTTATCCACAACGGCTACCCATAAGTGGATAAACTAGTCAGCAAGTCCAATAAAAAAGGGGATTTCACAACGAAATCCCCTTTTTTAACGACTTATTTTTTTGATTACAGTTGTTCACGAATCGATTTCAGCAATTCGTCACCTCCTTGTGCAATCAGTTCTTCTGCAACCGCTAATCCCATTGATTCCACCGCTGCGGCTTCACAAGCTCCTTCAGCTTCCAGCTGAACCTCGCCCTGCAAGCCGATGATACCGCCTTTCAGCTTCACCTGATCGCCATCCCATTGTGCCAAACCATACACAGGCACCGAACAACCACCATGCAAACGGCGCAAAAATGCCCGTTCAGCAAGTAATAATTTCTCCGTAGGCTCGTGGTTCAAGCAAGCCCTGATCTGATTTTTCAAGTCAGCATCAAGGGTCGTTGATGCCTCAATAGCCACCGAACCTTGCCCTACTGCCGGCGTGAAAATATCCAACGGCAGCTTTTCAACAATCAGATCATCATATTCCATACGGTGCACTCCTGCATAAGCCAGCAGCAAAGCATCGCAATGCCCCTCTTCCATTTTCTGAATTCGGCGCTGAAGATTCCCACGAACGGGTACGATCTCGATATGTGGAAAATGGCGACGTAAAGTAGCTACGCGACGGTTTGAGGAAGTCCCCAGACGGAATTTTTTTCCCGAACCCAAAGTCAGCTGTTTGTTGTGGCTCACAATCACATCGTTGGGTGTTTCGCGCTCACTGAAAGCCATCAGCTCAAATCCTGCAGGCAATTCCGACTGCATATCTTTGGCACTGTGCACCGCAATATCAATCCGACCGTCGGTCAGTTGTGCTTCGATTTCCTCGGTAAAAACACCTTTGGAGCCAATCTTATGAATGGAAACATCAAGAATTTTATCCCCCTTGGTTTCAATCTTCACAATCTCAGTCTCCAATCCTCCCTTTTCCAATTGCGACTGCACCCAATAGGCTTGCCACAAAGCCAGCTGGCTTCCTCTTGTACCGATACGAACTTTCATATAATCTTCTCTATTAGTTACCTTTGATTTAAAAATTGCCTTATCCCCTCAGAATACTTGCGATCTGAAGTGATAAATTAAAAAATGTGATCTTCGGACTCGCATTACGCTCCAGGTGGTAACCTGCCTCCGAGATCAGTTTATTGATCCATTCCACCTGTTCAGCGCTCATTACTTTGCTGAATTTCTCCACAAACTGCCGCCCTTCGGTGGTCATGCCTTGTAATTCTGCGGCCTGATAATGAAACAAAAGCGCCGCGCGCATAATGCTCATGCCATATTGCAACATTCCCTGCTGACGTAACCGACTGAATTTGGCAAAACTGTCGGTCATTGCAGAAATCGATGTAAAATCCCAGGCATAACACAGGCGCATCCACTGCCGAAAGGTTTCTTCGCCATCGGCATCGCCTTGTTTCAGTAATGCCATCGCCTCAGGTACCGTATTGGTTGTTTGGCTGATTTGAATTGCCAGGTCTTCAGATGCACCGCCGTCGCGCATCAGTATTTGCGAAAGCTCTTCCTGTGAATAATTCGGCACACGAATCAGCTGTGTTCTCGAGCGGATCGTCCCGATCAGCTGTTGTTCCTCATTGGTTACCAAAAAGAACAGGGTATTTTTTGGCGGTTCTTCAATGATCTTCAAAAGGGCATTGGAGGCCGTAATATGCATCTTTTCTGGCAACCAGATAATCATCACCTTATAGGCGCCTTCATAGCTTTTCAAAGCCAAAGCGTTAATGATTCTGCGGGATTCCTCTTTAGAGATATTCGCCTGCTTGTTTTCCCCACCGAAAAATTCCACCCAGGCAGGGAGCGTCGGGTGCGCATCTTCTTTCAGGTATTCACGGAAACTCGGGAGGAAATTGGCACTAATGGCATCTTTCCCTTTGACTTCCTTGGTTGCACTTACTGGAAAAGCAAAATGAACATCAGGGTGCGCAAGCTTGGCCATTTTCTGACACGAAGGGCATTCCCCACAGGCATCATGCTCCTGCTGATTGGTACAATTGACGAAAGTCGCCATTGCCAAGGCCAAAGACAATTGCCCACCACCAGCATTGCCCGAAAACAATAAGGCATGCGCCAGGTGGTTCTCCTGAACAGCATGTAATAATTTTTCCTTGATCCGATCAAGTCCTATAATGGTGGAAAATTGCATAGTTCGTTGTATTTAAAAATCGTGGCCTTCACCGCAGGCCACGTATCATTTGCAAATTTATTTATTTTCCCAAACTCTGTGCACTTTTGTTTCCTGAAAAACGTGTGCAAGAATTTTAAAATCTACTTCTGAAAACTCCAAACCACGGCGTGCCATCACTCTTTTAGCAACCTCTACTACTCGGGGAAGCGGGAAAGTGCTGTATCCACCGTGTCCACCCCATGAAAACGAAGGGATGTAATTTCTTGGGTAACCTGCCCCAAAAACGTTACTGCCCACACCAACTACGGTGGCGGTATTAAACATGGTATTGATCCCCGCCTTGGCGTGGTCCCCCATAATCAAGCCCACAAACTGCTCGCCAGTGTTCACAAACCCTTCTTTCTTGAAAGACCACAGCTTACATGGGGCATAGTTATTTTTAAGGTTTGAGGAGTTGGTATCTGCGCCTAAATTACACCACTCTCCAAGCACAGAATGGCCCAAATAACCTTCATGTCCTTTGTTGGAATAGCCGAATACCACAGCGGTATCCACCTCGCCACCAAGCTTCGACCAAGGTCCTGCCGTTGTGTTGCCACGCATCTTTCCGCCAAGCATCACCTGCGCATGCTCACAAAGTGCAAACGGCCCACGGATAATCGCCCCCTCTTGCACCACAGCATCCTTACCAATATAAATCGGCCCATTTTCAGCATTCAGAATGGCCGCCTTAATGTCTGCGCCTTCCTCCACAAAAATCTGCTCCTTATTATAGGTAGCCGTAAATGGATCATTAATGCCCACCGACTCACGACCAGCCGTCACCAGTTCAAAATCCTGCTGAATCTCGGCGCCATTTCGCGTGTAGATATGCCATACTTCTTCTATCAGATTGTACTCCTGCTCCCACTGAACAACAGCCGCAGCATCTACCGGATGCACCCCATCGAATTCGCCCAATTGCGCTTCAGAATAAAGGCCTGCAAGTAGTTTCCCATCAGCCACAAGGCTTTCCCCTGCTTCCAAAGCCTGGATCGCTTCCAGCAATGCAGGATTAGGACACAGTGCCCCATTGATGACCAGGTTGTTTTGCTCGGCAACCCATAAAGGGAACTTTTCCTGTAAATAAGTCGCCGTAAGGTAACTGCTCTCAGTATCGAGGGATTTCTCCCACTTTTCGACAATGGTCAGAATACCAATTCGAATACCAGCCGTTGGGCGGGTATAGGTAAAAGGCTTCAGCGCTGTCCGAAGATCAGGTTGATCAAATAGAATTAAGTTCATATTACACATTTTTGTCCTGAAACTTCCTTTGCACATTAGTTTACAGGACCATCACACATTTTCAATAGTCACAAAAATAAAAAAGTCTCCTTGATATACACCAAGGAGACTTTGAATATTCGTCGGGCAATGCCCAATGAATTAGTTTTTCTTTCCGTATTTTTGGTAGAATTTATCCACACGACCGGCAGTATCAACGAAGATATTTTTACCTGTGTAGAATGGGTGAGATGCAGAAGAGATCTCGACTTTTACCAAAGGATACTCTTTACCATCTTCCCACACGATTGTCTCAGCAGTCTCTACAGTGGAACGAGTCAAGAATTTGAAGTCAGATGACTGGTCATGGAAAACCACGTCTCTGTATTCCGGATGGATACCTTTTCTCATGATATTTATGATTTTATATTTATATATTCTTTATTCTACTTCAAAAGGAGTGCAAAAATAGGAAACTTATTCCTAAGGCACAACCCTACTGAGATTTAATTGATTAGTAAACGGAAAATATCAGCAAGATATTCCACACTCAATTATCTACAATAGCCCACAAAGTTAATAAAACTTTACGCAAAGGAAAACTTTGATGGAGGTCTTTTCTGTCATACTTTCAATATTTTACGCCAAAATGTACGGACAAAATTACCTGAGCAAATGATTGTCAGCGACACAATTGCGCAATTTATGCCGAAATATCAGCAGGATAGACAATTTTTCAGCCCCAATCACATTGGCGTACAGATTGATGCTTCATTAAGCGTAAAACAACCATATCATTAAAAATCCAATGTTATGAATTTCAATCAATATACCATTAAATCCCAGGAAGCGCTACAAAAGGCCGTGGAACTTACCCAAGCCATGGGGCAACAGGCCATAGAGCCTTCGCACCTGCTCAAGGCGATCTTATTGGTCGATGATAACGTTGGGCAGTTTGTCCTGAAAAAGTTATCGATTAATAAAGAACAGCTGGAGCAGCGACTGGAGCAACTGATGAACAGCTATGCCAAGGTGCAGGGGCAACAGCCTTATTTATCGAACAACGCACAGGCAGTACTGAATAAGGCCACCGAAATGATCAAAGATTGGGGGGACGAATACGTGGCTGTTGATCACCTGCTGGTATCCCTGGCGGCAGCGAAAAACCCTACGGGGCAGCTGATGCGTGATCTTGGTATGGCCGACAAGTCCCTGAAATCTGCTTTACTTGAACTGAGAGGAGGAAACAAAGTGAAAGACCAAAATGCTGAATCCAAATATAAATCGCTCGAAAAATATTCCAAAAATCTGAATGAGCTGGCAAAAGCAGGAAAAATTGATCCTGTGATTGGGCGTGATGAAGAAATCCGCCGTGCCATTCAGATCCTTTCGAGAAGAACAAAAAACAACCCCATGCTGACCGGTGAGCCTGGTGTGGGAAAAACGGCCATTGTCGAAGGGATGGCGAAGCGCATTGTTGATGGCGATGTACCCGAAAACCTGAAAAGCAAACAGATCATTGCCCTGGATATGGGGCTTTTGGTCGCTGGTGCCAAATATAAAGGAGAATTTGAGGAACGTCTGAAGGCCGTGATTCAGGAGGTTGCTGATTCCAACGGAGAGATCATTCTTTTCATTGATGAGATCCACACTTTGGTGGGCGCCGGTGCCGGAGGCGATACTGCAATGGATGCCGCCAACCTGCTGAAGCCTGCTTTGGCAAGGGGGGAACTCAGAACCATCGGAGCGACCACCACCAAAGAATATCAGAAGTATATTGAGAAAGACAAGGCGTTGGAACGTCGTTTTCAGACCGTACTGATTGACGAGCCGAGCGTGGAAGATGCCATTTCAATCCTTCGGGGAATTAAGGAAAAATACGAGCTACACCACGGGGTGAGAATTAAAGATGATGCAGTAATTGCTGCTGTGGAGCTTTCAAGTAGGTATATTACCGAACGGTTTCTTCCCGATAAAGCCATTGACCTGATGGATGAAGCTGCCTCGAAATTAAGGATTGAAATCGACTCCATGCCCGAGGAGCTTGATGAACTTCAGCGTAAAATCATGCAACTTGAAATTGAGCGTGAAGCGATCCGACGTGAGGGAGACAAGGACAAAGAAGCGAACCTCAACAAGGCGATTGCTGAACTGTCAGAGGCCAGAAATAATATGATGGCCAAGTGGGAAAACGAAAAGGCGGTCATTACTTCTATTCAGACGGAAAAAGAAAACATCGAACGACTGAAATATGAAGCCGAGCAGGCCGAGCGCAGTGGCGATCTGGCCAAGGTGGCTGAAATTCGCTATGGCCGATTGCTGGAAGCCAACCAAAAACTCGAAGAGGCGAAAAAGGCGGTGGAAGCCATGGAAAATGAAAGTACCCTACTCAAAGAAGAGGTATCGAATGAGGACATTGCCGAAATTGTGGCCAAATGGACGGGGATTCCGGTTTCAAAAATGCTGCAAAGTGAACGGGAAAAACTGCTGAGCCTCGAACAGGAGCTGGGCAAAAAAGTGGCCGGACAGCACGAGGCTATCCTTGCCATTTCTGATGCCGTACGCCGCAGCCGCGCAGGGTTGCAGGATCCCAAACGCCCGATCGGTTCATTCCTATTTATGGGTACAACTGGGGTGGGGAAAACAGAGCTGGCGAAAGCACTGGCGGAGTATCTCTTTGATGATGAGCATGCCATGGTGCGGATAGATATGTCTGAATATCAGGAGCGACATGCGGTTTCGCGCTTGGTTGGGGCACCTCCGGGATATGTGGGTTACGATGAAGGTGGCCAACTCACCGAGGCTGTACGCCGCAGGCCATATGCTGTTATTCTGCTCGATGAAATCGAAAAGGCGCATCCGGATGTTTTCAATATTTTATTGCAAGTATTGGACGATGGCCGCCTGACAGACAACAAAGGGCGGGTAGCAAACTTCAAGAACACCATCATTATCATGACCACCAATATGGGGGCGGAAGTGATTCAGAACAATTTTGCGCAGATCAATGATGAAAACTATTTTGAAACCATCGAGAACACGCAAAAGCAGGTTTTGGATTTACTGAAGAAAATGGTCAGACCGGAGTTTCTGAACCGTATCGATGAGACCATCATGTTCCATCCGCTGAACAGGAAGGATATCCGTAAAATCGTTGCTATTCAATTCGAGGAGATCAAAAGACGATTGCGGGAGAATAACATTGAGATTGAAGCCACCACCGAGGTACTTGACCGTCTTGGCGAGTTGGGCTATGACCCTGCATTTGGTGCCCGACCACTGAAAAGGGTCATGCAAAAAGAGTTGCTGAATCCGCTTTCCAAAGAAATTCTTTCGGGGGCAATTCAGCCACAGGGCATCGTCAATATTTCTCTTGAAAATGGTGTTGAGCTGAAGTTTGAAAATGTAACTCCCTCAGAAATAAACCTATAAATGAAAATTAGGCATCATATTCGCTATACATCAAGCGGTTGTGTTTACAAGTTTTCTCTATTGTAATAAATAAGAGATCTTCGATGAAGGGTACGTCTTGCGTACCCTTTTTTTTGCCCAAAATATAGACATCAAAGCCCCTCAGCTAAAAAAATCACAATTATCACCCTTAAAAATCATTATTATGAATTATGATTCTACTGTGATATGATTATATTCGTAGCTGTATACTTATATTTTGCAACCTATGAAAAAATTAGTCCTTCTTTTTTCGATCACATTATCCGTGTGTTTTGTGGCTCAAAATGCTCAAGCACAACTTTCTAAGAAAGAAAAGAAAGAGTGGAAGAAAAAACTCAAGCGCGTAAGCCCTGAACAATACAAACAATTGACTGAAGATTACGCAAAGCTGAAAGCAAATGCTGATCAGGCTGACTCCAAATTGGCTTCCCTGGAAAACGAAGTCGCTTCCCGCGATTCAAAAATCATGGAAATGACCACCGAACTGCGTGATAAAGATGCGGAAATCTCTTCTATTAAAGAGAAACTTTCCACTTTTGAAACCGCTCAAGCCGCTGCTCCTGTAAAGGCAGGCACTGCGCCAGGTGTGGTATTTAAAGTTCAGATTGGTGCTTTCACCAACAAAGATCTTTCAAAATACTTCGACAAAAGCAGCAACTTCTCTGGAGAAACAGATTCCGATGGTACTCAGAAGTTTACTTTGGGAAATTTCACCGATTACTGGGAAGCAGACACTTTCAAAAAGTACCTTCGTGAGATGGGCGTGAAAGATGCCTGGATTGTCCCTTACAAAGATGGCGAGCGAGTGGCGATCAAAGATGTGTTGGAAGGCGCGATTTAATTTCAAAAAATAAAGACCCAAAAAAAGCAGTACGATTTTTCGTTACTGCTTTTTTTATTCCTTCTTAATTCTAATTGCTTTATTAAACCGCGTTTTAGGGTCGGTTAATACGAGCAAATAGTAGCCCGGCTGAAAATCATGCGTGTTAATTCGGTAGTACCGATTCTTAATCACCTCTTCGGCATCAATTTTTATGTTGTTGCCAATAATGTTGAAGACCTGCATTTCAAGCGACTTCACATTCACGTTATCCAATTTTACGTGCAGAATATCATTGGTGGGGTTTGGGTAAACATCCACATGTTCTGTCACTGGGCGAAGACCTAACGGCAATTTGGTGTCTGTTTGTGCCGAAGCATTCAAAGACCACCAAAACACGAAGGTCATCAGCAAAAGTACTTTTAGACCATTCATTCTTCTTCTTGGTTAAACCATATAAATGAGAGAATCATAAAATTCTCCTCAAGACAAATATGCTAATTTATACGTAAAAAAATGCCTGCTTTGTCGAATAAATACGTTGCGAAGGCCTTATCTTCACATAAATTAACATTTAGGCAACTAAACGGCCTATTGACTGCCTAAAATTCACCTTTGCAGGCCGTCATTTCTTTTCTAATATGAATATCAAATTTCTTTTCATTACCCTAATTCTACTATTGAATTTGGGGACTACCCTTCAGGCGCAATCAAATGTTTCAAATGAGGTAAGTGATGTTGGCAGTGCGGATACTGGTGTAAAAACCATCGATAAGTTGTTAAATGTGGTCGATTATTTCTCTCATGAGGATGAGAAATATGCCATTGCCGCTTACCCTGCGGTTGCTTATAGCCCCCGGGATGGGATGCGCTTTGGCGGACTGTCGATCATCAAGATAAAAAACCAAAACACCGACAACCAATGGTACCGCCCCACTTTGCTGATGCCACAACTGACCTGGTCCACTAAAAATCAGGTGAAGGCTGAACTGGGCTATGATGTGTACCTGAAACACTGGAATTTGCAAGGAAATCTGAACCTTGCCCTATTGCCCAATGATGAGTTTTATGGCATTGGCCGCAACACCTCCTCAACGCAATTTACCCGCTACACCTCCAATTCCTTCGATTATCTTGGGGAGTTCAACTATATGGTTCACCAAAAAATCATGTTCGGCCTCGCCTTCAATTTCCGCCATCAGGAAGTTACTGACATTGAACAGCCGGAACTGATGCCTGCCGACACCCCTGGCTATGAAGGGGGGCTACTTTTCGGCTTTGGCCCTGTTTTCAGGTGGGATACCCGAAACAATAACTTTTACCCTACGAGTGGGCACTGGCTCAACTTGCAGGCACTCAGCTATAATAACGGATTAAGTGATTATCGATTCCTGACTTTCAATGCTGAAATCAGGAAGTTTTGGAGTAGCGCCAACGAGAAAAACATTCTTGCTTTTCAGGCCCGTATTGACGTCAGCAACCATGATCGCCCTTTCTTTATGATGGCCGGTATTGGTGGCAGCAAACGCCTGCGGGGAATTGATCATTTTAACCGGTTTTTGGATAATAACGCCTGGTTTACGCAGATAGAGTTCAGGAAACATCTGTGGTGGCGATTCAGTGGTGCAAGCTGGGCAGGTATGGGGCAGACGGCCCACCGTGTCGAAGAATTTGACTTGCAGCATTTACAAGCCGTCGGTGGTTTGGGGATCCGATTTCAGGCCACAAAAACCGACCGCATGAATGTCAGGGTAGATGTTGGCTTTGGCTCTGGCGGACAAAAAGGCCTATATCTTTCAATTTTGGAGGCTTTTTAGGGAGCTGAAGAGTGGAAAAGAGCGCCACATCAACCGCCACAATTTGATCAAATCCTTAAATTTGAAATTTTAACAGGGCTTCATAGGGGTCTCCCTTCAGCCCTAAAAGTTTTGCGAAAGCGGGTTCAGTTTTGAGTCCGATTTTTTTGAGCGCAATGATTTCCGCCCTGAAGTCAGCCCCTTTTCGCTGTAATATTTGATTTTCAATGACCATGTGCCGATAGGCGTTCTGCTCGACGGTCGCCACCGCCTGTGCAAAAATCTCTATTGCATAGGTCTTGTATTCAAAATTAGCAATCGTGGTGGGGCGTCCTTGCCACAGCTTTGATTTTAAGCTGAAATCTTTAAAACTGCCGTAGAGCCGCTGAAGCTGCTGACTAAATTGCTGATGATCCTCACAGGAGCAAATAATGTCAAGATCACTGCTGTTAATATCAATCCCGATGGGAAAAGTACCTGTTAAAACAGGCTGATACAGCCGCAGATCTTCAAAGATATTTACGGATTGAAGCACCCGAAAAACTTCCTGCTGGCGCAAGGAGCCTTTTCGGAGGTACTCGATATCAGTAAAATCTTGTCGCGGCTGATTCATGTGGATTGATGGACTTATTAAGTGGTTCCTCACTTTAAAATCAGGAACAGTATCCTTACGAACTTAAGGTTACCTCCACGGCCTTTTTCGCCTTGCGCTTTTCTTTTCGTTTTCTGATTGACTTGATCAGTGGGTAACACACCACCGAAAATAAAATCATGGCTGTTCCAAGGTAAAACTGAGGACTCATTTTCTCTTCATCTCCCAAAATTACAACCGCCAAGGCAATCCCATAAATGGGTTCCATATTCACCGTCAGGTTCATCATAAACGGGGTAACGGTACGCATCACTTTCACTGAAATGGTATAGGCATACACGGTACATACCAAAGAGAGGATCAACAGCCAGACGGCATCCATGGGTGTACCGATTAAATGCAGCTGCCCGCCTTCCGCAAAAAACAACGCATAGAAAGGGAAAAAAAGCACAGTAAAAACACAGGCGCCGACCATCTCATAAAAGGTAATGACCGATGCGTTATGCTTTCCGACAAACTGCCCATTGAAGATGGTAAAGAAGGAAGCGGCAATTGCAGCACCAACGGCCATGATCAGCCCCCAGAAATGATTGAACTCGAAGCTGAAGATCACATATAAACCTGCCAAAACGATCAGCCCAAGGCCTACTTCAAACCAGGCGACTTTCCGTTTATTAACCAGAGGGTCCAATAAGCTTGTCCAGAAGGCGCAGGTAGAAACCCCCGCCAATGTTACGGATGCCGTGGAAACTTCCGAAGAGGCAAAAAACAATATCCAGTGGAAACCGATCAGAAAGCCCGCCCCTAAAAGCTTTAACTTTTCCCGCTTCAGCAGGGGCGTGAGTTGTTTCCGATAGTAAAGCAGTGCCAACATGGTTACCGAGGCAACCAGTGTTCTGTAAAATACAATTTCAACCGCTGGAAGGGTAATCAGTTTCCCTAAAACAGCCGTAAAGCCCCACACAAATACAATGAAGTGGAGCAATAGATAATCTTTGATGTTGGAGTGTTCCATGGTTATTTAGGCACCGAACGGTAAAGGAAGATCCCGATGACGGAGAAAACAATGTTGGGTATCCAAACGGCCAGCAGTGGCTCCATTGCTCCTTTCTCGGCAAGGGTTCTGCCAAACATGAAGAAAATGATGTAAACAAAAGCAAGTACAAATCCGATGGCCACCTGCAAACCTGTCCCCCCCCGGGCTTTTTTGGCAGAGACGGTAATGCCTATAAAGGTCAGGATAAGAATTGCAAATGGTGCAGTGTACCTGACCAGCTTTTCAATCTGATACTGCTTCCAGGTATCGGTCCCCCGGGATTGCAAATCGGCGATGGCGGCGTCCAGCTCGGGAAGTGTCAGGGCCTCATACTCCTTTTCCTGATTCTCAAAATACTTGGGTTTGAGGTTAAAGGCGGAATCGAGCTCATTACCCTTGGTGACCACCTCGCTCATGCCATCAATTTTTCGCAATTGCCAGTTGAACAAAGTCCAGGCCTTCTTTTCCTGATCCCATTTCATCCGGCGGGCCGTCAGCTTTTCTTTGAGCTCATTGCCCTCGATCGTTTCTAAACTGACTCGGTAACCAGTATTGGAATGGTTGTTATACGATTTGAGATAGAGGTAAGAATCCGGTGATAGCTTGATATGCACATGCTGATCATCAAAATAATACTGACGCTCAAGGTAAGCACGCTCGAACTCCAAACGACTCTTGTTGGAATTCGGGATCACCCACCCATTCGCTACAAAACTGATACTCGCCAATAAACCCGCACCAATAAAATAGGGCACCATAAACCGCTTGAAAGTTACACCACTACTTAGGGTGGCAATAATTTCGGTATGGCTTGCCAATTTTGAGGTTACAAACACGGTCGTAATAAAGACCATCAGTGGGGTAATAAAATTCCCCATATAAAGGGCAAAATCGCCGTAATAAGAGAGGATCTCACTTACCGGGAGGTGGTTTTTAAGGAATTTATCGTTCTTCTCTGTCATATCGAGGATACAGATCACCGACACGAGCACCAACACGACGAAAACATAAGACGTGAGGAACTTTTTGAGAATATAGCGGTCAAGAATTTTCAGCATATACTTATAAAAAGTTTAAGTGGGCAATTACGCCCACCTAATGATTTTTTCAAAAGAAAAATTAACGTTAATCGTCAATTATAAACGACGGCTCACTTTTTCAACCATCACATTTTTCCAGCTTGCAAATTCACCACTCTTAATTTTCTCGCGGGCTTCCTTGACCAACCACAAGTAGAATGACAAATTCTGAATAGAGGCAATCTGATTGGCCAGTAATTCTTTGGCAACTACCAGGTGGCGCAAATAAGCCTTGGAATAGAACGTTGAAACGTACCCTCCAATATTAGGGTCGATCGCCGAGAAATCGTCTTTCCACTTTTCATTTTTAATATTGATGATCCCTTCTGAAGTAAACAGCATACCATTGCGGGCATTACGTGTAGGCATTACACAATCCAGCATATCCACTCCCAAAGCAATACTTTCCAAGATATTGGCAGGCGTACCCACTCCCATCAGGTAACGCGGTTTATCTTTTGGCAGAATATCCGTCACCAAATCAGTGGTGGCGTACATTTCTTCAGCAGGCTCACCTACCGACAAGCCACCAATTGCATTCCCCTCGCGGTTCTGTTCAGCAATAAAGGTAGCGGATGCCTCACGAAGATCCTTATAGGTCGATCCCTGAACAATCGGGAACAGCGTTTGCGAATAACCATATTTTGGGTCAGTACTATCGAAACGGTTGATACAACGCTTCAGCCATCGGTGCGTCATTTCCATAGAATCTTTCGCATAGCGGAAATCACATGGGTAAGGCGTACACTCATCAAAAGCCATCATGATATCAGCCCCGATCGTGCGCTGAATATCCATCACCCCTTCTGGGGTAAACAAATGTTTTGAACCATCAATATGAGATTTGAAGGTTACCCCATTTTCCTTGATTTTTCGCGTTCCTGAAAGGGAGAACACCTGATACCCACCACTATCGGTAAGAATTGGGCGATCCCATCCATTGAATTTATGCAAGCCCCCCGCCTGCTCCAGAATGTCGAGCTTCGGACGAAGATACAGGTGGTAGGTATTTCCAAGGATAATCTGGGCATTTACATCCTCTTTAAGCTCACGGGTATGAACAGCCTTTACCGTTCCTGCAGTGCCCACAGGCATAAAGATTGGCGTCTCAATCTTGCCATGATCTGTGGTGATCACCCCTGCACGTGCCTTGCTCTTGGGATCTTGCGCTTGTAATTCGAATTCCATGCGTTTATGCTTTATGATGGATCAAGGGAAATCATGCTGAATGTTTCCCCTAATTTTCTATTTTTACAATGTAATTTGGGCATTGCCTGAGGGTTGAAAACCTACAACCTCGCAAAGCACCGCCCTTTAACCGAGCAAAATTACGGCTTTTTAAAAGATATTATGATAAAAACGAGTGGGAATCCGTGGCTTTTTTTCTTTTTAACCCTCTGGTTTGCCTGCGGGCTCCTGCAATGGCTCTATCATATCGGGATTTTCAGCCGGTTATACTGGCAGAAACCACTTGCTTTCCGCCAAAAGGCTAACTACCCTCGGGCAACGGTTGTTGTGGCGGTTCATAATGAAGCCCACAATTTACCTTCCCTGCTCAAGGCCCTGCAAGTTCAGGAATACCCGCAAGCCTGGGAGTTGTTGATTGTCAATGACCGATCCACAGACCGCACAGGCGAAATACTCCGACAGGCCAAAAAATGGCTCCCCAACTTACGGGTTTACACGATTTCCCAAACTCCTGAGGGCATCAGTCCAAAAAAGTATGCGATCCAACAAGGCATCCGAAATGCGCAGTACGACCGACTGATTTTTACCGATGCAGACTGTATTCCACAAAGCCCACATTGGCTGCAAAAAATGGGGAAACACCTCCGTGAAGGCCCTCAATTCGTTTTGGGCTACAGCCCTTATGAATATAAACAGGGTTTTTTGAATTTATTTATTAGATTCGAAACACTTTTGACAGGGATTTCCTATCTTTCAATAGCAATGTGGGGGAATCCATATATGGGCGTTGGACGAAATTTGGCCTACACCAAGAAAACGTTCACAAACCATGGTGGATTTGACCGGCATCAACATGTTCTGAGTGGTGACGATGACCTGTTTGTCAATGAACGGGCAAACAAAAATAACACCCGATGGGAAATTCACCCCGATGCTTTTGTGGTTTCAAAACCTGCAACAAGCTGGCAAGAATTTATCCATCAGAAAACACGCCACCTCTCGGCAGGAAATTATTATCAATGGAAAGATCGCCTGATTTTAGGGGGCTGGATCATGAGCAAAGTAATATTTTACGCGTTTTTGATTCCTTTTATCCTAATTTTAGGCTTAGATTATTATTTGATAAGCTATTGGCTACTAACCACTTTTATCATTGGATTCAGTAACTACTTGGCATCAAAAAAACTTGATGAAAAAATTTCTTACATGAACATGGTAATTTTAGACCATTTGTACGTAATATATTACGTGCTCATTGGTTTACGAGCACTATTCACCAAACAAACTCAATGGAATCATCACCTAAAAAGCAATTTTCAGCCAAAGCATTAGAGGATTTCAAATTAATCGACCTTGCCGTGGATCAAGGAGATCAGCAGGCTTATGCTGATCTAATGAAACGCTACAAGAAACCGGTTTATCATATCATTTTGAAGATGATTCGGAATGTCGATGATGCCGAAGATTTGACCATAGAAGCTTTCGCCAAGGCTTTCAAGAACCTTCATAAGTTTAAGAAAGACTATACCTTTTCCACTTGGTTGTTCCGTATAGCGACCAACAATGCGATTGACTTTATTCGCAAGAAAAAACTCGATACCCTCAGCATTGAATCCACTTACAAGGATGACAATGGAGAGACGGTGGGTATTGAGGTGCGCGATGGTGCGCTGAACCCACAGGAGGAAGCCATCAAAAGTCAAAAGATTGAATTGGTACAAATGTTTGTCACCAAACTGCCCCCAAAATACCAGCGCCTGGTGCGTTTGCGTTATTTCCAGGAGCTCTCTTATGACGAAATCGCCAAAGAACTTGAATCTCCGCTTGGCACAATTAAAGCACAGCTACACCGTGCCCGCGAATTACTGTATGACTTGGTAAAAGGCAACGAACACCATATTTAAGCCCCAATAAGTTGATCGTTAAGCAGATTATTTGTTAATGTCTGCCTTTTTTAGATGTTATTTTGTTCAGACCAAAGGGATCGTTTACCTTTGTGAAAATATGACCCCAAGGAGAGTTTAATACTCTCCTTTTTATTTCAATATTGTATGGAACACACTGTCGATATCATCTTCAAATATTTCCCTGACCTTACAGAGAAACAAAAGGAACAGTTCACACAACTGAAAGACCTTTATTACGAGTGGAATGCTCAGATCAACGTTATTTCGCGCAAAGACATTGAAGAGCTTTATGTTCGTCACGTATTGCACTCTTTAGCGATTGCCAAAGTAATGGCATTTCGCCCCGGCGCAGACGTGCTCGATGTTGGTACAGGAGGAGGATTTCCCGGTATTCCATTGGCCATTATGTTCCCTGAGGCTAATTTTCACCTGATCGATTCTATCGGAAAGAAAATCACCGTGGTTCAGAATGTTGCCAAAGCACTCGGCCTAACCAATGTGAAGGCGGAGCAGGTTCGTGCTGAAAAGGTAAAAACCAAATACGACTTCGTTGTTTCCCGTGCGGTAACACGCATCAAGCCATTCTTTAACTGGATCAGAACCCACTTTAAAGAGGAATCCAAGCATACCCTTTTCAATGGTATTCTTTACCTTAAAGGTGGAGACCTGACAGAGGAGATGAAGGAACTTGGACGTCCGTACGATGAATATCAAATCCCCGATTTCTTCAGCGAAGCCTTCTTTGAAACAAAAAAAGTTATTTACATCGAAGTAGAATAAAATGGATCAGGTTCAACAATCGAAAGATTTCAGCCTGCTGAATTTCTGGAAAGAACCCCGTGCGGTTCAAGAGGTGGAAGCCCCCGCACAGGCAAAAATTACCGCCACATTGCGCACCTATCTACTGATGTGGATTCCGATGGTCGTGGTGATGGGCATCATCTCCTTACTGGAAAGCAGTGGGGCGATCTCCAATTTGGACAAACATGCCATTGAGCAACTGTTACACACCTATCCACTGCTGTTGGTGTTTTTATTTGCCGGCCTTATTCAGCCAACCCTTGAGGAGGTTGCCTTTCGCTTATTTTTAAGACCTAAATGGGCGGATGCTTCTCTCATTCTCTGGGTAACCTTCATGAGTGGCATCATGTATCAGTCCATCCCAAAGCCTTATTCCTTTGTGATCATTGGTGCATTTGCTGTGGGCCTTTACCTGTATTTTTCTGACTTCAGGGTTCGTCGAAACCAATTATGGGTAAAGCATGGCAATGCGATTTTCTGGTTCTCCGTGATTTCCTTTGGCTTGGCACATATGGTGAATTTCATTGCCGTGGACATCCCAATATGGGCCATTCCACTGATGGTATTACCACAGCTTGTCGCTGGTTACTTCCTGGGTTTTGTACGCTTGAAGTTCGGCATCCGATACTCCATATTGTTCCATTGCCTCCACAATAGCTTACTGCTGGTAGGTTATTTTGCCAATGAATATTGGCTGCATTGGTTCTGATACTAAAAAATAAAGGAAACTGCTTCGTGTTAAACTGAGCAGTTTTTTTTATATTCTACCTCACCCATCAACCATCTTATGAAAAAAGTAGGCATCATCGGCGCAGGAATCGCAGGACTTTCTGTTGCCATTCGCTCAGCTATTGACGGCAACGACGTTCATGTGTATGAAAGCAATGATTATCCTGGTGGTAAACTTTCGGAAATTAGGCTTGGCAACTACCGGTTCGATGCCGGCCCCTCGCTCTTTACACTTCCTGAACTGGTGGATGACCTCTTTAAATTAGCGGGGGAAAAACCCTCGGATCACTTCCAATATGACCGCCTCGAGAAGCTCTGCCGATACTTCTATGAAGATGGCCTTCAGCTTACCGCCTTTGCTGACCCACAGGCTTTCGGCAAAGAAATTACGGACAAACTCCACATCCCTTCTGACCGGCTATTAAAAGGGCTCGCCAAAAGTGCTCAGCTTTATGACTTGCTCGCCGACCTGTTCATGTATAAAAGTATCCATCGGACAAGCACATTTTTAAGTAAGAAAGCCCTTTGCGCCTACCCCAATATGCATAAGCTGAACTTCCTGAAAACCATGCATGAGGCCAATATTGCATTGTATAAACACCCTGCACTCGTACAGCTTTTTGACCGTTATGCCACTTATAATGGTTCCGACCCTTATCAAACTCCTGCAACCATGAATATTATTCCACACCTGGAGTACCATTTAGGGGCTTATGCGCCAAAAGGGGGAATGATTTCCATCACACAATCGTTATTTGAACTTGCTCAACGCAAGGGCGTGCATTTTCACTTTAAGCAAAAGGTCACTCAAATCATTGTTCAGCAGAAAAAAGCCATTGGTATTGTCAGTAATGATGAAAGACATTTTTTTGATCAGGTGATTAGCAATATGGATGTGGTGAACACCTACCAAAAGTTGCTGCCTCAAATTCCAGCTCCTGAGCGATTACTGAAGCAGCCAAAATCAAGCTCTGCATTAATCTTCTATTGGGGAATAAATCGCAGTTTTGAGGAGCTCGATGTGCACAATATTTTCTTCAGCAAAAACTATAAAGAAGAGTTTAACCATATCTTCCATCATAAAAAAACCTATGCTGATCCGACCATCTATGTCAATATCAGTTCAAAATACAACCCTGGAGACGCCCCAATTGGAAGTGAAAACTGGTTCACGATGATTAATGTCCCACACAACGAAGGACAAGATTGGAATCAGTTGATTTACGAAGCCCGAAATAACATTATCGATAAGCTCAGTCGTTTATTACAGACCGATATCCGCCCTCATATTGTAGAAGAAGATTACCTGGATCCAAGGCGGATTGAAGCGCGGACAAGCAGCTTTGGAGGAGCGCTTTATGGCAACAGCTCCAACAATAAGTTCTCGGCTTTCCTCCGCCATGCAAACTATTCTTCCAAAATAAAAAACCTGTATTTCTGCGGAGGGAGCGTCCACCCTGGAGGCGGCATTCCACTCTCCATTCTCAGTGGGAAATTAGCTCATGAATTTATGTCTGAATAAAAAAATAAGGCACCTGAATCAACAGGTGCCTTATTTTTTATAAGGATTATATTTTTAGCTTGGAATTAACTGCTGGTAAGATTCATAACGGCTCATGATATTCTTCACATAAGCAACAGGCTCACGACCTCGGCAATAACCCGACTTCACCACAGGGTCTTTGTAATATTCCGCTTCAGACTTCTTCAGCATGAAAACCTCCACATTATCATCCCATGTTTTGGTATCCTTACCATATTTCTCTGCTAATCGCTGCGCATCCAAAACATGGCCCTGCCCAGCATTATAACTTGCCAGAATAAACTTAATTCGCTCTTCAGGATTCTCTACCCGTTTTGCCCAAAATTTATTAAGCCAATTCAGGTATTCTGTTCCCGCTTCAATATTATGGTGAGGATCATAAAGTTTTTCTGAATCCTTCCCAAAGAATTTGGCCGTATTTGGCATGACCTGCATCAGCCCTTCGGCACCCATCCACGATTTTGCATGTGGGTTAAAGAGCGACTCCTGATAAATCTGAGCTGCCAGCAGGCGCCAATCCCATCGGATATTTTCCGCCCCTTCACGAATCAGTTCGTCATAAGGGCTCAGGCGGGCACCATTCAGTGATGAGAACTCCGAATCATTACGCAACTTCAGGCGTTTCTCATCCATGAAGTACCGATTATAAATACCATTGAAACGGAAGGTACGTTTGATTTGCGTCAGCCAGTCGTTGGTAGCGGCCAATAGCTCAGGGGAATTTTTTCGCACCGCCCAGGATAAAGGTTGTGCTTCATCAATCGCCATCTCCGTATCCAAATTACCAAAATAAACGGCTTTGGAATTGGCGATATATTGATCTGCGATGGTATAATCGATCAATCCCTCGGCAACCTCGCGGATCAGTTCATCAGTAGATTTATCCACGACCTGAACATCCACAGGAGCTTTACAGATCAGCGACAACCGATGCAGCATATTCGCATAAACAGTATTTTTTGCCACATAAACCGTTTTGTTGGCCAGTTCCACTCGCTTCACCAAAAATTCAGTAGGCTGCTCTGGACTCACGGGATTTTTTCTACCCACCTTACGCTGCACCAAAGCGGGTGCTTCTTCACGGAGGGCATCTGTAAAATTAACCAGAAGTTTACGACGGTTGGTCTGGGAAAGATTATGAGCAATGACATCTCCTTCTCCTGCGTTCAGCAATTTCATTGCCGAAGCAAATGAATCTGTCATTTTCACCTTCAGGTCCACATCCAGGGATTTGGAAAGGCTCTGTAACAATTCATACTCATAACCTCGTGGTGTTCCTTTATACAGGTAGTAACTTGAACGGTTCCCATAAAGAATTGCCGTCAAGTATCCTCGGTCTTTGATCTCTTTCAGATCGATTTCCACCATCGGAGTATGCGTTACCAACTGATGTTCGAGCACTTCTGCCTTGATCGTGTTGGTGGACGTCTGCCGACAAGCCGTAGGAATCAAACTCAGCATTACTGCTGCGTAAAGAAATCGGGCACCGCGATTAAAAGAACTATTGATGTAATGGGCAATATTCATATAATTTTGCTTTCGAATACTCACAAATAAACGATCTCGTTTCATCTGCTGAATTTAAAAGTGAACAACATGGGTTAAATCCAAATTATTCTTTGAAACTCGCGCATTCATTACTTGAGCAAGTATACGGAAAAACATTTCAATTATTTCCATTAATATTCATGTAGGTGTGTATTCATACACGAAATGAGCGATTAATGGATGAAATCCGCTATTTTAATTATATAAATTTTAGTTATAATTATTCCCCAACTTATAGAGTTTATATAAATCCTTATAAAAATAAAAAAAGAGCCCCGATTTGGAGCTCTTTTTTACAACCTTCACAATCCTGCTGGATCGCTACTTGTATTAATATCTATAATATTCTGGCTTGAATGGGCCTTCAACAGTTACACCAATATAAGAAGCCTGATCTTCTGAAAGTGTATCCAACTCCACACCGATTTTAGCCAGGTGCAAGCGTGCTACTTTTTCGTCCAGATGCTTAGGCAAGGTATAAACCTTGTTTTCATAGGCGTCACCATTGGTCCACAACTCGATCTGAGCCAATGTCTGGTTAGTGAATGAGTTAGACATTACAAAAGATGGGTGCCCAGTTGCACAACCCAAATTCACCAAACGACCTTCAGCAAGAATAATAATATTTTTGCCATTTACAGTGTACATATCCACCTGATCCTTAATCGTATCTTTGGTATCACCATATTTGCCGTTCAACCAAGCCATGTCGATCTCATTATCGAAATGACCAATGTTACAAACGATCGTTTTGTCTTTCATCGCTTCGAAATGACGACCAACCACGATATCCTTATTACCTGTAGTTGTTACAACGATGTCGGCTTCTCCTACGGCATTGTCCATTTTCTTCACCTCGAAACCTTCCATCGCCGCCTGCAATGCACAGATTGGGTCAATTTCAGTAACAATTACACGCGCACCTGCTGCTCGCAAAGATTCTGCAGAACCTTTACCTACATCACCAAAACCAGCAACTACGGCTACTTTTCCAGCAATCATTACATCAGTTGCACGGCGGATACCATCCACCAACGACTCACGACAACCATACTTGTTATCAAATTTTGATTTCGTTACCGAATCATTCACATTAATCGCAGGCATCACCAATGTACCCATGCGCTCACGCTCATAAAGGCGGTGAACACCTGTTGTTGTCTCTTCTGATAAACCACGAATATCTTTTACGAATTCAGGGAAACGATCAAAAACCATATTGGTCAAATCCCCTCCATCATCCAAAATCAAATTCAACGGCTTGCCACCTTCAAAGGCTGTCAAAGTTTGCTCAATACACCAGTCGAACTCCTCATCGTTCATTCCTTTCCAGGCATAAACAGGGATACCAGCTGCTGCAATCGCTGCGGCGGCGTGATCTTGCGTTGAAAAAATATTACATGACGACCAAGTTACCTCTGCCCCTAAAGCCACCAAGGTTTCGATCAATACTGCCGTTTGGATGGTCATGTGAAGACAACCTGCAATACGTGATCCTTTCAATGGCTGGTCTTTACCGTACTCCTCACGAAGCGACATCAACCCTGGCATTTCAGCTTCCGCAAGCGTAATCTCTTTACGTCCCCAATCTGCGAGGGAAATGTCTTTTACTTTGTATTTAAGACCTGATTCAATCATTGTTTCAAAAATATAGTTATTGATAGTTAATTTTTATTTGACATCATAAATCACTGTTAAAGTCAATAGTCTAAAGCAACAAACTTTATTTCTTTGAACTGATAACTTTTTTGACCAAGTGCTGATTCAACAAGCAGTGGTCCCTGGTCTTCCACCCCGATGATCCGCCCCTTAATTCTTGTACCATCAGCTTCCTCAAAATCATGAACTTGCTGATAACCATAAAGGGCGTTTAAATAGGCTTCTTTGATTTTTTCCTGATGTCCTTCTGCTAAGTTATGAAATCTTTCACTCATTGATTGAACAATCAGCTGCAAAATCTCACGTTTGTCAAAAAGCTGACCGCAACACATCCCGAGGGAAATCGCCCGATCAAGCTGAAAACTCATTTGATTGACGTTCAGCCCTACACCAATCACACACCAGTCAATTTTCCCAGCGCGAATCACATTCTCTATCAAAATCCCACAGATTTTCTGCTCTCCTACCAAAATATCGTTTGGCCATTTAAGCTTTAATAAATCTGACGGGATATATTGCTCCAGTACTTCGTAAATACTCAGTGCCACAACCATACTGATATAGAACTGCTCACTCAGGTGTACGAAAGGCAATTGCACTGCCGCCGAGAAGGTAAGGTTCTTTCCAGGCTCGGATTCCCAGTGGTTTCCTCGCTGCCCCCGGCCAGCCGTTTGGTCTTCAGCCACTATGACAGTGCCATTATTAATGTCACCTTTTAGTGCAAAATTCATTGCATAGCTGTTCGTGGACTGACATGTTGGCAGAAAAGTAATTTCTTTTCCGATTCTAAATTTTTTTGCCAATTTTTTGCGGTGTGAATTATACTTATATTACCTCGCTAATTTATATACATCGAATGGAAGAAAAAAATAACTTGACCTCAGAAGAACTAAGTCAAATGGTTGTAATGGGGATGTTGGACAAAAAAGCAAGTAATGTCGTAGTGATGGACCTTCGCAAGGTGGGAAATGCTGTGGCGGATTTCTTTGTGGTTGCAACTGGTAATTCAGATACACAAGTGGAATCTATTGCTCGTGGCGTTGATGAAGAGGTTTTTAAACAATGCAAAACCAATCCTTGGCATCGCGAGGGAATGGATAACCGCGAATGGGTACTGATTGATTATGTGGACGTCGTAGTGCACGTTTTCAAGCAGGATAAAAGAGAATTCTACAATTTGGAAAATATGTGGGGGGATGCTAAAATCACCCGCATCGAGGAATAATTAGTTTTTGGGGGGAAATTCAAACCTTTCCCCAAAACTCTTCGATAATAATAAGGTCAGAAAAGTACAACTACTTTAAGATAATTGTAATAAATTATTGCGTTTGTTGACAATAATCCTACAAGCAAATCTTACCTTTATCAAAGTTGAACGACAACCTCAAACCTGTAACTTTTTATACAAACTAATTTATAATGGCAGAGAATCCACAGAAAAAGCGAAAGATGATTCCTACACCGCCACCAAGAAATAATTACCAAATGTGGGTGATTGTTTCTTTGCTGTTATTGGTGATTGGCTTCAGCCTGTTCGGTAACGGGAATCACACCAAGGACATTACCCTTAATCGCTTTGACGAGATGTTGAAAGCTGGTGACATCAAAGAGATTGTCGTTGTGCAAAACCGCAACAGCGTCGAAGTGTCGCTGAGAAAAGAAGCGCTTGAGAAAAAAGCCTACAAAGAGGACCAAAATGGCAACAGCGTCGGTTTCGGCGGCCAAACCAACGATGGTCCACACTATAAAATTCAAATCGTTTCAGGAGATTCCTTCATTGAGCATTTAGGCACAATGGAAGACAACCTACAAAGCAACGACCCCGCTTACAAAAAAATCGGGTATAAAGTCGAAGAACGATCTGATTTCACTTCCTTTATTTTCAATTATGGCTTCCTGATCCTGATGATTGTGGCCTTTTGGTTCCTGATGCGCCGCATGACTGGCGGTGGCGGACCTGGCGGTCAGATTTTCAATATCGGAAAATCAAAAGCACAACTTTTCGATGCTGAAAATAAGGTCAAAATCACTTTCAAAGACGTTGCCGGCCTCGATGAAGCCAAAGAGGAAGTTCAGGAAGTTGTAGAATTTTTGAAAAAGCCTTCAAAATTCACCCGCCTCGGAGGTAAAATTCCTAAAGGTGCATTGCTTGTAGGCCCTCCTGGTACAGGTAAAACATTGCTGGCCAAAGCCGTTGCTGGAGAGGCAGGCGTACCATTCTTCTCGCTTTCAGGTTCTGATTTCGTCGAGATGTTCGTTGGTGTGGGTGCTGCCCGTGTACGTGATTTGTTTAAACAAGCCAAAGACAAAGCGCCATGTATCATCTTTATCGATGAGATCGATGCCATTGGTCGTATGCGTGGAAAAGGGCAAATGCCTGGTTCAAACGATGAACGTGAAAACACGCTGAACTCTTTATTGGTAGAAATGGATGGTTTTGGTACTGACTCAGGGGTAATTATCCTTGCGGCGACCAACCGCCCAGATGTATTGGATAGCGCATTGCTTCGCCCAGGCCGTTTCGACCGTCAGATCTCTATTGACAAGCCAGACATTGTTGGCCGTGAGGCCATCTTCAGTGTTCACTTGAACAACCTGAGACTTTCCCCAGATGTTGATGCCAAGAAACTGGCAGCGCAAACCCCTGGCTTTGCTGGAGCGGAAATTGCCAACGTCACCAACGAAGCAGCTTTGATTGCTGCCCGCCGGGACAAAGAAGCGGTAGATATGCAAGATTTTCAGGATGCTGTCGATCGTGTGATCGGAGGACTTGAAAAGAAAAATAAGATTATCTCTCCTGAAGAGAAGAAAATTGTGGCTTACCACGAAGCAGGTCATGCGGTGGCAGGCTGGTTTTTAGAGCATGCCGATCCATTGGTAAAAGTAAGTATTGTCCCTCGTGGTGTTGCCGCTTTGGGTTATGCGCAGTATTTGCCAAAAGAGCAGTTCTTGTATCAGACGGAGCAATTGATCGATGAAATGTGTATGGCGCTCGGTGGCCGTGTTGCCGAAGACTTGATCTTCAACAAGATTTCCACAGGTGCATTAAGTGATCTGGAGCGTGTAACGAAAATGGCTTACTCCATCGTTTCGATTTACGGGATGAATGCTGAAGTGGGCAATGTTTCCTTCTACGACTCCAAGGGCAACGATATGGCATTTTCAAAACCATATTCTGAAGCTACAGCAGAGAAAATCGACGAAGAAGTTCGTAAGATTATCGAAGGGGCTTACCAACGTACCAAAGAGTTGTTGATGAGCAAAAACGATCAGCTTGAACTGATTGCTCAGGAACTGTTAGACAAAGAGATTTTGTTCCAGTCCGATTTGGAAAGACTGATCGGCAAGCGTCCTTTTGAAAAGCAGACCACTTATAAGGAATTCATGGACAAGGACATCAAAACTGTGGAAATCCCACCAGTAGCTGATGATAGCGACAACCTTGAAAAACCTTCTCAAGAGAATACAGAAGTATAAGCTTGAACAACAATATTCAGTTTTAAAAAATCAGATGGGTGATAAACTCGTCTGATTTTTTTATTTTTGCCCCAATAATAATCCGCAATAACAGGCCTTTTTGACTTGAGTACTGGCACAGAACATATGGATCTAAACGAATTAAAAGTACTTCCGCAAGGGAAAAAAATCTTCTTTGCCTCGGACTTTCACCTTGGCGCACCCAATGCCGAGCAAAGCCTGATCAGGGAACGGAAAATTGTGCGATGGCTCGATCATATTGAAGCAGAAGCGCATGCGATCCTGTTTCTTGGCGATATCTTTGATTTCTGGTTTGAATATAAAACGGTCGTTCCGCGTGGCTTCAACCGATTCTTCGGAAAGCTTGCAGCCCTCAAAGACCGAGGAATTCATGTCTATATGCTTACTGGCAACCATGATATGTGGATGTTTGATTTCTTCCCCAAAGAGTTCGGGATACCCGTCATTAAGCAACAGCCGATAAGCATCACGATCAATAACACCCGACTGATGTTTGGCCATGGCGATGGGCTCGGGCCTGGCGATAAGAAGTATAAGTTTCTGAAAAAAATCTTTGCCAACCCATTCTGCCAATGGTGCTTCGAACGCCTGCATCCCAACCTCGGCATTGGCATTGCCACGCGGTGGTCACATGGAAGCAGGGCTCAAAATGCCGACTTCGATGAGCAGTTTTTAGGGGACGACGAATGGATTTATGCCTATTGCAAAGCCGTCGAAGAACAGCAACACCATGATTATTATTTATTTGGACATCGCCATTTACCTATGAATCTGAGCGTTAGCGACAACAGCCGTTACCTGAATTTAGGAGAATGGATCTCACATTGCTTATATGGTGAGTTTGATGGACAAAAGCTTGAATTGCGAAATTTCGAATCGGAAACCAAGCCAATAAACAATTGATTATCAACAATATTTGATATATTTACGATCAAATAAACAAGCATTATCCCATGAGAAATGAATATTTGGAGGAAGTCCTCGAAGAAATCCTGACAGATGAGTCAACGGTTGAAGAGCGGGATCTTATGGTTTATAACGATGATATCAACACCTTCGATCACGTCATTGATACCCTGATCAAAGTTTGCCGACACACCACTGAGCAGGCAGAACAGTGTACATGGATCATCCATTACAAAGGAAAGTGTGCCGTAAAAAAAGGCACTTTGCGCGAGCTCAAACCTATGCGCGATGCCATTTGTGAAGCAGGCATTGACGCCAAGATTGTCTGAGCCTGAGCTACACTCTCCGCAACCCGTTTTATATGCAATTTTCATCAAAACTTATAGAAAACGCCGTCGGCGAAATCTCTAAATTACCAGGCATTGGGCAAAAAACAGCCCTGCGCCTGGTAATGCACTTGCTCAAAGCCCCTGAGGAACAGAGCGAGTCTTTATCAAAGGCCATTGTTAAAATGCGCCACGAAATTCAGTTCTGCAAAAAATGCCACCATATCAGCGACGAGGAAACCTGCAACATCTGCAACTCCCCACGGCGTGATGGCACGATCATCTGCTTGGTGGAAGAATCCCAGGACGTGATGGCCGTAGAAAACACCGCACAATATTTTGGGCATTACCATGTACTGGGTGGCGTAATTTCACCCATGGAAGGCATTGGCCCCTCGATGCTGAAGATTGATTCTCTGGTAAAAAGAATTACCGAAAGCATAGCAACAGATCAGCCCATTAAAGAGGTGATTCTGGCATTGTCCCCGACAATGGAAGGCGATACCACTGCCTTTTATTTAACGAAAAAATTAAAGGCTTTCGAACACCTGAAAATTACCACCATTGCACGAGGTATCCCTGTTGGTGGCGAACTGGAATATGCTGATGAAGTAACATTGGGCCGCTCAATTCAGGCAAGGGTTTCTTTTGCCGACTAAGGGAAAAATGGAAATCACTTTGTCAATTTCAGTCAGTTAGGATAAATATTGAAGCGGAAAAATTAAAGATCGTGCAACATTAAATTAATGTGTTGTTATATTTAGTTGAACATTCGGAATTTTTAGTAATACTGACTAAATTTTGATGTTTATAATTACTCATTAAACCGTTTTAACCGCATTAATTTATGGACATCCTATCCAATCGTGTAAAATCCATGACCGTATCAGCTACTTTGGCCATGGCACAAAAAGCTCGTGAAATCAAAGCTCAAGGAGCAAATGTTATTAGCCTGAGCTTAGGTGAGCCTGACTTCAAAACTCCTCAGCACGTTCAGGATGCCGCCAAGGAGGCTATCGATTCTGGCGACTTCTTCTCTTACACACCAGTACCTGGTTACCAGGATTTACGTGAAGCGATTGCCGCAAAATTAAAGCGCGAAAATGGTATAGAGGCTAAAGCTGAAAATATTGTGGTTTCTACGGGCGCCAAACATTCTATTGCCAATGTGTTCATGTGTATCCTGGACGATGGCGATGAAGTGATCATCTACTCTCCATTCTGGGTAAGTTATCCTGAAATGGTTGGTGTTGCTGGTGGTAAGCCTGTATTTATTAATGCTGGTATCGAGAAAGATTTCAAAGCTACTGCCGATCAGCTTGAAGCCGCAATCACGCCAAAAACCAAAGCCATCATTTTCTCTTCTCCTTGTAACCCTACAGGAGCGGTATTCTCTAAAGATGAGCTTCAGGCTGTTGCTGATGTGGTCACCAAGCACGAAAACATTGTTGTGATTGCTGATGAGATTTATGAGTATATCAACTTCACAGGCAAACATTGTTCTATCGCCACTTTGCCAGGAATGGCCGAGCGTACCATCACGGTTAATGGCCTTTCAAAAGGACACGCAATGACAGGCTGGAGAATTGGTTACATTTGTGCCCCTGAGGCCATTGCCAAAGCTTGTATCAAGTTGCAGGGCCAGTTTACTTCAGGAACCAACTCTATTGCACAGCGTGCAGCTATTGCCGCCTTTGAAGGCGATATGGAACCTACCAAAAAAATGGGGGAAGCTTACTACAACCGTCGTTCGATGGTTTATGAATTGCTTTCTGAGATTGAAGGTGTAAAATTGGCGATGCCAGAAGGTGCTTTCTATTTCTTCCCAGACATTTCTGCTTTCTTCGGCAAGAAAACTCCAGACGGTGAAACTATCAAAGATGCCAACGATGTTTCGATGTATTTACTGACACAGGCACACGTATCTACCGTATCGGGCGCAGCTTTTGGTGCACCAGATTGTTTAAGAATTTCTTACGCTGCTTCAGAAGAACAACTTCGTGAAGCCATCGCCAGAATTAAAGATAAATTAGCGCTTCTTTCATAATTATAATGCTTGAAGCGTCCCAATTAGGCATCTGTTTTGCAGATGCCTTTTTTATGCACGCTATTCTGCACTAAAAAAGGCAAGTTTATCAGTATTAAAGCGGATCTTTTTTATTTTTGCAGGATAGAAAATTGAAAGCTTAGCAATGAAATATTCCTCTTTAGATAAAATATTTGAACAATTTAATGACCTAAAGGTGCTTGTCATCGGCGACGTCATGGTAGACTCCTACATTTGGGGGAAAGTCGATCGGATTTCTCCAGAAGCACCCGTGCCAGTAGTCAATATTCATAAAAAAGAGGATCGTTTGGGCGGTGCAGCCAATGTCGCCAAAAATATCCAATCACTTGGAGCGACACCCATCCTCTGCTCTTTGGTCGGGGAAGATGGTGATGGCGAAAATTTCATGCGTATCCTTGAAGATCGGGGAGTTTCTACCGAAGGAATTCTTCAAAGCAGCGAACGGGTAACGACCGTAAAACAGCGCGTTTTGGCAGGTTCCCAGCAGATGATGCGCATTGACACAGAAACCGACAAAGCACTCAGTGCACAGGAGCAAAAAGCACTTCTTTCGAAAATTAAAACATTAATAGACCAAGTTGATGTTATCATCTTCGAGGATTACGATAAAGGAGTACTCAACAAAGCAGTGATTGCGCAGGTGGTAAGCTGGGCTCGGGAAAAAAATATCCCGACGGTCGTGGACCCTAAAAAACGCAATTTCCTGTTTTATGAAGGCGTAACGCTTTTTAAGCCCAACCTGAAAGAAATTAAAGAAGGGCTGAAAATTGAGTTCAACCCAGATCAGCCTGCCGAGCTTGAAGGAGCGGTAAATCAGTTACTCAGCAAGCTAAATGCTGATATTGCACTGATCACCATGTCGGAGCGAGGCGTTTACATTAAAAGCAAAACAGAACACGTACATATTCCTGCACATATCCGCAGCATCTCTGATGTTTCGGGCGCAGGCGATACCGTCATCAGCATTACGTCGCTGTGCCTGGCAATGGGACTGCCGCTGGATTTCTCTGCATCGTTGGCCAATTTAGGCGGCGGTTTAGTCTGTGAATCCCTGGGCGTTGTGCCTATCGACAAGAAGCGATTGTATGAAGAAGCGGATAAACATCAATATATCTCATTGATCAAATAACTGTAGGTTAACACCTTTCATCAAGCCATTTTCTTTTTTTAACTCATGAATATTTTTGTGGAAAAGCTTTCCACTGAATCTCGTTCAACAGTTAAAAGATAGAATATGGCTTTTTTATTATCTTAACACTTTACTTGTGATGAATTGGAATTCTATTCATGAAAAACTCATCAACCAACTTTATCTGACCAAGCCTTATGCTGACAAGGTCATTAATGCCACAAGGCTGATCATCACCATCTCGGTCGTGATCGGGATCATTTATGCCCTGGGCTTTGAGCTCGATGAACAAAGGCTTCAAAAGGTCATTTACTGGTTGGAGATCACCCTGAATGTGTACATCCTGAATTTTATCATTCGAGCAATTTACAGCCTCGAAATCAAACATTTTATTCGGGAGCACAAGGTAGAACTGGCACTGATTCTGTTTGTGGTGCTCAATAAAATCACCACCCATCACCTGGATAATTACATCTTCCAGCTGATGATCAAGAATCACCATTTCAGCCACTTGCGACATGCCAATTTCTATTTTGGCTTCGTTTCCTTCTGCCTGTTACTGGTTTTCATTAATGAGTTCACGGATGGGTCCCGATTCCTCTCAGAACTCAAGATGTCGCCTCCAAAGCTGATCACCCTGAGTTTCTTGCTTTTGATTCTTGCAGGCGCAGGCACCTTAATGCTGCCTGCCATGACGACCGCGCCAGGCTCCATGCCATTTATTGACGCCCTGTTCACCTCCACAAGTGCCGTCTGTGTTACGGGCCTGATTGTGGTAGATACCGCCACCTATTTCACCCTAAAAGGGCAGGTGGTTATTATGTTCCTTTTCCAGGTGGGTGGTCTCGGAATCATTGCTTTTGCCGTCTTCTTTTCTGGTATTCTTAGGGGTACTGCCAATATCAAAGAACAGGTATTGCTTCAGGATTACCTCTCTTCGGAATCCTTACAGGAAACCAAAGAAACCCTGAAAGCCATCTTTAAGCTCACGTTCCTTATCGAGTTATTGTCCTCTATCGGAATTTATTTCTCTTGGCAGAATGTTCACTTCACCTCTATCGGCCAAAAAATATATTTCTCGGTATTTCATGCAATTTCCGCCTTCTGTAATGCTGGTTTCAGCCTGTTCAGTAATAACCTTTTTGAATCAGGTGTAAAGGATTGCTACTTCCTGCATATTGTGGTGGCCGCTACAATTGTATTTGGTGGGTTGGGCTTTGGAGCCATGAACGACATATTCTCGCTCACCAAGCTGCGCGAGCGCATGGACAAACCCTGGATGGAATGGAAGCTCGGAACGAAAGTCGCCGTTTGGGTAACTTTTGGACTGATCCTTTTCGGTACTGTATTTTATTACTTCCTCGAAAAAGACAACTCGCTTGCAGGGCTTAACTTTGGGCAGGCCATTGTCGCTTCCATGTTTCAGTCTGTAACCACACGTACTGCTGGCTTCAATACCGTTGACCTCTCCAATATCAGAACAGGCACAGTGTTGATCATGAGTTTGCTGATGTTTATCGGTGCCTGTTCAGGCTCCACGGGTGGGGGTATTAAAACCTCAACCTTCTTTGTGATCATGGCTTCGTTCTTCAATAACCTGCGAGGAAAATCACGTATCGAATTCGGCAAAAGGGAGTTGCCCAAAGAAGCCTTGTTTGATGCCACATCTATATTTATCTTTGCGATCATTATCAATGTCGGCTCAGTGTTCATCCTGACCATCTTACAGGAAAAAGACACCTTGCAGATGATCATTTTTGAGCAATTCTCCGCATTTTCAACCTGTGGGCTAAGTATGGGACTCACGGGGCACCTCGCCTATTGGAGCAAGTGGATTTTAATTAACTCCATGTTCCTCGGAAGGGTGGGTACACTAACTTTTGTCTTGGCACTAAGCTCAAGCAAATACACTAAAAACTACAAATACCCAAGCGTGAATATGATGATTGGGTAATAGGAAAATATGAAATATGACTTTTTAATTGTTGGCGCAGGGCTCTTCGGAGCCGTGTTTGCCCAACAAGCCACAAAAAATGGCAAACGCTGCTTGGTCATTGATAAGCGCCCTCATTTAGGAGGAAATGTATATTGCGAAGAAATTGAAGGGATCAACGTCCATAAATATGGTGCTCACATCTTTCATACTAATGATAAAACGGTCTGGAACTATGTAAATTCCTTTGTTGAATTTAACCGATATACCAATAGCCCATTAGCCAATTATAAGGGAGCGTTGTACAACCTGCCTTTCAATATGAATACCTTTCACCAACTTTGGGGAGTACATACGCCCGACGAGGCCAAAGCGATTATTCAGAAACAGATTGATGCCGAGAATATCAATTCTCCGCAAAACCTTGAAGAGCAAGCTCTTTCGTTGGTTGGGAGAGATATTTACGAAAAGCTGATCAAGGAATATACAGAGAAACAGTGGGGATGCCCTGCCACAGACCTACCTGCCTTTATCATCAAACGATTGCCTGTCCGATTCACTTTTGACAATAATTATTTTAAAGATCGTTATCAGGGAATCCCAATTGGCGGATATAACAAGCTTGTTGATGCACTTTTGGAAGGGGTTGACACGCGTACCAATTGTGATTTTTTCCAAAATAAGGAGGCGCTTTTACCACTTGCCCACAAGGTTGTTTACACAGGTAAACTGGACGAATACTACGATTTTCAGTTTGGGCACTTAGAATATCGAGGATTGGATTTCAAGCATAAAACACTTGACACTGCCAATTTTCAAGGGAATGCTGTGGTCAATTATACAGATGCTAAAACTCCTTACACTCGAATCATTGAACACAAGCATTTTGAATTTGGCACCCAAGCCAAGACGGTAATCACTGAAGAGTACCCCAAAATGGCTTCAACCTCTGACGAGCCTTTTTACCCCATCAATAATGAGCGCAACAATAAGATGCTTCAGCAATATATGGGGCTGGTGAAACAAGAGGAAAATGTTATCTTCGGAGGCCGACTTGCTGAATATAAATATTATGATATGCACCAAATTGTCGCATCAGCCTTAAAAGCCTATAAGAATGAGCATTAAAACCATTTATGTGATCTCCCCTCCTAATTACGCCACAGGAGGCACTTTATTATTGCATCAAGCGGCTTATTATTTTAACCAACTTGGTATTACTGCTAAAATGTTCTATGGGAAAAAGATAAAGTCTGATCCTGTGCACGAGCAATTCAAAAAATTCGGCATTGACTACGATACCAAGATTCCAAACCAAAAGGATGTTATGGTGATTGTTCCTGAGGTAAGGATTGATCACTTGCGCAATTACCGTAAAGTCCATAAAGTCATCTGGTGGCTGAGTGTTGATAATTTCCATATAGAAATCGATTCACTAAAACCCAAAAGAAGAATATACAGGAATTTAATGGGCTATTACAATGTGTTTAATGATCATTATACTCATTTGGTTCAAAGTAAATATGCCGAAACATTCTTGAAAGAAAAGAATGTTAAAAGTCGCTTCCTCTCAGATTATCTTGATGACGTTTACACTTCAATGGAGGTGGATTTTTCCAAACCAAGAACCTCTCAGATCCTGTATAACCCCAAAAAAGGAATTGAAACCACTAAATTATTAATGGAAAAATTCCCCAATTATAACTGGGTGCCACTCGAAAATCTAAGCCCTGAGCAAATGCGTAACCTGATGCTTGAAAGCAAAGTTTACATTGATTTCGGGAACCACCCTGGCAAAGACCGTATCCCTCGCGAAGCTGCAATCTGTGGATGCTGTGTGATTACCAATAAAAATGGGTCTGCCGCATTCCAAGAGGATGTCCCTATCGACCCTCAATATAAATTTGATGAAGAAACGCTTGACTTTAACCGATTTGAGGCGGTAGTTCATTCCATTTTTGAAGATTATTCATCCAAACAATCGGATTTTTCGAATTACCGAGAAAAGATAAAAAATGAACAGTCCGTTTTTGTTGAGGAAATGAAAAGTTTTATCGATTCAATAAAATAACCGACAAAAAAAGGCTACCCAAAACGGGTAGCCTTTTTATTTTATGTTTCAATCGTGAATTACTTCACTTCTTCGAAATCTACATCTTCAGCAGATGATGCGCCTGCATCGTCGCCACCCTGAGCACCGCCTTGCGCGCCTGCATCAGGACCTGGCTGCGCGGCACCTTCAGCACCTTGTTGTGCTTGGTACATCTCTTGAGAAGCCGCTTCCCAAGCTTTGTTCAAACCTTCGATTGCTGGATCGATCTGAGCAACATCACCTGAAGCGTGAGCTGTTTTCAAAGTAGCCAAAGCGCCTTCAATAGCTGTTTTGTTACCTTCAGAAAGCTTATCACCGAACTCTTTCAATTGCTTTTCAGTTTGGAAAACCAATGAATCCGCCTGGTTGATTTTTTCTACTTTCTCTTTAGCATCTTTATCCGCTTGCTCGTTGGCTTTCGCCTCAGCGCGCATTTTCTCGATTTCCTCGTCAGTCAAACCTGAAGAAGCCTCGATCGTGATTTTTTGCTCTTTACCTGTTCCTTTATCTTTGGCAGACACGTGCATGATACCGTTGGCATCGATGTCAAATGTTACTTCGATTTGAGGTACACCGCGTTGTGCTGGTGGAATGTCAGTCAATTGGAAACGACCGATTGTTTTGTTGTGGGCAGCCATTGGGCGCTCACCTTGCAATACGTGAATCTCAACAGAAGGCTGGTTATCAGCAGCAGTAGAGAATGTCTCTGACTTCTTGGTTGGGATTGTTGTGTTTGCTTCAATCAATTTAGTCATTACACCACCCATGGTTTCAATACCCAAAGACAATGGCGTAACATCCAACAACAATACATCTTTTACATCACCAGTCAATACACCACCCTGGATCGCAGCACCTACAGCAACTACCTCATCAGGATTCACCCCTTTAGATGGTTTCTTGCCGAAGAATTTCTCCACAGACTCCTGGATTACAGGGATACGAGTTGATCCACCTACCAAGATTACCTCGTCGATATCAGAAGTAGACAAACCTGCATCGTTCAATGCTTTTTTCACTGGCTCCATAGAACGGCGAACCAAATCATCAGCCAGTTGCTCGAATTGAGCACGAGACAATGATTTTACCAAGTGCTGAGGGATACCGTCGATTGGCATGATATATGGCAAGTTGATCTCCGAATTCGTTGAAGAAGACAACTCAATTTTGGCTTTCTCAGCAGCTTCTTTCAAACGCTGCAAAGCCATAGGATCTTTACGCAAATCTACATTGTGATCCGCCAAGAATGATTCCGCCAACCAGTTGATGATCACCTGGTCAAAGTTATCACCACCCAAATGAACATCACCATTTGTAGACAATACTTCAAATACGCCATCACCTAATTCCAAGATAGAGATATCAAAAGTACCACCACCAAGGTCATAAACAGCGATTTTTTGGTCGTCCATTTTCTTGTCAAGACCATAAGCCAATGCCGCAGCAGTAGGCTCATTAATGATACGCTTCACTTCCAAACCAGCAATCTGACCTGCCTCTTTGGTTGCCTGACGCTCCGCATCATTGAAGTATGCAGGAACAGTAATCACTGCTTCTGTAACTTCCGTTCCCAAGAAATCCTCTGCTGTTGATTTCATCTTCTGAAGAATCACAGCCGACAACTCCTGTGGAGAATATTGACGATCACCAATTCTAACGCGAACAGTGTCGTTGCTTCCTTGCTCTACTTTGTAAGAAACCTCTTTAGCTTCCGAAGAAATCTCAGAGAATTTTTTACCCATGAAACGCTTCACTGAAGCGATCGTGTTTGTTGGGTTAGTAATCGCTTGACGCTTTGCAGGATCACCTACTTTACGTTCCCCGTTACCATTATCCAAAAAACCGATGATTGAAGGTGTAGTACGGTGCCCTTCTGCGTTTTGAATAACGACTGGCTCGCTACCTTCCATAACTGCCACACAAGAGTTGGTGGTTCCTAAGTCAATACCAATGATCTTACCCATTGCAATAAATATTTTATATGAATTGAATTTTTTACTTTTTCTGTGGAACACATCGCTGCGTTCGAGGGATATTGAACAAGGGACGTGCCAATACCAAAAATGGGTATTTATGTGACATTTTGTCAAAATTTATGTGCCACGTGACAATCCGCTACTGAAAAAATAACAGAAGGCCTTCATTATTGACAGTCTTCTTGCCAAAAGAACAGAATAACGACAGTACGATGTGCCAATCACTTTATAAAAGCACTATACTATATAGTATAAAAAGGTTATCGTTCAGGAAGTCCCCCTGTTCAATCAAGCAATAAGCTCAAATATTGAAAGTCTCAATTAGCCTGATTAACTTGCAACACGATAATCACCAAAAATTTAAAATCAATAACTTGAACAATCAATCCGCTTTCATATCACTCATCATCACCACTTATAACAGGCCCGATGCCCTCGCTTTGGTGCTTGAAAGTGTGAAACAGCAGACCTTACTCCCAAAAGAGGTGATTATTGCTGATGATGGGTCAAGGGATGAAACACGCAAAACAATCGAAGCGGTACAAGAGAATTTTCCTGTACCTTTACGGCATTGCTGGCAGGAAGATGATGGCTTCAGGCTTGCAAAAATCAGGAACAAGGCGATTGCAATGGCTCAGGGAAGTTATATCATCATGATTGATGGCGATATTATTCTTAGTAAGTCGGTAGTTTTTCAGCACGAAAAACAAGCCACCCCCAATACCTTTATACAAGGCAGTCGGGTGCTTATTGGTCCAATGAAAACCCAGCAATTGCTTCAGTCGGGAAAAACCGCCTTCAGTTTCTTTACCCGAGATTTACGGTGCCGGGAAAATAAAATTCAAAGCAGATTGCTTTTCGAATTGACCAAAAACAAGTATCAGGGCAGTATTCGTGGCATTAAGGGGTGTCATATGTCTTATTGGAAGGAGAACGTCATCGCGATTAACGGCTTTAATGAAGCGTTTGAAGGTTGGGGAAGAGAAGATACCGACTTTGCCATCAGGATGATGAATCAGGGGTTTTCGAGAAAAAACCTGAAATTTATTGCTCCTACGGGCCACCTTTATCACCCGGAGAGGTCGATGCACAATCATGAAAAAAATAACGACTTGGCCATGCGCGCCCAGTCCATGAAATCAACGGTTTGCGACAAAGGAATTGCTGCATACTTGGATACCGCAACACAATGAAAAAAGGAGTTTCGCTGATTATCACCACTTATAACAGGCCCGATGCCTTGAAATGTTCTATCCTGAGCATTCAAAAGCAATCAGTTTTGCCTGATGAAGTCATTATTGCTGATGATGGCTCCACGGTGGAAACCGCCGAGCTGATCAAAAAGCTCAACGAGGCCAGCGCCTTCCCGATACGGCACAGCTGGCAGGAGGACGAGGGCTTTCAGGCTGCAAAAGCCCGCAACAAAGCGATTGCCTTGGCCAGCCATGAGTATATTATCATTATTGATGGCGATATTTTTGTTCATCGGAATTTTGTGGAAGACCATCTACACTTTAGGCGCCAAGGGCATTATTTGCAAGGGTCGAGGGTGAACCTGGGGCCAGAGTTAACCCAAAAGATGATTGCGGACGATAGTGTTTCCATTCATCCATGGACTCCCCAAGTCATTAACAGAAAGAATACCATTCGAGCGCCATTTATCAATCACATTCTCCAGTCTCAAAAAAACAATACCAAAGGCACCCGTTCGTGCAACATGTCTTTTTGGAGGGCGGATGTTGTTAAGATTAATGGTTTCGATGAAGAATATATTGGTTGGGGAAGAGAAGATTCAGACTTCGCTTTGCGCCTCCAAAATGCCGGAATTCGCCGTAAAAATGTTAAATTCGCAGCAATGGGATACCACCTTTTCCATTCAGAAGAGTCGAGAGCATCTCTTACTGCGAATGATTCTAAGCTTCAGGAAGCTATTTTACGGAAGAAAATCAGGTGTAAAAAAGGAATTAGTCAATGGCTGTAATGAACAATTTAGGCTGAAGGGAATACGCACCTGCCTGAATTGATAATCCCATGATTTCAATATTAATATAGATGCATAAAATCGCCATTATACTCGATCGGCTAAAGAATATCCACTCTGGCTTAGGCCAAGTTTCACTGAATTTCGGTAAAGCCATCACCAAACAGACTTCTGCGGAAATTGCGATTAATGTACTGGTACCAAAAACGCAAAAGCACCTTTTTGATGATTACGATAAAGTTGAAGTCATTAATTTTTTTAGGAAAAACAAGATTCATCTTTTCGCCAAGAAGTATGACCTCTGGCACCTGTTGCACCAGGCCGGAGGCATGGAGCCGCCCCAAAACAGCAAGTTTATTTTCACCATCCACGACTTAAACTTTTTACATGAAGGTCATGACGAAGCGGGAGTCAGTAAGTTTAAAGAAGACCTGAGCCGAAAAATATCAAACGCAAGCTACCTCACTTACATTTCCAATTTCACGAAAAAGGAAGTGGAGAATTTTTTCCCTATTGCCAAAAACAAAGCATCGAAAGTAGTTTATAATGGCGTAAAGGTTCAGAAAAAGGAGTTTCACCGGCCACAACGCCTCCCTGAAGGCAAATTTTTATTTACCATTGGCCAGTTGCATGCCAAAAAGAATTTCCATACACTGATCCCATTTCTTCAAAAAACTGACCAATACCATTTGGTCATTGCTGGAGAACAACAAGGAGCCTATGCTGAAAAAATTCAGCAAATGATTAAAAGCTATGGATTGGAAGATCGGGTGAGCCTTCTCGGTGCGGTTACTGAATATGAAAAATCATATTTGTACAAATATTGCACGGCTTTTTTATTTCCTTCTTTACTTGAAGGCTTTGGTTTGCCTATCATTGAAGCGCTCCATTTTAACAAACCGGTTTTCGCATCTAACAAAACCTCTTTACCTGAAGTAGGAGGCGATTTCACATATTACTGGGATAGTTTTGACCCTGAGGAGATGATCAAAGTATTTGAAAATGGCATGGCAGATCATGCGCAAAGAGAAGAACATCACGAGCAATCCCTTCAGGTATTTTTAGAAAAGTACAATTGGCAACGTAATGCCCAAACCTACTTCACCATTTATAAGGAACTACTGAATGAACAATAGTACACTAACGAAAGGCATCTCTGTCATCATTCCATTTTTTAATGGGGTTCACCTTTTGAAAAAAAACCTGCCAAGTATTTTTTCTGCCTTACAGAGCACCGGCTTGCCACACGAGGTCATCGTGATGGATGATTGTTCTACTGAAACCCCAAAGGAATTTTTAGCCGAAAATTTCCCGTCAGTAATTCTTATACAAAACACCGTAAATTTAGGGTTCGGCGCCAACGTCAATAAAGGGGTAAACAATGCACAATACAGCCTCTCTTTACTACTGAATAGCGACATTGAGCTTACACAAAACTATTTCAGGGAACAACTGCCCCTGTTCGATAAAAATGATACCTTTGCCACCGGTGGGAAGATCGTCACGCCGGGGACAGACCACATTGAGGCAGGATGGAAAGGGCATATTCGCTCTAAAAAAATAAGATGGGAGCCCTTTCAACCCCAATCAGGTATTCATTACAGCTTTTATATCTGTGGTGGAAATGCTTTGGTGAACACGGCAAAATTCATTGAAATAGGTGGATTTTCTTCCCTTTTCAAGCCATTTTATGTTGAAGATGTTGAACTGACCATTAAAGCATGGAGAACAGGTTATAAATCATACTATATCCCTGAGGCGGTCTGTCATCACGAAACAAGTTCGACAATCAAAAAGCATTTTCAGTCTGAAACCATTAATATTGCCCACAAGAAGAATCAACACCTTCTTAACATGTTACATGGTGATGATGCTATTTTTTTAAAAGAAAGCTTCAAAATGCGTGCAAATCAGCTGCTCTCTTTGCTTGGCTTAATTAAGAAAGACCGACAGCTTGTTAATGAGGCTATTCTTGCGATGTATGCTCAGGCAAAAGCATTCCGTAAAGAAAAAACTTTTAATTGGTCTGTTAAACAAGTTATTGAGTTCACGAAATCTCCTTATATTTCATAAGTTATATAGGAATACCTTTATTTTGGGAAGGATGAGCTCGATGTTAGCTGTGCAAATGATCTTTTTCAGCGATCAAATCCCCCATTGGAAGGTACCTAAACAGTAATAAACTAAATCATCATGAAATCTTTACTTCTTGATATCAGCAAAATAAAAAACCTGTATTCGGGTTTAGGACATGTAGGGGATGAGCTCGCGAAGGGCATCGCTGTGCAGGCACAGCAAGAGTGGGAGTTGAAGTACCTATTACCAAAACGGTTTGAGGATCGCTATGGAAGTAAAGTGTCATATTTCTTCTTGAAAGCCTGGAGAAAGATTATTAACTCACGGATAAAGGCTGATGTGTGGCACATGACCAGTGCCGATTCCCGTTATGAATTCAACCGGAAAAGTAAACTGTTGCTGACCATCCACGATCTGAATTTCCTGACCGAGAAATCCGGTGATAAACTTGAAAAAAGGAAACAACGATTACAGAAAAAAATCAATCAGGCTTCTGCCATCACAGCCATTTCAGCCTTTACCAAAAATGAGGTACTGAAACACATGAAGGTGCCGGAAGGAAAGGAAATACAGGTGATCTATAATGGTGTGGCCAACCCCACGGAGCGACCAGCCAGCCAGCCAGCGGTTGCCAAAGGTGAACACAAGCCGTTTTTCTTCACGATTGGGGCAATCATGTGGAAAAAGAATTTCCATACCCTGATCCCGATGATGAAGCACTTCCCTGAGCACGAATTGTGGATTGCCGGCAAAGGAATCGAGGGTGATTATGGTAAAAAAATCAGCCTGGCCATTCAGGAGCAGCAGTTGGGGGATCGGGTAAAAATGATTGGCGAAATTTCCAATGAGGAGAAAAATTGGGCTTATCAAAACTGTGAAGCCTTCTTGTTCCCATCCCTATTAGAGGGCTTTGGCATTCCTCCTATTGAGGCAATGTATTGCGGCAAACCTGCTTTTTTGGCCAATAGGACAAGCCTTCCTGAGATTGGTGGGAAACTGGCCTATTATTGGGATGATTTCGAGGCTGACGATATGGCCAAAGTTGTTACTGCCGGACTCGCTGATTTTAACGCCAAGACGGATGGCAAGGAACTACTGGTTCAGCATGCCTCCCAGTTCAGTTGGAGTAATACCATCAGTGAATATATAGCACTTTATGACCAGCTTGCTAAGCAGTAGTTTTCTCTAAGCCATAAGGCGTGAACGGCTCTTTTTGTTCTTTAACGGACTGAAAGAGCCTTTTATTTTCTGGCTGTACGCGGCTCAGCAATGCATGATGGCAGTGGTACAAAATACCTGAAAACCGCAAACGAATTACGGCAATCCCCAACAGGCCAAAACGATACTCCAGGTCATCATCCTCTCCTATAGTCGGGTTTTGGTAACGCTCATCAAAACCATTAATCCTTTCAATATCTTGCTTGAGCACTGACCAGTTACAGCCTTTCAGTCCTCCACTCTTAACGCGGAGGAGCTTCCGAAGGCTTCTTTTCTGAAGTCTGAAATGCTTGCTGAGTAGTACTTTTTCCCCACGCAAAGTGGCCTTAAAAAGTGGCATCAATAATTGATTCAACTGCCCTTCCAATATGCTTTCCGCACTTAGCTTTTCCGTTAAATTCAACGAGAGCATTACCCTTCGGCCTGCGTTTACAATACCTGCTTTTTTTGCTGCAAGGTGGTCCCGCACAAAGTGCTGATGAGGGATACAATCACCATCAATAAAAATCAAAAAATCCGCTTTACTTGAGCGAATCGCTTTGTTAAGGATGCTGTTCTTCCGCCAGCCCAAATCTTCATGCCAAAGGTGCCGAATATGGTCATTACACATCCCTTTCACCTCCCTGACCACCTCGGCCCTCGAGCCATCATCAGCGATAATCACCTCAAAATCCTGCTCAGACTGTCGTGAAAAACCTGCAAGCACCAGCTTCAGCCACGCTACATTATTATAAAAAGAGATAATTACAGACGCCTTCATTTCTTATTCCTCCACCAAAATATCCTGATAAACATTTAGGGTTCTTTCTGCGGTAAGCTGCTTGGAAAAACGCTGTAAATGAGCACTCGCCCCTGCCACTATTTTCTGCCGGTATGCCTGATCCAACAGCACCCTTTCTATACCTGCTTTAAAGGCAGGGACATCCCCCACAGTTGCCGTAACACCTGTTTGGCCGTCAATAACCATTTCGGGCAAGCCCCCTGCAAGCGACGTTACCACAGGTACTTTTGCGGAAAAAGCATCCAGCACACTCGTGCCAAGCCCCTCCGATTTCGATGGGATAAAAAAGACACTCAGGGCACCGATAGAGTTGTACACTTTGGGCATAAAGCCTGTAAAGGTAACGTGCTCGGAAATCCCCAAATCGGCCGCTTTTTCTTCAAGGTAAGGCCGTAGTTTTCCCTTTCCGATAATTAAAAAATGAAGGGCATGCCCTTCGTCCAGTAAAGCTTTGGCGGTTTCAAGGAAGGTATCATAATCTTTATCCTCCACCAGGGCAGAGGTGTTCCCGATCAGTTTTTTATGACGGGGGATAAGGAAGAAATCGTAAAAATCAAGTCCTTCATCAGGCCTGTATTTCTCGAGGTCCACCCCACTATAAATCGTTTTCACACTCTCCTGATCACTCACCACTTTCTGTACCTGTCCTCTTACATAGTTGGAAACCGTCAGAATCGCTTTAATGTATTCATGGTTATATTTCCACAGTGTGTAATGGCTTTGTTTCAGCTTCGCATCGATCCTTCTGCTAAGCACCAGTTTCACTTTATTACCGAACAGACAAGACAACAGACCGAGGTCGTGCGTTCGCCCACTGTGCATATGAATGATATCTATTTGCTCTTGCTCACAAAATCGTTTGATGCCCTTTGCCGTAGAAAAACTGATCGAATTGGTGAAGGGTAAACCGATATAGGAAATCTTATTCTTGATACAGTATTGCTCAAACTCCCCCCCTTGGCGGCAGGCAACAAAAACATCAATATTTCTCATTTGTAACTCCTCGATCAGGTACGCAATCTGTTGCTCTCCACCACGCCAGCCCCTTTCAGCATTTAAATGTAAAACCCTCATACATTACAATAATATAATCATAAACAAATAAGAAATAATTCAATAAGCACAAAGAACAAATTTAGGAGATTGTAGCTAAAATGCTATTTAATGTCCACCTGATTTTGAAATTCCCTGCTTTTCTATCGACCTTTGTCTTCTGAAAAATCTCTTATCACCATATGAAAATTAGTGGCTTCACTTTCGTCCGCAATACTTCCCAATTATTTTACCCTGTATTAGAGTCGATTTACTCGATCCTCGATTTGGTCGATGAATTTGTTATTGCTGTCGGCGACTCTACCGACGATACTCGGGAGCTCGTGGCAAGTATCAAATCCGACAAAATCAAAATTATTGATACCGTCTGGGACCTGCCGAAATTCAAACGTGGTGAATTTGCCCACCAAACAGATATTGCCAAAGCGCTCTGCACAGGTGATTGGCTGTTTTATATTCAGGGAGATGAGGTGGTTCATGAAAAATACCTGCCCATCATTAAGGATGCCTGCCAAAAGTATTTGGGTGATGAGGAAGTGGAAGGCTTTTTATTCAACTATAAGCACTTTTGGGGAGATTACAACCACTACATGATCTCGCATGCATGGTACCCAAAGGAAATCCGAATTATCCGTAACCGCCCAGATATTCACTCCTGGAAAGACGCACAATCCTTTCGTTCGATTCCTGAATTTGATGGTGAAAGTTATTTCGCCAAAGAAGGAAGCCGCAAGCTGAATGTGATTCAACTGCCCGTGGAAATGTACCATTATGGATGGGTACGCCCTCCGCATAAAATGGCGCAAAAGAACAATTCCTTCCATAAAACTGGTCAGGGGCAAGATGATACCCAAGCGATGGCATACGAATTTGATTATGGTCCCCTGAATCAATATCCAGTATTCAAAGACACGCACCCTGCAACCATGCAAAGCCATATTGAGAAATTCGATTGGCAAGACCAATTGCGTTATGAGGGCTCTAGAGATACCAACCGCGCGCCTTATAAACATGAAAAACTGAAATACAGAATGCTGACTTGGGTGGAGCAAAACTTCCTTGGCGGTAACCTGATCGGAGGCTTTAAAAACTACAATATCATCGGAAAATATAAGTAAATCGGTAATGGCACCCACGTTGGTTTGCATCATTTTTGATGCAGACCAATGTAGCATGCCGTTCCATTTGTGGAGTTTACCACCAAATTTGTCGGAAATAGGATACAAATTTTATTTTACGACAACTATTTGATCTTTTCTTCTTTCATTTTGCGACAGTTTATGCTGATTTGCATGAAAAAGCGTACAAATTACTGATTAGAAAAGCCTTACCATGTATCAAAAAAAGTACAGCACATATGTTGCAGTGGCAAAAAGAAATCATTGATTACATTAAACAGCATAATCCTGCAGGTATTTTGAACCTTGATCAGCAAGATGCCATACTGTTTTTCGAGGCCGAAGCATTGCAAATCAGGCTTAAGAATATCGGAACTGCATTTAATCCCCCATACGAATCCCCTGCCCTCAGCTGTAAGGAAATCTGCATTTGGGAAGATCAATGGTACAGCCACCAATTGGTGCTACAATCAAGAATCCAGTCCCTTTTCGAGCATACACAACGAATTTTTGCCCGTAAAACCAAGATCGTCAGCCTAACAGCTCCCGAGGTAAAAACCTTTTTGGCCACCAACCACCTGAATGTCCCTATTGGTGGAAAATACAAATATGGACTAACAGCAAACGACTCCCTGGTTGCAGTGATGGTATTCAGCAAGGCCCGCCCCATAGAAAGAGATGGCCAAACCTACCAGTCCTATGAGATGATCCGACATTGTAATTTAAAAGGACATACCGTCGTTGGGGGAATGAGTAAACTACTCAAGCATTTCATCAAAACACAACAACCCGACGACATCATGACCTATGTAGATAAAGACTGGTCTGATGGAAAAACCTATCTATCACATGGTTTTCAGGCTTTGGAACATACTCCTCCACAATTTTTTTACCTAAAAAGTGGGGCACATGAGCGCATTTATCCGCACAGAATCGGCGAAAACACCAAAATCGTGAATCAATTGTTAATTGCTGAGGGTTATCGGGTGGTTTATAACCAAGGAAATATTAAATTGCTGTTCAAACAAAAATAAAGGTCTGATCGGCTATTTGTTTTAATACAATTGCAGAACAGATCAATAAATACACAAATATTTTATACTATTGTAAGATATTGACTATTAGTTCATTGACACAATGAAACTTTGCACGTTATTTGCGGGCAGATCATTGTGATTAATTCGAATCAACTATTATAAAGATGAAGAAAAGACTTTGGACCCTAATTTTAGGAACATTTTTGATCGGAAGTGTATCTTTTGCTTACGCTCAGGATAATTCAGGGGATGCAAATCAAGGACCTCAAACCCTAAAGCAACAATTTGAGACGCTGAAAAAAGAAAGTACTACCTATAAAAATGGTAAAGGTATTCCTTATAAAGTGATCAAAGAAAATAGCTATAACAAAATTGTCCGTGTTGTTGAAGACAGTATTGTTGAGCACCGCAACTTGCAGAAACAAACAAAAGCACAATTGGCTGAAAGTAATCAGGAAATTGTCAAGCTTAATGATTTGATCTCTGCCAAAGATCAGGAAATTGAGAAAAATATTTACCAAGTGGGCCACCTGACGGCACTTGGCATGGACTGGAACAAAGACACTTTCGTGGTGACAAGTTTCGGGATTATTATTTTGTTGATCGCCATTTTGGTATTTGCATTCACGAAAGTGAAATTGAGCAACAATACTGCAGCCAACAAAACTAAAGATTACGATGAGTTGTACGACGAATTTGAGGAGTACAAGCAGCGTATGCGTGAGCGTGAAACAAAGCTTCGCAGAGAATTAACCACAGAAATGAACAAAGTGGAAGAATTGAAGGCTTCCTTGAAAAGAGGTTCAAACGCATAAGCATTCTTCAAAAAATATTTGAATAAGTAGGCACTCATTTTGGGTGCCTATTTTTTTATGTAAAAGTTGGCAAAATCTCATTTTATTTTCCCCTTGAAAAACGTTAATTTCTTCACGGAGGACCATAAACCATGACAAAGACCAATTACCACATTACCATCACCACCAACGGACAGGCTCTGGTGCAATATCAGTACGCCCACCTTGAAGAGGCCAGCAATTTCTTTGACTTTCTCTGTAAGGGTCAATTTTTTGCGGCGACCACCATTACCCTCGACGAGGTCTTGCGGCAGGCAGCTCATGACGAATTGGAAACCATCCACAAACTCACCAAAGTAGTCCTCGATCAGAACGGTCAGCGAACAATCCACGACCACCGGTCAAGCAAAGACGGCTACACCTATTTTGGCTATTAACCCCCACTTATATGCGCATTCTTAGTCCTGAGCAAATTCATGCTGCCGATCGGTTTACGATCGAAAATGAACCGATCACCTCTGAAAAGCTGATGTTCCGAGCAGCAAAAACCTTCAGCAAATGGTTCCGAAACCATGCGCCCAACCGCCCCAAAAGCCTGATCCTTTGTGGGGTTGGCAACAATGGCGGCGATGGGATCGTTATCGCAAAACTGTTGGCGCAAAAGGGATACCCTGTTGAAGTTGCCGTGGTGCGCTTCTCCCCGAAAAGCAGCAGGGATTTCAATCATTATTTTCATCAGTATTCCAGCCTTTTCCCCGTACATGAGGTCGAAACTGTTGAGGATCTTCCGCCTCTTGATCAGTATAAAATACTAATTGACGGCATTTTTGGCGTCGGGCTTAACCGACCAATAGAGGGCTTTTCTGCGGAAATCATTCATAAAATCAACCACTCGGGTAAAGAAATCATTGCCATTGATATTGCCTCTGGCTTATATGCTGAACGGGCCTCTTCCAAAGAGCAGGCCATCATTCGGCCATCACACACGATCTCTTTTCAGGTAGGGAAACTCGCTTTTTACCTGCCCGAAAATCACGATTTCGTTGGTGATCTGCATATTCTCGACATCGGTCTTGATCAGGAGTTCATTCAGTCGCTGCATGCCCCTTTTGCGGAAAGCAACCTGGAGGACATCAGGCAGATGCTCATGCCACGCGACAAATATGACCATAAGGGTAGCTACGGCCACGCTTTAATTATCGCAGGAAGCTATGGAATGGCTGGCGCCTGTGCACTTTCTGCCAAAGCGGCTTTGCGTTCTGGCGCAGGGCTGGTAAGTGTGCAGTGCCCTACACGCTGCGTCGAGGTGTTGCAGGTGGCCATACCTGAAGCCATGGTCATCCCCGATGAAGTCGGTCATAAACATTTCGCCAAGCCTACACTCACCGGCCAATTTGATGCCGTTGCCGTGGGGCCTGGTATCGGTACACATGAAATGACCCAAGAAGCTTTGGCAAACCTTTTTGCCACCCATGAAGGCCCTTTGGTACTGGATGCCGATGCCCTGAATATCATCAGCCAATCGCCTGCATTACTGAAAAACATCCCAAGAGGGAGCGTGCTCACCCCTCACCCCAAAGAATTTGAGCGGTTGGTGGGCAAAACAAGCAACCAGTTTGAAAGGTTAGAAAACTTACAGGCGTTGGCCGTCGAACACCAGATTATCTGTTTGATTAAAGGAGCGAATACCGCCATTGGATTACCCGACGGCAGGGTGTATTTTAATCCTACTGGAAATCCTGGGATGGCCACTGGTGGCAGTGGCGATGTTCTGACAGGCATTATCACTGCCCTTATGGCGCAGGGATACCACGCTGAAGAGGCCGCGATTGTGGGTGTTTATGTACATGGCCTTGCAGGTGATTACGCCGCAGAGGCCCTGGGCATGACCAGCCTGATCGCATCTGATATCATTGCACATTTACCCAAGGCCTTTCAAAAGATCGACCATAACCTTTGGTAAAAATTCCCCATATTTACCGCCTGAAACCCGATTTACTTTAACACGATGGCAGAAGAAAAGAAAATAGAAATTATACAAACTGAGGACGGATCACATTCGCTGTTCCTTCCCGATATGGACGAAACCTACCACTCCTCTCACGGCGCCATTCAGGAGTCAAGGCATGTATTTATTAAACATGGACTCGATGACTGGGCAGCACAACACCATGCGGATACCATTAATATTTTGGAAATCGGCTTTGGCACTGGTCTGAATGCACTTTTGGCTTATGAGTGGGCACATCAGCATAAAAAAAATGTTGTATTCTATACCTTGGAAGCTTATCCGCTAAAAGAAGAAATTACCACGCAGTTAAATTACCCTGCACAAATGGGGCAGGAGGATTTCGATGCGCCATTTCAGCAAATGCATCAATGTTCCTGGGGTACTTTACATCAGCTTTCTCCCTATTTCAGTATTTATAAAATTCATGACAAACTGGAGACGGTCAGCTTCCCTGCGGTAAATTGCCAGCTGGTATTCTTCGATGCCTTTGCGCCAAGCAAGCAGGAGGAAATGTGGGCTTTACCCCTTTTGGAAAAAGTAACTGACCAATTGGTGAACGGTGGCGCACTAAGCACCTACTGTGCAAAAGGGCAGCTGAAAAGAGACCTTAAATCTCTTGGGCTGACCGTAGAAAGCTTGCCTGGACCTCCAGGAAAGTTTCAGATGGTCAGGGCTTCGAAAGCATAAAAAAATAGCGCATCCAGTGGGGTGCGCTATTTTTTTAATCTATGGAGGCGACATTTTTGGGTTTCTGATGGGAGCGTTTCCAGCGTCGGTGGGTCCACATCCACAACTCAGGCTGTGCCTTTATATCTTGCTCCAAACGGCGGGTATGGCGTTTGGAAATCTCTAAATCACTGATCGTATTTGGCTCCTCGACAAGCAGTTCAAAATCCACCTCATAAAATCCTCGCTTGGGTCTCCTTACTACAAAATACACCACGGGATAGTCGAATTTTTGCGCCAGCTGGGCAGTCCCCTGGTACACAGGAGTATCCTGATTCAAGAATTTTATCCAATGTGCATGTCGCAATAAAAGAGGCGTCTGATCTGCTAAAAATACCACTGCGGTTGTTCTGTCGCGGTTGGCCAACATCGACCGCGGCGTATCTCTGGCTTCCACCAGCTCGGTCCCAAAGCGGGATCGGATATCGAAAAGCAATTGATCAAAAATTTCGTTATGCAATTTCTTGTAGATACAAACCAGCGGGTGCTTGGCTTCGATATTCACTCGTGCACCACCGAGTTCCCAGTTGCCATAATGCCCCATTACGACCACGATACTTTTTCCCTGATCGTACAGTTGTTGTATCTGGTTCAAATTTTTCACTTTGACCCGTTCCCGTAATACCGATTCGGTTACAGAGATTTTCTTGATGGCCTCAAATATTGAGTCGATCAAATACCGATAATGATCTCTGGCGATTTTTTTGCGTTCCCGCTCAGATTTCTCAGGAAAAGAGCGCGACAAGTTCATCAGAACGACTTTCTTGCGATAAGGAAAGAGGTAATACACCAAGACGAATACAAAATCAGAAATAGTGTATAATACTCGCCAAGGTAATTTGGAGACCAAATAAAACAGGGGGTAAATACAATATCTATATAGAATCTGTTGCATGCTTGGCGATTTTCCTAAGGACGAAAATCGTAATTTTTTGATAATTAATAAATTTTTTTGCCTTTGTTTACCAAAATTAATGAAGTTACTGAGCCTATTTTGGCTATAAAGACCGATTTTTTTACCTTTGCGCATGGAAAATATTTATCATCGAAATAAGTCTTTAGCACACCACCGTGCCCCCATCACTCATTGCCGTTCAAAATACATCTCATATGTTATTGGACGTTAGCGTTCTGGTAGCTTATTCCTTCAAATCCCTTTTATTTTCTCCTTCCCCAATTTTAATAATATCATGACGCACCAAGGCAAAGCATTTATCTTTTCCGCGCCTTCTGGATCTGGCAAAACAACAATTGTTCATCACCTGTTAAATCAACGCAGGGATCTTGCATTCTCTATTTCAGCGACTACCCGCGCACAAAGAGGACAAGAGGTGGATGGCCAGGATTACTACTTTCTGAAAATGGATGATTTCTGTTCCAGAAAAGATCGGGATGAATTTGTAGAGTGGGAAGAAGTTTACCCAGGCTGTTGCTACGGCACACTGAAAGCTGAGGTGGAGCGCATTTGGGCGGAAGGCAAGCATGTGGTTTTCGATGTTGATGTTAAAGGGGGAGTCAGTTTAAAAAAATACTTTCAGGAGCGTGCCCTGGCCGTTTTTGTCCGTATTCCAAATCTGGAAACACTCGAAGCCCGACTTCGCGGCCGTGGTACTGATGATGAGACGGCGATCAAAAAACGATTGGCCAAAGCGGAATATGAACTGGGTTTTGAGCCTGACTTCGATGTAACGATCATTAATGACCGCCTTGATGAAGCACTTAAAGCTTCAGAAAAAACGATAGAAAATTTTATTAGAAAATAATCCCACCACCACCGTCAAACGCTTGAAAACATGATCCCCACAAAGAAGAAAGTAGGATTGTTTTTCGGTTCCTTCAACCCGATTCATATAGGGCATCTTATTATTGCCAACAGTATGGTGGAACTTGCCGAACTTGACCAGGTTTGGCTGGTGGTTTCTCCACAAAATCCTTTTAAAAAGAAAAGTACACTGGCGCACGAGTTTGATCGTTATGATCTTGTCGATATGGCGATCAAAGACAACTTTAAACTGCAGGTAACAGACGTAGAGTTTAGAATGCCTAAACCGAGTTACACGATAGATACGCTGATTTACCTTTCAGAAAAACACCCCTCTTATGAATTTCAGGTGATTGTTGGTCAAGACAACCTGTCGCATTTTCATAAATGGAAAAACCATGAAGTGATTTTAGAAGATTATGGATTGGTGGTTTATCCGCGTCCTGAGGCTAAAAAATCAAGGTTTGATGACCACCCAAAAGTGCGCATGGTACATGCACCGATGGTGGATATTTCCGCAACATTTATTCGCCAATGCCTGAAGGAAGAACGATCGATCAAATACATTGTACCTGATGAGGTTATTAATATGATCAAACTTCGAAAATTATTCGGAGCATAAAACCAAAGCCCGAAACTGATCGACAGTTTCGGGCTTTGTTATTTTTAGGCTAAGAGGGGCTTAAAACTACCTTACGGCGGTCTCTTTTGGAGGTACAGCATCCAAAACGCGCCTCATAAAACCATTGTAGTCAAAATCATTGGAAATCCCCAAACGCACCACCACCAAATCGTGAGAAGGCACCACATAAACCCGCTGCCCCTGGAAGCCATCGCAATAATAAATATCCTCTGGGCAATCAGGCAATTCTTCCTTGCTCAGGTTCAGCCACCATTGTGCGCCGTATTTTCCATCAGCGCCTTTGGCCTCTTGGCGGGTAAAAGAAACCCACCCTTCGGGCAAAATCCGTTGCCCGTTAAAAACGCCATCGTTAAGGTAAAGCAAGCCGAAGCGTGTCCAGTCGCGGGCGGTAGCAAAAGCATAAGAGGAGCCCACAATAGTACCAGAAACATCAGGCTCCAGCACCATACTCTTCATGCCACAAGGCTCAAATAATCGCTTATTGGCAAACTCGTAATAAGCCTGCTGGTCACCGATGGTTTCTTTAATAATACTGGACAAAATATTGGTTGTTCCTGAGGAGTAATACCACACCGAATCTGGTGGGTAAACGAGCTTCTGGGCACTGGCATAATCCCCCATATCGGCAGTCATGTAGAGCATTTTCGTCGCCAGGGAAATATCACCATAATCTTCTACCCACTTCAGCCCACTATTCATTTGCAGCAAGTTACGCAACGCAATGCGCTTACGCATATCTCCTTGCCATGCTTTGACAGGCGCTGGATCCTCTATTTTCAGCTTTCCATCGCCAACCAAAATTCCCACCAAGGCGGAGGTGATACTTTTGGTCATTGACCAACCCAATTGGGGGGTATTTTCATTAAAACCATCACCGTAGGCTTCCACCAGAATTTCATTATGCCGACTGACAATAATTGCGCGGGTTTTCAATTCTGGCACCATCGCCTCCTGCACAGCCATGGTAAGTTGCGGACTCGGAATACCGCTTCGGACATTCAAATCACCCAAAGGCCATGGTTCATTCGCCTCATCGAAACTGGTACGCATGGTGGGCTTTTTTTCTGGAGGCCCTTGCCCATCAATCAACAAAGTACAGCCAATTCCTTTTTGGTAAACAGCGGTTTGTGCGCCAAAGCCCAATACGGTACTGGTGACCGTCTTTTGCTCGTAATCGACCGTCGGTGTCGCAAAGCGAATCAAGGAGAAATCAAGATCCTGATCAGTGACCGATTCAGGTAACCGATCAGCCACAAAAACACAGGAGCAGGTCATTTTTGAGGCATAACCATTGATAATTGGCAATCGGGCATTTCCATACCATAAGCCAAAGCCCACTAATAAAATTACAGTGGAGATAAAAATCATTCTTCTGTTCATAACAGAGGTTAAGTTTGTTGGGAGTTTACCCTCCTAATTTAAAAACATCTGAGCGATCAAGAATAAAAGAGGCGAACTTTTTCGATAATTATATTGCAATCTGTTTTTCAAAATGCCGAAGTTCTATTGAAAGTTGATTCACCTTCAGGTAATGGTCAGCAACCCGCGATACCTGCCGTATTTTTTCCTGATATTTTAATTTGGTATGAAAGGTCATCCACTCCATCACCAATATGGTCTGAATCCCACTCCATTTCTCTGGATTGATGAGGCGTGATGTTTCCTGAAAATTTCGCCCATTGGGGCTTCCGAAGGTCTGTAATAGGCCAGGGGTCAGGTCAGCATTGGCCAATAACTGTACTTTGGCCAAATAGCCATCGAGAAAATATAATGTTAACTGATGACAATCAGCCTTATTCAGCTTTATCAGATGACGTGGCGAGATCATCACCTGTACCCGATCATTATAAAAGAAACCGTGGTCATCGAACAATGTCAGATCAAGTTCATCCTTGAGGCTGCCGAGCTGGTAGGCATCTATTCCATTTAAAATATCAATATTATGCAAATCCTGAATACCCAACGGCAGCGTCGCCTGCTTCATGTCCAACACCAAAGGGTCGTGAACTTCAAAATCCTGATTAACAATGGGGACAGTCCTGTTTTTCGGAATGGGCGCATCGCAACTGTTCAATAGTAGAAATACCAGGAAGTTCAGGCAGTAAAAAGACCAAATAGGAGAGGTGGGGGAAAACGTCATCGCAATATAGGTTTAGGTGGGGGGTAATATTATCAACTAAACTCCTATTTAAATGTTTGAAAAATCATATTATAGTATTTGATATTCCCATAACAGAATCGCTTCCCTCCTCCTCGGCCCGTGAATTGTCTGATTAATCACTTGATCGTTGGGGAAACTAATCCCCTTTGCTTAATTTGGAGCAAACAGAATAACAAATGCAGAGTAACACCCCAATAAAAGTTACAATCCTTACTGGATTTTTAGGCGCTGGAAAGACAACACTTGTCAATCAACTCATTCATGATAATCCAGCAACCCGATTTGCCATTATTGAAAATGAGTTTGGCAAATCCGCCATTGATCAGGAATTGATCACTGAAGAAAATGCTGGAATTTTTGAGTTGGCCAATGGCTGTATTTGTTGTAATCTGAATGCTGACCTGGCTAAAATTCTGACAGAACTGATCACCAGTTCCTATGAATTCGACCACCTGCTGATAGAAACCACGGGAATTGCTGACCCTTTGGCCGTAGCGGCTACCTTTATGTTTGACCCACATTATGCGGGCATCTTCAAACTCGATGGTATCATCGCACTTGCCGATGCCCTGCATCTGGAGGAGATGATGGAAAAGGAAGCGATCACCAATCAGCAGCTTGCTGCCGCTCATATTGTCCTGCTGAATAAAACAGACCTTGTCAGTGCTGATGACCTTCAGCGAATCGAAGCGAAAATTCAGTCGGTAACACCTTTCATCAAAATCATTCCATGTCAGCAGGCTAAAGTTGAAAATGAGTTACTTTTCAACCTTCGGGGTAAAGACTATCAGGTGGTGGAACAGCAAAGCCAGATCCCGGCCACCACTCACCAACACGGTAAAATCCAAAGTATTACCTGGGAATCTGACCAAGCCATAGACCTCCATAAACTGGAAGCATGGCTAACGATGACCCTTCAGTTACAGCCAAACATTTACCGCCTGAAAGGTATTTTGTACGCATTAGAGTACAACAATAAAATTATCATTCAATCCGTGGGTCAGCAATTCTATTTCACTCAAGGCAGTGAATGGCAGCATGACTCCACAACCAACAAGGTGGTTATCATTGGTAATCAGCTCAATAAATCGATTATCTTTCAAGGCTTAGACGGCTGCCTGGCTTAGTTTAAATCTACAAATAGTAATAAATATGAAAAACCAACTGCTTAACTGGTCGCTTGCCTTAGCAGCGGCAGGGCTCATGACGGCCTGTGGTACCAAAGAAGGTACAAACACTCCTGCAACAACACCTGCAAAAAGCGCCATCACTCAAAAGGTTCAACAATATGACCATTTTAAATTGACGACCGATTTAAGTCAATTGAGCGCCAAACAAAAGGAATTGTTGCCTTTATTGATTAAGGCCGCTAAAATCATGGACAACATCTTTTGGAAAGAAGCCTATGGCGATAAAGCAGCCCTACTTTCTAAATTATCTGGCCCTGAAAAAGCGTATGCGGAAATCAATTATGGCCCTTGGGATCGTCTGGATGCCAACAAACCATTTATTGACGGCGTGGGTGCCAAGCCAAAAGGTGCCAACTACTATCCAGCAGATATTACAAAAGAAGAATTTGAGGCCGCAAAAGTGGCGCATAAAAACAGCTTGTACACGGTGATCCGCAGAAATGAGGAAGGCAAATTGCAGGCAATCCCTTATCACCAGTTCTTTGCCAAAGAGATCAATGAAGCTGCTGACCTTTTGGATCAGGCTGCTAAGCTCGCAGAAAATAAGGGGCTGAAAAACTACTTGACCCTGAGAGCGGAAGCCTTACGTACGGATGAATATTTTAAATCTGACATGGCCTGGATGGACATGAAAGATAATATGATTGATGTGGTTATTGGACCAATCGAATCCTATGAAGATAAACTTTACGGTAACAAGGCCTCGCATGAAGCTTATGTTTTAGTAAAGGACATGGCCTGGAGTAAAAAACTCGCCAAATTCACATCTTTCCTTCCTGAATTACAGCGCAACCTTCCTGTGGAAGCCAAATACAAAAAGGAAACGCCAGGGACTGATTCAGACTTGAATGCTTACGATGTACTGTATTATGCAGGAGATTGTAATGCCGCCTCCAAAACCATTGCGATCAATCTGCCAAATGATGAGAAAGTACAATTACAAAAAGGTACCCGTCGTTTGCAGTTGAAAAATGCCATGCGTGCCAAATTTGATAAAATCATGCAGCCTATCGCAAATACCTTAATTGCCAAAGATCAGCGTCAGCATGTTACTTTCAATGCCTTTTTCGCCAATACCATGTTCCATGAAGTGGCGCACGGCTTGGGGATCAAAAATACCATCAATAATAAAGGTACAGTAAGAGAAGCGCTTAAAGAGCATGCTTCGGCTTTAGAAGAAGGAAAGGCGGATATCCTTGGGGTGTACATGATCAACCAACTGGTGAACAAAGGAGAACTTGATGGTGAAATGAAAGATTACTACACCACCTTCCTGGCGGGAATCTTCCGTTCGGTACGTTTTGGTGCAGCATCTGCGCATGGTGTAGCGAACATGATCCGCTTTAATTATTTCAAATCCTACGGTGCATTCAACAAAGATCCAGAAACTGGGCTTTACCGTGTGAACTATGAAAAGATGGCTGAGGCGGTCAATTCGTTGTCAGAAAAAATCCTGACCTTACAAGGAAATGGTGATTATGCTGGCGTAGCAGATTTAGTGGATAAAATGGGCAAAATTGGACCAGCACTTCAAAAAGACCTGGACAAGCTTGCCGATCAGAATATTCCTAAGGATGTAGTTTTTGATCAAGGAATCGAAGCATTAGGGCTTTAATAACTGAAAACTTTAAAAGGTCGGAGATGTAATATTTCTGACCTTTTTTAATATAAATTAGTCCCCCATTCAACACGCAGAAACACATTCGTCGTGTAACTCAATAAAACCTATAAACAAACAACAGCAATGAATTTAGATTTTTTAAAAGCACTCGGACTGGCAGATCATAATCAAGGGATCGCCATTGGTGGAAATTGGTCAGATGGCGCAGGAAAAACCATTTCATCTCATTCACCTGCCGATGGTCGGTGCATTGGAACTGTAAACCTGGCGACCGAGGCGGATTACCATAAAGTAATCGAAGCCGCTCAAAAAGACTTCAGCGCATGGAGAAATATGCCTGCCCCAAAAAGAGGGGAGATTGTCCGACAGATTGGTGAAGCTTTCCGAAAGCATAAAGATGATTTAGGTGCCTTAGTTTCCTATGAAATGGGAAAGTCACTTCAGGAAGGCCTGGGGGAAGTACAGGAAATGATTGATATTGCAGATTTCGCGGTCGGGCTTTCAAGACAGTTACATGGCTTAACCATGCACTCTGAACGCCCATCACACCGAATGTATGAACAGTGGCACCCTCTGGGCGTTGTAGGCATCATCTCTGCCTTTAATTTCCCTGTGGCAGTATGGTCGTGGAATGCCTTTTTAGCCTGGGTATGTGGAGATGTTTGTATCTGGAAGCCTTCAGAAAAAACACCGTTATCAGCAATTGCCTGTCAGAAGATTGCTGCTGAAGTCTTTGAAGCCAATCAGGTGCCTGCAGGCGTCAGCGGATTGATAATCGGAGATGCAGAAATCGGTAAATTAATGGCGGCTGATCAGCGTATGCCTTTGGTTTCGGCAACGGGCTCAAGTCGAATGGGTAAATCCGTAGGAGCTGCCGTAGGAGCTCGTTTGGGCAAAAGTTTGCTCGAACTTGGCGGAAACAATGCAATGATCATCTCTCCGAATGCCGACCTGAACATTGCGATCGTAGGGGCACTTTTTGGTGCTGTTGGAACCTGTGGCCAAAGATGTACCAGTACCCGAAGATTGATTGTGCACGAGTCGATGCTTGAGGAAGTAAAGGCTAAACTGTCGAGTGCATATGGACAACTGAAAATTGGCAACCCACTGGATGAAAGTAATCATGTTGGTCCGTTAATCGATCAGGATGCAGTAAATACCTACCTCAAAGCTATTCAGCAGGCAAAAGAAGAAGGTGCTGAAGTGATTATTGACGGCAAGGTGCTTGAAGGCGACCAATACAGTTCGGGCTGTTATGTGCAACCTGCGGTATTTTTGGTACAAAATGATTACAAAATCGTGCAACAGGAAACTTTCGCCCCTATTTTGTATCTAATTTCGTACAGTACTTTAGAAGAAGCGATCCATATTCAGAATGATGTACCACAAGGGCTAAGCTCTGCCATCATGACCCTCAATATGCGGGAAGCTGAACAATTCCTGTCTGTCAATGGCTCAGATTGTGGTATCGCCAATGTAAACATTGGGACTTCAGGCGCAGAAATTGGTGGGGCTTTCGGTGGTGAAAAAGAAACTGGCGGTGGCCGTGAATCAGGCTCTGATGCCTGGAAGGTTTATATGCGACGCCAAACGAACACCATAAATTATGGTTCGGATTTACCTCTTGCACAGGGAATTAAATTTGATCTCTAAATGTAATAAGCATTTAAAAATTGAATCATATATATGAGTAAAAATGGTTTAATTAAAGACAGTAATTAATTCCTCCAAATTTAATCCAATTTTATGAGTTCCATCAATCCTAAATACTCAGCGGTCATGCTCATTGATGACAATGAGATCGATAATCTGATCAATCAAAAAATGATTGAAGCCGCAGATATTACGGAAAGAATTTACACCCACACAGGAGCCAAAAGTGCTATTGAGTTTTTAAGAAACATCGAAAAAATGGAAGGTGTTGCTGCCACCGTGCTGCCGAAGGTCATCTTTCTTGATATTGACATGCCCCTCATGGATGGGTTTCAGTTTTTAGATGAGTTCGATCGGCTTTCCGATCTTACAAGAAGTACATGTAAAATCGTCATGCTGACTTCTTCTATTAACCCTCAGGATGTTAACAAATCGAAAAAATACGAATACGTAAAGCAGTATATTAACAAACCGCTTTCAAAAGATAATCTCGCAAAATTAGATATTTAATGCGAATTCCGTTTTTTATTAAAAGAAAAGCCCGTGATTCTAAATCACGGGCTTTCTTATTGCTTATTTTTTAGGCTTATTTTGCAGCAGCAAACAATTTAGAAACCTCTTCCCAGTTGATCACATTGAAGAAACCTTCAATATAATCAGGACGACGGTTCTGATAGTTCAAATAGTAAGCGTGCTCCCATACGTCCAATGCCAAGATTGGCGTACCTTTTTCTTCTACAACATCCATCACTGGGTTGTCTTGGTTAGCTGTTGAAGTAACCGCCAATTTTCCATCAGCTTTTACGATCAACCATGCCCAACCTGAACCGAAACGAGTTGCAGCAGCATTAGCGAATTCTTTTTTGAATGCATCAAATGAGCCAAAAGCAGCATCAATTGCAGCAGCCAAGTCCGAAGAAGGCTGTCCACCATTTGCACTCATCACTGACCAAAACAAAGAGTGGTTAAAGTGACCACCACCGTTATTTCTTACAGCAGCACCAATTGAGCCTACATTCTTCATCAAATCTTCCAAAGATTTATCGGCATGCTCAGTTCCTTCAATGGCAGCATTCAATTTTGCTACATAAGCAGCATGATGCTTGTCATGATGGATTTCCATAGTGCGTGCATCGATATGTGGTTCTAATGCAGCAGGTGCGTACGGTAAAGCTGGTAATTCGAAAGCCATGATTATTGTATTTAAGGTTTAATTCAAAATGGTGTTGATTAATTGTATTTTGAAGATAATTTTTTTCTTCAATAAGTCCTAAGGTATGATCAACAATTCCGCTTATGACTTGTAATACAATCCAAATGTACGACGGTAAGTTTTACAAATCCAATTAATAAATTAGATATAAGTATTGATGGAATTGATTGCACCTGAAACACTGAGAGTTATAATTTAGCCACAACTGCTGTAAATGATTTATTTTCGTAAATTTTTAAAAAAATCATCAACTACCGCCTGACATTCCGCGGCCATTATTCCTCGGACTACTTCAATTTTTGAATGTAAAATATTGGGGGACAGGCGTTCAAACCCACGCTTTTCATCTCGGGCACCAAAAACCACCTTACTCAGCTGTGACCACGAGATGGCGCCGCCGCACATTGTACAGGGTTCGAGTGTCACGTACAGGGTACAATCTTTCAGGTATTTGCCTCCTATGGCATTTGCCGCTGCCGTGATGGCGAGCATTTCAGCATGGGCGGTAACGTCCATCAATCGCTCCGTTTGGTTATGAGCGCGGGCGATTATTCTATTTTTCCAAACCACAATGGCGCCTACGGGAATTTCACCTTCTTCTGCGGCCAATTCGGCCTCTTGCAGCGCTTGGCGCATGTAGTAGGCGTCATCAAAAGGAGTAATCATATTATTTCAGTTTTAATGTAGAGAGTATAGTGGGGGCATCCTGCTGGTATTGGTTTTTCAGCCGTTGAGCACAGGTAAAATTATAGGTAAGCAACTCACCGTGGTAAATGGTGTAGGCAATGTAGCTATATTTTTTCTGAGTGCCAGAGGTTAGCCCTTCGGAGCCTTTAGTAACAGCATCGAATTCAAAAATCATGAAAGGCACATCATCAATTCGCTCAATCGTTTCTTTTGTAAAGTTTACCGACTCACTCATTTCTGAAATAGCCCCTCGAAACAAGTCCTGAAGGACAGGAAAATCATTTCTGCCCCAACGGGTAGGTTTGTGGCTGATCGAAAGATCTACGGCCTGCTGATAGTCTGTAAGGGCAATAAATACCGTAGAGCTGCCTGCGTATTTTCTACTGACATCCTCAGGGCTCATGTTGCCATAATTAGCAGGGATACGCATACTGATATCATCACTGACCTTTACTTTGTGCATCTTTTGGGCCCAAAGCAGCATGGGCATTAAACATAGGAAGATTGAAAAAATGGCTCTTTTCATGATTGTGTTTTTATTGGACAGCCTAAAAATAAAAAAGCCGACCATAATGGTCGGCTTTTTTCAAATATATTTTTTCGAGAATTAAAGCGTACGCTTCGTTTCTTGAATTTCAAATCCTTCAATAATATCACCAACTTTAATATCGTTGAATCCATTGATTGAGATACCACAGTCGTAACCTTTCTTCACTTCAGCAACATCGTCTTTGAAACGTTTCAAAGCACCGATAGCACCTGAGTAAATCACGATACCGTCTCTTACCAAACGAACATCGTTGTTACGTTTAAGAATTCCGTCAGTCACCATACAACCAGCAATTGTACCCACTTTAGAGATTTTAAAGGTCTCACGAACTTCAGCGTTACCTGTGATCACTTCTTTCTCTTCAGGAGCCAACATACCTTCCATCGCATCCTTCACCTCATTGATCGCATCATAGATGATCGAGTACAAACGGATATCGATTTCCTCGCCTTCGGCGATACGTCGTGCCTGAGCAGAAGGACGTACTTGGAAACCAATGATAATGGCATCAGAAGCTGAAGCTAACAATACATCAGATTCAGAAATCTGACCTACTGCCTTGTGAATAATATTCACCGCAACCTCTGGTGTCGACAGTTTCAATAAGGAATCAGACAATGCCTCTACAGAGCCATCCACATCACCCTTAACAATGATATTCAATTCCTGGAATGAACCGATAGCCAAACGACGACCAATCTCATCCAGTGTAATATGTTTCTTCGTACGAACAGATTGCTCACGAGCCAATTGCTGACGTTTGTTGGCAATGTCACGAGCCTCACGGTCGGTTTCCATTACATTCAACTTGTCACCTGCCTGTGGTGCACCATCCAAACCTAACACCTGAACAGGTGTTGCTGGGCCAACAGCCTCCAATCGGTTACCACGGTGATCATACATGGCTTTTACTTTACCATAATGCTGACCAGCCAACATGATATCACCAATTTTCAACGTACCGTTTTCTACCAACATGGTCGCTACGTAACCACGTCCTTTATCCAAAGAGGCTTCCACTACTGTACCTGATGCTTCACGGTTAGCATTGGCTTTCAATTCCAACATTTCCGCTTCCAGCAATACTTTTTCCAATAGTTCTTCCACGCCTTGGCCAGACTTGGCTGAAATTTCTTGACACTGATATTTACCACCCCAGTCTTCAACCAATACATTCAACTGAGAAAGTTCCTCACGAATCTTATCGGCATTAGCTGCTGGCTTATCAATTTTGTTAATCGCAATAACGATCGGCACACCCGCAACCTGTGCGTGGTTAATCGCCTCTTTCGTTTGTGGCATCACGGCATCATCAGCTGCAACCACAATAATCGCGATATCCGTTACTTTAGCACCACGCGCACGCATTGCTGTAAAGGCTTCGTGACCTGGTGTATCCAAGAAAGCAACACGCTTACCTGTACCTGTCATTACGTCATAAGCACCAATGTGCTGCGTAATACCACCGGCCTCAGAAGCAGTAACGTTAGCGCTACGGATATAATCCAGAAGGGATGTTTTACCGTGGTCAACGTGACCCATGATCGTTACGATCGGCGCTCTTTCATTCAGTTGTTCTTCAGTATCTTCTACAACAACAACCTCTGTTTCATCTTCAGCAGAAGAGAATTCCGCATCATAGCCAAACTCATCAGCCAAAAGCGTAATTGCTTCTGCATCCAGGCGTTGGTTGATCGATACGAACATTCCCATGTTCATTGCCGTAGCAATTACTTCGTTTACCGAGACCTCCATCAAAGTAGCCAAATCGTTCGCAGAAACAAATTCTGTTACTTTTAGCTTCTTTGCGTCCAGTCTTTCTTGCTCCATTTCCGCCTCGAAAGCTTCAGAAGCACGGTTACGCTTATCTTTTCTATATTTAGAACGGTTAGCTGCATTAGCGTTTTTGTTACCGCCCGAAAGCTTCGCTAATGTTTGCTTGATTTGTTCCTGAATTTGCTTATCTGTAAGCTCCTCCTTCTTAACAACAGGCTTCTTGCCTCCGCGTCGGTTTTGCACTGCGCCACCACGTCCGCGGTTACCACCTGGGCCTCCACCTTGACGATTCTGACCGCCCGGTCCACGGTTCTGACCACCCGGGCCTCCGCCTTGGCGATTTTGACCACCAGGACCACGGTTCTGACCACCCTGACCAACAGGACGCTGACCGCCTTGTCCGCCTGTGCGGTTCTGAGTACCTTGACCACCTTGACCTTGCTGAACATTACCCTGTCCGTCTTTGGTGATACGTTTACGTTGTCTTTTCTTTCCGCGATTTTTATCGTCGGATGATGCGATCGGCTTTTTCTTAGGCTTACGTTCGAAAGAACTCAAATCAATCTTACCTACCACTTTAAGACCTTGAAGACGATCTGCCTGACCTGTAATCACCTTACCAGTCGGGGTCGTTTGCTCGCCATTGCCTTCTGTGGATTTCCCCTCAGAATTACCTTTAGCTTGAGATGCGTCCTGCACCGGAGAAGCTGAATCGGTTTTATCTATTTCCAAAACTTTATTTTCTGAAACCGGCTTTTCCGGTGTTACTGTATCTTTCTTATCTTTAGATTGATCAGGTGATGTTGGTTTCACTTCTTTTTTAGGAGCATCAACTTTAGTGGCATCAACACTTGTTGTTTTCTGCTCTTCGGAAGTTTTTTGATCCTTTTGATCAATATTTTTTGGTGTTGCTGGTTTTGACTTCTTGGCAGGCGCAGCTTCTTTCTTAGGAGCCGCTTTCTTTGCCGGCTTCTTGTTCACTGCGTCCAAATCAATTTTACCAACGACCTTCAACCCTTGCAGCTGTGAATCATCTTCAACTTTTGGAACTTCTGCTTTTGGAGTTGTAGGTTTTGTATCTTCTTTTTTAGGCTTCAGAGGTTGCTCGTCTGTCATATTCTTGATCAGCACTTGCTTTTCCTCCTGAACTTGTTCTGCCTTCTTCACAGGTTCTTTTTTCTCAGCCTCTTTTGCCTGAGCCCCTGATCTATTTGAAGTACCGATCTTTAGTTCAGCAGCCTCTTCCTTATCTTGTGCGGAACCTTGAAATTCTTTCGCTACAAGATGATATTCTTCCTCAGATATTTTTGAGTTAGGATTACGTGCTACCTCAAACCCTTTTTTGCCTAAAAATTCGACCACAGAGTTAAGGCCCACATTTAATTTGGAGGCGACTTTACTTAATCGATGCTTTTTTTCTTCTGCCATATATTTACTGATGCCTGATGCTAATAAAAATGAGCTATCTTCTTTTGATAAGAAATCCCGAACAACAAATATACACTAAAAAGAGACAGGTTCGGGATTACCTGTCTCTTTATGCTTTATTTTTATTCAAACTCGTTGTGAATCACCTTCACAATTTCGGCGATGGTTTCTTCCTCAAGGTCTGTACGGCGAATCAATTCTTCCATTGATAAGTCAATAACACTCTTGGCGGTATCTAAACCAACTTTGTTCAACTCCTCGATGATCCACTCATCGATTTCATCTTTAAATTCAGTCAACAAGATATCTTCCTCTTCACCTTCTTCGATGTCGCGGAACACATCAATCTCGTAACCGACCAACTGCCCAGCAAGGCGGATGTTATACCCTCCTTTACCAATGGCCAATGAAACCTGGTCTGGTTTCAAGAAAACTGAAACACGTGATTCCTCTTCATTGATCTCCGTACGCACAATTTTGGCTGGGCTCAATGAACGAGCGATATACAAATCTTTGTTCTCTGTATAGTTGATCACATCAATGTTCTCATTGCGCAACTCACGAACGATGGAATGGATACGAGACCCCTTCATTCCAACACAAGCACCAACAGGATCAATTCTGTCATCATAAGATTCTACAGCAACCTTGGCACGCTCACCTGGCTCACGAACGATGTTTTTGATCGAGATCAAACCGTCGTAAATCTCTGGCACCTCCTGTTCAAACAGGCGTTCCAAAAACTCTGGCGAGATACGCGAAACGATAATCTTAGGCGTACCATTGTTGGTATCTACCTTGGAGATAATCGCACGAACTGTATCACCTTTACGGAAACGATCTTTTGCGATCTGCTCCGATTTTGGCAGCGACAACTCATTGCCTTCGTGATCCTGAAGAATCACCTCTCTGCCCAATACCTGGTAAACTTCTGCCGTAACGACATCACCTACCAAGTCCTTATACTTTTGGTATAGGATATCTTTTTCCAAATCCTTAATACGCTGCATCAAAGTTTGGCGCGCTGTCATTACTGCACGGCGACCGAAATCTTCTAATCCAACGGATTCTGCTACCTGCTCTCCGATCTCGAAGTCAGGCTCAATTTTTCTTGCCTCTTCAAGGCTGATTTTATCATAATCCCAAATATCTTCAGAATTATCATCCACGATCTCGCGGTAACGCCAGATCTCTAAATCACCTTTTTCGGCATTGATAATAACTTCGAAGTTATCATCAAACTCAAATTTCTTGCGGATCATTGTACGGAATACATCCTCAAGAATGCGGATCATTGTAGGTCGATCTACATTTTTGGTTTTTGCAAAATCCGCAAAAGACTCGATTAAAGTCGAACTGTCCAACATATGCTTTCGGTCTCTTTAGCCTTTAATATAAACTAATACTGCACCGCGAGGGCTGACAGCAATATCTTAAAATACAACAACTATTAATGCCTCTTTGATTTTTTCAAAGGGAACATTTGTTTCTTCGTAGGAGATTTTCTTTTTCCCTTTCTCCTTAACTTCAGCCTTGAGAACGACATGGTCTTCCTCAACAGCGAGAATCTCCCCCTTCATCGGTTTTGATTCTCCCTCCAAAGTTACTTTAAGGGTTCTGCCAATATTCTTGACATATTGCCGATGCATCTGCAAGGGATAATCCAATCCTGGAGAAGACACTTCCAGCGTGTACTTCGAAGAAATCACTTCTTCCTCTTCAAGGACATACCCCACGTGGCGGCTCACCACAGCACAGACATCAATATCCATACCACGATCACCGTCAAGCAGTACGCTAATCTTCATTGCTGAATCATAGCCACTTACAATCACATTGACAACAAAATACTGGTCGTCTTTCAGGGCTTCTTCTGCCAGCTTCCAGACGCGATCTTTTAACTCTTCTTGAAATGACATACCTGCATTTAAACAAAAGAGGGAGCGATGGGCCCCCTCAACCTTTTGATCCGACAAATATAGACATTTTTAATTTTTATAACAACATCTTATTTATTCATAGGGGGATATAAGCCAAAATCTTTTTATTGCGGCCTTGAATAGCAGTAAAAACGGCGAGACCAGAACGGTAAAATACAATAAATAAACACTAAAGGGCTATATTTGTAATTTTATACTTTACCCATTAAAATTATTGGAAAGAATGACTGAATCAGATCATGAATGTTTTAAATTTGCAATATGCTGAATGATTTAAAAGTCTATAACTCGCTCTCGGGCAAGAAGGAAATATTTGAGCCCCTGAACCCTCCGTTCGTAGGAATGTATGTTTGTGGCCCTACGGTTTACAGTGATGTCCATTTGGGTAATGTGCGCACTTTCATGTGCTTTGATGTGATCAACCGATATTTAAAATTTCGGGATTTCCGTGTGCGCTATGTTCGCAACATTACGGACGTTGGGCATTTGATTAATGATGCTGATGAAGGAGAAGATAAAATTGGGCGCATTGCCAAGCTTGAAAAAATTGAACCAATGCAAGTTGTTCAGCGCTATACTTCGGGCTTCCATCAGGTGATGTCATTGTTTAATATCCTACCACCCGACATTGAGCCATCAGCAACGGGGCATATTATTGAGCAAATTCAAATTATTCAGAAGATCATAGACGCCGGCTTTGCATATGAGTCTGAAGGGTCGATTTACTTTGACATTGCCAAATACAACGAGTCCAACAATTATGGTGAACTTTCAGGAAGAGTCATAGAAGACCTGCTTGAAACCACCCGAACACTGGATGGGCAAGAAGAAAAAAGAAGTAAAGCCGATTTTGCACTGTGGAAGAAAGCTTCTGAGGAGCACATCATGCGCTGGCCATCTCCATGGGGCGAGGGCTTCCCTGGCTGGCACCTTGAATGTACGGCGATGAGCACAAAATACCTTGGCGATCAGTTTGACATTCATGGCGGTGGACTGGACTTAAAATTCCCACATCACGAATGTGAAATTGCACAGGGAAAATCAGCGACAGGCAAAGACCCTGTAAAATACTGGTTGCACTCCAATATGCTGACGGTCAACGGCACGAAGATGAGTAAATCAAAAGGCAACAGCTTTTTACCTCATCAGCTGGTTTCTGGTAATCATGAACTTCTGGAGAAAGGGTATTCTCCGATGACCGTTCGATTCTTCATGTTGCAGTCGCACTATTCAAGCCCATTGGATTTCTCCAATGACGCACTTAAAGCCGCTGAAAAAGGGTACATCCGACTGGCGAATGGTATGCGAACCCTTGGCAAGCTTTCTTATCAGCACGAGGAAGGGGTAGAGCCCAACGAAAAGCAGATCAAGCAGATCAATGGTATTTGTGACAATTGCTACCGTGCAATGAATGATGATTTCAATACTGCACAAACCATCGCTCACCTGTTTAACTTGTTGAAAAAAATCAACATGATCCATATTGGTCAGCTGAAATATGCCGAAATCGGTGAAGAAGTTTACAACCGTATGGTTGAAACATTCCAAGGTTTTGCTTTTGATGTTTTAGGACTACAAGAGGAACGCATTCAGGATGCCGACCCAATTATTGAGGTTCTGCTTTCTCTTTACAAAGAGGCTAAAGATGCCAAGAACTATGACAAGGTAGATGAGATACGCTCCGCTTTGAAGGCACAGGGTATCGCCGTAAAAGATATGCGCACCCATATTGACTGGGCTTACGACGAAAAATAACAAACCCATTCAAATAAAAAGGAGACAGCTGAATCAACTGTCTCCTTTTTTTATTTATTGCTCAAGCACATGCTTGAGGTACTGACCATAACCACTTTTCATCAGTGGTTCCGCCAGATCCATCAGCTGCGCCTTGCCGATAAATTGCATCCTATAGGCAATCTCCTCGATACAGCCAACCTTCAACCCTTGTCGTTCCTCAATAATCTGAACAAACTGCCCAGCCTGCGCTAAAGAAGCATGCGTCCCTGTATCCAGCCAAGCGGTACCGCGATTCATCACACTTACCTTGAGCCTTCCCTGTTCAAGATACACTTTGTTTACATCCGTAATTTCCAATTCGCCACGGGGACTTGGCTCAATTTCCTTGGCTATTTTCACCACATCATTGTCGTAGAAATAAAGACCAGGAACAGCATAGTTTGATTTCGGATGCTCAGGCTTCTCCTCGATTGATTTCGCGTTCATCTGCTCATCGAACTCAACAACGCCGTAACGCTCAGGATCCGTTACATGGTAAGCGTAAATCACCCCACCATCAGGGTCAGTATTGGCCTGCAACTGTTTGGCAAGTCCTGTTCCATAAAAAATATTATCACCAAGGATTAATGCCACTTTGTCATTGCCAATGAATTCTTCCCCAATCAAGAAAGCCTGCGCTAATCCCTCTGGCTTTTCTTGCACTGCATAAGAGAACTCACAGCCTAAATTTTTGCCATCGCCCAAAAGCTGTTCAAAAAATGGCACATCTCTCGGCGTGGAAATAATCAAAATCTCCCTGATCCCCGACATCATTAAAATGCTCAGCGGGTAGTAAATCATCGGCTTATCATAAACAGGCATCATTTGCTTGCTCATCGCCAAGGTCAACGGGTGGAGTCTCGTTCCTGAACCTCCAGCTAATATTATTCCTTTCATCGCTTATAAAAAATAAGAGGAGTGAAACACTCCTCAATATGGTTATTGTTCTTAATTTTAAACGGAATACTGATCCTCGTAATACTTCTGATAATCACCATTGGTGATGTTGTCCATCCATTCCTGATGCTCAAGATACCAGTCAATCGTTTTGGAAATTCCTTCTTCAAACTGCAAGCTTGGCTCCCAGCCGAGCTCTTTCATGATTTTATTGGCGTCAATCGCATAACGTAAATCGTGGCCTGCACGGTCGGTAACGTAGGTGATCAGTTGTGCTGAAGAACCTTCCTCGCGACCAAGTTTTTGATCCATCACTTTACAAACCACTTTGATCAAATCAATATTGGTCCATTCATTGAAGCCACCAATATTGTAAGTTTCTCCCAATTTACCTTTATGGAATACCACATCAATAGCCCGTGCATGATCAACGACATAAAGCCAATCACGAACGTTCTCTCCTTTACCGTAAACAGGCAAAGGCTTATTGTTTCGGATATTATTGATAAACAGAGGAATCAGCTTTTCCGGAAATTGATTTGGCCCATAGTTATTGGAACAATTGGTCACTACCATAGGCAAGCCATAAGTATTATGGTAAGCCCTTACAAAGTGATCTGAAGACGCCTTAGAGGCTGAGTAAGGAGACTGTGGATCGTAAGACGTATCTTCGTAGAAGAAACCGCCATTATCCAAAGAACCGTACACTTCATCAGTACTAATATGGTAAAATAATTTACCTTCAAAGTTACCATCCCAAATCCGCTTCGCTTCATTGAGCAAATTCACCGTACCAATCACATTTGTCTGCACAAAGGCCAAAGGATCTTTGATCGACCGATCCACATGAGACTCTGCCGCCAAATGCAATACCCCATCAAATTGATATTGGTCAAATAGTGCTGCTAAAAACGGCGCATCGCAAATATCACCTTTAACAAAGGTATAATTTGGGGCATCCTGAATATCTGTCAGGTTTTCCAAATTACCTGCATAGGTCAGTTTATCCAGATTAACAATATTATAATCTGCATACTTATTGACAAATAACCGAACGACGTGGGAGCCGATAAAACCCGCTCCCCCTGTGATTAAGATTGATTTCATAAAAAATTACTTCTTGATATAACCTTCAAAGCTATTGTGCTCCTTCTTGTGAAGGTCTTCCTGTGTAAGGGACTTAAAATACTCATAAGTAATTTTAAGACCTTCCGCACGCATAACCTGTGGTTCCCAATTTAAAATATCTTTCGCCAAAGAAATATCTGGACGGCGTTTTTTAGGGTCATCTGTTGGCAACTCTTTATAAATCACTTTTTGATTTGTGCCTGTCAGTCTGATAATCTCTTCCGCAAACTCACCGATGGTGATTTCATTTGGGTTTCCGATGTTTACTGGGTGGGCGTAATCAGAATGCAACAGTCGGTAGATACCTTCCACAAGATCATCCACATAACAGAAAGAACGGGTTTGTGAGCCATCACCAAAGACGGTCAAATCCTCTCCTCGAAGAGCCTGCCCAATAAAAGCGGGCAATACCCTTCCATCATTCAGGCGCATACGCGGACCATAAGTATTAAAAATACGAACAATACGTGTTTCAACACCATGATAAGTGTGATAAGCCATGGTCATAGCCTCCTGGAAGCGTTTTGCTTCATCATATACCCCTCGAGGACCTACTGGGTTTACATTCCCCCAGTACTCTTCTTTTTGTGGGTGAACATCTGGATCCCCATAAACTTCAGAGGTTGAAGCGATCAGCATACGTGCGCCTTTCGCTTTCGCCAATCCCAGCAGATTGTGCGTCCCCAGGGAACCCACTTTCAGCGTTTGAATTGGAATTTTAAGATAGTCAATAGGGGAGGCCGGTGAGGCAAAGTGCATGATGTAATCCAAGTTCCCTGAAACGTGAACAAAGTTGGAAACATCATGATTGTAGAACTCAAACTGCTTTAAAGGGAACAGGTGCTCGATGTTTTTCAAATCACCTGTAATGAGGTTATCCATTGCGACAACGGCATAACCTTCCTTTATAAATCGATCACACAGGTGCGAGCCTAAAAAACCTGCTGCACCTGTGATTAATACTCTTTTCATCGTAATTATACTTTTATTGCTTGTGCTTTTTTCACCTCTGCACGACCAACACTAATATAATCAAATCCTAAATCTGCCATAGCATCAAGGTCGTAAAGATTTCGTCCGTCAAAGATAACGGAATTTTTCAATCCTTTCGCCAAAACATCAAAATCTGGTGTCCTGAATACAGGCCATTCTGTAAAAATCACCAATGCATCAGCATCGTCAGAAGCGGCATACTGATGAGGGCTGTAAACCAACTTATCACCATATATTTCGCGCACATTTTCCATGGCCTCAGGGTCATAAACTTTTACCGTGGCACCTGCCTCCAAAAATTCATCAATATTATAAAGTGCTGGTGCTTCACGAATATCGTCCGTATTGGGTTTAAAAGCCAATCCCCAGACAGCAATTGTTTTCCCTCTCAATGAGCCACCAAAATATTCTATCAATTTAGGAAAGAGCTTGGTTTTTTGCCTATGATTGACCTCCATTACCGAATTCAATAACTCGAAGTTATAATCATACTCTCGAGAGGATTTTGCCAAAGCCTGAACATCTTTCGGGAAGCAGGAACCACCATAACCAATACCAGCAAACAGAAAGCGGTTACCAATTCGGCTGTCAGTCCCAACGCCACGGCGCACCGCATCAACATCTGCCCCAACCAATTCACAAAGGTTGGCGATTTCATTCATAAAGGTAATCTTGGTTGCGAGAAAGGAATTAGCGGCATACTTGGTAAGTTCTGCCGATTTTTCATCCATAAAAATGACAGGATTCCCCTGGCGAACTAAAGGAGCGTAGAGTAACTCCATCACCTTTTGTGCTTTTGCGGACTGTGTCCCTACAACAACACGATCTGGCTTCATGAAATCATCCACGGCCACACCTTCACGTAAAAATTCCGGATTGGAAACCACATCGAAATCCACTTTTGCATTGGCCTGAATTTTCGCCCGCACTTTTTCAGCCGTTCCGACAGGCACGGTGCTTTTATCTACGATGACGGCATATTTCTCTAAAATCGGCCCCAAATCCTCAGCAACCTTTAAAATATACTGCAAATCAGCCGATCCGTCTTCCCCAGGAGGTGTTGGAAGTGCCAAGAAGATCACCTGAGCATCTTTTATGCCTTCAGCAAGCTCGGTGGTGAAATCCAATCGCCCTTGTTCAATATTTCTGTTGAATAACAAATCCAGCCCAGGTTCAAAAATAGGCATCTGCTTGTTACGCATCTTTTCAATCTTCTGCACATCAATGTCGACACATGTAACGTGATTTCCAGTTTCGGCAAAACAGGTACCGGTTACCAAACCGACATATCCTGTTCCTACAACAGCTATTTTCATTAATATTGGGGGTTTTATTGAATAAAAGTCAGACAGAATAAAATAATTCGCCTAAGGTTAATTTTAGTAACTTGACTCAAAATAAGTTGTTTCGGTAAATGGCTTAATTATTGACGGAATAATCGGGGCTTACTCATTTAAAATTACTTTGACCTAATTCGCTTATTTTTAAAGAAAAAGAAAAGCAAGTTGGGGATTTTTAAAAATTTAATTCTATCTTTGCAGTCCTTGAAATTGAACAAATTGAAATAGAGATATATTATGATCATCGTAAACGTAAAAGAAAACGAAAGCATCGAAAAAGCGTTGAAACGCTTCAAGAAAAAATTTGAGCGCACTGGCGTATTGCGTGAGCTTCGCGCGCGTAACTTCTATTCAAAACCATCTGTTTTGAGCAGACAACAACGTCTTAAAGCTGCTTACAAGCAAAAAATGTACGCTGACGAGAACTATTAATATTCAGTTCTTGCAAGGTATAAAATAGCATTACTTCGGTGATGCTATTTTTTTTGCCCAAAATTTCAGGTTTAATCATTTTTTCCTTTCATGAACGATGATAATGCTTACCTTTCTCAGAAATTAAAATTGATAATGACTAATCTTCCCTTCTGATGATCAAAGATTTTTTAAGGTATATGGCGCTTGAGAAGCGGGTGAGCCAACACACTTTAGTCTCTTACGAGCAAGATTTGTTTCAATTTTCAACTTTTATCGCTGGCCTTCACGATGGCAACCCCGACCTGCTTAAAGTCAGCTATCAGGACATTCGCCAATGGATCATGTCTTTGTCTGAGGAAAAGCGTGCCGTAACGACCATCAACAGAAAGGTCGCCTGTTTGAAAAGTTACTATAAATTCTGCCTGAAAAGGGAGTTCATCCGAAGAAGTCCTGCCGAGGATATCAAGTCCCTGAAAAAGCCCAAACAAATCCCTCAATTTATTCCCGAAAAGGAGATCAACCAGTTGCTGGATCAGCTCGGTGCTATTCCCGAGACCTTTCAAGAGATGCGCGACCGCCTGATTATTGAATTGCTTTATGGAACAGGGATGCGGCGTGCAGAAATTATTTCGTTAAAAGTGATTCATTTTGACAAAAAAAATTACACCATCCGTGTAAGCGGTAAAGGTAACAAAATCAGAGTCATACCACTCAATAATACGCTTAGAACGCTTATACCGCAATATTTGGAGCAAAAACAAATTCAGTTTCCTGACAACTTAAATGATTTTTTGATCGTTACTAACAAAGGACAGCAGACGTATCCGACTTTTATTTATAACACCGTTAAGAAACATTTATCCATTTTTCAAACTTTAAGTAAAAAGAGTCCACACGTGTTGCGTCATACCTTTGCAACTCACCTACTTAATCGCGGCGCAGATCTCAATGCCATCAAAGATTTATTGGGGCATAGCAGTCTCTCCGCTACTCAAGTCTATACTCACAACAGTATAGGAAAATTGAAAGACGTCTTTAATCAGGCTCATCCGAAGGCTGAATAAAGAATAATATTTATAGATCACTTAAATACAATTCGCATATGAAGTTACAAATGCATTCAATCCATTTCACTGCTGATATTAAATTGACAGACTTCATCCAAAAAAAGGTTGAAAAATTAGAAACGTTTTTCGACAAGATAATCGATGGCGAAGTATTTTTACGACTGGCTAACAGCGATGAAAACGAAAATAAAATTGTAGAGATCAAATTAAATTTACCAAAAGCACAGTTGTTTGCGAAATCCTCAGGCACTTCTTTTGAGGCTGCTACTGATGAGGCCACTGAGAGTTTAAGAAGACAAATCAAAAAATATAAAGAAAAACTTACGGACAAACAGTCAAAGCGTGCAGCAGTAATTGCTCAGGCGAATGTTATTGAGCCAGAAGAGTTTGAAGAAGAAGTTGATTGATACACAATCACAGTAAGCGTAAATGAAAAAGCCGACTATTACAGTCGGCTTTTTTGTTTTTATCTGTTTTTAGGATTCAAATCGGCGGGCAACTTCTTCCCAGTTAACCAAATTCCACCACGATGAAATATAGTCTGCACGCATATTCTGATATTTCAGGTAATAGGCATGCTCCCAGACATCGAGATTAAGCAGTGGCGTCCCTTTGATTTCAGCATCTGCCATTAGCGGGTTATCCTGATTGGGCGTAGATCCAATGGCTAATTTTTTATCTGCTGTAATGACAAGCCAGGCCCATCCTGAGCCAAAGCGGCCACTTGCTGCCGCTGAAAATTTCGTTTTAAAATCTTCGAAACTCCCAAAATCTTTATTGATTGCTTTTGCCAATGCACCTGTTGGCTTCCCCTCACCTGCAGGGGTCATTCCTTCCCAAAAAAGGGTGTGGTTATAATGGCCACCGCCATTATTACGAATAGCGGTATTGTATTTTGAAATATGCTGAAAAATTGTGTTCAGGTCATCGCTAACCCCTTCTTTTTCAACCGCGGCATTCAGCTTACGAACATAACCTGCGTGATGCTTTCCGTAGTGAATCTCCATCGTTTGTGCATCAATATGAGGCTCAAGAGCTGCAAACTCATAAGGCAAAGCGGCCTGCGTAAAAACAGTAGGTTTCACTTGCTGATTTTCGCTGGTGGTCGAAGATTCCTCTTTCGATTTTTCTTCACAAGCACTCATTGTCCCAATAACTGATAAGCCCGCAGCGGACAAAATTGCCGCTTTGGTCGCGTTTTTTACAAATGCCCGTCGGCTATTCGTCTTTGGTAGGTTTTGCTTTTTGTTCATAGTCTGATTGTTGGATTAATTCAATTTGAAAATTAAATTCTTTTCTTCAAAATATATTCAGCAGATATTCGATATTAGAGGTGCAGATGTATTTGCTGCTGATTTAATAAACCTATGAATAAAGGAAGACGGCTAATTTTTTTACGGGACGTTTTACAGCTTGCGCTCACAGCTTTTGGCGGCCCTCACGCACACATTGCACTGTTCCTTGAGGTGCTGATTGAAAAACGGAAATACCTTACTGAAGAAGAGCTTCTTGAGCTGAATGCCTTGTGCCAGATTCTTCCTGGGCCAACTTCTACTCAAACGATCACGGCGATAGGCTTCAGGCTTGGCGGGGCCTCACTCGCCTACTGGACCCTCCTGATTTGGTGCATCCCTGCAGTTTGCCTAATGATTATTCTGGGGCTGCTGATGATTTACGCTGAGCAATACCATATTTCTCTTGAGTTCACCAAGTACATCGCTCCATTAGCCGTTGCTTTTGTGGCTGCGGCAGGGCTGAAAATTGGTCATAAGGTTATCAAAGATACAGAGGGTGTTTTACTGATGCTCCTTTCTGCTGGCCTGTCCCTTTTAGCGGCAAGTCCATATCTGTTTCCGCTAATTCTGCTTGCTGCAGGGGCTTTTACGAGCTGGAGGCACCACCGAGAACAGGGGGAGTACGAACGCGCTCCTATGCAAATACATTGGGGGAATTTCGTATTATGGATTGGTGTGTTGATTGTCGCGGCATTACTGGGTTACTTTACCCAAAGTACCGTCATTCGGCTATTTGAAAATTTTTATAGAAATGGTAGCCTGATTTTCGGGGGAGGACAAGTCTTGATCCCCCTCTTGTACACCGAGTTTGTTGAGTTTAAGCATTATTTAAGCAGTCAGGAGTTCCTGACAGGCTACACCATGGTTCAGGCAATTCCAGGCCCTGTATTCTCTTTCTGTGCTTATATCGGCACCCTCTCACTGAAAGAAGGGGGGATCATTTTTGCGGTAGTTGGTGGGCTTACAGCAGCTATGGGCATTTTCTTGCCTGGGACTTTCTTGATCTTTTTTGTAATTCGGTTCTGGGAAAGACTCAAACACTTTGCAGTCGTACGTGCCTCGCTCAAAGGTATTGTAGCAGCAAGTACAGGATTTGTGGCTGCGGCTGCAATACAGCTGGGCACACCTATCGAATGGAGCCTGCCTTTTATAGCGACGGTACTTATTGGTTTTGCATTACTGATGACCAATAAGGTTCCCGCCCCCATCATCGTGGTATTGGCATTGATATTCGGTATTTTCTTAGGATAGATCTTCCGAAACAAAAGAAAGCTTAGTACCCTGCTCCGAAACCTCCAAAATAGCTTTCGCTCCGCAAGCAACCGCCCAGTTATCAGCTTCATGCCCGATGGGTAAGCCTACCGATATCGGAATCGCATATTCACTGACATGCGCTTTAATAATTTCCTCTGCACACTGATCAAATGTGAAACGCCCCTGTTTCATATCGCTGAATTGCCCGATAATCAAGCCACTGATTTTTGAGAGCACCCCTGCACGTTTCAGTTGCACCATCATTCGGTCGAGATGGTAAAGTTGCTCATCCAAATCCTCTATAAATAAAATGGCTCCCGTAAAATCTGGGAACGAAGCAGTCCCGATAGAATGGACAATCAGGGACAAGTTACCTCCGATCAATCGTCCGTTTACGACCCCATTGACGTTCGCTTGGTGAGCAGGCGCCTCTAAACACATGAGCTGATCGAAGAGTGCTGTTTTAAGGCTCTTCAGCGCACGTTCCCCGCCTTCGCGCTCGAAGCTATTGGGCATAACGGCATGAAGCGACTGTATGCCCAAACAACACATCTGTAAATGTATCGCCGTGAGGTCAGAAAAACCGATCAGCCACTTTGGGCTTTCCATGAGGCTGGAAAAATTTACCTGATCCAGAATACGGGTCGCACCATACCCCCCTCGGGCAAAAAAAACTGCCTTGATCTCAGCGCTATTCAATACCGATTGAAAATCCGACAGCCGATTGGTATCCGACCCTGCAAAAACACCCTCCTGATCGAAGCAGTGCCTGCCAATAAGAACCCGCAAGCCCCACTGTTCGAGGATCGCCTGGGCGCGCAGGATGGGCTCAGGCAATACAGGACCTGAGATGGCAACAATGGCGACCTGATCGCCTATTTGAAGTTTTTGGGGGGCAATAAACGCGTTAATCATAAGGGTACAAATAAAAAAAATCCCAACCGAAATGGCTGGGATCTTCAAAATATTTTTTGATATTTTCTGCTTAGTTTTTAGAAGGAGCAGGCGTTGTTGCTGTAACACCCATATCTTTCAATACCAAGTTAGAGATGTTGTCCTCATCACGAGCATACAACAATACAGGGAAACCTGCAGCATCAGAAGTAAACACGTGAGTGTAACCGTTTGCTTTTGCTACTTTGTCAATCGCGTTTTGGATTTTCTTGTAAGTAGGTGCTAACAACTCTTGTTGTTTCTTTTGCAAAGATCCTTGTGCTGTTTGTTGGAACTGCTGGATTTGCTGTTGCATTTGCTGAAGTTCCTGTTGCTTGTCGTTGCGTACTTCAGGAAGCATCGTTTCTGCTTTAGCGTTGAAATCTTTGTATTTAGTTTCAAACTCAGACATTTTCGCTTTTAGCTGATTGCCCAACTGAGTTTCATACTCTTTAAGTTGCTTTTCGATTTGCTTAGCTTCTGGCAACTGACTCAAGATATAGTCAACGTTAGTATATCCAATTTTAATCGGAGCGCTCTGTGCGCTTGCTGAATTCAGTCCGAAAAACACCAACACTAAGGCCAGCGCAGTAATAAAGCTTCTCTTTTTCATAATTATCCCAAAAATTAAATTTAATGCAAACTAATAAAGATTACGGGTTATTAAAACAGCATTACTGTTAAATCACCGCTATTTAACACTATTTAACAGTGTCATTTGGATCACCTAACCCCAACTCTTCCAACACATAATCAGTGTAATCGTGGATAGGATCCGTGTAAATCATCACTAAAGAACCCGACTTATCGAAAATCACCTGAAGGCGTTTTTCTTTGGCTACTTTTGAAACCGCCTCGAACACTTTATCCTGCACAGGCTTGATGAGTTCCTTCTTTTTCAGGAAAAACATCCCCTCAAAGCCAAATACTTTTTTATGGTATGCTTTCACTTCTTCTTCTTTATGCTGAATCTCCTTCATCCGCTCTTCGCGCATGGCCTTGGTGAGCAGTACATCTTCGGCCTGCAGTTCATCATACATCCCCTGAATTTCCTTATAGCTTTCTTCAATTTCAGATTGCCAGGTTTCAGAGAGTTTATTGATTTCCTTTTGCGCCTCCTGATACTCGGGCATTTTTTTCAAAATGAACTCCGTATCAACATAGCCAAACTTTTGAGCCATGACCGAAGGGGCCAGCATCAGAATAAAAAAACAGGAAAAGAGGAAGAGTTTAATTTTCATATCCTAAAAAAAATGGATTTACACTTGACCGACTAATTTACTTGTCCTAATCGAATTATCATTTAAAAAGCAGGAATATTTTTTATCCCTGTCACGAGATATGGCGCCATCACTCAAAAAAAAATCATGTACAATGCTTTTCGTCGCATCGTACATGATTTAATATTTTATAAGCGATACCCGTTTTATCGGATTTGCTGACCAATAGTAAAGTGGAACTGAGAACCTGAAGGGCCTCCGTTCGGGTTGGTAGGTGTGGTATCAAATCCATAACCCCAGTCAATACCGATCAAACCAAAGGCAGGCATGAAAATACGTGCACCTACACCAGCAGAACGTTTCACGTTGAATGGATCAAAGTTATCCAGTTCGTTAAAGTTGTTACCTGCTTCAGCAAAAGTGTGTACATAAATGGTTGCCGATGGATTCAGCGATAATGGATATCTAAGCTCAGCGGCATATTTCACGAAAGTGGTACCCCCCTGAATTTGTTCGTCTGAGTTAAATGGAATCAATGATCTGTCCTGATAACCTCTCAAGGATACGATATCTGTACCCAGCATGAAGTTACCTCCAGAAAGACCCGATCCACCCATTTCAAAACGCTCAAATGGACCTACACCTACACGGTCTGAATAAGACCCCATATGTCCGAAGTGTGCTTTGGTTTCCAATACAAGGTCACCCCAAACAGTCACATAGTTTTTCAGGTCAATGTTAATTTTGTAGAACTCTACAAACTTATACTTTTCAGCACGGCCTTCTTCTGTATCACTCAATCCATCGTAATCCTTGTTATTGAATAAAGAGTACGGTGGTGTCATTGCAAGGCGGGCGGTCAGTAATGAACCCGTACGAGGATACATTGGATTATCGACCGAGCTACGCGACAGGGTAGAGATAAACGACAGGTTGGTAGAAGTACCTGTATTGAAACCTAAGCGAGAGTAGTCATAGTTGTCCATCTCATAGGTTTGAACACTCAAGGCATTCGACCAGGTGAAGTAATCATCAGGCCACGTTAAGCGACGTCCCAAGCCAATCGATCCACCCCACATTTTCAAATAACCAATCTGATTTTTGAAAGAGAAGTCGTTGAATGGGAAGATACGCTGAATAGAGTGGTTGAAAGAAACGTTCAATGAGTTCGGCTTTCTACCTCCCAACCAAGGCTCAGTGAAACCAATCGAATAAGACTGATACTGCACACCATTGGCCTGAATGTTCAGGGATAATTTCTGACCATCACCTGATGGCAACGGACGGTAAGTTGACTTATCAAAGATGTTCTTTACAGAGAAGTTATTGAAGGTTAAGCCGACAGTACCGACGAAACCAAAGGCACCACCCCAACCACCAGAAAGGGAAATCTGATCCGAAGGACGTTCTGTTACTCCCCAGTCGATATCTACGGTTTCATCCGCAAAATTTGGCTTAGGAGTAGGGGAGATGGTCTCGGCATCGAAATAGCCCAGCTGCGAAAGTTCACGCTGTGTACGGATGATCATCTCACGCGAGAATTTATCTCCAGGAATGGTTCTCAGTTCACGGTAAACCACGTGGTCATTCGTTCTGTCGTTACCAATAACTTTTACTTTGTTAATGGTAAACTGCGCACCTTCTTTAATACGCATCTCCACATCAATAGAGTCACCCTCTACACGAACTTCAACAGGAACACACTGGAAGGCCAAATAACCAAAATCCATGTACTGTCCGTTAATATCTTTACCGTTTGGATTAAAGGTCAGTTTCTTCTGAATCAGGTCCATATCATAGATATCCCCTTTTTTCACACCGAGGATACCGTTCATGACTTTATCAGAGTAAACATAGTTACCTACCCAATCAATATTTCTGAAATAATACTTTTGCCCTTCTTCAATATGTAAATCCACATTGATGCGGTTTTTTCCTGATGCATATACAGAGTCTTCAAGAACCTGCGCATCGCGGAATCCCTTGGCGTTATAGTAATCCACCACCTTTTTCAAGTCTTCGTTATAATCCTTTCGGATAAACTTGGTGGTTTTGAAGAAGTTCATCTTCACATTATCATTCAAATATTTCTTTATACTCGCCACACCCGAAGTGTCTTTGTGTGTAAGCCAATATTTAAGATTTTTTGGGCGCAGCACATGCACAAGGTCTGTCGCCAACTGGTTTGGCAAATGGAAACGAAGATTCTCATTGGTCTTCTTCATTTTCCCTTTAACAGTTTGTGCAGAGATTTCATCAGCGCCATAAACGTTGATCTGGTCTATGCGCACTTTACTCTTTCTGTCCACCAAAAATTTCAGACGAACACCACTGGTAACCAGTGTATCTTCAATCTGCTTGGTTTTCACATTTACATTCAGGTAACCCTTGTCAATGTAAAAATCACGGATGGAAAGCTCCGCATTTTTGATGATCGCATCCGTCAATACACGGCCACGAATCAGTTTAATTTTATCGCCAAGTTCTTTGGCTTGGCTCTTGCCAATACCATCAAACTCGAAGCGTGTCAAACGTGGGCGCTCCTTAAGCTGGAGTGTCAGATACGCTTGTCCGTCTTCTAATTTATTCACCAGAATAGATACATCACCAATAATTCCGTGTTTCCATAACTTACGGATGGCATTACTGATATCATCACCTGGTATGCGTACTTTATCACCTACTTTCAGGCCCGTAAGGGAAAGCAAGGCAGATTTGTTCAGGGTTTCAATGCCCTTCACATCAATTTCGGCAATTTCGTACTCTTTAGGGTTTCCGTAGTCGAGCTTAATGGAGTTGTCCAATCTTCGCCCCACCCCCATTCTAAATTGGGCATGTGCCTCTTGGATAAGCGTCAGCGCGAAGCATAGGATGGTGGCAAATCGGATTATTCTATGCAATTTCATGAGTTTTGGGCTTGAAGCTGTTCACTAATTTTTCCAAATCTTCTTTCTCGTTGTTGATACGCAATGATCGCTTCAAACAAATGTTTTCTTCTGAAGTCAGGCCAGAGGGTATCAGTAATATGTAGTTCAGTATAGGCAATTTGCCAAAGGAGAAAGTTGCTGATGCGCTGTTCTCCGCTGGTTCTAATCAATAATTCGGGATCTGGCAGGGCTGCGGTATAAAGGTTCGCGCCGATAAATTCTTCGGTGATCTGCTCACTTTTAATCAAGCCTTTTTCAATACCCTGCGCAATTTTTTTCATGGCTTGGCAGAGCTCTTCCCTTCCGCTGTAGCTCAAGGCTAAATTAAGCGTCAGGCCAGTATTATTCTTGGTCTGGTCAATCGCTTCCTGCATCTCTTTCTGGCAGTTTTTTGGCAATGCCGAGAAATCACCAATCGTACAGATCCGTACGTTATTTTTGTGCAAGTCTGGGGTTTCTTTTCTGATGGTTGTCACCAAGAGTTGCATTAGAGCATCCACCTCCAGTTTTGGGCGATTCCAGTTTTCAGTAGAAAAAGTATATAACGTTAGGTGTTGTACCCCAATATCGATACAACCCTCAACGGTATCACGTACCGCTTTTAAAGCATTTCGGTGGCCGAAGATTCTTGCGGCCCCTTGTTTTTTTGCCCAACGACCATTTCCGTCCATAATTACGGCGATGTGTTGAGGTATATTATTTGGATTAATATGTTCCTTCATGCGAATTAACCATTCTCTATCTCGATAGCCTGTAAAGTTGCTTTAAATTTTTAAGAATAAAAAAGTTTGGCATTCCTTTAATAAAAATCATGAGGACAAGGCACACTAAAAAAACCATAACTAAAGGAAATTCCGAAATAATAGTAAACATCTGCCTTGGTATCATGCGGATAGTAGTAATCTCTTTGTGGGTTGAGCTGCGAGCTCGGAACAGGCTTATTCACCTGTTGAATATCCTCTGAAAGCATGTCCATACGATCCGTAAAAGTAAGCCTTGCCCCAAATTCGAGGTTCATTGTCCAATAAGTATTTAAGGCATATTTAAAACCAAAGCCCAGGGGAATCACCAATGGGAAAGGCGTATACGATTGGTCATAAACGGTCCCATCGGACTCTGTAGCCCGAAACCCAAGGGTATTGAAGTTGTATTTCGTGGTGGGAAAAGGTGCTGGTGGGGCGATCTCTGCCGTTCCCTGATAGTAATTCAGTGCGGCACCCATAAACAGGTAAGGCGTCCAGGGGAAGCCCGATTTACCACTGCGGAAATCCATAAAATTATATTCAAGGAGTGCACCCAGTTCAGCATTGACCGCTGAAAAAGAGGCATTTCTTTGCACGGCAAAATCATCTCTTTGGGTGCGGCTGTCTGCCCCCTGAATCCCACCCACGAGTAACTGATAACGCAGGCTGAAGCCAAAGGGGTAATTTTTACGATAGGTAACCATCGCTGCAGGCAGTGTTTCCCTGAAAGAAAAGTTAGGGTTGATATCTCCTGAAAGGGTCATACCGCCAATACCAAAGCCCAGTTCACGAAACTGTGCATTTGCACCTATCGAAAAACAGGAAAGTAAGGGCAGCAATAGCAGGAGCCTAAGCAAGTGTTTTTTTATAATAATTTGGGGCACCATTATTTGTTCAATGCTAAATCAGTTAATTGCACAGGGCAAAAAGGGAGAAATAATTTACAGCGTAGTGATTTATTGAATAGGCATTGAGTATTTATATTGAAAGGATTTCCTAAGATACAAATATTCTTTAATTTCTAAGGTCCATGCCCCAATTTAGCTTATGCCTCAGTGTATCATAAAAGCTATAATCTGGCATATGAATCAGGTGGGCATCAAATTTTTCCTTTTGTAGGATAATTTCAGTTTGGTATGGGATACTTTGCGATCTGGAATCCAGGGAAATCAAGACATTTCTCGAGCGGCTTTCAATCTCCAATTTCACAATAGAAGTATCAGGTACAATCATCGGGCGCACATTGAGGTGATGCGGACTCACAGGCGTGATGATGAAATTCCCCGTGCCTGGGTGCATCAACGGGCCACCACAACTCATCGAATAACCTGTAGAGCCTGTTGGGGTCGAGACAATCAGGCCATCGGCCCAGTAGCTGTTCACGTATTCATTGTCGATAAACGCCCTGACGGTGATCATGGAGGAGCTGTCCTTCTTGGTAACCGTAAACTCATTCAGCGCAAAATTCTGTCGGTTAAAGAAACCTTCCTTGGTTTGAAGGGAGATCAGACTTCGACGGTCAATTTTATATTCGCCTTCTTGTACACGACGAAAGGTTTCCGCAAACTTCTGAATAGGAATTGTTGCCAAAAAACCCAGACGTCCAGTGTTAATTCCCAAAATTGGCGTCTCCCTGTTCCCGATATAGGTTAGGGTGTCAAGCAAGGTACCATCACCGCCAAGCGTAATCACCACATCCACTTCTGGCAGATGTCCTCTGCTGAAAGTCCCTGAAGCAGGCAACTGAATTTGGCGGTAGCTCAACACCTTAGCATAACGGTCAGTAAGAAATATTTTACTGCTGTAACGAATAACCAGATCAAAGATCGATTTCATTACAGGACTGCTTTGTTCAGAGAAATTTTTACCGTGTAAGGCGACGCGCATACTATCTTTTTTGAAAAAATTGAACACAAACTTCCGACGAAAGCCTTCACTCACTCGGAATTGTGGACAATTTAAGGACAGATTACCTAAATATTGAGATATTTCATCAAAATATCGAAACGCTCCTGCTCATTGGAGATGTTTGTGGTTTCTTCAAAACGGGCTTCGATCTGATAATTAAAGCGCTCGAGCGTTGCAATCACCCGCGTGATTTCCTGAGAATTCAGCTTGATGGTCAGGTGTAAGTTACTCGGATCGTCGGGATCATCATATACATAAGTGCTGAGAATCTTCACGTGGTTTTCCTCAATCAGCCTGGTGATTTCAGCAAGGGAGTAATCTATCTGGCGCATCGACAGGATGATAATCCCTCCAGGGCTACGGATTGCCGAAAGCTGAGACAATGCCTTGATGGTGTCGTTGAGCGTAATAATGCCCTGAAAGTGCCCTTTTTCATTCACTACACTTACAATATCAACATTATAGTCGGTCGAGAGCTTGATCACATCCAGCAGGTGCTGTTCTTTTTGAACGTAGCAATTTTCCGCCAGCAGGTCATAATCCCCGACCAGGGCTTCAATATTATTGTTTTCCAGAATCAGTTCTTCAGAGATCATTCCCTTAAAGATTCGCTTGTCAACAACAGGCAATTGATTCATTCGCAATTCCTCCATCCACAATAATGCCTTCTGAGAGTTATCAGAGGATTTTAACGGTGGAATAGAATGATTTATAAGAGATTCAGCGATCATATCTTAATTTTAACTCAGAAATCGGTTATCTAAAAGTATTGATTCAACACGGAAATCCAAGTCCAAATCAATAGTTAAAGTGCGGGATTGGTTCCCCAACATAAACTTATCGGGCAGAAAACAGTCCTGCAAAAGCTCAAGCACATTATAACAAGTAATTGTGACCAATAAAAGTTTGTTGTTCATGGCGAAGCCTGTTCATTTACTTCAAACGATACTCACAAACTGAAGGATGCTCCGCCACGGCACACATTACTTTAATATAGTGATATTTTATTGGCTTTCGGAAACTTCTCCACCGATTCGTCGAGGATAATTTTCATCGCCAAAAATAAATATCAGCCAAGCTTTAAATTCGATGCTCATTTTCATCCTGCAAAATCCCGAGTTCTTCCATTTTCAGAATACAGAAGCACCTTCTCCAAAAAGTGGGGCATATGCCATAATGGATGATGATTGGAGGGGGCGGAGGCGTCAAAGAGGAAAATAACAGGCAGCTACTGAGGGGAAAATACTTCCCCTTTCACACCGCTGACCACCAGTCCTATTTTAAAATACTTTGGACTGAACGCCCATCATGCTAAGGGCGGTAACCTATACTTTGCACCCAATTTTCAAGCATTTGGAGTCCTTCGGCTGTACAAATTGCTTCAGGGTGAAATTGCAGCCCATAGATCGGCAAATGCTGATGCTGCATGGCCATCACCAGCCCATCATCAGTATATGCGGTGGCTTTCAGGTTTTCAGGCATTTGCGAAAGGATCAGGGAGTGGTAGCGCGTTACCTTGACTTTTTTTGGCAATTTTAGAAATGGAACGGAAGTGTTGTCGAGGGAAATTTCGCTGATTTTCCCATGCATAGGTGTAGGCGCCAATGCCAAAGGGGCGCCGAAATACATCCCCAGGGCCTGATGCCCCAGACAGATGCCAAGCATGGGCAGTTTGTCGTGAAAGTGTTCTATATATTGCATGAGTCGGCCAGCCTCCTGCGGACGACCAGGCCCTGGAGAAAGCACTACCCCACGGATATCTTCAGGCAATTCCTCGATAGGGCAGTGATTTCTGACCACCTTACAGTTTACCCCCAATTGCTGAAAATAATCCACCAGGTTGTAAGTGAAGGAGTCGTAATTATCTATCAGTAAAATCAATCTAAACCATTTTTTTTATGTCAGGAACTTTAAAGTCGATCGCAGGGACCACTTTAGCTACTTCCTTTACTGCTTTCTCGAAATAAGGAAATGACACACTGTCTTTGGAAAGTCGCTCTGCCATTTCGGGTGCAATTTTGGTCATTCCGAAAACAAGCACCGTTACAAAAGCGGCATTTTTCAGTACACCAAGTATGCCTCCAGCAAAGGTATCCAGGCTTCCGAGCAGGGTCATGTTTACAAACTTTTTGAGCAAGGTACCAATCAGGTGCACGCCTACTACAAAAGCGATAAACAGCAAAATAAATACCAAATAAGGGGTTAGATGCGGGTCAGTATTGATGAGGGGCGACAAAATTTTCGTGGCAGGTTCCTGAAATTTCACGGCACCCCATAACGCTATAAAAAGGCTGAAGGTCGTTACAATACTGACGATCAGCCCTTTTTTAAATCCATTATAAGCGCCATAGCCAATGAGCAGTATGACGCAAATATCAAATATTGCCAAAGCTTCAGCTTATTTGTTCAACAATGATTTGACAACCGTGGAAATCGACTTCCCGTCAGCCTGTCCTGCCAAAGCTTTTGAGGCTGCACCCATCACTTTACCCATATCTTTAGGGCCTTCAGCACCTACCTGAGCAATGATTTCCGCAATTTTCGCCTGTAATTCTTCTTCGCCCATTTGTGCAGGCAAATACTTCTCAATCACAGCCACTTCGACCAATTCAACTTCCGCCAAATCCTCGCGTCCTTGCTCTTTATAAACCTGCGCAGATTCCTTGCGCTGCTTCACCGCTTTCTGAAGCATTTTAATTTCCTGCTCCTCGGTCAGTTCCGAAGTGCTACCATCAGCAGTTTCAGCCAGCAAAATCATGGATTTAATCGCTCTCAAGGCACGTAAATCATCTTTTTGCTTTGCTTTCATTGCTGTTTTGATGTCGTCGTTGATCTTTAGCTTTAGGCTCATAATTTCAATATTTTTATGTGATTAATACAATCTGAAGTCCTTCAGGGGGGAATTCCCTTTTTTGACTTTACAATTTTAGAATAAACTATACTTAAAAGTAGTAAATTGCCGCAAATTAAATAATTAAGCCAAGGATATGACTAAGCTTAGCGTAAATATCAATAAAATCGCCACCCTTCGCAATTCCCGTGGGGCGGATAATCCCAATGTAGTCAAAACTGCATTGGATGCAGAAAGATTCGGTGCGGAAGGCATCACGGTTCACCCACGACCAGACGAACGCCATATCACCTATCAAGATGTATTGGACCTGAATGAGGTGGTAACCACTGAATTTAATATTGAAGGCTACCCTGACGCCCGTTTCATGGAAATCATTCACCGTGTAAAACCTGCACAGGCCACCTTGGTACCCGATCCACCGACTGCCATCACTTCGAATGCAGGATGGGACACCCTCACTCATCAGGATTTTCTCAAAGAAATTTGCGCTGAGATCAAAGCCGCAGGTGTCAGGGTTTCTATTTTTGTTGATCCAGACCCTAAAATGGTCGAAGGCGCCAAAGCTTGTGGAGCAGACCGAATTGAGCTTTACACCGAACCTTATGCGGCCAACTATCAGGCCGATCGCGACAAGGCCGTTGCTGATTACGTTCAGGCGGCTGAAAAAGCAGTAGCCCTGGGGCTCGGTATAAATGCTGGGCACGACCTTGATGCTGAAAACCTGAAATTTTTGAAAGAAAAGCTTCCACAGCTTGATGAAGTCTCTATTGGCCACGCGCTAATCTGCGATGCCCTTTACCAGGGACTGGAAAATACCATCCAAATTTACCTGAGACAACTTAAATAAGGTCTTTACTTATCGTGATCGGTGATGTACAAGGAGCCAAAGCAGACAATCAATGGCTGACGAAATCACTGATCACCCTCTTCAAATTTTGACACAACCCTAAAACCCACCTTTTCCATGCAACTCAACTTTAAAAAATTGGGGCAGGGGCCAAAGCTGATTATCCTGCACGGCCTTTTTGGTTCACTTGATAACTGGATGACGTTCGCCAAAGTAATGGCTGAACAGCATACCGTTTACCTTGTAGATCAACGCAACCACGGAAATTCCCCCCACGCACAAGATCATAACTATGAAGCAATGGCAGATGACCTGCTCGCCTTTTTCGAAGAACACAACATTGAAGAAGCCAAAATCATCGGTCATTCCATGGGAGGAAAAACAGCCATGCAGTTTGCGGCAGAAAATCCTGATAAAGTTGTAAAGCTGGTGGTGGTAGATATTGCCCCAAAGCAATATCCTGTGCATCATCACGAAATTATTGAAGCCCTGGAGCGCGTGGACTTGGCAGCCCTGAAAAGCAGGGGAGAGGCCGACGCAGCGCTTCAAATGTCCCTGAAGGATATCGGTGTTCGCCAATTTTTACTCAAAGGGCTTGCCCGAAGTAAAGAAGGCTTTCGCTGGAAATTCAATTTGGAGGTACTTAAAGACCAGATCGAAAATGTTGTTGCGGCCCTCGACCCACAATTAGGTTACGACGGCCAAAGCCTGTTTATTCGGGGCGCACTTTCCAATTATATTATGGAAAAAGATACTGCCCTGATCAAAAATCAATTTCCTGAAGCACACGTTGTAACAATAGAAAATGCTGGGCACTGGATTCATGCCGAACAGCCCGAAGCTTTTCTTAAAGCGATTCAAAAATTTATATAAATGTCAAAAAATAAAGGTACACTATTCCTGATTCCCAATGTAATTGCTGACGGCACCGCCGAAGCAATGATTGCCCCACAGGTTCGGGATATCGTCAAAAATACTTCTTATTATCTCGTAGAAAATCTTCGCACTGCAAGGCGCTACATCTCAAGCCTCAAGCTTGGACTGACCATTGAAGCGCTGGAATTGGAAGTATTGGACAAAAAGACCAAAGATGCCGCACTGGCACAGCTGATGAAGCCTGTAATGGACGGCAGAGATGTCGGCATTATTTCAGAATCAGGTTGCCCTGGCATTGCAGATCCTGGCGCTCTGGCAGTAGAATACGCCCACAAACATGGCATCAGGGTGATACCATTGGTAGGGCCATCGTCCTTATTTATGGCCCTGATGAGCTCGGGCTTCTCTGGGCAGCACTTTGCTTTCAGTGGCTACCTGCCGATTGATAAAAAGCGCCGCATTGATGCCATCAAAAAACTGGAACTTACTGCACGCGAAAAATATCAGACGCAAATTTTTATGGAGACGCCCTATCGGAACGATCATCTGTTTGCTGATCTCGTAAAAACTTGCAGCGCCAATGTAAAGCTCTGTATCGCCAAAGATGTTTCGGGACAAGACGAAATGATTATGACCAAAACCATTGCTGAATGGAAAAAGGTAAAGCTATCAATTGGTAAGTTCCCGACAATTTTTGTATTAAGTGCATAAAAGGTATTGAGTAACTGCAATTTTACTTACCTTTATGTTTTGGAAAAAACTTTAATGTTCTTTGTGTGGGAGTGTTTTTCTTGGTGAGAATCCAAGGCGATTTTGGTCCCCGTGCCGAGTTCAAAAAATCCTAAAATCATAATTATTATGTCATATTTCTTTACGTCAGAGTCTGTGTCTGAAGGACACCCTGACAAAGTTGCCGATCAAATTTCTGACGCACTCATCGATCACTTCTTAGCGTTCGATAAAAACTCCAAAGTAGCTTGTGAAACTTTGGTTACGACAGGACAGGTTGTATTGGCGGGAGAGGTGAAATCCCAAGCTTATTTGGATGTTCAGCATATCGCCCGTAATGTTATTAATAAAATAGGTTATACCAAAGGTGAATACCAGTTTGATGGTAACTCCTGTGGGGTAATCTCTGCCATTCACGAGCAGTCTGATGATATCAACCGTGGTGTTGATCGTGAAGATCGTGAAAACCAGGGAGCGGGAGACCAAGGAATGATGTTTGGCTACGCGACCAACGAAACTGAAAACTACATGCCGTTGGCGTTGGAAATCTCTCACCGCTTGTTGCGCGTGTTGGCTGATCTCCGCCGTGAAGAAACGGAAATCCCTTACCTTCGTCCTGATGCAAAATCTCAGGTAACTGTACAGTATTCTGACGACAACAAACCAGAGCGTATCGAGGCGATTGTCGTCTCTACACAGCACGATGAGTTTGCTGATTCTGATGAGGAAATGTTGGCGAAAATCGAACAGGACATCAAAACCATTTTGATTCCTCGCGTATTGGCCAGCTTCCCTGAAGACATTCAGGCACTGTTCGGTGACGACATCAAATATCATATCAACCCAACAGGGAAGTTTGTGATTGGTGGCCCTCACGGCGATACAGGACTAACTGGCCGTAAGATTATCGTAGATACTTACGGAGGAAAAGGCGCTCATGGTGGTGGTGCATTCTCAGGAAAAGACCCTTCCAAAGTGGACCGTTCAGCAGCTTATGCTACACGCCATATCGCTAAGAACATGGTAGCGGCAGGCATTGCTGAAGAAGTTTTGGTGCAGGTATCTTATGCCATTGGCGTTGCACGCCCGACAGGTGTTTACCTGAACACTTACGGAACAGCAAAAGTTGACTTGTCGGACGGCGAGATCGCTCGTAAAATTGAAGGCATTTTCGACCTTCGTCCTTTTGCGATTGAGGAACGCTTGAAGCTTCGTAACCCAATCTATCAGGAAACGGCAGCTTACGGACACATGGGACGTACGCCAGAGGTGAAGAAAGTTGTTTTCCCAAGCCCATACACTGATGATGTAGAGGTAGAAGTGGAAACATTCACTTGGGAAAAATTAGATTATGTAGATAAAATTAAGGCGGAATTCGGTCTTTAATTATTGATCATACCAATGAAAAAAGGCATCCATATCGGATGCCTTTTTTTTATACCTACTCATTAAAACCTGCCGCTTATAAAGAAATAAGCCCTGGTACTACGGTAGCTTTCTTGTAAATTTCAATGACTTCATCAGAAGAACGAACAGAAAAACGGGCCGTAAACGACGAGAACTTGCCTGTCTTGGACTGCTTTTCTTCCACCATCTTCTTAGGGAAAACCTCTTCAAAGAAGCGATCTACCTGCGCTACTGGCACAATAAACTTAAATGTATATTTTGTCGGGAAATCATACTGTTGCTCCAGCTTATCCTTAAAGTCTTCGAACGAAAACGAATCATCTGCCATAATATTCCTTTTTATCTAATTATACGTCTTGTACGGCAATTAGGCACCCCTCGGTTCCATTTTGCATCTAAATACAAACAGCCTGCCGATAAAGATCAGCAGGCTGTTTTATTATATTTTAACAGCCGTGGCTGTCTTTAATTCTTAGTAGTATAGGTAACGCTGATCTTTAACATTGGCAGCCTCTTTCAAAGATTCGCTGATGTTGAAAGATACACGGTTATCCAATTTTGCTTCCAACTCTTTCTTGAACTTGCTGTAATCTGCAATTTCAGGAGCTTCAGTTTTAGCGATTGTCTGAACAACCAAGATACCGTTGTCTGTTTTTACAGGCTTAGAAATCTCACCATTTTTCAATCCGAAAATAGTACCTACAGCCTCTGGAGCGAAACCAACAGATGGCAAAATGTTAGAAGAGATTTTCAAGTCTGATGCTTCGTAAACTTTAGCATCCGAACCGTAAGCAGTTGCCATTTCATCCAATGAACCACCTTTCAGCTTTTTCATGATGACTTCAGCTTGCTTCTCTTTCTTCACTTTATCAGTGATCTCCGCTTTCACGGTAGACAATGGAGCAGTACCTTTCTCTACAACGCCAGTCAATGCTGCAACAATGTAATTATCGCCCGCCTCTTTAGCGTCAGAAACTTCTTCCATAGCTGCATCACGGAATGCCCAGCTAACTACTGTGCGTGCATCAGCGATAGCGCCCAAACGACGATCGTTAGCATTTACAGTTGGTGCTGTCTGGATACGGTATCCTTTTTCTTTCGCTGCCGCCTGGAACTCATTCAAGTCACCTGCTGAAGCAGTAAAGCTATCTGCCTGACGGAAGATTTTATCACGTGTTTCATCAGAAGCGATCATCTCACGCTGAACAGTCGCTACTTTAAACGATTTAGCAATCGGCGCTTCAGTTACTTTGATGATATGGAAACCGAATTGTGTTTCTACCACTTTAGCATAAACACCCGATTTTTTCATAGAGAATACAGCATCTTCAAAAGGCTTCACCATACGACCTTCAGAGAACCAACCCAAGTCACCACCACGTGATGCTGAAGGATCTGCTGAATTTTCACGAGCTTCTTTTTCAAATGAAGCACCACGCTTGATCGCACGAAGGATACCTTCTGCTTTTTTCTTTGCTTTTGCTTTAGCTGCTGGTGTGCTGTCTTCAGCACGAATCAGGATGTGCGATGCACGAGCTGATTTTGCTCCATCAGTAGCAACGTCAGAGATCTTATATAATGTATAGAAACCACCATCGTTGTATGGTCCCAAGATGTCACCTTTTTTCAAGATTTTCTCATTGGACTGCAAGATGATCGGCAATTGATCTACGGTATAAGTACCGAAAGAAGGTGCTTTAGAATCGGTGTTAGCCGAAGCATAAATCGAATCTTCCTCTACTGAAGGCACAGTTGCCATTTCAGCTTTGAAAGCTTGCATATCTTTGAAGAAGTCTGCTGAATCTGCCGCAGAAGGAACAATAGGGAATGTTACATACTCCAAAGAGCGGTAAGCATCTGTTTGATATTGCTTCTGGTGGTCATTCAAGTAGCTTGACAACTCGCTGTCAGATACCGCAACTGCTGAATCACTTACAGAATAGTAAGGGATGTACAAATATTTAGCCTCAGCAACTTCGTTCTCCGCTCGGTATTGTTGTTGTGCTTCTGCATCTGTAATGTAGTTGGCACCTTGCAACAAGTGATCGAATTTGATACGCTTACGCGCAGGGATCAAAGAAGCTTCAAAAGCATTCCATTGTGTACGTTGCTGAGCAGGCATTTGGCCCAAACGGCTCAAGAACTGAACAATTGCACCTTTATCAAACTGCCCTGTTTTAGGATCAGTAAAAGAAGCACGGATCTGAGGGCTGATGTTTTTACCCTGTACCATGTCCACCAATTCTTCATCAGAAACATTCACGCCAACAGCATCATATTCTTGTTTGAAGGATTCTTTTACAACCATAAGGTCCCATGCTTGCTGACGGATAGAGTTCATCTCTGTTTCCGTAGGGAAGCGACCATAGCTGTTAGTGAAGTTGTACTTGAGGTCTTCTATCTGTTTCTGATAAACGTCCAGTGGGATGGTGTTTCCTGCGATTTCCCCCACATTCCGTTCGTCCTTCTGACCAGACTTAGGACCCATCAGGTCTCCACCAACAATAAAAACTAATAGGCCCACTGCGATTACACCCACAGCGACGCCCGATTTTTCACGTATTTTGTTAATTAAAGCCATTGTTTAACACAATCTAAAAAGCGCAACGAATATTATTTCTTATTTATTTCAATATTGAGAAGGACCAAATAGGCAAAAAAACAAATCCCAACCTACACCAAGCCATCTTCCTCTCTAAAAAATTTTGGTTCGAAATATCGGTAAAAAACCATTGAAAATAAACCTTTTCTGTATCGTATTGTCAAAAAATTACGATCAAGGGCCTATTCGGTGGATATTTCGCACTTAATTCAAGCGTTTAACATCCAAAATTCAGTTTAACGATCTTCGAAGATAAGCCAAAATAAAAGAATATTTACCAAATTATATTTTTTATTATTTTGAGAATGCAAACATATTTTTGCATTAGTCCATTTCCGAGCGGTCCAATCGGATCACATCAATGCCATTATCTTTCTTGGATTCAATAAAAACAACACCAATAGAGGTGAATATTTCCTCTTGCTCCTCAGGGATCTTTTGGGCTTCAGCAAAGATGAATCCGCCCAGTGTATCATACTCACCTTCGGGAATATCCCAGTCGTATTTATCATTAAGGTAATCAATGTCCAATCGGGCAGACAGGATGAATTTATCATCCTCAAGAACCTCTTCCACCAGGTATTCTTCATCATGCTCATCGCGAATATCCCCCAATATCTCCTCAATCACATCTTCAACACTCACGATCCCTGCCGTACCACCGAATTCATCAACAACTACAGCGATACTCTTTTGCTTGGTCACGAACAGAAACAGCAGGTCGCTTGCCAGCATGGTTTGGGTCACGATGGGAATATCCATCATGTTTTCTTTTATACTTTTGGGCTTTCTGAAAAGGTCTGCCGAGTGGCAGTAACCAATAATATCATCGATGGTATCACGATAAACCAATACCTTGGAGTGCCCACTGTCCATAAAAGCGGCCTTGAGAGTTTCAATATCATCATTCTGCTCCACAGCCACAATATCCGTCCGTGGGATCAGGCAGTCCCGCACCTGAATGGTTTTGAACTCAAGTGCATTATTGATGATCCGTGAATCGACCTCCTGTTCGTCTGCATAACCCTCTTTGAGGTTACTCACAAACTGACTCAGCTCTGTGCGCCCAAGTACGCCTGTTTCTTCATTGTAGGGCAAACGCATGATGTGAATAATAAACAAACGGGAAAGGTACATCACGGTCGTTACGACAGGCTTGCTGATGTGATATACCAGCCAAACAGGAATGACCAATAATTTAAGCACCCCATTGGGATCAATTAAAAAAACCGATTTAGGGGTAAACTCTGCCAAAAACAAAACGATCACCGTCGAGATGACTGTTTCGAGAAAAAACAACAGCAAGGGGTTGTCAATAGGCATGATGTGGTAAATATCATTCAGCCCGTTGATAATCTGCGACATAAACACCGTATAGATCATCAATGTAAATGTATTACCGATCAGCATAGTGGCCACAAACTGACTTTGCTTCTTCAGGAATTTAGAGTATATGCGGCCTGAAAACATTCCCTTTTTTGCATCGAGCTGAAACTGCAGTTTATCGGCAGAAACGAACGCTATCTCTACACCAGAAAACAGGGCAGAGGCAAGCAAGGAAATGATGACAATGATTATGGGCTGTTCTAATGAATCAATCATGAGTTAAAGGCTATCGCTTAGATTTTTTTCGCCCTTTACGTTTGGGCTGTTGAATATTTTTTGATGCTGATTTATCTTCCGGTGCCGTCGCTCTTCCTTTCAAAAGTAGGTAGCCGAAAAAACTTGCTACACTAAACATAAAGATAAAATAGGATTGCTCAAAACCGACGGTCATGAGTTGATGTATACCAATTATAAATGTGGCCACGCAAATTGCGAAAATAATCTGGGTAAAAAGGGCTTTCGAAAACATGCTAAAATGTTGATCGGGTGTTGTTGGTTGAATCTGCGGTACTGTCATTTTCCTGATCAAGCAGGATGGTCCCTTTAGGGGATCGAATTCGGTATTCTGTAAAATCCTGGTCGGCATCAAGTCCTTCCCCCATCAAAATCTGTCCATCAGATTCTATACGGACAAATTTATCGGTATAAACCTTTTTGGTTTTAGGGTTCCAGTACAACTCTTCAGTATTCAGCTTTTCTCCAGAAATCGCATTCTTAACCACCACATCGCCCTGCGCTTTGTATTCTGTTTTTTCTTTGTCGTAATAGCAGTAATCGCAACGCAGCGTAGCTTCAATTTCCCCAGTTTTATTAAAAAACTCCAGGTACAGGCCTTCGGGAAATTCACGGTCGCCCGTTTCATACTCCAATTGCTTATCAGCATTAAGGGAAAGCACGAGCCTTGCGGAATCGCTGTAATAAGTCAGGATACTGTCAGCCTCCATCATGGGGCCTTCATACTTGACAAAGTGGTTTACTTCGGCATCTTTTTTATGACAGGCGCTTAACCCGATAACTGCCAGCAACAACACAATAAAAGTCGAAGAATGAAATCTACTCATATAGGAATGATAAAATACTTAATAGCCCAAAGATATAAAAAAAGCGACCAATAAAATATTGGTCGCTTCATTGATTGTATCAAGCCTGATGATTAGTCACGCTTTTTAACCAAGACAGTCTTGTTGATCCAACATCCAATTTTCACTGGATCACCAACGTTCATGTCATAAGTAAAGATATCTTCCATTGATGGGAACTGCGCTTTAGCACTGCTCATTCCACCTTTGTTTCCTGCTTTTTGGTACATTTCGTAAGCGGCAATAAATACTGCGCGGTCTTCTACTTTGTTTTTGTTCTGACGACACTTCTCGAAAGAAGAGAAGTACAATCCACCAATAATGTTATAAGCATCTTTCTTTGAAGGATCTGCCTGAACGGCTTTCAATGCATACTCACGTGCCATAGCATTAGAGTGTTGTTTTGCATATACCCCAGCCATATCCAAGTAGATTTGTGCTTTTTTGGTACCATCGTCAGTCAATGTCAATGCTTGGTTATAGAACTCCATAGCATCGTTGTAATTCCCTGCTTGCTTTTCTTTCATACCAATCAATTTAGCAATACCGAAATCAGGCTCTTGCTTCAACATGATCTTTGCAGCAGTCAAAAAGATTGGTGCTTCCATACAACGACCCGCCAACGACAATTTGAAAATGTTCTTTGCCAATTTCAAATCTGTAGGATCTTGCTCTAATTTTGGCCCTAAAGTGTTTGCGATAAAATCACAATCTACTTCTACAACCGTTGTGAACAGCTTATCAACTGTTTCACGAATACCTTCTAACTTCTCAGCGTTCTTCCCTTTTGCGTCTTTCTGATCAAGTACCGCACTGATTTCTTCATAAATCACGGTTGCTTGTTCGTCAGTAATGGCATCTGGACTTTGCTCTTTATAGCGGCGAACCAAATCCATATAAGCCAAACAGTTATTATCAAGCACCTTGGCACCGTTAATCTTGAAAGACTCCTGGAACATAGCGTAAACCTCAGGATATTTTTCTGGCTGATCTTTGTAATATGAATAAGCATAATATGCCTTACGATCAAGCACTGTACCTCTTTGACCAAAATGCTTGATACGCAAATCATAAGTGATCATTGCTGAATCCTGCAACATTGCCTTAGCCGCTTTATCTTTCGATCTGCGTGCCAATTGGTCATAGATTTTCGCTCCATTTTGGTAAAGCGATTTGTTCAAGTCTGGTGCATTTACAATCAACCAGTTTAAAGGCGCACGACATGCCTCGTAATTTTTCGCCTTCATGTTGTCGGTGTAAATTACGTTCTTTTCCTGTGCGATTTCCTCTTTCCCTTGTGGCCAGTTCCAGCCCGCTTGTGCATAAGAAGCACTCACGCTACCAGCGACAAGAAGAACACTCAAAAGTGATTTGATCTTCATAGTTATTATTGATTAGTCGTATTTTCTTCTAATAAACCATCTTTCACTGAAGGTTACTCCCAACGTTATCTGGAAGTAATTTTCCCTGAAAGCATTATCTCCGCCATCGCGGACACCTGCAGCTCCTGCTACGGAGAGGAAGTTATAACCTACAGGAAACGATGCTCCTGCAGACACTGCCATTTCGGTAACATTTGTAGAGCCACCATTATCATTAAGAATTAGATAAGGCGTTTGTTCAAATGAAAGCCCTGCGCGGTAAGCCACACGCGAGAAATAGCTTCTCACCGAGAACATGTCTGGTGTAAATTCTCCACCAAGTGCTAACTTATAGGCATTCCCCAATGAGTAAGCATCAGATCCTGAATTTTGCAAATGATTACTCCAATCCTGTTGCGTAAAATCCAGGGCGATCGAGTATTTATATTCCTTTTCAAAAGCAAGGCCAACCCCTAACTTAGCTGGCAGGTCAGTTGTATAACCTGGGTCATCTAAAATCGGCTGACGGATCACCTCAGGAGCATAGGGGTTACCAGTGCTCACACGGCGTTCAAGCGCAATCTCACGAGAACCCGACAAATCGGCCTGAATATCATAGGTCAAACCAATATTCAACCATTTTTTCTCGCCAATCTTGCCACGGTATCGCCCACCAAGCTGAACAGCAAGGTCGCTTACCGATATTTTATCCTGATAGGCCGTCAGATAGCTAAATCTAAAGGCTTCCTCGGCTACACTCGGATCCAAATCGAACGCACGCTCATCGCGGTAGCTACTAATTTGTTCCCTCGTATAAAATCCAAACAAATATGATGCCTTAAGCCCAATACTGAAATTTTTATTTAGTCGAACCCCATTTGACCAATAGGCTGTTCGTAATCCTCCCTCACCCTGAAGTGACTGCGATCGGTAAATATAAGCTGATCCGTCTGGCGCCAAAGGACCCGTCATTACAGGGCTTGTGCCTTGATTAATGCGGTAATTAATATTTGAATATGGGTTAAAACCAAAGTTCATGGTCCATTTCCCGGCCATAATTGGAAAAGCAATCGAAATATAGCTCAAGTTTCCTGAACCTGAAAACTGAGAATATTGCTCGTCATGAACAGTTCGGCCATCATAGCTTCCTCCAACTTCTATAAGGGTTAGATTAACATTTGACAACAGCGCGGGGTTGAGGTTGCTGATAAACCAAGGAGAGCTCTGTGCGATTCCAACGCCTGCTTTCCCCTGATTTGATGCAAATCCCTGTGGATTCAGACTACCAATCCCCATAGAGGAGTAGGGGGTTTGAGCCATTTGCGCTGCTGCTTGAAAGGAGCAGGCAATCCATAAAAGCACAAGGCTTACAACACTAATTCTTTTCTTTGACATTATGATGTAATATTGCATTAAGACCGATTAACACTAAATCAGGCTCCACAAAATTGTTTAAATTACCGAGATGTGATTGAAACACGGAAGCATCTCCTCCACACATGATGACTTGCAAGTTATTAAATTTCGTGTGATAGTGGCTAATAATTTCACGCATTTCTGACAAAAGTCCATAAAAAGCACCGCTTTGCATACATTCAACCGTATTTTTGCCTAAAATATCACTTGGCACTTCGGCCGCTAAATCGGGTAATTTTGCGGTAAACTCATGCATGGCTTTCAGTCGCATTTTCCAACCTGGGGAAATCCCCCCACCATGGTACACCTTATGGGCGTCAATCAGATCATAAGTAACACAACTTCCTGCATCGATGACCAGTACTGGTCTGCCAGAAAACAACTGCTGGGCACCACACACACCTGCTACCCGATCTACTCCAAGCGTTTGAGGGCTGTGATATTTGTTGATGAAAGGCACTGAGGTGGATGATTTTAATTCCACCAAATAGTGGGCTCTTTTTTTGAGGGCATGGAACAACGCTTGATCGAATTGCCCAACGCTACTATAAATAATATTGGCCTTCGGGTATTCGCCCAAAAGCTGATCAATCGAAAAACGATCAACTTTGTTACTGATTTTTATCAATTTATTAGCGAAAAAAACGCCTAACTTTGCACGTGTGTTGCCAACGTCCAATACAATATTAATCATTTCATCGGTTTTCATCCGCTAAGAATCTTTTGATTTTGTTTAGACAAAGATGCAAAAACTTGTGACTTTAAGCATCCTAAAATAGCTTATGGCGTCTTTTTTGCTGTAATTTTAATAATACACAACATGCAACCGGTACATAAAGACTTTTAGTTCCAATCAAATGAATTTGAATTTTATCACTGGTTAAAATTTTAATTGATTGCTAATGTGATTTTTTCCTACCTTGCAAATGTTTATTAGAATCCGTCAAATTTATGTGCCGTTAATAAAAAAAGAGTTATTTTATTAAAAATAGGATAATAGAATAGCTTAAGGCTTTTTTTTTACGCTATTGTACTAAAGGTGCTTTTTGAGATGAAAGCCAATGGTACACATTCCAAAAACACCTACAACTCCAAGATCAGGAATAATTTAACTTAAAACTAAATTAAGGATCAACGCATGCTCTGTAATTCATTATGAGGGATTTTTTGAGTTGATTAAAGCAGATTATGAAGAAATTTATTGTTTTCCTGTTAGTCTCTGTGCTAACAGTTGCGGGGGCCGTTAGTCAGCAGGCGTTCGCTACATCAGCCCCAAATTCGGCAGCAACGACCATTACTGCTGATGCCCACCAACACGACGATCATCAGACGGTGAGCGCCGACGATGGTCATCATGAAGCCGATCACCATCAGGCACCAGCATGGACGGTGATTCCATTCGTTTTATTGTTGTTGATGATTGCAACAGGTCCTTTATTTTATGAACATTTCTGGCACCACCATTACCCAAAGGTAGCGGTAGGGTTGGCCGCTCTGGTGGTCGGTTACTACTTATTGGTTATGGGAAATACCCACGGGCCTGTACACGCCTTTTTTGAGTATGTGCAGTTTATTGCTCTACTGACAGGGCTTTATGTTGCCTCTGGCGGGATCATGATCAATGTAGACCGAAAAGGCACTCCGCTGGCCAATACAGCTTTATTGCTTGTGGGTGCTGTGATCGCCAATATTATCGGTACTACAGGTGCTTCTATGTTGTTGATTCGTCCATTCATGAGATTGAACAAACAACGTATTCAGCCATATCACATTGTGTTCTTTATTTTCATGGTATCCAACGTAGGTGGTTGCCTGACGCCAATCGGTGATCCTCCATTGTTCTTAGGTTTCTTGAAAGGTGTTCCGTTCTTCTGGACCATGACCAATAACTTCGATACCTGGGCATTTGCGATTATTTTGTTGGCAGGCGTATTCTACTTCTTCGACCGTCACAACAACAGCAAGAATGAATTGGAAGCTGAAATGGCTTACAATGAAGAAACAATTAATAGTGGCGATGCCACAACGACTACCGTAACTACTGGAAACAAAAAGCAGGTATATTCAGGTAAAATCACCTTCACTGGTTCGAAAAACTTTGCTTGGTTGTTTGTTGTTGTTGCCGCAGTATTTTTGGATCCTAACGTATTCGACTGGGTTCCTGCAATTCATTACGATGGACAAAAAATGTCTTTCATAAGAGAGATCATTATGCTGGCTGCAGCTTTCTTCTCTTATAAATTCGCTGACAAAAAAGCTCTGGAAGGTAATGGTTTCAATTTCGAACCGATCCGTGAGGTTGCCTTTATTTTCATTGGTATTTTTGGTACCATGATGCCTGCACTGGAACTGGTAGGAAACTTTGCTAAGTCTCCTGCAGGACAAGCCATGATCAACCACAACACTCTTTATTGGGGAACAGGTGCACTTTCAGGATTCCTGGACAATGCGCCAACTTACCTGAACTTCCTTGCGGCCTCTATGGCTTCTAAAGGTGTTGAGCTTTCAAGCCAAGCTGATGTTCAGGCCTTTGCTGCAGGCACATTACATGTGGGCGAATCAAGTATTTTTGAGCTGACCGCCATCTCGGTTGCTGCCGTATTCTTTGGCGCGATGACGTATATTGGTAACGGGCCAAACTTTATGGTAAAATCGATTGCGGAGCAAGAGGGAATCAAGATGCCTTCATTCTTCGGTTACATCATTCGTTACTCATTGCCTATCCTGTTCCCAATCCTGGTATTGGTATGGGTGCTATTCTTCTACTATCAAGTATTTTGATTTTAGTTTACTGATATAAAAACAGCCTCAGGGAATTCCTGAGGCTGTTTTTTTTGTCCATACCTACCCATTGCCCCTGCGCAATCACGATCGACTATTAACAGAAATGCCCTTCAGCCGTTTAACAGATCATGTGCCAACGGGTAAAGACGGGTTATGATGCATTTAGAAACTTTTGAAGACTTCAGACAATTAACATATCGGGATAAAATTAAGACCCTGTATTTTCACGGGACTTTCATTGTCTCTATCCGATACTACAGGCACAAAGTCAATTTATATCTGGTGCATGATTTTTATGTGGAAGTATTTTACAATCCACGGCTTGATATGATCGACCAGTTTGAGCTGTTCGACCCAAAACATAAAAGAACCAAGTTCTACACCGATCAAATTAATTTTCCTGCTGATTTACTTAAATGAGCAATCAAATCATTGATCTGTGGGATGAGGGCATCGTGATCGCCATTATTAATGATCACATCTGCCAGGGCTGTCATTTGCGCTTCAGGCATTTGTCGGTCAATAATTTTCTGAATCTCTGATGCACTGCGTTGTGGATCCCTTTGCTGAATACGAATCAACCGCTCTGCACGAGGTGCCATGACCGCCACAACAACATCAACATTCCGCTCGGCAGCACTTTGCTCAAGCATAATTGCCGCTTCCTTGAAAATTATGGGGGCCGTCTGAGCCGATGCCCATAAGCTGAAATCCTCCTTTACGGCAGGGTGTACAATACTATTAAGCTTCGCCAGCTTTTCGGGTGAAGAAAATACCTGACGGCTTACCCATGCGCGGTTGTACCCTTCAGAGGTGTAAGCCTCCTGTCCCAGCAAAGCTATAATCCGTGCCCGAACAGTCTGATGCGCGACGATGATCTCCTTGGCGCGATCGTCTGCATAATAAACGGGATAGCCCAAAACTTCCACATATTTACAAACGGCAGATTTTCCCGCGCCAATCCCTCCAGTAATGCCTACTTTCATCTTCATTTTACTTTTTGGAACCTTCCTTTACTACAGGTTGCTTAAATAGGATTTTTATAGCCCCAGAATCCAAATGAACATTCTCTACATGTTTAGGAATGGAAATTACATCGGGCATAACCATCGAGTCCCGATCGAGTTGCCAAAAATCAAGCCCTACACGAAAAGGGAGGTCAAGGTCTTTATCTCTGCTACGGATATCGTACTGAATATAGGTGCTGCTGTCGTTAATGAACCAGGCTCCTTTAGGGTCAAAGTGCTTCAGCTCCATTTTAATTTTTCGATTGACAGTCACCAGGTGATCGACATCGAAAGCCACCCTTACCTTGGAAGGAAAAATACTGATATACGGCTTGAGTTGCGCCGCAATATCAATCTGTTCATTCACTTCCCCTTCAATGTTATTCAACGGAAGCTTCACATGAAATACATCTGGTTGCTTTTTCAGTAAATGTGCTGGGCCAAGAAGTTCAAGACTATCGGGAAAAGTACTGATCGCTGATAATATCCGATAACCAGGCGCAAGACTTATGGAATCAATTTCCACCGCGAGTTTCACTTTTTTTCTGACCTTTTTATCAATATCAAATCGAAGGGTATCTGTTAAAATCCGTTCAAGATGGAGTTCTCTCTCTCTCAGAAATTCATGGACGTCATTGTTCAAACCATAGGAGGTAATATACTTCCGCGAGGCATCTGAAGGTAAAATAATTTCTATCGGGGTATCGGAAATAGGAGAATACTGCTTCAGCAAGTTCCACCCCTCACCAGAAACCTCCACTTGTACATAAGCGGGCAGAGGTTTCATTACACTCAACTCACTTTGGTTATACCGATAGCCAATAGGCACCTTGATCACCATCCGATGATCTGTTTTTTGCAGTGCGGTAAGTAACCAAAAGCCAAAAGCTGACAAGAAACAAATCCCCATAATTTTGAGGCGCGCAGGATCTGACGAGGGCGCATATTTCCTTATCAAGGCTATAATTTTCTTTAACTTTTTCAACCAGTCAAAAATTAGAGTGAAGCGATTACCCAAAAATATGATTTGATTTCTGAATTTTAAATATTAACCAACTTTTATCCACCAAAAGGTATAAAAAAAGGAGTAATGTAAAACATTACCCCTTCTATTGATTTTTTTCTGACTATACATTAACATGGCGCTCAGCATGATAAGACGACCGAACCAATGGCCCAGACTCCACATACTTGATGCCTCGTCGCTCACCCTCCTGCTTGTAATATTCAAACATCTCAGGGGTAATAAACTCGATCACCTCATGGTGGCGGTGGGTCGGTTGCAGGTACTGCCCAAGGGTCAGGATATCACAACCATTTGCCGCTAAATCATCAATCGCTTTCAATACCTGCTCAGGCTTTTCTCCCAAACCAAGCATAATACCCGTTTTGGTGCGCATCCCCAATTCTTTCGTCCTGCGGATTTGCTCAAGACTTCGGGCATATTTGGCTTGAGGTCGCACCTGGCGATATAACTCCTCTACCGTTTCCATATTGTGAGAAACCACTTCCTGTCCACCTTCAACCATACGTTCCAAAGCAGACCAAGTGCCTTTCACATCAGGAATCAGGGTTTCAATCGTTGTTAACGGGCTCATCTCTTTGGTCAGCTTTACCGTCTGATACCAAATCTCTGCACCACGATCCTTCAGTTCATCACGGTTCACCGAAGTAATCACAGCGTGCTTCACTTTCATTTTAGTGATCGCCTCCGCTACACGGCGAGGTTCTGCATCATCATACTCAGGTGGTCGCCCCGTAGATACGGCACAAAAAGTACACGAACGGGTACACACATTTCCTAAAATCATGAAAGTGGCGGTTCCTGCACCCCAGCACTCTCCCATATTGGGACAATTACCACTTTGGCAGATGGTATGTAATTTATGCTTATCAACAATATCCCTAACATTCTTATAATCCTTTCCAACAGGCAACTTGACCCTTAACCATGACGGTTTTTTTGTCCGGCCATCTGCTGTTGTTTCGTTAGGAACACTGGTTATTACTGGTAAATCAATCATAGAAAAAAACGCTTACGTTTTAGGTTTGACATTCACATTATTGATGAATATCATTCACAAATGTAATTAAAATGGTCAAAATTAAAAGTTAAATAGAAGGGTGAGTATCAATAAATTTCGCCTATATCACTATCTATAGGGCTAATCTTCATTATTCTTAGGCAATAAAAAAGCATCCTTTATAGAAAAGATGCTTTGTGGATGAAGATCGTTTTTAATTTTTTACCGTTGGCTTCCGTAGTAAAAGGTGATGTAGACATTCGGGTAGAATGCACTGTTCTCTGCATTAGGCATGATGATCACCTTTTGAGCGAATACATCTATCAATGCGCCAACCTCAATCCCCGCAATATTTTTTTTGCTGCCGCCAAACTCGAAGGTCATTGCGGCCTTAAGGTTCCCCCCAAATGCAAAGGATGATTCTGGAACTCCCTGAAAGATACCCCCTGGGCCAAGAATTGAACCCCTCTGATGGGCAGGGTTGTTGGGATCGTATTGTTGCCGATTTCCCGAAGCATCATCACCTGCCACCTCAATATAATAGGGCGTTACCAAACCAATCGAAGGACCAATGGAGGTCAGGAAATTTATCTGAACCCCTTGCTGAGCTGCTTTCCTGAATAGGCGACGCTCCAGCCCATATTGAAATCTGAAATTGTACAGGTAGTTTGATTTCCCAAAAATATAAGAGCTACCTGTAAGGGTTGATTCCCTGCGTTCCTTAGCGTGTTTGATATTCACTATTTCAAGCCCATAGGACTGATAGGTTTTCTCATTCTTCATTTTGCTGTACCGAAACATGAACCCACCGATCAGGCCAGAATTTGAGGCTTTATTTACCCCCCATACAAATTGAGAAAGATAGAGGTCGTCATCAAGTTCTTGGGCATTGGAAAGGGTAGGAGCTGCCCAGGCAACCAAAAAAAATAATACGATGTGTAGTTTAAGCCTCATGAGGTGATGGTTTTTGTTGGGGATATTACTTCTGGCAGGTGCGAATGTTTGTAGGTTTTGGTGAGTAACCATTATTGATGATCACTCACCTGAAAATTTATGCTTGTAGTGCTTTGGGAAGGTGTGCGAAATTTATTTCATGATGCGAGGCATCAAAAACCGCCTTGCCGTCTTTCAGTAAAATAACCTGTGGGGACTGATGCAAGACGCCGAATTTCACGGCAATTTCGTTACTCACGTCTCGGTGAACGATCAAATCCAAAAAGTAAGGTTTGATTCCTGCCTCTTCCTTAAAGCCATTTTCAAAAAAACGTAATGACATTGCGCTCGTCGGGCAACGGGTAGAATGTTTAAACAAAACTACTGGCTGTTCGAAAGATTCCTGCGCAATTTGATCCAGCTGATCAACACTATCTAATGTATTCCAATTCATTTTCTATTGAGTTATAAAAGGCTAATTGTTAATATTTCCAAAAGGACGTTCCGTCTCCCAAATCTCGGCTTCACGGGAGTTGTAACCTGGCTTTTTCTTTTTTACTCTAACGGCTTTCATTTCATTATCGTTACTCCAGAGGTCCTTCCACCAGTAGCCCAGTCGGCTTACTTCCGCATGCGGCTCCCCACTGTACCTCAACATCCGTGAGGCCATGAGTTGTCGGCGGCTCTGCACCTGTCCATAGTACTTTCTGGCAGGAAGGTTCCCTGCATACAAATGCGCCTCTTTAGATTTTTGCTGATAGTATTTTTGCTTCGTTTTCGTTTGGTCAGGCACATACAAGCCCTGCTTGAGCCCCTCTGCTGATTTATCCTGAAAGTAACTTACTTTATTACGATATACCATATTCCCCTCATACTGATGCGCTAACTTCGACATCGCTTCATAACGTGCCATCTTCTGCTTATGAGTATCGACAATAAACATTCCTTGACCCTGAGCTTCTGCTGACTTATCCTGGTATTTAGCGACTTTATTTTGCTGAATTCGATCGCCCTCATACTGATGTGCCAACTTCGACATCGCCTCATAACGCGCCATCTTCTGGCGGTGCGTATCGACGATAAACATCCCCTGACCCTGAGCTTCCGCAGACTTATCCTGATACTTCGTTACCTTATTTCGCTGTATGCGATCGCCCTCATACTGATGCGCCAACTTCGACATCGCCTCATAACGCGCCATCTTCTGGCGGTGCGTATCGACGATAAACATCCCCTGACCCTGAGCTTCCGCAGACTTATCCTGATACTTCGTTACTTTATTCTGCTGAACAAAAGTCCCGGTAAAACGCTGCCGGTGTTCCGACTGAAACTCATAACGCTTCATTTTCTCCCGCTGAGTATCCACCACCGTCATACCCTGTTTCAATCCTTCTCCAGACTTGTACTTATATTGTTCAAACTGGCTGTTCTTTGTCCGCACTTTCGTCATGCCCTGCGACTGAATTTCTGCCGATTTGGCCATCATCCGAGCTTTACGCTGGTCGCGGCTCTCGCCCCCTTTCATAATTTTCTGCTGATGATAAGACCGCGTAATAAAGGCAGTTTCCAAAGCCCTCGAATCCATCGGCTTTCCGAGGGTCAGTCCCTGCTTCTGCAGTCGGTCTGAGCTTTTTTCCATCTTGGAGTTTTTCTGACGGAAAGATTCCTGTCGCTGAGTTCCGCTGAATTTATTATGCTTCCTCGCCGATAACTGCCTTCCCAAATAAATATCCGCAGCCGAACCTTTCCAACCACCCTGACGCTGAGCCTCCGATGATTTTTGGGCCATCATCTGATATTTATTGGCGCGCTTCTTCCGAAGATCACCCGTATAGTTTGACGACTGTGTTGCTACAAATTTCCGTGCTGAACGATCAGCCATAGTACCCTGCGATCTCGACATCCCCTGGCTCAGTGCCTCGGAAGATTTATATTTCCGCTGCTCATAACTGTTCGTCGTTTGGCGGCGACGCAAATCCCCACTATATCTTGACTGCCCCGTCGAATTCGAAGTTAGGCGGCGATCATTCTGTCGCTTTGTTTTTGACATCCCCTGGCTCAGTGCCTCGGAGGACTTATATTTTCGCTGTTCATAACTGTTGGCCGTCTGGCGGCGACGCAAATCCCCACTATAAGAAGAGTGGCCAGTATATCGACGTTGTTCAAGCTGCTTCGAGGATTTCGCCATGCCCTGAAACTGCGCCTCGCCAGCTTTGTCTGCCCGCTTCCGCTTTTCCGCATTTGGGCTGACGCGATCCATTTTCCCAGGATTAAACTTATCGCGGTTCGGGTAGGTCTTGAAACGTTCGGCTGTCAGTTTATACTCCCCACGGTTATTCATCTGCTTTTTCGAGGCATACTTATACACCGCCCGTTTGTTCTTTACCTGACGACGTTGTCCTGGCGCCCCATAGCTTCCCGACTGCTTCCTTGAAAGGTATTTCTTAGAAATGTCTGCCGAAGACCTAAATTGCCCCTGCTTTTTTAATTCCCGCGAACGGTGTTTTCCGGTAACTCCTCCGCCAGCATCATAGGCCACATTATGCCCCTTACCGCCACGGTATTTATCAAAGTTCGATGGGCGTTCCTTAAAGCGTTCCGCAACCAAAGGCTTTTCAGTGGTCATATTTCCCCCACGCTGTGGTACCTGTCGGTTAAATCGCTCGGGAGTAGCCTGCGTCATTCCGCCGCCACCTTTACGCGCCTTGCGGGAAGATTTTTTATAAACCGCCTTCCGGTTCTTTCGCTTGCGATTCCCTTTAAACTTCTTCATCTCACGGGACATGTACTTGGACTCGAGCTGCTGGGAGCGCTTCATCTTTTTCAGTCCCTGTTGAGCATTTCTGGAGGATTTTTCCCGTTCTTTAGCCTGCCGGCGAAGATAATTAGATCCCTGACTGGACTTTTGTTTTCCAGACTGGTACATGATGGCATCGGAAGAAGAAGGGATTTTATTTTGAGCCACAGCAGTTCCCAACGGCAAAAAAGCCGTTAGTATCGCCACAAAGAATAGTGGGATGATGCGGTCAAATGTTTTATGTAGATTTTTTATAAAATTCATGCGCAAAGCAGCAGGCCAAATTAATTCCATCACTTTAGGTGAGGCACAATGGGTTAGCAAACGATATTTCCTCAAAAAAAAGAATCTTTTTCGCTAAAAAAAGGATTCTTTTCAAAGATGTGCAATATTCATCACTAATTGAAGTGAACAACTCCCCAATACTTAATTTTACTAATGGTTTTTTACTATTTTTACACTTCCATTATAAAATATGTTCCAATGCAGAAGCGACTCCGCTCCTTGTGCATCCTACATCTGCTCAAAAACTAATATGATAAAATTTGAAAGCTTTCAATTAGAAAATGGCCTTAAAGTCATTGTACATGAAGATCATAGTACTCCCATGGCGGCGGTTAACTTGCTTTACGATGTAGGTTCAAGGGATGAGTCTGAAGATAAAACAGGCTTTGCGCACCTCTTTGAGCACCTGATGTTTGGCGGATCAAAAAATATTCCGCAGTTCGATACCCCACTGCAATTGGTTGGAGGCGATAATAACGCCTTCACGACCCCCGACATCACAAATTACTACATCAACTTGCCCGCTGTAAATCTGGAAACTGCTTTTTGGCTGGAATCAGATCGGATGCTGAGTCTCTCTTTCGACCCCAAAGTTCTTGAAGTACAGCGCTCAGTAGTTATTGAGGAATTCAAACAGCGTTACCTCAATCAGCCTTATGGCGACCTATGGCTGAAGCTGCGCCCAGTAGTTTATACCTCGCACCCTTACAGCTGGCCAACGATTGGAAAGGACATTTCCCACATTGAGCAAGCTACAATGGCGGATGTCGAGGAATTCTTTTATAAATTCTACCGACCAAACAATGCGACATTAGTGGTTGCAGGACAGGTTACCGTGGAGCAGGTGAAAAGGCTGAGTGAAAAATGGTTTGGCGGTATTCCTGCAGGGCCGAAAAATCAGCGCTTATTGCCTGTTGAGCCTGCGCAATTGGTAGAACGACGCTTGGAAATTGAAGCTGACGTCCCGCTGGATGCCATTTACAAGGTTTTCCGTATGCCTGAGCGCCTGCATTCGGACTATTATGCCATTGACCTGATGAATGATATTTTGGGCAAAGGGCGATCGTCCATGCTGTACAATGACCTCGTTAAGCAGGATCAGGTATTTAACTCTATCAGTGCTTATGCTTCAGGTTCTTTTGATCCAGGTTTGATTGTCGTTGGCGGAAAACTGAATGAGGGGGTTACGCTGGACTATGCCGAATCTCGCATTACTGAGGTATTGGACAATATGAAAGCGGGCATTAATGATACCGCCGTAGAAAAGACCAAAAATCAGGCACAGGCATCTCATGCCTTCTCTGAAATTGAGTTGCTCAACCGTGCGATGTTCCTTGCGATGGGCGATGTTTTGGGCGACGCGAACATGATCAATGAGGAACTGGCGAAAATCGACCAAGTAACGGCTTATGACATTAAGTCGGTAGCCAATAAATACCTCGTAAATAATAGCTGTACAACGATGCACTATAAAGCAAAAAAATAAAACAGACGCCTCAGGCTGAATGCTGCCTGTATCGATAGGGTCTTTAAATTAAAATCCCCACTCCTGCTATTGGAATGGGGATTTTTACTTTTATAGAATATCAATAATTCGCTCGTTGAGGTCATGCTCAATTAAAGCTTCGTGCATCTGTTCAAGGCGGTTTTGCAACTGCATAAAATCTGAAGACTGTTTTAATGCCTGATCAGAAACCCCCACTTTTTCCAAAGCTTTTACAACCCGTAAAACCGTCAAATGCTCCATCGGGATTGCAGGCACCAAGCCCGAACGCTCATCCGATTCCTCTCCCTCGTGCACCGCTACAATCAGGTGCGCATTCTTCAGTTTCGATACCGCATCGTCAAGATAGAAAAAGGGAACATCAAGCCGCTCTTCGAGGTCGTTGATGGAAGGTGGTGTTTTCTCGGAGATGAAATCACGGGCCACCTCACGGCATACCATCAGCCCGACAGTCCGCAAGTTACGATGAGGTATTCGGCCCAGTCGCATGGTTCGGGTATGCTCCCTCACGGATTGCAATGAATATGCCAACTGCCCCCCCAACAGCACCACAAGCCAACTCAGCTGAAAGAAAATCATTAACAGTGGCAAGGCAGCAAAACTACCATAAATCGCATTATAGCTCGATACGCCAATTTGCAGATCAAGATAAATCCATTGCAAAGTCTGCACAAAAAATCCAGCGATTACGCCCGCCACTATTGCATACTTCACAGGAACCTTGGTGTAAGGCATAATCAGGTAAACCACCGTAAAGAGCAACATCAGCATAATATATGGCGACAGGGTAGCGGCCATGGTTACCCCCTGACTGAGGTACTCATTCACAAAGGAATTATCCACTTCACTGGTCAGCTCTTGCAGTTTAGAAACCACCATGACATTCAAAGAGGAAGATATGATCACCAGGATGGGGGCAATGATGATCATGGTTGTGTAATCGGTAAATTTACGTGCCACAGACCGCAGCTGCTTCACTTGCCAGATATCGTTAAAGCTTGTTTCAATACTGTAAACCAGCTTCATTACGGAGTAAAAAAGTACCAAAAAACCAATTCCTGCCACCACGCCACCTTTGGCGTTGGAGAGCATCTTCTCCGAAAATTCCACCAGCTGCGTAGCCACTTCCTGCTGACCTTTTAGCGCATCATAGATAATGGCCTCCAACTTTTGGTCGAGGTCAAAACCCTTGGCCACGCCAAATGCCAGTGCCAGCACAGGAACAATCGACAGTAGCGTATAGTAAGTAAGCGCCGCCGCACGCAGGGGAATGGTATTCTTAACATACCCATTGAATGCCAAAGTAAGCACCCGCAAACTGCGGTACCCGATCTTTTTGCCCAGGGGCATGTGTTTCAGCTGAACATTCCAGATGTCCTCTTCTAAAAATTTTTTGTAATCAAACTGTAAAATATTCATTCGCCTTTCTTAAGAAATATTCGGCTGATGCCCGATGTTTTAATATTTTTGTACCCATACAATAGAGAATAGGAGCAGGTTGTTTCATTTGGTAGCACCCTAATGTTCCCTTATCTTTAAAGAAACTAAGATATTATTAAATTATGAAAATTCGAGTAGGATTCGGTTATGATGTCCATCAATTAAAAGAAGGATATGATTTATGGCTGGGAGGCATCAAGATCCCTCACACCAAAGGATCGGTAGGCCATTCTGATGCCGACGTGCTGGTACATGTAATTTGCGATGCCCTGCTTGGCGCAGCGAACTTGCGTGATATTGGTTACCACTTTTCCGATAAAGACCCGAAATACAAAGGAATTGACAGCAAGATTCTTTTAGCTGAAGTCATGAAGCTCATCAGGGAAAAGGGTTATGAAATTGGTAACATTGACTCGACCATCTGTTTGGAGCAACCGAAAGTCAACCCGCATATTCTTGAAATGCAAAAGGTGCTTGCCGAAGTGATGGGCATAGAAGAGGAAGACCTTTCGATTAAGGCGACAACGACTGAAAAGATGAGTTTTGTAGGCCGCGAGGAGGGAATCTCTGCTTACGCGACGGTACTGATTCAGAAGGCTTAATTGACCTAAATACGGAGGCTGTTGTATAACGGTCAATGGAGAATCTGTATTCAAATTTTTTCCCGTTACATATATCCATCGGGTTAAAACCCGAAGCTATTAAAAGATGTGTCTTCAGCCCATAAGTCATGAAAAAGCTTTTTGCAATAGACCTGGAATTCATTCTATGGTCAAAATAGGCGAGCGCAAATTTTATTTGGTGCAATAAATTGCAAACACAGTTGTGTGCCAGCCCCTTACATCCTAAAGCAGACTGTGCACCACATAACTGAGGCTCAGGCTCCAAAATACGGATGAAATAAACATGTAGGCCCATAGTTTTGGGCGCGAGGCACCCATCAGCGCAGCAAGTAAAGTACCAACTATTGGGCTGAAAAATACGGGGGTAAGGAAAGCAACACCCCAAAGCCCGAAGGTTTTCCAGATGAAGACAAAACGACGACTCCTCGGTGAGAATTTTTTCTTGCCAAGGAGTTTTTTTCGCTGCATAAATCTGCGCAGCTGCAGTCCGAAAAAGGAAATAATCACGACGGAGGTCATCATACCGAGCACACTCAAGGCAACGGTTTCCCAATAAGTCAGGCCAAGTGTTGAACCCAGGGCGGGCCCACCAATAAACTTGATCATACTGATCAGATAGACAGGTATATACTTACTCATTGCTACAATCTCCACATGATCACAACGGCCACAACTCAGGATTGGTTATCCCTATGTCGATTAATCGGACAGTTTGAAAAAAATCATGAGAAACGGCCTTTTTGATCTTCGTTTACCGCAATTTATACCAACACCAAAACGGTATAAGTAATATATAACCCCAGCAGAATAGCGCCATCCACACGGCTAATTTTTTTACCCAGCCACATCATCGGCAAAACCACCAGGGTAATGGCCAGCATCCAGATCATGTCGTTGGAAATAAAAGCCTGCTGTACATGAATCGGGTGAATCATGGAAGTGATCCCGAGGATACAAAGAATATTGAAAATATTGGAGCCCAGTAAATTCCCCAAAGCCAGGTCAACCTGCTGCTTGCGTGCGGCAATAACTGAGGTCACCAACTCGGGCAAGCTCGTTCCCAGCGCCACTACGGTCAGTCCAACAACCCGCTCGGGCACTTCAAAGTACAATGCAATCGCCTGCGCACCACCCACAAAGAAATCTGACCCAAAATACAAGCCAATTCCACCGACGAGTATCCACATAAGATCCGTAAATATACTGCCCGTAATTCCCTGCTCCAGTACTTCAGCCACTTCCTCGGGAACGTGTGGGTTTCGTTTTGCATCCACCATCTGATAGGCTAAATAGGCGATCAGACCCGCAAAAAGAACGGCGCCCTCCACCAGGCTCAGCATGCCACCATGCACCAATACAAAAAGCAGTAAAGAAGCAACAAAGGTTACGGGCCAATCGATTCTCATGGTCTTTTTATCCACCATAATCGGACTGATCAGGGCGGTAATTCCCAAAACCAATGCCAGGTTACAAATATTGGAGCCCACCACATTTCCCATCGCTAAATCGGGACTGCCACGGAATGCCGCCTGCACAGAGACCAGCAACTCGGGTGCTGAGGTACCAAAGGCAATGACCGTCAGCCCAACGACCATCGGCGAAATCTTGTAGCGTAATGCTAAAGTAGAGCCTCCTTTAACCAGGTAATGCCCTCCGGCGATCAGTAATACCAGCCCTCCGATCAAGGATAAAATATTGATTAACATTGGATTCATAGAAAACCTAAAAAGTAATACGGTTGTATAAGACTACAATATTAATAAAAAGACCTTAAAGCGAAGAGCAATGGGGTGAATAAAAAAAAGCAGACCGATGTGCGACCATCAATCTGCTTTTTCTTAAAAATCACCTTTTTTACAGGCTTAATCCTTGGACCCGAATGCCAAATCGCCTGCGTCTCCCAAACCAGGGATAATGTAAGATTTTTCATTCAGGTGGCTGTCCTCTGCACATAACCATACCGAGCAACGGTCACCCATACGCTCTTTCACATAAGCAACCCCTTCAGGTGCGGCAATAATCGCAACAATATGAATTGATCGAGGATTTCCCTTTTCAATCGCTTTCTCGATCGAATCTACCAGCGAACGGCCCGTTGCAAGCATTGGGTCTACGATAATCAAATCACGACCTTCCAGGTTAGGGTATGCCGCATAGCCCAAATCAATCTCGAAACCATCTTCGGCATCAGGGTTTGGTGTACGGTATGCACCAATAAAACCACTCGAGGCCTGGTCGAGGATATTCATAAAACCATTGTAAAACGGCAGGCCTGCACGAAGCACGGTCATTAGGATAGGCTGCTTTTCCAGCATCGGTATCTCGCTCTCACCCAATGGTGTTTTGACCGTCTTGGTAACATACGGCAGGTCTTTGGAAACCTCATAGGCCATCAATTCCCCAAGGCGTTCAATATTTCTGCGGAAGCGCATGGTATCCTTCTGAATATTTTCATCACGCATCTCTGCCAGAAAATGGTTGGCAACCGACGATTCACTATTTAATCTAAAAATCTTCAAAACAAGCGTATTTATTTTATCATTAAATCCTTTGCAAATATAGCTATTTAACTTGATTTACACTCAGCTGTTTCTAATCATAAATTGAAAGATTTTAAGAATCAGAATCATTCACAAAATCTGTAATAATTATTAAAATTCCTGTTAATTATATCAATTCACTGCTCAAAAATAAAAATTCAACCGAATAACATGATATATATCAGCAAACAAAAGCATCTTAATGATTGAATAACAAGCCTAAAGGATAGATCAAGCAATGATTCACTTTATCAAAAAAAACAGCTTTTTATCGGTGCAGGGTTTCAATACTGAAATGAAGCTATTATATTTGCTTGCCCTTAAGCTCATTAAGGGCTTTTTTATTTTATAAAAATTTCAAGGTGATGATTGTAAAAGACAAGGCATTCAAGATGTTTATAGATGAGGAGCAATTGGCTCAAGGCATCGAGAAATTAGCGCAACAAATCAATAAGGACTACGAGGGCAGAAAGCCTATTTTCTTGGCAGTACTGAACGGGTCTTTCATGTTTGCTGCCGACTTGTATCGTCAAACAAATTTAGAATCTACAATATCATTTATTAAGCTGGCCTCTTACGAGAGCATGAACTCTACAGGTTCTATTAAAGAATTGGTGGGTTTGCAAGGTTCTCTTAAAGGAGAAGATGTAGTGATCATCGAAGATATCGTAGACACTGGCAACACCTTGGAGCATATCATGAACCTTTTGAATGACAAAGGAGTGAAATCTGCTGAGATCGCCACGCTGCTTTATAAGCCTGAAGCTTACAAAAAAGATATTCCTGTAAAATATGCCGCATTCGAGATCCCCAACAAATTTGTTGTTGGATATGGTCTGGATTACGATGGCCTGGGACGTAACCTCCCAGCTATTTATCAGCTTGCGGAATAAAAAATTCATTTTTTTAAGGAGTTAATCTCCGAGAGATTTTTAACTTCATACCGAAATAACAATTTCATAATTTAAATTTTTACACTTATGCTTAATATCGTTCTGTTCGGCCCTCCTGGTGCAGGTAAAGGAACTCAGTCAGAGTTAATGATTGAAAAATATGGTTTGTTACACATCTCTACAGGAGACCTTTTCCGCAAACACTTAGGCGAAGGAACTGAACTGGGCAAATTGGCCAAAAGCTACATGGACAACGGTAACCTTGTTCCTGATAAAGTAGTGATTGATATGGTTGATGATCGCCTGAAAGAGGTAACGGACGCTAAAGGAATCATCTTTGATGGCTTCCCGCGTACTGTGGCACAGGCAGAAGCATTGGATACGCTGATGAATGGCAAAAACACGCCTATCAGCGGGATGATCGCCTTGGAGGTAGAAGATCAAGAATTGAGAAACCGCATTTTGGAGCGTGGTAAATCTTCAGGACGCGCGGATGATCAAAGCATTGATAAAATTAACAATCGCATCAGTGTATATAAAGCGGAGACTTTGCCCGTTGCCGAGTATTACAATAAGCAAGGCAAATTGGCAAGCATCAATGGTGTTGGCTCTATTGAGTCTATCTTTGGCAACATCTGCGAAGCGGTTGAAAAACTTCAATAATTTCCGTCAGAAATAAACATTGCTGACTTTACAGCCCTTTCCTTAGTGGATAGGGCTGTTTTTTTTTGCGGAACAGTTTTTGATCCTGATAAAACATTACCCTTAAAATAGTTAGCAACAAAGCAGGTGACCAAACAGGGAAGATCACCGAAATTTTGGTAACTTGCGGGTTAATTATGCGTTCTGCAACGGCTGAGCGTATCAAATCAAGAAAAAGCACTTAGTTATACATATATGTCAGCTTCAAACTTTATCGATCACGTTCGATTATGCTCCCGTTCCGGCAAAGGCGGTTCCGGTGCAATAAGTTTCCGTAGAGAAAAACACGTTCCCCGCGGGGGACCAGATGGTGGTAATGGTGGCCGTGGTGGTCATGTTATCGTTCGGGGAAACTCCCAATTATGGACATTGCTGCATTTGCGTTACCGCAAGCACATTATCGCTGGAGTTGGAGAATCTGGCGGAGGCATGCGTTCGAGTGGAGCTCAGGGAAAAGATGAAATCATCGAAGTACCATTGGGGACGATCATCCGTGATGCTGAAACCAATGAAATCCGTGCAGAAATCACCGAACATGATGAGGAAATCATCATTACCCCCGGTGGGCGAGGTGGCCTCGGCAACGAGAATTTCAAAACGGCAGTAAATCAAACTCCACGCTTTGCACAGCCTGGCGAACCAGGAATGGAAGAATGGCTGGTTTTGGAGCTGAAACTTTTGGCTGATGTGGGCCTTGTAGGCTTCCCAAATGCCGGAAAATCCACCCTTCTTTCCAGTATTTCAGCCGCGCGTCCTGAGATTGCAGACTACCCATTTACCACTTTGGTGCCTAACCTTGGGGTGGTTTCTTATTACGACAACCGCTCATTTGTAATGGCCGATATTCCTGGAATTATCGAAGGAGCGGCAGAAGGAAAAGGGCTTGGCTTGCGATTTTTACGCCATATTGAGCGTAACTCCATGCTGTTGTTCATGATTCCTGCAGATACCGAGGATGTGCAAGAGGAGTACCGCGTATTGCGTGGTGAGCTTGAGCAGTACAACCCAGAACTGCTGGATAAACACCACATTCTGGCCATCACCAAAACCGATATGCTGGATGAGGAAATGATGGAGGAATTCAAAGAAGATCTTCCTGAAGGAGTAAAAACACTCTTTATTTCATCAATTACACAAACTAACTTAGATCAATTAAAAGATGCTATCTGGCAAGGGCTGAATGCTCCTGAAGATGACAAATAGCTCATTTTGGCAGATTTATGTCAGTCATTTTAGACAATTTGACATATTTCTCCAATTGGCAAATTAATTGAGATAAGAATTCATGTAGATAATTTAACCATTTTTTAGTAATGGCAGAAAATACTGTAAACGAAGAGGAAAAAAACGTACAGGGCGAAGAAACTACAAAGGAGCAAGTAGAGCAACCTGTAGCGGAAAACGAAACCACTCAAGAGGAAAACACTGAAGCACCTCAAGAGGAAGTACAAGAAGAAGTTGCTGAAGTCGATGCTTTAAAGGCCGAGGTTCAGGAGCAAAAAGACAAGTATTTGCGTCTGTATTCTGAATTTGACAACTTTCGCCGCCGTACGGCAAAAGAAAAATTGGACTTGGTACAAAATGCCAACGAAAAATTGATCGGTGAGCTGTTGTCTGTTGTTGATAACTTTGATCGTGCAAACGACAATTTCAACGAAGAAATGGATGCCAAATCTGTTCATGAAGGTGCAGTATTGATCTCTAAAAATTTGAAATCAATCTTAGAAAAGTTCGGACTGACTCCCATTGAAACGGAGAAGGGCGACGCCTTCGATACGGACATTCATGATGCGATTACGGAAATTCCTGTTCCCGAAGAGGAGCTGAAAGGCAAGGTTTTCGACGTAGTTGGTAAAGGATATAAGCTTAACGACAAGGTCATTCGCTTCGCGAAGGTTGTTGTGGGCGCAAAATAAATTTAAAAAGAATCGAGTTTTAGTCGGTTGCACTTCAGGGCACAGGGTCAATATCCTTTGCCCTGAAATGCACCACTTACGCTTTAATCCATATTTAGCAAATGGCCAAAAGAGATTATTACGAGGTATTAGGGCTGCAAAAGGGCGCTTCCGAAGCGGAAATCAAGAAAGCATACCGCAAGGTAGCGATCAAGTATCACCCTGATAAAAACCCTGATAACCCAGAGGCAGAAGAAAAATTTAAGGAAGCAGCTGAGGCTTATGAAGTCCTTAGTGATGCTCAGAAACGTCAGCGTTACGACCAGTTCGGCCACCAGGGAATGGGTGGCGGAGGCTTCGGCGGTGGCGGAGGCATGAATATGGACGACATCTTCTCGCAATTCGGAGACATCTTCGGTGGCGGTGGTGGCAGCCCATTCGACAGCTTCTTCGGTGGCGGTGGTGGCGGAGGCGGACGTCCTCGTCAGCGTCGTGGCACCAACTTGCGCATCAAACTCAAGCTAACGCTTGAAGAGATGGCACATGGTGTAGAGAAGAAAATCAAGGTGAAGCGCCAGGATGCATGTAACAGCTGTGGCGGTAACGGGTCAAAGAATGGCTCATCACTTCGCACTTGCCCTACCTGTCAGGGTACGGGACAGGTTCAGAAGATCGTCAATACCATGTTGGGGCAAATGCGTTCAGCATCTACTTGTCCGAACTGTAACGGCTCGGGACAAATGGTAGATCAGCACTGCGACAGTTGTCGTGGGGCAGGTGTTGAAATCAAAGAGGAGGTCATCACGGTAAAAATCCCTGCAGGGGTTTCTGAAGGAATGCAATTGTCCATGAGCGGCAAAGGTAATGCGCCTAAAGGTGGTGGAATTCCTGGTGATTTACTGATCGTGATCGAAGAGATTCCACATGAGTCACTGAAGCGTGAAGGTAACAATGTTGTTTATGAATTGTACGTGAACTTCGCTGATGCTGCTTTGGGAACACACGTTGAAGTACCAACGATTGATGGTAAAGTGAAGATCAAGATCGAGGAAGGCACACAATCTGGCAAGATTCTTCGCCTGAGAGGTAAAGGTTTCCGCGACATCAATGGCTATGGCACAGGCGATCAGTTGATTCATGTTAATGTCTGGACACCTCAGCATTTGTCTAAAGAGGAAAAAGAGATGCTTGAAAAACTGCGCACTGCCGACAACTTCCAGCCAGACCCAGGCAAGAAAGAAAAAGGCTTCTTCGAAAGAATGCGTGAGTTCTTTTAATAGAAACTGATCAATAGAAATACAAAACAGCCCTTACATTTAGTTGTAAGGGCTGTTTTTTGTTAAGTCCTGCTTAACAACATTAGATCGTTCAAGCGTCTCGCTTGGACTGATTTTCACGAACACCCTGCCCCAAGCGAAGTGCTTGAACCAGGGTAAAAATTATACTCCTTAAAATCAATACTTCATCCGTGCCCATTTGAGCAATACCCGATAATTCACTTTTGAGCCGTTCATCAGAATTCCGATACGGTAAATGCGGGCAGCCAACCAAGTGGTGAATATAAAGCCGCCAACGAGTAAAATCATTGAAAGGGCCAATTGCCAGATCGGTACGCCAAAAGGAACGCGCATCATCATCACGATCGGTGAGGTGAAAGGGATCATCGACATCCAAAAAGCAAAAGTGCCGTGCGGATCCTGAATCACGACCGTCAGAGAAATAATAGCGAACAGCAAAGGCATACTCAGCGGAAACATGAATTGCTGATAGTCACCATCCTGATCTACGGTAGAACCTACTGCGGCGAACAATGCGGCGTATAGCAGGTAGCCACCAAGGAAATAGAAGATAAAGGAGAAGGCGATCAATCCAAAATTCATCGTCATGAGTGCGTCCATCATTTGCGGCACACCATCAGCTGTTGCAGCCACCATGGCAGGGTCGGCCATCGCGGGAGCACTTGGCCCTACGCTCACACCCGTCAGGATGGCAATCAGGGTGGTCAGCCCGAAGGAAAGCACGATCCAGATCAAAAACTGAGTAAGCACCACGCCTGCTACCCCAATAATTTTCCCCATCATCAGTTGAAAAGGTCGCACAGAAGAGATGATCACCTCCACAATACGATTGGACTTCTCTTCAATCACCCCACGCATCACCTGCGTTCCATACAGAAAGATGAAGAAGTAAATCATGAAAGCACCGATATAACCAATCACGGTTGCGGCCTCCGAATGACTCTCGGCTTCGTCACCATCAGGGGTAACATTCACCGTCCGGATGCCCACATCAGGGTTCAGTTTCGCCAGCCACTCCTTCGACAAGCCCGATTCTTTCAGCTTCTCTTCCTGCAATTTCTGCGAAACCACCTTGCGGATTTGCTGCTTCAAAGAAATACCCGGGTTCACTTCAGAGAAATACATCAGGTTCACATCCTCGCCCTTAACAAGCCTTGGAATCAACAATAATCCGTCATAATCCCCCGCTTCAAGCTCTTCCTTGGCATCCTCCACGCTCAACTTTTCATAGACAAACGCCACATCACTTGATTTATTTTCCGTGAAAGCCTGCGCAAACATACCCGATTGATCAATCACATGCACCGTCTTGCTTTCCGGTCCGCTTTGTGCCAACCAAATCGGCACTGCCCACATCGCTACAAACAACAACGGCCCCAAGAGGGTCATCACCACAAAAGACTTTTTCCGCACACGGGTCAGATATTCCCGCTTTATAATTAACAATACCTTATCCATTAGACCGATTTTTCATTAGCCGAAGCAGGGCTAACGTGTTGAATAAATATTTCACTCATCGAAGGAATGATTTCCTCGAAATGTACCACGGGCACCTGGTCAATGACCAGTTTCAGCAAATCATTGCCCTTTTGTTCCTCCTTCAGCTGAAACAATGTTTCATGCTGCCCATGCGCTAAAGGTTGCTGATGAAGCACCTCAAAAGGGCTCGTCAATTGTACGGGGCTCTCGGTAATCAACTGATAACGGTTGCCTTTATGTGCCTTTTTCACCGCCCATTTATTGCCTTCGAGTACTTTCTCCGATTTATTGATCAATGCAATATCATCACATAATTCCTCCACCGACTCCATGCGGTGGGTTGAAAGCATTACGGTACAGCCTCGGTCACGCAAGCCCAGTATTTCATCCCGAATCAGGTTGGCGTTTACGGGGTCAAAGCCAGAAAAGGGCTCATCGAGGATCAGGAATTCTGGTTCATGAATCACCGTCGAGATAAACTGTACTTTTTGCGCCATCCCTTTGGAGAGGTCCTCCACCGCTTTATCGATCCAGGTCTTCAGCTCCAGTTTCTCGAGCCAATAGTTGATTTTTTGTGCGGCATCGTGCTTACTCAAGCCTTTCAGCCGTGCAAGGTACATCAGCTGCTCGCCAATTTTCATCTTTTTATACAGCCCCCGTTCTTCGGGCAGGTAGCCAATTTTTGAAATATGATGTGGCTGCAACCGCTCACCATCAAACAGAATTGTGCCACTGTCGGCATATATAATCTGATTTATTATTCGGATCAAAGTCGATTTCCCCGCACCGTTGGGGCCGAGCAAACCATAAATGCTCCCTTTGGGAACACTAAGGGATAAGCTTTTCAGGGCCTGATGGTTTTCGTAGGATTTACAAACTTGATCTATTTCTATTAAACTCATAAACAGGTTTTAATCATTTTGATAGCAATCATAAATAGGTACGAAATCTAAGGGAGATCTTCTAATTATCATTGCAACACATGGATATTTTCGTTGAATTGATTGAAAAAATTCGTCGAGATCAATAGATTGATAAAGTTTTGTTTTACCTACCATTTTAAAAAAATATAAATTGATGTCTTTTCCTTCAATTTTGAAATACCCGTTGCAAGGACTCCTGCTTTGCCTGTTGTCGAACTGTAATGCCTTTGCGCAGGGTAACCGCCCACCTGAGTGGCTTAATAAAATGGTGAAGGTTTCCTCAGAAACCCACGACAATGCTGGTACGCTGTGCATGGTGGATTTTCCCAATAAAAACCAGTGGATTGCCGTGGCGGGCTATGCCAACAAGGCTCAGAATGTCCCTGCAATTGCCAATTACAGCTTTGAGATTGGCAGTATGACCAAGATGTTTATTGCCACGGCTATTTTGCAGCTTCATGAGCAGGGCTTGCTCGATATCAATAAACCGATCAGTAAATATATTGATGAGCCCTGGGTGAAAAACCTGAACCGCTTTAATAAAAAAGACTGGAGTGATTCGATCAGTATCCGCAGCGTAATGAACCACACGGCGGGAATTTATGATTACCTTGATGATGGCTCTGACGAGGCTACGATTGAAAAATATGGCTATCAGGGAAGGCTGAAGATTAGCCCTCGGGAGATTATTCGCACCTCCAACACGCGGGGCAGTTACGGCCCTCCGAACAAAAAATGGCGATACAGCAACACAGGCTATCAGGCCCTGGGGATTTTGATTGAAAAGGTCAGTGGGCAAAATTATCAGCAATACATTCGGACACATATTCTTCAGCCTGCCAACCTGACCCAAACCTACTTCGGAACAAATATGACCGAACAACAGGCAAAGACAAAAATGCAGGGGTACTTTAATGGTCAGAAGATACAAATGTCGTTTTACCTGGCTGGTGCGGCAGGGGAGATCGTCAGTACAATGCCTGATATGGTAAAGTTTATTCGGGCGTGGTGGCAGGGGGACTTCTTCAGCAAAGCTGAAACCACCCAGCTGTTGCGGAACAGCAGCTTTGTCGGCACAGGCTCTATTGGCCAATATGGCTTAGCGAACATGCACCTTTTTAATATTTATGGGCATAGCGGTCAGACTTTCGGTTTTAATGCCTTTGCAGGCATTATTCCTGAAAAAAATATTGTTGTGATTTGGGTGAGCAATGATTCCCAGGCCAGCGCCTACAGTCCCGTCATCAATATTGCAGATAAGCTTGATCCGCAGGATAAACATTAGGAACAAAAAAATCCTGTACGTTTTAAAGTACAGGATTCTTTTATTTTGGGGGTATTTTACTTAACCCTGTACGCTAACAGGGACAATCGGCAAGGCCGACTTGCTGTAAAGCAGAAAACCACCCTGCATATTTTTTACTTTGGTAAAACCATTGTTTACTAAAATCATGCTTGCCAAATAGCCCCGTAGTCCTTTTTGGCAATAAATGAGCTGTGTTTTTTCCGCATCCAGTTCTTCTATTCGATCTCTCAGCTGATCCAAAGGAATATTAATTGCCTCAGGAATTTGCCCCTGTTGTTGCAATTCCACAGGGTTACGGACATCAAGGAGCTGATAGGAGGTGGAATCTACCGTTTCAAGGTATTGTACCAGGTCTCTTGGGCTGATTTCCTCATGGGCGAATTTCATGGTATTCGAGGCTGTATAACCAGCAACCACTACAGGATCCTTTGCGGGTGAAAATGGAGGCGCATAGGCCAGATCAAGATTGGGCAGGTCTTGTACGGTAAGCTTTGCGTAAATGGCTGTCGCCAACACATCAATACGCTTATCAGCACCCTTTTCGCCAAACACTTCTGCCCCCAACAGTCGACCTGACTGTGGTTCATAAAACAGTTCCACAAATAAATCTTTCGGGTCAGGATAAAATCCCGGAGTAGATGCCGCAATAATCAGCGTACTTTTGAAGGGAATATTCCGCTGCTCAAGAGCATGCTCATTGAAGCCTGTCCGCGCCATGGTATAATCAAACACCTTAACGATAGCCGTACCGTATGCACCAGGGAACTGCTCATTTCCTCCTGCTGCATTTGCACCAGCTACCCGACCTCCCTTGTTGGAGTGTGTCCCCATAGGGAAGTAACCCGCCTCATTGTTAATGATGTTTTTAATGGACACATTATCCCCAGCGGCATAAATATCTGGCAGGCTGGTTTCCATTCGGCTATTGACCACCAACGCCCCATTTCCGATGGTATCAGCCCCTTTGTCTTTCAGTATTTCAGTATTTGGACGGCCACCCACGGCAGTCATCAAATAATCCGCTTTTATGATTTTATCGCCTACTTTTACGGCGATCAGGCGGCCATCTTCCACCACTGCTTCAGAAACCCCTACTCCAGTAATCACCTCGACGCCTCCAGCACGCAGTGCCTCTCCTGCAAGGTGACCAAATTTCTCGTCCCAGGTGGCCAGTATCGTAGGTGCCAATTCTACAAGGGTAACATTCTTGCCCGCCTTACAGAGGTTCTCAGCAGACTCCACACCTATCAGTCCTCCGCCAAGAATAACAATATCCTTCATCTCCGAGAGGTGATCGTAAATTTTATCGAAATCTGCCTGATTCCGCACATTCGACCAGTTGGTGGCTTCTACCAAATTAGGGATTTCAGGAACAAAAGGGCGGGCTCCTGTGGCAAAAATCAACTTATCATAAGTATAGTTCCCTTCGGGGGTAACCACGAGGTGCTGATCTGGGAGAATGTCAAGCACGGGTTCGTTCAAGTGCATCTCAACGGCAAAACGGTTTTCCAGCAATGCAGGCTTAATCACCAACAATTTTTCACGTTGCTTGATGGTATTTGAAAAAGCATAAGGAATACCACAGGTCGCATAGCTAATGTAATCCGTTTTTTCAAATAGAAGAATGCGCGCATTTTCGTTCATTCTTCTTGCTTTAGCTGCTGCTGATGGCCCAGCAGATAAGCCACCGACGATGATGATTGTTTCTTGATTTTCCATATTATACCCTGCGCTCTTTGAAAGGGTGAGTCCCCCTCCACAGTTGGCGCGTTATCGTTGCTTAATGTTTTTCATCTGTTGCTGCCGCCTGAAGTCCTGATATTCCTGTTTCAATTCCCGCATACACTGCACACAAATACAGTCGCTGTATGCTTTTTCCTTGATGAAATCCTTTTCCTCTTGCGTAAATGTAACTGCGTTACACTGGCATTCAGTGATGTTACCTACCTTACATTCAAAATTGTTGCCACATCTTTGGCATGTCTTGGCTTCGTGTTTCTGGATCATCTTCTTTTCAGGAATTGAATCAGATATCATCTCCACTGACGACTGATTCTGTTACAAATGAAATACAATTGTGGGTGGCGTTATATGACTTTTGTTACACAAGCCTTCCACGGGTAAATAAAATGGTATTCAAGAGGGAATACTTCGGCAACTTAGGCTTTCAATTTTTGGATCGCAATGACGAATGCAGTGGAAAAAGATTTTTTCACCTCAGTCAATGCTTTTTCTGCCTGTTTGCGGCTGGAAAACTCCCCAATCAGCAAGCGGTACTGCGTTTGGCCTCCTGCCTTTATTACCTGAACTTGTTGTTTGCCCAAAGGCGGTATTGTGGCCAGCTTTTGAAGCAAAAAATCGGTAGACTGATAATTGCCACACTGAATAACAAAGCCACTGCTTAAAGTGGCTGGCTGAACATTCAGCTCAAAAGTATGAATGAGGGCAGGTTCTTGGATTGTTTCTACGGAAGCATTCAAGGGTTTATTCGGAGCTGATTTTGGAGCTGCAGTCGCTTCAGGTGCTACGATCGGCCTTGACTCAGCTGCACCTCCTGCCAGGCCAACCACCTCGACAGTCGCGTCGATCACGCCCGTTTTTATTCCCCCGATCTCTTCCATGGCTTTCCTTGAAAGGTCAACTACACGTCCCTTCGCATAAGGGCCGCGGTCATTTACTCGGACAATAACCGATTGCCCTGTCGCTTTATTGGTTACTTTCAGTTGGGTGCCAAAGGCAAAGGTACGGTGTGCGCAAGTCAGTTTTTTGTTACTGAAGCGTTCACCGCTGGCGGTTTTTCTCCCGTTAAATTTATTGGCATAATAAGAGACTTTACCGTGCAGGTGTTGCCCCATTTTCTGTGCCTGGGCATTATTGCTGAACATGAGCAATGGCACCGCCAGGAATAGTAAAGCACGCAGTATGGTCTTTGTCATCATTTTTTATTTTTGTAGTGGAATAATTTATTCAAACCAATGGATCAGAAAAAAAACACCCTCCCTGTTGCTCATCAGTATAGCATCGAGCAATTGTATCACTTCAGATGCGGCACCTGTGCACAATGGTGGAGTATTGCTGACTTTCAGATTGTCGAACAAAAAAAGCTTTATTGCCCAAAATGCGGCCATAAAGCTCCCGTTGAATCCATTAAAAAATAAAGGTTGATCTTGAAAGGAAATGGTCGGGCTTAGATTTTCCCGACGATAATCGTGTCTTTTTTACAACTTTCCCGCGTAGAGGGGTAGTCGGTCATGTAATGTGCCCCACGGCTTTCATGTCGCCTCAAAGCAGACTGTATAATCATATCGCCTACGGCAGCACAATTACGCAACTGCAAAAGCTCTGGCGAAATACGGGTGCGCTTGTAGTAGTCCTCAATTTCTTTCAGATACACCGACATACGCTTATAAGCACTCTTAAGGTGGATTGTCGAACGAACAATCCCAACATAATCCCACATAACATGCTTGATTTGCGAAAGATTGCTTCGGATCAAAAACCATTCTTCTTTATTTTTCGCGCCAGAATCATCCCACGAAGGAATCACGATATTGGAGAAATCTCGGCGGTTTTTTAATCGTTTGGAAATGATTTTCTCTGCAGCACGATGCGTAAACACCAAAGCTTCCAAAAGTGAATTTGAAGCCAGGCGATTTCCCCCATGAATCCCCGAATGTGCGGTTTCTCCTGCGGCATAGAGGTTTTGCATGGAGGTCAGGGCATTCAGGTTGGTCATTACCCCTCCACAAACATAGTGGGCGGCAGGGGTTACAGGAATCCTATCATGGGCAATATCTATCTTGAGGTGTTTTTTACAGTGCTGATAGATATTGGGGAAGTGCTTCAGTAAATCTTCTTTTTCAATATGTGACACATCAAGGAATACACATTCACTGCGCAATTGTTTCATCTCTGTATCAATCGCTCTTGCCACAATATCACGTGGGGCAAGTTCCAGGCGCTCATCATATTTATGCATGAAGCGTTCCCCTCGCTCATTCACCAAATATGCTCCGTGTCCACGCATGGCTTCGGTAATCAAAAATGGTTTTTTCCCTGGATTGTAAAGGCAGGTCGGGTGAAACTGGATGAATTCCATATTTGCGATCCGCACCCCAGCACGGTAGGCCATTGCGAGGCCATCGCCTGTGGCTACCTCAGGGTTGGTGGTATGCTGATAAGCTTGCGATGCACCACCTGTGGCCAGCATGGTGAAATCTGCCTGAAAAGGAAGTACCCGTCTTGAATTGATATCAAGGATATAGGCCCCAAAACACATATTGAAATCTGCCCGCAGATTGCCCAGCACATGGTGTTCAGTGATGAGGTCCACACCCATGTGATGATCAAAGATCGTGATGTTCGGGTGTGCCTCCGCGCGTTCCAATAATGCGCGTTCTACTTCAGCCCCTGTAAGGTCGGCACAATGTAAAATTCGGTGACGGGAATGTCCTCCTTCTTTGGCCAAATTGTAGCTACCGTCCTCATTCTGATCAAAGTTACAGCCCATATCAATCAGCTCCTGCAGTCGGTCTGGGCCTTCCTGCACCAATACCTTTACGGCATCAGGATGGCAAAGGCCTGCCCCTGCAATAAGGGTGTCTTTGTAATGCAGTTCAACATCATCTGATTTATCCCAGACTCCCGCAACTCCGCCCTGTGCATAGCGGGTATTTGACTCCCTCGGTTCGGATTTGGTTACAATATTGACTTTACCATGTTCAGCAACTTTCAGGGCAAATGATAATCCAGCAATTCCAGAGCCCAAGACTAAAAAGTCTGACTTTACGATCGGCATAACTATTCAACTAAGCTTTGTAAAAAGGGCAACAGGTCATTTCTGAATCCATTTCTGCCACCAATTCAATTTACACAAAGCTAAATGATTTCGCTTTAATTCAAGCGGTAAACAATAAAAACTAAAGGGAATACAGCCCCAGCACTACACAAAGCAAAAAATCCATGGCCAAAGACCACGGATTTAATTACTTTCTTATCAAAACTTTAAACATTGAAGTTGGTCAATACACCAAATATCTTCCTGCCAGCAGTTAATTATTTTGTGCTTCCACAACGCCAATCGCCGCCAATTGGACAATCTCACGAACAGAGGCTCCCAGCTGCAAGATCTGTACTGGCTTGTTCATGCCCAGCAAAATTGGTCCGACAGATTCTGCACCGCCAAGTTCCATCAGTAATTTGTAGGCAATATTACCCGAAGCCAAATCAGGGAATACAAAAGTGTTGGCCCCTTTCTCTGCCAAAGCACTGAAAGGGTAAACCTCCTGCTGAAGTTCAGAATTTACCGCTACATTGGCCTGAATGTCTCCTTCCACTACCAATTCTGGCTGATTGCCCTTAACGATCTCAACGGCCTGCTGCACCTTTGCAGGTACCTCTCCTTTAGCAGAGCCAAAGTTAGAGTAAGATAATACCGCAATACGAGGTTCGATATTGAAGGAACGCACACGCTCGGCTGTCAGCTCGATAATTCCCGCCAGCTCTTCTGCCGAAGGGTTCACATTAACCGTTGTATCTGCAAAAAAGTACGGATTATTATTGGCCGTAACGATGTTCATTCCCGCTACACGATTTACATCAGCGCGCTTGCCGATCACCTGTAAACTTGGCAAAAGTGCATTAGGATAATCCTGCGTTACGCCACCCAGCACCACATCTGCCTGGCCATTTTCAACCATCATTGCGGCATAGTTACTGCGATCGCGCATGGATTTCACACATTGTTTCAACGTCATGCCCTTGCGCTTGCGCGTTTCCCAGAGCTGAGCTCCGAATGCCTCGCGCTCATCGTTTCTTCTCATCGGATTGATGATTTCCACCTCAGGCATTTCCAGCTGCAATGCTGCAATTCGGCTGCGGATCAGTTCCTCGTTCCCTAAAAGAATAGGTGTACCGATAGCTTCATCCATGATACTGAAGGCCGCCTGAATCATTTTCGAAGACTCGCCATCAATCATTACAATGCGCTTTGGCTGACTTTTGGCCGTGGCAATTACATCGCGAATCAAGCTTTGGTGAATACCTATACGCTCTTCGAGTTCCACACGATAAGCATCCCAGTCATCGATGTGCGTGCGTGCTACACCAGAATCAATCGCTGCTTTGGCTACTGCAGGGGAAATCCTGCTGATCAGGCGTGGATCCAGTGGCTTAGGAATCAAATACTCGCGCCCAAAGCTGATAGCCTGCTCTCCGTAAGCCTGCTTCACCATTTCAGGAACAGACTCTTTGGTCATCTCTGCCAAAGCACGAACAGCGGCAAGTTTCATTTCTTCATTGATGGTGGTTGCCTGTACATCAAGCGCTCCACGGAAAATATAAGGGAAGCCCAGCACGTTGTTCACCTGGTTGGGGTGATCAGAACGGCCAGTCGCCATGATAATATCCTTACGGGAAGCCATTGCCTCTTCATAAGGAATCTCTGGGTCAGGATTTGCCAAAGCAAAAACAATCGGGTTTTCAGCCATGGACTTCACCGCTTCTGAAGAAAGCACATTGGCACGCGATAAGCCAAGGAACATATCAGCCCCTTTGATCGCCTCCTCGAGTGTTGAAACATCTCGGCGGTCTGTGGCAAACATCGCCTTACTTTCGTCCAGGTTTTCTCGGTCGTTTTTAATCACACCCTTGGAGTCGAGCATCAGAATGTTTTCCTTTTTTGCTCCCAAAGAAACGTACAATTTGGTACAGGCGATTGCAGATGCTCCTGCGCCATTCACCACAAACTTCATTTCTTCGATTTTCTTGCCAACAATCTCCATGGCATTCAACAATGCTGCGGAGGAAATGATGGCTGTACCATGCTGGTCATCGTGCATCACAGGAATGTTCATTTCCTTGATCAGCGTCTGCTCAATTTTAAAGCTTTCTGGTGCTTTGATATCCTCAAGGTTTACCCCCCCAAAGGTGGGCTCCATGGCTTTTACAATCTGAATAAATTTGTCAGGATCTTCCTCATCGATTTCAATATCGAAGACATCAATCCCTGCGAATTTTTTGAAAAGGACACCTTTTCCTTCCATCACAGGCTTGGAGGCTTCTGCACCGATGTTTCCTAAGCCCAAAACGGCTGTACCATTGGAAATTACCCCTACAAGGTTCCCCTTGGCGGTATATTTGAAGGAATTGCTTTTGTCTTTAGCAATTTCAAGACATGGCTCTGCTACCCCTGGAGAGTAAGCCAAGGCCAAATCCAACTGGGTACTTACTGGTTTGGTAGGAACAACCTCAATCTTTCCTGGAGTGCCTTGCTGATGGTAAGCTAAGGCATCTCGCTTTAATTTGTCTGACATATATTATTGTTAATTTTTAGAGTCGTAAGGGATCTATAGGAGAGGTGGGTGATCAGCGAATCATCACATTCAACCTATTAAAAGAACGGGTGATTTGTAACTGACAAACGACCGATTTTCTCTCCGTCATCAGACACAAAACACCAGCTTCCTTTACTCAGGCCCGAAGTCTTTCTCATATTAAAATAAGTCCTTCAACAAGCCATGAATTGAATATGATCAGGTATTTATAACTGTTTACTTACTTTGAGGTTTTGTGGCTGTATTTCCTTTAGGCAATTGGTCAGAGGTTCTGAAGGTCCAAAGAATCGTTTCCAACTCACGCATCATTTCTCTTTTGTTGCCACCTGGGCGATACAAAAAGCCTTCAATATAAAACAGTTTCTTTTGGGCTTCATCCACAATAGCGTACCCCACATAAGTTCCACCCATGGCAATCTCGTGCAATCGCCACAAGCCTCGAATCTCTACGGCATATTTCCCATTAAAATCCACCACCCTTGATTCTGGCTTCAGGATTTTTTGGGTTTCCATATAAGAGTTCGGGTCATCGCTGCCCAAAACATGCTGCTTGCAAAGACGGTCACGCCAGGCAACAATAGCATCAGGCTCAAGCTGTGACTCATCAGTGAATGGTATGGAAGCCATAAAGAAGTTTTTATCAATTTTCTGCCCTGGGTTACGGAACCACAAGAAATCTTCCGCCTCTTCCGCTTTTTTGTAACCAAAAGGAACGCGCATACTCGCCCCGAATTTTTTAGTGATGTTAAAGGCCTCTACTTTTGATTCCTTGGTGTACAAATCCCTGATCACACGCTTCTTCACGCGATTGTTCAGGTAATTTTGAATCACTTCAGCATTCACCATAATTTTCCCTGCCAATTCTTCCTGTGTCTTACCATAGAAGAAAACCACTTCCTGACCGCGCGCATAAACATCTTTGGCCACAGACATATAGTCGCCTGGGTTCGCATTGTCCAGCTTATTTTTGATGCTCGCTGGAACAGCCTTTTTAGTCAGTGCGTTGCCTCGGCTTTTATTATCAGAGGTGTAAACCCTAATGATCGTTGCCTGGTGCAATAAAGAAGCCGTGAAAGTTTTTGGAGTAACGTGAATCACCTTGAAGCGGGGTTCAGGCTGTGGGAGTACGGGGTAATTGCTCTCAATCACATCTTCAATTGCCTCACCAACGGCGCCTTTCATCGCTACAGAGTCCATCACAAGAATGATCTGCCCAAACTGACCTGTAGCCGCAGGAAGGTATTCTTTTTTGCGACGGCCTGAAGAATCGGTATCACAAGAACTTAAAATTAAAAGTAACAGTACAAAAACAGCCCCAGCGGACTTCAACATATTTTTCATTATGATTACGGATTTTGTTGGCGGATAAAGCAATTAAAATAGGAAGCGAAACGTTCCAAGCTCCAAGTTATAAATTTCAATTTATCCTACCGAATGAAAAGCCCAAGATCCCCCTAAAAAATAAAAACCGAGCATTTGCTCGGTTCTATTCAGCAGTTGTTATCCTACTTTAAGTTTTTGGCCCACCTTGAGGTGATTAGATCTCAGCCCATTCCATTTTTTCAGCTGACTGACCGTTAGGCCGTCAATTTCTTTACAGATGCTCCAAAGGCTATCCCCAGATTTAACGACATAAATTTTGCCTGAAATTGGTTTGCTTTTAGCTGTTGACCTCTTCGAAGAGCTTGTTTTCTTTGCGGAATGCTGACGGTTATATTTTTTTGCCTGATGGTCGAAATACGATGGTTTCACCCAAATATCAAGACGCTGACCGACCCGAATCATGTTACCTCGAATGTTGTTCCACTCACGGACATCCGAAATCCGAACCCCATACCGTCGGGCAATCCTGCCAAGCACATCCCCTGACCGTACTCTGTGACGAATACGCTCACGTCCGTATACACTGCCAGGAATATTTCGCGCGATCATGTCGATTTCCTTCTGACCGTAAGTTGCTGAATCCAGTAAAATTTCAGCATCGGCAGTAAACCGCTCCGCAGCTTCCACAGGCAAAATCAATGGGTAAGATTTTGCAAAAGGAGGGATAGCATCGTGCTTTAATGATGGGTTGAGCTTGCGAAGGTCCTCAGGGCAAATCTCCAACTGATTGGCCAACACTTTCAGGTTGGTAAACTGACTTACCAGCACCTCTCGAAAATCTGGCAAATAGGCAGGATCATCGACATACAAATTATGCTCTTCAGCATATTTCATGGTATAAACGACCGCCGCAAACTGCGGTACATAGGAGCGGGTTTCGCGCGGGAGGTAATTGTAAATTCCCCAGAAGGTCTTTTTTCCTGATCGACGAATGGCTTTACGCACATTTCCTGGCCCACAGTTGTAGGCTGCCAAGGCCAATTCCCAGTCATTGAACTGACTGTACAAACTGGTAAACATTTTACAGGCGGCCTCTGTGGCTTTCACAGGATTCACTCGGTCGTCATAATAGGAGGTGCGCTGCAACCCATATTCACGACCTGTAAAATACATAAATTGCCAAAGCCCCATCGCCCCTGCGTGCGACCTTGCTGCAGGCCTCAGTCCTGATTCTACAATAGAAAGGTATTTTAACTCATCGGGAAGATTATACTGCGCCAGTGTTTTTTCAAAAATCGGGAAATACATATGCGATTTTCGAATGATTTCCTTGGTATAGCCACGGTTACGCAGGGTGAAGTAGTCAATAAAATTCTTCACCTTTTCGTTATAATGCATTGGAATGCGCTGCTCGGCATCCAACAATGCCATACGCTCACCAACCACCTTATAACCAGGATCTGGGATATATTCATAATCATAATCTGGTGATACCATCGGCATCGACACCTCATGATCGGGGGTAACTTTGTTATTATCAGTATGCTCAGCTTTAACTGTTGCGGTTAGGGCCAACATCAAGCTCACCAATCCTATTGTTTTCTTCATAATCATTCTTCTTCCAACGCAAAATCACGCTTTATGCGGTGATTGCCATCAAGGCACCTGCAGCTCAGGCTATCAACTCTTGCCTCGTACAAAGAGGAGACCAAAGGCTGATTCCAAACCTGAATTTGCACCAACTTATTTAATTACATCCCAGCCTATATTCTACCCGCAAAACCATTACCGCACTAAAAGACTGTTAATAAGGATATTAGATGCAAAAATACAGATTACCCTTACAATTGTATGACTTAATGACGATTTTTTTCGAGATATAGGGGGCAAAAGGAAAGTTTAGCTGCTTTATTTTCAGGAATTGCAAAAAAAGAACTCCTACGATTTAAGTAGGAGTCTTTATTATTTTTTAGCCTTCGCAGCTTGCGGCGGCCCTATGTAGAAGATCAAGCGTTATTTTTTGATCTCTTTACCTGCATCGTCAATTTCATCTTTAATCTCTTTAGTCGCATCTTTGAACTCGCGAATTCCTTTTCCTAAGCCACGCGCCAATTCAGGAATTTTCTTTGCTCCGAAAAACACTACAACAAACAGAATAATAATTATCCATTCTGAGCCACCCATATTAAACATATCACTAATCTTTAAATATAATTTCTTGTTCTATAAACAAATATACACAATCCGACTGCGACGACAAAACACAAATTTCATTTCAAATTAATGACAGCTAACGACTTCGCAACCAAGATTGCGGATTCAGTTTCTCGCGCTGCTTCCAAACCTGAAACTGAAGTTCCGATTTTCCATCAGCATCGGTACTTACAATCCCGATCGGGTCTTTATCTTCGACCACTTGCCCTACTTTCACCGTGCTTTGCTTCAGCTTGGCGTAAACCGTAAAGTATTCCCCATGCTGTACAATAATGACCGTATTCATCTCCCCAGGTACATGTGCAACAGTTTTTACAACCCCTTTGTGTACTGCCCGAACGATTTCTTTTGATTTAGTTTGAATATCAACGCCAGGGTTTTCAATCATTACCCCCTTCAGGGCAGGGTGAGGGTGCTTTCCAAAGCTTTGACTCACAAAGCCAGAATTTACGGGCCAATCCAATTTTTTTCTGAATTTCGAGAAATCCGCACCAATGAAGGCCACATTCGCTTTACTTACCTTGGCAGATTTCTTCGCTTTTGAGGTCTTGCTTGATGCTTTCGCCTTGGCCATTTCCTCCCGAATAACATCGGCAATCAGGGTGGCCAAATGCGCATCAGCCTGCTTCCGCTTTTTCAGTTCTTTCTTTAGTTTTCGGCTGCTCTTTTTCAGCTCAGCCAATACACTGCCCTGTTTTTTACGCAAGGCTTCGAGCTCCTGAAACTCTCCCATTTTTGCCACCAGCAACTGATCTTTTTCCTGCTTGGCCTCATTGATCGCCTGCTGCTGATCTTCGAGTGTCTGGCGAACGGAAAGAATCATTTCAATCTGGTTTTTACGCGCCTTGGAGTACTGCCGCATATATTGCACCCGCATCACGAAGTCGTGAAATGTTTTTGCGGAAAACAAAAAGAGGAGATTATTCTGACTGAGCTGCGACTTATAAGCCGTATGCGCCATTTTAGCATATTCTTTCTTCAGCCCTTCAAGGTCATTGCTCATGCTTTCGATCACCTCACCAAGTTCCTCTACACGACCATTGAGCACGTCTACCTCCTGTGTAATCGAAGACATCATCTCCTGTCGGGTTTTTATCTGCTCATTTAGTGCATTCAACTCCCCGACCGTCGCTTTGGTGGTCTTGGCATTCTGAGAAAGGATTCTGGCGGTTTCGGCAATCTTCTTTTTGTTTTGCTCACGCTCACGCTCGAGTTGCTGTTTATTGCGCTGCGCAAAAGTAACCTGCGGGAGGCAGGTGAAAACAAAGAGCGAAAAAAGGATGCTGAAAAATAACTTATTTAATGACATACCGCGAGGAAACTTTAAAAGGGAAGCTCAGCTTCTTTTCATTAATATCAACCTTCTGGAAGTGCATTTTCACCTTGGTAGAAAGGGTACGTCCAGATTGGTCATAAAATACCAAGTCCACGGTATTCTCAAAAGGAAAAATATCAGATTTTCGCTCCCGACGGCTCAGCTTCATCATCGGGTTATCTGTATTTTTACTTTCCTTGTATTCTTTCTTATGCTGTTTTTTCTTGATTTTACTCTTGATGTCCTGAAAGTCCGCATACTGAAGGGTCAGGCTGTTGCCCGTTGTAGGCTGCAAGGCCTGTGTCTGTACGATTCGGTAAGTCAGTGGATCAACCTGCGACTGGTAGCGCATTTTATCACGCTGCTGATCGAGCAAAAAATAACTGCTTTCCCGTTTCACACGGTCTTTGGGCATTTTATCTTCCACCAAATCCCCTACAATAATAGATTGCAGGGTGTGGAAATCCAGTGTTACTTTATAGCGTTCGCTTAATTGTGAATAGGAGAGGGCATATACCTCCTTTTTCAGTTTATTGATAATCATGATGGTATCTGGGGTAAACTGTGCACGCATCACCTCTACGCCCAAGCCTGGAGAAACCGACATCCAGATAATGGAATCGGCTTTCATCCGAAGATTGACCGTCGCCCCGATTTCTTTGTCGCCATCGGAGAAGCCAACCTTCATCTTTCCAGAAAGGTAATCAAAGTCAAGGTTATCAACTCTGAAATCACTTTTCTCTACCAGTTTAAATCCTGCCATACGTTTGTTACAGGACATCATGATTACTGAAAATACAACTACTAAAAGGAGGGAATAATTCCTATTCATATAATTTTTGATGCTTGATCTTTTTGTCGATAAATTCGGAAGCATCCCCTTTTTTCTTTGCCTTTTCCCAAAACTTCAATGCCTCTTCTTTATCGCCAAGCTGAAAAAGTGCATCGCCGTAGTGTTCCAAAACAGCCCCTGAGGCTTCTCCTACATCAATTGCTTTTTTGATGTTTGTACGGGCGCCTTCATAGTCACCCATTTGGTAAAGCACCCAGCCGTAAGTATCCAGGTAAGTTCCGTTTTCAGGGTGCAGTTTAACCAACTTCTCGGACATCTGCTTGGCTTCATCCAATTTTTCTTTTCTCAGCGAGAGAAAATACGCATAATTATTCAGCACATGCTCACTGTTAGGGTCAATTTTCAGGGCATCCTCATAAGCCTGATCCGACTTGCTGTTTTCCCCAACACCATTGTAGGCATCGCCCAACTGCCCGTAAAAAACAGTCGCCAACTGCTCATTATTTCCTGACAGCTTTCTTCCTTGCTCCAAAGCGTTGACCGCCTTGTCATAATTTTTTTCCATCAGGTGAGCAGTACCACTGAAGTAATACAGCATCGCTTGGTTCGGGAACAGTTCCAATGCCTTTTCTGAATGTGTGATAGCGGCTTTCATGTCCTGCTCATCAAAATCGATATTGATGATATTCTGCCAAACGGCTAAATTGTTATCATCAAATTCAATAGATTTCAGATAGGCTGCTTTGGCCTTTTGCTTTTCATTCAGTGTAAAGTAATAATCACCGTAAAGTGCGCGGGCGTTGGCATCTTCAGGGTGTACTTTTACCAACAACTCACAAAGTTTCTGAGCTTCTTCCTTGACGTCTTCTTTTGTCATTTTCTGAAACAACCCAACCACATAAGGCAGCTTGGCTTCAATGCTCATTTTTGGATCTGCCATTGCCGAATGGATATTCTTTTTGGCCTCGACGTAATCACCTTGCTCTTGCTGAATTTGTCCCAATAGCATTCGCACCTGGGAGCTGTTTTCGGTTTCAAGGTAATCTGTCAGCATTTTCTGTGCTTCAGCAGTCTTACCGTTTGACAATAAAATTTCTGACAGTGCCAATACATAACGTGGCTCATCAGGAAATGCCTTGATTAACTTTTCGCCTTCTGCTACGGCTTTATCCAGCTTTCCTTGCTGAATATAAATTTTTTGTTTCTGAAAAATCACCTGATCATTCAAACCAAAGCGAGCTTCTACTTTATCGAGCTCCGCCAAAGCCTCGTCATATTTCTTCATGTAAAGATACAGGCCTGCAAGCTCATAGCTGAACTCGTCGGTTTTCTCTACATTTGCCATCAGGGATTTGTAGGTTGAAATTGCCTTTTCAAGCTCTCCAGTTTTTTTATAAACCTCCGCATTAATCAGGTAATAGTAGCGGTTCGTGTTGTCAAGTTCAAGGGCTTTTTCAGCATATTTCTTGGCATTCTCCAACTCCTTTCGATGGATAGAAATTTCCGCCAGTTTAAAATAAGCCGCCGCATTATTGGGGTCGAATTCAAGTGATTTCTCGAAGTAAACAAAAGACTTCGCCATATCTTCAAGCATGAAATATTTCTCCGCTTGGGTAAAATACATCTCCGCATTTCTAATTTCCTTCTGCGTAGGAACTTTTGCTACCGCTTCTTTTTTATGCTTTTTTTTACGCTTCTTTTTTTTCTGAGCCATCGCCTGATCGGCAGAAACAAGTACTGAGGAAGCGATCAATAAGCTTACCCCAACACCACGTAAGATTTTGGAAATATTCATTCGTGCGCGTATTATTTTAAAATTTGTCGTGCGATCCAATTTGACCGTCTTAGTAAAACGAAAATTACGGATAAACAGCCAATATCCCCTGTTAAAATTGTAAAAACAAAGGATTCAATAGCCAATCGGTCAAAAATAATTTTATTTATACACAAAAAAGGCAAAAAAATGAGCACGTCATTTCTTTGCCTTTTCATGGTGATTGACTGCCGTTTACTCTGCAATCGTATTGAAATCCCCTACGCTCATGGTTTTTGATTTACCATCAAAAGAAGCGTGGTTACCAATCATAGAATCTTTTAGGATCGCACGGTTGATCTCACTGTCTTTTTGAATAATGGAGTTCTCCACCCTTGCGTCTGTTATTTCTGTACGGTGCCCTACTGAAACGTGAGGCCCTACCACAGAGTTGATGATTCGAGCCTGACGGCCGATATACACAGGAGGGATAATCACGGAATTGATGATTTGTGCGGTAGGGTCCACCAAATCTTTTTCATCCTTGATATATTCCAAATAACGGTGATTGGTATTTACAGTAGCCGTTTTATTGCCACAGTCCAGCCATTCCTGCACTGTTCCAGGGTAAAACTTCGTGCCGCTGTTGGTCAAATTCTCCAACACACGGGTCAGTTGATACTCCCCGCTGTCCATGATTTTATTGTCAATCAGCGTACTAATTTCCTGACGAAGGTCTTCTCCTTTTTTGAAGTAATAAATACCGATGATCGCCAAATTGGAAACGAAAGATTTCGGTTTTTCCACAAAGGCCATAATTCGCTTTTGATCATCAAGCTGAACAACACCAAAAGCCGAAGGGTCTTCCACTTCTTTCACCCAAATAATACCGTCTTGCTCTATATCGAGCGTAAAATCTGCCTTGAAAAGGGTATCAGCAAATGCCACTACGGTTTTTCCTTCCAGAATTTCCTTCGCACAATAAATGGCATGTGCAGTTCCCAAAGCTTCTTCCTGATAAAAAATATGGCCTTTAGCACCTGTTCGAGAGGCAATTTGGATCAAATCTTTCTCTACATCCTCACCAAAATTTTTACCAATTACAAAACCGATGTTTTCTACTTCAGAAGGGCAAACTTTTACGATATCTTCTACCAGACGCTCAACAATAGGCTTACCTGCAATTGGAACTAATGGTTTAGGCACGGTCAGGGTATGCGGACGCATTCTTTTCCCCATTCCTGCCATAGGAATAATAATATTCATGAACTATATGATGAATTGAGATTAAAAAACTATTTTCCTGTGCTTCCGAAACCGCCCGCTGCACGCGCAGAATCTTCCAGCACTTCTACTTCCTCCCAGGCGATTTGCTCATGCTTGGCAATCACCATTTGCGCAACGCGCTCTCCATCCTGCACGACGAAAGGCTCATTGGATAAATTTACCAAAAGCACTTTCACTTCGCCACGATAATCGGCATCAATGGTTCCTGGGCTGTTCAATACTGACAAGCCATGCTTGAAGGCCAGACCACTACGTGGACGAATTTGCGCTTCAAAACCAACAGGAAGTTCCATGAACAAACCCGTTGGAATCAATACACGCTCCAGTGGACCAAGAGTAATAGGTTCAGAGAGGTTGGCATTGAGATCAAGACCTGCCGCTGCTTCCGTTTGGTATTGCGGAAGGCCATGCTTTGATTTATTAATTACTTTAACTTTCATTACGATATATATTTTTCAGCCTACTTCTATACAGATCGGCGTTGAATCATTTTTCGCTCCAAAATAAACACCATTGCGACAAAGATCAAAAAGATCAGCAGTTGAATCCCTTTTAATATCAGATAATTATCAAAATGCATATGATAACAGCAATAGGCCAACACGCCTGAGGTACTCAGATAAAGCAAGCCCCGACCAACCTGATAAGGAACAGGGTAATGCTTTTTCCCCAAGATGTAGCTCACCACCGTCATTCCGCCATAAACGGCAAAAGTTGCCCAGGCAGACCCCATATATCCGATTACAGGAATCAGAAAATAATTTAGAACGATGGTCATGATTGCCCCACCAACAGAGAGGTAAGTGCCGAAATAGGTTTTATCGGTGAGCTTGTACCACATGGACAAGTTATAATAAATACCCAAAAACAAGTTGGCCATCAGCAAAATTGGAACAGCATCCATGGCCATGCGATAGGCCTTCTGACGGAGAAATAAATGGGAGATAATATCAAGGTTGGCTACCACTGCCAAGAAGGCAATACTCCCGAAAGCGGTAAATACATGGGTTACTTTCCCCAAAAGAGCGGGGGAGTTTTTATCCTGAGCATTATTGAAGAAAAAGGGTTCTGCGGCATACTTATAAGCCTGAATCGCCAGGTTCATGAATATTGCCAACTTGTAACATGCGCCGAATATTCCCAAAATTTGCTGATTGGTGTAGCCAGGGTAAAAGCCAACAGGCAAGATTTTCTTTAGCATCAGCCTTGAAAACATCTCGCTTGTTGTTCCCGCAACACCCATAAATAGTAATGGGACACCATAAATCACCATCGGCCGAACGGTCTTCCAGTCGAGCTTAAACCTGAACCTTTTGTAAATACCAAAATGCATGACCGAATTTGCCATGGAGGCCACCATATTGGAAAATATCACAATTGCGGGCCCAAGTGCTGGAGTGTAAATTTCACTGACAAAAGGGTAGAGGGCAGGAAAGGCACCATTGGTCATGATTTCATTCATCCCCACCAAAAGTATAATATTGAGCCCCATGTTCACCAAAATATTGATCATCTTGGTGATGGCAAAACGCTTGGCACGCCCCTCAATCCTCAGCTTTGCAAAAGGGAAGGCATTGATGCCATCGAGCATCAGGATAAAAGCCAGCGCATATACATAAGCCTCCTTGCCTGGGTATTCCAGGTAATTCATGATCGGAGTAGCACAGGCCACCAAGCCTAAGGCCAAAATGGTATCAACAATCATTACTATCGACAATACCCGATTGAAAATCTTCTGCGTGTCTGCTTTATTCTGAGAAACGAAGCGGAAAAACGTGGTTTCCATCCCGAAGGTAAACAGGATCAGGAAAAAGGCAACATAGGCATAAAGCTCTGTCACGACACCATATTCTGAAGGGCTCAGAAATTTGGTATATAACGGGACTAAAAAATAATTTAGAGTCCGCCCAACGATACTGCTCATCCCATAGAGAACCGTATCGCCAGCAAGTTTTTTCAACCTACTCATTCAAAAATGCTTATAAACTAAGGAAGGATTGGGTAGCCCAATCCTTCCTGATTATTTTAAAACTATCTGTTTCTTATTTTACTCTCCCAAAAACTCAGGATTTCGCTTTTCCAAAAAAGCATTTACGCCTTCTTTAAAATCAGAAGACTTACACAAATTGGAAAAATTATTCGCCTCAGACTGATAACCAGCATCGGTACCTTTAGATGCCGCATTCACACAGCTGATCACAGAACCAATCGCCAAAGGAGCTTTATTAATGATTTTCGACATAATCTCACGCGCCTTAGTCATCAACTCTTCATGTGAATAAACCACATGGTTCACCAAGCCTAAAGCTTTGCCCTCAGCCGCAGGAACATGGTCTCCTGTAAGCATAAGTTCTATTGCTTTTCCACGACCAACAATGTGTGCCATACGCTGCGTACCCCCAAAACCAGGGATCAACCCCAAATTAACTTCTGGTAAGCCAAAGCGCGCATTTTCTGTCGCCACACGAATATGGCAAGCCATCGCCAATTCACAACCGCCCCCAAGAGCAAAGCCATTCACTGCCGCAATAACGGGCTTATGGCAATCCTCAATAAGTGCGAACACTTCCTGCCCTGTTTCGGAATATTTTCTTCCATTCAGCTCATTAAGGGTCTTGATTTCGTTGATATCCACCCCTGCAGAAAACGATTTCTCGCCTGCGCCGGTGATGATCATCCCCAACACTTCCTCGTCATCATATCCCTGCTGAATAGCTTCCCGAAGTTCTTCCAATGTCTGTAAGTCCAGCACATTGTACTTTTCAGGTTTATTGATCGTCAGTAGCAGAACGTGATCTTCTACCGCAAACTCGATGGATTTAAACATTACTTAAATGGAATTTTTTTACCAAATATAAAGGATGACCTTAAAATCACAAAGGATGTTGAATGAATTTAAAGAAACTACAAAGCCAGCACAAGTACCCGCCTGAACTCCCTTCCCTCCAATGACTCCTCATTTTAAGCCCATTAGCTTTATTTGAAATTTTATTGTGGCGAAATTAAAGCAATTTCCTGACCACAAAAAACATTCGTGCTTAATTTAAGCATCAGTCTAATAAAAATCTATTTTTAAAGCAAAACAAGTCAAGTCGATAATTTATTTTGTTAAAAAAAATCATAAAACCCACCACTTAGTGTAAATCATAACAAAGAATTCATTGATATTTTTCTTAAATTGATCGAAGAATTGATATTCAACAAAGCCTAAATCATCCCTAAATACCAAATTATGCCCAACAAAACCATCACTGTTGCCCATGGCGACGGCATCGGACCAGAAATCATGGCAGCCACTTTAGCCATTCTTAAAGCGGCGAATGCACCTATTGATATTGAAGAAATTGAGATCGGTAAAGAGGTTTACCTGAAAGGGATTTCCGCAGGCATTGCACCTGAATCGTGGGAATCACTTCGAAGAAATAAAATATTCCTTAAAGCACCGATCACCACTCCACAAGGCGGAGGATTCAAAAGCCTTAATGTGACCACCCGAAAAACCCTGGGGCTTTACGCCAATGTGCGCCCCTGCCGATCTTACTACCCTTATGTTCAGACACATCACCCGCTAACGGACATGGTGATTATTCGTGAGAACGAGGAAGATCTTTACGCAGGAATTGAGCATCAGCAAACAGAAGATGTTGTACAGTGTTTGAAACTGATCTCAAGAAAAGGCTGTGAAAAGATTGTCCGCTACGCTTATGAGTATGCACGTAAGTACGGCCGTAAAAAAGTAACCTGTATGACCAAAGACAATATCATGAAACAAGCCGATGGTTTGTTTCACAGAGTCTTTGATGAAGTAGGAAAAGAATACCCTGAAATTAAGCAGGAACATATGATCATTGATATTGGCTCTGCCATGATCGCCGATCGCCCTCACATTTTTGATGTGATCGTCACCCTGAACCTTTATGGTGATATCATTTCTGATATCGCTGCGCAAATCACGGGCTCCGTGGGGCTTGGCGGATCATCAAACGTAGGGGAGAACTATGCCATGTTTGAAGCCATTCACGGGTCTGCACCTGATATTGCGGGTAAGGATATAGCCAATCCTTCGGGCTTGATCAATGCCGCTGTGCTGATGCTTGTTCATATTGGTGCCCCAGAAACGGCGGCTAAAATTCAGAATGCATGGTTAAAAACCATTGAAGATGGCTTTCATACTGCTGATATCTACGATAAGAACAACAGCAAGACCTTGGTAGGCACTACTGCTTTTGCCGATGCCGTAATCGAGCGTTTGGGTCAGGTACCTTCGGAACTAAAAGCCGTAACCTATTCCGAGCAAAAGAGCGAGCCATTACCGATGAGCGTTTACCCTCCACAAACCAAAACACTTGTTGGAATTGATGTATTCGTGGACTGGAAAAGTGAAACCATGAACCCTAATGAAATAGGGGAAAGGTTAGCCGCACTACAACCTGACGGCCTGAAATTAAAAATGATCACCAATAGAGGTGTCAAGGTATACCCTAATGGGAACCCTGAAATTTCCTGTTCAGACCATTGGCGTTGTCGATTCACCGCTACAGCGGGTACCAACACCCATCAGCAGGTGGCTGATCTTTTAACTTTGATGGCAAAAAAGAATATCGATTTTATCAAAACGGAACACTTGTATGATTTTGACGGAGAAAGAGGTTACTCTTTAGGACAGGGCGAATAAGGTCAGCTATGAACTGACAAACGCCATGTTATAATTAAATATTTAGCGATGACCTATAACTCAGCATAGGTCATCGCTTTTTTTATATTCAAAAAATCTGTGTTTCATTCCAGTAGAAATAACCCCGATTTTCGACACAAAAAATCATCTTCATATTTTGCGCTCCAAATATTACATCATTATTACATCTAAATAAGCTCCTAAATTTAAATTCTTTAATACCATACTGATCGTCATCGTTATACCCACCAAACAACCATTCAATTATGACGATGACAAAGCATCTTTCTTTCCTTTGCCTTATGGTATTGCTATTGGTCGCGGCCTGTAACAATAAACCTGACGAAGGAGTCCAACCAAATTCTACTGCATTAGAAGACCTGTCTATTCCCGAGGATTTCAATTTTGAAACTGAAAACATTAACAGTATCACTATTGATACTGACCTTAAAAACACCCCTTTTCGGTTAATGAATGAACATTTAGCCGTTATCCTTGAAGAGAAAACAGATGCCAATGGGCAATTTTCACACGCCTTGAATATCCCCACCGCCTCTGACAAAATCTACCTTCAATTCAATAAAATTGGCGTTCCACAAGATTCCTTTGCCATCTCAAGAAGTGCTGGCTTTGATTTCCAGCTGAAAACCAGCAGAGGCAACGAAAGATCCCAGGCGACAAAAATCAACGGCGACCCTGGACTCGGCTTCACCTATCTTGGTGGCTGGGATACCAATGGTGTGCCAGATTACCTTGAACCCATCTCAGACAATATCAGTGGGGACTTTATCCAAACTATTCAGACCACTTTGCCACAAGGCTACCCTGTCCCTGAATACAACCCACATTACCTCCAAAGCAGTGTGAAGGAATTTGCAGTAACTCAGAACAATTCTGAGGTCTGGATTACCTTTGTGCATGAAAGTGCGGGTTTCAAAAACACAATCGGATTCTACACCTATCCAACAAATACGCCTCCACAGACCCCTGAAGAACTCAGCCATAAAACAATCATTTTCCCTAATGCGTCCTTGAACGGCAGTGGTGGTGGACTAATGATGGGCGATAAAGTAAAATTAGGAACGTTTGATGCTGGAACATCCATTGGCTTTTTCATCATCCCAAGTGGTTACGATGGCCAACAGCCTTCCCGTTCTCCTTTAGGCACCTTCTATTCTTTACTTGACCTGAATCCTGAACAGGATCCAAACCAGCAGCATATGGTAATGCTATGGGATCAGGACGAAGACCGATTTGTCCTTGGCTTTGAAGACCTTAATCGAGAAAACAGTGGCTGTGACCATGACTTTAACGACCTTGTACTGACCATTACCAGTACACCTCAATTCTCGACCAGCAATGTACCAACGACACAGACCTTTTCAGACAGTGACAACGACGGTGTGGATAATGCCTTTGATCGCGACCCGAATGATGCCCGCAGAACTTATTATGACTACTACCCTGGTGCAGGGACTTATGCCTCTTTAACTTTTGAGGATTTATGGCCAAGTAAAGGGGATTACGACTTTAATGACCTTGTTTTGGATTACCAGTATCAGATCGTTAAAAATGCGGATTACAAAGTATCCTTTATTGAAGGAATAATCATTATCAAAGCCATCGGGGCTGGGTATAGCAATGGTTTTGCAATTAGTTTCCCAGAACTCGGACAAGGTGATATTGAATCAACAAAAATCGTAACGAAAGACCCGAATGATGCCGTCTTCAGTACTGGACTCTTCCAGCGTGCCTCTGACGGAACAGAAAGAGGGCAGCGACATGCCGTCATTCCAATTTTTGAAAATGCGTATGATATCATGCCATCTTTTGGAGGGGCGTATGTTAATGTGGTGAAAGCCAATCCTTACTTAACCCCCGACACCCTTCGTTTCTCTATTGAACTGACCACTCCTAAACTTATTTCTGAAATCGGTAATGCCCCTTTCGATCCTTTCATGATCGCCAACATGAAACGTGGCTATGAAATCCACCTTCCTGGCCATGAAAACACCTCATTGGCAGATGTCGATTTGTTTGGTGAAGGCGATGACGATTCAAACCTCTCAGGATCCAAATTATACAAATCAAACCATAACCTTCCGTGGGCCATCAACCTACCTGTTTCATTTGATTATACCCAAGAGGGAAAATCTATTGAAAAAGGTCATTTAAAATTTGTTGAGTGGGTGCAATCTGGCGGAAGCAGTTACCAGGATTGGTATCTTGATTTACCTGAATACAGGAATGACAGTAATATTTATTAAGCCATCAGGCTTACGCCTGTAAGCCCTCGCTCCCTTCTGCCCTCTTTAGTTGAAGGGAGCCTTAATTTAACACAAAGCAACCTCTTTCCACAACCAACCTTACATCCATTATATAACACCAAGAGATCTAATTTCCTGAAAAAATAACTACACCACGAAGGGCTCGTAACTCTTCAAAAACTATTAACCTATTCTCAAAATGAAAAAACATTATTTAGTAATCATCTTCGCCGCGATGGCATTATTTGCCTGTAAATCCGATCGGGAGAATGTTAACCCCAACCCAACACCACCCGATGGCCTTGAAGGAGCCCTTGTTCCTGATGGCTTTAATTATGAGATGGAGGCAGTTCAAGGAGTAACAATTAACACCTCCTTAAAAAACAAACGTTTCACCCTGATGTCCGAAGACTTCAAACCAGTTGTTGAGGGAGTTACAGGTGATGATGGCGGTTTCTTCTATGAAATGAATATACCAACAGCAACAGAAAACATGTATATTAAATTTTCTGATATTGGTATCCCTCAAGATTCATTTGCGATCAAACGCTCTGACGCCTTTACCTTTGAGTTCAATGGTGACCGTGCTGCAAACAATCGTACTGAAGCCGTTCAGGCAACAATCACCGGAGACCCTGCATTAGGATTTAATTATCTGGGTACCTGGAACGAATATGGTTTCCCTTCTTACACTGTTTTACCTTATGTAGCGGCATCCACTGACCTTTTAGATGCCATTAACGTTTCACTTCCTGAGAGCTACCCTGTACCAGATTATAACCCTCAATACCTCTCATCCGAGATTCAGGAAATCGAAATTAAGGAAGATGACACAGAAATCACGCTTACCTTTATACATGAAGGCGCTGGATATCGCAATGTATTGGGCTTCTACACTTACCCAACAGGCACAACGCCTACCCTTGAAAACATCTCCCGCACTATTGTACTCCCAAATGCTTCTTATTACGGCAGTGGTGGAGCTTTATATTCAGGTGATAAATTTGAATTAGGTTCTTTTGACGAAGGCACAACTCTTGGCTTTTTCTTAATCGCTGATGGTTTCAACAGAACAACTTATCAACCTTCGAATACTTCACAGGGTACATTCTATTCAAGAGCTGAATTCAACCCTGAGTCGGATCCTGAACTGCAAAAACACATGGTATTGCTATATTATGCGCCAGAAGATCAGGTGGTAATTGGTTTTGAGGATATTTTCAGAAATTCTCCATCTTGTGATCAGGACTTTAATGACGTGATGTTTACCTTAAAATACAGCAAGAAGATTGACGTCAATGATATGCCAAATACTTCTGTTCCAAAAGATGATGATGATGATGGTTTAGATAATAAATTCGACAGAGACCCTAACGATCCTAACCGTACTTACTATGAGTATTATCCAAACTCTGGAGGTTATGCTTCATTAGCTTATGAGGATTTATGGCCAAGTAAAGGAGATTATGACTTCAATGATTTGGTCGTTGACTACCAATACCAAATTGTTAAAAATGGCGATTATGGTGTTACCTTTATCGAAGCAGAATTTGTTATTAAAGCTATTGGTGCAAGTTACCTGAACGGTTTTGCGATTAACTTCCCTGCGCTGTTACCTTCAGATATTAAATCTGTGAAATTATTGACTTCTGATCCTGATGACGAGCCATTCAAAAAGAACTTGTTCGAAACTGTAAATGGTGTGGAGTCTGGCATTACCACCTCTGCAGTTATTCCAATTTTCGCCAATGCCTATGATATCATGCCGTCCCCTGAAGGTAAATCATATGTCAATGTAATTCAGGAAAATCAATATACTACACCTGATACAATAAGAATGTCTATTGAGCTGAATACGCCATTGATATTCACTGAAATTGGACAGGCTCCATTTGACCCATTCCTGATTGCGGATCAAGGTAGAGGAACTGAGGTTCACTTACCTGGAAAGCCTAACACAGCACTTGCTGATATCGCATTATTCAGACAACATGATGATGATACCAGACCGAATATTGACAAATATTATAAATCAGGAAACAACTTGCCGTGGGCAATCAATATTCCAACCTCATTCGCTTACCCTAAAGAAGGTAAAGCCATCAATACGGCACACCTGAAGTTTATCGAATGGGTACAGTCAGGTGGAACAAGTGCTACAGACTGGTACATGGATGAGACAGATTACCGAAATACAAACAATATTTACAGTGCACCATAATTTGAGAGATTAACAAAAAAGCCCGAGGCAAATGCTTCGGGCTTTTTTTATGTCAAAATGAATCATCACTACTCACAGCTCGTAATCGGTAAATCGATTGTTAAATATTTTCCAGGATGTCTTTTGACATCGCATCCAAATCAAATTTTGGTTTCCATCCCCAATGCGCTTGTGCGAATTGATCGTCGATGGAATCTGGCCATGATTCCGCAATTTCCTGACGGTGATCTGGCGCATAAATCATTTTAAAATCTGGAATGATTTTCTGAATGGAAGAACCAATTTCTTCAGGAGCAAAGCTCATCCCTGCAAGGTTGTAAGAAGTACGGATCTTCACTTTTTCCGCAGGGCTCTCCATCAGCTGAATTGTTCCTCGGATCGCATCATCCATATACATCATTGGTAAAACTGTTCCTTTATCCAAGAAACAGGTAAACTCTTCGCCCTGCTTTGCCTTGAAGTAAATATCAACAGCATAATCTGTTGTTCCTCCACCAGGCATCGCTTTATAGCCTACCAAGCCAGGGTACCTTACCGAGCGAACATCGACACCAAACTTCTGAAAATAGTATTGGCACAACTTCTCTCCAGCCAGTTTATTGACACCATACATCGTCGAAGGGTTCATCACCGTCTCCTGAGGAGTCATCACCTTGGGAGTATCAGGGCCAAAAACAGCAATAGAAGAAGGCCAGTAGATTTTATTCAACCCTTTCTCACGTGCAAGCTCCAATACATTGACCAAACCGTTCATGTTGACATTCCAGGCTACACCTGGCTTCGACTCCCCAATAGAAGACAAAATAGCTGCCAGATTATAGATTTGTGTAATCTTGTGTTTTTCAACAATTTCCCCCAAGCGGGCACGGTCCAAAATATCCAACTGCTCAAACGGGCCACGTGCTGCCTGTGCTCGTGCTGCTGTAATATCTGATGCAATGACATTATCCTCCCCGTAAAGCTTTCTCAGCTCATCGGTTAACTCTGATCCCAACTGCCCAAAAGCGCCTATGACTAATACTCTCTCCATTCCTGAAACAAAAAAAAGATGAATTTTTTTAAATTAATTTTAATTATTCTTATCGAAATATGAATAAATTTAAAATCACCCCTGAAGCACTCATGATACCTTGGGATTTCGGGTCTAATTTATGATTTTTGAATCAGTAAACAGCCTAAGATTATGGAATTTATCGAATATTTGAGATCGAAGAATATTAATCCAAACCTTTTTGAGAAAAATGATACCGACAAGTATCAGCTTTGGAATCAAGAGTTTAGCCAAATGCACCCAAAAAGTTTTACCATGCAGAAATTATTTGAAATTAATAATATTCGAAGAAAGTTCCCTTTAACAAAATATTAGACTGTCATTTATTAGTTACTCAATGTTATCTTCGGATACATTCCATAAACCTCCATTTTTAAAATTATGTACGAAACGTTAAAGCCCGTATTGGAGCAAGAACTTCAGGCAATAAAAGACGCTGGTCTTTACAAATCTGAACGTATTATTACTACTCCACAAGGAGCGGAAATAAAAACTACTGAAGGCAAAGAAGTCATCAATTTTTGTGCAAACAACTACCTTGGCCTTTCTTCACACCCACGTGTTATTGAAGCTGCCAAGAGAACAATCGACACCCACGGTTTCGGTTTATCCTCTGTACGTTTTATTTGCGGTACTCAGGACATCCATCGTGAGTTAGAGCAAAAGGTGGCCAAATGGTTGGGAACCGAAGATACGATCTTATATGCAGCGGCATTTGATGCCAATGGTGGGGTATTCGAACCGCTTCTTGGCCCTGACAGTGCCATTATTTCTGATGCCCTGAACCACGCTTCGATCATTGATGGCGTGCGTTTGTGTAAAGCAGCACGTTACCGCTACAAGCACAATGATATGGCGGATTTGGAAGAGCAACTGAAAGCATCCCAAGACGCCAAACACCGCATCATCGTTACAGATTCTGTATTCTCTATGGACGGTACCATTGCCCAGTTGGATAAAATCTGTGATTTGGCCGACAAATACAAAGCTTTGGTGATGGTGGATGAGTGCCACTCTTCAGGCTTCATGGGTAAAACAGGAAAAGGAACGCATGAGCACTGCGATGTAATGGGCAGAATTGACATCATCACAGGTACTTTCGGTAAAGCTTTGGGAGGCGCTTCTGGCGGTTTCACTTCAGGTCGTAAAGAAATCATCGACATGTTGCGTCAGCGTTCGCGTCCATATTTGTTCTCCAACACGTTGGCACCAAGTATTGTTGGGGCATCAATCGAAGTGATCGACATGTTGGAAGAAAGCACCGAATTGCGTGATAAAGTTTGGGAAAACGCCGCTTATTTCCGTGAAAAAATGACGGCTGCAGGTTTCGATATCAAACCAGGTAACCACCCAATTGTTCCTGTGATGTTATACGATGCACCTTTGGCGCAACAATTCGCTGCTGACCTTTTGGAAGAAGGCATTTATGTGATTGGCTTCTTTTACCCTGTCGTACCGCAAGGCCAGGCACGTATCCGTACGCAAATCTCGGCGGTTCATGAGCGTGAGCATTTAGATAAGGCAATTGCTGCTTTCACTAAAGTAGGTAAGAAATTAGGCGTGATTAAATAAGCCATTTCACGACGAAAATTTGATCAGGTCACCTTGCTGCATTTCAGTAGGTGGCCTGATTTTTTTTATGCCTTTTCATTATTTGTTACTATTGAGTATATTGTTCAAAATCGGACAGTAGTGTTCACTATCGCTCACAAAAGTGTCCGCTAAAGGCACACCTAACCCGCTGCACGATGCCACAGCCGCCTTTTTCTTTTTGGCATTGTGTTGGGATCAAGATACCACAAATAACAAAACCATGATGGACGACAAAGCATTAGGCAAAATTTTAGTCATTGATGACGACGAAGATGTATTGTTTGCAGCAAAGATGTTATTGCGCAAGCACGCTAAAGAAGTCATTATCGAGAAAAATCCTAAAAAAATCCCTTTCCTGCTGAATAATGACACCTATGATGTCATTATGCTCGACATGAATTTCAGCCGAGACACCACCTCGGGTAAGGAGGGTTTTTATTGGCTCGAACATATTCTGGAAAGAGATGCCAATGCGGTTGTAGTCCTGATCACCGCGTTCGGAGATGTAGAAATGGCGGTAAAATCACTGAAAGAAGGCGCCACTGACTTTGTCCTCAAACCATGGCAAAATGAGAAGCTGTTGGCCACACTGACTTCCGCCATGAAACTGCGGAAATCCTACGAACAGGTTGACACCCTCCGCCAGACCAACCGTCAGCTGCAAGCTGCCCAGCAGGATAACTTCGGGCAGATGATCGGCGACAGCCCTGCAATGAAAAATGTCTTCAATATCATCGATAAAGTAGCAGGAACCGATGCCAATGTTTTGATCCTCGGTGAAAATGGTACTGGAAAGGAACTTGTGGCCAGGGAAATCCACAACCGCTCGCTGCGCAAAAAAAATATCTTTGTTAATGTGGACATGGGCGCCATCACCGAAACTCTTTTTGAGTCCGAGCTATTCGGGCATAAAAAAGGCGCCTTTACCGATGCCAAAGACGACCGTGTTGGGCGATTTGAAATGGCCAACAAAGGCTCTCTGTTTTTGGATGAAATCGGGAACCTGAGCATGCCACTTCAGTCCAAACTATTAACTGCCCTTCAGCGACGGGAAGTTACACGAATCGGCAGCAATAAATCTATCCCGATTGATATTCGGCTGATTGCGGCCACCAACATGCCTATTCATGATATGGTGCACCAGAGTGGCTTCCGACAGGATTTGCTTTACCGAATCAATACGGTGGAAATTCACCTGCCGCCACTGCGCCACCGACAAGAAGACATTCCCACTTTGGCAAATTTCTTCACGGAAACCTACAGCAAAAAATATCAAAAGGCAGGCATCAGCATCGACGATGCGGGGCATCAGAAACTCAAGGCATATGCCTGGCCAGGAAATATCCGCGAGCTTCAGCATGCCATCGAACGGGCGATTATCATGTGTGATAATGCGTTTCTGACAGATCAAGACTTCTTCTTTTTACAGCAAAGCATCCATAGCATTAAGGAAGAACCTGCTGCCACTCCTGCCAATTTCAACCTGGACGATGTAGAGAAAACAGTCATTCAGCAAGCCATTGACAAACATAGCGGGAATATCTCACAGGCAGCGAAAGAACTTGGCCTCACCCGCGCCTCCCTTTACAGACGACTACAAAAATATGGAATATAAATCCTTCAAGCAGGAAGTCTTTCTGCGCATTATTGCCCTGAGCATTTCCATTTTCGGCCTGGCCTTTATGGTTTTTAAAAAGGATGCCATACTGTCTTCCATTTTATTGCTGGGATTAATCGGCCTCCAGGTCGTATTATTCATTCGCATGGTGGAAGACATCAATAATGTGATTGAAAAATTCAACAGCCTGAAAAATCAGCCTAATTCCAAATTTCGATTTCCGAAGCTCAAGGATAACAGCTACCTGACCTCGCTCTACCATTCCTTCAATAACTTTTTAGACGAGTTTAGAATGGAGCCGCAAGAACAACAGGGCAAATATCATTACCTGAAAAATATTGTTCAGCATGCTGGTATTGGACTGATCTCTTTCGACTCCAAAGGGCAGGTGGAGATCTGTAATGCCGAAGCTAAAAATTTACTGGGGATTGATAAGATCAACCATATTTCTGCCCTGGGCGCCGAACACCCTGCACTACGACAGCAAATCAAGAACCTCAAGACTGGCGGGCGGAGCCTGGTGAAAATCATCAAAAACAGTGAAACCCTCAACCTCTCTTTATTGGCCATTGAACTGACCCTGAACGGGGAGAATTTCAAGCTGATTTCCTTTCAGAACATTCAGTCTGAACTGGATCAGAATGAGATGGAAGCCTGGCAGAAGCTGGTACAGGTACTGACCCATGAGATCATGAATTCGATCACGCCGATTTCTTCCCTGGCCTCCACAATTGAAGGTGATATTGTACAGACCCTCGATAATTGTGAGGACGATGCCAGCCACTGCCCCTATCCCATCGAAGACCTCGAAGATTTACAGATGGCCGTCCGCACAATTCAGAAACGTGGAAAAGGCTTGATTCAGTTTGTTACAGATTTCCGAAGCCTGACCAAGGTACCATTGCCTGACAAGCAAACCATCAGTGTGCGGGCATTGTATGACGAAAGTGCCAAGCTGATGGAGCATGAAACCTGCGCCAAAAATATTCAGATGGACATTCAGATCATTCCTGATGACCTGAAAATTAATGCCGATGCTCAGCAGTTACAACAGGTGCTGATCAACCTGTTGCTGAATGCTTGCCATGCCATTTCGGAATATGGAAAAATCATGCTTTCTGCCACAAAAGACGATAAATATACCTACCTGAAAATCACAGACAATGGTTGTGGTATAGAAGAGGAAGCCCTGACCAAAATTTTCATCCCATTTTTCACCACCAAAAAGAACGGTTCGGGCATTGGACTGGCACTTTCAAGGCAGATTATCCGTCAGCATGAAGGCAACCTTTCCGCAGTTTCTAAAGAAGGCGAGGGGACTACATTCACGATCCGTCTGAAAAATTACGAGCTTTAATCTTTCCCACTTTTAACATCAAAAAGCCAACACATGCGCTTCATTTTCCTGGTACAGATTGAAGGGCGAGGGCACATGACCCAAGCCATGCAAATGAAAAACCTGCTTGAAAGGGCAGGGCACGAGGTGGTACATGTGTTTTTGGGAAAAGGAAAGCGAAGAGCTGCCCCTCCGTATTTTGAACCGCATTTTACGTGCCCAGTAGAGCGGATCCACAGCCCCAACTTTATCACTGACCGCCACCGCAAACGAATCCGTGTGGTTCGGTCTGCCCTGAAATCATGCCTGTATTTGGGGCAATATTTTCGCAGTTGCCAACGCATTCATCAGGTCAGCACCGAGAAAAAAGCCGATGCCATCATCAGTTTTTGTGATTTCCTCGGTGGGTGCTACCAGAAGCTCTTTCAGCCCAAATCGAAACTAATCACCGTCGGGCACCAGTTCCTGGCCACTCACCCCGACTTCCCACACTTACCACACCGACAGTTTGAGCGTTGGATGTATCAGCTGAGCAACTATTTTATGGGTTGGGGCGCCGACCTCAAAATTGCCCTTTCTTTTGCTCCTTACGCACCTTTGCCCGCCGAAAGCAAGACCATCATTTGTCCGCCACTTTTACGGGACGACTTACCCACAGCAAGCCAGCATGCCGAAGACTATTTTCTGGCCTACGTCGTCAATGATGGTTACGCTGATGATATCATGACCTGGCAAAGCCAAAATCCTGAGGTTTGTATTCACTTATTTTCTGATCGGAAAACATGGAAAGTCCCTCACTCACCTCAGCCGAACCTCACTTGCCACCCCTTGAATGCTTCGTCATTTCTCGAAAAAATGAGCCGATGCAAAGGGCTGATTACCACCGCAGGATTTGAGTCAGTAACAGAAGCCATGCACCTGGGCAAAAAGGTATTCATGATGCCCGTTGCACGCCAATACGAGCAAGCCACCAATGCCATAGATGCCCAAAATGCAGGGGCAGGTATTACCGCTGACCATTTCGACATTCAGCTGCTGATCGATCACCTGCAGGTAGCTGCCTCCTCAGAAAACCCTCAACGCCAATGGTTCAGCCTTGCTGAAGAACAAATACTAAAAGGCATTAGCGAGCTGTGGTACAAGCAGGAACACCTTCGCATTTAATTTCTCGCAGGCTGTTGTTCCTTGCCTACAGATAAATATCCTTTAATTGTTATTTTTGAAGAATATTCGAAGTCAAAAGTAATTCCAATTGGTATATTTGTGTTCAGACAATCAAACAGAACACTATGGCTATTATTAGCAAGAAAAAAATAATATATCCTATATCAGACAAACTGCTTGGTTATTGTGATCAGCATGGTCGGCAGGCTGATTTACCCATTGCTTACGAGGACCTGTTGCGCTACGACAGCTCCATTCCACTCTTTGACGCACATGACAACGACACCCTTTGGGAGACCGTTTTCTTCCCTCCCAATGAGATGGAACACGTCCATTCGAACCTGAAATATATTTATGCGCTACTGAAATCTGATGGTGATGAGTCTGTCATCAGGCACTTGTATATCGATCGCATTGATGTATGTACCTACGGAAATACCCGCCCTTTCCGTATTCGTGTCGTTAACCGTATCAATGATCTTTTCGATTATTTTTATGTCAAAAGAGCTGATGCCTCCAGGGTTTACGGCCTTGAGCTCGAGCACCTGCTCTCGCCGAATAACATGACCTTTTTTGTGAATAACAACACCCTGATCGAGGAACACATTCAAGGAATGCCTGGCGACCAGTTTATGGCTGATTATATGACTGAAGGTCAAGTAAATGAGATTCGTCTGGCCAAAGAATTTGTAAAATTCAATGAGCGCTGCTTTGTTCGCCTACTCGGAGACATGCACGCCAACAATTTTGTGGTGGAGATTATCCCTGATTTTGATGAGGTGCACTATCGTATTCGTCCTATTGACTTTGATCAGCAATGCTATGAAGGGCGCAGGGTCATTTACCTTCCGCAGTACTTTATGCAAAACAACCCGATTATTAAACTCGGCATGAAGCACATTGAGCCAGAGCTGGAACTTCAATATCAAAAAGAAGAACGATCAAGAATGCGAAACCGAATTCGTGCGGCGCATTACAAAGTGGATCAGATTATCGACGTGATGAAGACCGACCATATCTCCAAGCCCGAAAATGTGGTTACCCTGCGAAGTGAACTGTCTGAACTTTATAAATCCAAAGCCTTCCTGAAGTGTGAAAATATGGGCGAGGTACTTTACGAAAGCCTCAGTATGCTGTTCAAACAAAAGATCCGTCCGAGGGCTTAATCATCTATTGCCCCACACGGCCAACAGCATTACTTCCCTTGAAGAAAATTTTGTATTTTGCCACATTGAAAAGCAAAGGCTAAAAAAACCATACATATATGTTTACAGGAATTATTGAACAACTTGGGACCATCAAAGAGATCATCAGGGAGCAATCCAATGCCGTGATCAAGATTGAATCGGCTTTGGCTCCTGAGCTGAAGATTGACCAGAGTCTTGCCCATAATGGGGTTTGCCTTACGGTCACTGAATTGGATGGAAATACCTCTACGGTAGTTGCGGTGGACGAAACATTGAAGAAAACAGCACTCGGCCAGTTGAAGACAGGAGATTTCGTTAACCTTGAGCGTGCAATGGCTTCTGGCGGACGATATGATGGACATATTGTTCAGGGGCATGTGGACCAGATTGGTACTTGTACGCAAGTCCAGGAGGTTGACGGTTCGTGGTTATATGATTTCGAGTATGATCCTTCTACGGGAAATTTCTGTGTAGAAAAAGGCTCAATAACCATTAATGGGGTCAGCCTGACCGTTTTTAATACTGAAGAAAAAGGGAAATTCCGTGTCACCATCATCCCTTACACGCACGAGCACACCAACTTCAGAACATTGAAAGCGGGAGATACTGTAAACCTTGAGTTTGATATTTTGGGAAAATATGTCCAGCGACTTTTCGAAGGTGGATATCAGGATTTTCTAATGGAAAAATTAAAATCAAAGCAATAAGAATCAGGTAAAAAAGCACCCTTTCCATAGGGCTGATGATTAAACCCAAGTAGCGCATAGATCTTTATTTAATTAAAAATCTATGCGCTTTTTTAATAAATTCAAGGATCATTTTGAGCTGACCTCCACGCAAGCTTCTGCTGTTTTGGCACTCCACATTCTGTTGGTTGCTTGTCTGTTTTGTGCACCAATCCTCAGTAAATCAAGTAAAGAGCTCGCCCAGTACGCCGGTATTATACCAACACCACAGCCCCCCACCGCACTACTGAAAATTAAAGAATCATTAAAGCAGGACAGCCTGTTTCTCTTCAACCCCAATGACGTTACCGACCTCCAAATGCGGCAATTAGGCTTTGCCCCCGAAAGCAGAAAACACCTCACCAACTACCGCAACAAAGGGGGACAATTTCGATATAAAAAAGACCTGCTAAAGATTACGAAAATTGACACCGCCATGCTCCACAAACTACAGGCCTTTGTGCAGCTCCCTGAGTATAAAACAAAATCAGCCAAGCTAAAATATAAGCCCTTTCCCAAACAGAAACCCAAAGCTAAAAAATGGACACTCGACCTCAATACCGCTGATGCCGAAGCCCTGCAAAAAATCCCCTACATAGGTGCCAAAAGAGCTAAAATTATCATTAATTATCGAAAGGCCCTTGGCGGCTACCACCATATCAGTCAGCTTGAAGAAGTCTATGGCATGGATGAGAAGAGTATCGCTTTCATTCACAAGCATGGGCGCATCGCCACCGTAAAAATCGCCCCTATTTCAATCAATCGAGCAGAATTTAAAGCTTTGCTTCGGCATCCATACCTGGAATACGAAATGGTAAAAACCATATGTAACCACCGCGAAGATTTCCCATTCACCAATATTGCCCACTTACAAAGCGTTCTTGAATGGGACGATCAAAAAACACAAATGGCCCGTCCGTATTTCAGCTTTGATTGACCCTTCTGACAAAAACTGTTATCTTGGCTCAACATCTATTTTTTAAAAAATGCAGTACTTTCAAACGACACTTCAGCTCAAAGAATACCCTCGCGGATTTCACTTGATTACCGATCAGATTATTCAGGCCATGCCAGAGATCAGACGAATAAAAACAGGGCTCCTTCACCTGTTTATTCAGCATACATCTGCCAGTATATCGCTCAATGAAAATGCCGACCCGACTGTCCGTACCGACCTCGAAGCGTTCATCAACAAACTCGTTCCTGAACATACGCCATACTTCGAGCACACCTACGAAGGTCCCGATGACATGCCTGCACACATTAAAGCTTCATTAATTGGATCAAATATAACTATTCCAATAAAAGACGGCTCACTCTGCCTCGGTACATGGCAAGGGGTCTATCTTGGCGAGCATCGGAATTATGGAGGGCCAAGGCGAGTTATGATCACGGTGCATGGTCAGTAAACGACTATTCTCTAACAATATGAGTAATTTCTGATACCAAAGAACTCCAATCCGATAAAAATCGAAAACATTAAAAGATTAAATCTTTAATGAGGTACTAATAATTGTAGAAGGTTTATTAATTTAAGGATGTTTTATTGGCTGAACTGCCAATGAGATACTACACCTTAGAATTTAAGAACCAATGATTGCATATATCCGAGGTCGTTTGGCCGAAAAAGAGCCTACCTATGTAGTAATTGAAACTGCAGGGATAGGTTATAATATCCGTATTTCACTGAATACTTATGATCGCCTAAAGGACCAAAAAGAGGAAGTTCGACTGGCCACTTACCTACAGGTAAAAGAAGATTCACATACCCTGTTTGGCTTTTTCGACATCTCTGAAAAAAAGCTTTTCACCCAGCTGATCAGTGTTAATGGCGTCGGAGCAAATACCGCTATGGTCATGCTTTCTTCCATGGAGGTTAAAGCCCTAAAGGAGGCCATTGTAGCGGAGGATGTAAAAACCGTGCAAAAAATTAAGGGGATTGGTGCAAAAACTGCCCAGAGAATCATCCTTGAGCTTAAGGACAAATTTATCAAAGAAGGCTTGGAAGCGCCTGCTGGAGGCACTACGGCCAAAGGCTCACAAGTTCAGGAAGAGGCCCTGATGGCTCTGACCACCCTCGGCATTCCGAAAGCTACTGCCGAAAAAAGCATCGCGACGATCATCAAAAAGCATGGAAGTGATGTTACTGTCGAAGACATCATCAAATTGGCGCTTAAGAACTAACTTTTTTCAACTCACTTTTTTTAATCGATCCTGTATTGAAGCCTTTCCAAGATCAATTCTATCATTTTTTGGTGGTTGCCTTTATTGCCCTACTTGCAATCCCATTGGCCTCAGCCACTGCCACACCGCTGTTTCAGCTGGTGCAACAGGCAGATACTGTGCAGGCTGACAGCACCGCCAAAGATAGTATAGACCAAAAATACATTCCAAGAAGAACCCCTGACACCACCACTGAGGTGGACCGTCCTGGGGACCCTTTTTCCTCTTATCAGTCGGGCTCGCCCCTGTACCTCAAAGACCCTTCGAACATTAAGCTCGATGTGGAGCTTGACACGGGAAACAATTACACCATTTATGAAAAAATGGGTAACGTCAATTTCCGACCGACCACCAATATGACTTTCGAGGAGTTTAATCGGTATAATGACGATAAAATTCAGACAGAATACTGGCGTGAACGCTCCAAAGGCCTCGATGGCGAAAGTGCCGTAAGTGGTCGCCAGCTGATTCCACCGATTTATGTCAGTCCAATTTTCGACAGAATCTTTGGCAGTAGCTATATCGATATTAACCCCAGTGGTTATGCCACCCTGGATTTTGGCCTGCGCTACCAGAAAGTCGCCAACCCTGCGGTACCTGTTGCACAGCAACGAAACGGCGGTTTTGAGTTCCAGAACCAGATCAGCATGAACGTTATTGGCGAAATTGGTGACAAACTGAAAGTAACCGCCAACTTCGATAACAACAAAGCCTTCAATTTCCAAAACGATTTCCGTGTGGAATACACGGGGCACAAAGAGGAGATCATTAAAAAAATTGAGATTGGTAATGTGAGTTTACCATCTTCAAACAGCTTGATTACAGGCGCCCAGAACCTCTTCGGGGTGAAAGCGCAATTTCAGTTTGGTAAATTATATGCCACCACTTTATTCTCTACCCAGCGGGGGAAAACCAACTCCATTGTTATTGAAGGAAATGCTGGTGGACAGGGGAAAAATTTCGAAATGGTCGCTTCAAATTACGATGAAAACCGAAACTTTTTCCTTGGGCAATTCTTCCGTTCCAACTTCGAAAAGTGGACCCGCGGCTTGCCTCAGGTGATTTCTGGGGTGAACATCACCAGGGTGGAAGTGTATGTACTGAACAGAAATAATGACACCCAGACCCTACGGAACGTCGCGGGAATGATGGACATGGCAGAGCCTGACCGCACAACGATGGGGAAGCCTGACAACAGTTTCATTGCGCCGATTGTCCCAAGTTCACCGAATGACAACAGCGCCAATGCGATGTTCAAAAACCTGACCGCCGACCCCTCATTGCGTAATGCCGACACCTTTACCGATGCCATGATCGCCAAAGGATTTGAAAATTCGGAAGATTTCGTTAAAATAAACGGTGCCAGAAAACTCGATCAGCAGGAATACACCATTCATAAATCACTCGGTTACATCTCTTTATTCCGCCGTTTGCAAAACGACGAAATGCTGGCCGTTGCCTACGAATACACTTACAATGGGCAAGCCTATAAAGTCGGTGAACTTTCTGAAGATTACCAGAACCGCCCCGACTCCGACCTGATCTTCCTGAAAATGTTGCGCCCCAACAAAATCAATGTTGAGGCCCCGACCTGGAACCTGATGATGAAAAACATCTACAACCTGGGTTCTTCTCAGATTGGGCCTGAAGGCTTTGACCTGAAGGTAATTTACCGAGATGACCGCACAGGAATTGATAACCCAAGTTTGCACGAAGGGTCACAAACCAAAGATATTCCGCTGGTACAACTCCTCGAGGCCGATCGCCTCAACAGGAACAATGACCCACAGCCTGATGGTATTTTTGATTACGTCGCAGACATCACCGTTTACCCCGAAACAGGGAATATCATGTTTCCCGTCCTTGAACCTTTCGGTGAAAAACTCGATAGCAAGTTCCTTCCTTCGGAGGACTTCCTGAAAGAAAAATATGTTTACGACGAACTCTACAGCAAAACCAAAGCCGATGCAGAACTGGAAAATGAAAAGAACAAGTTCTTCATTAAAGGCTCATTCCAGGCAGGTAGCGGGTCCGAGATTGTGCTGCCGGGCATCGACATCTCCCCGAACTCGGTAAAACTCTCCGCAGGGGGAATACCGATGACTGAAGGGGTGGATTACACCGTAGATTACAATATGGGCAGGGTGAACATCACCAATCAGGCCATCCTTAATTCCGGAAAATCCATTACCATCACCTACGAACAGGCCGATTTACTCAACTTCCAAACCCGATCTTTATTGGGGACAAGAATGGACTACCGAGTAAGCGATAACTTCAATATTGGTGGTACTTTACTTTACCTCAACGAGCGCGCGGTCGTGAGCCGTGTAGGTATTGGCGATGAACCCGTACGGAACGTGAAGTATGGTTTTGACCTGAGTTACCAAAATGAATCGCGGGCACTAACGCGCATGGTGGATGCACTGCCGCTGGTGCAAACCAAAGAGCCTTCATCAGTAAGTATCAATGCCGAATTTGCGCAGCTGATTCCAGGCACATCCAATAAAGTGGATGGCTCAGGAACGGCCTATATCGATGATTTTGAAACCACCGTTACCCCTTATTCGATTTCCAACAACTGGTACCTCGGGGCAACGCCACGCACGGCTGATAACCGCTTCATTGAAGATAATGGCATCGATAAACTCGGGGTCAATTTCAAGCGGGCGAAACTGGCCTGGTACACCATCGACAACACCTTCTACCAGAGTAGCAGCAGAAACAAGCCTGCCAATATCTCTTCCGAAGATGTGGCCAATAACTATGTCAGGAATATTCCGCCGCAGGAAATTTTCAGAGAGCGGGACCAGACCCTGATCAATGCCAACATTTCAACTTTTGACCTTGCCTATTACCCTGAAGAAAGGGGCCCTTACAACTATAATCCAGACCTGACCAACGAAGGGCTATTGAAAAACCCCGAAGACAACTGGGGGGGAATTACCCGTGCCATTACTTCGGATGTCGATTTTGATAAAACCAACATTGAGTACATCGAATTCTGGATGATGGACCCTTTCCTTGATGGCACCAACGGCCGGGTACTCGATGGCCGACTCAACGAAAACAATGAAACCGGCGGAGACTTGTTCTTCGACCTCGGAAGTATTTCCGAAGACCTGATGAAAGATGGCAAGCATGCCTTCGAGAACGGCCTTCCGCCTGATGGGTCTGCTGGTGGATTTGATGAAAACGAGTGGGGTAAAGTTACCACACAGCAATACCTCAACAATGCCTTCGACAACGACCCCAACTCCCGACAATTTCAGGATGTGGGACTTGACGGACTGAGAAATGAGGAGGAAGCCGAAAAGTTCAAAACCAACTTTCTGGACAGAATATTGGTCAGTGATGCCGTACGACAAGCCATTACGCAGGATGTTTCCGGGGATGATTTCATTCATTACCTTGATAACTCCTATACCGATCGCGATGCTAAAATTCTTGAACGATACAAGAATTTCAATGGCATGGATGGCAACTCCCCGATTCAGAACAACAACAATAATTTCTCTTCAGCAGGATCAGCATACCCTGACAATGAGGACCTGAACAACGATAACACCATCAGTGATCTTGAAGAATATTATGAATATCATCTACGCCTGAGAAAGGGAGACCTTGATATTGGTAAAAACCATATTGTCGATAAAGTCTCCGACCCATCCAAAGGGGTAAACTGGTATTTGTTCCGTATTCCTGTACGCCAGCCAGACAAAACCTTCGGTAACATTTCAGGCTTCAAAACCATCCGATTTATCCGTACTTATATGTCGGGTTGGAAACAGCCCGTAGTATTGCGTATGGCGAAATTCCAATTGGTAGGCTCGCAATGGCGTCGATATGAAAAAAGTCTTTACGATAACGGACTGGGTGAAATCCCTGAACCATTTGATACCGACTTTCAGGTATCTGTGGTAAACCTCGAAGAAAACTCTGTGGCTTCTGGCGAAAAAATCCCTTACCGTATTCCTCCGGGGATCAATCAGGATTACGACAATACCTCTGTCGTTTCCCGTCAGCTGAACGAGCAATCCATGCAACTGACCATTAAAGACCTGCAGAATAAGGACGCAAGGGGAGTGTTCAAAAACTCAGCCCTTGACCTGATTAATTATGGAAGACTGAAAATGTTTGTCCATGGGCAATCGATCCAGCAAGGACAAACACAATCGGATCAATTGCGCGTGTTTATGCGGATTGGTACCGATTTAAGGCAGAACTATTACGAGGTCTCCTGGCCGCTGAAAATTACGCCAGCAGGCTCAAGCACCGCCGAAGAAGTTTGGCCTGAAGAGAACAACCTGGATATTGCCCTCGATCAACTGTATGCCGTGAAATCTGCCCGTAACCGTGCAGGCTTCGAGCAAAGTTTACCATACACCACCACGGTGGACAAATACCAGATCACCATTGTCGGTCGCCCAGAACTGAGCTCGGGACAAACACTCATGCTTGGGGTAAGGAATCCTGATTCTGCCGACAGGATGTCCAAAGATGTTATTGTGTGGTTTAACGAACTGCGGGCTACCGATTTCGATCGGGAGTCGGGCTGGGCAGGTAATGTGCGCTTCAATACCAAATTGGCAGACCTGGGAACCGTTTCTGGCTCTACAAGCTATATGTCTACAGGTTTTGGAGGAATTCAGGATAATATCTCGGCAAGAACACGGGAATCATCACTGAACTACGACATCGCCGCCAACCTGAATCTTGACAAATTTGGACTGGAACGTTTCGGAATCAGAATCCCGATGTATGTCAGCTACGAACACAGCAAAATGACTCCAAAATGGGATCCGCTCGACCCTGACATTCCGCTTGAAGCCTCTTTGCAGTCTTTCGATACAGAGGCTGAACGTGACGCCTATCGCAAGAAAGTCGAAGACAATACCTTCCGTCGTTCTATAAGCTTTAATAACGTCCGCAAAGTAAAAGTCAAGGAAGATGCCGTTCCGCACTTATATGACATCGAAAACTGGGCGTTCTCTTACGCTTACAGCGAGATCACCCGTTCGAATGTCAATTTGGCGAACTACATCAACTTCAACCATAAAGTAGGGGTGGCTTATAACTATAATGCCAATCCCTTTATCCTGGAGCCGTTCAAAAACACCAAATCACTGAGTTCCGACTGGCTGAAGCTCATCAAGGATTTCAATGTTTCGCTGTGGCCAACAAGCATCAGTGTACGTGGGGATTTGGATCGAAGCTTTATCAGAAACCAATTGTATAACGACAACCTGACAACCGCAGGCATCGCCCCAACCTATGAGAAGTACTTCAACTTCAACAGGTATTATAATGTAAGGTGGGCCCTGACCAAAGGCTTGTCGCTGACGTACAATGCGCGGGCATTCTCTACCATTGACGAACCCGAAGGGGACATCAATACGCAGGCTAAACGCGACTCCATCAAGATGAACCTGCTGCGCCTTGGGCGTCTGAAATCGTTTGATCAGAACATTCGAGCAGATTACCGACTGCCGCTCGACAAGTTGCCGATCACCGACTTCCTGAATGCAGACCTGAACTACTCGGTGAACTACACCTGGACTGCTGGACCAGAAAATATTGAAAAGGAGTTTGACTTTGCCAACACACTGGCCAACTATCGCCAATATGGGGGAACGGGGAAAATCGACCTTGTAAAGCTCTACAATAAAAATAAAATGCTTCGCGAGATCAATAAACCCAAACGACGAAGACGTTCGAGAAGTACAACCCGTAAAATTGAAGCCGACACCATCAAGCCGCCTTCGGAACTGAAAGCCCTAAAAGGGGTACTCAGACTTTTGATGATGGTCAGGGATGTAAACGGTACCATCAGCTATACCGATGGTACCACGCTGCCAGGCTTCACCAAAACACCAGGCTTATTCGGGCAAGACTTCGGCACCGCATCGCCAGGCTGGCCATTTATCCTGGGTAGCCAGGATGCCGATATCCGTTTTATGCTTGCAGAACAGGGCTTACTTGTTGAAAACCCAAACCTGACACAGCAATTCTCGCAAAATGAGATGGTCAATATGAACCTGAATGCTAACCTGGAACCTGTTAAGGACCTGAAAATTCGCCTGAACATGACCAAAACCAAGAGCTCCTACTTCCAGGAACTCTATCGGTACGATGCGCAGTCGAATGACTTCCAGTCCCTGACCCCGTCAAGGAATGGTAGCTACTCGATTTCCTATTTCATGTTGCCCACCACCTTCTCCTCTTTTGATGAGAACAATATGGACAATGCCTTTAAGAACTTCGAGAATTACCGACAGACCGTCAAGGCAAGGCTCGATGCCCTGAACCCATCACAAAATGGGGAATACAACCTGAACTCTCAGGATGTACTGATTCCAGCCTTTATTGCTGCTTATTCAGGAAAAACGGCCGAAGAGGTAAAACTGAGCCCATTCCCGCAAATTCCTATTCCGAACTGGCGGGTGGATTATGCTGGCTTACGCAATATTCCAGCACTGAAAAAGATCTTCAGCTCTGTAAACCTGACCCACGCCTATACTTCAACTTATAGCGTGAACAGCTTTACCAACTCACTGAATTATTCTGATGGGCTTGACCTCTCGAACAATGTAGAGGATTACCCTTTTGCTTCGGAGATCGGGGAGGATGGTTTCTACATTCCTGTATATGTGATGGATCAGATTGTGATGACGGAAAAGTTCAGCCCACTGATCGGGGTGAATGTCAGGACGAAATCGAAAATCAGCGGTAAATTTGAGTACCGATGGGAGCGAAATTTAGCCCTGAATATTTCAAACACCCAAATGACGGAGATGAGAAATAAAGATTATTCCTTCGACCTCGGGTATACCAAAAGTGGCCTGAAATTGCCTTTCCGATGGAAAGGGCGGACCGTAGTGCTGGATAACGACCTGACCATGCGACTCAACTTTGTGGTCAGGAATACCGAAACATTACAGCGGAAAATCGACGATGTTTCTACCATTACCAATGGAAACATCAACTACCAGATCAGGCCTACAATCGCCTATGTGGTCAATAACCGCCTCAACATTCAGGCCTATTACGAGAAGACGATCAACGCACCGAAGATCTCCACTTCTTTCCTCAGAACCGCCACCAACTTTGGCGTTCAGGTCAGATTTAACTTCTCTCAATAATAAATTTCAAAAGCCACTGACCTCAAATTTGTTCAGTGGCTTTTTTATTGCCCCCCGCCCCCAATAGGCACGCCTTTCCACAGCATTACAAAAAGTAAGGAACAGCCACTAAAACGTATGGATTTTCAAAAAAATAATTCAATATTTGCCCCATACTTTTTAACAATAGAATCAATATACCAATGAACATTCCAGCAGAACTAAAATACACCAAAGACCACGAGTGGATCCGCATCGAAGGCAACATCGCTACAGTAGGTATTACTGAGTTTGCTCAGAAAGAATTGGGGGACATCGTTTATGTAGAAGTTGAAACTGTAGACGAAGAAATCGAAGCAGGTGAGGTTTTCGGTACCGTTGAGGCAGTGAAAACTGTTTCAGATTTGTTCATGCCTATCAGCGGAACAATCACTGAATTTAACGACAGCCTGGAAAGTGAGCCTGAGCAAGTAAATGCAGATGCTTATGGTGCAGGATGGATGATCAAGATTGAAATGAGCGATGCTGCGCAGGTTGAAGAATTACTAACTGCCGAAGCATACGAAGAATTAGTAGGCTAATTCTTATAATTATAGCACTATTTAGGCCAAAGGGTAAGCAACTCTTTGGCCTTTTTGTTGTATAATTTAATAGCATCCCCCTTACTGAAGAGATATTTTATGCCATCATCTTCACAAAAGACGACTTACCCTTTAATGCGACCAAAATACCGCAGCCTGCCTGTTATTTCCTGGCACCGGACTTAAAAAGCGACCATATGATTCTCCGATACCAATTCTTCACCATCGTCTGGATGATAATAATCCTATTCATGACCTTACTGCCATCCCAGTCATTACCACAGGGAGTCGATTGGTATATTTCCTTTGATAAATTTGCACACATCACCATCTTTGCCGTCCTCTCCTGGCTCATGACCCACGGATCACACAAACAGCACACCTTCCAGACCATGCGCAAATACCCCCGAGCATGGACCATCAGCTGCTGCATCTCCCTTGGGGTCATTATTGAAATATTACAAACTACCGTAAGCAACCGCCAATTTGAGCTCTTGGACATTTTAGCCGATACTATCGGTGTTTTTATTGGGTTAGTCGTATTTTTTTTCGTCTATAATCGATGACTTCTTTTTGTTTTGCAAAATTTTTAATAAGTTTGAGGGACGACAACAACTTTTCTTATACATCCCTTTGACTAATTAAAAAGGAAGCTGATATGGAGATTAAAAAGAACCCTAGTAAGGATCTTACAAAAAAGTCCGGGCTGTTCTTTAACATTGGTCTTTGTATTTCGCTGGGTCTTTGTATTGCCGCTTTTGAATGGAAATCTTATGATGAGCAAGTGCTCACTAAGGCAGCCGTTGCAGAGGTGGATTTCGAAGAAGTAGCAGAAGTACCACAGACCCAACAGCCCCCTCCACCACCACCGAAAATCCAGGCACCTGTTATTGTAGAGGTACCGGATGAAGAGGTGATTGAGGATGACGTCGACGTCGATTTGGACGTTGAGGTTACTGAAGATACCCAAATTGAAGAAGCGGTATTTGAAGATGCTCCTGAGGAGGAAGAAGTAGAAGAAGTATTTACGATTGTAGAGGATCAGCCGGAATACCCAGGTGGTATGCCAGCTTTTTACAAATACATTGGTAAAAACATGAAGTATCCATCTCAAGCCCGTCGTATGGGTATCGAAGGAAAGGTATTCGTACAGTTCGTAGTAGGTAAAGATGGAAAAATCAGCGAAGTACAGGTAATTAAAGGTATCGGTGCTGGTTGTGATGAAGAAGCTAAACGCGTGATCGAAAGCTCTCCAAACTGGAAAGCCGGTAAGCAACGTGGTCGTGCCGTTAAGGTACGTATGATTCTTCCAATTACATTTAAATTGGGATAATCAAAATAAGACTTTTAGAAAAAGATCGCTTTTGGCGATCTTTTTTTTTGCCCAAAAACTTCTGTGCCCTCCTTCCATTAGAATACGACCACTCCTCAGACCAACAGAGAAGTGATCGAACAGGTCCCAAATCACAAAATTTAATTTTTTATTAACTTATTTACTCAAAATTTAATTTTGGGCATATTATTTGTTTCAATATATCCTAAAGGAATTGGCCGATTCTATGGTTTAACAAAAACAATTAAAGCTTATGAAGCCCAAAAAGTCTCCTAAAAAAGATCTACGCCCAAAGCGGCAGTTATTTTTCATGATCGGCCTTTGCGTCAGCCTATTTTTATGTATTGTAGCCTTCGAGTGGAAAACCATGGAGGTCGTGAACGACTACCCTGTCGAAAACCCTCCAGAGCTGATGCAGGTAGTGGACATCCCTCCAACTGCTATCAAGCCACCAGAGCCCCCAAAAGTTCATAATCCAGTGCTTATCGCCATTCCTGACGATGTGGATATCGATCCAGACCTGCCCGATATCACCTTTATTGAGGAAGATGATCCCGTAGCGCCTGCTATTGAAGACCCCATCCCCGATGAAATCATCGATGTGGCACCTGTGGTTATTGCTGAAAAAATGCCTGAATTCCCTGGAGGCATCACTGCCTTCTATCGTTGGGTTGGGAAATCCATGAAATACCCTCAACAGGCCAAACGGCAGCAAATCTCAGGTCGGGTGTTTGTACAATTTGTGATTGACAAAGATGGGAGCGTAAAAGAGGTGCAAGTGGTGAAAGGAGTTGGGGCAGGCTGCGACCTGGAGGCCATCAGGGTCATTAAAAACTCCCCAAAGTGGCATGCCGGAAAAAATAGGGGGCGCCCTGTAAAAGTCCGAATGATCCTCCCCATTACTTTTAAACTTCAATAAACCGATCTAAAAAAAAGGGCTGACGATAAAGATCGACAGCCCCTTTTTCAATAGCATCCGCAATTTTTACAGAATATTCAAAGATTGCTCCTTAATTTTCTCCAGCTCTTCCTTCATCTGCACCACCAAACGCTGCAAAGCAGCATGGTTAGCTTTTGAACCCAATGTATTTATCTCACGACCAATCTCCTGAGAAATAAAACCCAGTTTTTTACCGTTGGAAGAAGATTTTGAACTGTTCAGCACCTCCATAAAATATTTCAGATGGTTGGCCAAACGCACTTTTTCTTCATTGATATCATACTTTTCGAGGTAGAAAATAATCTCCTGCTCAAAGCGGTTTTTATCGTAATCGTCTTTTTGTGTCAATTCTTCCAAATTCTGACGCAAGCGATTTTTTACCGTATCTATACGCTCATCTTCATATTGATCTACCTGCGCAAGCAACTGATCAATCGTCTCAATATAGCTTGTCAGCTTTTCCGCAAGTACCTCGCCTTCCTTCAGGCGGAAAGCATCACAGTCGGCAAGCGCGCGGTTAAGGGTCTCTATCACCAACTTCACGTCCTCCTCAGACCCCGTGTCTTCACGGTCGTTCACCATCACCTCAGGCATTTGTAATACCAGCTTCAACAGCTCAGCAGTATCGGCACCCGCATTCTCAGCCAGTCCTTTCAATTGCGTGAAATAAGTCGAAAACAGCCCCTCATTGATCTGAACTTTCGGTTTGGCATCGCCCTTACGGGAAAAATCAATCGTAACGGCCAACTTCCCACGTTCCAGGCAATTCCCGATGATATTCCTTACCTCAATCTCACGATCGCTTAAAGTCTTCGGCAACTTCAAGTTAACATCCAAAAACTTTGAGTTCAGCGTTCTAATTTCCACCTGAACGCTTAACGTCTCGCTTTCATGGGTACAAGAACCGTAGCCCGTCATTGATTTTATCATAGCCATAATGTTTAATAAAACACTAAAGTAAAAAAAACCTGCAATATTTCATTTTTTTCTCCCGAAGGACGAAATTCAAATTTAACTTAGCGTAAATTTCCCAGACAAACCATTTATTTAGCCAAAGCCCCAATTCATGGAAATGCTCACCATTTTGGACCTATTCGAAAAAGCGGTACACGCCCATGCCGAGCAGCCGCTATTTTGGCAGTGGCAGCAGGGGGTTTACAGCCCCATTTCTTACCAGCAGGTGAGCGAACAGGTGCATCAGCAAGCCAACGGCTGGCAGCATTTTGGTTTGGAAGCGGGGCAAAAAGTAGCCCTGTGGCTTGAATCAGCGCCAATTTGGGCCATCACGGAACTGTCTATTTGGTATGCAGGTGGCGTAGTGGTACCTATCAATCTGAAGATTAGCACCGACACCCTCCTTTGGCAAATCCACCATGCGGAATGCAGCCACCTGATCATCGAGCGGCATCAGCTCCCCCTTATTCTTGCGCACAAATCCGCACTCCCCGAGGGGCTCACCATCTGGATAAATGAGGAGACCGAAAAAAATGAGCACGAAAATATTCATTCGCTCAATGAGCTCGTCCATTTTGGTCGTCAGGTACCGATGATGCCCACCCAGAAAATCGCCAATCTGATCTTCACCTCCGGCACCATGTCAGACCCCCGCGCGGTAATCCTGACCCACCATAACATCCGCACAAATATTATCCAGATTCAGCAAACCATTCCCATCCCTACAAGAGCGCGGACTTTCATGCTCCTACCGATGGATCATGCCTTTGCGCATACCGTAGGCCTGTATTGCGTGATCGCACAAGGAGGGAGCATTGGCTTTCCGCCTACTGGGAAATCGATGATGGAAATACTGCGCATGATCCCAGAGATTTTGCAGTCTTTTGAGCCAGATTTCTTACTGATGGTTCCTGCCCTGATCAAAAGCCTGAAAGCCTATATTGAGCGTGGCGTTCGGGCAATGGGCGAGGAATTTGAACAGGAGTACCGCAAGGCATTAACGCTGGCTTACCGAAAAAACCGCATGGGCAACAAATTTGGCTTTCGGCATAAGGTACGCGCCATGATGCTCAAGCATGCTGTTTTACGGAAAATCAAAGAAAAGCTCTTTCCGAATATGAAATTCATGGTTTCCGGTGGAGCGCACCTCAACCCCAACGTCATTTCCTATTTCAGTGCTTTTGGCCTGCCTGTTTATCAAGGGTACGGACTTACCGAGGCGGCTCCAGTAGTTGCGACCAACAACCGTGACCACCATAAAATAGGCTCGGTAGGGCGCCCGCTGCCAAATATACGCCTCATGATTACCAACGAAGCAGGGGAGGAATTACCTGCTGATCAAATGGGGGAGATTCTCGTAAATGGGGAAAATGTGACCGAAGGGTATTTCAATAATCCCAAAGCAACCGCCGACACCATTCAGGGTAAATGGCTGCATACGGGCGACCTGGGCAAGATCGACCAAGAGGGCTACCTGCATGTTATGGGAAGATTTAAAAGCCTGTTGATCTCTGCGGACGGTGAGAAATACCCTCCTGAAATTATTGAAACAGAACTGGAAGAAAAATGCCCATACATTGACAGTGTTTGCATTTATAACAACCAGTCAAGGTTTACCCTTGCCCTGATTGTCCCCAATATGCGGCAAATTCAAGCGGCGCTGAAAGCCATCCCAAAAAATCAGCATACCACAACAGCCCTGCGGCTTATTGAAGACGAACTGAAACAGTTCAGAAAGGAAAGCCCGATTGCGGCAAAATGGACACCCGTGCGTTTCAGAATCCTCGACGAAGCCTTCAGCCTGCAAAATGGAGAGCTGAATCACAATTTTAAAATGGTTCGCCCAAAGATTCATCAGCACTACGAAAGGGACATTGAAACCATTTACAGAAAAAACTGGCAAAACCTCGACGACCCAAACAATTTGGAGAAAATGACGCTTTTACTAAAATAAGCGAAAAATTTTCTCCTTGACTATCAATGCCTTCAAAAGAAAGATTCAAAAAAGGGGGGACAGGATTTGATTATATCGATTTCATTCCTACCTTTGCATCCGCTTAAACATACAAGGAAATGGTTGCGTAGCTCAACTGGATAGAGCATCTGCCTTCTAAGCAGACGGTTCGGGGTTCGAGTCCCTGCGCGATCACACCTTTCGGTCTAGTAGCTCAACTGGATAGAGCACCTGCCTTCTAAGCAGGCGGTTCGGGGTTCGAGTCCCTGCTGGATCACGAATGTTTAAGCATAAAAGCCTTTCTTCTTGAAAGGCTTTTTTTATGCCCAAAAATTGCTGCGGCAATTACTCCTCTTCGGAGATCTTCCCCTGATCGACCCTAAAAACCTTCACCTGCGCCATACCCGCAACCAGCGATTTGGTACGTTCGGGTCGGGCATCGGTAATGAAAATCTGTCCGAAACGCCCATCAGCCACCAACGACAGCAAGTGGTGCATCCGTTGATCGTCAAGCTTGTCAAAAATATCATCCAGCAACAAAATCGGCTTAAATCCCTTTTGCTCCTGCAACACATCAAACTGCGCCAGCTTCAAGGCGATAACAAACGACTTCTGCTGCCCCTGGCTACCGAAACGCTTGACCGCATGCCCGTCAATGGAAAACTTCAAATCATCACGATGCACCCCAAGGGTCGTCCTGCCAAGTATCAGATCCTTTTGAACCGCCGAGCGAAAGCGGTCGCCAAACCCCTCAGTAAGCACCTCGGAGCGGTAATTTAACGCCACCGTTTCCCTTCCTCCTGAAAGTTCACGGTAATGCGCCTGAAACAAAGGCTCGAAATACGCCACAAAAACCTGCCGACGCTCCGCAATTGCCTGCCCTTTCTGCAACAACGCATGATCGTAGGTTGCCAAAAGGTCTTCATCTATGCGCCCAACAGGCTGACACTGTCTCAAAAGTGCATTTCGCTGCTTGAGCAAGTTACTGTAATTCATCAACGCCTGAAGGTAATGCTGATCCAACTGGCAAATGATGGTGTCAAAAAAACGTCGCCGTTCCTCGCTCCCTTCACGGATCAAATCGGTATCATGCGGCGCCATCAGCACCACTGGAAAGCGCCCAATGTGGTCTGAAAGTCGATCATAAGCAACCTGATCGCATTTAAGCACCTTTTTTGCCCCCGCCTGCAAACCGCACAAAACCTTATGCTTCCGCACCTCAAGATCAAAACTCCCCATAACGCTGAAAAAACCACTCTGGTGCTTAATGCTTTGCTGGTCATGTCCCGCAAAGGCGCTTTTTGCCAACGATAAATAATGAATAGCATCCAACATATTGGTCTTTCCGCTTCCATTTTCACCCACGAGGCAATTAATTTGCGGCGAACAGACCATATGTGCCTCCTCGTAATTTTTGAAATTGAGCAATTGGATATTTGAAAGAAACATAACTTAATGTGTTGAATACGGCGTATTTTTATTATTTTCGCCCACTACAAACCTATTAACTACAAATGTTTTCTGCAAATCAAGCTTAAGACAACAATAAACCATAAAACAAATATGTCAAACCAATCTGTAAAAGCGGGAGATAAAGCCACAGAAGGTCGTTTCTCCAAAGAGACTTACATGTGGTGGTATGAGAAAATGCTCTACATGAGACGTTTTGAGGAAATGAGTGGCCGAGTATATGGACAGCAAAAAATCGCAGGATTTTGCCACCTATACATCGGGCAGGAAGCTTGTGCGGCAGGTGCTGTTTCGGCACTAAAAGAAGGAGACAAATACATCACTGCATACCGTGACCACGCTCACCCGATTGCTCTGGGTTCTGACCCTAAGCGTATCATGGCGGAGATGTACGGTAAAGCTACTGGCCTTTCTAAAGGTAAAGGTGGCTCAATGCACATTTTCGATGTAGAGAAAGGATTTTACGGAGGACATGGTATCGTTGGTGGACAAATTCCATTGGGTACTGGTTTGGCCTTCGCAGAAAAATATAAAGGTACAGACAACCTTTGTATCGCGTATATGGGGGATGGTGCGGCCCGTCAGGGTGCCGTTCACGAAGCATTCAACATGGCCATGACCGCCAAGTTGCCGATCATTTTTGTGATTGAGAACAACGGTTATGCGATGGGTACTTCGGTTCAGCGTACTTCCAACGTCGTTGAGCTATACAAATTGGGTGAGTCATACGATATGCCATCTCGTCCTGTGGACGGAATGAGTGTTGAGGAAGTTCACATTGCCGTAGAAGAGGCCGCTGAGCACATCCGTGCGGGCAAAGGACCTGTTTTGTTGGAAATGAGAACTTACCGTTACAAAGGCCACTCGATGTCTGATCCTGCAAAATATCGTACGAAAGAGGAGGTTGAAAGCTACAAGCAAAAAGACCCTGTACAGCAGATCAAGGCGACACTTCTTGAGAAGGGCTATGCTACCGAAGAAGAATTGAAAGCTTTGGACAAAGAAATCAAAGAAGAAGTAAAAGAATGTGTTAAATTTGCGGAGGAGTCACCTTACCCTGACCCAAAAGAAATTTACACAGATGTGTATTCGCAAGAGGATTATCCTTTTGTTAGAGAATAATCGGTGGGGGCTGCTATTTTAATATCCATAAATTTTGGTTATTATTGCACCCTAAAAATTTTTTCAAATGGCAAATAATAAGAAAAAACAGGAAACTGAAAAGTACGCTGGTCAAGAGTTGTTAGAGAATCCAGAAGCTTTGGCTGACCGCCTGAGTAAATCAGAGCGATTTCTGGAAGAAAATAAAGTTCCATTCATCGGTGGTGCAATTGCATTAATCGTTATTGTTGGTTTATTCTTCTTCTTTCAACACCATAACTCTCAAAAGGATTTAACTGCACAGGCAGAGATGTTCCAGGCTCAATATTATTTTGAACAGGACAGCCTCAACCTCGCACTTAATGGTGACGGCAATAGCTATGGCTTTCTTAAAATTGCCGATGAGTATGGAAGCACAAAAGCCGGAAAATTGGCGACATATTATACTGGTGTAATTTACTTGCGTCAGGGAAAATATGATGAAGCAATCAATGAGCTGAATGATTTCAACCCATCTGATTTGCTGATCCAAGCTCGTGCTTATGCATTGGTAGGTGATTGCTACATGCAAAAGAAAAATTTTGGGGAGGCATTATCGAACTACGAGAAAGCAGCCAACTACAACGAAAACAAACATTTCTCACCAATGTACTTGTTGAAAGCGGCCGTTGCTGCTGAGCAAGCCAACAAATTGGAGTCGGCGAAAGCTAACCTTGAGAAAATCGTTAACGATTACAGTGATGCTAACGAGTACCAGGAAGCACGCAAGCAATTAGCTCGTGTGAACGGTATGATCAAGTAATAAGCATCTTTTCAGATACTCCGAAGAAGGGCAAACTCATCAGGTTTGCCCTTTTTTTATGCGCATTAACAGGGGAGCGGAAACAGATCAAAAAATAAATTGTATTTTTGATTAAGCACCCCTTCGGGGCGCGCAAATATAACATTGGGAAGCAAAAACAAACACAAGCATTGCTTTGCGCTGTTTTTGCAACATTTTGTTATGATCGATTTACATAATAATTGCAAATCGATGAAAATTGATATTAAATATTCATATACCTTTAGAGTGTAATACCCATGGCAACTGCTTTAAAAAATTTGAGTGAGTATTCAGATAAAAATTTATCTGATGTAAGTGGAAAAACTTTCGCTATTGTCGTTTCCGAATGGAACGAAGAAGTAACCGAAGCTTTGTACAATGGCGCCAAAGAAACCCTGTTAATCAACGGTGTTTCCGAAGCGAAAATCATCCGTAAAAATGTTCCTGGAAGCTACGAGCTTTCCCTTGGAGCACAATGGATGGCCCAACGCCCAGATGTGGATGCAGTCATTTGCCTTGGCTGTGTTATTCAGGGAGAAACCCGCCATTTCGATTTCATTAATCAGGCAGTGGCAATTGGTGTTACAGAAGTAAGCTTAAAATACAATAAACCCGTTATTTTCGGTGTTCTGACGCCCGACACACAAGAGCAGGCATTGGACAGAGCAGGAGGAAAGCACGGCAATAAAGGCGACGAGGCAGCAATCACAGCAATTAAAATGTTGGGATTCTAAATACAGCAAAAGGTAGTGCGTAAGCACTGCCTTCTTTCCAGATTTCTGCCGGTCGGATGGTTTAAAAAATTAGAACAACAGAATTCATGCAGATTTTTAAATTTGGAGGAACTTCCGTCGGAAGACCGGAACGCATGCACCAAGTGGCAGAACTTGTACAGTCGGGTCAGGAACGTAAAATTGTCGTACTCTCGGCACTTTCAGGCACCACCAACTCCCTCGTTGCAATTGGCAATGCTTTGTTTGCCAAAGACAACGCCCTTGCACGCACCCTAATAGAGGAGCTTTTCGAGCACTACCTTGACTTTTATACCGAGCTGGTAGAAAGTACCGAAGCACAGGCCAAGGCACTGAAAATCATCGAGACCCACTTTTCTTTCATCAGATCCCTGCCTGGTCACTTTTTCAACAATCGCTTGAATAAAGAATTATTGGCGCAAGGCGAACTGATGTCCACAAAGCTGTTCACCACCTATCTTCATGAGCAAGGCGTGAAAGCCCAGTTGCTTCCTGCACTTGATTTTATGCTGATCAATGATGAGCAGGAGCCAGACATTGCTTTCTCTTCGGCAAAACTCACCGAACTACTTTCTACTTACGAAGACACCAAGCTCTTCATTACCCAAGGCTATATTTGCCGGGATCATGAAGGGGAAGTCAGCAACCTCAGCCGTGGTGGCTCAGACTATACCGCTACCCTTATCGGTGCGGCAGTTAAAGCAGAAGAGGTTCAGATTTGGACCGATATCGACGGCCTGCATAACAACGACCCCCGAGTAGTAGAGAACACCTTTCCGATTCCCGAATTAAGCTTTGATGAAGCCTCTGAGCTCGCTTATTTCGGTGCAAAAATCCTGCACCCTACCTCCATTATTCCGTCACAGCGATTCAATATTCCTGTCCGACTGAAAAACACCATGGAGCCACAAGCGGCAGGAACACTGATCAATGCAAAATTTACCGCTACTGGCGCTGTAAAGGCCGTAGCAGCAAAAGATGGCATCACGGCCATCAAAATACGCTCCAACAGAATGGTGCTCGCTTATGGTTTCCTTCGTCGGATTTTCGAGGTTTTTGAAAAACACAAAACACCAATCGACATGATTACCACCTCTGAAGTGGCCGTGTCGCTGACCATCGAAAACACCGATAAACTCGAGGAAATCACCAAAGAGCTTTCCCTGTTCGGGCAAGTACAGGTCGATACCGACCAATCCATCATTTGTGTTGTGGGTGATTTCGGTGAGGAAAAAGTAGGGATTGCCACTAAAGTACTCGACGCATTGGTCGATACACCAATTCGGATGATCTCCTATGGAGGAAGCGACTACAACATCTCTTTGCTCGTTAATTCCAACCATAAAACAGACACCCTGGTCAAACTGAATAATTTCCTTTTCTAAGCGTGAGTTTAAAATTTTAAACTCACAATGAAAGCTTGGCGCATGGCTGAAGTGATGATGGATTGTTTTGAGGAAATAGCATCGCTGTTATTGAATCGAAATTTAAAATCAATTTCAATCATCTGAATCTCCAGTAAGATGCCCATTTTTCAATTCGCCCAAAAGGAACTTTAAAAATACAACGCCACAAAGCCACCTCTCCCAAGGTGGCTTTGTCATTTATCAACACCACATTGATCATATATTGATCAAACAAAACGGGATTGTTGTCATTTTTCCCTCATTCAATGCGCTTTAGGCTAAAAGTAGCATGATTTTTTATATACGTAATTATCGAATATAAGCGGAATGTGTTAAATTGCGTTTAGAACAAGTCTAAATTAGTCCATAAATCCAATCATGAATATTGCCGATTTAAAGCTGGGTCAGAAAGCCGTCGTTACAGGATTTTCAGACGAAGAACTCTCATTACGATTATTAGATATGGGATGCCTTCCAGGAGAAGAAGTAACGCTATGTTGTAAGGCACCTTTGGGTGACCCGATCGCAATTGATGTCGCTGGCTCAAGAGTTTCCTTGCGAATCCGTGAAGCCTCCACTGTGATGATTGAAAAAATAAATAATTAAGTGCCAGACAACACTCTAAAGGTTGCCCTTATCGGTAACCCAAACGCTGGAAAAACCTCCCTTTTCAATCATCTTACAGGGCTGAATCAAAAGGTAGGGAATTTCCCAGGAGTTACTGTTGACAAAAAAACAGGACTCTGCACAAAAATCAAGTCCCGCAAAGTTCAAATTATCGACTTTCCTGGCACGTACAGTATTTATCCAAGATCCTTGGATGAACAGGTATTTTTTACTGAAGTCAGTAATACCGAAAGCGAAAGCTATCCTGACGTTGCCATCGTGGTTATTGATGCCGCACACCTCAAACGTAATTTATTACTCTTCACCCAAATTAAAGATATTGGCCTGCCGATCGTCATTGGCATGACCATGCTCGATGTACTGAAAGACAAGCAGGAAAATATTGACCTCGATGAACTTTCAAAGTCTTTGGGCGCTCCCATATTCCCGATCAATGGGCGAAATGGCGAAGGGGTAAATGCCCTGACGGATTTTATCTCGACTTACGAATATGCCGAGCCGGAACCCTTCCTGCCAATGGAAGAGTATATTCACGACGAACTCTTCCACCGCCTGGAGGCTGCATTTCCTGATCAACGCCCCTATCGCATTTATCAGATGATGCAACAAACCGATACCTACACTGGTATTGGCCCCGAAGACCGGGAAATTGTGGAAGAAATTAAGCAAAACTCCCATTTCAATGGACCAAAGCTACAAGCCAAGGAAACCATTGCTCGCTACAAGTTGCTCGATGCCATTCTGAAAAAAGTGGAAAAAGGCGGCCGGAAATTTACGGAAGACAAAAGCTTTTCCTCCACTTTGGATAAATTCCTGGTACACCCCATCTTTGGCTATGCCTTCTTCGTCGCCATCCTGTTCTTCATGTTTCAGGCTATCTACTCCTGGGCGAGTATCCCGATGGACTATATCGATGCCATGTTTGGCGCTTTGGGCGAATGGGCACACCACACCATACCGGCAGGGCCACTAAACTCCCTGATCAGCGACGGTATCATTCCGGGTATTGGAGGGATCGTGATTTTTGTCCCTCAGATCGCCATCCTGTTTGCCTTCATTGCCATGCTTGAGGAAACGGGCTATATGGCCAGGGTAGTATTCCTTACCGACCGTATTATGCGAGTATTTGGGCTGAATGGAAAAAGTATTGTACCGCTGATTTCTGGTGTCGCCTGTGCGATTCCAGCCATTATGGCTGCCAGAAATATCGAAAACTGGAAAGAAAGGTTAATTACCATATTGATCTCCCCACTGATGAGTTGCTCGGCACGCTTGCCGGTTTATGCAATTCTGATAGCCCTCGTTATCCCCGACCGGGAAATACTGGGCTTCATGAACCTTCAGGGCTTAGTATTGATGGCGCTGTATATGGGAGGGTTTATTTTGGCACTGATCGTTGCTTTGATCATGAACCAGCTGATAAAATCACCTCAGCGACCGTTCCTGATCATGGAATTGCCTTCCTTCCGTATGCCGAGATGGAAGAATGTCAGTCTGACGATCTTCGAGAAATCGAAAACTTTCATCTTCTCCGCAGGTAAAATTATCTTCGTAATTTCTATTGTATTGTGGGCACTGGCCAGCTATGGCCCCAGCAACGAGATGGATCAGGCGGAGGCCCTGGTATCACAAAACCACCCTGGTCTGAACCAGGATCAACATGAAAACATGGTGGCTTCTTATCGCTTGGAGCACTCCTATGCTGGGCATTTGGGTAAAGTAATTGAGCCGGTCATCGCTCCATTGGGTTATGACTGGAAAATCGGAATTGCACTGATCACCTCCTTTGCTGCAAGGGAAGTGTTTGTAGGCTCTATCTCGACAATTTACAGCGTGGGCTCTAATGATTCTGGCGACAATCCGCAGTCGATTAAAGACCGGCTGGCTTCGGAAATTAACCCTAAAACGGGCTTACCCGTCTTCACCCTTGCAAGTGGTTTATCTTTGCTGATTTATTATGCCATTGCCATGCAGTGTATGAGTACGCTTGCCATTGTCAAGCGGGAAACCAACTCCTGGAAATGGCCTATGATTCAACTTTGCTACCTCACGGGAATGGCTTATGTTTTTTCCCTGATCGTCTATCAGGTATTGTCATAAGGGTTGAAAAGTAATTATAAAGAAAGGCTATCACTTAACGGTGATAGCCTTTTTGTTTTGTGAACCAACTGCATTTTACCCCTCAGACAACCGCCAGATCAATGGCTTCCTGTTCATGTCGTGCCTGCTGAATTTCATGCAATTTAATGGCGTTATGAATCCCCAAACACGGAATGTAAACTTCGCTGGCCATAAATGTAGCCGCCTGAAGTAACTGGCTTCTCATTTGCTCCAATGGCTGAAGCGCCTTCTCGATCTGGTCAATCAGTTCCACTTTAGCTGCTATTTCAGAAACATCCACCTGCTGCGGGATAATCTCCTCATGCTCGATGGCTTTTTGTAAAGACTCACGGACAAAAGAAACAGTGCCTTCCGACTTTTTGGGCAAAGAACACCGCTGGTTTTTCCGCAGGAGGCTGTTCAGTAAATTAATATTATCCTGAATCGGCTGAAGGGCCTCAAAAAGCTGTTGACTTGAATTTTCGGTAATGGGGGATTGGGGGCTCATAAAAATAGTGATTTTGGGTTACAGAAAGAGGCTGTAATACAGCGTTTTGTAAGGTAACAAAATATATCAAAATCACTGAATGACAATAGGTTACACCAACGTAATATTTGCGGCAAAAATCATCATTTATATCTTTTCATTCGTTATTGCCACCCCAAGCACAATCGTCATCATACCCATATAATGGCCTGTCAGAATTTCCTCGCCATCCATTACGCCCCAAAATAGCGCAAAAACAGGAATTAAGTAGGTCACCAGACTTGCAAACACAGGGCCTGCCTGCTGCACGAGCCGGTTAAATGCGATCAAAGCCAGTGACGTACCGATAAACCCTAAAATCAATAAATAACCTAAAGCAGCATAGGCCTGATCTTCCAATAACAGTCGCTGAGAAAAATCAGATACCTGAAATAAATAAACCCCAACGAAAGGGACCATCATCCCGAGGGAAACACTGGTAATTTCAAGCGGCTTCAGCCCCCCTAAAAAGTGTTTCACCAAATTGGCATTCACCCCATAGCAGACGGTGGCAATCAGAACAAATATGGCATAAAAGTTCAGGTTGAAGAAACTCCCGCCAGCATCTGCAAGCAGTAGAATGACCGTTCCGCCAAAGGCGACACAGAGTCCAAAAACAATCCGTTTGGTAAAATCTTTCAGGTTGAAAAACAGTGTGCCGATCATCAGTACAAAAATAGGCGTCAGGGCATTCATGATCCCCGTTACAGCACTGCTGAGTTGTGTTTCTGCCAAGGCAAACAAGCAGGCGGGCAGCAAACTCCCGAGGAAACCCGAGAAAAACAGCGGAAGTACATTCCTGCGGTTGATTCGCCTGAAGGCCTGATAACCCACTGGCAAAAGAAACATTCCTGCAGACAAAATCCTGATTGCTCCCACCTGTGGTGCAGTAAAAACTTCCAGGCCTCGCTTCATCAGGATAAAAGAACTTCCCCATACAAACGACAGGATGATCAACATGACCCAGTTTGAGGTAACACCTTGCTTCAGGTAAGCAAAGACTCTTTCCATAGTATAAAAATAAGGGTTGATATGGGCAAAAAAAAGGAAGCCTTGATGCATCAATAGCTTCCTTTTTTTTAACAAGATAAGGGATTATACGGGTTCAGGCAAACTTAAAGAAGCCTGCACCTCTTCGAGTACTTCAAATAATTCGTTAGGATCAAGGCTTTCCACCAACTTCATTCGGTAAGGCTTGAAATTGGCCACACCACGGAAATAGTTCGTGTAATGGCGGCGCATTTCCAAAATCCCCTGACGTTCGCCCTTCCAATCCAGTGAAAGCTCTAAATGGCGTTTGGCAGTTCTCACACGCTCTTCCATTGTTGGGGGAGCAAGTTTTTCTCCTGTTTTCATGAAATGCTTAATCTCATTGAAAATCCAAGGGTAGCCAATCGCTGCGCGGCCAATCATGGCGCCATCAAGGCCATAGGTATTTTTGTATTCCAGTGCTTTTTCTGGAGAATCGATATCACCATTCCCGAAAATTGGAATATGAATATCGGGGTGGTTTTTCACCTCTGCAATAGGGTTCCAGTCGGCCACTCCTTTGTACATCTGCTGGCGGGTACGGCCGTGGATGGTCAGGGCAGAGATCCCCACATCCTGCAAACGTTTCGCTACTTCAATAATCTGAATAGTGGTAGAATCCCAGCCGAGGCGGGTTTTTACAGTCACGGGCTTTTGCACCTGCTTCACGATTTCCTCCGTCATGCGCTGCATTTTCGGGATATCCTTCAAAATACCCGCGCCCGCGCCTTTGCCTGCCACCTTCTTCACTGGGCAACCGTAATTGATGTCGATCAGCTCAGGGTTGGCCTCTTCAGCAATCGCTGCAGCCTCACGCATTGATTCAATCTTATCTCCAAAAATCTGAATACCAATCGGGCGTTCCTCATCATAAATATCCAGTTTTTGGCGACTCTTAGCGGCATCACGAATCAGTCCTTCTGCAGAGATGAACTCCGTGTACATCATATCAGCGCCATTTTCTTTACATACTGCGCGGAATGGAGGATCACTGACATCTTCCATAGGCGCCAGTAATAATGGATATTCGCCTAATTCTACCTCACCAATTTTTACCATAGCGTTATTCATTTAGGCCACGTGCTCATTTGCATCGTCGCATATGTTTTATCTTTATAAAATCTTTGCTCAAGTTGTTTTTCAATCCAACTCCCTGATTGTCAATCATCAAAAAACGCGCCCAAAGCATAGGCTATCAACATTTTACGCGTTTAAAGGGTTTTGACTTACAAAGTTAAAGCATAGATGGCCACAAAAAAAGCCCTCTGAGTGTAAATATCAGTTAAAATGCCTGTTCCGTTCTGTTTTTGTTAGGATTCCCACCGATTTTTTTTGGTTTTTAATGATCCAATCCGTTAGATTGTTTGTTACAACCCTTTAGTATTAAAACCTAACCAAATAATAATGCTTACCGAAACGACTGTAAACGCACTGCACCAACGTATTTCTGACGAAGCCAATGCACGATCCATCTGTATGGCTTATCAAAACTGGTGTGAAAAAAATGGCTACCCGAATACCAAATTATTCTGCCAGCAACTGGCCAACGACCATTGGGCAAACCATAACGACCTGGTAGAATACTTGCAGGAGTGTGGCCACCATTCCCATACGCCCAATGTAAATCCGCAGCCTGAAGACATTAAGAATTTCCACCACCTGATGGACCTGCTCGTTATTATGAGTCAGAAGCATTTGCAGGCGCTGAATGATACCGTTCAGACTTGCTGGCAACAGAACGATTATGATACGATGCCTTTCCTCAACACACGGATCAGCAAGGAGATCAGTCGGCACAAGCGCCTTTCTACCTGGAAAAAACAACTAAGGGGTCTACCTCAATCTGGCGAAGGAATACTGATCTTCGACCAATCAATAAAATAAGATGTGATTTTAGAATTAATCCAACGGTTTAAACCACAGAAATATTTACCTTTGACTGTATTTTTTTACAATAAAAAAGACAGTCATGGAGCATTCTGAAAAAGCATACGAAACCAAAAATCTTCAAAGAGCCACTATTGTGCGTGATATTTTGGAAGAACGCGGCATTCCTGCTTTCCTGATGGACAAAAAAGATTTGGCCTACGGTATATTTGGCAGTTACCAAATTTTGGTGGAGCGCGATGACCTGCTCCGTGCACAACAAATTATCACAAACGATATTCGGTTTGACTAAACTTAGTAATTTAACACAAAGAGTCATCACAGGCCTGATCGGCATTGCGGTGTTTATTGGTGCAATATTTTACGGCACATACAGCTATTTTGCGCTTTTTTTCATCATTGCCATTTTAGCGCAATTGGAATTTTACAAACTTATAAAAGCAGATAAACTACGGCCAATACAATGGATCGGGCTGCTGCTTGGTGGGGGAATAAACCTGATCACCTATATGCATTTTGAGCAGCAGTGGCCGTTGGGAAGTTACCTGTTACTGATGCCACTTGTAGGCTTGATCTATTTCACCAAACTATACCAGACACCCGAAAACAGACCGTTTAACAGTATTGCGCAAACCTTTATGGGCATTGTTTATGTTGCGCTGCCATTTTCGCTTTTGCATGTTTGTACGTTTTCTGGCGGAGCATACAACCCACAAATCATTATGGGGATGTTGCTTTTATTATGGGCAAGTGATTCAGGAGCCTATTTTACTGGGGTAAAATTCGGAAAACATAAGCTTTTTGAACGGATTTCACCTAAAAAAACATGGGAAGGGTTCTTCGGAGGCGCCGCCCTTTCAATCCTCGTATCAGTGGTATTATCCCATTTCTGGACAACCCTTCCGCTTTACGAGTGGTTAGGATTATCAGTTATCATCATTGTGGCGGGCAGTTACGGGGACCTTGTCGAATCGCTCTTCAAAAGAAGTATTGCCATTAAAGATTCAGCATCAACTTTGCCAGGACACGGCGGTTTTCTGGATCGTTTTGACGGCCTGTTGCTGTCGATCCCATTTTTAGTGGCATTTTTTGAACTTGTTAGGATATTCGTAAAATAGCAAGTTTTTTAACTTCTTATATTGAGGATTTAATAATTTTTCTAAATTAGCAGTCACTTATACAAACGACAATTTTTCAATATAAGGAATATGGCTTACATCGAACCAGCACCAATTAAGGATCACGAGAATCCATTCGAGTCTATGATGTCCCGTTTTAATGTTGCGGCAGAAAAACTGGGATTGGAAGATGAGGTTTATAACGTTCTGAAGTCACCAGATAAACAAGTATTAGTTTCCCTGCCGATCACCATGGACGATGGTTCCATTGAGGTCTTTGAAGGTTACCGCGTTATTCACTCCAACATCCTGGGGCCCTCAAAAGGGGGCGTACGCTATGATATGGGCGTAAATCTTGACGAGGTAAAAGCCTTGGCAGCCTGGATGACCTGGAAGTGTGCCGTAGTGGATATCCCTTACGGAGGTGCCAAAGGTGGAATTAAATGCGACCCGCGCAAGATGTCGGCAGGAGAAATCGAACGACTTACCCGCGCGTACACCAATGCGATGGCAGAAGTTTTTGGCCCCGACCGCGATATCCCTGCTCCTGATATGGGTACAGGACCACGAGAAATGGCATGGATGATGGACCAGTATTCCCGCAACAAAGGAATGACGGTCAATGCAGTGGTTACAGGTAAGCCCATCACCCTGGGCGGAAGCCTTGGCCGTGCCGAAGCCACCGGACGTGGCGTAATGATCTCTTGCCTGTGTGCGATGGAGAAGTTGGAGATTAACCCCTATAAAGCATCAGTAGCCGTTCAGGGCTTTGGTAATGTGGGTTCATTTGCGGCCCTGCTCCTACAAGAAAGAGGCTCAAAAGTCGTGGCTATTTCAGACATTTCTGGTGCTTATTATAACGAAGAAGGCATTAACATTCAAGAGGCTATAGACTATCGTGACAATAACGAACGCACGCTTGAAGGCTATAAAGGGGCCCAAAAAATGGACAACCCTGAAGAGCTCATGTTCCTCGACGTTGATGTGTTGATTCCTGCTGCCAAAGAGGATGTCATCACTCCTTCTAATGCCGATAAAATCAAAGCAAAATTAATTGTAGAAGGCGCTAATGGCCCTACAATGGCTGCTGCCGATGATATCATCAATAAAAAAGGCATCATGGTTGTCCCTGATATTTTGGCCAATGCAGGTGGGGTAACCGTTTCCTATTTTGAGTGGGTACAAAACCGTTTGGGGTATAAATGGACCCGTGAGCGTGTGAACCGACGTGCCGACCGCACGATCCGTGCCGCCTTCGAAAATGTTTACAACAAGTCTCTCCGCCACGATGTACCGATGCGAATTGCAGCCTATATTGTTGCGGTGAGTAAAATTGATAAAGCCTACCGATATCGCGGAGGATTTTAATAGAATATTTGCTTTTTTAAATCAAGCAGAGGCAAGCAATAGTAATTTATTGCTTGCTTTTTTTTACCTTTGTTCTTTTACAGCGGAAAACCGCCATTAAACGGACATTCTTAGAATTTAATATGACGATACATAAAGAAGGCAGAACTTATTTAACTATTCTGCTCCTTATATTAGTCGCGATCAATGCTGGCATCATTTTCTATTTAGAGCAGCATATTTTAGCACAGCGCATCAGTCAGATCGTAAGTGTTATTTTCTTCTTATTAAACTTACAGTTTTTCCGAATGCCGAAGCGTCGTTTGAACGTGGAAGACGGGCAAGTTATTGCTCCAGCAGATGGGAAAGTAGTGGTGATTGAAGAGGTAATAGAAAATGAGTACTTCAAGGAAAAGCGTCAGCAGATTTCCATCTTTATGTCGCCACTTAATGTTCATAACAACCGTGCGCCAATCAAAGGGATTGTATCATTTTACAAGTATCATGCAGGTAAATACCTGGTAGCATGGCACCCAAAAGCAAGTTCAGAGAATGAGCGTACAACGATGGTCCTGAAGAATGAATCAGGAACAGAAGTGTTGGTTCGCCAGATTGCCGGGGCAATGGCTCGCCGTATCAAATGCTATGCGAAGGTGGGCAAACCTTACAGTGCAGGGCAGGAATATGGCTTTATTAAATTTGGTTCTCGGGTAGATGTATTTTTACCGATAGGCACCAAAGTGAAGGTCAATCTGAACCAAAAAACAAAAGGAGGCAAGACGATCATTGCTGAGCTTCCTTCAGAAGATTAATTAAACATCATTACATAGATGAATGAAAGCTCTTTTTGCTATTTTGATGCAGAAAGAGCTTTTTTATTTCAACCCAGAAGCAGGACCGCTAATCATCAACAACATGAATAAACCATCAAAGAAAGGTGTACTGATTGTCAATCTTGGTACTCCTGACAGCCCCTCAACACCTGATGTCAGAAAATATTTAAGGGAATTCCTTTCAGATAAAAGGGTGATCGATATTAACCCTATAGGCCGGTGGATGCTCGTCAATCTGATTATTGCACCTTTCCGTGCACCAAAATCAGCAAAGGTCTATCAGCAGCTATGGGAAGACCGAGGTTCTCCACTGATGTTTTACGGCCTGGATGTTCAGCAAGCACTTAGCGAGGCGCTCGGCACCACCTACGAAGTGGCTTTGGGGATGCGATATCAGCAACCAAGTATAGCCTCGGCACTGGATCAGCTGATGGCCAAAAATGTATCGGAAATTTTAGTGATTCCACTGTTTCCACAATACGCATCAGCGACTACGGGTTCAGTGGCTGACAAAGTGATGGAGATTGTTAAGGATTGGCAGGTAATTCCAACCATTAAGTTTGTCGAGCAGTTTCTCGAAGAACCACTATTCATACAAACCATTGCAGAGCAGGCTCAGCCGCTAATGGAAAAAACCGATTACGATCATTTCCTTTTCAGCTTTCATGGTATTCCAGAACGGCAAATCAAAAAGGCCTCATGTGACGGCTACTGTCAGCTTGGCAAATGTTGCGATACCTACCACGCCAAAAACCGATATTGCTACCGTGCACAGTGCTTCCATACCGCACGCCTTGTAGCACAGGCGCTTCAAATTCCTGAGGAGAAATTCAGTGTAGCCTTCCAGTCACGGCTTGGAAAAGACCCGTGGATTCAGCCTTACGCAGACCAAATGCTGAAAGAAATGCCCGCGAAAGGCTATAAAAAAGTGTTGGCATTTTCGCCAAGCTTTATCGCTGACTGCCTGGAAACCACTGTTGAGGTTGGCGATGAATTTAAAGAAGAATTTTTGGAAGCTGGAGGAGAACAATGGGATTTGGTACCAAGCCTGAATGCGCACCCCACCTGGGTAAAATGCCTCGAAGAGATGGTGCATAAGCATTTGGACTGATCGTTTTACAGAGCCCTGCGGATGCGCCCCTGTGCAGCCGAAGCTCTAAATTTGATCATGGCTTGGGCTGACATTGGGTCAGCCTGTAATATCAGCAAGCTTTAAGGCGCGAAAAAGACCCCTTTCCAATAACCGATCGGTCGCCCCTTTTATTTGGTCGCAGCATTTTACTGCGACCAATAGTACGCTTGCAAAATGTGCCGATGGCTACAGTATGCCCATTAGCTGCTCAATCACATAATTGGCCTCTTCAATGGTATTGTATTTACCAAATGAAAAACGAATGCTTGGCTGATCAGAAGGCACACCGATAGCAGTCAATACATGAGAGCCCGTCAGTGCTCCAGCAGAACAGGCACTACCTCCTGAAGCAGAAATACCTTTCAGGTCAAGGCTGAACAATAGCATCCCAGCATCCTTGGTGGAAGGCAAGCAAACATTCAACACGCCATAAAGACTTTGGTCAAGAGCTCCAGATTGCCCATTGAAAGTAACGCCATCCATTTTTTGCTGCAATGCATTAATCATGTGGCTTTTTAGCTGTTCCGCATGTGCTCGGTCTTGTGCCATGTCGTGATGCGCAAGACTCAACGCTTCCGCCAGTCCTACGATACTGGCGACATTTTCCGTACCGCCACGCATTCCGCGCTCCTGTCCACCACCCTGAATAAATGGCCCAATCTTTTGATCTTTTTTGATATAAAGTACGCCAACACCCTTGGGCCCATTAAATTTATGTGCTGATGCGGCAAGAAAATCAATATTACTTTCCTGCAGATTGAAGGGGTAGTGCCCGACCGTCTGAACAGCATCCGTATGAAATTTTGCGCCATGTTCCTTACACAAGTGGCCTACTTTTTCAATGTCGAGCAAATTCCCAACTTCGTTGTTGCCGTGCATCAATGTTACCAGTGCTGAAGTTCCATAGCTTTTCAATAACTCCTGCAGATGATCCATATCTACAGCGCCGTGTTCTTTCAGCTTCACAAAATGGCAGCTAATCAGCCCTTCTTGCTCCAGTTCTTCGACGGTGTGCAACACCGCATGGTGCTCAATAGCAGTAGTGATGATGTGCTTTAATCCGTAAGCCTTCACGGCGCCCTTAATGGCCGTATTATCAGATTCTGTCCCGCCCGAAGTAAAAATAATTTCAGAAGGTGCCGCACCAAGCAGCTTCGCCACCACCTTTCGGGCACGCTCAACTGCCGAACGACTTTCTCGGCCGTGGGCATGCATGGAGTTAGGGTTACCGAAATGGTCCCTGAGGAAGGGGATCATGGCCTCAAAAACAGCGGGAGCAACAGGGGTTGTTGCTGCATTATCAAAATATACTTTCATATCGTTTTAGGATCGTGTATTCAACGGAAAAATGGAAGGTTTTCTCAAATATAAAAAAAACCGCACAGCCTGATTGCCGTGCGGTTGATATTTTATTGGAAAGCCTGCTGTACGGGCTTTTAATTTTCGTCTGTAATAATCTCGCGGATATCGGAGATAATTTTGTTGGCCAAATGGTCTGCAGTAGCCAATGATGGCGACTCGGAATAAATACGGATGATCGGCTCAGTATTTGACTTGCGCAGGTGAACCCACTCTTGGTCAAAATCAATCTTCACCCCGTCAATAGTATTTACTGGATGCTTCTTATATTTATCAGCGATTTTCTCCAAAATCAAATCAACATCCACATCGGGTGTCAGTTCAATCTTATTCTTAGAGATGAAATAGCTTGGATAAGTAGAACGCAAGAAGGAGATCGACTTACCAAATTTTGCCAAATGGCTCAAGAATAAAGCAATTCCTACTAATGCATCGCGTCCGTAATGTAGTTCAGGGTAAATTACACCCCCATTACCTTCACCACCAATAATAGCATTTTGAGCTTTCATTTCCGTAACCACGTTCACCTCGCCTACGGCTGCTGAAGTGTACTGACCTCCCAGCTTTTCGGTAACATCACGCAATGCACGGGTTGAAGACAGGTTGGAAACGGTATTTCCTCCACCTGTAGCTTTCAATACATAATCGGCAATGGCCACCAAAGTATATTCTTCACCAAAAGATTCGCCGTCTTCTTTCATGAAAACCAAACGGTCAACATCTGGATCAACGACAATACCTAAATCAAAAGCACCGCTCTGTAATTCCTGAGAGAACTGGCGTAAGTTTTCTGGCAATGGCTCTGGGTTGTGCGGGAAATGCCCCGTAGGCTCACAGTAAAATTCCTTTACCTGATCCACTCCCAATGCAGCCAACAACTTTGGCAATGCAATACCACCTGTTGAGTTTACACAGTCGATCGCAATTCTGAAGTTTGCGGCCTTAATGGCCTCCACATCAACCAATGGCAAATCCAATACCATCTCAATATGCTTCTCGATGTAACCTTCCGCCTTGCTGTAAGCCCCTAAATGGTGAACTTCAGCAAATTCAAAAGCTTCCTTTTCGGCAATTTCCAAAACTTCGGCACCATTTTCCGCAGTGATAAACTCTCCCTTGTCGTTCAACAATTTAAGAGCATTCCACTGTAGTGGGTTATGGCTTGCAGTAAGGATAATTCCTCCACCAGCTTTTTCCAAAGTCACTGCAATCTCTACCGTAGGGGTAGTAGACAGGCCTAAATCGACCACATCAATCCCTAATCCCTGCAAAGTAGCTACTACCAAATTCGATACCATCTCTCCTGAGATACGGGCATCACGGCCAATCACGATGCGTGGATTGTCAGTGGTATTTTTTACCCAAGTACCAAATGCAGCAGCGAATTTTACCACATCCACAGGTGTTAAAGACTCACCAGCCTTACCGCCGATAGTCCCTCTAATACCTGAAATTGATTTTATCAGTGTCATCTATAATTCTAATGATTCGCGCAAAAATAATAAAAAAGGAGTTATTCCCTCTTGAAAAGGCAATAAATAAACGGGTTAATATGCAAAAATATACAACTTATGTCTATTTCCCTGCCAACAGTTCATCCACTGACGGCGAAGCCCCTTTGTCTTTGCGGTTTTTACACTGGTCTGGTGTTTTTCCACAAAAGCCACATGGTTCTCCTGTTTTGTTCAAAAATGGACTCTGAGAGGCACATGTCCCTCTAAACTGACCATCTTTTTTAAAGATCAATCTAACTGACATCAGTACAAAGAACGCAGCAAAGAATCCGATTACAATAAGATATGTTGCCATAATTTTAACTCGTTATTTTTATTACGTCTTCAAAGGTACGCAAAAGCATCAATAAATTGTTTTTTCACCTCTTTAATCTGATCATATAATGATAATAATAAGGGCTATATCGCCGATAAAATTATTTTTGTTCAAATAAAAATTCAAAAAAAAACATCAGCTGAATTCTCTCGTTTTTTAAGGTGCTATGATCAGAACAATCAATTGGTTAGTCTTTCTGTTTAGCGGCCTGATATACGGGTCGGTATTTATTTCTCCTGAACAATTCGAGCTCTCAGGAATTTTGGCCTTATGTATTCCTTTCACACTGATCACTAATTTTTTACTGGTTGCGATCTGCTGGCTGACATCAAGAAAAATACAGTGGGCAGCATTGCTATCCGCTATCGCGGGTCTATATTTCATTCCGCAGCTCTGCCAATACCACCGCCTGTCGCCCCGTACCAGGGGAATACAGGTGCTCAGTTATAATACTCGATTGATGCGCAGCCCGAAAACCGACGCAAACACCACAAAAAAATGGCAATATTCCGACCAACTGATCGAATGGATTGCGCAGGAGCCCTCACCAATCAAATGCTTTCAGGAATTTTATAGTGATGGTCGCTGGAAAAAGCTCAATGTAAGTAAAAAGCTCAAGGTGAAGGGGTATCATACTTTTGTGCTCAACTACGATGAATATGCCGAAGATGATGAATACAGCAGGGGAATGGCTATATTTTCAAAGTTCCCAATTGTTCATCAGGGGCAAATAGACATCAATGAAGACCGACTGAATCAGGCGATCTTCGCCGACCTGCTTATCGGTACGCAGGACACCCTCCGAATCTACAATCTGCATTTGCATTCTATGGGCATCAATCAGGAACAAACCATTCGGGAGCCTTCAAAAATCTATGCAACGATCTTTAAAAAATTCAAGAATGGTCAGAAAGTGCGCAGCAAGCAGGCTCGGGAAATTCTGGAGCACATTCTCAGCAGTCCGCACCCTGTAATTGTCTGCGGAGACTTCAACGACCCGCCCATTTCCTATAATTATCAGCAATATTGCCGCCACCTGAACAATGCTTTTCAGTCGGCAGGAAATGGCTTTGGTTTTACCTTGCATGGGCCGCTGTTCTTCCTCAGGATTGATCAACAGTTTTACAGCCCCTCCCTTGAGGTTGAATATTTTGAAACGCTGAGAAAGGTCTCATTTTCAGATCACTTCCCGATACGGGGCAAGTACAGACTGTAGAACACCTCGAAAAAATAGCCTGTTGATCAATCATCGAATTTTTAATGAATAGAAAACAATATGTTCACATAAAAAAATTGAAAAACAGCACATTCATCACTATCTTCATGCAAGACCTAACACCTTTTATGATGAAGACACCCTCTACCTATTTTCAGGGATTGGAGTACATTCTGATCGCCAATCTACCCTTCAGCCAACGTATTGATTTTCTCTGCTGGCTTCCTAAAGGCGCCCTAAAAACTTTACAAATTGACAGCGAGCAACCTTATGAGTGCGCCCCCTATGCCGATTATGAATTTTGGCTGGATTTTCACTTTCCCTTCATTCAAAGCCGACAAGTGGATTTCGACTTTGAAATCTAAGTAGGCAAAACACCCTGCACACCACACAAAATTTGGGTTTCCATAAAAAAATCAGCCCAACATTTGGATAATTGTTTTTTGCCGCAGATATTTGAGGCATCAAGTCAAGGCGGTATCCACGCATTGATTTATAAAGAAGAGTGAAGAGACAGGCTCGAAGAAGCTCTAGCAACCTGACCCTCGTTAAGGTGCTAATTCCTGAACCAAGAATAATTGGTGAATATAAATTAACGACAATGAAATTATCTCAGCACTATTTTTTGGCCATTGAAGCCAACACTCCTGAATACTTTCGCAATGCTGCGAAGGTCAAACCCCTTTATGTCGCTGTTTTTGAACGAATGCGCCCATAGCGGCATCCTTCACTCATTACACTTCCGATCACGGTACTGATTATCGGTGCCGTTCGCTCATCTGCTAACGATTGGCAGAAAAGGGGCGTGAATTCTCCGCTTTTTTTAAGATCAAAAACACTTCAAACCATATCACCATGTCTAATTCACATCATTTCGAAACATTACAATTACACGCAGGCCACAGTTTAGATAGCGACACCCGCTCAAGGGCAGTGCCATTATACCAAACAAGTTCCTACGTTTTCAAAGATTCAGATCATGGTGCAAACCTTTTTGCCCTGAAGGAATTCGGAAATATTTATACCCGAATCATGAACCCGACCACAGATGTGTTTGAGCAGCGAATAGCAGCTTTGGAAGGTGGGGTAGCGGCTTTAGCAGTAGGCTCCGGACAGGCGGCGCAGTTCATTGCGCTGAACAATATTGTCAGTGCTGGAGAAAATATTGTCAGTAGTCCATTTTTGTATGGAGGAACCTACAACCAGTTTAAAGTGGCGTTCAAGCGCCTCGGGATCACGGTAAAATTTGCGCAGGATAACGAAGCTGAGCACTTTGAGCAGCTCATTGACGAAAATACCAGAGCGATTTACCTGGAATCTATTGGCAACCCGTCCTTCAATGTCGCCGATTTTGAGAAAATTGCCGCAGTAGCAAAAAAACACGATATTCCTTTGGTAGTTGATAACACTTTTGGCGCAGGAGGGTATTTATTTAGACCTTTGGAGCATGGTGCGAATATCGTTACGGCATCGGCCACCAAATGGATCGGTGGGCATGGCACAAGTATCGGTGGTGTGATTATCGATGGTGGGAATTTCAATTGGGGAAATGGGAAATACCCGCAGTTCACGGAACCTTCTGAAGGTTATCAGGGCTTGAAATTCTGGGATACGTTCGGTGCCGACAGCCCTTTTGGTAATATTGCCTATATTATTCGGGCAAGGGTAGAAGGGCTGAGGGATTTTGGGCCTGCATTGAGTCCTTTTAATGCTTTTCAGCTGATTCAGGGTTTGGAGACCCTTTCCCTGCGAGTTGAACGCACGGTAGAAAATGCACAGAAAGTCGCTGAATGGCTGGAGGCGCATGAATTGGTGGAATCGGTGAGCTACCCAGGTTTGGCGTCGCACCCGAGCCATGAAACGGCAAAAAAATACCTGAAAAGAGGCTTCGGTGGCGTACTTTCCTTTGCTGTGAAGGGCGACCTTGACACCACGAAAAAGTTTGTGGACAATCTTGCACTGGTGAGCCATCTTGCCAATGTAGGGGATGCAAAAACATTGATTATTCACCCTGCATCCACCACACACCAACAGCTTTCTGAAGAAGAAAGAGCGGCGGCAGGCGTTTTGCCAAACGCACTTCGACTTTCCGTAGGCTTTGAACATATTGATGACATTAAAGGCGATATTTCGCAAGCTTTCGAAAAAGCATTTGCTGAGGTAACGGCCTAATATATACTTTCCGCTGAAGTGGCGAAGAGCACTTTCTTCACCACTTCAGTGACTTTGACAAAAACACAAGCATGACTGCACAACAGCATATTTTTAAATACACTAAACCATTTTTAACCGAGAGCGGTGCCACACTCAACAGTTTTGAGCTGGCCTATACCACCCTCGGAACCCTTAATGCGACCCAGGACAATGTCGTTTGGGTTTGTCATGCCTTTTCTGGAAATGATAATGTCCTTGACTGGTGGCCGGGCCTTTTTGGCGAAGGTAAGCTTTACGATCCCGCTCGGGATTTTATTGTTTGTGCCAATATGCTCGGCAGCTGCTATGGTTCTACGGGACCGTTGAGCACCAATACAGAAACAGGTCAGCCTTATTTTCACGATTTCCCAGTACTTACCAACAGGGACATCATCGGGGCTTTTGATCTTCTTCGGGCAGATTTGGGACTGAAAAAAATTCAGCAGCTTATTGGTTGCTCACTCGGAGGGCAACAGGCATTGGAATGGACGATCTCTCGCCCTGAGGTCATTCAAAATTTGATCTGTATTGGTGCAAGTGCCAAACACTCTCCCTGGGGAATTGCCTTCAACCAAACTCAGCGTATGGCGATTGAGCAAGACCCAAGCTGGCAGGAGCGGCAGCCTGAAGCAGGACTCAGTGGTCTAAAAACGGCACGTGCGGTAGCCATGCTCTCTTACCGAAATTATCAGACTTATCTGGCCACACAACAGGACCCTGACGATGACAAGCTTGAAAACTTCCGCGCTTGTTCCTATCAGGAATATCAGGGTGAAAAGCTGGTGAAGCGTTTCAATGCGTTCAGCTATTGGTACCTTTCCAAAGCGATGGACTCCCAAAATATTGGACGCAAGCGCGGCACCCTGGAGGCTGTGCTGTCGACAATCAATATCCCTTGCCTATACATTGGCCTGAGTTCCGATATTTTATTCCCGATTGAGGAACAACAATTTTTAGCTAAACACACGCCACAGGCACACTATTCAGAAATCGACAGCCTTTACGGACATGATGGATTTTTGATTGAGTCTGTGCAACTGACCGAGGCGATTACCAAATACTATGAATCCATTTCTGTTTTGAAAACAAAATAATCCTGAACGATTAAAAGGCGAAAGCCGTGAGTTTACAGGTGAATAACCGAATACCTCAACTGCAAGGATTTATCGTCAGCACATAAAAAAACGAGGCTGCCTCTTTATGAGACAGCCTCGTTTTTTTATGCAGGTAGTTTAATGGTATATTTTTTTCCTGGTTTTTTTATCGTCAGTGTATTCTTCCGCAGCCATGAATTATACCGTTTGAGTGTTTTGTAATTGATCTGGTGGTCAAGTGCCCAGGTGGTCAGGTCAGGAATGGTTTCCGTGATTTCCACCTCTTTCAGTGCTTCAGGCTGATAAAGTGCAGAGGCAGGAATATAGAATCCAAAAGCCTCAGGATCTTTTAAAATCTGCTTTACTGCCAGCATGCGGAACACGTACCTGCTTGTTTCGGTGTTCAGCAATAAATCGTAATAAGAACTTACCCGCTGCTTGGCTACCGCTTTATTGAAACCATTGCGCCCCATATTATAAGAAGCTGCTACATTGGTCCAGTTGCCATATTTCTCATAGGACTCCAGCATATATTTACAAGCCGCATAAGTGGATTTCATTGGGTCAAAACGTTCATCAACTTCATCGTTCACTTCAAGACCTAAATCCCGCGCGGTACCTTTCATCAGCTGCCAATACCCTGCCGCTCCTGCAGGGGAAATCACATTGGAAAAACCACTTTCGATTGCCGCTACATAAATCATATCTTTGGGAATACCCGCCTGTTTCAGAATACTGGCCATTTGCGGTATCCAGCGATGGCTGCGCTTAATGAGAAAGATTGTACTGGAATGGAAGTAAGTGTTCACATACAATTCCTTGTCCATTCGCTCATAAACATCGGGATCGTTTAAAGGCACTGGTTCCCCTGCCAAGTTAAGATCCTTGGGCATTTTGACCACTTTCGCATTGATAAAGGGTGCCACAGGAGTATCTGTTATACCCGCATTTTTAATGGTTTCACCACTGAAACTACCTCGCCCTTGCAGCTCGGAATTTTTAACAAACGCAAGCCCTGCTACTACCGCCACGACTCCCAAACCTAAAAAAAACTTTTTCACCAAAATCTCCTTCCTTTTATTCTTTCAACTTCTGACACTATCATGTGAGGTTAAGGCATTGAAGGAGTCCTAAAAATTAGGACTCAACAAATATTTAGAGTAAAAATCATTAATCACTTCCAGCACCTCCTCGGGGGTGTCCACGATGTGGAACAAATCAAAATCCCTTTCACTGATGTTCTTTTCCTTCTCAAACACCATTGTACGAAGCCAGTCTACAAGACCTGTCCAATACTCTTTACCCACTAAAACAATCGGAAATCGGCCGATTTTTTCTGTCTGAATCAAAGTAATGGCTTCAAAAAGTTCATCTAAAGTACCCATACCGCCAGGCATCACAACAAATCCCTGAGAGTAACGCACGAACATCACCTTCCTCACAAAAAAGTAATCAAAGGTAATCAACTTATCGGGATCAATATAAACATTTGAAAATTGTTCAAAGGGTAAATCAATATTTAATCCCACAGATTTACCATTTGCCGCCCGTGCGCCTCGGTTTCCTGCTTCCATAATCCCAGGCCCTCCGCCAGTAATCACCCCATAACCATGCTTCACGAGCTCTTCGCCAATCTTGGAGGCGGTCAGGTAATAGGGATTGTCTTCTTTGGTTCTTGCTGATCCGAAAATAGAAACGCAGGGGCCAATCTTGGCCAATTTATCGAAGCCTTCCACAAACTCAGCCATCACACGGAAGATGGTCCAAGAGTCTGAACTTTTGATTTCTGACCAGTTTTTGTTTTTGAAAGCGGCTCTTATTCTTTCTTCACTATTATCGTCGGCAGGGGCATTTGCGCCTGCATCATTTTGAATATCGCTCATGGTAAATGCGGTTTATTGATTTAAAATTGCCTCAAGCGCAGGACGCAGTTTTGAGTATTGGAATTCAAAGCCCTCCTCCTGAATTTTCACTGCGGAAACTCTTGCACTGCTTAACACAACCACTGCCATTTCTCCGAGCGCAAATTTGAGGGCTATTTTTGGCACACGGGGAACCCATTGTGGTTTGTTCATGACATCTGACAATACTTGTGTAAAAACACTGTTGGTGACCGGGTTTGGAGCGACGGCATTATAAACGCCCCCCATTTGTTGCTGATGAATGGCCATACTGAACATCTGTGCGACGTCAGCAATATGAATCCAGCTCATGTATTGGTCCCCTGAACCCAAAGGGGCACCGAGCCCAAACTTGGTCGGCTTACGCATTTGCTCCAAAGCGCCGCCCTGCTCAGAAAGCACCACCCCGAGGCGCAGCTTCACCGTCCTGAGGTCGCAATGTTCCCCGAGGTGATCTACTGCCGCTTCCCATTCCTGAACAACGGTGGCCAGGAAATCATCACCCGCAGGCGCATCTTCATGCAGCACTTTATCCGAGCCGTCACCATATAGACCGATCGCCGATGCCGACACAAAGTCCTTCACCTGATGGGGCACTTTAATCAAATATTTTTCAAGCAACTGGGTCCCTTTCACCCGACTGTCGCGAATTTCTTGCTTGCGGGCTTTCGTCCAGGGTTCATCAGCCACACCTGCCCCCGCAAGGTGAACAATACAATCAACATCGGTAAAAGCAGCAGGGTCAATGGTTTGTGCGCTGATATCCCATTTGTAGGTTTGTACGCCATTAGCTTGCATTTTTGGGGTTCTTCCCAAATGCTTAACAGTGGCACCCTGATCAAGTAAAATGTCGGTCAATTGCTTTCCCACCAAGCCTGACCCTCCGGTAATTAATATCGTTTTGCTCAAAGTATTATCAGAATTATTGTCTTTTTTGAACGTAAGGGCAAAGGTAACAGTTGGATAGTTTCTTTTTTATTACTGCTCCAATCGGCCTTCATTTCAGACATTAAAATCAGGCCGAACATCCCTTTCCGCACTACCCGGATTTAATCTACTAAAAATCAATCTATTAAAACAACCCTACTACTTTTACCTTCATAAATAGCCATGGAAGGCAAGCATAATCTCCCTTAATTTAGCACATCAGCAGCTGCGCAAGGAAAGCTTAACATTAACGCAATATAATGATGAAGCCCAGATAATGATTTTTCCCCTCGAAAGCCGTTATATTTGTACTGTTAATATTCGAGACATGAGATACATTCTAACATTTTTGGCTGTTTTAACGCTTCAGCTTTCCACTTTTGCCCACGGCGAAGGTACCACAGAAGCCAATGCTACTTCTACCAACTTTGCGGGGAAGGTCGTTGATCACAGAACAGGCGAGGCCCTTGCTGGTGTTGAGGTCGCCATTCACGGAACCAGCATCATGACAATGACCGATTTCGATGGTAACTTCAGCTTCAAAAACATTAAATATGGCCAATACACCCTTGAAATTGACTATATCGCTTATGAAAAAGACACTGAGCAAATAAATTTGTCAAAAAATAGCAATAATTCTCGGGTCTTTAAACTTGCTGAATTAGAATAAGATATCTTCCTGAAAAATCAAACGGCGCCCTTATCCACGATAAGGGCTTTTTTTGTGTGAAACCTTTCCGTTTACAATACGATAATATAGTTAACAATTTGGTAACATTGGGAAAATATACTACATTTATACCATAGCAAAGGAACATATTATTAACATCAATAAATTCGGGATTTATGAAAAATCTATTTTTAATCCTCGTTACTTTTTTACTTTCAACAAACGCTTTTGCAGCAAAAGACAACTTAGTAGAACGCAGCGGAAAATATTACAATACCTCAGGGGAGCTCTTCAGTGGGCAGTTTGAGAACTTATATACAAATGGTGCCACGAAGGCCATCTTTACGATGGTTAATGGCAGTAAGCACGGACTGGCGAATACTTATTATGAGTCAGGGCAGCAGAAAGAGCTTGGTGCTTATATGAATGGCCTAAAGCAAGGCAAGTGGATTAAGTGGAACAAAAATGGCGTGAAGGTCAGTGAAGCTTATTTCAAGAATGGAGAAAAAGACGGCCGTTGGGTTTTACGCGACGATCAAGGTAATATCCGCTATGAACTTCAATATGCAAATGGCAAAAAAGTGGGCCACTGGAAGGTATTTGATGCCAACGGCAACCTCACTCAGGAGATGAATTATTGATATACTATCTATAATATTAAGGTTTTAAGACGAGCAGTTTGCTCGTCTTTTTTTTGTTTATAGAGCTTGAGCGTAACGATTATCAAAAAGTTGTGCATCAATAACTGAACGGCGGTAAAAAAGTGCCTGGTGTTCCTGCTCTAAAAACTGATTATAAGCCCGCACTTTCTTTCGGGGCCCAGACGGGCGAAAATCAAGGCGGTAATCTTGTTCAGCAATCTGCTTGCTGTAGGTCTTGAGCGACTGTGATGCCTCCGTAGCATTTGAGGCATATACTTTCCAACAGCCTTTATATTGGTGGTCAAAGTTCACCGAATCGAAGCGAAAGAGGGAATGTACAAACTGGCGATCTTCTGAATAATAGCGCAGTTCAAGCATCGGGAAGTATTGCATCAGGCTGTCTTGATGAAAAGTAATCTGATAAGGAATCACGACCGTTTTCCCTGTCAAATAAGGGGGCTGAATATCAAGTGCCGTCAATTGTTCAAATCGCTTTTTCTTATTGATATTGAACTGAAGGGTGAGTGAATCGATGCAAGTATTCAGTGTATTTCTTTCTGCTTTCAAGCGTAGGTATGCTTTGCGCTCTGCACAAAAATCTGTATACGTCAGCTGCGCCAGCTTTTGTTGTATTTTGGGGTTGTTCACTGCCCGAAGACTGTTCAGGCTTGCCGTATCCAGTCCGCTGTTTTTTAGTGCCGACAAGTCTTGATCCAGCCGGCTGAAATTGATTTTAGCCTCTTTAGGCTCACAAGCCATACAAAGAAGCAAAAATAGTATTCCGATATACCTCATTTTTTTACAAAAAAAAAGTCGCTCACAAGATGTAAGCGACTTCTGTTAATGATTAAATCTTATTTTGCGTCGCTGTCGCCAACGGCTACCGATTTACCCCAAGTAACCAATGCCTGAGGCGCGCCAGTTGCCGATGCGTCAAGACCTGCACCGAAGAAGCCTTTAACTGCCTCAATTTGTGCATCAGTGGCATCTTCTTGCCCGGAACCTGCTTTCACGCTGTAAGTCAATTCAGTACCGTTTGTTGCCATGTATTTCAACTTTTCAATAGAAGAAGTGGCATCTTCAATATGACCAATAGACTCCAAAGTTTCAACATCGATAATGCTCTTTGTTGCCGCACCGTCTGCTACTTTACCAAATCCTTCAATCACAACGTTAGTCAAGTCAAAAGCAGTACCCGCACGCAATTTCAAGCCGTTTGAGCCTACGTTATCTTTATCCACCAAAGTCAAGTTAGTGATCATTGGCTTAGAAAGAGGAAGCGCCTGGAAGTTTGAACCATTATTATCAGCCTCGATACCGCGGTCATTTTCACCGTTGTTAATCGCCGAATTGTGCTCACCATAGATATTCTCAACACTACCTGTCCATCCGTAAGTCCAGTCAAAGATATCATCCTGAGAACCGTAAGCAAATAAGTTCGTCGCATTCACTGTACCACCGAACCACTCAAAAGCATCATCAGAAGCGTTATAAACGGCAATGTGATCGAGTTTCGTTCCACTACCAACACCGTTCAAAGTTACGCCGTTGTGCTCTTTCTCAGAGTTAATCTGGTTTCCACCATATTTGAATACGGCATACTCAATAGATCCTGAGTTATCATCATTGATTTGACCACCATAGATCGCATCTCCTACCTCTGCAGTAGCTGTACCGCCATCAACATTAATTGGCGCCTGACCATTAACGATCAAACCACCCCATGCACCAGGCTTAGCCTCTTGTGTATTTACTGTAAATACTACCTCTTTACCAGCTGATCCTTTGATGAAAATTTTTGATCCCTGCTCTACCAACAAATATGAGCTCTCTCCATTCTTAATCGTAACATCTTCCTCGATAGTTAAAGAAGCGTCTTCTGTTACGTGAATTCCTCTATTGATAAAGTAGGTTTCACCAGCCATTAAAGTAACATCTTTATCAACGTCCTTTACAATTTCATTATTGTCGTTGATGATCTCGTTTGTTGGATCTACAGGATTTGAGTCATCGCTTGAACAAGATGAAAAGCCTAATGCTATAATCATAGCTGCGGCAACTGGTAATCTGAATAGTTTTTTCATGATAAATAGTAATAATATAAGGTTTGTTTTTGCGTCTTTGTCATGATACAAATGTATATCTCTAACATTACCTTAAATGCAATAACATATTTATTATTCGTTAACTTTTATGATTATTTAATCAAATAACTTAATGATATACTAAAGTCCATACCCGCATGGTAAGCATCAACCAACTGTCGATCGATTTGGGTATCGCTAAAGTCTTGCTGATATCTTTCAATCTCAGGATTAAGTATATTTCTGACTTTCAAATCTACACTCCAATTTTCTGCAATTTGATTCTTCCAGATGAAATCCAGGCGAGGGACACCTTTTTCATAAATATCACCAGCACCCTGCTGACCTGCGGCGTACACACGATCGCCGAACATGTTAAACACACCACTGAAGGTAGTATTCCATTGGCCAAATTCGTGATTGTAAGCGACGTTTGCATTCAGCAAATAAGGGGAAGCACCTTGCAATGCACGAGATTGGTTGGTTAAGATGGCTGATTTATCATCACCTTCTTTAAGTTTAATTTCCGACACCATTAATGTGGTATTGAAACCGACACTAAATCCATCGAAATCCTCTCCGAGCACAGCACCTAAATTTTTATTCAGTTCAATTTCTGTTCCGTAAACATTTGCGGCCTCGGTGTTAGTATAGGTAAATAAGTTACCTCCACCCTGTGCAACCTGTGTCATCTCTATGGCATCGTTGATTCGTTTTCCGAAAAGAGCGACACTGAATACATCGCCTGAATTTGGGAAATATTCATACTTCAGGTCTACGTTATAATTCGTAGAATTCTCCAAATCCTTATTACCCTCAAACAGGTTCCCGTCAATATCTTGATACTGGAAAGGAATGATCTCTCTCATGCCTGGGCGGGTCAATGTTTTACTTGCCGCAAGTCTGAAGTTGGTTTTGTCATTCAGGGCATATTTCAAAGAGATCGAAGGAAGGAAATCATTGGTTTTATACTCACTGATTCTGAAAGGATCATCATAGGCATTTCTTAATGAACGGAAATGAACCTCTTGCAAACCATTTTCATATCGTACACCAGCAATTGCTTTCAATCGTTCAGAAAAATTATAATCATAAGTTACAAATGCCGCATTCACATTCATAAAAGCTTCGAATTCATGCTGTGCCACATCTATACCATTGGTATATGTATAATAACCTTTTTCATAGTTTTCATCTGTAAAAAAAGCGTCGGGATTATCAGCATATACAGGTTGTTTTAATCCTTCCTCACCCGTTGCTCTCAGGTTGTACTGAAAAGACTTCATCTGGCGCCCTTTGAATCTTCCCTGGTAACCGAATTTCACTTCTCCTTTGGTTTCATCTTCATTCAGCATACCATGCTTGTAAGAGAAATTTGCTTTAGCGGCCACCTCATTTTCATCCATATCACTCCAGAAACGGTGGTTTTGCGACGCATTCAATTGCAGCAATCTATTCGACTCTGTTCTGAAACTATTCTGACGACGGTCAGGCTCCACTCTGTTTGTGGTAGAGTAGGAACCGCCCCACTCAAAAGCGAGTGTTCCATCAGTATTCAATTCATGACTACCGAGTAATTGGTTGGTCAGTAGTTGTGTTTGGGTGTAAGTGTTACGACGAATCAGGATATCGTCTGCGTTCACATCCTGAATGTAACCAAACAGCTCTGAATTTGTGTTGTCTGATGTATTGGCAAACAAGACATTATAAGTGAAATTATGCTGATCGTTCAGTGCGTAGTTTACACCAAGCAGGGCGGTAGTCAAAGTGCTATAAACGTACTCATCTCGCTCGAAATTATTCATTTCAGCAGCCTGAGCGTTCAAGTTTCTTTTGGTACCTCCTTTATAAGAATAATTGTTTTCGTGCGCTACCGATGCGATAAACCCGAGGTGGGAATCGACACCAAGCTCATATTTTTTACCGCCACGTGCGCTGAAGTCGAAGCCTACAGGAGCATTGCCTACGGTAGGGGTGAAGCCATTTTCAAAAGGCTGCCCACTTTCGCTTACTGATGGCACATTACGTGTCGTCAGTGGGTTGGTACGGCCATTGCCACTGAAGCCCAGTCGCTCGAACTGCCCATTTTTGAAGGAAGAAAATCTTTTGCCAGTAGTAATTGAGTTGGCACTGATGCCGCCACCCAAAGACAAAAATGCCTCTTCAGGATACGTCTTTGTTCCAATATCAATGGCTGCGCCACCAAAGTCACCATATTCGTTGGCGTTGAAAGTTTTGCTTACCGAGATGGCTTCTACAACATCGGTAGGGAAGATTGACAAGGGGATCATCTTCAGGTCAGGGTTTGTGGCAGGTACAGGCAGGCCGTTAAGCGTTGCGCTGTTATAGCGGTCACCCAGTCCACGTACAAATACGCCTTTAGCACCAACTTTTGCGATACCCGACATCTTTGTCAGGCCATCTTCTACATTGGAAACACCTTTTACGGCCATTTCCTGAACACCGAGGTTTTCAACCATCGTTGCCGCTTTTTTCCGTTCCAACAGCAGCACCTCACTGCCTGAACGTTCCGCTTTACTGCGGATCACGACACCTTCGAGCTCTACCAAATCAGGATCCAGATCAACATTGAGGGTCGTTGCTCCATTTGCAGCAACCTGCACCGCACCTGTCCAGTCTTTATAACCGATGTAAGATACTGTGATGGTTTGTGCTCCTGCGGAAGCATTAAACTGAAAATTACCGAAAACATCCGTTGCTGTACCTGTCGTTGTTCCTTTGATCAGCACGTTTGCTCCAATCACTTCTTCTCCCGTATTTTTATCTTTTACGGTTCCCTTAATCGTTCCACTTTGTGCAAAAACGGCGATATTGATCAATGCCAGCAACCAAGAGGTTAGTAATGTTCTTTTCATGGGTTTTCTTTGTAGCTAATTTTATCTGCCACAAAAGTAGACCTGCACTGTTACTTAATCCTCGTTTAATTTTTAATTAAACTTTACCTCTTGCCGCCTTAATATTACCTGTGCTTTACCAAATTCGCTTTGGCGCACTCAATAGGTTACCCATGTATAACTACTGCTCCATAATTTCACTGCAACCAGCCCAAAATGCCGCCTTAAGCCATTTAAATAGCCTATTTCATCATGGAAACCTCAAATTAACATTGTAGTAATATTCACCAGTTCGGGCTATTTTCAGCCATATAATTATTAGGTATAAAAAAAGGATGTAAGGTTTATTCCCTTACATCCTTTTTAATCTGCCCTTCACTCTACGACTGAACCGCTGAAGGTTTGGGCTTGGGTTTATAAAATCGATCACGTAAACCGAAGGCGACACGCACCAGTAGAATCAGGGCAGGGACTTCAACCAACGGGCCAATAACACCTGTAAACGCCTGACCTGAGTTCAGCCCGAAAACGGCAATAGCCACAGCGATGGCCAATTCAAAGTTGTTTCCTGCGGCAGTGAATGAGATCGCCATATTTTCATCATAAGGAGCGCCCATCATTTTGCTCATAAAGAAACCAACAAAGAACATGATGATGAAATAAATCAGCAAAGGCACTGCAATGAGGAAGACATCAAAAGGAATTTTGACGATCAGCTCCCCTTTCAGGGAGAACATCACCACGATGGTCAGCAACAAAGCGACCAATGTCATCGGCGAGATTGCAGGAATGAAGGTTTGCTCATACCACTGCTTTCCTTTGGCCTTTACCAATACCACCCGGCTCAGAATACCCAGTAAAAAAGGAATACCGAGGTAGATGGCTACCGACTCGGCAATTGTGCCGATGGAAATATCTACAATAGCGCCTTCGAAGCCCAATAGAGGGGGCAGTTTCGTGATGAAAAGCCAGGCGTAAAAACTGTAGCCAAACACCTGAAAGATGGAATTCAGTGCCACCAGACCAGCGCCGTACTCGCTGCTGCCATCGGCCAGATCATTCCATACCAAAACCATTGCAATGCATCGGGCGAGGCCAATCAGGATCAACCCAACCATATACTCAGGGTAATCGTGCAGGAAGATCAACGCAAGAGCGAACATCAGTGTAGGTCCAATAATCCAGTTAAGCACAAGAGAGACGCTCAGTACCTTCACATTTTTGAATACTTTGGGCAGTAACCTATAATTCACTTTCGCCAGTGGGGGATACATCATCAGGATCAAACCGATGGCAATAGGGACATTGGTACTGCCCGTCTGCATTTGATTGATATACTCAGGAAAGCTCGGCAACAGATAACCCAGCCCAACACCAATCGCCATAGCGAGGAAGATCCACCAGGTGAGGTTACGATCCAGAAATCCCAGTTTTTTTGTATTGCTCATGGTTTATTTTTTAATTTTTGAAAAGGCATAAAACAGCTCGTTGGCAATTTGCGCCGAACGTTCATCGTATTTCTGACCTTCTTCCGCAGTACCGTCAAAAGCCTTGGGGTCTTCATAGCGCAAAGGGATTCGTGCCTCTGCCCCAAAAAGTACCGGGCAATTTTCGTCGGCATGCGAACAGGTCATGATGCTTGCATATTCTGCTGAAGGGTTTACCGCATCGTCGAAGAGCTTTGAAAAAGCGACCTGTGGTGCCGCCTCCTCTGCATAAGACATGCTGTACCGAGGGTTTTCATCGCCTTCTGCTTCAACTTTAAAGCCTGCTCGCTGCAATGATGCCACTGCTCTTTCGTTAAATGCCGTAACTTCTACACCTCCTGAATAGGTATCAGCAGGTACCTGATGGTAGTCTGCGGCAACCTTCGCCCAAAGTTGCGTCAGATGGCTCCGACGGGAGTTGTGCGTACAGATAAAGTTCAGCTGAGCCGTCTTTTGCTGATCGACTTTCGACTGAATATAGTCAATCAGTACTTGAAGGTCCGCTTTGCGGTTCTCGTCAATAGGTTGACCCGTCCAATCGGCAACGGTCTTTTGCAGCGTAGGAAAAAGGGTGATTGATTTCATGGTGTATGTTTAGATTTTTTAATTTCAAAAATTTGCACAGTCAGGGCACTGTACTGAAGCCCCTTGCAATAGGAGAAGGATTAACAACAACCTGTATTGGGATCGCAAGTCTGCCCACTGATTTGCCCAAGGGTATTCATTCTAATTCTTGGTTTTTCTTCTCGTGGCGTGATCCCGCAACGATCTGGTGCAAGGCAATCGGTGGTCATGACAGAAAGCATGAACTTTCCCCGACCGATGGTTTTTAGCTGAAACAATCCAATGGTCTGCTGTTGGTATTCCACTTCAACCTCCGCATCTGGCAGCTCCAGCACTTTTTCTGTATCCTCAATAATCTTCAGTACTTTTTCACCACTCAAGCGGTGCTGAAGGTCATCAGCTACCCAAAGCTGAAAACAAATGGTGGTATTTTCCTGCAATGTACCTCCACAGTCAAGGAATTTTTTGGTTTTCACGCCTGCTTCCGTCAGGTGGAAATGCGCAGGAACGGCAGTGCCTTCAGGGGTTTGAATATGTAATGCGTCAGTGCCTTTTAAAGCTTCTTTGAGTTCAGATAATGTCATGGTTTGAGTCGTTATTTTTTTATGGAGTGAAGAAATCTTCGGAGCAATTCAAAGCCCATCGAATGATGGATATGTGATGGTTTGCCTTAGCAACATTTGGGAGTATCCAACTTGATGGATATACTTACCACAAACTGTTGTATAGCCTCCCAGCATTCTTTATTAATGCAGTAATTCATCTGCTTGCCATCGATCGTGCCCTGCACCAGCCCAACTCTTTTAAGCTCTGAAAGGTGCTTGCTGATTGTTGGTTGTGCCAGTGGCAACTCTTCTACCAAATCGTTGCCAATACAGCGGTCGCAATTGGCCAGGTACTGCATGATGTACAAACGTGCAGGGTGACCAAGTGCCTTCAGCCGCTCGGCCATCAAATTGATTTCTGACGAAAATCCTTCTGTTTTTGTTATTCCCATATAGCAATATTAGAATATATTTTTCAGAATTAAAACCTTAAGCAAAAAAAAGATCCCCGAAGGGATCTTTTACTGATTGAACAAGCGACGCTTGCGATATTTTTTGAGTCTTAGCATCCCGCTAAGACCAATATTTGAGGTATTAAAAACCATGATTACCTTGATTTAAAGGATTTCCATGATTATTTATTTTGCCTAAAAGTTGATTAATCAGCACCAACCGAATAGCTCGTTCAAAAAAATCTGTGGACAAATAAATACCCCTTTGTATTATCAATTATTTCTGAATTGGCACCTTTTTCAAGATCGCCTCTACTACATCTCTTGTCGATACGCCATCCGCTTCGGCTTCGTAGTTCAACAGGATACGGTGACTCAGTACATCCACAGCAACTTCCTTAATATCCTCTGGCAAAACGTACATGCGCTCATCAAAATAAGCAATCGCTTTCGCTGCCAAATTCAGGGCAATTGATGCACGAGGAGACACCCCGAACTGAATGTATTGTGCGTACTCGCCCAAACCATAATCTTTTGGATTTCGGGTAGCAAATACCAATTCGATCAAATACTTCTCTAAAGATTCCGAAATAGAAACCGCATTGATGTCATCACGGATTGCGAATACATCCTCTTTGCTCAGAATGGTTTCGATCTTGGTATCGAACTGCATGTTGGCCATTCGGCGCATGACCTCAAGCTCATCTTCTTTAGAAAGGTAGTTAACGAACACCTTCATCATGAAACGGTCTACCTGTGCCTCTGGCAATGGGTAAGTTCCTTCCTGATCTACGGGGTTCTGTGTTGCCAGCACCAAGAATGGGCGATCGAGCTTATAAGTATGCTCACCGATCGTTACCTGCTTCTCTTGCATTGACTCCAAAAGTGCTGCCTGTACTTTGGCGGGGGAGCGGTTCACCTCATCGGCCAAAATAATATTGGCAAACACAGGGCCTTTCTTCACCTCGAATTCCCCAGAGCGCTGATTGTAGATCATCGTTCCGACCAAATCCGCAGGGAGCAAGTCAGGGGTAAACTGAATACGTTGAAAGTCTAATTTCAGTACTTCCGCAAGTGTATTTACGGTTAAAGTTTTTGCAAGACCAGGAACTCCCTCCAGCAAAATATGCCCTTGGGTGAACAAACCAATCAACAGGCGATTGACCATGTATTCCTGCCCAACAACAACTTTTCCTACTTCTTGAAATACTTGTTGAATTTTCTGTTGCCGCGCCGCGCGCAGGTCGTTATTTACAGTATCCATGCCGTAAAAATATGTCTTTATGTATGCGTTTCAGTATTGCTTACTTTTTTCCTCATTGGGGGCACTTTCAGCCCTTAAAAAAAGTTGGCTTGCCAAAATAAGAACAATCCTTTGAAAACAAAAGAACAGAAAGGGAGGAGAAAATAAAAAGCATAAAAAAACCTTCCTCTAATCATTAGAAGAAGGTTTGTAGAGCGAAAGACGAGATTCGAACTCGCGACCCCAACCTTGGCAAGGTTGTGCTCTACCAGCTGAGCTACTTTCGCAGG
>CANMKE010000004.1 GCA_947498325.1 uncultured Persicobacter sp.
AATTCAAAAAAAGACAAGCCAAGATCGCATCGCTCAACCACTTACCCTTGCTGCCTTCCGGCCCTGGGGGAGTTCAGTAGGAGCTGATCGTCCTGACTTGCGGGCACAAACATACGAACTCATTATCGATTTCCAAAACATGACATCAAAAAATTCAAACAATTTTTTGGGCATAAAAAAAGCCCTCATATAGAGTGCTTCGCGGATAATTCAAAAAAAGACAAGCCAAGATCGCATCGCTCAACCACTTACCCTTGCTGCCTTCCGGCCCTGGGGGAGTTCAGCAGGAGCTGATCGTCCTGACTTGCTCTGCAAAGTTGGGGAAAAAGTTCGGATTCTGCAACCTCAGCCCATAAAAAAGCCATTCAGCAGCCCTGAAGGCACACTCAACCCACGAATGATCAAGCAGTTGACCCTTGATTTTTTTTCTCCCCAACACCAAAACTCCGTACAAATCGCCCTTACCTGTTGCCTTTGGCACTGCATTTTGATTAACTTGACGCTTCAATTTCAATCTGATCCTATTCCCATTTTATGAAAAAATTTCTTGCCCTCCTTTTTTCTGTGTGCTGCCTGTCGTCAGTGGCAGTGGCACAATCAAAATCTTCCGCACCAAATACTGAAGGCAAACTTGAGCTTGGTATTCGGATGAGTGTTACACCGGGCGTTACGGGTGTCTATAAACTTGGCGAACAGCAATCTATCGAGGGGTTACTGAATTTCGATGGTAACGCAGCCATTCTTTCTGGTTTTTACAGGTATAATTTCGGCTTGCTCTCCTCCAATATCCCGGGGCTTACCTGGTATGGCGGCGCAGGGGCACACCTGCGCATGGACAGCGGCCTGACCCTCGGTGCTGGGGCAATGATTGGCTTGCAGTACACCTTCGACGAAGCTCCGATCAATATCAGTATTGACTGGAAACCATCTTTCGATATTGTTGGCGTGGACGGTGGCGGTGGCCACTATAACGACGTCGGGCTTTCTGTCAGGTACATGTTCTAAAATTGAGCTCCCATTAAAGAAGCCTCAAAGTTATATTAATTTACTTTGAGGCTTTTTTTTATTGAAAAATACCGACAATATTGACCCTTCAGCTAACCTCTATGATTTTATATAGTTGATTTTTTTAAAGTACATTAAGTAGATATTATGAGTAACAAGATAGACCCTTCAGAACTGATCATTAACGAAAATGGCAGTATTTTCCATCTGAACCTGATGCCCGAAGACATTGCAGATACCATTATTTTAGTGGGTGACCCCGGCCGTGTGGAGTTGATTTCCTCTTATTTTGACCATGTTGAACTGGAGAAAAAAAACCGCGAGTTTGTTACCAGAACGGGTACATACAACGGAAAGCGAATTTCGGTGGTAGCCACAGGTATTGGTACCGATAACATCGACATTGTAGTGAATGAACTTGACGCCCTGGCGAATATCGACCTAAAAACTCGCGAGATTAAGGCTGAAAAGAAACAGCTGAATTTCGTGCGTATCGGTACTTCTGGCGCATTGCAGGAAGACCTCCCAGTGCATTCGTTTCTGCTTTCTGAAAAAGGAATGGGCTTTGATGGCCTGTTGAACTTTTATGCGAACCGTGCGGCAGTTTCTGACCAGCAACTCGAAGATGCTTTCACAAAACACACCGACTGGGACAGCAAACTTACAGCGCCTTATGTTGTGCCTGCCGCTGAGGAGCTGATCAGTAAACTCAAAAGCGATGCTACAAGACAGGGGATCACGATCTCGGCACCCGGTTTTTACGGACCACAGGGGCGCATGCTTCGCCTGAAAACGGCAGACCCTGCACTTAACGACAAAATCAGTGCTTTTGAATTTGAGGGACAGAAGATCACCAACTACGAAATGGAATGTTCTGCCATTTATGGCTTATCGGCATTGCTTGGGCATCATGCTGCCACGGTATGCCTAATTATTGCCAACAGGCTGCGCGGGGAGTTTGGTGGCGATTATAAACCACACATGAAGCGACTGGTAAAATATGTGCTCGATGCACTGACCAAGAACTAAACTAATTTCTTCGATATTCGCTTACGATAGTAACTCACTAAACGTACGATCATGAGCAAATATTTGATTGTCGGTGCAAGCAGCGGTATAGGGCTTGCATCGGCAAAAAAACTCACCGCCAACGGCCACCAAGTTATCGGCATCAGCCGTAGCGAAAACCTTTTCAGCCACTCGAATTATGATCACTTTACGGCTGATATTACCGAGAAAAACCCACCCTTCCCACAGCTGGAATCCCTGGATGGTATCATCTATTGCCCGGGCTCCATCAATCTGAAGCCTTTTCAGAGTTTAAAGCCTCAGCAATTTGAAGAGGATTTTGAACTTAACTTTTTAGGAGCAGTAAAGACCCTTCAACATTATTATCCGCTCCTGAGGAAATCACCCGAGGCGGCAGTCATCCTTTTCAGTACTGTTGCTGTGCAACGCGGCATGAAACACCACAGCTCTATTGCAGCGGCCAAAGGCGCTATCGAAGGGCTTACCCGCTCCCTTGCAGCCGAATGGGCTCCAAAAATCAGGGTCAATGCACTGGCTCCTTCACTGGTCAAAACTTCATTGGCAGAATCCCTGATCAATACGGAGGACAAAGAAGAGCAGGCCGCCAACCGCCACCCCATGCAACAAATCGGCGACCCCGATGATCTGGCGGCACTTTGCGCCTATTTACTCGGGCCTACTGCCAAATGGATCACCGGACAGGTTATCGGTATCGATGGGGGAATTTCCTCCCTCGGCTAAGCGCACGTTATTTTTGATCCCTTTTACAAAACGCCAATTTTTTTCAATATTTTCAAATCACAAATACCCGCAAAAAAATCGCAAGGAGCCTTCGGGCTCCTTTTTTTGGCTGAAAAACAAATCGGGATATTAATGTAATAAAAATGCTTTTTTCCGGACAGCTATTGGATATTTCGTCAAGGTGATTTAAGTTTGTAGCACTCGAAAAAATTATGAAAAACGTAAGCGTAAATATCATTCCCACCCGATATTATTACTATTATCGCTATCAGGCTTAATCCAACATAAGCCGACCAACCCCACTACATCTACTTTTTTTCGAATTATCCCTTTTTAAAAATTTCATCATGATTATTCCAAAAGCCGAGCGGCTAAATAGTGTTAAGGAATACTATTTTTCTGTCAAATTACAGGAAGTTCGCGAACTTATTGCCCAAGGAAAAGAGGTCATCAATATTGGTATCGGTAACCCTGACCAACGACCTTCAAGTGCCACTTTAGAAGCATTAACCAATGCTGTCAATCAAAATGATGCACACGGTTATCAGCCTTATCGCGGTATCGCTCCCTTACGCTCTGCCATGGCCAATTGGTATAAACGCACTTATGATGTAAGCCTGCAGCCGGACACCGAAATTCTCCCACTGATGGGCTCAAAAGAGGGGATTACACACATTTCTTTGGCTTTCTTAAATCCAGGAGATGAGGTTTTAGTGCCTGAACTCGGCTACCCTGCTTACCGGTCGGTCACCGAAATGATCGGTGCCAAGAGCGTCAATTTCCCAATGGTGGAATCTACCTGGGAGCCTGATTTTGCCGCATTGGAGCAAATGGACCTTTCGAAAGTAAAAATCATGTGGGTCAATTACCCCAACATGCCAACAGGCAAGCAAGCTTCCTTGGGATTGTTTGAGCGGTTGGTCGCTTTTGCCCAAAAGCACCAGATTTTACTTTGCCATGACAACCCCTATTCATTGATTCTTCCGCAGCAAAAACCGATCAGTATTTTGTCGGTGGCAGGAGCCAAAGAAGTCGCTATTGAGTTGAATTCAATGAGTAAATCACACAATATGGCCGGCTGGCGTATTGGCTGGATCAATGGCGATCAGGCCTATTTGAATGAGATCATCAAGGTAAAAAGCAATGTTGATTCCGGTATGTTCCGACCACTTCAGGAGGCGGCCACTGCGGCGCTCAGCAATTCCGAGGCGTGGCATCAAGCACAAAATGAGGTTTATGCGCAAAGGAAAAAGCTGATGACGCAGGTACTCGACAAGCTACAGTGCACCTACGATAACGAGCAGGTGGGCATGTTTCTTTGGGCAAAAATCCCCGACCAAATTCAGGAAGTGGAGAAACTCGTCGATCGCCTGCTGTATGATTACAGTATCTTTTTAAGCCCTGGCTTTATTTTCGGAGAGAAAGGCCAACGGTACATCCGGGTGTCGCTTTGTACGCCTGAAAGCAAAATTCAGGAAGTCATTGACCGCCTTGCGGATTTTAAAATTTAATGGTTAAATAAAATCACCTTTATACTATTTTTTTGCTATGAAAATATGTGTTATTGGATTGGGGCTTTTAGGAGGTTCCTTTGCACTCGGGGTACGTAACACCCTTGACGATGTAGAAATTATTGGGGTGGATAAAAACCCTGAGCATTCGCAAAAAGCCCTTGAACTGGGGATTATCGACAAGATCATGACCATGGAAGATGCTGTTCCGCAGGCTACCATCGCCGTGATCGCCACACCAGTGAATATCATTGAGTATCAGTTACCGTTTGTACTGGATTTGATCTCGCCTATGGGTGTGGTGATTGACCTTGGTTCTACCAAAGGGAACATCTGTAAAGCGGCCGAAGATCATCCCAAAAGAGCACGATATGTAGCAACACACCCGATCGCCGGTACCGAAAATTCCGGTCCTGAATCTGCTTTTAAGGGCTTGTTCCGAAACAAAACAATGATTATCTGCGACCGTGAGAAAAGCGACCCGATCGCCTACCAGTTTATCAAGAGCATTTTCAAGGACCTTGACATGCAGGTATCTTATATGGATTCGGTGGAACACGACAAGCACATTGCCTATGTTTCGCACCTCTCGCACATCAGTTCTTTCGCCCTTGGTGCGACGGTATTGGACATGGAAAAAAGCGAGAAGAGCATCTTTGCCATGGCAGGATCGGGTTTCAGTTCTACTGTCCGGTTGGCCAAAAGTTCGCCGGCCATGTGGGCGCCGATCTTTGAGCAAAATGCCGAAAATATCTCCGAAGCGCTGGGAAGTTATATTGAACACCTGAAATCGTTCAAAGAAATTATCGACAATAAAGATATGGAAAAAAGCACACAGGTGATGAACCGGGTGAATGACATCCGCCGGGTGCTTAAAGGTATTGATATTAAATCCTAACGCACTCCCCTTCATAGCAAAAATTAAAAAAGCACTAACTCCCTAAGAATTAGTGCTTTTTTTTATGGGAAGGATTTCTTCCGCTATTATTAAGTCAGTACCTGATTAAAGGACTTTCTCTCCGAACCAAACTTCTTTACGCATCACTTTGCCCGACTGAATCATGAATCGTAATGGGTTTGGAATCACGACCAAGCGGCAAATTCTGTCCTCAAGCTCTTCCACATCGACAATCACACCTTCTTTCATGCCAACATCAAACATCGGCTTGCCGTCGTCATCTTTTCCAACAATGGTGTATTCATGGGCAACATATGCAATCGGTGACAATACATCGCTTTCAGGACAATATTGATCATGGATATCACCAATGATGTCCTCCAAATACTCACCATATTCATCAATAAAGTCATCTTCAAGGTCATGCAATTCCTCTTCAACGTCATCATACTTGTCGTCTGAATAGCTCATTGCAGTTAGCTCATTGCGCTTCAGTGCCAAGGCAATCAAGGCTTCATTTAGTTTTTCCTTATCCATATCGAGATTAATCCTGTTTCCAGTTTAAAGATAAAGCAATTTTATAAAATCGGCAGTCCTAAAAAAGAAAAATCAGCGGATTCTTACTACGATGTAAAAAATATCACCTTTTAATAATATTGACATGCAAATCCTTCACATACTTTTGATTCAGCCCACGAACTGTTAGATTACCAAAAAATTGAATAAGCATTGAATTATGAAAGAGATAGAAGGAATCTGGCAGGAGGCACATCGTATTCAGGCCCACGAATGTGACCCTTTTGGCTTTGTACGCCCAATTGTTATTGCTGATATTTTACAGGAAGGTGCCAGTAATCATGCCATTTACCGTGGCTTTGGCTTTGATGACATGCTGAAAGAAGGGAAACTATGGGTGTTGAGTCGCATAGAAATTACTTTTTTAGAGCTCCCAAAATGGCGGGACTGCCTGAAGCTTAAAACCTGGGTAAAAAATTATCAGCGTTCTTTCTCCCATCGGGATTTTGAAATTTACAATGCCTCAGGCGAGTGCATTATCAAGGCCACTTCTTTATGGGTAATGATTGACCATGCCAATCGCCGACCAACCACTATTGGTACTGTGGCGGAAAAAATGCCTGCCTTTCCTGAAAAGCACGGTATTGAACGCTCGCCAGTACGGGTAAAGGCGGTCAGTACAGAAAAACCTTATGTTTTCGGTGTTCGCTATGGTGAAATCGATCTGAATAACCATGTCAACAACACCAAATACCTACAATGGGCCATTGACAGCCTCTCGGAGGAAGTTTGGCAAACCCACCGACTTAGTAGCATCACGGCAAACTATCTTACAGAAACACGACTCAAAGACAAGGTTGAAGTGCACACCATTACTGAACAGGAGGGCGAAGGGCTATGTGTATTTACAAGCCTGACCAACCAGAACCAAGGAAAAAATGCTTGCCAGATCGAGACCCATTGGGTACCTGCCCATAAGGAATATGCATCTAAAAGTGCGGCGAAGGCTTAACCTGAAGGAGTTACCGATCAATTTATTTTCAACAATTAAGAAGCTGATTCCATTCCCTGGCCTCATGACGGATACTTCTGTTTTTTCAGCATAATCAAACATCAGATAAAAGGTGGCTGATTATCGGAAGGACAGAACCCATCCGTCATATTTCAGAACAATTATTGACCGGGTATTTAACTGTCCATACCCCAACCTCCATGGTGTCCCATATTTATTGCTTCTTCTTCCACTTTGCTCATCTGTATTCCCCTAATCCCTGCCCTCAGCTCTATTCAAAGAAATTAACCTTCGGCTTCCGGATCTGAAAATTATCCCAGTTTACAATAGTTCTGGTGGAGAAATCAATCGATAATGGCGCTATTCCCGAAGGAGGATCTATGTGCACCCCAATACGCAACTGCATGGTATTGAAAATCAGGTTTTCATTGCGCAAGCGGATCCCTCCACCGATACTGTTGTAAACATCCCGAGGATCTTCGACATCCGTTGCACCACGGATATTGGCCACATCAGCAAAGCTGAAAAAAGCCATCTTGAAGCCGACCAACTGCCAAGGGCTAAAAAAGACCGACTCATATTTGAAGACTATCTTTCGGTCTCCCAACAACCCAGGGACATTCAGCCCACGGACATCCTGTTCACGATCCAGCCCAAGTGCCAGCAAACCCTGATAACCAAAAAGCTGTGAGAAACTCGCCTCAAAGAAGTTTCGCCAATGAAAGCCCCCCAGCGGTACCAAAGGAGAAATATATTTATAGTTGGCGCCCACTGCATAATTATTCACCTCCTGATAATCGGTATTCAAGGAACCGGTTACCGAGGCGTAATGGTACCCCTTGTGGGGTGCATACCAGCTTTTGGAAGCTTCCGCCTGATAGAGTGTCCCCTGGTCAAATTCCAGCCATTGGTACCCCCTTAACAACGACAGCTTCCAGCCCACCGGAATATCCTCCGTCTGCCCAAATGCCCGAATCAAATTAGACTTGTAGTAAGATTGCTTGTTCAAGCTCAGGCCACCAAGGAAAACCCGCCCATTAATGAAAATGCGGTTGCTGTCTGGCGCAACAAAAGGGCGCTCAAAGAAGTGCCGCTCCGCGAAACGCCCCGTCAGGTAAAGCCTGATGGCATCAAGATCATCTCCCTGAATATTGAAGGAATGCCCCGCCCAGGCTTCATTATTCACAAAATGAATAGGCCCTTCGAGGGTGTCGAGCAGATTGATTACTTGCCCTTTCTGAATCACCTCCTGATGATACACCGCCCCTGCCCATCGCAATCGTGGCGTCAGGAATTCCCGACGAACTTCAGCACTCTTTTCCAGCCGCACCGCATCGTCCTCAAATCGTAACTCAGCATCCACAAAAGAGCCCAAAATATTTTTTGCCTGATACCCAATGTTGAAACCAATATTTACAGAATCCTGAAAATTAAAGGGCACTGCCATCGAAAGCTCATGACCATAGCCCAGAAAGTTACGATCTTCAAGACCAAGCTTACCCGACTGCAAACTGCCAATCTCGGCAAGTGGCCGTATCGGAAACACATCCTGCGTTACCACGAAAAGGCTCACTGATCCATCACTGTTCTTCCGGACCAAAATGCGGGCATCCTGCACATTGGCCGAGGCACGCAAAAGTCGCTCAGATTCTGCGAGCAGTGTCGGGTCAAGGGCGTCGCCTTCCTGCTGAAGCAATAGGCGCTTAAGGATAAAGGTACGCGTGGGGATGGTCAGTTTGTTACCAATAAACTGACGCGCCTCTTCGCTGTCCCAGGTGGAGCGATCAAAAATACTTACCCCAAAAATCTCCAATTTGCGGTAAGTGATCGATTTAATAGGTTTGCCCTCGTAATTGACAAAACTATTGACATTCTCCTCTCCCTGGTAATTCTGTTGTCCAGAACTCTGCGAGACAAACAGCAACTTATACAAATGAGAGGTTACCTTTCGTTTTTCACTGTAGGACTTCAGCGAATCAAGCATTTTGCGGGTTCGCAGAGAATCCACCACATTCGTAGGGGCGATATATCTTTCCTGCCTGACGTTGTCTTTCGTCTGGGCGGTATCATTCCTCAAAATTTCCCTTTTGATACTTTGCGGAATAACAGGCTTCTGAATGACGGAATCATTTGGCAGTCGAATTTGGGCATAACAAGCACTCCCTTTGTCAATAAAAGAGCACACCAATAGGCACCATATCACATACCAACCCCTGACCATGGTTATTTTTTATCCGCCAATAATTTGAAAGACCTTCGGTGAAGCGGGCTCGGCCCATGTTCTAAAATCCCCGCCCTGTGCGCTTTGGTTGGGTAGCCTGCGTTTTTCTCCCAGGCATAAAACGGATATTCCTCCGCCAAAGTGATCATCAGTGCATCACGGTAAGTTTTCGCTAAAATTGAGGCGGCGGCAATCGACATAAATTTACCATCACCCTTAATCACGCACTCATGCATAATCCCCATATAAGGTGAAAAGCGATTACCGTCAATCAACAGTAATTCTGGCCGTACTTTTAACTGATCCACCGCCTTGTGCATGGCCAAAAAGGAGGCATTAAGAATATTGATCTCATCAATTTTTTGATGATCCACCTCGGCTATTGCCCACGAAAGGGCATCCCTTTTAATAATTTCAGCAAGCTGATCGCGCCTTTTGGCAGTAAGTTTTTTTGAGTCATTCAAATATGGCAGTTCATAATTTTTGGGCAAAATTACCGCTGCAGCCACCACAGGCCCTGCCAGGCAACCTCTCCCCACTTCATCGCAACCCGCCTCAATTAAATCGGGTGTGCGCTGTGCCGCCAATTTTATCGTATCTTCCATGTAACAAAAATAAAGGAATAATTTCTATCTTTCCTACCGAATTGGGAGTTCAAACACATAAGCCTATTTAAAAAAACATGAGCCGATGAAAGAGATGGAGAACCCTTGGAAAAAACTCAACAGCGATACCGTGCATGAAACTCCGTGGATCAAAATTGAGCAGGACCAGGTCATTACCCCTTCAGGGAAAAAAGACCAGTACAGTAAAGTTCATTTTCAGCAAAAAGCAGTCGGCGCACTGACCATCGATCAGGAAGGAAACATCTGGCTCGTTGGCCAATACCGGTATGCCATCGATCAGTATTCCTGGGAAATCCCCTTGGGGGGTGCACCTGCTGGCGAACCAGCCCTTGAAGCGGCACAACGGGAGCTGAAAGAAGAAACCGGCATTGTGGCAAAATCATGGCACCCTTTCCTGTACCTGCACCCTTCAGTATCCTCCACGGATCAGGAGGCGGAAATTTTCCTTGCTCAGGAGGTAACGCATGGCACAACGGCTCCGGATGAAACCGAAGTGCTGGAAGTAAAAAAAGTCAGCCTGAAAACCGCCCTTCAAATGATCGACAACCACCAGATCACCGAAGCCATTTCCGTGGCGGCCATTTATAAATATGCCCTACTGAAAAGCTAAAAAAAACAGGAGTGATACAGCACGCAGATCGCTGTAATCACAACCACCATATAAATGAGGGTCATCGGTAAACCGACCTTTATAAAATCACTGAATGTATAACCACCAGGGGCAAAGACCATCAGGTTGGTCTGATAGCCAATCGGGGTCAGGAATGCCCCCGAGGCCGCATAGGCAATCGCAAGATAAAGCGGCGTTCCGTCCATCCCCATTTGGTGGGAGATCGACAAAGCCAAAGGAAAGGCAATGGATACTGCCCCAACATTGGTCACGAAGCTTGTCAGTACAATCGTGATGATAAACAAGCCCACAAGCACGGCCAGTGGCCCTATAGGTTGCAGCACCTCCAACAAGCCAGCGGCCAGCAGGTCGCCGGCTTTCGTAACTACCATCGCCCGTCCCAAAACCAGTGAAAAGGCCAAAATAGCAAGCATATCCAGATCGATGGTGCGTTTTATATCTGTAATTGAAATCAGCTTGGTCGCTGCCATCACTGAAAAGATGACCATCAACGACAAGAACAATGGGTACACGCCCGTAGCCGCAAGCCCGATAGAAATCAAGGCGGTCAGGATAAGTGCCCAGCTGCGTTGCTTACTTGGCTTGGCAAACTCCTCCACCTGATTCACCACATGCAAATCACTGAAAAAATTGACATTCTTCGTAAAGTTGGGCCCGGCATACAGCAGTAACAAATCTCCCGAGAGCAGGGTCATATTACCGATTTTCCCCGAGAGGCGTTCGCCCTGTCGGTGAATTGCCACCACCGCAGCATCATAGCGGTTCCGGAAGCCTGAGGTCTTGACCGTCCGCCCGATGAGTGGGGACGTTTTGGCAATCACGGTCTCAATCACCCGTACGGCCTCATTTTCTTGCTGATATTTATCTTTCGGCAGGCGCAAACCTTCCATTGATTTCACAAGGTCGTGAATAGAGCTCGTATCTCCAGCAAAGAAAAGGCTGTCACCCCCCTGAATAATCTCTTCAGGTTCCACGGGCGAAATCACGCGGTCGCCACGAAGAATCTCCACAAGATATACCCCCTTCAAATTACGCAAGCCTGCCTCCAGAATAGTTTTGCCCACCAGTTTCGATCTGTCAGACAGATGAGTTTCGACCACAAACTCCCGAATATTTTCACGGAAATCCGCTACTGCTCTTTGGCGGTCAGGCAAAAGGCGATGCCCATAAAGCACAAAAAAAGCAATCCCGACAATCACGACTGTCCCACCGATACGGAACAGGTCGAAAGGCTGAATACTCGGCAGATCGGAGGACTCCAAAAAACCCTGCAACACCAATGTTGTCGAGGTACCAATTTGTGTAATCATTCCGCCAAGAATTGTGGCAAAAGACAAAGGGATCAATAATTTGGAAGGGCTGATTTTATTACGCTTTCCCCAGCTGATAATATAAGGGGTCATGATCGCCACCACAGGCGTATTATTGATGATCGAGGAAAGAATTGCCACTTTGGCCATCATCCGCGCCAAAAAGCCTTTGTAACTCACCTGTGCAGGAAAAAGCTTATCGATCATCCCAGCGAGGTTAAAGTTTTTCCGCAAGCCTGCCGTAATCAAAATCAACAAAACCACCGAGGCGATAGAGGAATTCGAGAAGCCGATCAGCAAATCTTTACTGTGCAAAATCCCCATCACTGCAAAAAGTAAACCCGTCAGCAAAAAGCCCACCGATGCACGAATCTTGTTCAGGTAGATAAATACGAAAAGCAAAAAGGTAGCTGCGATGACAAAATAAGGTTGGGCTGCCTCTGAAAGCATATATTTTTTTGTTAGAATACCGTAAAATTCAAGGCAGAAATTTAAGTATTTAGGCCGTCCTATCCTATGACTCCACCCAATAATTAAAAATTAGCCCGCCCCCCTTCCGCCCACTGAAAATTTTCATTTTCCTAACAATCAAAGGGTTCCAACAATAAAAATCGTAATTTTTACACCCAAATATTTGGGGAATAAAAATTTCCTCCCTAAATTACCTGCATACAAAAATTCACATGATTTTTATGCTTTCGACACCAAATAATATGGTCATTAAACAACGCTTAAACTACTCTATGTATCGCATTAGAGAAGGATTATCGTCATGACCGTGAATTTGTATCGAGCATAAACGAAAAGTCCTTCTCTCCGTAAAATGAGTGAAGGACTTTTTTTTATACCCCCCATTAATATATTAAATGCAATTAAAATGGAAAAGCAATTTTGGATTACCTTGTTCGCTGACAGCAGCGATGAAACTTTAGCCCAAATCACCACTGCATTTGTAGGAAAATCAATCAATATTGGTCAGCTCCGAGCGCAGTCAAGCCTTTTGCCTACTTTAATGCAATATGACATCGAGGTCTCGGTCAAGCCCGAAGCCTTAAAAGACCTGAAAAAAATGCTTAACAACGCTTCTACAGTACACAAACTACTGACCTATGAAGCCAAAGACAGAAATGCACCAAAAATTAAAGACAAAATCAAAGACACCCTCAAGACAGTCGCGCGTAGGAAGCAATCCTACCTCAACATGAGGGTTGGCGCCTGATTTTTGGGCATTCGCCAAATCTTATGCAACTTGCACCCCGATGATGGAAAAACTAAATTTACCCTCCTTCCCTTTTGAGATTCGGGAAGCATCGGGGCGCAAGTTACTTTTTGACCCCCTTCGTAAAAAAGAGGTCGTCCTTACTCCTGAAGAATGGGTAAGGCAACACTTCGTACAATACCTTATCCAACAATGCCAATACCCCTCGGCGCTTATTTCAATGGAAAGCGGCCTGAAATACCACGGCATACAAAAACGCTCAGACATCCTGATTTATGACCGCAATGGCGCTCCGTTTCTGTTGGTAGAATGCAAAGCACCGAAAATCAAGCTCGACGCCAAAGTGGTACAACAAGCCGCAACTTACAACCAAAGCCTGCGCGCCCCTTACATCGCGATTACCAATGGCTTACAACACGGCTGTATGCACTGCACCCCCGAAGGCAGCAAATGGATCAGCGGCTTTCCTCCCTTTCCAAAATAGCCAAAATTATTGCGCCTAATCGGCAGTCAGATTTCAATTAACGGATTAATTTTTTACCTTTGAAGTTCCCCAAATACATTGGGAAAGTATCGCCCATCCGAGGGCATTATCTTGCAATTTTAACCCTGCACATATATGAAATTTATTGTTTCTTCTTCTTCATTGTTGAAGCAATTGTCCAAAATTCATGGCGTCGTTACCACTAATCCCGTGGTGCCAATTTTGGAGAATTTTTTGTTCGAAATTGATGGTGAATCAGGAAAACTGACGGTAACAGCATCTGACTTGCAATCTTCGATGATCACGGAGATTGAAGTGAATGCTCAGGAGAGTGGCAGTATTGCTATTCCTGCAAAAATCTTGTTGGATACCCTGAAAAACCTTCCTGAACAGCCTGTAACTATTTCAGTTGATGAAGAAACATCAGGTATTGAAATCAGTTCTGAAAACGGTCTTTATAAACTTACTGGAGAGAACCCAACGGACTTCCCCCGCACCTCAAGTGTAGAGGGTGGTCAGTCTATTGAGCTTTCTGGAGAAGTGATGAGCCGCGCGATCAACAATACGCTTTTCGCTGCTGGAACGGATGACCTTCGCCCTGCAATGACAGGCGTTTACATGAATCTGAATGCCGAAAACATTACTTTCGTAGCCACTGATGGCCACCGATTGGTACGTTACCGCCGTTCAGACATCGAGGGGGCTTCAGAGGCATCCATCATTCTTCCTCGTAAGGCATTGAACTTGTTGAAATCGACTTTACCAACTGATGAAACTCCAGTAACGATCGAGTTCAACGATGCTAACGCATTCTTTTCTTTCAACAATCTGCGTTTGATCTGCCGATTGATTGATGAGCGTTTCCCTGATTATGAAAACGTGATTCCATTGGATAACCACAATGAGATGACCATCAATCGTGCACAATTCCTGAGCACGTTGAAGCGTTTGGCCATTTACGCCAACAAAACCACCAACCAGGTGCGTTTGTCGATCAAAGGAAATGATCTTGCAGTTCATGCGGAAGATTTGGACTTCTCGAACGAAGCCAACGAAACTTTGGCTTGTCAGCATTCAGGTGAGGACATCGATATTGGTTTCAATGCAAAATTCTTGATTGAAATGCTGAACAATGTCAATGCCACAGAAGTAACTTTCCAATTCTCTCAGCCTAACCGCGCAGGATTGATCGTCCCAACGGATCAGGATGAAAACGAAGACTTACTGATGTTAGTAATGCCAGTAATGCTGAACAATTACTATTGATCGGAAATTGAAAAATAAAGAAAAAAGGCTGTTGAATAGATTTCAACAGCCTTTTTTTGTGGGCAGTGGGGTTCATGTTTTTTTGACCATGATTTACATGACTAAAAGGATTACCGTGATTTTTTTTGTTTTACATATCTCGAGTTTCTTTGATCCAAACGACACTTTTGAACTAATGACGATAAATTACTTTCCCCACTGACAATATTGTTTGTTGCTTAAAACCAATATTGAGCATAGTTACTTAATCAACCTCGCATAAATATGAGCATACACGCAGGAATTATCTACCCCACGATCCACTCTAACATCTAAAAACTGATCAGCAGAAGGCTTCAATTCAGATACAATCCTTAACAGTTCTTCCTTTAAATTTTGCTTTGTGTTGTATTTTCCATGATCCTCATATTTGACATTAGACTGCGCACCAAGCGGGTTTACGACCAATTCAGAAGGGGTTATTTTAAACTGTATAGGATCGTCAATCATCTCCTCTCCCATAACTTCTCCCTCTTCAAAAAATTCAGCAGCAAAGACATCAACCACCTCTACTATTGGCATTTCCTCAAGGTCAATATGTGTAGTCATAAACCCTTCGGGTAATTCAAAATTTGCCCAATCAATCCCTGAAATCTCGATTTCCTCTTGCACCGTTTGTTTGTCAGCACAAGCACCTACGTTGAACAATATTGAAAACAGACCAATAAATTTAAGTACTTTCATCTTGTAGCTTGTTGGTTATCTACTCAAGATAAGCAAGTTGCACTTCTTACTCGCAACTGAAAACACAAAAACCTTACATATAAAACATCATCCTTTTACCCCAGGGGCTGTCGTAGAACTCTAATCTAAAATCACCTTACAGAATTTTATGCTGTTGGGCACGGGCAAACCCAATGTCATTAAGTTAAGCGCATTATCCTGTAGATACGTTATTTTTAACGTCTAATTCAATGGTGATTTTATAGGTTTCCTCTTAGATTTATTCAAATTGTTACGTGAGTCGTTAAGAATAACGCCTCTACGAGCATTTCAAATTTAGACCTGTGTCCCTCAAAATCCTTAACTTAATGACATTACGGGCGAACCCACGTGTTCGCCTGAAGTTAGCGTGCAAAATGACTATTTAGGTCATACTCATGGGGCTGACCCTACCAGATCCGAATATTATTTGATGATATAAATTACAATTCAAGTTATGCAACAGCCCCCGCTGTATTGGGGTGTAGGCTCATCAACCATACCCCATTATTTGATTATATCAGACCCGTTGACAAAGAAGGATTGTCAGAATGCCCAAAAAAAGCATTATGAGCTGCTTACTTAGGATTGATCGGAGTATTTAACTATTTTCGCCCACTAAAATTACACTATCACATCAACCTATTTAAGACCATGAGACATCCAGGGATTATTTTACTCCTGTTGCTTTTCACCATTAATTCCGCAGTCGCTCAAGAGGCTCCTACTGAATTATATTATCAATTGATCCAAGGCCAATATCCAGTAACTGCAGATGCTTTGGGAAATTACGAAGAAACCTCTTTTCATGAGGCTTCGATGGGTTTCAATTTTGCTGAAAGGGAAGTGCCTGCAATCCTATATTCCAGCTCTTATGACTATCCCGTCAATCTTAGCATCGAAATCCCTAAAAAGAAAGCACATTTCAAGGACCCTTACCGGAACACCAAGTTCAAGATCAAAACTGATGAAATCGATAGCATTTGGGCGGGAGAACGTAAGATCGTTACCTCAAAAGAAAAAATCATTTTAGGGAATAGTCAAACGCCAAAAATGTATTTGTTATTTGAGGACGAGAAAGTCGCTGATATGCAGCTATACAAAACCTTTAACAACGACCTGATCGCTTGGGGTGGCACTCACTTTTACAATGTTCAAGTTAATAAGGTATGGCATAAGGCTGGCCTTCGGAAGGTTTTTGGAAATGTCCCCGTGCTTGAGGAAAGCTTGAAGGAAATGAAAAAAATTGAGATTAATAACCTTGCGCATTGGATCAAAGTTTCGGACTACCATCATGCTTCGAAAAGCAATGGCTATTTATATTTTGATCAAAAGGGTATCCGTACCACAGACCATAAAAATTACCACCTGAAAGCGAAAGTTAAGGAGGTTATACCGAATCTTTGGGAGCTTGAATACTATAACCAGCAGGATGTTTTGGTTAAAACTGCCACCTACAGATTTAATGTCAGTGAGCAGGTCAAAACCCTTTGGGAAAACATCATAACAAGTGATCACCCCTCCAGCCAAAACGCTTTTTCTGATCCACAAATTTCTGACAAAGAACTAAGAGCACTAAAGCAGAAAACAGAACAAAGCAAATGGCATGAATCTTCAGCCAACCAATACGAAACGCAATTGATTGGTGAGGTCAAATACTTCCGCCCAGATGGCAGTCTCCGAAAGGTGTTTATTCCTGTACCCTCTACAGCAACAAAAAAAACGTTGAAAAATTACCCTTTCGACAAAGACACCTACATTACTTATTTCCCAAACCATCAACAAGCGCATTACACTTACCAAATCAAAAGTGGAAAGGTCAGCTTCATCAGTGTCAAGGATTCTCTCGGAAACGAAAAATTAAACGAAGAAGGCGCGGGAATCGAAACCCTGTGGGATCCCTTAGCCAAGAGAAAAATCCGACGAGAGTTTAGTCGGAAACATTTAACTAAAAGCTTCTTCATGGGAGATGACAAAAAATACATTTCTCAAACCTTATGGCCCAAACCGCTAAATCTTGAATTTGACACAAAGAAGGTCGAATTAGATCCTGATTTATATACCCACCTACTAAAATCACCTTCTTTTTTGGCAAAAGTTACCTTCGGAAAAGACCTTAGGGTGAAGGACCTTCAGTTAGTCGGTGCACCAGAAGCCCCATTTTGGGAAAAACAGCTGACTCCTGCATTAATTAAGCAATTCAAGAAAAAGAAAATAAGCATTTATAATAGTAACCCCACTGCTGAAGAGACACGAGTGATTGTGAGGATAAACTTTTATTCCGATGTTTTCACCATACAACGCTCTTATTGGGATTTACTGATGAACCAATCTCAGGATATGATGATGATGCAACTTCAGCAACAACAATTCCATCAAATGATGCATCAACAAACGATGCAGAACATCCAACACAGTATGCCTAAATTTTAATAAAAAAGTCCCCTAAGAAAATGAATCTCAGGGGACTTTTTTTACTTCCGACGCTTCCTGAGCGCCCTGACATAAACATGCTTAACATTCTTATCGTTACTGGAGGCACGCTCATCGACTTCAAAATAATCTGAGAGAAATTTCATCATATTCATCAGCTTGCGGAAACCATAGTTTCGAGGGTCAAAATCTGGTCTTTGCTTATTGAGCATCGATCCAAATTCTCCGAGATTTGCCCAGCTTGAATCATCGGAAACATCATCAATTGTTTTCCGCAGAAGTGCCAACACTTTCCCATCGATTCGCTTGATTGAGGTCGCTGAATCCTCATTCTTGGACGTAGCCCCCTGATCATTGTCATTCTCATCCTTCGAGGATTCCTTCTGACGCAACACTTCCAGGTACACAAATTTATCACAAGCGATAATGAACGGCTTGGGTGTTTTCTGTTCCCCAACGCCCATCACCCACATGCCAGATTCCCGAAGTCGGGTGGCCAGACGGGTAAAATCACTGTCACTGGAAACAATACAAAAACCATCCACGCTTCCAGAATACAGAATATCCATTGCATCGATAATCATGGCGGAGTCTGTCGCATTTTTCCCCTGAGTGTAACCATATTGTTGCACAGGACTGATGGCATTTTCCAAAAGGACATTTTTCCATCCCCCCAAATTGGGTTTGGTCCAATCTCCATATATTCTTTTAGTGGTTAAGCGTCCAAAACGAGCGATCTCCGCCATCATCTCCGTCACATAGTTAGACGACACATTGTCGGCATCAATCAGGACCGCTAAGTCCCTGTCTTGTTTTTCTTTTTTCATAAAAATCTAAAACTGAAAATAAATAAAGGGATGAACATCTGAAGAAGTCACTTGCCAAACACACCACATCACAAAGGCGAGCGTCAGTGCTCTTCCCCATACGGGAAAAATACTCAGCGTATGCTTAAATCTGTTTTCCCAACGGTTGGGAATCAGGTGTGTCAGGTATCCAAGTATAATTAAGCCAAAAACCTCCTTATATCCCATAATTACGACAGGAATTTGCTTCCAGGTCGTATCTGTAAAAATTCTACTGATCACGGTACTTGCCTGGGCGAAACTTCCTGCACGGAAAAATACCCACGCCAAACATACCCAGTGGAAAGTATATAATTGCCCGAGGGAACGGGTAACGGCATTTGATGGCAGCCTCCAATAGGTCTTTACCAGCCTTTCAATAGCCAGCACCACCCCGTGCATTGTTCCCCACAACACAAAATTCCATGATGCCCCATGCCACAATCCACCGAGAATCATGGTCAGCATCAGGTTAATATAAGTTCTGACTGTTCCATTTTTATTTCCCCCGAGCGGAATATACAGGTAATCCCGAAGCCAGGAGGAAAGAGAAATATGCCATCGTCGCCAAAATTCCGTCAGGCTGAAAGCATTATAGGGCGTCCGAAAATTCTCTGGCAACTGAAAGCCCATCAGCAATGCTATACCAATAGCCATATCCGAATACCCTGAAAAGTCGCAATAAATTTGAATGGCGTAACCATACACGGCCATCAGGTTTTCAAAACCAGAGTACAGGGTCGGCTGGGTAAACACCCGATCCACAAAATTTACACTGATATAATCGGAAATAATGGCCTTTTTGATCAGTCCACCGATAATCAATGTCAGAGCGATGGTCATTTGGCGCTTATTCAGGCTGATCTTCTGTCGGATCTGAGGAATAAAGTCTGCTGCCCGAACGATAGGCCCCGCCACCAACTGCGGAAAGAAGGTTACGAAAAACATAAAGTCCCCGAAAGACTCCGCAGGTTTCATTGATTTACGATAGAGGTCAATTGAGTAACTCATCGTCTGAAAGGTATAAAATGAAATACCTATGGGCAGAAAAATGTTGGCATGAGCAATATGGCCTCCCGCAATAGCGTTCACACTATCGATAAAGAAATTGGTATACTTAAAATAACCCAACAAGCCCAGATTGACAATGACACTGAGCGCGAGGTACAACTTCCGCTGCTTCGGATCGGTGACCTTATAAAGCTTATTCCCGATATAATAATCCACTATGGAAGAGAATATCAGGAGCACAAAAAAGATCCCGCTCGATTTAAAATAGAAGAAAAGGGAAAAAATCGTTACATATATCACCCGAAAAGAGTGAATATGCTCCCACTTCAGATAAATGGCATAAAAGAGGATAAACAGGATCAGAAACAAGCCAGAGTTAAACAGTAAAGGGCGTGTTTTCTGATAGGTAAATACCGATGAAATCGCCGACCAGTTGACCTGATCAAAGTTTGGAAGGCTGAAAAGTGCCGCCTCCCCTTTATCTTCAGCCACCTGTTCTTTCCTGATTTTCTGAAGGAACTCAGGGGTTAGGTATTGGCCGTCAATCGGCATGACATCCTTCACATCCAGCCCTTTCGGCGGTAACAGCAACTCCCCTCCCGATTGTTCATAGGCACGAATCATTGCCTGATAAAAGCACCTTGCCTGAATACGGTAGCCTCCAGCAGAAAAATGCACATAATCGCGGCTATAACCAGCTTTTTTCCATGCGCGAATGCCGTTCTCGCCACCCATCACAGCCCACCAGTCCCAATAAGCCACACGCTGCTCATTTGAAATTTGGAGCATGGCATCGTGTACCGCTTTCACGCGAGGGTTGTAGCGCTTTTTACTTCCCCGACCGATATAACTGTCCGCAGGAGTGGTTAAAATAATGGAAGCTTCAGGATGATATTTTCGGATCTGCCCAATGAAGTGGCGCATATCATCTTTGTACTCTACCATCGTGTAGGATGGATCAAAACATTCATTGGTGCCCATGGAAAGGACATACAGGTCGGAAGGCAATTGCCCGAGCTGCTCAAAAAACAATGGATAACGATTGTAATCTCTGAATTGCGCACCATTAGCGCCCAGCATACTGTAAACAATCCCCTTAGCCTGAGAATCTTCCAGATAGAAGCCCGTAAATACCGACTCCTGCTGTTGGGTGTTTTTCTTAAACCCCTGCAGCAAACACGCCTGCTGAGGACTGTCCCAAGAAAATACCTGCATTCCAACGCCAAAATGCTGTGCTTTCACCTTCGCCCAGACAACATCATCACTTTTCAGTCTTGACACTGCCGATGGCTGATCGCCATTTTTCACCACTAATTTTTGCCCAGCGCGAATCATGGTTTTTCGCCCCATGCCATTCCATTGCTGAAGGTGCGATACCCGCACACCATATTTTTTAGCAATAGACGACAGGTTATCCCCTGAGCGCACTTTATGATACACTTTAGTCGGTGCCGCAATATATTTTTTCTCCGTAGCCGCCTGCGCTTTGGCTACTCCAACTTTAAAATCATAGGCCCGATCACTGGGTTTGGCAAACACCCACAAGCGATCGAAATGCCGAAGGCTGTCCTGTAATTTTAAGTTGATCTGATAGAAGTCAGAAGTACTTTTAATGCTATGTCCCGAAACTCCCGTTTCCTGCACAGGTTTCCGCAGTGAATTTCTTTTGCCTTTCCAACGGATATTTGAGCTGTACTTTACCGCTGAAGGTCCGTTGGTATGCGATAACCGATAGGGAAAACTTGCTCCCCAGCCGCCATCACCAAAAGTCCCCTGCATAAGGTTGCGCACCTCTCCACTGAAAAAGTCCGCCTGAATATGGCTGTCCCCGATATGAAACACGCGGACTTTATCCCGCTGGTCAGCCTCCAGCCCACTGAGTTTCTTCAGAAACGGACGAATATACTGCGCATTACCTATACTGTCTGCGGCTTCATTCAGTAGGCCTGAGGGCACCTTCACCTCATGATCGGAAGGGTGAGCCACTGTCGAAAAAGACCACCCCAACAGACCCATAAAAATTAAAAAAAGCTGTTTAAAAGTCATCTTATCGAATGTTTTTTGTTTGGATCGTTTTTACCTCTACGCGTTTCTTTGCGCGCGCCCGAATTTCCTCCTGACGTACTTTCCAGCCGTCGAGTAAAAAATCATAAAGCAGGTGCCCTACCTTGTTGGCACCCCTGAAATTAAAGTGGGTGTAATCTTTATTTGCCTTCGGTTTGGGATCATCAACCCATTGGATCATCGACCCCTCGCCACCCATAGCATTGAACAGGTTAAAAAAGGTGGCGTTGGCTTTTTTGGCCGCACCCATCTGAGCGGTAATTACACCATGAACTGCGGGGTCTGTCTTTAGCTCCCCATCAATTTTACGGGCTTTATCAGCCATAGATACGATCAGGCAAGGCGCTTTGAATTCCTCTTGCATAAATCGGATGGTTTTATACAAATTCACCCCATACCAGCCATAATTAAGGTTGGTGGTATCCACCACATTGGCACCATATTGCATAATGACCAAATCGTAATCGAGGTATTGGTTGAAAGCCGTAAGAACATCTCCTTTCAGATGCCTCAAATGTGTCCCACTACTGCCTCTCAACGACAAATCATCGACAATCACCCCTTTGTCCGACTCCACACTTACGCCATAAAATGGTAAATCTTTGTCTGCCTTTACGTGAAGATCAACCCGCTTTACGGCCTTTTCAGAAACCGTAAGCTGATTCACGGCCTTTTGCCCATCAAGCTTGAACTGAACGGAATCCCGTTTATCCAAAACGGCCATCATGCTATAATCTCGTCGCTTGGCCTGTGACTGACCGTAATATAACTTAATATTTTTCAGGCTGTCCAGTCGTTTGCGGTGAACGCCTTCAAACCGTACCCATAGATCATCATAGGTTTCCGCAGGGGTAGCATAACTTACATCGCAGCTGATACCAAAGGCGTAAGGGGTTGTTTTCCGATTGAAAATATAATTGTCATGTTGCCAGTTATCAGAAAATTTATGGCGTATCGTGCCACGGAAGCCTGCCACGTTGGAGATCATCGGCACAAAACCAACACCAGAACCCCCAAATTTTTGCTGGAACAACGAACGTACCGTACTGACGATCAAATCGCCTTCAATCATGGAATCCCCAAAAAAGGCAATCCGTACCTGTTTCTTTTTCCCTGTTTTCAGGGCATCCAATGCGGCATAAAATTGTTGCAAATTCGGGCTTTGAAAGGCAGGCGATTTAAATTTGGCTTTTGCTGAAGCAGTGGTTTTACTTTTTGCTTCAGGCGCTGCTTTTTTTGCAGGTTGTTGTACCGTTTTCTGAGGTTTGCTAACGGTCTTTTTAAGAGGAATCACTGGTTTTTTCAGCGCCTGCTTCCCCGCTCGGCGGCTCGAATCTTCCGAAGCGGCAGCGTCAATTTGCGCCAGAATATCTTCTTCACTGATTTTATTTTCCGCGGGCGCTTCCTTCGACGGCTCTTTGAGGATCAGGTCACTGAAAAAATGAAAATTTCTAAACCCCTGAAGTGCTTCGATATGTGGTGTTGCCACCTGATATATTAATCCGAAACAAAGCACTAAAATCAGGGTATGCAATGTCTCTTTAAAGTATTTATTTTCTCTCACAATTATTCACTCGGTCAACAGGATATTTTTCGCTGTATAGCATTACTAACCTTTTTATAATATCCTTGGTTCTGCACATTCCTTCTCCAACAAAAATTACTCCACCAAGCAACAAAGTTAAGGTTAAATTACCAATAAGAATGAAGGCTTGCGGTGAGTTATTGCGGTTTTCAATGGTTAAGGGCACGAAATTACGCAATTTCTAAATACAGAGGCAAAAAAATAGCCTTCAAAACACTGGGTTTAAAAGGCTAAGCAGGTGAAATTTTCATGCGCTGTTCTTTAACCGCAAGAAGGATCAGGCGGTGAGTTCTGTGCGCTTTTTGGTAACTGTCCTGACTTTCCGACTTCGGTTGTAAGTTTTTCTGCCAAAAAAATCCTGAAAACGATGATCGGGAATCATGGCGTATTTTCCATCTCCGAGAATAATGATCGTCACCATACCGATGAAATACACAAAAAGGTTCTCTTCCAGCGTTACCGTGGCTGAAAAGGCGGAGAGCAGGGCCAAAGTAAAGAGTACAGTAGCTGGAAAGATCGCTACGATTCGACTTCGGATACCGAGCATAATTAATAAGGGGCAGATCAGGCAGGCGGTAATACCCAAAAACAATAGGGCTATGGCAGATACGCCCGTTTGAGCTAAAAATGTTGCGTTGGTTCCAGCGGACATCAACAGATCCAATTGCTCAATTCCAAAGGGAATCAATAACAAGCTAAAAGAGACCCTCAGAAACAAACGACCAAAATGCGACCACTTTCTCATTAATATAAATATTCAACGTTTAGATAATTAAATATAATAATAATGATATCTATCGGAAAACAAATAATATTTTTTTATGATCATTTATTCTTGAAGTAATAAATTTAATCAAATGACAAAAAAAAGCCACCCGAAAAGGGTGGCTTTAGTATCATTGAGTGGTATTTGAATCTTAGTGTTTGAAATGACGAACACCTGTGAAGACCATTGCCATGTCGTTTTCATCGCAATAAGCAACAGAGTCTTTATCGCGAACAGAACCACCTGGCTGAATAACCGTTTTGATTCCCTCTGCACGGGCAATCTCTACACAGTCGGCAAATGGGAAGAAGGCATCAGAGGCCAGCACCGCTTTCGACAAGTCAAATTTGAACGATTTTGCTTTTTCAATCGCCTGGCGCAATGCATCCACGCGGGAAGTTTGGCCAACACCAGTTGCAAACAATTGCCCTTCAGCAGCCAACACAATCGCATTGGATTTGGTATGTTTACAAATTTTCGATGCGAAGATCAACGCTTTCTTTTCTTCTTCAGAAACCGCTTTTTTGGTCGCCAAAGTTAAATCTTCAATCGCATCTGTTTTCAAATCTCTATCCTGAACGATTACACCATTCAGGCAGTTTTTAAACATTTTTGTAGTGGTTAACGGCTGCTTCTGCACCAAAAGAATACGGTTTTTCTTTGATTTCAAAAGTTCCAAAGCCTCCTCAGAGTAAGAAGGGGCAATCAATACCTCGCAGAAAAGTTTGTTGATTTCTTCTGCGGCAGCCAAATCTACACTTCCATTGGTACAAAGCACGCCACCAAAAGCAGAGATTGTATCTGCAGCGAAGGCTTTCAAATAAGCATCTTTAACGGTTTCAGCAATGGCACAACCACAAGCATTGGTATGTTTCAGAATCGCAAAAGCGGTTTCACCCTTAAATTCTTCTACCAACGATACCGCCGCATCGATATCCACCAAGTTGTTGTAAGAAATCTCCTTGCCATGCAATTGGTCGAACATTGCATTGAATGCACCGAAAAACTCCCCTTTTTGATGAGGGTTTTCACCATAACGAAGCGTACGGCTTTCGTTTTCGCTTACGCGGAAAGCTGGTAAAGTTTCGTCCTGGTTGAAATAGTTGAAAATGGCACTGTCATAATGAGAAGATACCGCAAATGCCTGAGCTGCAAAACGACGACGGTCAGCCATTGTTGTACCGCCCTCGTGGTCTGTCAATACCTGCTCCAATTCACCATATTGCGCTCTTGAAGCCACAATTGTAACATCCTTGAAATTCTTTGCCGCCGCACGGATCAAAGAAATACCACCGATGTCAATTTTCTCGATAATTGCCTCTGCCGCAGCACCTGAAGCTACTGTTTCTTCAAAAGGATACAAATCCACGATGACTAAGTCGATCTCAGGGATCTCGAATTCCGCAATTTGCGACTGGTCGGTATCGTTATCACGACGGTTCAGGATACCTCCAAAAATTTTCGGGTGAAGTGTTTTCACACGACCACCCAAAATCGACGGGTAACTTGTCAAGTCTTCCACAGGAATCACTTCAGCGCCTTGCTCTTCAATGAACTTTTGCGTGCCTCCGGTAGAGTAGATCGTAACGCCTTGGTCTTTCAACAATTTGATAATTGGTTCTAAATTATCTTTGTAGAAAACAGAGATCAGTGCCGATTTGATTTTTTTTACTGACATGGAGTTGTAGTTTACTTATTAAAGAAATCTGGTAATAGAATGATTTTATTGCCTTATTTATGGGCTACACGAAAGTATAGCAACAAAAAAAGCCCTCAGAGAAAAGGGCCCAATAATTTTATATTTCTTCCACCACCTGCTGAATCACTGCAGGAAAGTGTGCATATTCTAACGCGTGGATTTTTTCAGCCACCTGCTCAGGGCTATCCGTAGACTCAACCGCTACAGTAGCCTGGAAAACCGTCGCACCTTCATCGTAGCGTTCGTTCACATAATGAATCGTGATACCGGTTTCCTTTTCCTGCGCTTCCACAACGGCCTGGTGCACGTTCATGCCGTACATCCCTTTACCGCCAAATTTAGGCAATAGCGCAGGGTGAATATTCAGTATTCTGTTCGGGTAAGCCTCCACCAGATAAGGCGGAACGAGCCATAAAAAACCCGCTAACACAATAAAGTCGATTTCATTTTCCTGAAGAACGGCCATCATTTTTGAGGCATCCCTGAAAGTCGGGCGATCGAAAACATAGGAAGGAATCCCCAAGTTTTCTGCGCGCGTCAAGCAGTAAGCTGAAGGATTATTACATAATATCAGGCTTACTGTTATGCTTGGGTGATCTTGGAAATGCTCCGCGATCTTTTGTGCATTACTTCCGCTTCCGGAAGCAAAAATTGCGATCTTTTTCATGGATTGCAGGTTATGAACCGTGTTGAATAAAAAATTCCAAATTTAACAAAACATGCTTTTTTACGGCTTAAACGGCTATTTTGAACCCTTGATCACCGACAACACACTTGCTTTTGACTATTTGAAGCGCAAAAATAACCCTTTTTTCCATACAAATGCAAAATAAAGAACAAAGTATATTGCATTAATTAGAACGGGTAACCAATTCCGATATTGAGCAGCACCTGATTGTTGCCACTGTTCAAAAATTTGAAGTCGCTCCATCGTAAATCAGGCAAAACGAAATAGTGGCCATCAGGGCGGGCAGGGTCAAATGCCCGGACACCGACATCAAAACGGATCAGCATAAAATCAAAGTCAAGGCGAAGGCCGGCCCCTACCGTTACCCCCAATTGTTGCAGGAATGAATTGAACTGAAATTTACCCGCCACATTTCGGTTGTTCTCATCGGGCAGGGTTGTTCCTTCGGAAGGTGTTACCGCACTGCTGCCGCCCTGGTTGAAGCCCAGCGTCCATACGTTACCGGCATCAACAAACAATGCGCTTTCAAAAAAGCCGAACAGCTTCTGACGATACTCAAAGTTGGTTTCCAGTATCATCTCGCCCGGTTGGTCGTAATTGGTTCCGGGAACGGGCACAAAATAACCCGGCCCAAGCCTGCGCGGCACCCACCCACGGTTAGAGCTGCTACCACCGGCAAAGAAATACCGCTCGGAAGGTAATTGCTTGTTGTCTCCGTAGGCCACGGCCATCCCAAACTTCAGCCGATAGGCAAACCTCGCCGTCTTCTGACGGTTGAGGGTAACGTATTTTCTGAAATCAAAGGAGTATTTAAAATAGCGGTAAGACTCCAGATTGTTTTGGTCATACAACGGCTTGAGGACGTTTCCAAAAAGCAGTCCGCCACTTTCCAGAAACACCTGTAAATATGCCCCCCGATCGGGATTGTTGACATCACGGTTAAAATTGAAAATCGCGGAGAAATTGGTGGTTGTTACCACAGAAGGCAGGTAAGAATTGATCAGGTTGTTCCCCTGCTTGGCCAGCTCTTCGAGGTCTTCCCGGAACTTATCACTCAGGGAGGAGTTGATAAATGCCACCTCAAAAGGGGTAAATTTAAACTGATTCCCCTTACGGCCTTTCCATACATAATCGAAGGAGGTGTTAATATTACTCTTGAAATAATCCGGACGATCCACCGTACCATAACCGAGGGTCAGCTTGGTTCTGGGGTTTAAATAACCGAAGCGCAACCTTTGCGACTCTTTCATGGGAAAGAGGAACTGCGGGAAAGTCAACGATAAGTTGGCGCGCCACTGCTGGCTGATATCAATTTTCGACAAGCCTTCATTATTGATCGTCTGCACCCCTTCCATGGAATACCCTCCGTTAAGCTCCAAAACCTCGAGCCCCCCGAAGGTATTTCTGTTTTTCACCCCAAGGTTGAATACTGGCCCTGGAATTCCCTGCGTTACGTTCATACCGGCCTCATAACTGGTTTGGTAGAGGTCAAGGGGATTGGTGAAAATGTGCGCCACCATCTTTCCGCCAAGGGTATCATAATTAACATTGACAAAACGGAACATGTCCATATTGGCAAGTTGCTGCTGTGTTTGCAGGGTTTTATCTTTACTGTAAGGGTCGCCTGGGCGAATAAATACCCTTCGGGAGAGTACCTTATCAGACATTCGATGATCTTCAGAGCTAAAAACTATGCCGGAAACCGATCGCTGAATGCGGGCTTTTTCCAGTCCCTGCACCGAAGCATCGGTTGTAAAGGTCACCGAATCGAGGGTATAGACTTTATGTGCCCCGCCATCGTCAGGGTTACTGATTTGTGTTTCCACAGAGTAAAAGCCAGGCTTTGTGAGGGTGTCCACCTGAAAGCTGACATATTCCTTACTGAATTCAAAATAGCCATGATTTTTCAGCAAATCATCAATTCGGGTACGTTCATCGCTCAATTTCGACTGTGCGTAGATGGTGCCTTTCTTCAGCTTGGACTCCGCCCGATGTTCTTTAAGCAATGCTGTGATATTGGCATCAGTGGTAACGAGCTTTACCGTATCCAACCGGTGTGGAGTGCCTTCAGACACGTTGTAGGTAACACTGGCCAACCGTTCACGGTACTTGACATTGTAATTCACCTGAGCAGAAAAATAACCCCGCGCATGGTAAAGTGCCTCAATCGCTTCTGCTGAAGCCTCCACTTTACTGCTGTCGAAAACCGCCAATGGTTCACCATTCCTCATCCAGAAGTTCCCCTCTCGAATCTTCACGTCCTGTTTTTCTACCTTAGCACGCTTTTTATCCAGGGTTTTGTTGTACTTCCTGCTGTTGGGTTTAAGCTTGGCGAGCTTGGTATCATACTTTGCAATGATGCGCTGCTTTTGTGCTTCATAGGCGGCAGAATCATAGCTATGCACTCCCCGTTCGTACATTGTAACGTAATAATTGAACGGCAAAAACAAGGTTTTGCTGTTTGGCTTTGCTTTTGCCCAACGTAAAAGATCGTCTTCTTTAAAAGAATCATTACCTTTGACCTGATGCCTGTTGAGCACATATTGCCCCTCTGCCAAATAACGAGAGGCGCCACAGGCCGAGAAAACGAGCACCATCAAGGTGTAGAGTACAAGGGTTATATAAAACTGCTTTCGCAATTGACAATGAGTTATATGATGTATAAGGAACTATCCAAAAGGATCTCAAAATTGATCAAATCCCTGCAAATAAAAAAGTACAGGAAACAAGAACATTCATTTTTTGTCGAAGGTGCGAAAAATACAGAAGAAATTCTATCAACAGGCTATAAAGTAACGGTTTTGGTGGGTACTGCCGATTACCTTGACAGTATTTCGGAACTGATCGCCAAGCACCCGGAAATGGAAGTTTTTGTGGCTGATGAAAAACAGCTCGGGGCCTTGGGTACATTTGCTACCAACAATGCTGCTATTGCGGTGGCGGAACAGAAAGATTTTGAACAGCCTTCACTCGATGAGCAGGAATTTGCCCTCGTGCTCGATGATGTCCGTGACCCGGGCAACCTCGGGACCATCATCCGTATTGCGGACTGGTATGGCATCAAAAAAATTATTGCCTCTCCCAATACTGCTGACTTCCACAACCCAAAAGTACTGAATGCCTCCATGGGTTCTTTCAGCAGGGTGAGTATACATTACACCGCCCTGCCGGAGTTTCTTGCCGCGCAGCAAGCCCCCATTTATGGCGCACTGCTTGAGGGAGACAACATCTACAATGAGCGCTTTGATCAGGGCGGATTTGTGATCATGGGTAACGAGTCTATCGGAATATCAGATGCCGTGAAACCATTCATCACACATCAAATTCATATCCCCAGAATTGGTGGGGCAGAATCACTGAATGTCGCTATTGCCACGGCGGTGATCTGCGACAACATCCGAAGACCCTAAAGATTCTTGCTCGCCAAAAAACAAAGAGGTTTTGCTTGCCTCATTGGCCAATTCATCTGCATATTCCTTGCCCAGGTATTGGTCGATGAGGTAGTGAGCAAAATACAAAACGGGCGTCAGGATAATGGCTACCGTGAATTTATAGATGTAATTGATAATCCCCACCGATAGCACAAGGCTGTACGACCAGTTGCCAAACACCCAAAAGGCAATCCAGAGCACCACAAAGGAATCTATCAGCTGAGAAACAAGGGTGGAGCCGGTGGCCCTGAGCCATATTTTGCCGGAGCCGGTTACTCGTCTTAGTTTCTGAAAAATATAAACGTCGAGAAATTGACCGATCAAAAAAGCCACCAGCGAACCGACAATAATCCCCAGCCCCTGCTGAAAGATGGTTTTGAATGCATAATTGATATCGAAAGCCTGCCCCTGCGCATCCTGCGCATTGACCTCAAGCCAAAAATCTGCGGCAGGCAGCTGCGTAACGCCATAAATCACAAAAAACGAATAGGCGATCAACCCGGCGGTCAGGAAGCTGATTTTCCGCACCCCCGCTTTCCCAAAATATTCATTGATGATATCCGTAGTGATAAAAACGATAGGCCAGAGAATTGCGCCGGCGGTCAGGTTAAAATCCAGCATCAGCTCTTCAAAAAGCGGAATCCTTGCCGGATCCACACCAAGCGCCTTTTCAGCGGAAAAAATCTTTACCCCTATCAGCTCCGCAAGAATGGCATTGGTGATAAAAATCCCGCATAAAAATATAAACAGGCTGGTTTTCTTTTTAGTAAGGTTGGTGGTCATGGCAGGTAGTGGTTATCGGTATTTTAGGGTGATGAAGGTTGAATTTCGGCAATTTATTGTAATGGGCAGCAAAGTAAGGCTGAAATTATGCCTAAAATTTGGCCCTTAAACCAATGGAATTTATAGGGTGAATTTTGAAATCCAATAATTCTCATACCATTGCAAGCGCATATCGCCGCTTATACTTGCAGCAAGAACAGAAGTCGCCACTGCGTTTTGCTCAGCAATAACCAAAATCGGCGGTACAATTACTTTCTAAGATAAACTTTCGTTCCTTCTACTCCCAGAATTGTCTGTTCAAATACTTCCCTGGCCTCTTCCAAAAGTGGCTCGAGCTCATTATATCGAATAGAAAAGTGGCCGATCATGAGCTGCTTCACATTGGCCATTTTTGCGATAGTCGCAGCCTGCTTGGTGGTGGAATGATGCGTTACTTTCGCTCGGGCTTCCATATCATGCATAAAAGTGGCTTCATGATACAACAAATCGACACCTTTGATTTGCTCAATAAATGATTTTGTAAACAGCGTATCTGAGCAATAGGCATAGGAAAAAGACGGCTGAGGAGGCAAGGTGTATTCCTGATTGCTCAGAATCCTGTTTTTATATACCGTATCCCTGCCGCTTTTCAGGTCACCAATATTTTCCAGGCTCAAATCGTAAGGCATCTTGGCTTTATTGATTCTCCGCTGATGGGGCTGTTCCTTGATCAGAAACCCAGTGCAGTGAATCTGATGCGCTAAAGGAATAGAGGTTACCGAAAATTTGCTCGTCTCAAGGATGGTTTCTGCCACCTCGCCATTGGTCACATGAAACACCAGGCGATAATTCAGAAATGTCATGGAGGCCTTCAGCTGTACGGTAATCACCTCGGCCAGCTCCGGAGGCCCGTAAAGGTGCAGCTCCCCTTTCTTCTTGAACAGATGCATGGTGGAAAGCAGGCCTATCAGGCCAAAATAATGATCCCCATGCATGTGAGAGATAAAAATATGGGAGATCTTGGCCAGTTTTGCCCGGTACTTGATCAGTTGCAACTGCGCACCTTCTCCACAATCAATCAAAAGGTGATGATTATCGATGGTGATAAGCTGGGATGTGTTAAATTTATTCAGTGCTGGCGCCGCAGCATTGGACCCAAGAACTAAAACTTTAAATGCCAATGGTGTAAGGTATTAAAGAAAAAGGAAGCAATAAATTGCTTCCTCTTCTGTATTATAAATATTTTCTTTTCTGACTTCAATTCAGCATTTCAATCAATTGACGTCGCGTTCAATCTCATTGAAAAAAACAGCATCAATAGCATCCTGTGTAGAATCTTTGATTTCAAGGACAGAATCCAATTGCGAAATTTTGATCAATTTGCTGACGTGCTCATTAATATTGGCCAGAATAAACTTGCCTCCTTCGTCTTTAAACAAGCGATTACCTACTAATAAAGCACTCAATCCTGATGAGTCGATGTACTTGACATCGGCAAGGTCCAAAATAATATTGGTTACCCCTTCAGCATGCAGGGTGATCACTTCGGTTTTTACGATTGGAGAAAGGGTCGAATCGATTTTCTCTTCATTTAAATGTAGAAGAGAATATTTTTCTTCTTTGTTAATGGAATATTTCATAGCAGTCGCCTGTAAAAAAGGTTATCGGTCTTTAAATATAGGAAAATTAAAGTCCTTGAGAAAATATTCAAATCTTATTTCAGTGTTTCAAGATGTGCTGAAATATTCTTTTCTATACGGGCAATTACATCATTCATGTCAGATTTTTGGAACTTTTCTCCTGTTACCTGTTCAAAAAGCTCAATATATCTTTCAGAAATCCCCTGAATAACCTCTTCCGTCATGGCAGGAACCTGCTGTCCCTCTTTCCCTTGAAAGCCATTTTCTATCAACCATTGGCGCACAAACTCCTTGGAAAGCTGTTTTTGTTTCTCGCCCTTGTCCTGACGTTCCTGATAACCTTCAGCATAAAAATAGCGAGAAGAATCCGGTGTATGAACTTCATCAATTAAGTAGATTTTTTCACCTTGTTTACCAAATTCGTATTTGGTATCGACAAGGATCAAGCCTCTTTCTTTAGCCATTTCAGTGCCTCTCTCAAACAGCGCCAAGGCATATTGCTCGAGTTGCACATATTCCTCTTCCGCGACAATACCCTGCTTCAGAATTTCTTCACGGGAAATATCTTCATCGTGGCCCTCATAAGCCTTCGTTGTCGGTGTGATAATGGGGTGCGGTAGGCGATCATTCTCTTTAAGCCCTTCAGGTAATGCAACACCACAAAGGATGCGTTTTCCGTCGCGGTACTCGCGCCAGGCATGTCCGGCAAGGTAACCACGAACGACCATTTCCACAGGGTAGGTTTTACAGCCCACACCAAAGGAAACACTTGGGTCCGGAACGGCTTCAAGCCAGTTAGGGACGATGTCTTGGGTTGCTTCCAAAAACTTCGACGCAATTTGGTTGAGCACCTGTCCTTTATAAGGAATTGCCTCCGGTAAGATCACATCGAAAGCTGAAATTCGGTCTGATGCTACAATTGCAAGCTTTTTCCCGAAGTAATACACATCACGCACTTTTCCTCTGTAAAAGTCCGTCTGTCCTTCAAAATTGAAGTTTGTTTCTTTAATTGCTACTGCCATGATACAAAAATAAACATCCCATCGGCATTGCCCACGTAATGAAGTATAAATTTTAAAATTTGCTACAATTCGTAATCATCGAGGTGTTTTTCCACCCTATTATTCCTCCACAAGCACCCCTCGCTTGTAGTTTTCGGTGTTTTTCACCGCACCTCTTCGGTTGTGATATTTCCATTCACCCACCTTCTGATCGCCGACATACTCCCCTTCCCAGGCCACAATTCCATTGCGGTGGTAGGTGAAATACTTGCCATTTTTTTTGCCCCGCGCATAGTTGGCCAGGGTTGTTAATTTTCCGGAAGGGCTGTAGTTTTTTACTATGCCCGTCAGGTGCCCAAAATGATATTGCGCCTCCTGCTCAAGCTGTCCATTCGGATAATAAAAAATGCGCATCCCATTAATCCGGCCTTTATTATAAGGGCAACTTTCTTTCAACTTGCCATTCTGTGCATAATAAAATTGCCAAATACCTATGGCCAGATCATTGGCCCACTTTTTATCCGCGATCAACACGCCATTTTCAGCATAGCTCAGCTCCTGACGGTGGCGCCCCTTATCCGTGATTTTTATGAGCCGTTTCACCGATTCACCATTAGGGAAATACTCATAATTATCGCCATGCATTTCATTGTTTCGGAAATTGTTTTTCTGCCACAGCTTACCGCTTTCATAATAGGCCAACACTTGCCCCTCTACTTTGCCCTCTTTATAGGTACCTGATTTTTTCAGTTGCCCAGAAAGGTAGTACTCTTTAAAAGTTCCTGATTTTTTCCCGGCAAGGTGCTCGTAACTCTTTTGAAGTTGTCCGCTTTCAAAAAAGGTTTTATAAGAGCCATTCATGTAGCCATTCACAAAAGTCGCTTCGGTAGATTTATGCCCATTGGGGTAATAGGTAATGGTCAGGCCATTGGGTTTGCCATTTTTATAAACCACCGACTTCCTGATCTTCCCATTATCATAAAAATCGTTCACCTGCCCATCAGGAGCTCCACCCGCCATGGCTGTCTGGTTCCTGATTCGTCCATCGGCATAGTAGGAAGTTACCTCGCCAACGAGCGTATCGGCCTTAAAAGTGGCCTGCTGAATCACCACTCCCTGATCATTATAAACCTCCACCTTTCCGGATTTCAGCCCCTGGTGATAGGGAATCTCACGCATCAGCTGCCCATCGGGATAATAATCCTTGAAAGTCCCTTCTCGTTTACCTTTCTCAAAAATGCCCTCACTGGATATTTTGCCATTGGGGTGAAAAGTTTTGAACACTCCTTCTATCATAGAGCTGTCGCTGCCAATAATAAAATAGTGAGCCTTGAGTTGCTTTTGAGCCTGATCGTGGTAAATCGTTACTTCCCGCAGCGCGGGTCTTCCCTGCCCAAAAGTAGCGGCAGCAATAAAACTGAAGAATAATAAATGGATTAAGCGTTTATTCATAGCTTAAAAATAGCACAAAATTCAATAGCCTAAATAATTTTTATGCTGATATCATTTTCAAATACAACAATCACCTATTTTACTAACCTTATTTTAATATAGCAGTGATAATAATCGACATTTAAATAAAATTTAATGATAACAATCATAAACGAACCTTAAAGGCGTCAATATTACTCTCAGTTCAACCCCCTACATTTGTATCATAGTCAGTGAGCGTGCAACGAAGCACCTCAGCCAAGACTAAGTGGTTATTGTTTGTTTTATGGTTTTGCAATAACAGGAGGTGGGTTCTCCGTTATTGAAAATTTGTTTGATTGTTGATTAGATTCCCGGTTTCTTCGGAAACCGGGAGTTTTTCTAAACAAGCCACGAACTGAAGAGTATCTATCCGAGCTTCGGCTCCGGTATTTATATTATAGGTTGAATTTCATTTCAACCTATGGTTATTGTTTGTTTTAGGGTTTTAGAAAGGTGTAGAGGTACATCTTTCGGGTTTTAGTTTGATTGTTGATAGCCTTTCAATGTTTGCATTGAAAGGCTTTTTTTGCTCCAATCCGAATTATTTTTGTGTAAATAGCAAAAAAATACCCTTATACAAATAGACAATCCTGTCGCCCAACATCCACTACTAACTTTTACCAAAAACAGCACCCTATTAAACTGAGGGCGCTTTTTATGTCAAACCTACTCTTTTTTGGAAGAGCGACAATATTACGATCATGCTCAAGAATACTAATCACAACGATAATCACTATTATTTATATGGCACGATAATTGGCTTAAAGGATTTTGTAAAAAATATCCCAATGAAGCAACCAGCCGTTTTCCTCTTTTTTATTTCGCTGTTTTTTTGCGAGCACACCAAGGCACAAGATGCCACCAACGATTACGTTGAGCAAACCCCTAATTCCTTGCTTTTAGGGCCACAGTTCAAGCAAAAGCACAATGGTTATATTCTGTTGCAAAGCAGCTTCAACTTGATGTCTGGCCCTGAATACCCACAGGGATCATCGTTTAGCATTAATCAACTCAGAATTCAGTTTAACGGTGAAATTATCCCCGGTTTGGAGTATGACGTTCGCCAAAGACTTAACGAGCCTTCACCAACTGAAAACCTCGATAACTCCTCACTGGCAACAGACTGGGCGTACCTGACCTACACCTTTCAGAATAATCTATTTATTACTGTTGGTAAACAATGGGCGGCTTACGGAGGGTTTGAGTTTGATGCAACCCCAACAGATATTTACAAATACAGCCAAATGGTATGGTGGAAAGAGGCTTTCCTTACGGGGATTAATTTGGGCTACAGATACAAGGAACAGGAAATTAACTTTCAGGTCGCCAATGGGCATACAGCAACCATAGAGTCTTTTTACGGTAACCTTCCGGAAGGCTTTACCCCTGCCGCCCATCCGCTACATTATGCGGTGAACTGGAATGGCGGACTTTTCAACCATTTAATAGACACCCGTTGGAGTTATGCGGTAACGCAGGAAGGCGAAGAAGAATTTACTCAATACCTGGTACTGGGCACCAAGCTGAATCAGCCCTTCTGGCAGCTTTCTGTAGATTATCATTTATCTGCAGAAGACCTTGACAGAACCTGGTTTGCCTCAGCCCTGATGCCTGAGGATCATGCCGTTTTAAGGGACACTCGGTATCAATCAACTTTGGCTCGATTAGATGTGCAGCCTGCAGAAAGGTGGAATTTATTCTATCAGATGGCCTATACAGACACCTATTCCTATGATGCTTCATTAGGAGAAAACAAAGGTTGGATGTACACCTCGCAGGTTCAGCAAATGGGAGTGGAATTTCAACCTATCAAAGAACAGCCTTTAAAGTTGTTTGCCACTTATATTCATGAAAAAGACCTCAAAAGTGAATTCCTGAATTCCCCAACAGCTATCAACAAAAACTTAATGATAGGATTTCTATATAAATGGAACATCTATTAATTAAATTTCATCTTGATTTAGAGATAATTTTACCTATTAATTTTATAAATTAATTACCCAACACACTGCCAATCAAGCAAAAAAGGGAATGATTCTCCTCATGCTTTAAAGGAAATTCAATATAATTTATCAACTAAATATTATCCTTCATTCCATTCGTCATTTCATAAATTTAGAGTGATTGGATATTGCGAAATTATCCTCTACATTTGGTCGAAGAATTTTTTTGATGCATTCCAGTAAAGCAAAATATCATGGAATATAGAATTGAACACGATCTGCTTGGGGAAAAACAAGTACCCGCAGATGCCTACTACGGTATACAGACCCTCAGAGCCATTGAGAACTTCCATATCTCAGGCGTAAAAGTAAATATGTTCCCACTTTACATTCGTGCTTTAGCGGCTGTAAAAATGGGTGCAGCAAAGGCGAATCATAACCTTGGATTACTCCCGAAGGAAATAAAAAAAGCAATTGTTCAGGCATGTGAAGAAACCATGGATGGTCAGTTGGATGATCACTTCCCGATCGACCTGATTCAGGGCGGAGCGGGGACTTCTACCAACATGAACATCAATGAAGTAATTGCCAATCGTGCCTTGGAGATTATGGGGCATAAGAAAGGGCAATATGAATTCTGCCACCCGAATAACCATGTTAACATGGCGCAATCGACTAACGATGCCTACCCTACGGCCATCAAGATTGCCCTGCAGTGGATGAACGAAGAGCTGGTGAAAGAACTTCAGTTGCTGATAAAATCCTTCCGCAAGAAAGGGGAAGAGTTCACCAACGTTATCAAGATGGGGCGTACCCAGTTGCAGGATGCCGTACCGATGACCCTTGGGCAGGAGTTTGAAGCATTTGCCGCAACACTTGAGGAAGAGGTTACCCGCCTGAATACGAACGCCGCACTTTTCAGAGAAATTGCGATGGGAGCAACAGCGATTGGTACAGGTATAAATGCCGATCCGGAATATCCTGATAAAGTGGTGAAGCATTTGCGAAAAATCACAGGACTTGAGTTGGTAAAAGCCACCAACTTTATTGAGGCAACACCAGACACGGGCGCATTCGTCATTTATTCAGGAACAGTAAAACGCCTTGGGGTAAAACTTTCCAAAATCTGTAACGACCTCCGCTTGCTTTCTTCTGGTCCGCGTACAGGGTTTAACGAGATCAACTTGCCGCCAATGCAGCCGGGCTCCTCGATTATGCCTGGTAAGGTAAACCCGGTTATTCCTGAGGTGGTGAATCAGATTTGCTTCATTGTATTCGGAAATGACTTGACGGTGACCTTTGCTTCAGAGGCCGGACAATTACAGCTGAATGTGATGGAACCGGTGATTGTTAGATCATTGTTTGAAAATATTCAGATGTTACGCAGAGGGATGGACTCCTTACGTACCAATTGCGTGGATGGCATTACCGCAAACGTTGAGCACTGCAAGGAAATGGTGTTAAATTCAATTGGTATTGTTACGGCGCTGAACCCCATTCTCGGTTACGAGATCTCCTCATCGTTAGCAAAAGAAGCACTGAAAACCAATGGATCGATCTACAAGCTGGTCCTTGAAAGAGGCTTAATCCCTAAGGACGAACTCGACCAGATCCTATCTCCTGAGAATATGGTAAAACCTCATCACCTTGACCGGATCGAAGAGGAAAACGACGATAATTAATCATCAAAAGAAATAAAAAAAGGTCGTGAATATCATTTATTCACGACCTTTTTTTTATATATTAAATTACGCTATTTTACTTCGTTACCAACTGAAAAGTTGTCGGGGTTCGCTGTTCGGTAACCACCTCCGCTACCGAAAGATACTTCCTTTTTAATTCAGGTGTATAATTCCTAAGCGTAATCAATTGTAAATCTTCCTGATAAGCAATTTTAAAATCTCCCTCCAATGCATCGATCAGTTTTTGAACACGATCCAGTCGGTTATCAAAACAGATACTCAAACTCAGTGCGGTACTTTGCAGCATATTTATCTTAACACTGTGTTTGTCCAGCAGGTGAAAAATTATCGACAGATTATTCTCATTCAAAAAGGCTAAATCACGCACACTGAAGGTCATCAGGCATTGGTGATCCTTGAAAATAATATTGGGGATTTTTTTTGTATCTACTCCCCGGCCTATAGTGGTGCCCGACGCCTGTGGGTCTTCAAAAGAACGTACCAGCAGAGGAATATTTTTGTCCGCCAGTGGCTTGATCGTCTTTGGGTGAATTACCGATGCCCCGTAAAAAGTCATCTCCGCAGCTTCCTGATAGGAGATTTCTTCAAACTTAATAGTATCCGACACCCGCTTTGGGTCCGCATTCAGAATGCCTGGCACATCTTTCCAAATCGTTACCGATTCCGCATCAAGAATATTTCCGAAAATCGCCGCAGAAAAATCTGACCCCTCACGGGCAAGTGTCGTGGTTGCACCCATGCCACTTGAACCAATGAAACCCTGAGTCATCACCACCCCCGCAGCAAGCAACTGCGGAACGTCTGCCAACACCCGCTGCTCGGTCATTCCCCAGGAAATTCGCGCTTCCTGAAACCGGTCATCAGTCTTGATCACTTTTCGGGCGTCCATCCAGCACGATTTAATCCCTGAAGCCTTCAGGTACTGATTCAGTATCGCTGAACTGAGCAACTCCCCATAACTGACAACGGCGTCATACATTTGATGCTTATCGCTCCAGTCTTCGGTGAGCAATTGCTCCGCCTGCTCCAATAAGTTTCGAACAATTCCATAGGCCTGATGTGCTTTATCAGCAAACAAATCGCCCAGCATCTGCTCATGAAACTCGGTACAGACAGCCCATTCAGTCGCCCAGTCGGCTGATTTATCCCAAGCAGCAGCCACCACCCGCTCGAGTGCATTGGTCATTTTCCCCATTGCCGACACCACCACCAACAAGTCGCCTTGCTGATGATCAGCAATAATTGCGGTCATATTTTTTACCGCATGAGCATCTTTAATAGAGGCCCCTCCAAACTTAAAAACCTTCATGATAATCTATTAAGCGGCACAGACTTATGTGCGCTTAAAAATAATAGTTTAACTTGTTAAATAAGTACCTTTTTTGAGAAATTCCGTTAAATTTATATAATCATAATTTTTCAAGATATTAGAACGTGTTCAAAACCTGACATTCACGATGAAAATCTGGAATACTGCCAAATGATGGAAAAACTTTTAGAATAGTAATGCTATTGCTGAAAGGAGTTCAAAGTCATTTTCAGTCCTCTGAATTTGCCGCTGGATGCCAATTTTTAACACACGCTTATCTTTAGTGCCATTTTTTCAGCTTAAATCAAACACTTGAAACGAAAAACTATCTTTATCTATGTGTAAGGAGTGAAACATTCATTAACCCCCAAACAACCAACGCATGTCATTTAAAAAATTTGACTTTGAGGTAGGATTGCCTCTCGACCGTTTCATCAAGAAAAAACAAGACGATTTCCCCTATGCCACTGGGGAGCTCTCGCAACTCCTCCGCGACATTGCCCTTGCGGGCAAACTCGTTAACCTGGCCATCAGTAAATCTGGCCTTTTGGGCATTGAGGGCGCAATGGGCAAAAACAATGTGCAGGGAGAAGCCCAGCAACACCTTGATGTGATTGCCAACGACCGGTTCATCAATGCACTGAAGAACGGTGGCGAAGTGGCGGGTATTATTTCTGAAGAAGAAGACAATATCATTAAGGTAAACTGCGATGGCAAGTACATTGTGGCTATTGATCCTCTTGATGGCTCTTCCAATATTGATGTTAATGTCTCAATTGGCACCATTTTCTCCATTTATCGCCGCAAGTCGGAAATTGGAGGAAAGGTTACGAAAGAAGATGTGCTGCAGAGCGGGAATCAACAAGTAGCCGCAGGGTATCTGCTTTACGGATCCTCCTCTATGCTGGTATTTACAACAGGTGCGGGAGTGTATGGCTTCACTTATGAACCATCGATTGGCGAATTCTTCCTTTCCCACAACAACATTCAAATCCCTGAAAAGGAAACTTACTACTCTGTGAATGAGGGCTCGTATTTCAATTTCGATGACAGCATTCGCCAATATATCGATCAGTGCAAAAAATCGGGAATTTCTGCACGGTACATCGGCTCGTTGGTGGCGGATTTCCACCGTAATTTACTCAAAGGCGGAATTTACTTCTACCCAAGAACGAAGAGCTACCCTGAAGGAAAATTAAGACTCTGCTATGAGTGCAACGCACTGGCATTTTTGGTGGAACAGGCCGGGGGCATGGCCTCCAATGGGCAACAGCGAATTTTGGATATCAAACCTGAGAGCATGCATCAGCGATGCCCTATGTATATCGGAAATAAAAGCATGGTTGAAGAGGTCATTAGCCTGATAAATGAAGTCGCTACCCCTTAAAAACATTTAAATTGCATCAAAAAAACACCGTTTCCTACGGTGTTTTTTTTCGCTTTTCCCATTTTTTGCAACAAGGTAAAACTTCTTTTTCCCTACCTTTCCTTTGCAAAACCAAGAACGAATTAAAATGGGACATCATCACGGGCATCACCATCACAGCAGTCAACTGAATGGCAGAAACCTCTTCCTGACCATCCTGCTTAATATTGGAATTACCGCTGTACAAATTGTTGTGGCAATATTTACCGGCAGCCTGGCGCTACTCACCGATGCCGCACACAATTTTAGCGACGCACTGTCGATCGTTATCAGCTGGGGAGCCAATCGCATGAGTCAGAAGCAGCCTGATGGTCATGCCACCTATGGTTATTACCGTGCGGAAATTTTATCAGCCCTGATTAACGGTTTAGCCTTGCTGATTATTGCTGGGGTGCTGCTTTATGAAAGTCTACTGCGGCTCATCTCGGGCGCGACTGGAAGCCTCAACAACCCTCTTTGGATACTTGCCGCTGCCGCTTTCAGTGTAGTTGCCAATGGCATCAGTGTTTTACTACTTCATCACGACGCCAAAGACAGCCTCAACATCCGGTCGGCTTACCTCCACCTGCTCACCGACCTGATGACCTCCATTGCCGTGATTATCGGTGCGGCTGCCATGTGGTTTTTTGAAATTTACTGGCTTGATGCCGCCATTGCCACAGGCATTTCCGCCTACCTCGTATATTCAAGTTATCCCCTACTGAAAAATTGCTACCAGATTATTATGCAGATCAGCCCAATAGAGGTTTCTCCTGCCGATATGATTACGGTTGCACGACAAACCAAGGGAGTCGTTTCGTTGCATGATGTCCACCTTTGGCAAATGAACGAGCACCAGAATATGATGGAGGCGCATGTTGTTCTGGATGATAATTACGACCTAAAGACCACCAATATCATCATTGATAAACTCAAAAAGTCCCTCGACAAAAAGTTTGACCTGGCGCACATCACTTTGCAGCCTGAAGTTCTTCAATGTCCGGCGAGTGTATTTTCAAGGGAGTACTATGAGGAAGGTGCCATCCGTGAACCACAAAAATGCGATCACAAACATCATCATCATCATCATTAAGGATAAAAGCATAAATTACCGCCCATTTCACCATGAATAGGCGGTATTGCTTGAGCCTATACTCATAGTAACCCATAAATGATGCTCCCTTCCATTCTTTGAAGACCTGGCTCAAACTGACGCCTTTGAACGAATTGGGCGGGTCAAAAACAACCTTTTCAGACAATCAGAATAAGGCGATCAATGTGCCTCATTGGCTGTGGGCAAGCCTCGGGTGAAAGCAATACACTGGTCGAGCCAGCCCGAGAGCCCTTCCTGTCCGACCGCCAGACCAAACCCATGCGCACCCTGCGGATACAGAAACATTGCAGCATGTACTCCCTTTTGCTGACAAGCCTCAAAATACACCATGCTGTTCTTGTAATTCACCGCTTGGTCATCTACACCATGAATTAAAATCGCCGGCGGGGTATCCTCCTTCACCTGTAATTCATTGCTGAAATGGTGCACCAAATCGCTATTGTTCCACTCTTGCCCGAGCAAATTTTTCCGTGAGCCCATATGTGTCAGGGCGTCGGAAAATGAAATAACAGGATAAACCAGCCAGCTGAAATCCGGTCGGGAAGAAAACCTGTCCACGGGGTCTTTTGCCTGTGGATTTTCAGCAGAAAAATGCGTACTGAGCGTTGAAGCGAGATGCCCTCCCGCAGAGAAGCCCATCACCCCAATTCGGTCGGGTTTCAACCCCCATTCTTTCGCTTGTGAGCGCACTATTCGTACTGCCCGTTCTGCATCAAGCAGAGGGGATTCCCATCTTACCTTACTACTTTCGGCCGCAGGCAATCGGTATTTTAAGACGATGGCGGTAATGCCTTTCGAAACCAGATAACTGGCAATATCAGTCCCTTCAAGGTCATAAGCCAGCATATGATAGGCACCTCCAGGGCAAATGATCACGGCCTCGCCTGTGGCATATTTTCTCGATGGAAAGAATACGGCAATTTCCGGGGACTCCACCTTCCACAGTTTCATCATACCATCTTTTTCCTCCACAATTTCCTCCCGAGGAGCACGGAGTGCATTGGGCACCTGGCCCTGATACAGGGGCAATTTCAATTCCTGGGCTTCGGCAAGCGAAAAGCCGGCGACGATAATCAGCAAGACAAAAAATAATTTCTTCACAATGATAATGAATAGATTGAAAAATAATGCGCTGATAATTTAACCGAAAAGCGGCTGAAAATTATTCTCATTAATAAATGGAGAGAAAAAAACATCAAAAAAGCCTTCCCCAAAAGAGGAAGGCCCTGAAAATTTTATGATCTGCAGTTATCTCACCACTAACTACGAGGGTGATATTCTGTAATAATTTGCTTCAGATAGGTCTGATCAAGGTGTGTATAAATCTCCGTAGTAGTTACAGACTCATGACCAAGCATCTCCTGAACGGCAATCAGGTCAGCCCCGCCTTCAATCAGGTGTGTGGCAAAACTATGGCGGAAAGTATGGGGCCCGACGGCCTTCTTCATGCCAATTGCCTGCGCAAGGCGCTTAATAATCGTGAAGATCATTACCCGGGTCAGTTTTGCCCCCCGACGGTTAAGAAACACATAATCTTCATTGTTTGGCTTTACATTTACCGCAGGACGAATTTCTTCCAAATAAAAATCGATATTCTTCAGTGCAGGTTTTCCGATGGGCACCAAGCGGTCTTTGTTACCCTTACCGTGAATCCGCAAAAAACCAATATCGCGATGAATATCATTTACCTTGAGGTTAATCAGTTCACTCACACGCAGGCCTGAACTGTAAAGGGTTTCCAGGATGGCAAGATTTCGGGGTCCCTCTGGAGTACTTAGGTCGATGGCGTCCATCAACTGATTGATTTCATCGATATTCAAAACCTCTGGAGGGTTCCGCTTCAGCTTGATACTGTCGATTCTTGAACAAGGGTCAATCTCAATTTCATTTTCAAAACGCAAGAAGCGATAAAAAGCTTTCACCCCCGATAGCATTCTCGCCTGGGTGTAAGTTGACATCCCCAACTCGCCAAGATACTCCAAAAAATCATGCAATTGCACCTCTGACACTTCCGTAGGGCCAATATTCCAGTTCCGCAAGCGCCCGAATTCCTCCAATTTATAGAGGTCCCGCAGGTAGGCTTCGGTGGTATTGTCTGCCATCCGTCGATCCAGACGGAGGTAATTTTTAAATGAGTCGATATAATACTGCCAGTTCATGCTACAAAAATACAAAATCCATTAGTAAATTGATGCCCTTTGGGCATTTTAAGGTGCTTGATTATCTTTACATGTGAAAAAACACAGACAACCCATGAACATCCTCATACTTAACGGCCCGAACCTGAACCTTTTGGGCGTCCGAGAAAAAACCATTTATGGTGATCAGAGCTTCGAAGACTATTTTAAAGAATTAAAATCAAAATTTGAAGAAATTGAACTGGAATACTTTCAATCTAACCACGAAGGGGCTATCATTGACAAAATTCACGAAGTTGGCTTCTCTTTTGATGGTATCATTCTGAATGCCGGCGCCTACACCCATACTTCCGTCGCCATCGCTGATGCCATTAGTGCGGTCAATACCCCAGTGATTGAGGTACACCTATCGAATGTGCACAAGCGAGAGCCTTTCCGCCACAAAAGCTATCTTTCCCCTGTTTGCAAAGGGGTCATTGCAGGATTTGGAATGGACAGTTACCGTTTGGCACTGGCACACTTCATCAAGTAAAAAAAAAATTATTCCGTTCTAATATGTACACTTTTTCACCAGGTCCTTCAGCGGTGCACGCGCAGCTGCCCCAATACTTTCAGGAGGCTTTCGATACTGGTATTTTAAGCATGAACCACCGCAGCCCGGAGTTTATTGCCATGAATAAAGAGCTTCAGGAGGTGATTCGTTGTAAGCTTGAAATCCCTGCGGATTATGTGGTGATGTTCTCCTCCTCGGCAACGGAATGCTGGGAAAATATTGCGCAGAGTATTCAGCCCCAACTGAGCCTGCACTTTTACAATGGTGCTTTTGGTGAAAAATGGGCCAGCTACCATGAGCAGATTTGTGGGGAAGAGCGCACGCTAAAAGCGCCTTATGAGGTAGAAGAGATGCCCGATTTTGAGGCTTTTAAAAGTGAAAAACCCGATTTGGTTTGCCTGACACACAATGAAACGAGCAATGCAACACAACTGCCGGAAAACAGCCTGCATTTGGTTCGTCGCCATTACCCTGAAGCACTGATCGCCCTGGATGCCACAAGCTCCATGGCTGGTTTGCGCCTGCCATTTAATCAGGCAGATATCTGGTATGCTTCTGTACAAAAATGCTTTGGTTTGCCGGCAGGGATGAGCGTGATTATTCTTTCTCCCAAAGCGCAGGAGCGTGCAATGGCCACTGCTAACAGTCACTATAATGCCCTGGGGAGCATGATTAAACAAGCGGAAAAATTTCAGACAACCCACACGCCGAATGTCAGTAACATTTATCTGTTGTTGCGTACGCTGCAGGACAGTGAGCATATTGCCGTTACTGATGACCGACTGCATGCGCAATGGTTACAATGGAAAAATTTCCTGAGTGAAAATGGTTATGAGTTGCTGGTCAAAAATGAACTGATACAATCTAAAACAGTGCTTGCCATTAAAGGGCAGCCGGAAGAAATTCGCGAGATCAAAGCCAAAGCCAAAGCCGCAGGTATTTTGCTGGGCAATGGCTATGGCGCCTGGAAAGACAGCAGCTTTCGCATCGCCAATTTCCCTGCCATTCCTCTCACAGGAATCCAGGCTTTACAGCAGTTTTTGTCGAAATAAATTAAACCACCTACACCACAATTTATCCATGTCTTTTAACTTTGCACTGGAGCACTTTTCTCTCAAAGAGATCATCTCCGTTAGTTTGATTCTTTTCTCGATTATCGATATTGTCGGTTCTATTCCGATTGTTATTGACCTTAGACAAAAAATCGGTCATGTGCAATCAGGGAAAGCAACCCTCGTGGCTGGGGGGATTATGATTCTGTTCTTGTTTTTGGGAGAGAACTTACTGGGGCTCTTCGGGGTAGATGTCGCCTCTTTTGCCGTTGCGGGGGCCATTATTTTGTTTCTTATGGGGCTTGAGATGATTATGGGCATAGAGCTTTTCAAAACGGAACCTTCGGATACCGGAGCTTCTGCCATTGTACCGATCGCTTTTCCTCTTTTGGCAGGTGCCGGAACCATGACCACCATTATTTCATTGAAAACCACCTACCTGACGGAAAACATCCTGACTGGGATCCTGGTCAACTTACTGGTGGTGTATGTCGTTCTGAAATCCTGTGGATGGCTACAAAAAAAGATAGGCACTGGAGGGCTGACGATTTTGCGGAAAGTGTTTGGTATTATTCTACTTGCCATCGCCATTAAACTATTCAAATCCAACTTAATGTTATGAGTCAAATAACAGTTTACACTGATGGATCATCGAGAGGAAACCCGGGCCCAGGAGGCTACGGTGTCGTCTTAATGTTTGGTCAGCACAGAAAAGAACTCAGCCAAGGCTATCGAAAAACCACCAATAACCGAATGGAACTTTTGGCGGTAATTGTTGCTTTGGAGTCTATAAAAAGACCTGAACTACCTGTTGTTATTCACTCCGACTCTCAGTATGTGATTAATTCCATAGAAAAAGGATGGCTCTGGGGATGGGTAAAAAAAGGCTTTAAGGGCAAGAAAAATGCCGACCTTTGGCAACGCTTCATTCCCGCGTACAAGCGGGTAAATGACGTTAAACTGAAGTGGGTGAAAGGGCACGCAGGTATTCCTGAAAACGAACGTGCAGATGAATTGGCAACCCTTGCGGCAGACCATCCACCACACCTGATCGACGCTGGCTTTGAGCAAGAAGCCAACACCTTATTATAAATTATTGTATAAAATTGCCTTAGTGAGCCGATTCACTAAGGTATTTTTTTTGAGGATCACATCTTTCATATTCAATGGCTTTTCATTTTAAACAATTCTCTGTTGCCCAGGACCAATGTGGCATGAAGGTAACCACCGACGCCTGCATTTTAGGTGCCTTTGCACACCACCAAAACCCTATAAAAATTCTTGACATTGGCACAGGCACAGGGCTACTGAGCCTGATGCTCGCCCAGCGCTACCCCGAGGCGGAAGTTCATGCCATTGAAGTAGACCTCAAGGCTTTTCAGCAGGCAAAGGAGAATTTCAGCAACTCCCCTTTCAGCGATCGGCTCCATATACACCATGGTACCATTCAGGATTTCGCCATCAACGCCTCACATACCTTCGACCTGATTGCGGTAAATCCGCCATTTTTCCCTGACCACCTCAAAAGTACCGACGAAGCCCGCCGCAAAGCTTTCCATAATGATCTGTTGCCCTTCAACGAACTTGCAGCATCCATTCGCTTATTACTGGCTCCTCAGGGGCTGTGTCATATTTTACTTCCCAAAACCCAATGCGACTGGATTGAGCTCGATATGATCGTGGAGCAACTCTTCATTCAGGAAACCTTGGTCATCTACCCCAAGGAAGGGGCGCACAACCCCAGACAGATCAACGTTTTTGGAAAAAATGCAGGCTTCCACTATCGTCGCCATTCGTTAACCATCAAACAACCCAACGATCAGTACACCTCAGAAATGGTAAACTTAATGCGGCCATTCTATAAAAATATTTAAACACCGATCATAAAAAAAAGTAGAAACCGAAAACCGAAAACGAATATTAGTTTCCTCCTTGCTTATATTAAATCACTTTTTTTTGTATATTTAAGCGTAAAATTCAAGACAATATCTCAATTAAACATCGCGCAGGTGGAAACGTACCAATATCAGTTTCTTGTTTTTGGCTGACTTCACAAAGCTCACAAAAAGGAAACCGAGCATTTAGAAAACGCTCCTTCGCCCAAAGCACCCGATGTACAAACCATAGATTTCAATGGATAAGCAAGCTGCTAATAAAAAGAAAATTCAGGATACAGCTAAACAACTTTTTTTAACTCAGGGCTATACGAAGGTTACCATGGATGACATCGCCCTACAATTAGGAATGAGTAAAAAAACACTTTACAAGCACTTTAAGGGCAAGTATGAACTGCTTTCGAAAGTGATTGAGGAGTTCAAAAGAAAAACAGGCGATGGTGTCAATAAAATACTGAATGACACAGAGTTGGAATACGCTACAAAACTCAAAACCATGCTGAAGTTTATCGCTGTTGAACTTAGTGATATCAGTCCCGTGTTAATTGAGGATTTACAGCGCAATGTCCCTGAACTTTGGCGCGAGATCAATGCCTATAAAAAGGAAGCGGCCTTCAATCGCTTCAGCCGCCTGATTGAGGAAGGTGTGAAAAAAGGGCATATCAACCCAGAAATCAACCAGCCGTTGGTGGTAGCGCTTTACGCTTCGGGTATCAGTAACCTGATCAATGCAGAGTTTTACAGCTCGATGCCCGAAGAGATGGTGGAGCAGATTCCTTCTTCGCCATCAGAGATTTTCGACCATATGATCAACATCATTTATGAAGGGATCCTTACGGAGGAAACTAAAAAATGTCTGCATAGCTCATAAAAATAATCAAGAAATAACAATGAATAAAAAAGCGAGTCCTTTAGAAGAACTCGCTTTTTTTATGCAATTCAATTATGGTATCTGAAAAAAATTAATCATTTTTTGCCAGCCAAACCGCTTTAAGTTTCTCTTGTTGCTTAGTCGATTTATCCATTTCACTGAACTTGTATTGGTGCGTCTGCATTGGCTGAGGCGTCACCTTGATTGTTTGAAGTAAACCATCTCTGTTAATCAATACATCGATCGCTTTGCCTGATTCCATTCGGCTCAGCACCGACTTGTAATTGTCCATCGTCATTCGGACACCATCAACCGCCAGAATTTCATCATGAACATTCAGCCCATCGTTCCATCCGGCACCGCCACGCACCACTGTACGAACCACAACATCATTTCCTGAATTGCTGAAATATACCCCAAGAGATGGCGATTTTTTGGCCTGAAGACCTGCATCTGTCAAATTCATTCCAACCGCAGCAAAATATTTCTTGTAATCAATGGTTTTCGTACCATGGATAACATCAGCAAAAAACTGATCCAGGTTTTGCTTGGCGTACTTTTCAACCGTCGATTTCACCAAAGCTTCATCATAGCCCTTCCCTGTTTTCAGATAATGCTGATACAATGACTTCATCACGTCGTCGAGTTTATACTTCCCTTTTGAGCCATCAATAATAATGGCATCCAGCAAGGCCGCCACAACGACTCCTTTAGTATAATAAGAGATGGTGGAGTTGTAAGAGTTTTCATCTGTGCGGTAACCCTTGATCCAGGCATCAAAAGATGAACTTGCCAAGGATTGTACCCGTGAGCCTGGCTGATTTTCCACCCTTGTGATTGTGGCCGCCAACTTACTCAAATATTGCTCTTGCGTATAAGCACCAGAACGAAGCAGCAGCAGGTCGTCATAATAAGTGGTTACTCCTTCGGCCACCCATAATAAGGAGGTGTAATTTTCATGCTGATAATCAAATGGCCCCAAAGCTTCTGGGCGAATACGCTTAACATTCCAAAGGTGGAAATATTCGTGCGCTACCAGCGATAGAAATCGTTTGTAGCCACTGTCAGTGCCGTATTGCCAGCGTTCAGCCTGCAAGGTGGTCGATTTTTTATGCTCAAGCCCTCCTCCAGGGTTCTCAATATTGTGAACAATAAAAAGGTAATGGCTACCCTCGTTCGGATTACCACCGAAAACGGCCGTTTCCTGCTCCACAATTTTTTTCATATCTGCCTGAAGCGAAGGAATATCGTAATTCGATTGCCCGTACATCGCAACGGTGTGCTTCACCCCTGAGGCCGTAAAATCAAATACCGTTTGGTTGCCTATTTCAATAGGGCTATCTGCCAACTCATCGTAATCTTTGGCCGTGAAAGTGTTTTTTTCTTTCCCTGCATCCATCGCCGTAGATATCGTTGACCAACCCTCAGCAGGAGTAATCGCCAACTTGATCGGCAAATCTTTATGCCCTTTCAGGTACATAAAAACGGAAGTCCCATTGATATATGCATGGGAGGCATCGATAAAGGAGGTACGCACCGAAAGTTCGTAAGCGTAAACCTTATAAGAGAAAGTAAAACTGTGATTTCCTTTGGTATTGACCACCCAGGTGGCTTTGTCTTTTTTCCTGAAGGTCAGCTCCTGCCCATTTTGCGCAGTAACTTTTACCCCTTCCACATGGCCAGCAAATTCCCGAACAAGGTAGCTTCCTGGTGCCCAGACCGGCATCTGCACTTCCGCCTGCTGGCCTCTGAAATTATCTACTTTAAAGGCCACCTCAAAATAATGCGTTTGAGGCATCGGCATACTCAACTGGTAGTGTACATTAGGTTTGGCAACTGCTATAGAAGACAGGGCGACAAGCAGCAGCACTAAAAAAGAATGGAGTCTTAAATTTTTAGACATTCGAGCGTATTTTTCGAAAAGAAAAGCCCATTCAGAATGGCTTCAACTTTTCATGAAATGATTTGATTTCTATAATCCCGAAGATCAATAAATACATGCTCATTTCAAACCCAAAAACGATTGAAGCCCGATTTTTTTATATGAAGTAATATGGTTAGTGTTTAGATGGTCATGCATCTACGGCTACCATGCCCAGGTCAGGCAATGGGCAAACCTTTAATCATGTTCCAAAGTGCCAGCTTGGCGTCACGGTCATTGTGCATTAAAGACAGGCTGTTGGTTGGGCAAACAGTGAGTGTTTTTCCCTTACGGGCGACATTCCACTGCAAGCCTCGCAACTCTGGAATATCGGCTTCAGAGAGCCCGAAAGTCAGGATGAAAGTGGCTGGAAGGTGCTCGCGAAGCATCGCAAAGCCGAAACCTTCCGCTTCGCTCATGTTGACCAAAGCCACGTCCTCGATGTTAAAATCTTTTGCTTTCAGGATATTGGACAGCAGCGTTCGGTCATTATCAGGCAGGCCAGCAGGGTATTTTACAATCACCAGCACCTGAGCTTCCGCATTGCCATATACAGGAAATGGAGTAGCTGCTTCAGCATCTTCAGTGGTAGCCTCTTCAGCCACATACACATCGGCAAGCAGGTGTTCAGCCACTTCGGCCACCTGTTTTTCGTCGTGCGTTTCATTGACTACAAACAGCAGATCGTGATCTAAAAATGATACTGCGGAAAAATCCGTCATCTGTGCTTTATCCATTCCTTCCTCCATAATATCTACCAACCAAAGGTTCCTTTCAAAGGTACAAAACTAAAATCATTAAATATCTCCTGTTCGAATTTGGTTTCCGAAACACGGGTATATCGATACATTTTTTGTCGCTCATGGTCACCAACAGGAATAACCAACCGACCACCAACCACAAGTTGCTCTAACAAAACCTGTGGTAAATTTGGTGCTCCCGCCGTTACGATTATCCCTTGATAAGGCGCATGTACAGGCAAACCCTTGGAGCCATCGCCCCAAAATAAAGTGGGTGAGAAACCGAACTCATTAAGCTGTTCTGCGGCTTTCAAATGTAAATTCTTGACATACTCTACAGAATACACCGCAGCACCCAAATGGCATAACACCGATGCCTGATAGCCTGATCCTGTACCAATTTCAAGAATTTTATCTCCCGCTTTCACGCCTAAAAGTTGCGTCATGAACGCGACCGTATATGGCTGAGAGATCGTTTGCCCATCGCCTATCGGAAAAGCCTTGTCCTCATAGGCATGAAACAAAAAAGCCTCATCAAAAAAGTAATGTCGGGGGATTTTACTCATCACGGCCAAAACATTTTTATCGGTAATGCCTTTTTTTTGCAGCTCAAGAATCAGTTGCCGGCGCAATCCCTGGTGTTGATAACTATCCGTTTTTTTCTTCATCTTTCTTTAAAAATAAATGCGTCAGCAAATTCCCAAAGTTCACGGCTACCCAACCAGAGAACAAACCGACCAGCGCGCCGCCAATCACATCAAGGGGATAATGTACCCCCACATAAATTCGGGAATAAGCCACAACCACCGCCCAAAAAAATAACCATTTGATCCATGGGTATCGCGGCTTCATGATTTTATATAATAATAAGGATAATCCGAAAGTATTCGAAGCATGTGAGGAAACAAATCCGAATTTTCCTCCACGGGTACCGACCACATGCACCAAACCTTCAAGCAGCGGCTCATGGCTTGGCCTCGGTCGCATAAAAAGAGGTTTGATCAGGCCGCTCGCCAGTTGATCGGCGCAAACAATACAAACGACAATGGCTAAAATCCATACCCATACCTCCTTTTTGTATTGTTTAACCAAAAAATACAACAGCACAGCATAAAAGGGAATCCAAGTAAATTTATAGGTAATAGCATACATGATCGGATCAAGAAAATCCCAATGCCATTGATTAAGTGCCAAAAACCACCCCTGATCGAGCTGAAAAATTTGCTGAAGCATATTATTTGTATAGAAAGCCAATTACTGAAACACATTGGCAGCAGGCTCACTTAAACCAACTGCCAGGGTAAATATTGAGGGTGTAAATGTAGAGAAAAGTACTGAGATTTTTTCTGACAGAAATAAAAAGGCGCTTTTTCAGCTGAAAAAATTTTTATCGCAAACAATTCTATACTAAAAAACAGGTAACCTCAACGAGAAACTTACATCACGGAAAAATGACACAAATATTAATGGGCAAGCATGGTTTAAGCATAAACTACATCAATACCTACACCTCAAAACCTGCCACTAAAATCCACGCAATCACAGTACAACATTGCAAAACATTTGAAATTGGTTGAAAAATCAACATAAAAATAATGCATCTCGAAAGTGGTTTTCTGTCATCAATTGCACTATTAATAGTGTGTACCTTAATAAGGCGATCGAATTGCCAATTTTTAATGTGCTGTTTTGGGGAAAAACAAGCTTGATTACTTGAGATGTTTGTCTTCAAACAAATAAGGTACGCAGATTATTTACGCAAAGGAGAACAATTTCAGCATAAAGAACTGAAATAGAGTTTATTCCAATGCAATGCCTGATTTTTTTAAAAATTAAAATTGTAACAAATGCCAAATGTTGTTCTATATCACGAAGCTCAATTCGAAGCAAGCCTGCAAAATTTCATCGATCAGATGCAAAATAACAGGCATCGTCTGTCTTCTACAGGAAAACGGGCACTAACCGTTATGCAGCAACAATTCGAGAAGTGGCAAAATCTTCCTGAGGACGATTATTTTATTCAAAAAATCAGGAATCTCAACATCATCAAGTGCAATCTTGAGGTGGAGATTCGGGAATTACACAAAATGGAATTTCCTGCACTTGCCCATGAACTGAGAGGTTTGAGCGGCATCCCGATGGTCGATTTTTTACAGACTGAAGGAATGCACTGTGCCACCAATGCCATTATCTGGAAAAAACTCAGCCAATTGATGGAAGAGCTCAAAATCGCTTCCATTATGAAGGATGAATACCTTGCCACACGGGAATCGATTGGCAATACCCGCAAGCACCTTCAGAATGAACTTTGGAGAACAAAGGTGAACTATGAAACGAGCAATATTTTTTCCTTCAGAGGCGCCTTACAAGTGTTTAGAAACACGGCACTTTTAGGCAAGGCCAAAGCATAGCCCGTGTTCCGCGTTAATACATCAACCTACGCACTACCAAATACACTACCCCTATCAGAAACATCAGGATAGAGATTTTATTGACTCCGTGCATCATTTTCAGGCTGAAGGAGGTCGGACGATTAGGGTTTTTCTTTCTGAAAAAGTAGCCTAAAACTTCAGAGAACTGAAAATAGGCTTTCCAGCCCTTTGGTTTTTCATCGGTAGATTCTTTCATAGTATAAGTGTTGATATTGGGAAAACCCGATGATCGACCACAAAGTTAGCCGATCACCACGTTTTTTATTATGATTGTGGATCGAACCAATTATCGTCCTCTTTGATAATTTCAATCAGCTCATTCACCGCATTTTCAGAAGGCACATTTCGCTTTACTACTTCCTGCCCACGGTACAAGGTGATTTTCCCGACGCCAGATCCTACGTAGCCATAATCTGCATCAGCCATCTCTCCTGGCCCGTTAACAATACAGCCCATAATACCGATTTTCACCCCTTTGAGGTGATCCGTCCGCTGGCGAATCATGGCGGTGGTTTCCTGCAAATCAAACAACGTTCTTCCGCAGGAAGGGCAAGAAATATATTCCGTTTTGGTCATTCTCGTTCTTGCTGCCTGCAAAATACCAAAACTCACCTGGTTGTACATTTTTATCCTGGTCATCATGGCATCAGCATCCTGATCCACAAATTTCGGGCTCAGCATTACGCCATCCCCCAGGCCATCAATCAGCAGGCCTCCAACATCTGTTGAAGCATGCACCTGAAAATCTTCCTCTTCCAGCTCGGCATATCGTTTCCATGCGACCACAGGAACGTTCACATTTTCCATCATCAGCTGAAAAATCAAACGACGGGTGGCCACCATGGCGTGATCATTTTCAGTCTCAAGTAAAAATACCACTGGATGAGCTTTCAAAGACGCCTTCAACGCTTCCGACCAATCGGCCATAGACAGGCGGATGAAGTTCAGCGCCTCGTGCTGACGTGCTGTTGCCAGCCATTCTTGCGCAGTAAAAACAGGGTATTGATGTTCGTCGGCTTCCTGCTGTTGCCATAGCGAAGCATCCACCAACGCTTTCAGTCCATTGGGTAACATGAAAGGCAAAGGATGCTTGCCCACATAAACCATATCAGCCCCAAGGTCGCCCATTTTCCACTTGTCCAGTTCAGGCAAATAATGGTGACCAATTACTTTAAGGTCTTTATACTGCACCTCGCCACGGGCGGTCAGGGCAGAAATATCTGCAATTACCCGGGGCACTTGCGCACCACCAAAAACACTTACTTCCTGTGTTTTTCTGCGCTCATAAGTGTAAGGGTTTACAGGCGATTGTTTCAGTGCGGGGATTTCAGCATGTTCAGCACGTCCCACATATCGGTCAATCAATTTTTTTGCTACTGGTGCTTCGGCTTCTGGTGCTTCGGTCAATGATACCCGCACAGTATCGCCAATACCATCTTCCAGCAGGGTCCCAATTCCAACGGCAGATTTAATCCTGCCATCTTCACCATCACCTGCTTCGGTAACGCCGAGGTGCAACGGGTATGGACGCATACCGTCCTGCTCCATACGCTCTACCAGCATTCGGTAAGCCTGCACCATAATACGCGTATTGGAAGCTTTCATCGATAACACCACTTCGTGATAGTCGAGGTCCTCACAGATCCGCAGAAACTCCAAAGCAGATTCTACCATCCCCAGCGGGGTATCACCATAACGGCTCATGATACGATCAGAAAGCGACCCATGGTTGGTACCGATACGCATCGCCGTACCGTGCGCTTTACAAATTTCAACCAACGGGGCAAATCTGCCGCGGATACGATCCAGCTCCGCCTGATATTCCTCATCAGTGTATTCTATCTGCTCAAAGCGTTTTTTATCAGCATAATTCCCTGGGTTAATCCGTACCTTCTCGATAATGCGTGCAGCCACTTCCGCCGCATTGGGGGTAAAGTGAATATCAGCAACCAAAGGGACATCGTAGCCCCTTTTGAGTAATTCCGCCTTGATATTGGCTAAATTCTCCGCTTCCTTTTTGGAGGGTGCGGTAATGCGGACATACTCACAGCCAGCATCTACCATACGGATGGTTTCTTCTACCACCGCCTGAGTATCCATGGTATCCACCGTGGTCATGGATTGTACCCGTATCGGAAAATCTCCGCCCATCGGCACTTTCCCTATATGAACTACAGACGCCTTTCGACGCTGATAGCGGGTAAGGCTCGGACAATATTTACCTTCTAAATTATTATTCTCTGACATCAGATTATTTCTATCAAAAACATAGCTGAAGCTATGAAAAATATGCTTACCAAAAACTATAGGCGTGGAAAAACCGATTTGAAAACCACCTTTTTCTTCTGACCACCTACGCAAAAATACCAATTTAACGGCTCATCACCGAAAAACCACCCATAAATCTGCTACCCCAAATCACCGAGCTGTGGACGGATCACGATTTCTTCCACCACGGCCGAAGGACTCATCTGGTAGGCACTCCATACACTTTCGGCAACATCCTCCGCTTTCATAAAGCGCTCTTCGGGTAAATCTACCCCATCCCAGGAGGCGGTCAGGGTTGCCCCGGGCATAATCGCGGTAACCTTCACCCCATGCTCCTTCATTTCTTCCCGCAATACACGGGTCAGGCCGAGTTGAGCATGTTTGGAAATGGCATAAGAGCCACCGTTGGTGTAGGCGGTAATACTTGCCGTTGAACAAATATTGAAAACATGGCCCGCTTTCCGCTCCTTCATCTCTGGAACTATCGAACGGCACAGGTGGTAGGTGCTGTACAAGTTGGTTTCGATCATTTCCTCCAAAACACCCTCTTCTTCCTCATGAATAAAGCCTGGAATAAACCGCCCTGCATTATTGATCAACACTTCCACTGCCTGCGGCAGGCTGTTCACCAACTCGCCAAAGCTTTTCACCTCCTCTTTTTTCGACATATCCACAGTGGCCACATAGCACTTTGTTTCAGGAAATTGCTTCAGCAGCTCTTCCCTAAGGTGCAGTAGATCTGCTTCATTTCTGGCGCAGGTAACAATATCAAAACCTGCCTGGGCAAAGCGGTGGATAATGGCTTTACCGATACCTTTGGTACCTCCCGTAACGACGATTAATGGATTCATTTAAAAAGGATTAAATTTTTGTTTTCCTATAAATTAATGCCTTGCAACACCAAAAAAACGTGATGTATAGCGACATGATTCAGCAAAAAAACGCTAATTATATTAAGTTCCGCAAAAAAACACGTTGAATTGATTCATTTTTATAAATCTGTGGCATCTTTGCAGTAAAACCACTTTAAGATAATTCATGATTTCGAATTTAGGAAAGTATTGTTTATTCATTAAATCCCTTTTCGTCAATAGAGAAAGATTTAGTCTTTACGTTAGATTGACGTTTGAGGAAGCGGTGGAGATCGGTTACAACTCCATCATCATTGTTGCACTGATATCGACTTTTATTGGTGGTGTTACGGCTATTCAAACTGCCTACAACATGACCAACCCACTGATCCCCAATACCGTGATTGGCTTTATTGTTAGAGAAATGACCTTTCTTGAGCTTGCCCCAACCATTACAGCCCTGGTATTTGCCGGAAAAGTAGGGTCGAGCATTGCTGGGCAAATCGGCACCATGCGAATCACCGAGCAGATTTCTGCCCTGGAGGTGATGGGTATCAACTCCTCGAGCTATTTGGTCCTTCCGAAAATCACCGCGACCATGATCACCTACCCTTTGTTGGTCATTCTCGCTATTGCACTCGGCCTGACGGGCGGTTACTTATCGACTACCCTTACAGGAGCACTTACGCCAGTTGAATATATTCAGGGAATTCGCACAGAATTTATCCCATGGAATGTGGCATTTGCACTGATCAAGTCCATTGTTTTTGCTTTTATCATTTCGAGTGTTTCAGCCTACGAGGGCTTCTTCACCACAGGAGGTGCTTTGGAGGTTGGTAAATCATCGACAAGAGCGGTAACGAACAGCTGTTTGATTATTTTGGTGGCTGATTTCTTCCTTGCTGAATTGTTATTATAATTTTATTGACATGATTGAAGTAAAAAATCTTAGCAAATCTTTCATGGGGAAATCGATCCTCAGGAATATCAATGGGACCTTCGAGCAGGGAAAAGTCAATATGATTATTGGCGCATCTGGTACAGGAAAAAGCGTGTTGCTGAAATCAATTGTGGGGCTTTACCCTCCTGAGGAAGGGGAAGTGCTTTTCAATGGGCGCAGTTTTTATGATTGTGAGCTGAAAATGCAAAAAGAAATCCGGCAGGAAATCGGCATGCTGTTTCAGGGGTCTGCACTTTTTGACTCCAAGACAGTGGCTCAAAATGTGAAATTCCCCCTTGATATGCTGACCGATTACAGTGAAAGTGAGAAAGAGGACCGCGTAGCCGATATCCTGAAACGGGTAGGCCTCGAGCACGCACATCACAAAATGCCCTCGGAAATTTCGGGCGGTATGCAAAAGCGGGTGGGCATTGCCCGAGCCATTATCAATAACAGCAAATACCTGTTTTGCGATGAGCCCAATTCAGGCCTTGACCCACAGACGTCCATTCTTATTGATGGACTGATTAGGGAAATTACCCTCGAATATAACACCACCACGGTAGTTGTAAGTCATGATATGAATTCCGTACTCGAAATTGGCGATCACATTATTTTCCTCTACAAAGGCGATAAAATATGGGAGGGCCCCAATACAGAAATCACCAAGGCGGAACCTGAATCTTTACAACAATTTATCTCGGCCAACAAGCTTCTCAGGGCGATGGTCGCTGAAGAAAATAAGAAACGATGAAAAAGCAGATTATTATCCCTGCGCACATCAAAGGGTTGATCTTTGATGTAGATGGAACTTTGGCTGACACCATGCCAACGCACTATTTAGCCTGGAAAGCCATTGCTGACCGCTATGGATTTGAGTTCCCAGAATCGCTGTTTTATGAATGGGCAGGAAAACCAACGACTGAAGTAACGGCATTGCTTAATCAGCGCCACGGCCTTTCATTAGACATTGAGCGGGTTTCTGCAGAGAAAGAAGAGGCTTACCTCGCGCTCGCCGATCAGGTTCAGCCGATTTCCATCACGGTAGATGTGGCCAAAGCTTACCACGGAAAACTACCGATGTCCGCCGGAACGGGAAACATTCCTCACCTGACCACACATAGCTTGAAAGCCATCGGTTTGGAGGAAATCATCACGACCATCGTAACGATCGAAGATGTTGCCAAACCCAAACCTGACCCTGAGACTTTCGCCCGCTGTGCCGAATTAATGGGTGTTGCTCCTGAAGATTGTGCTGTATTTGAAGACGGTGACCACGGAATTGCTGCTGGCAAGGCACTTGGAATGACCATCTTTGACGTTCGGGATTATCTGGATTAATCCTTTAAGTTTAGTGCCCACAAATTACAAAAGTTCACCCCGTTTACTTCTCGTGATTTGATTGGTAACTGTATTTTATGGCTTATCGTACACATGAAGTTGCATCCTCAATATCATTAAGTTAAGTGCATCACCCTGTAGAAACGCAATTATTTGCGCCTAACACCACGGCGATATTATTGGTTTCTCTCCTTGAATTATTCAATGGTTAGGTGGGTGGTAAGAACAACCACACTACTGGCATTTCAAATTCAGGCGAGTGCCATATTGAACCCCTTAACTTAATGGCATTGGGACATCCATACCCTTCACGAGGAAATCATTTACATTAGATTTAAAGAAGGCTTTAGCGTAGATCAGGTAAATAAAGTCATCGACCCATCATCAGTATCCTCAGATCGCCTTTTCAGGGTCGATCACACCGTTATTTGCTTTGGCAACTGCACAAAGAAAGTGGTGCCCTTCCCTTCTTCAGAATCAAACCAGATTTTTCCTCCCGCATGCTCTATCCCTCGTCTGGCAATGGCCAGGCCAATGCCTGATCCTGAAAATTTAGTACTGAAGTTCGGCAAAAAAACCTTCGACTGAATGTCCTCAGCGATCCCCACACCATTGTCTTTAATGGCCACTTCGATCACCTCGCCACGATCGGCAAGCTGAAGTTCTATCAGCGGTTCAACATCAGAAGACACCGCCTGAAAGCCATTGATAATCAAATTTGACAATGTTCTACCGATCAGTTGCTGATCTCCTTCCACCATCATTTGATCAGGGATTTCTGGATACACTAATTGCCCACGTTCGGGGGTTCGATGCAATTCAATCACTCGGCGCAATTCGGTCGAGAAATTAAAAGTTTCCTTGATGGGCATCGGCATTTTTGCAAACTCACTGAAAGAGGTAGCAATTTCCGAGAGGGTATCCACCTGCCCCAGCAGCATATCAATCGCACCACGAATCCGCTCCACTTCCTCTGCTTCACTATTCGACATCACCATTTGCATATATTGCAGACGCAGCTTCATCGGTGTCAGCGGATTTTTAATTTCATGCGCTACCTGTTGAGCCATCTCCCGCCAGGCAGATTGCTTTTCCGTTTGTGCCATCTGCAATTTATTGTCGGAAAGCTTCCGCAACATCCGATTGTATTCCTTCACCAGCGCACCAATTTCATCATCAGAACGCCAATGCAGGGGCTGATCGAGCGACGTCAGGTTTGTTTGTCGGATCCGTTGCGCCAAAAGGGTCATTGGATAGGTCAGCCACCTCGATGCAAAGAAAGCCACCGAAAGGAAGATGATGAAAATCACGGTAAACAGATTGATAATACTGTTCACGCCCTCGTTCAGCAAAGGGTCTGAAATTGGATTTACAGGAAAGAAAGGTACCCCGATAATCCCCATCAGTGTGCCATCCAAGGCGGAGCGTAAGGCGACATACACTTGTTTGTATTCATAATCACCAGCATATTCATCAAAAACCACTTTTTGCTCACCTTCAAAAACCAAGGCCCGCAATGCTTTCGGGTTAATGTGATTCGAGAGTAACTGCCGCTGAAAGATCATCGGCTGATTGGAAGTAATGAGTTTTCCGCGCACATCATAAAGCGCAATATCAAGCGAGGAAATATTCGCCACCTTGGCAATTTCTGCCACAATATCTTTTTTGTCAAAAATGCGGTCATGATAACGCACCATCACCTCGTTGAGGTTATTGGCAAGCCCTTCCGCCTTGGAGCTGTAGGAGCTGATCACCGATCGCTTGGAAGTGTTGACCATCATACTCAGTGTGGTAACCGAAAGCGCCAACAACGGCACCAAAAAGGCCGAGTTCAGGTAGATCTGAATCTTGGCAACGAAGTTCAGTTTTACATTCTGCGAAAGCATCAGGAAACCAAAGCTTACCACCACCAGGGAGGCCAGCAAAATCATGATCAGGAAAATATAAGCAAAATCCGTGTACAGGTCATAAAGCCCATAAACGGCGTGTGTAACCACCCGAACACGGTTTTCCTTCTCTCGGATGCCAATATGCCGATAGCCATTCACCACAACGCCACTTTCGTAAAGTGCAGGATTCTGCAATAAATCCTGATTGAAAAATTTGGCGTAATTGTAAGCGCCACTCTGAAATTGCAGTTCATCAAAAGCAAAGTCCGCGTAGCTGAACTTCGACTCATCATAACTGTTATTTTTCTTCTTCTCGTGCATTAACAGCAACGGAAAAACACTGTTCTGATTCAAATCCTGATGCACCAGTTTGATCACCACATACCCTTCAGCACCTCCCTGATCCCGAACGGTAAACACACAGGAGTAGGTCAAGTTTGCGCCAAAGGAGGCATCCTTCAGTTGATATACCGAAGGGTAATCTGTCTCCGTCATCGTTTTCCGAAACTCCACCCGAATCCGATCCAGCGTTTCGGTATTGTTTACCGAAATCGGTAAGCCATCACGGTCAAAGAAATAAAACTGCGCGGTATATTTATCGAAATAGTCATTGAGAAAACGTCGCTGAAAATACTCATCATCGAACTTCACCAACTGCTTCGGGTGGGTAATTAAGCGACTCACCCAGGCATCCTCGCTCATGGTTTGCCCGACGCGCTGCAACAGATATTCCCCGATAATGTCGTTTTCAACATTCAGGTTATTGATGAATCGCTCTCGGCTTGCCCCCAAATTATAACTCTGGTATTTCTGTACGGAGATCGTTCCCAGCACCGAAACGATGATCGTCCCCAAAAACAGGTATAAAACCGTTGCATAGCTGATACTTCCTTTTTTGCGGAAATTGCGCCATCGCCAGGAAAGCAAAACCAATACCCCGACAGTGCAAACGACCGCCAGGCCTGTAAAATCAAAATGGTTATTGTTCAGTAATGCCAGCACCATTCCCCCAAGCCAGATCAGGCTAGTAGAAAGGATATTCTGACGGTAAAAAAACTTGGAAAGCAACTTCAATAAAACCGACTCGCCGAGCATAAATGCCATGGCGGAAAGTGCCACACACAAATAACTGAAAACCATGAAATTATCCCACAGCAAATTGACGCCAATGGAAAAACTGGACTGCGAATGGTAATTGATCGACTCAAAAATATTGAACACGAAAAAACCGAGCTCAAAAACAAAAAAGGTGAAAATCAGCCCGTAAAAATGCAGCTTTCGCGAAGATTGACGAAACAGATAACGCACCAAACCTGAACGGTAATAATGGCTGAAAATATAATTGACCACAATACACAGGAAAAACAGATTCAGGATCAGGTCTCCGAGTGAGGGGTTCAGAAAAGACGAAGCAAAAATCTTCGGGTCAAAGATCTTGATCTCATTGAAGGCGAATGTTTCCCGGGAAAACAGCAAAGGCAATCGCCCACCGACCAGGGCTGTCACTAAGAACAACAAGCCGAAATCGAAATGCCCTGCCTGTGCAAGGTATTGCGCATTGATCCATACAAAACGGATAAAGCAGGCAATAGAAAGAAAAATCACCAGCCAAATGAGGTAATAGACGTCTGCCATCTCCCGTCGATAGCCCATCTCGTACTGAATGCCACAGAGGAAATTGCCGTTGGGAGCGAAAATCCGGAATTTGGAACTTTGGTATTGCGCCTTCAGGTGGAGTAACTTATTGGTGAAAATTTTCTCATTGTAAGTTTTCCCCTGATACGTAATGTGGGTCTTTGCTTTGACCTTTAGCGGAATGACCTCTACAATTTCATAAATGATCGAGCCTTTTTCCAATGTCCGCCGCGAAAGGATCGATTCCCTGCGTGCCACTTCCCGAAAATGGTAGCGGTAATTCCCTGCCACTTCTTTATAGGAAGGCACAAAGGTTTGGTCTGACCAATAGATCAGCTTTCCATTCAGGTATATGGTCGTTGGGTAAGTGGGCGTAAAATCCCCGAGGTGCTCGGCATTAAAATAGCCATCCTCCTGAATCTGATCCCGAAGCAGGTTCATTTCAGCATTCACTTTTTTGAGCTCGGCATTGAGCTTGGTCTGAATCTGCTCCGTATAGGCCTTAGGGTATTGAAACTGCCCCACGGCACCTTTTTCTAAAAAAATAGCCAATAGGAGGCCTATTCCCGAGATCAGGAGCCACCTAAGATGATAAATCTTTATCTGTTTTGAAAAAAGTTGAAATGTACTTACCAAAAGAAATTTCTAATTGTCATTTAATGTAGGAACCTCACACAAAAGAAGTACCAAATTTTATTTATTCATCAATATAATTCAAAAAAACACCCTGAAGCATTTATTTATTCTTGCAGGCCTCCAAAAATACCATCTATTTGATACAAAAAAAGCCCTTACGGGCATTTTTTAATTTGTTCGCTGAGCAGCGTTCTGTATGATATGTTGATTTTTGAGCAAGCGTTCTTTCTCTCTTTTGGAGCTTCTGTACCAAAAGAATCCAATGGTAGAAATGACCACATAGGGCAGGATAAAAAGGTAGAGAATTCCTGTATTTAGCCCTGCACCAATACCAATATCTCCTTCAGAGACATTGTTTTCCACCGTGGCACGACACATGGCACACTGTGCCAACACGGGCATTTTAACAAATACCAGTATTCCGATCAATGTAAAAATTCGCGAGCACCATTTCATAGCATCAGACATCCTTTTCAGTTTTATTGGTAATAAGGAAGAATCATCAGGTAAACGATCACTCCAGAGACAGACACAAAAAGCCAGATAGGAAATGAAAGTTTAACAATTTTGCGATGCTTTTCCAGCTTATTAGAAAGTGCATAAAGATAAGACAATAACACCAACGGAAGCACCACCATTGCCAAGCCAATATGTAATAAAAGCAATCCAAGATATAATGTTCGTAAAATCCCCAGGGAATTTTGTTCGGCCGTATCGAGCACTCCATTATGGTTGGCATCGCCGAAAATAGTGGCTTCCACGGAACCGTGGTAAATCACATACCCGACCAAAAACAACGCACCAAGCACAAAAGCTGCAAACATAAACTGTTTATGTTGCTCCACCTTTTCCTGCTTGATCGCACGCACCGCCAGCACCAGTGCTACGGCAGTTGCAGAGTTGATAACGGCATTAAAATGAGGGATCATCTTCACCCATTCGCCAGTAATTTCAATTTTAAATGGGCTGAAAAATAAAACCGCTACGGCAATTGGGATAATGAAGCTCAGCAGGGCAATAAGAATGATAAATTTTCGTCCTTTTTCTTGATCAATAGCTGTTTCCATAATTGTAAAGATTGTAATTGGGTAGAATGGAATATTAGGTTTGGGTTCAGTTTAATACTGACTGTATAAAATGCTAACTTCTTGTTTGAGGCGATCCATTTCCTCCATTTTTTTGCTGTCGAAAAATCCCCGCAAATCCCCTGCGGAATCCATCAGCACGATGGTAGATGTCCAATCCCCTTGTGGTTCAAGGGCAAATCGGCATTTAAAAACTTGGGCTAAAGTTGGGGCATTTCCCAAAATCGTATGGATCCCTTCTGGGGTAACCCCTTGCTCGTCTGTCATGAGCCAATAGCCTACTTTGGGGTATTTCTTCAGGGCATCTTTAAGCTCCAGCAGCAAGGCTGCCTGTTGTTCGGGTTGCTGAACACCGTAAGCCATCAGGTTGATTTGTCCTGCAAGCTGACCATTGATCTGCAATTGTGCTGCGCTGTCGTCAAGCAGCAGGGAGGCTACTTTTACCGATCCGCAATCGGTTTGAGTTATGAGCGAATCTTTGGCATAGCGCACAGGAAGATCATAGCTGTTTTCGCCGAAGGCCTGTAAAAAAAGGTAAACCAAAACAGGCAAGAGCAATAAAGCTGACAGAAATATAGATTGTTTAATTTTGTTCTTCTTCATCATAAAAATAAAAATCAGACCGATGAGGTCTGATTTTATTACTTTTTAAACACTTATCCTACAAAATAGGAGAATATCGCCGAGCCTTCGTTGAGTAAGGCAATTACAAGCCAAATTATAAAGACCACTGGGAGACCCAATGACCAGATCAACACCTTGTGTTCATGTTTCAGGTGCATAAACTCTGAAACAATATAGAATGCTTTCCAGAGGGTCAGCAAAATAAACAAAGAGTTACGTGGCATTCCTGAAGATACCGTAAAGGCAATCACGAATTCCACCGCGGTAATCAGGGCAAGAATCCCCGCTACCTTCCATATTTTCTTGATCTTCGCAGGATCAGCAGGTTGTACCTGAATGTTGTTGTTGGTCGTTTCCATCATTTCATATTTTTAAAAAAGCAGTGGAGCCTAAAATGAGCTACTTATTTTCCGAATAATTACAACTCGGCTCCCACTAACATTTATTTCTTAACGGCGCTATGACAGGCTTTCGCTGCTCCTTAGATCAAATAGAAAAAGGTAAACACGAATACCCAAACCAAATCGACAAAGTGCCAATAAAGTCCTACTTTTTCCACCATCTCATAATGTCCGCGTTTATCATAGGTACCTACTACAACATTATAGAAGATAATGAAATTCAGAATAATCCCTGACAACACGTGCGTTCCGTGGAAACCAGTGATGAAGAAAAACAAATTGGCAAAAACCTGAGGTCCGTACTCGTTGGCTTCCAAATTGGCGCCGTACACCATGGCTTCCACCCATTTCCCATCTACGAGTTCCTTGACTACCATACCAACACCTTTACCATCGATAAAGTGTGCCCACTCCCAAGCCTGACAGCCCAGGAAAGTAATCCCACCGACGATCGTCCAGAGCATCCATTTCTGTACGGCCTCACGGTCCATACGGTGCCCAGCCTCTACAGCCAAAACCATTGTTACTGAAGACAGGATAAGAATAAAAGTCATGATCCCCACAAATACCAAAGGCAAGTGAACACCATGCAAAAATGGAACAGCATCAAATACCAGCTCAGGAATCGGCCAATGTTCTGCTGAAGGCAGGAACGAGTCCGTTGGAGAATGCGGATAAGCCGGGAATCGGTATCGCAACATTCCGTAGGCAATCAAAAGCCCAGAAAAAGAGAAGGTATCAGACAGCAGAAAAAACCACATCATCAGCTTGCCGTAGCTTGCATTCATGGGCTTGTTTCCACCCCCCCAAACACCAGTAGCGCCAGGAATTAAAGTTGAGGTTTGTGACATAATGGTTGATAAGGTTATAGTCGGTTATTTTTTTAATTATAGTAATTCAGAAATACGTAAAGGTAGATCCAAAGCCCTCCGAGGAAGTGCCAATAGGTTACAAACATCTCCATACGGTCCAGTTTACGAGAGTGTACCTTGAAGCGGAAAGCGGCATAAAGCATGATCAGCAAAAAGACAATAGCACTCACCAGGTGCGCAACATGAACACCCGTAAAAACATAAATGAATGAACCTGCAGGGTTGCCCACAAAGTTGATATTCATCGCCATAAGATCATCCCAGGCAAGCAACTGCCCATAAATAAAGGCAATGCCCAAAACTGCAGAAGCCACCAGCATCATTTTCACTTTGGCAAGCTGATCCTTTTTCGCAAAATGATAAGCAAGCTGTGCGGTTACCGAAGAGCAGACGATCAGTGCGGAGTTCCATAAGAAGATGGTCGGCAAACTGATTCCGAGCGTACCGGTTTCAGAAACCTTAACAATATAAGCGGAGGTCAATGCGCCAAACAACAAGACAACTGACACCAAAAACAGCCATAAGGCAAATTTCTGGGCATTCATAGCTAAAGGTGTTTGGGGTTGTGCACTCATATGAAGCGAAGTATCCATCGTGGTATTTGTTTAATGATTAAAGCAAGTCAAACAGTAATGACAGTTGCACAATAGGCAGGTAAATAAACGACCCGAACATAATACGCAAAGCGGACTTGCGGTCCTGATAGCGCATCAGCTGGATGGTCTGTGCTAAAAACAGCACCCCGCATACGGTGGTAATCAATGCTGAATTAATGCCTGTGATTCCAAAACGGGCGGGCAAAAGCCCTATTGGAATTAGAAATAAAGTGTAAGTGATAATCTGTAAACAGGTTTCCATATCCTTTTTACCATTCACTGGCAAAAGCTTGAATCCTGCTTTCTTATAATCTTCATCAGCCACCCATGCAATAGCCCAGAAATGAGGGAATTGCCAAAAAAACTGAATACCGAACAGGATAATTCCGATCAGGGAAATCTCCCCAGTTGCGGCTGTCCAGCCCAAAAGCGGAGGCAAAGCACCGGGAATTGCCCCTACGAATACCGCCACGGGGCCAACGCGTTTCAGCGGTGTATATACAAAAGCATAAAGCACCAAAGAGATCACCGACAGAATGACTGTAAGTGGGTTGGTGTAAATCACCAGCAACACCAGGCCTGCAGTACCAACAATACCGGAATAAAGTAACGCTTCCATGTCGGTCAGTCGACCTTGTGCCATCGGGCGGTTTTCCGTCCGTTTCATTAACAGGTCGTACTCTTTTTCCTGAATTTGATTCAGCGTAATCGAGGCACCGGAAACCAGGAAGCCACCGAGTGAAAGCATCAATAATGTTTCCCAGTTCACCTCCCCACGCATAGCCATGGCGTAACCAAAAGCCGATGAAAAAGCCACCAAAAGTGACAGTCTTGCTTTCAGTAAAGCCATCAGATCCTTCACGATCAGCATGCTGAATGTTCGGTTGGAAACAGGATTGGATGAAATCATAGCCTAAAGGGATTGTTGGAATAGAAGAAAAGAGTTGGGAGCTCAGCGCTCCCCTAATGTATCACTTATTTATTCACTTGTTTTTGCACTTCTTTCAACTGCTCCTGCTCATGTGGCAAGTTCGAGTTGGGGGTTTCCGTTAAAGGAACTGTTTGAGGAATAAAATCCTCGAATCCGTCTGCTTCCGCATTTGGCTTAGAGTAATCGTAAGGCCAACGGTGAACAGCAGGAATTTCTCCCGGCCAGTTACCATGCCCTGGCTCTACTGGAGTAGTCCATTCCAAAGTCGTCGAGTTCCATGGGTTTTGCGGAGCGCGACGTCCACGGTACATCGAATAGAAGAAGTTGAAAAGGAATACCAATTGCGCAAAGAAGGTAAAGATTGCCGCCGCAGACACAAAAGCATTCAGATCAGAAAATCCGCTGAAAGCCTGGAAGTTCGTGAAGGAATAATAGTGTCGTGGGAAACCTGCAATACCGATATAATGCATTGGGAAGAAAACCAGATACACGCCGAGGAAAGTAAACCAGAAGTGAATATAACCCAAACGAGGGTCGATCATTCTGCCAAACATTTTCGGGAACCAGTGATAAACCCCAGCCATCAGCCCGAAGAAAGAGGCAGAGCCCATTACGAGGTGAAAGTGAGCGACCACAAAATAGGTATCGTGTAGCTGAATATCAATTGCGGAGTTCCCCAGGAAGATCCCCGTCAGTCCACCAGAGATGAACAAGGATACCAAACCAATAGAGAACAAAGTTGCGGGTGTAAATACAATGTTACCTCTCCAGAGTGTCGCCAGATAATTGAAGACCTTAACGGCCGACGGCACGGCAATAATCAGGGTAAGGAGGGTAAATATTGTCCCGAGGAATGGGTTCATTCCGGAGACGAACATATGGTGTGCCCATACAACGAAAGACAAAACCGTAATACCGAGCATAGAACCAATCATGGCACGGTAACCGAAGATCGGCTTACGTGAGTTGGTAGAGATCACCTCTGAAGTAATACCCAGTGCTGGAAGCAGTACGATATACACCTCTGGGTGCCCAAGGAACCAGAACAAATGCTGATAAAGGATCGGTGAACCACCTACCTGTGGCAATGCTTCGCCACCAATATAAATTTCTGACAAATAGAAAGCGGTACCGAATCCACGGTCGAAGATCAACAACAAAGCGGCCGCCAATAACACAGGGAAAGACAACACACCAATAATGGCCGTCAGGAAGAATGCCCAGATCGTCAATGGCATACGGGTAAGGGTCATGCCCACCGTACGGAGGTTAATTACTGTCGTGATATAGTTGATACTTCCCAATAGCGAGGAAACGATAAATAAGGCCATCGCCACCAGCCACATCGTCATTCCCAGTCCTGAGCCAGAAACTGCCTGCGGCAGTGCCGACAGCGGCGGATAGTTCCACCAACCTGCGGAGGCAGGCCCTGTTTCGATGAACAAAGAAAGGAGCATTACCAAGCCTGAAGCGACAAAGAACCAGTAAGACAACATATTCATGAAGCCTGAGGCCATATCGCGGGCTCCAATTTGGAGCGGGATGAGGTAATTACTAAAAGTACCCGACAAGCCGGCGGTCAGTACAAAGAATACCATAATGGTACCGTGCATGGTCACCAGGGCGAGATAAAACTCGGGATCGAGCTTTCCTTGTGGCGTAATCCATTTTCCCAAAATCGGACGGATCCACTCCAAATCCATATCAGGAAAACCAAGCTGAAGACGGAAAATCATGGAAAGTCCTCCGCCAATCAAGGCCCAGAATATACCAGTCACCAAAAATTGCTTACCGATCATTTTATGATCCGTAGAGAAAATATATTTGGTCCAAAAGTTATCGTGATGCTCGTGGTGGTCATCATGTGCGTGATCTTCGACATGTGCCGCCGTCTGCGTTCCAGTAGTTGACATCTTAAAGGTATTATGAATTATAGGGAAGTTTCTTTTTCTATTGCGACTTCAGCACCAGCGGGCTCTTCTGCCTGCCCTGTTTTCACCAAAGCCAGTTCTTTCAGCTCTTCAGGAACCCTTGACAAATATTCAGGATTCTTCGACAGCCATGACTTCTGCTCCGATTTCCATTTCTGGTAATCTTCCTGAGAATCCACCACTACCAAAAGTCGCATAGCGAAGTGACCGCGGCCACAAATTTGGTTACAGGCCAATTCATAGTTGAAATCCGGGTTGCCCAACTCCTGACGCATCTGTTCCGTCGTTTTTGTAGCTGTAAAATGAAAGCGAGTTGGCATGCCAGGAACGGCATCCATTTTCAGGCGGAACTGAGGAATAAATACAGAGTGGATTACATCACGGGCACGGATTTTCAACTCTACAGGCTGATCTACCGGAATGTGTAATTCACGAGGAATGAAATCATCAAAAGCAGTACGGTCAGAGAAATCGATCCCGAACATATTATCTGCATCGATCAGGCGGTAATCGTGCTTACCCAGTTTGCCATCGGCACCAGGGTAGCGCACTTTCCATGCAAACTGATAACCAAGCACTTCAATGACTTCTGCATTTTCAGGTGCCGGACCCGTGATTTTATGCCAGGTGCTCAAACCTGTAACAATCAAAGCCGCCAAAACAATTGCCGGAACGATCGTCCATAAAGCCTCTACCTTGCCGTTGTCAGGGTAAAAGAAAGCGGGTTTCTTTTCGTTATGCTGATACTTAAAAGCAAAGCCAAACAACAATACCTGAGTGATCAGAAAAACAACACCCGTAACCCCCATGGTCACCCAGAACAGGTGGTCCGTCATGGCGCCGTGCTCAGAGGCAATCGGAATGGTGTATTCGTCAAAATGAACGTAGGAATAGTAACCTGAGGCAATCAGGGATACGGTTAGAAAAATCACCATTAAGGCGGCATTCCATTTGTTGGCCGGAGTGATTCGCTTTTTATCGGTGCCTTTGACAACGCCTACAAGTACAAATATTCGATGTACGAGTAAAATCGCTACCAAAACAAAGAAAGCCCCGACTAAAATTACAAGGTTCTGCATGGATGTGGTTCTTAATTATATAGGGTAATAGTTTATCAAATCTATATGCTCAACCAACTGTGTAAAGGCTGGGTTGAAAAATAAAAATATGACGTCTGTCATAATTCATTGCGATAATAGTTAGACTTTTCCTTTCAAGCAATAAAAATCCATGAAAAATATATCTTAACCGCTATTCAATTGAATGAAAGCACGCCAAAACGAAAATACACTGTTTGAGCCCCAACCTTAATAATCCCAACAAAAAGCGCTTCACAACACCATAACGGTCTATTTCCCTCGAAAAAACAATATACATGAGTCAAACAACAAAACATGATGCACGTCATTTATATAAATATAATACTATTTTAATGTGTGTTTGTTGCCCATTTCGACCAAAAAAAAGAGCCATGGACTACTCCATGACTCTTGTTCATATTGATTCTAATTTAACTATAAGGCTAAATCCTCTTCAAAACCAAAGATTTCCTCCAGGCTAATCTGATGCAAGTCACCGTATTTCGACAACTCCTTAAAGTCCAAATTCTCTTTTTTGCCGATCACCGCCAAATTGTAATTCCCTCCTTTGATCATCTGCTGCTGAAATTTCATCAGGTCGTCAAGGGTTAATTTTTTAAGCTCGTTATACACTTCCTCCGTCTGATCTTCGGTCAATCCTTTACGGAGCGTGGACTCATAAGCATTCAGTACGCCTGCACGAATCACCCTGCTCGACTCCATTTTCTTGAGCACCGCCACCTTGGAAGCCTCAAAGTTTTTCTCGACCCGAGGAGGGTTATTCAATAGGTCAGTCATGCCTTCAAGGGCATCCTTCAGCTTATCTGATTGCGTGCCAATATAAGCAAACATCATGTCGCGCTTGGCCTTTTCATTGGCAGGAACATAAGCGGCATACACCGAATAAGCCAATGCCTTGGACTCCCGCATCGTGGTGAAGACAATGGACCCCATACCGCCACCAAAATATTGATTGTACAACGTTACCAATGCCGTTTGCTTCGGGCTGTAAGTATCCAGCGGAGCGATCATCACCACTTCCGCCTGGCGCATGTCATAATCTACCCAAAAGACCTGAGGTTTTTCCGCCTCCAAAACCTTAAAGTCCACTTCTTCGGGCAATGCTTTCAAAGTTGCAGGTACCTGGTGTTTTTCATCCAGCACACTCACGAGGGTTTCCATTTCGAGCGGACCGTAATATTCCACCTTGTGGGTATAATCTAACATATGATGGATTTTATCAATCAGCTGATCTGCTTTAAGTGCTTTTAGCTGACTATTGGACAGATCATGTCTTGTTGGCGATTTTTTACCGTAGGCTGCATAAGCCCTCAGGCCAGAAAACAACAGGGCCTGCTTGTTCTTCACAAGGTCTGCACGTTGTTTCAGTTTGCCGTCAATCATGTTGGTCAAGGCCTGCTCATCCGCTTTTACATTTTTGAGCAAATCTTCAAACATTTCCAGTGCAGGCTCAAAATTCTCCGTGAGGCCAGAGAGGCTTACATACACCTTACGGTCACCGGAATAAACCCCGTAATCACAGCCGAGCTTGTAAAACTCCTGCTTTAAGGCTTCAGCCGAGAGTTTGTCTGTACCAAGGTAAGAAAGGTAATTTACCGCATGTGCCAACACCGGATCGTTGTTTGAGCCCCTGTCGAGTTGATAAACCAGCGAGAACAAATCATTTTCTGTGTTCTGCTTATACCATACCGCAATATCCTGCTTCATGGCGCCAACGGCCATATCATTCTTGAAGTCCACAAATACGGGCTTCAGGTCGGGCATTGGCTGACCGTTCACTTCCGCAAGGAAAGCCGAAGATTTATCCCTGTTCAGGTGCACCTCTGTGATCTGTGGTTTTTCCACCTTCTGACTCACTTCCTTTTCACCTGTCTTTTTATAGATCACCACATAGTTATCACCGAGGTATTCGTTGGCATAATCCATCACATCCTGCTTCGTCAGTGCTTTCATTTGCTCATCATCATCCACATAATCAGCCCAGCTGATATCATTGGTGAAAGCCGTAACAAAGTTGGCCGCACGTTTGGCGTTACTCTCCTGCTCACGGATAGTCGAAATTCGGAAATCGTTCACAATGGCATCAATCAACCAATCATCAAACTCCCCTTTCTTGAGCTTATTGACTTGTTCAAGCAACAGGTCTTTGACCTCTTCGAGCGATTGCCCCTCACGAGGTGCGCCGTGTAAAATAAAGGTCGAGTAATCGTTGTTGGCAGACACATAAGAATAAGGGTTCAGCACCTTCTGCGATTGCGAAAGGTTCAGGTCAATTAATCCCGCACTACTGTTGGAGAGGATCATATCAGCCAGCTTGGCCACCGTCCGCTCTTCCGCCATATTTCCTGGAATTTTAAAGCCTATCTGTACATATTCAGCCTCAGGACCGGTAATGGTTTTCTCCTGAATTGCTGATAATGGTGCAGACTGCTGCTGTTCATAAGCGGCCAGCGGCTTTGCTTCCCAGCCGCCGAAATGCTCCTGAATTTTAGCGATGGTTTCGTCATAATCCAGATCACCACTCATACAAATCGCCACATTGTTGGGCACATAATATTTGCTGAAGTATGCTTTAATTTTGGTGATCGAAGGGTTTTTCAGGTGGTCAATTGTTCCGATAACCGTTTGCTTACCATACTTATGATCTGGAAAGAGTGTTTTCGACATGGTTTCATAAACCTGCCATCCGTCATTATCAAGTGACCGGTTTTTCTCTTCATAAACCGCCTCAAGCTCGGTATGAAACAAACGATTGACCTCCATTGAGAAGCGTTCCGCTTCCACTTTCAGCCATTTATCAACAGCATTGGCAGGAATATCATTCACATAAACTGTTCTGTCTTCGGTTGTGTAGGCGTTCGTCCCGGTAGCACCCATACTACTGAGCATTTTATCATACTCATTGGCGATGGCAAATTTAGAGGCCTCAAGGCTTACCTGATCTATCTTCGCATAATAGGCCTTTCTCTCCTCAGGGTCGTCGAGGGTGCGGTAGTGCTCAAACATCTGCTCAATACTGTCGAGCAAAACTTTTTCCTGCGCCCAATCCTGCGTCCCGAACTTTGAGGTCCCCTTGAACATCATGTGCTCAAGGTAATGCGCCAGTCCTGTCGCATCAGCAGGGTCATACTTCCCGCCAGCTTTCACGGCAATGTAAGTCTGAATACGAGGGGTGGCGTTGTATTTCGAAAGGTAAACTTTCAGCCCATTGTCGAGGGTGTAAATACGGGCCTTCAGCGGGTCGCCTTCCACATACTGATAGGAAATGCCATTGGCGCCAGTTTCGGTGCGCATACCCGTGCCTGTGGGCTCGCCCTGATGTTCCTGGGTGGCACATGCTCCAAAGAGAAGCCCCATCAGAAGCACCAATAAGTAGGTTGTGTTTTTCATTGAGTCAATTAAAAGTAAATGAATATTGAAATCAATATAAAGTACTAATAATAACATTATAAACGAAATTATTGAACTTTTTAAAGATCAACATTATTGTGCTTTACCCTAAAAAAAAGCCCCAGGTCAATGACTGACCTGAGGCTTTACATAAAACTATATGCTCAAATTAAATATGATGATGTTTTGCTTCTTCCATCATTGGATGATTTGGCGCCACCAATGGGTGCTTGGCCAAATTGGTCAGGAATACCCAGATGAAGGCTACGCCGAACACCAGGAAGAATCCTAAATCAATGAAGGTTAAACCGCCGTTGCCTTTCAAAATACCTGGCGCTACCATCAGGTAGAAATCCAACCAGTGACCAGCAATTACTGCCGGACAAGCAATCTTCAGGAACAATCCGTGACGCTTTGCATCGCGGGTCATTAAGAAGAAGAATGGGAAGATAAAGTTGATCGCGATATTAATGAAGAACAATGGCTTGTATGGGCCCGACTGCAAACGCTGTACGTAGTAGATGGTTTCCTCTGGAATGTTGGCATAATAGATCAACAAAAACTGAGAGAACCACAAGTAACACCAGAATACAGAGAAGGCGAATACATATTTACCCAAATCATGGATATGGTTTGAGTTTACTTCTTTCAAGTAACCGTTTTCTTTCAGCAACACCACCGACATACAAATAAATGCCAGGCCAGTCACCCACCAGGAAGCGATCACATACCAACCGTAAAGGGTCGAGAACCAGTGTGGGTCAATCGACATCAACCAGTCCCATGATGCTGTTACACCAGTAACCGCAAAGATGATGATGTAGATGGCCGACAACTTACGGCCTTTGAACCAGTATTGGTCACCACCGTTGGCATCTTCTGCCAAGGCGTTTTTCTTCAGCTGGAAGAACATTACAATCCATAATGCTACATAAAGCACCATACGAACCACAAAGAATGGGAAGTTCAGGAATACCTTTTTACCATCCAGGATAGGATCGTATTCAGGGGTTCCCTTCACATAAAGGTACTCGTGCGTCCAGTGGAACAAATCATGGTTGGCTACCACAGAGATGATCACCAACAAGATTGCACCAATTGGCAACCAGTTACCCATCGCCAAAGGAATACGCTGAACGGGCGCCGACCAACCTGCCTGAGCGGCATATTGAACAGCAAAGAACAGAATACCTGCGGCTGCGATTCCCAAAAAGAATACGGCATTATGCCATAATGAGGCTTTCACGCGCTTGGTCCAGGAGAATTCCTCGTGGTGACCACCAGCGGCGTGCTCATCGCCATGCGAAGCGTCAGCATGTGCGCCATGCGCATCATGTCCTGCAGTTTGCTCCACCTTCGGAGCGTGATCAGCATGGGCGTCGTGATGACCACCACCCATAATGCCCATCGCAAAACCGATGATCAAAAACAGGATACCGGCAATGGCCACCCCGATCAACGGTTTTTTAACTGCAGCGCTAAAGTCAAATTTTTCAGTCATGATGTTAGCTATTTCTTAGGCAAGGCCGAAGCCCTGCCGTTGTTTCAAAAAAATTATTGTTTTTGCAGTTGCTGAACGTAAGTAACAATCTCCCAACGCTCCTTCTGATTCAGCTGAGAAGCGTGAGCACCCATACGTCCTTTACCGTGCGTGATCACATGGAAAATATGACCTTCGGAAACTTCTGCCACACGACCTTTGGAATAAGAAGGCACCCCTTTGAATACCTTACCTACTTTACCGTCGCCTTGCCCGGCACCACCATGGCACTGCACACAAAACTTGTTATAAAGGGCACGGCCATTCTCTACCATTGCTTCGGTTTTCTCGAATGGGTTCGTTACCACTTTACCTGCATATTCCAGGCTGTCGGCAGGCAAACGATAAGGCAACAAGCCATTTTCGTCGCGCTTCACCGTACCGGCCACAGGCTCCCTCATGTTCATGTTGTTCGGGTTGTTTACGTTGGAGTTAAAAAACTCCCCTAAACCATCCTCACGGGTAGAAAGCCATGATCCTGCCTCTTTGTTATCAATTTGCTTGAGTGGCTCATAAGCTACAGAGTGGTACATATTTGGTGCATATTCCACTCCTTGGTTATCGCCATCAGCCATGGTACAACCGAACATTGCGGTTGCTGCCAAGGCACTCATCCATAATGTGTTCCAACTAAACCGCATATTCTTCTTGTTGTTTTTCGTTGTTCAAACCACGATTGCTGTCATTGACCTCCGAAGCACCGGAATCTTTGATAATCTGGCGAAGCACTTCTTCGTCCATTTTATTCTTGTCCAAATCAACAATCATCACATGCTTGTCATCCGTTTGGCGCACGTCGTAAACTTCTGCCGTGGCGTAAGGCTTCAGCCCCACCATCACGAAGAAAGTCCCTACCATGCCAAAGGCCGCCAATAGTACCGTCAGCTCAAAAGTAACGGGAATAAAATCCGGGAATGCGATATGATCTTTACCACCAATAATCATTGGCCAGTCAATTCCCATCATATAGGTCATCATCAAAAGTGCCAGCGTAGTGCCGAGTCCTCCGAAAAGGAAAGCAGCGATAGGCAAGCGAGAACGCTCGTAACCCAAAGCGTGCTCAAGCCCGTGCACAGGGAAAGGTGTAAACACCTCATAGATTTTGACATTATTGTCACGCACCTTCTTCACTCCGTGAAGTAGCACGTCCTCATCATCATAGATGCCGATCAAATAATTCTTTGGAGCACTCATATTATTTCTTGTCAGCGATTTCACCAGAAGAAGATTTCAAAACAGACTTCACCTCCGCCATATTAATTACCGGGAAGAACTTCGCGAAAGCAAAGAACAGGGTAAAGAACAGACCGAATGTGAACAGGTAGAAGCCTACGTCATACCGCGTTGGGTAGAACATTGCCCACGATGAAGGCAGGAAGTCACGGTGCAAAGACGTTACGATAATCACGAAACGCTCAAACCACATACCGATGTTCACGATGATCGACAATACAAAAGTAGCTACCAGCGAACGGCGGATCTTCTTGAACCAGAAAAGTTGTGGAGAGATCACGTTACAGGTCATCATTGACCAGTACGCCCACCAATAAGGGCCGAACATTCTGTTCAAGAAAGCATATTGCTCAGCTTCCACCCCTGAGTACCATGCCACGAAGAACTCCGTGATGTAGGCACAACCTACGATAGAACCCGTGGTGATGATCACGTAGTTCATGTACTCGATGTGTGTCAGGGTGATGTAATCTTCCAGTTTATAAACCTTACGCGTCACCAACATCAGCGTCAATACCATCGCAAAACCAGAGAAAATTGCTCCGGCTACGAAGTATGGTGGGAAGATGGTGGTGTGCCAACCAGGAATAACAGAAGTCGCAAAGTCAAAAGATACAATGGTGTGTACCGACAATACCAATGGTGTTGCCAGACCAGCCAAGATCAATGAAACGGCTTCATAGTGCATCCAGGCTTTAGCCGAACCACTCCAGCCCATAGACAAGGCACCGTAGATGGCTTTAGAGATTGGGTTCTTTGCACGGTCACGGATGGTTCCGAAATCAGGAATCAAGCCGATGTACCAGAATACCAGCGATACCGAGAAATAAGTCGAGATCGCGAAAACGTCCCACAAAAGTGGCGAGTTGAAGTTCACCCAAAGTGAACCAAAGGTATTCGGTAAAGGCAAAGCCCAAAGGAAACCGATCCATACACGGCCCATGTGAACCAATGGGAACATGGCCGCACAGATTACGGCAAAGATGGTCATGGCCTCGGCCGCACGGTTAATTGAGGTTCTCCATTTCTGGCGGAACAACAACAATACTGCTGAGATCAGGGTACCGGCGTGTCCGATACCTACCCACCAAACGAAGTTGGTGATATCCCAGGCCCAACCAACTGTCTTGTTCAGTCCCCACATTCCGATACCGTCCCAAAGGGTACGGTACACAAAATAGGAGCCGAAAAGCAGCAAAGAGATGGAGGCTACCATGGCCACCATCCACGATTTCGTCGGGGCTTGTTCCACACGCGAGCAAACGTCTTCGGTTACGTCGTGGATGGTTTTTCCACCGGTAACTAAGGGCTCGCGAACAGGTGATGTTACTTGCATATCTAAAATATTTTTAAGCCTGAACTACTTCTTTTTTGTCTTTATTTCGGATTTTGGTCATGTAGAACACGTTCGGCAATACATTAATCTCTTCCAAGACATTGTATGCACGCTCTTCGCCTACCTCAACAATCGTTTCCACCTTATCCGTACGTTCTTTCTTCAATTTCAAAGTTTTTGAAATCTGCGAGTTTGGATCATTGATATCACCAAACACAATCGCCCCAGCCGAACAAGCCGCTGCACAGGCAGTGGTTACTTCTCCGTCTTCAATGCGGCGACCTTCTGCTTTGGCACTCAGTTTACCTGCCTGAATACGCTGCACACAGAAAGAACATTTTTCCATTACACCACGCGAGCGAACGGTAACATCCGGGTTCAATACCATTTTACCCAAATCGTTATTCATCGACAAGTTCTTATCGAACTGCGTGTTGTCGTGGTATTTGAACCAGTTGAATCGACGTACTTTGTACGGACAGTTGTTCGCACAGTAACGCGTACCGATACAACGGTTGTAAGTCATTTGGTTCAGACCTTCCGAAGAGTGTGTTGTTGCAGCCACCGGACATACCGTCTCACAAGGAGCGTTATTACAGTGCTGGCACATCATAGGCTGGAAAGTAACCTCTGGGTTATCAGAAGCCTCCTCAAGTCCTTTATGGTCTGATGGGTCCGCATCAGAAGAATAGTAACGGTCGATACGCAACCAGTGCATTTCACGACGCATCAATACTTCTTCTTTACCCACAACAGGCACGTTGTTTTCTACATTACAAGAAACCACACAAGTACCACAACCATTACAGGCGTTCATGTCAATGGCCATCACCCAATGGTGATTTTCATATTTATGACCGTTCCAAAGCGTTACTGCATTTGGTTTTACTTTACCGTCCACAGTGGTAATTTCAGGACTCACACGACCCGCTGAAGCATCTTTTTGATACTCGGCCAAAGTTGTTTCCTGAATCACATTATGGCGATTCATGTAAGTATGGTGCGTCTGGGTTTGTGCAATGCGGTACTTCTCACCGGTTGGCTTCAAAGAAACCCCTTTGGTGATATAGTAATTGGCAAAGCCGTTAACCATCGTTACCAATGGGTTGGCATCAACACCTACACCGTCAGCCACACGGCCGGCAGCGGTACGTCCGTAACCCAATGCCAAACCGATCGACCCTTTGGCCTGACCTGGCTGCACCATTACAGGCACGTTCATTTTCTGACCACCAACCGTCAGTTCCACCATCTGAGAATCTCCCTCAAACATTTCAATGCCGAATTCCTTCGCCATCGCCTGTGAAACCGTCACGTAGTTGTCCCAAGTCGATTTCGTTACCGCATCAGGAAGCTCCTGCAACCAAGGGTTGTTGGCCTGAACACCAGTACCGATACCGAATTTGGTATAGATCGCCAATTCAACCGCTGCAGGTTTGTAAGTAGCGGCCACTTTCTTGGCGCACACTACTGGGTTTCCTGTAAACGGAATGGCTTCGGCAGCATTTTTACCTTTAGCAGGCTCAAATACACCGTCGTATAATGTTTTATCCCAGAACATCTGGAAGTCCGCCTGCTCCGATTGCATCGGAAACAAAGTCGCTTTCCAGTTATTTTGAAGATAAGTGTAATAGTCTGTTTTCTCTCCTGCCCATGCAAGGAAGGATTCCGGCATCTGGCGTGTGGCAAATAATGGCGAGATCGTTGGCTGAGCCAAAGAGTAGAAGTTCGGAACAGGTTCCGCATCATTCCACTGCTCCAAAAAGTGATGATCCGGAGCAACATAAGTTACTGCCTCAGTGGTTTCATCTTTTCGGTCTGAAGTAGAAACGGTCAGGCTGGCCTTTTTCAATCCTGCCTTGATCGCCGCCCCTTGAGCGTGATCATAAACAGGGTTACAGTTCAGGAAGAACACCCCTTTATACTGGCCACTGTTCAATCCTTTCACGAAAGCACCGAAAGCCATATCATCTCCCTGGCGGGTCAGGTTAGGCTGATTCAGGTTGATCGTGGTGGCATAGTTACCCAGCATCTCATTGATACCGTTCACCAATACCTGAACGTAAGGATCGTTTACTCCTGCTACTACCAATGATTTCCCTTTGGCTGCCCAAAGGTCCTTGGCCATTTTATCAAAATAAGAAACGGTCGCTTTACCTGCTGAAACCGCTGGGCGGTTTGCCTTTTTGGCAATGGCATTGTAAAGATTCACGACTGCCACAGGAATCATCGATGGCTGTACAGCCGAGCGGTAATCCGCATTGGCGCCGGTCATCGACAAGTTCGCTTCCACTTGGTAGTGGCGCGACATGTTTCTATCTTCTTTGGTTACTTTTTTCGTCGCTGCATATTGAGCTGAATGCGCAATTGGATTCACCCAATTGTTCATAAAGTCGGCATCAAAACTTACGATCACTTCTGCTTTCGAGAAGTCGTAAGAAGGAACCACCTTGCGGCCGAAAGACCATTCGTTGGCTTGTGCAATTGCGGCTACAGAAACAGGATCATAAGAAACCATCTCTACGTTACCATATTTGGCAGCAAAAGCATTCAGCACCTTCTTGGTCGTTGGCGAGATAATCGAATGGCTCACCAAAGCGATCTTTCCACCCTGACTGGCGATTTTCTCCAGTCCAGCGGTAACCTCTTTATCCAGATCAGCCCAGCTCACCTGCTGCCCACCTTTTTGTGGTGCCGTGAAGCGGTGCTTGTCATAAAGGCTCAACACAGAAGATTCCACCTGTGCATTTACACCACCAAGTGTAACGCTCGAAAGCTTGTTACCTGCTAATTTGATCGGGCGACCCTCGCGGGTTTTCACCACTACCGATGCGTAATCACCACCCAGCATATAGGTAGAGGCATAGTAGTTGGCTTTCCCTGGATCTACATCCACAGGCTTATTCAAATATGGGATTGCTTTTCTTACCGGTGCCTCACAAGCGGCCAAAGCTGCTGCGGTCACGGAAAAGCCCATCATTTTCAAAAAATCTCGACGGGAAGGTCCGCCCTCATCGCCTGCACGCTTGGATTCGTTGATCGGTAAGTATTCCGAAAATTCCTTATCAGCATGCTTAACGAACTCAGGATCGTTTTTCAGCTCTTCGATCCCTTTCCAATATCTTTTATTCGTTTTTTCCATTGTTGTGTAGTTATAGTATGTGGTTCAACACTGCCCAACCGGGGGCAGTCAACACCATCGCTACTAATAATGACATTTAGAACATTCTAAGCCGCCAATGTCTTCAACACGCATAGGCTCTTTGCTATGCTCTGCGTGAAGCTCTACTAACTTATCGTAGTAAGCATTGCCTTTGCTATTGACTTCCGTCTTGCGGTGACAGTCAATACACCAGCCCATCGTAAGAGGAGCTTCCTGCTTAACGACTTCCATCGTCTGTACTTCACCATGACATTGCTGACATTCCAAACCGCCCACTTTTACGTGCTGCGAGTGATTGAAATAAGCCAGATCCGGCAAGTTGTGAATACGAACCCACTCGATCGGCTGATTGCTCTCGACTGCGGCATAGATCTTTTGGATCTCTGGAGAGTCGGTTTTAATCGCCGAATGACAATTCATACAGATGTTGGCAGAAGGAATGTTGGCATTTTTTGATTTGGTAACCCCTGTATGACAGTAGTTACAGTCAATATCGTATTGTCCGGCATGCAATTCGTGAGAGAATGCAATAGGCTGCGTAGGCGCATAACCCTGCTGAACACCAACATAGAAAAGAGAATCAATAACCGTTTTAGTGATCACTGCAATAAACAGGATCGTCATGATGGCAATCATCGGTTTTGATTTGAATACATTCGCAAGGCTGAAACGCTGTGCGATAATTTCCTGATCCTCGGCGTCCAGTTCAGATTTCTGCTGCAAGTACTGGGTCAATACTCGAACAATCATCGCAAGGACAATCAGGATCAATACCAAAATCACCAAGTTGATGATCAGGGCATACATCACAAAATCAGACACCCCTTCTGCAGGAGCTGCCTGAGCACCTTCGGCTCCTGCTGCCGGCGCGGCATCAGCAACTACGGGCGCTTTACTTGACTCCTGCTTTACGTAAGCAACAATGGAGTTGATCTCTTCATCAGAGAAATCAAAAGAGGTCATTTCTGTTTTGTTGTACTGCTCGTACAATTTCACAGCATACTCATCTCCACTTTTGATTACCTTCTGGGAGTTTTTGATAAAGGCATGCAGCCATTCCAACGGACGCCGCTCGTGCACATTCTTTAGTGCTGGTCCAACGACCACCTCATGGACCGCATGGCAGACGGTACAGTTATTCTCAAAAAGAGATTTACCTGCTGAGATGGATGCCTCGTCCGTCGGGAGTCCGTCCCCTCCGGCAGCATCCTGAGCGTGCGTGCCAGCCGTGAAGCTGAGCATCAACAGCACCGTGAATGCCAAACGAGAAAAAAAAGTTTTAAACAACATCATAGCGATTAATAAGAAGCATTGAGTTTTATGTTTTCGTCTAAAAAAGACTTCGGTTATTTCAAATCTAACACGACCTTAATTCATTTCATAATAGGATCAATTCGGGCATTTCATCAGGCAAGTACAAACGGGCACCCAAAACACTGATATTTGTTTGAAATAAAGGTATTTAAAGCCCTCGAGGGGATATAAAATATAGTTATTTAGAATTATTATAAATTGTCTTTTTTTAGATAAATACCATTCAAAAACATGATTATCGTCATTTCAACGACAAGCATCCGCTATTCAATCAGCGCCCTAAGGTCAGAATTTAAGTAAAAAAGAATAATTATCATTGTTCAATAGTCTAAAATAGACATTACCGTTAAAATTACCCTAAGTCACAAAAACAGCCCAAATTCCGCAATTCACAGCATAAACGCCAAAAACGGCATTCCTATTCAGCTTTCGACTGATATTATCAGTAAAACTATTTGTCTAATACATCCCAAGCCCATTAAGGCAAAAATAAAGCACACCCTCGGGCTTGTCTGATATATACTTTCATGGAAAATGTTTGCGCTTTTAAGCTAAAAAACTGACAATAAATTCGTCAAACTCTATCTATTTTGATTAATTAATTGATGTTTTTTATTAAATTCGGTGAACAAGCAAAGAAACGCTAAAAAACATGGCGTAAGCAGCTCCTGCACGATACATTCAATCAATCATGACTGCCAAAAAAAATGCTTCATGGCAAATGCCGAAGCCACATTGCTTGACCCTTGTAAAACATCGCAATTAACTTTTCACCTAAAATCCATTTTTATGATTTTCGATTTAGATATGATCAAAGCCCTCTACGCTAAGTTCCCTGAGCGTGTAGATGCTGCAAAAAAACATATCGGAAAGCCGCTTACCCTTGCTGAAAAAATCCTTTACGCTCACCTTTGGGAAGGCAACGCTTCTCAGGCTTATGAGCGTGGATCTTCTTATGTTGACTTCGCGCCAGACCGCATCGCTTGTCAGGATGCCACCGCACAGATGGCCCTTTTGCAGTTCATGCAGGCAGGAAAATCACGTGTGGCTGTTCCTACAACCGTTCATTGCGATCACCTTATTCAGGCCAAAGTGGGTGCTGAAAAAGATTTGGCCAATGCAAAGTCACAAAGTTCAGAGGTATTTAACTTCCTGGAGTCAGTATCCAACAAATATGGTATCGGATTCTGGAAGCCTGGCGCGGGAATCATTCACCAGGTGGTTTTGGAAAACTACGCCTTCCCTGGCGGTATGATGATCGGAACCGACTCCCACACCGTAAATGCGGGTGGCCTTGGGATGGTCGCTATTGGTGTAGGTGGTGCTGATGCCGTGGATGTAATGGCAGGAATGCCTTGGGAGCTGAAATTCCCGAAACTGATCGGTGTAAAACTGACCGGTAAACTGAATGGCTGGACTGCCCCTAAGGATATTATCCTGAAAGTAGCGGGTATTCTGACTGTAAAAGGCGGAACAGGCTGTATCGTTGAGTATTTCGGCGAAGGTGCAAAATCCCTTTCAGCAACAGGAAAAGGAACAATCTGTAATATGGGAGCGGAAATTGGCGCAACCACTTCTACTTTTGGTTACGATGAATCTATCGAGCGTTATCTTGCAGCCACAGGCCGTAAGGACGTTGCAGATGCTGCCAACGAAATTAAAGAATATTTAACTGCTGACGAAGAAGTGTACGCTTCTCCTGAGCAGTATTTTGATCAGGTGATTGAGATTGACCTCGATACCCTTGAGCCACACCTTAATGGTCCGTTTACGCCAGACCGTGCAACGCCAATCTCGGAAATGAGCAAGGTGGCCAAAGAAAACGAATGGCCTTTGGATGTTGAGTGGGGACTGATCGGATCATGTACCAACTCTTCGTACGAAGATTTATCGCGCGCTTCTTCAATCGCCAAACAAGCGGTAGAAAAAGGCTTAGCCACGAAAGCTGAATTTGGGATCAACCCGGGTTCTGAGCAAGTGCGTTACACTGCCGAGCGTGATGGCTTGTTGGAAATTTTCGAAAACCTGGATGCTAAAATCTTCACCAATGCCTGCGGACCGTGTATCGGACAGTGGGCCCGTGCAGGTGCAGAGAATGGTGCCAAAAACACCATCATCCACTCTTTCAACAGAAACTTCTCCAAGCGTGCCGATGGCAACCCGAACACCCACGCTTTTGTAGGTTCTCCTGAAATGGTGGCGGCCATTGCTATTTCCGGCCGTCTGGATTTTAACCCGATCACAGATACCCTGACCAACGACAAAGGAGAGCAGGTTAAACTTGATGCCCCAGTAGGCGATGAATTGCCAACCAAAGGTTTTGCGGTAGAAGACAACGGCTACCAGGCTCCTGCAGACAATGGCGAAGGTGTTGAAGTTTCGGTAAGCCCAGACTCCAAACGTCTGCAATTACTGACGCCTTTCGAGCCTTACGATGGCAAAGAAATCAGCAACATGAAATTGTTGATCAAAGCACAAGGAAAATGTACCACAGACCACATCTCGATGGCGGGTCCTTGGTTACGTTTCCGTGGGCACCTGGACAATATCTCTGACAACTGCCTGATCGGTGCGGTAAATGCTTTCAATGAAGAAACCAACACCGTGAAAAGCCAGATCACAGGCGAATATGGTCCGGTACCTGCAACCGCACGTGCTTATAAAGCGGCTGGTATTCCGTCGATTGTAGTCGGTGATGAAAACTATGGTGAAGGATCTTCGCGTGAGCATGCGGCAATGGAGCCTCGTCATTTGGGTGTGAAGGTGGTATTGGTGAAATCTTTCGCCCGTATTCACGAGACCAACCTGAAAAAGCAAGGTATGCTTGGCCTGACGTTTGCCAACCCAGCGGACTACGACAAGATCAAGGAGGATGATACTTTCGAAACCCTTGACCTTACGGCATTTGCACCAAACAAGCCACTTACCCTGAAGGTAACTCATGCTGATGGATCGGTGGACGAAATTGTGGCCAACCACACTTACAATGAGAATCAGATCGAGTGGTTCAAATCTGGCTCGGCCCTGAACTTGATTAAACTTCAGAATGTTTAATACTGAATTTAAAGCATAAGATCATTAAAACGCCCACCAATTCGGTTGGGCGTTTTTTTATGTGTTGATTTTCATGCATTTAATCATCAATTAATCTAAAAAATGGCCTCATTAATTTTGATATTCGTATATTAAAGTACCACATCAATCATTTTTTGTCCCCAAATACGATTTGTTATGGAAAGCTTTATATTAAACTCGATCGGATTATTGGTTATGGTGCTTGCTTTAGGGCTGCCCATCCTTTTTATTGGCGCCATTGCGCTGGTGTCCATATTGTATTTTCAGTATCACGAACATCACCTCCACAATGTCATCCCCATGGTGATCATCAGCCAGGGCATTACCCTGCTACTGACCGCCGCACTTTACGCACTGGTTTTCAAGGACCTTCCGCTGTTGATCGGAAAAGTCATGATCCCTGCCACCATTATTGAAATCATCGTCATCCCGGCAACCCTGCTGTTTAAAGGATATGACATCAGTAAAATATTACCGAGTTATTAAGCGCGTGTTTTAAACACAATCGAAATTTCAGCCATCAAAATATTCCCAAAAGCCGAATTTTTTTCGGCTTTTTTTGTATGCTTGTTAAACCTTTTCTGCCACCGCGCATCAAAAGGCTCAATATTAACCATAAGCACACCACTGGTGCTGAAATATCGACCCATAATTATGAAAAGACACCTCCTATCACTCGCCGTTTTATGGATAGCGGCCATGACCTTCACCGCCTGCCAGCAAACTGAAATGGCCAATCCTAAACCAGAAGAAGAAGAAGAAGCATTGGCGCAAGACCTTGTAGAGGCACAAGACGAAGAAATTGTCGATCAATTTTTTGCTTCCATCGAAGATGCCGCAGAATACGAACTCATCAATGGCAATAACAGCAGAACAGCGCAGGCTTATGCTGTTGATACCGACGAAACCACAAATAGTATCATCATCGATTATCAGGATGGCTGGCAGAACGCCAACGGCGATATTCTTAAAGGAAAGCTGACCATCGTTTGGGAAGGCGACCGCCGATCAAGTGAACGATCGAAAACACTTTACCCAGAGGATTTCTATATCAATGGGTATAAAATTGAAGGAACACGCCAGACCATCTGGAATAAAGAGGCGCAAAATTTCACGGTGCTGCTGGAAGATGCCATCATTACGGCTCCTGATGGTAGCGTAATGACACGTGATGCCTCATGGACGATCAATTTACAGCGCGACGAAACCACCAACGGGCGCTACCGATTTGGAACAGCAACAGGGACTTCACGATTTGACAGAACCTATCAGGTAACGATCAAAGAAGACGAAGCTCTTTTTTATGACAACAGTTGTAAACTTGGCCGATCACGTTTCCCCGTTTCAGGGATTAAAACCCGAACAGTTACTAAAGACGGTGTCGAACTCCGTACCAAAACCATCGATTTCGGTGATGGCAACTGTGACTACAAGGTGATGGTTACGATTGGGGAATATTCCATGGAAATCGACCTCAGACCTACCAATAGATAACAGGCCGACTGCTGATCTGCAACCAAATACCGAAGGCTAAACCGACGGCACAGGCTGCAGATCATCAGTCTCCTTTACACAAAATAAAGGTGGCCAACGAACCTTTTTCTTTCTTTAGAAAGACAGCCCAACCTTCATCCCCCAGCTGTCATACTGCCCTTTATTGAAGCCGACAACCGCTTCCACGGATAAGAGCATAAAGATCTGCCGTAACCCATAGCAAACTTCAAAATAATGATCGAGTGATGGGTTTTGCATATAATCCAGGCTGATATTTTCACTGATCAATGTTTTGTTCAGGATCGGTAACCGCTTCAAAAGCAAGCGTTGGGTATTGAAATTCAGGTGTGCCTCCACAGCATAATCATCCGTCCCGTTCAAATAATAAGGCAACAGTCGGAAACCATTTTGATGCTGCCCAACAATGAACTCAAACCGACGGGTATTGGGATAATAGAAATCCATCAAGCTCATTTTGTCATTGTTCAGGAATTTCGACCCCTTGACCATATAATTCAGGCTCCCCAGAAAGCCCACCTCAAATTGCTGTTCAATGCTCAGGTCAGCAAAATCATAATTAATTTTATCGGAAAAGCCTTTGCGGTAGTGCGCACCAATGGTGGGGTATTTAGACTTGACGTGCTTCTTGACGCCCTTTTTGGTAAAATAGTAGCGGTGTCGTGGCGTATATTTCAGCCCTACTGAAACAATATTCACCTGATGGTCGAAATTCAAATCTGCACCACCATCTTCCACCACGGGAATATTGGCTGTATATCGTTCATCACGACCACGCCAAAATACGGTCGAGGAAAAATTATCCAACACGTGCCGATCTTCAAAACGGTAACCGACATCCACCATCAGCCCATTTACAGGTTCATACTGATGCGTTAAGTGCAAGAAATTCTTTTCGTACAATTTCAGGTAATTATCCCCGAGAAAAAGGGAGGTGACGATATTTTCCAGCACATGCATTCCCGTTGACGGGTTATAATCCGAAGTCCACTTCCCTCCTTCAACCGAATAGCTCCCAAAATGCCTTGGGGCATAATGGTGCTCAAATTTCATTTTCAGCAATGGCGCCTTCCGAGCAAAAGTATAGCCGCCTGCAATGCCTAATTCCCATTGCTCATGCTCCCTGGTTTCCTTACTGAAAGTCATTCCTGATGTCAGTTTAAAGCCGTCCACAGTATTGAACTGAAGGCTGTCCAGCAGGCCTGTGTAGCGAAGAATTGCACGATGATCTGGGTATTTATAGGTGTTGCCGAAAATAACATCACCAGCATGAAATTTCATTTCTGCCTGCTTGACCGAATCCTTATAGGCAGGGCTCGAGGTGACCGCCACGATGGAATCCTTTTCCGTAAAACTCTCCTGCTCCTTGATGGTCAGTGGCACCGGGCGGACGGTATTCCAGTAATCCCCAGAGCGCTGGCGTGCCAGGGAATCCACCTTCACCTGCGAACGAATCTCCAGGGGTGGCTCTGGCGCATTTTTCTTGGCTTCCTTCTTCACCAGCCGCTGAAGTTTTCGCATCTCCTTGTTCGACAGGTCATCTTTGGCCATCAGTTGCTGGATATTGCGCGTCCGTTCATTGATCGTCCCTATGGTATCCTCTGGAGAATCCACGAGTGTTTCTGCCACCTCTTTGGGCAACGCATGGGCTATCTGCGCCTGAATTTCGGTATCAGGCACCACAGTGTAATTGCTCAGGGAAGTCATATAATCAAAGACGAGCTCAACCCCCATCACCGAAATATCGCCATCCACTTTCAGCGACACGGGCATCCAAACACCATCATTCTGCGGCGCATAAAGTTGCTTCACGTGCACATCGCCAAAAGAGGTTGGCACCACCAGATTGGTGCTGTGAATAAACCAGGCATTCTCCACAATATAAATATAGCCCCGATAATATTGCTGCCCTTTTCGTTTTGGACTGAGTTTGATTTTATTGACCTGCATGCCGCGATCCTCAAAAGTCCCCTCATATTTGAAGCGGTAAAACTGAAAGGCATTACGGGAAAGTGGGGAAATCATGATGTCAGTTTTTTCATCATAAAGACTTGTGGTTACAAACTGCATCGGGTCCACCTGATCGTCGGCATCAGGAATGCTCGAGCGGTAGGAAATGACTTTCTGCTGATATTCCTGCGGTTGGCGATAATGAACATCCACCACCGATTCCATCACCAGTGGTTTATCGAGGAGCTTCTTTTCGTCCTCGTCATCCATCATCATTTTGAACATGCCTGGGATTTTCTTGACCGTTGCTCCCCCTTTTACATAAGCCCGCATATCATAAGACATTACCTGCTGACGGTAGAACTTCGCCAGCCCGATGGCCTTCCGCATAATATAATAGGCAGGATCTTCTGCATCGGAATTGATATTAACACCTGAAAGGGTAATGGCCTGTTCCTGCAATACAATGTTCAGTTGCTGATCCCCCTTCACTTCCACAGGAATAATATTGAGGGCATAGCCCATGGACTGAAATTGAACCTGATGCGACCCCTTGGCCAGGGAAAGCTCAAATTTCCCTTCACTATTGGAATAGGTTCCATTCTTTTCGCCAATAACCAGAATGGTTACATTGGGCAGTGCCTCGCCCTGGGCGTCGTTTACCTGACCCGTAAGCGTATATTGCTGGGCCGAAGCAGATAAAACCAGCGTAAAAAAAAAGAAGGTGAAAAGCAGGCGATAGGTCATAAAAGTATCAGGAAGTTATTTATTTTTGGGATGTGTCGAATGAATACTGACTTAAAATTACAATGACGTAAAATAGAACGATTTCAATACGTCTTCAACAATTTTTCAGACAATTAACACATAAATTTATTCTCCATTTCCTATGAACGCCAAAGAGATCGAAAATCACCTCCGCCCTATGCTCCCGCCAGCCTCTGCAGGCCTTGTTGCTGACCTTTGGAAGAAAGACCCTTTTTCGATCAAAATCACCCGAAACAGGCTGAGTAAGTTTGGTGATTTCAGCTATAAACCTGCCCAGGGAGCCATGATCAGCCTGAATTCCACTTTAGAGCCCATGCAGTTCCTGCTCACCCTGATCCATGAAATTGCCCATTGGCACTGTTTTCGGAAATATGGCAGCAAACGGAAGAAAATTGCCCCGCACGGGATGGAATGGAAACGAACCTTCCAACAATTGATGGTCCCCTTTCTGAACCATGATCACTTTTCGGAAACGGCCCTGCCGCTGGTCAAAAACTACATGGAGAACCCCAAGGCAAGTTCCGCCCAAAACGCTCCCCTTTTCAAGGCGCTCAATCCTCATCAATCATCCCCTGAGAACATGAAGGAGGTGGGGCTTTTTGAAGTCGGTCAGTTGACCATAGGCGACTATTTTATTTATCGCAAACATGCCTACCGCCTCGACCGCCATTTGGACAAAAACACCCTTGCCCACAGGGTCACCGATCAGCGCAATTACAAATTCAACAAAGGCGCTTTTGTCCAGCATATCAAGGAAGAAAAACAACGGGAGGCCTTTGAGCTTCTGGATCAACAAGCAAAAAACTTGCAGGCCGAAGCCTCCGCTGATCGTATTACCGTAGGCGAAATCCCGATCGGCTCGGATTTCCGCTATCAGAAAATCCGTTACCGCAAGCTGAAAGACAACCGTACGCGAAGTGTCGTTCAGCAGGTTGGAACATCGAATCACTTTACTTTTCCGATGGAGGCCGAAGTAGAAAAAATGGCCTGATCAAGGGGGCTTCAGCCCAGGCGCTTTCGTGCCAGGCCATCCACCGCCTGCAGCAGTAATTGTGGTGGGCTGGTGCGCCATTTGCTCATCTGCAGGTCCTGCCCACTGATTACATACTGACCGATCTGAAATTGGTCCATCTCTGCCAGCACATGTTCCCGAAAGTTCATCGCGACTATCCAGCCTTCTTCCACCTCCTCGAACCACTCTTCATAATAGGCGTCGTCAGAACCATGAAAATTCATCACATATTCACCGATCAGTAAAAATTTATTGACCCCTTCTGCCATCAGGCTTTCAAGGATATTCCTTTTCAGGCTCATGATGTCATTATTGATGGCGTCGTTCCACTCACCAATAAATTCCATAATCACTCCACCCCATTCGTAATTAACATACAGTATTTTAACAAAAAGCGTTTCTGATCCAATACTATCCCAGGCAGGGTCAATATAGTAGCCATAAATGGTCTCAGAATACAAATCAAAATTGTACTTTTTCTCGTAAAAGGGAGAAAGCATATCTTTTGTGCTGTCGTAAAATTGATACCAGCCAGCATAAGGCTCTAAATCATGCATAAAACTATCTATTTTTTGCGTTTTTTTCTAAATTCACAGTAATAAGGCCACCGCTGTGGTGCACTATCATAAACACAACCAAAATTCACTCAAATGAAAAAACTATCCACTTACCTTATGGCATTTTTTATGCTGAGCGCAGGATTATTTCAAACCAGCTGTTACGGCCCTTTCAAGCTGACCGTAAAATTATGGAACTGGAATGGTCAGATTGGCGATAAATTTATCAATGCCTTGGTTTTTGTAGGCCTGAACATCATTCCTGTTTATGGCATCACCGCATTTTTGGATGCAGTCATTTTCAACTCTATTGAATTTTGGGGTGGCAACAATCCCATCACTATGGGACCTGATGAAACAGAACAACGAATTGTTCAAGGGGAAAATAGCACTTACGCCATCACGGCTTCCCAAAACCGCTTTGATATTGAAGTAATTGCAGGTGAACATAAGGGCGAAACGGGTGCTTTTGTTTTCTCGGCACAGGAAAAATCCTGGGCATGGGAAACAGAAAATTCTTCGGAGGTTTTGATTCAGATGTCGGGCGACGAAAATAATCCGATGATCAATATGCTTCCTCAATCAGCACACGCTTTCACGATGGATTACACGCAATTGGAACGTGTAAAAGCAAAAGGATGGCAAGCTCCTGAACTTGTGATGAACAAATAACGTTATCAAGGTGTAAGTAATACAACTTATCACAATGACAATCGGTCATAAAAAAAGGTAGCCTCAAACGGAAGCTACCTTTTTTTGTGCCTAAAAAAGTCTTACCAGGCAAATTCCACGGGAATCACCACCTTGGTTTTATCCCAAATGATCAACCAGTTGGCTTTGCCATCCTCTTTGTTTTCAAACTCCATGGTAAAAGGCTCATACACCTGATCGAGCTGTTCTACCTTAGCCGTAACCCGAAGGACATCATTGTTTTCGTTATAATCATAAGCGCCCCATTGCCCAAGGTCATTATTGAAAATGATGGTCCATTCTTTTTCATTAGGCACAGTAAACACCGAATAGGTGCCCGCTTTAAGGATTTTTCCGCCAACACGTACATCCCCCGTAAGGGTGATTTCTGTAGCTTCATTGGCTCCCGTCCTCCAGACTTTACCATAAGGCACCAGCGTGCCAAACAGTTCACGGCCGCGTTTATTTGGCCTTCCGTAAGTGATCTTCACATAGCTGTCATGATTTTTCATGGTCACCACCGCCAAGGGACTCACTCGAGGTTTTAGGGCCTCTTGCGCCTGTACCTGAAAGGCTATCGTGCATAAAATCACCATTAAGCTCGCCAATATAATTTTTTTCATCTCCGTTTAGTTTGATTTTAAGTGTGGGCAGATTTATTTTGAGTCAAAATAATACTTGACGGAAATTAAGAAGACCTTTTCAGTCCCGCAAATGAATTCGTGCTGATAAAGCGATATTTTTTATGAGTGGTTAATTTCTGTCCTCCTACGAAATATAAAAACCATGAGCAGACCGAATTTTGACGATATTTACATGGAGCTCGCGCTGAATATCGCACGACGATCCCACTGTATCAAGAAGCATGTTGGTGCAGTATTGGCCAAAGACACCCGAATTATTTCCATCGGTTATAATGGGCCTCCAGCAGGCACACACAACTGTGATGAAGAATACCCAACAACAGGATGCGCAAGCGATTCCAAGGGAAGTTGTTCATTGGCCATCCATGCTGAACAAAACGCAATACTGTATGCGGTAAAAAATAAAACAGACGTTGAAGGCAGTACGCTCTACGTTACCCTTGCCCCTTGTTTGGCCTGCGCGCGCATCATTTACAGCTCTGGCATCAAGGAGGTGTATTATTACAAATCATATGCTGAATACAAAGGACTGCCTTCAGATGAAGGCGTGGATTTCCTGCGTAAGTTTGGCGTGAAAGTCGAAAAATACACCACCCAACGATTTGAAGATAAAGAACGATTGGATTCGTTGATTTAAATACTACAACAAACGAAACAGGCTACCCAAATTGGATAGCCTGTTTTTGTTTTATGTGGAATTTTGGTGCATCATACGCACGCCGCGTGCGGTGCACCTACCGTCTTATTCTTTCAATAATTTCTCGACCACCTGTCCGTCCAACATCACCTGGTACAAACCAGCACCCAAATGACTGACATCAACCGTTGAGGCGTTTGGCGCAACCACTGTTTTCAGCGCAATGCGTCCCATCGCATCAACAAACTGAACCATTGCCTGCTTGCTCAGCCCTTCGAAATGAAGGTGCTCTTGAACAGGGTTTGGATAAACATGAATGCCTGTTCGGACAATCAACAAATTAAAAAAGTCCAAGCCTTCATTAGACTTGGACTTCATTGTATCATATAAGAGAAATATCAACCAATAATATTCACTTCCGGCTGTATCTCCACCCCAAATTTCTCCATCACTGAGGCTTGAATTTCTTTTGCCAGATCAATAATCGCCTGCCCGTTGTTTCCGCCGAAGTTTACCAAAACAAGTGCCTGCTTTTCGTGCACGCCGACATTACCTTTTCTGTAGCCTTTCCATCCGGCTTGGTCGATCAGAAAACCTGCGGGGATTTTCACAAAACCTTTTCCTGCAGGGTAACCGGACAATCGTGGGAATTCTTCTTTGAGGTCAAGGTATTGATCTTCTTCAATGACAGGATTTTTGAAGAAGCTTCCGCCATTGCCGATGTCTTTAGGATCAGGCAATTTGGACTGACGGATCTCAATCACGGCATCGCTGACGGCCTTTGGGGTGATTTCAGTAATGCCTTTTTCTTCCAAAACCTGCTGAATCGCTCCATAGGAAACATTGAGTTTTGCCGATTTATTCAGCTTCAGGCAAACCGAAGTAATGATGAATTTTCCTTTGCCTGCTCTTTTGAAAAAGGAATCACGGTAGCCGAAAGCACATTCTTCATGGGTAAAGGTTTTCAGTTCGCCCGTTGCCACTTCTACGGCCTCCAAAGATTCAAAAACATCTTTGAGTTCCATGCCATAGGCTCCAATATTCTGTATCGGTGATGCACCCACCGAGCCTGGGATCAAGGACATATTCTCCATCCCAAACCAACCGTTCGCCAAGGTATGCAAAACCACTTCATGCCATACCTCACCTGCACCTACTTTCAGGAATACATTGCTTTCATCTTCCTTCACCAACTCGATGCCCTTGATTTGATTCAAGATGATTAATCCATCATAAGGTTTGGTGAACAACACATTGCTACCACCGCCGAGCATCATCCACGGATTCTGCTGAAAAATATCCGAGGCCAACACCTCTTTCAGTTCCTCCACAGAGGTTATGGATGTGAAATAATTGGCTGTTTCAGACACCCCGAAGGTGTTCAAGCCCGCAAGCGAATGGTTTTCCTGAATTTTCATGCTGTAAATGTTATGGCTTGCAAGTTAAGGAACAGGAATGAGAATTAATACCATGAGGGGAAAGGATTGTGGCTTGTCAGTTGGAAGGGCTAAATTGTAGTGTTTTGACCATGATTACCTTGATTTACAGGATTGCCTTGATTTTTTTATTCAGGTCAATCTTGTAAAGGCATAATTCATTATGTCTCACCCTATGGTTTTCGATGATAATGTAGAAGAGTTGTTGCATAACCATAATCTGATTTTACACCACGAAATTTTATTTGGCCACTGTATGGGCTGACCTATGTGCCTGCCCGAATCATCATCTATTTTGGGTGGTTTGGATACACACGCAGGTGCATCCGTACAGCTCACGAAATAATATTTTACACTAAATTCAAAGAACCAAACCGTGCGACAGCCTCTTAGCGAAGCGAAAGATAAAGGTCATGGTTAATTGATTTTTAATTAAAGCTAAGCCGATGCTATCACGAGAGGAACGCTTGCGATAGCCTAATGAGTCGTTAAGAATAACGCCTCTACAAGCATTTCAAATTCAAGTCTGTGTAAATATAAAATCATGGAAATCAAGGTCCCTTAACACGCTATTTTGGTACCTCACGGTACGGACGTTGCATGCAACGTCCCTACATAACCATAAATCACCGCCGCAACACCACCTGATTACCTGGCAGGTTTTGCACAATAGACTGCAACTCCAGGCTCAGCAAGGTCGAAAGCAACTGATTATCCTCCATCTCCATTCCTGCTAAAAGTTCATCACGGTGAATGGGTTGCCCGTATTTTTGAAGAAAAGTAACCACGGCCATCTCCTCATTGCTCAAAAATTCTTCAAACTTCTTGCTTACTGCGTCTTGTTCATCTGTTGGCAATTGCCAATTCAGCAAGCTGACCAAATCCTCGGGAGTCGTCATAAGATGTGCTCTTTGCTGTTTGACCAGGTTATTGCAACCTTCACTATATTTGGAATGATAGGGCCCACCGAGTGCCAAAACCTCCCGATTGTAATCATTGGCAAGTTCAGCCGTTATCAGGGCGCCACCAGAAGCCATGGCTTCCATGACCACCACAGCATCGCAGAGGCCAGCGATAATCCGGTTTCGGGCAGGAAAAAGCATGGCATCGGGGGAGGTATCCAAGGGGGATTCTGTGATCAGGGCACCACCACATTTCACCATTTCTACGGCAGTATTGCGGTGTTTTTGCGGATAAATAATGTTCATTCCACTGGCCATAATTCCGATGGTGGGCAGCGCTGTAGCGAGTGCTCTTTTATGTGCATGGATATCAATACCGTAGGCAAGCCCAGAGACGATGGTGGGCTGATAAGGTTTGAGGTAATCTATAAAATCAGTGAGAAAATCAAGTCCGTAAGCGGTAGCACGCCTTGTACCCACCACTGCAATACTCCGGTGCGGATTCAGGTCGGCCTCCCCATATACATAAATGACGGGCGGCGCATCGGCAATTTGTTTGAGTCGGAAGGGATAAGCGGGATCCTGCAATGAAAGCAAACGGATACCCAGCTGGCTGCAACGATCGATTTGCTGTTGTGCGGCATCAAAAAACAGGGTCGGGTTTTTCAGGTGTGCCGATAATTTCGCGCCCACCCCTTTAACTTTCTGAAGTTCACCTGGAGGAACATCCCATACCGCTTGTGCCGAGCCAAAATGGGCGATCAGTGAACGAAAAATATGCGCTCCAACGCCTGGTACCATGCCCAGGGCGATAGCGCCTAAAAGGAATTGTTTTTCCTTAGAGCTGTGTTTTGAGGTCAATGAGGAAAGATTTTAGTGAGCGAAGAGATTCTACTATCTCCAACTTATCTTTGACCTCTTTGGAATTGTTTTTCAGGTAATCTTTGGCACCTTGTAAGGTATAGCCCTTTTCTTTCACCAAATGGTAAATCACTTTCACGTTGGCAATATCCTCACGCGTAAACTGACGGTTACCATTGCGGTTTTTCTTCGGGCGGATCAATCCAAATTCCCCCTCCCAGAAGCGAATCAATGAAGTGGAAACCTGCAACATTTCCGCTACCTCGCCAATTGTAAAGTATTTTTTTAGTATTTCTTTCTCTTTGTACGGCACAGTTCAAAGGCTTAAAGTGTTCATTTCCTCCCAAGTACTCTTTCTTAAATATCGCATAAATTTAAAAGAAATAAAGCACTTACTCTAAAAGACTTCAAAAAAATAGCGACAGGTTTTCTCCCGAATCCACGGACAAAGGTCGGCAGATTCGCGAAAAACCAATCGCTAATATTGATCTCAGTGCCTCAAAACGGTTTTTTCAAACCCTCGAGCAAAAAGACGAGATTTTGTTTTATTTATGACAATGACTGATTTTCTACCGATGCCAGGCGCAATAACTCCTCATATTCCTCAGGCGTAATCCCCTGGTACAAATAATTAATTGGATTGACCGGGCGGTCATTTTTACGGACTTCATAATGGCAATGCGGTGCAGTCGAAGAGCCCGTGTTCCCCACGTAGCCGATCAAATCCCCACGCTTCACTTTTGCACCACGCTTAACCGCAAAATCCTGCATATGCGCATAAAGTGTTTTATAGCCATAACCGTGGTCAATCACAATATGCTTACCGTAACCACTGAAATCCGTTTTGGTCTTCACCACCTTGCCGGCCCCGGTAGCGTAAATTGGCGTTCCTTTGGGTGCCGAAAAATCAATCCCAGTATGTAATCTTCGGATTTTATGAATTGGGTGAATTCGATAACCGTAACCGGAAGCCAAACGCTTCAGGTCTTTATTACTCAAAGGCTGAATAGCAGGCAATGATGCCCACAGTTTTTCTTTGTTTCGGGCCAGGCTCAAAATTTCATCGTAGGATTTAGACTGCACATACAGGCGTTTGCGCAGCGCGTCCACTTTTTTGTAAGTATCCAATACCAGGGATTCACTTTTCAGCCCTCGCTCCAGCAGGTCGGCATACCGATAACTGCCGCCAACACCTCCTTGCCGTACTTCGAGAGGAATAGGCTCTGCCTCATAAATTACCCGATAAATATTTGCATCCCGCTCCTCCAGATAGCCCAGCATCTTCACCGCATTATCGACCTTGCCTTTAAGCAGGTCATAATGATACTGAAGCTCTTTATTTTCCTTCTTGAGTATCGCTTCCTTCGGGGAGTCAAACCAAATACCGAAAATCACTAAAATAACGATTGCACAGCAAATACTGCCAGTCAGGAACCCCAAATAGTTCATTAACCGCATACGTTTAGATATGGTAATCCTTTCGTATCTGCACGTTTCTGTATCGTAGTAATATTTTATCTTGGCCATCTGTTGAGTATGTATTCTAAAATTCTGCTATTTTTGTGAATTAAATGTTCGTTCACATCATTTGATGCATTACTTTTGCAGAAGTGATCAAAATCGACATAGCAAGTTATGTAAAGGTACAGCTAAAACATAACTTTCAAAATTAGCAATTCAAATTTTAGTTATTCAGATACATGGATTCCAAGCAAATAAGACAGAAATTTTTGGAGTTTTTTGAGGAAAAAACACACCAAGTAGTGTCCTCTGCGCCAATGGTAGTCAAAGACGACCCTACCTTGATGTTCACCAATGCCGGAATGAATCAATTTAAAGATATCTTCTTAGGTAATAAAACGGTAGATTATAAACGAGCCGCAGATACTCAAAAGTGCATGAGGGTTTCTGGCAAGCACAATGACTTGGAAGAGGTGGGGATTGATACCTATCACCACACCATGTTCGAGATGCTGGGTAACTGGTCTTTTGGTGATTATTTCAAAAAAGAAGCCATCGCTTGGGCGTGGGAACTTTTGACGGATGTTTATCAGTTGCCAAAAGAGCGTTTGTATGTAACGATCTTTGAAGGAGACGAAAAAGAAGGATTGGCACGCGATACGGAGGCTTATGATTTCTGGAAAGCTTTGATTGCTGAAGAGCGCATTCTTAACGGAAATAAAAAAGACAACTTCTGGGAAATGGGTGAGCAAGGTCCTTGTGGTCCATGTTCGGAAATCCACATTGACTTGCGTTCGGATGCCGAAATTGCAGCGGTGGCAGGTAAAGACTTGGTAAATGAAGACCACCCACAAGTTGTTGAGATCTGGAACTTGGTATTCATGCAGTTCAACCGCATGGCGGATGGTAGCCTGATCAAGTTGCCTGCGCAACATGTCGATACAGGCATGGGCTTTGAGCGTTTGTGTATGGCGCTTCAGGGCAAAACATCAAACTACGATACAGATGTCTTCCAACCAATGATCCAATTCTTGGCACAGAAGTCAGGCGTTGAGTACGGTAAAGACGAAAAAATTGACATCGCTTTGCGTGTGATTGTCGATCACGTTCGTGCGGTATCTTTCGCGATTGCCGACGGTCAGTTGCCATCAAACAACAAAGCTGGGTATGTGATCCGTCGTATTTTGCGCCGTGCGGTACGTTACGGTTACACTTTCTTGGACTTCAAACAGCCGTTCATCAACACGCTTGTGCCACTATTGTGTGAGCAATTTGACGGTGTGTTCCCTGAGTTGATCGCTCAGCAAGATTTCATCATCAAGGTGATCATGGAAGAGGAGTCGGCTTTCTTGCGTACGTTGGAAACAGGTTTGCGCAAAATCGACGGCTTGAGCGAAGAGTTGAAAGCTTCGAAAAAAGATACCTTGGACGGCAAGACTGTCTTTGAATTATATGATACTTTCGGTTTCCCTGTCGATCTGACGGCATTGATCGCCCGTGAGAACGGTCTGAACATTGACGAAAAAGGCTTCGAGGCGGAGATGAAGGTACAGAAAGATCGTTCGCGTAATGCGGCGAAAACGGAAACTTCGGATTGGACGGTTGTTCATGAGGGAGAAGATGTGAGCTTCATCGGTTACGATCATTTGGAAGCAACGACCAAAATCTTGCGTTACCGTGAGGTGAAAGACAACAAGAAAAAGTCGATGTTCCAAGTGGTTTTGGAAACAACACCATTCTATGCAGAATCAGGAGGACAGGCTGGTGATGTAGGGTACATTGAGGCTGAAGGTAAAAAATACAGCATCATCGATACCAAGAAGGAAAATGAATTGTCTATTCACTTGATGAAGGCACTTCCTGAAAATCCTTCGGCTGAATTCCATGCGGTAGTAAGCGCGAAAAAACGTCAGTTGTCAATGAACAACCACACGGCGACGCACTTGTTGCACTCAGCATTGAAATCGGTTTTGGGTGATCACGTTCAGCAAAAAGGATCATTTGTTTCGGACAGCGTATTGCGTTTTGACTTCTCTCATTTCTCGAAAATGACAGACGAAGAAATCGCTCAGGTAGAAGAAATCGTGAACCAAAAAATCCGTGAGAACATCTCTTTGGATGAGCGTCGTAACTTGCCAATCGCTGAAGCACAAGCTTTAGGCGCAACAGCATTGTTCGGTGAGAAATACGGTGATTTCGTTCGTGTGATTACTTTCGATTCTGCTTATTCTGTTGAGCTTTGTGGTGGTACACACGTATCGGCTACGGGTCAGATCGGTTTGTTCAAAATCACTGCTGAATCTTCAGTAGCTGCGGGTGTTCGTCGTATCGAAGCCTTGACTGCTGACGGTGCAGAAGCTTATATGAACAAAGCGTCGAACGAGTTGAAAGCGATCAAAGAAGCATTGAAAAATCCTAAGGATGCCATCAAAGCGATTGAAGCCTTGATGAACGAACGTGCTGCTTTGGCGAAAGAAATCGAAACATTGCACGCTGAAAAAGCACAGGCATTGAAAGGCGACTTGAAAGCTGCCGTTGAAGCCAAAGGCGACATCAACGTCGTGATCAAAAAAGTGAGCCTTCCTGCTGCGGATCAGTTGAAGAACCTTTGTTTCCAAATGAAAAACGAGATCGACAACCTCTTCATGGTATTGGCAGCCGACATCGCTGGCAAACCACAGGTAGCGGTAATGATCTCCGAAAACTTAGTAAAAGAAAAAGACCTACATGCAGGTAAAATGGTGAAAGAATTAGCCAAAGCCATCAAAGGTGGTGGCGGTGGTCAGCCTTTCTTCGCAACTGCGGGTGGTAAAGATATCACAGGATTAGATGCCGTGGTAGAAAACGCCAAAGCGTTGATCTAATCATCCATTCTTCATTGAATTTTAAAGCGTCGCTTTCCTCGGGAGGTGGCGCTTTTTTTGTGTCTTGGCATCCTTTCGTTGACCACAGCTGAAGCAATGGCCTAACAGAGTCAAACCTGCTGAAGCAGGTTGGTATTTCATTTTGGGACAACACTGTAGAGACGTAATGCTTAACGTCTTGGCGGAAGCTAAAAATATTAGTTAAAATTAATTATTATAATAATTAATTTAAATTTTTAACTAATGAAAACATTTTTTCAAACAAAATATTTTATGTAAATAACTTTATTTTATAAGTATTTAAACGCACAAGTAAGTTTGAAAAAATTTAAAAGACTAAGACCTTCAACAAATGAACCTATAATTTCAATAAGAGATGGCCGATTCAATTATAATAGTGTGTTTTACAAATTAGCAGAAATGCATCTGTATAAATACGTCCATTATTTTATTGATGAGGAGTTGAATGAAATTGGCTTCCAGTTCTACAATGATAATATTGATAGTGACTGTTATTGTTTATATACATCTTCTGGTAAAAAACGTTCAATTAGGAGTAGTGCTGGCGAGATAATTAATAGAAATAATTGGATATCTAAAATTCACAACTCGGAAGATAGCGATTTAAAAAATTTTAAGGCAAGGGAGCATAATGGAAAGTGGATTATTTCCTTAATGCCTGCATTTGAGAATTCTTTTCTTAAGGAAAAAATCCCATACAGTCTAAAAAACACCAAAGGAATCTATCAATACTTGGATAAGAAAGGACAAGTAGTATATATTGGAAAAGGTAATATATTTAATAGATTAAAATCTCCTGAACGAAAAGAATGGCATTTTCATAAAGTTGAATATTCAATTATTGATAATGAAGATAAGCAATTTGAATGGGAAGACTTTTGGCTTGAAAACTTTAAGGATAAAAATAATGGTAAATTACCTCTATATAATTTAATTTCTGGTCATAAGAGATAAAGTTCAAAATAATACACTTATTCGATCAAATCAGGGGAGCGAACAATAATCTCCATTTTTTCGTGCAGATTGTGTGCGATAGTCTACAAATCATAAATAAACCATTTGTATCGGTCTTGTACAAATTAAATCTCCCTACCTCAATTTGTAGTTCCTCAATTACGACTAATGTAGTAAAACGGTGCTTAGGTAAAGCAGGAAAAACAAATAACATGAGACGTAAATTATTACCCCTTTACAGAATCATCAATAGCCATCACCAAAGGGACTCTCGCTATAGGATGAATAGGCTGGTACTTCCCAACTCCCACCGCCCCAACCCACTTCAGTGGGTTTGACGCTGTTAGGCCAAGGTTTCAACCTTGGTGAGAATATGTAGGTCAAGGCTTTATTCTTGGTAAAATAACGCATCGGTCGCAGACAGGAGCCTACGACCAGCGCTTAAGGCCTACACGCTATCATCCACCTCAAACCAATCCAAATTGCGCTCCTGCTCATTGAAGTGCATACCGATCAAAATGATTTTTCGATCATCACTCAAATAGGGCGCATAGTATTTTTTCTCATGAATTTGCTGAATGGCTTCGCCTTTCTCTTTGCCTTCAGGCTTTGGTGCATTCACCTTGAATTCGACCACATAGATGTGCGTCGGGGTTTCCATCACCAAGTCGATACGTCCGTGAGAAGTCGCTTCTTCGGTGTGGGTTTTCAAGCCTAAAGCCAATAAATAAACATACATCACCGAAGCGTAATAGCCTTCAAACTTATCGATGTTGTTTTGCACATAATTATTGTAAGGGATGGCCGAAAACATCGCCTTGATCGCTTTTTCGAAATCACCCATTTGATGATCATAAATGGCATCAAATGCCTTATAATTTTGATGCTGACTGCTTTGACGGAGTCCCGTCAGATCCATCAAAAAGAGTCTGTTCAGCGATACCTGAATTTCATTGTTCGGAATCGCCATTCGATAGCGATACCCACGCATCGGTATTTTGATGCGCTCAGCAATGGTCAGATAACCTGCTTGCCACAAAAGGGAAACCAAATTCAGATTATTTAAATCAAACTGTTTCAACTCCTCCGAAGGCAAAACCAAATTGCTCAATTGGTAGGGCGTGACCTCCCCTTTCGAAAAGATTTTAGTAATAAAAGCAGGCTGACCTGAGTCCCACCAATAATTATCAAAATCCGCCTGTTTTTTCAGGAATAATAAAATATCAAATGGATTGTACACCTTATCGCCAAGATAGTTATAGCCATTGTACCAAGCCTTGACTTCCTCCATGTCAACATCATCAAAATAGCTTCCAAAGCAGGTTTCCAGTTCATTTTGGGTAAAACCACAAATAGATGCATAATGACCATCGAGTGTAATGTCCTCAAAGTTATTCGCCCCACTGAATAGCCCCACACCAGTGAACTTGGTAATACCCGTCATGAAGCAAAAGCGAATGTATTGATCCGAGGCTTTGATCGCCGAATAAAAACCCCGCAAAACATCTAAAGACTTAGAAGCTAATTGATCATCGCTGGACAGGGTATCCTGTACGGGTTTGTCGTATTCGTCGATGAGGATAACGACCTTATTTCGATGTTTTTTCGCTACTGCCTGAATTAACTCCATGAACTGCGAACCCAACTGCTCCTCGGTCTTAAGCTCTACCTGATATTTTCTTGCGTTTGACTGTAAAACAAATTGAATCTTTTGCCCTACCGAATCAATATCTTTATAGTGAACGCCACTCAGATCAATCCGAATCACAGGATAACTTTGCGACCAATCCCATTTATCATGAATATAAAGTCCCTCAAACAGCTCCTGCTTTCCTTCAAAAAGCGCTTCAAAGGTGGAGCAAAGCATAGATTTCCCGAAACGACGAGGACGTGACAAAAAGTAATAACCAATGCTAAGTTTGGCCATTTCATAAATATATTTTGTTTTATCCACGTACAAGAAGTCATCCTTAGGAAACCTAAGGCGCTCAAACGTCTGTATGCCGATCGGTAATGCTTGTCTTTGGCTCATGGGATTATCCATTTTTATATTCAAGTTTAAAGATACAGATTTTTTGGGAAAGGGACTTGAAAAGTAGTCGAGCTTATCTTTGCAGGATTTATTGCGGGATTTGCATAATCCGCCACTTCCCGTTATTTTACAAAAAAATAGAAATCAATCACTCCACCCTCATACCCCCTTATCATGAAAAAATATCTTTTTGGGCTCTCCATTCTTGCTTCTATCGGGTTTAGTGCCTGTAATTCTTCGGAACAAGCACAACAGGAAAATGCCAAACATACCGTTCACCTGAAGGGGAATATTCAAAAAGCTGAAGATGCCCAAGGTGCTGTGGTACTTTTGCAAGTGGAACCTGCAGGTAATCTGCGCGACACCATTCGGGTGGATGCCAATGGAAAATTTGATTATGAATTGAAGGACTTTGAGCCAGGATTTTACCGTCTGATGGTTTACAATCAGCTTCCTGTGATTTTAGCGATCAACAATAATGACCTTGAAATTAATGTTGATGCGGAGAACTCCAAGGTTACGGGCTCTCCTGAGGTTGAGGTGCAGCAAAAGATCAATTTACTCAATCAGCAAATTACCGACAGCGTGGCTGAAATTCAGATGAATTATGCCGAAGCGGCCAATAAAAAAGACCAGGCAGGAATGCAAATGGCCGAAGCGCAATTTACCAACTTGCAAGGGCAGTTGAATCAGCAAATAAAAAAAATTATTGAGGAGGCGCCAGTCAACCTAACTACCCTGAACATTTTAAAGGATGTGATTACCTATGATACTGATCCAGAATTTGTAGATGCACAGCTTGCTCGACTTAATAAGAAAATGCCTGGCCTGAAAATCGTCAAGCAATTTGAGATGCAGCTTGCGGCAACAAAAAAGCTTGCCATTGGCGCCGAAGCCCCCGAGGTCAGCCTCAAAGATCAGGAAGGAAAAACCATTAAGCTGTCCTCTTTGCGTGGTCAGGTGGTTTTGTTGGATTTTTGGGCTTCATGGTGTGGACCTTGCCGTAAGGAAAGCCCAAGCCTTGTGAAAGCCTATAAAAACTTCCACGATAAAGGATTTGAAATTTATGGCATCTCTCTCGACCGCAACCCTGAAGCGTGGCAAAAAGCCATGGCCGATGATCAGTTGCCAGGCGTGCAGGTGATCGGGATGGAAGATGGTAAAGCCGATGTAGCAGGTATCTATCAGATCACGGCTATTCCTGCATCTTTCCTTTTAGATAAAGAAGGGAAAATCATCGCCAAGAATTTAAGGGGCGAGGAATTGGAGAAGGCGTTGGAGAAGGCGTTGTAGGTTGAAATATTGGTCGTAGCGAAGGCGCCACGACCAAATAAGGGTAAAAACTGGTTGTAGTCTCCGTACTATGACCAGTTTTTTTTATAAATATGGCCTACCCCTTACCTCCCCCTTCAGCCTCAATTGCCAATCGAACATGAGCCAAATGATGGTTGCAATGCCATGCATAAATCCCAATATTCTCCACCAAACTAAAGGACGTACCATGCTCGGGATGCACAAAGGTTCGATTCAACTCCTCTTGACTAAGGCTTTTCAACAACTTCACCCATTTCCGATGCAATGCCCTGAGCAAAAGCAAAGAATCCTCAATATTATCATCCAAACTATCCGATAGTTCTGCCCAACGATCTTCAAAATAGGGTTTGATCGCTGGCACCTCTTCTGTTAATGCCAATTTGAACCGAATGAAGCTGTTCATATGAGAATCTGCACAATGATGAACTAATTGTTTGATGCTCCACCCTCCTGCTCTATAACACCAATTCAACTGGTCAACTGATAAGTCCTTCACGACCTCTTGTAAGGTGGAAGGAAACTGTTCAATCGTCAAAATCCATTGTTCCAATTGTGCTGAAGTTGGGTGTTTTTCAGAAGGCATTTCCCCAATAGGGAATCGTAGGTTGATTGTAGAATTCATACTATTTGATTTTTTGTCGCTCAGCTAAAACTGATCGTGGTTCGGGGACTACGACCAGTAAAGACTATCACGAGAGGGACTCTCGCGATAGCTTTAATTTTATCGTCCAAGCGCGACGCTTGAACTTTGAAATTTCTTAATCCAAAGCCTCATACAAAATTTCCACAGGGTGCTTGGCATGACGGTCAGTTCCGTCCTTGATTTGATGTCGACAACTTGTTCCAGTCGCTGAAATCAAAACCTCTTCCGGTTGCTTTCTCACCGTTGGAAAAAGCACCAATTCCCCGATCTGCATTGATAGTTCATAATGCTCTTTTTCATAACCAAAAGAGCCTGCCATTCCGCAACAACCCGACGGAATAGCCTCCACGGTGTAATTGCTTGGGAAGGATAAAATCCGCTTGGAAGGCACCAAACTCGCCACCGCTTTTTGCTGACAGTGCCCATGCAGCTTGACCTTTTTGCTCTCCTTGGTAAAGCGACTTTTATCCACTTTCCCTGCTTCCATCAGCTGATCGATAAACTCATCAATCATAAAAACATTCTTCGCCAACTGCTCCGCCTGCTTGCGCATGGTGCCACGGGTCAGGTCGATATATTCATCGCGGAAAGACAAAATCGCTGAAGGTTCCAAACCCACCAAAGGCGTTTTATCATTCACCAATTTGGAGAAAATATTGATGTTCTTCTCCGCAAAAGCCTTCCCTTTTCTCAGGAAACCTTTCGACAGATAAGCCCTTCCACTTGGGGCATGCTCCACCATCAACACCTCATATCCCAGGGCTTCCAAAAGCTTAATCGCCGTTTGTCCGATATTGGTATCGTTATAATTGGTAAATTCATCGCAGAAGAAATACACCTGCCCATGAATCGCAGGGGTGCGTTGCTTCGGACGCTTATTGAACCAATCACGCAAAGTCACTTTATGTACCTTGGGAATACTGCGCTGAGGTGCGATGCCCGCCGTCGCCTTCACTATCGAAGAGGTAACCGAATTGTCCACCATAAAGTTAAACAATGACGACACCTTCGATGCGAGGTGGTTGCTTTTATGAATATTGGCAATCATTCTTGAACGCAAAGGCGCGCCATGCACATCGTAGTAGTTTTGCAGAAATTCCGCCTTCAGTTTACCAATATCCACATTGGATGGACATTCTGATTTACAGCCTTTGCAGGACAGACACAGATCCAAAACCTCTTTCAGCTCTTCGCTGTCAAAGCGGTTGGCATTGGTATTATTGTTCAAAACCTCCCGCAGAATATTCGCCCGTCCACGGGTAGAATGTTTTTCCTCACGGGTCGCCATATAACTCGGACACATGGTCCCGCCAGAAGCATGGGATTTCAGGCAGATACCCGTTCCGTTACAGTTTTCTGCTGCACGCACCACGCCGTGGGTAGAAGAAAAATCAAGCAGGGTTTCAATTTCTGGTGTTTCCTGTCCTGGCTCAAAACGCAGGCTTTCGTTCATCTTCGGCGTATCGACAATCTTGTTCGGATTGAAGATGCCCTTCGGATCCCACATGCGCTTGACCTCTTTGAGCAGGGCATAATTTTTTTGCCCGATCATCAGCGGAATAAACTCCCCGCGCAAACGGCCATCGCCATGCTCCCCACTTAATGAGCCATTATATTTTTTCACCAAATGGGCAATTTCCGTCGCAATTGTACGGAACATCTCATTCCCTTCTTTGGTCTTCAGGTTCAAAATCGGACGCAAATGCAACTCGCCTGAACCCGCATGGGCATAATGGACACAACTCAAGCCGTACTTATCGAGTGTAACATTGAAATCGCGGATAAAGGCAGGCAAATCCTCCACATCAACGGCTGTATCCTCAATCACCGGTGCCGGTTTGGCATCGCCCGGCATATTCGACAACAAGCCCAAACCTGCCTTACGCAGCGACCACACCTTACCGCAGTCAGCTCCTTCAATCAGTGGGAAATGATAGCCCAAGCCTGCTTCCTTAAAGTCTGCCACCATCGCCTCATAAACCTGCTGCACTTCCTCCTTGGTATCTCGGGAAATATCCACCGCCAAAATTGCACCCGGCTCACCTTGCACAAAAAAGCGGTAAGGCGCATACATTTTACTGTTGGCGGTACACTCCAAAATAAACTGATCCATTAATTCTGAAGCCAGCACATCATGTTTCAGTGCGACCAAATTACCTTTCAGTGCCTCATCAACACTGTTAAAATGAAGTGCAACCAATGCTTGCTCCGTCGGGGGCAAAGGGGCACACTGCAAGGTAATTTCATAAATCAATGCCAGGGTTCCTTCTGATCCGGCAATCAATTTACAAAAGTTGAAATCGTCTTTTCCAAAGGTATAAGGTGCCGTATCCAGGAGCATGTCAATGGCATAACCTGTGTTGCGACGTGGAATAGACGGCTTCGGGAACTCCTTCCTGATTTCCTCCTGATTGGCTTTATCGGAAAGCATGGCGTCCATACCGTGATATAAAGCGCCTTCCAGAGTTTTTAGCTGACATTTTTTCTCGAATTCCTCCCTGTTGAGGGCTGAAAAAGTGACATCAGAGCCATCAGCAAGAATAGCCTTCACCTCAATCAGCTGCTCACGGGTAGAACCATAAACCACCGAATTGGATCCGCAGGAATTATTGCCCACCATTCCGCCGATCATGGCGCGGTTGGCCGTAGAGGTTTCCGGGCCAAAATAAAGCTGTGAAGCTTTCAGGTGCATATTCAGCACATCCCGAATTACACCAGGCTGAACAGTCACCCGCTGATTTTCGGTATCTACAGAAAGGATGTCGGTGAACTTTTTGGAGACATCAACAATAATCCCCTTGCCGACCACCTGCCCGGCAAGTGAGGTTCCCGCCGTTCGGGGAATCAGTGGCACTTGATGCTGATCCGCAAATTTTACCAAAGTGAAAAGGTCCTCTTTATTTTCAGGGATTGCCACCGCAAGCGGAAGTTCTCGGTATGCTGAAGCATCAGTAGCATAAAGCTTGAGCATCAGGTCATCATAATATAATTGCCCCTGTAACTGCTCAGCAAGCACCGAAAGTAGTTGATTGTCCACCGTGTCCATCATTCAGAAATTCGATTTAATAGGTTTGGTATGCACTGGTATCAAAAATTATTGATACTGGGATATCATTGAATAGAATACCAATATATGAAAAATTAATGGGGTTTGATGTTTTAAATGCACATATCAGACGGTTTAGTTGCTGATTTAACAGGAAAAATGATGGATATTAAAAATCAAACAATCCTGTTCTTCCCCTTAATAAAATTATAAATTGCAACCGTAAAAGTATTCCCAATATTGATTTGAAGATGAGACAACAACTTCCCGTATTTTTTTGCCTGATAATTTTAGTGCTCGTGCTGGGCAGCTGCTCGGCCCGAAAAAAAGCCCGCAGCCGAAAAGTCAACACGATCATTCAAACAGCACGTTCCTATACGGGCACCCCTTACCGTTGGGGCGGCACCACCCGCGCAGGCATGGATTGCAGCGGCCTGCTGGTCAATTCCTTTCAGGCCGGTGGCATAAAGCTTCCGCGAACATCGCATGAACAAGCGAAACTGGGTAAAAAAGTAGGGATGAAGGAGTTGCAAAAAGGCGACCTTGTATTTTTTGCTACAGGAAAGAAGCGGCGGAAGATTACGCATGTCGGGATGGTAACCGGAAAAAAGGGAAAAGACAGGATCATGTTTATTCATTCTTCAAGCAGCCTGGGTGTGGTTGAGACCAATATTTATTCAAGCTATTTCAAGAAGCGGTTCCGGTATGGCCGAAGGGTCATTTAAAGCGTGAAACCGACAATGGTTACATCATCCACCTGTTCCTCGGCACGTTTCCATTGGTAAAAGGCATCGACAAATAATTTTTGGGACAGCACCACGCCCTGTTGGCTTTGCTGTTTCTGAATCAGTTGCTCGAGTTGCTTAAAGCCAAATTTACGATTACCCTCTCCACCAAACTGATCCGTCAGACCATCGGTAAAAAGGAAAAAACCTTCCGTTCCTTTATAGTCAAACTCCTGTTGTGTGTAAGGCGAAGCTCCCCGTAAATACTGTTCGCCAATCGATCGGCGAACCCCTTTTACTTTTAGCACCTGCCCACTTTGCAGCACCCATAAGGAACGGCGCGCACCCGCATATTTTATTTTTTTCCGCTTTCGGTCGATCTGCGCAAGGCCAAGCTCCATCCCCTCCTGAAGGTAGGGATTTTCATTTTTCATCAGCTTGCCAAACTCATGGTCAAGCCTCTCAAGAATTTCACAGGGCTCCTCCAGTCCGTAAAAATTAACGGTCTCCCGAATTAAGACGGTCGCAATAGCAGACACCAACGCCCCTGGCACCCCATGCCCTGTACAGTCGCCCACCACCATACAGCAGCGGTCCTCATCCAGGGGAATGATCATATAAAAATCGCCGCCAATGGTATCCTTGGGTGCAGAAAACACAAAGTGGTCAGCAAAATACTGTTGCAGCTCTTCTTCTCTCGGGCGGTTCATCCGCTGTAATTGTGCACCGTAGCGCATATCTCTGCTGATCTGCTCATTCTTTAGCGAAAGCACTTGTGCCTGCTCCCTGATGGCTTGGTTTTTCTCTTCCAGCAACTCATTTTTTCGGGCGATAGACCGGGTGCGCTCTTTTACTTTGTGCTCCAGCACTTTTTTCTCCCTTCGCAACTTATAGGAAAACCACTTTCCACTGATGATCATCAGGCCGATTAATCCAAAGAAATAAAGCAGTAACATATACCACTTCCGGTAAAATGGCGGAAGAATGACAATGTTGAATTGCGTGGTTTCACTGGAATGCCCAAAGGTATTTTGTGATTGCAGATCAATCCTGTAAGCGCCTTCATAAAGGTGTTCAAGCACAATTTTATGATCGTAACTCCATTCCGACCAATGCGATTCACCACTAAAAAACCGCTTAGGTGCCGTGATGCGGTAACGGTATTTGTGGGGCATCATGTTCTCGCCAATCACTGAATAATTGACCCTCACCGGCAGGCTGTCATAAGGAATCGTTACCGTTTCGCTGAAAGTCGGCGACATGTAACGGGTGTAATCCCCATTCAGGTAATCAAGCCGTAAAACCCGAGGGCGAAATTCCCCGAAGGGAATATTGAACAGTTCGGTATTTACACTCAGCAAACCAATGCGCCCCCCAACCCAAACACGGCCATGATCCGAGCCTCCGGCACCAGTGCGTATTGTGCCGAGGTTCAGCCCGTAAATCGAACGGCTTACCGGCACCATCTCTTTGCCGGTCCACTGGCCAATCCAGAAATAATCTTCCTCCGCAGAACGTTCACTGATCAATAATTTTTTCTCGGAAGGGCTCACTGGCAGCACAAAATTCACCCCTTTGAGCGGTGGATTTACCTGCTCAAAACGATCTTCCTCTTCCAAAAAATGCCAAAAGCTATCCTCAGATTGAAACACATTTTCGCCTAACACTGGCGCCAACGACTGTTCGAAGCCCAAGCCGGGATCAAAGCCTTCGGCGGCCCCAAAATACCGCTTACTGACTGCCAAGCCTTCATTCACCCCCCAGTGGAGCTTCAGCTCGGCCAGCTCCCCATTGGCGTGATTTACCCAAATACGGTAGGAACCATCGGGAAAAAGTGTACCGACAGTCAGCTGATTGGGCACTCCTTCCCACTGGGTTTCCTTCCACCGCTTGATGGCTTTACCTCCTTTCAGCTGATAAACGACCACATAGTTACTGCGGGCGAGGCAAAGCCATTCGTTGCCCGCAAACTGAAAGATCAAAAAGTCCCGCAGGCGATTAGGTACCGACGGAATGCGCTCAATCTGTTGCCTCCTGACGCTCCAACGAAACAAACCTTCCTCTGTACTGATCACAATTCCCAGCTCCTTGCTTTCCTGAATGTCGTTGATCTTGCCGCTGTCATCAGAAAGAATCTCAATCCGCGGCATGTCTTGATCCGAATTTTCAATTATCCGCCCAAACTCCTGCTCTGTCCCAAAATAAAGGGTATCATCGCTCTGCCGGAAAATCTTCGTCACCATTCCCTTGTATTGATCACCCTCCTGAAAATGCTTGAAATTGACCCCATCGTTTCGCACCTGCACAATGGATTTAGAAGTGATGATCCACGAGATCCCACGGAAATCCACAAAAAGGTCATAGACCCGGTTGGAGCTCATCCCCTCCTTGCGCTCAATCCTCCGAACCACCGACTGCGACTTGATACTTAAATAAATGACCCCCCGATTACGGGTATAAATACCGATCAGCCCATTGCGGATTTTGGCACTTCCCTCAATACGCCCGAGCTTTTTAGGCAGGTCCCAATAGCTATGCTCACCCGTTTTAGGGTTTAAATCCATCACCCAGTCGTTTTGTCCGTAGCGCCCAACAAGGATCAAATGCGATGGTGAAATTTCAATAACCCCCTCCACTTTATGGTCTTCCACATTGCGGATCGGAATCGGTAATTTTCGCCCGTAACGATACAACACCCACTTGTTGGGACTCTCAATAAATATCCCTGCTTTCAGGGGAAAGATATGCCGAATATATGGGCCAAGCTGAATCTCTGACCAGCTGCTGCGATCAATTTCGCGCATTAGCACCCGGTGTTTCAGGTTGAAATAAACATTATTGCCCACCACATAAGCATCCAAAACCTGCCGAAAGTGCTTCACGCTGTCGGGCAATTCATTGAGAAAAGAATGGAAATGCATTTCGCCCTTTTGATCAAAGTCCATGCGGCCAATATCTCCTACGGCTCCGTAAAATACATGATCTGTGGATAGCGAAGAGGCGACGGTATTGATCTGTCGGGAATCGTTGGGGTTGAAATTCCGCCAATACATACCGTCGAACATCAGGGCTCCCTTCTCATGGGCGAAAAACAGATAATGCCCTTTGTTCTGTGTAATGGCAAAACTTTCGGAATTGGCCTGAAAATCATGAATGGGCACGACTTCCTGCAGCATTTCAAAATTAATGCGTTGTGCTTTCAAAAGCCCCCCACCCCACAGGATTATTATCAGAAAAAGTACACAGTATTGGGGCCATTTAATCATAAAAAAAGCTCAGGCATACACCCAAGCTTTGTATTACCACGAATGGTAATTTTCCCTTTTTTGATTAATCTGTCGTAAAAAAGGACAATTAATCCAAGTGGGCAAATCTTAGGCAATTTTTCTTAAATTATTTTTTTACTCCGAAAAAAACGATTAGTATTACTTCCTTTTTTGTCCTATAATCAAGGCTTTTAGTATCCGGTTTCGGCCCTGAACAAGGATTGCTTCAGCACTGGAAATTCACCATTGCACTAATGCTATAGGGTATTACTTTTATCGAGCCGCATTGTTTACCAATCCGTCCAAAAACTCCCCATACACCCTCCTGCGAATATATTCTATACCAATGTGCTTTTATTGTTTGCACCATCACGCGCAATTGGCTAACTTGCAGTATTGATCACAATTGTAAATCAACGAACTAAATATGCGCTTTTTAAAGCACTTCGCTTTTATTTTTGCACTATCAACAGTGCTTTTCGCTTGTTCCGAAAATCCTCGCCCTACGGAGAACGATGAACGCAACTCGCAACAAGACATCGAGATGGGCTTGTTCCTTCAGAAAAAATACCCTAACGAAGATTTCATAAAAATCAATCAGGGCATTTATAAACATACAGATGTTGAGCCTTCAGCTGATGCTACACCTGCCGATGCCGGAAATGTGGTAGCCATTCAGTATGAACTTTACACCGTAGATCAAGACAATAATGGCCAGTTTGTTGATGGCCACTTAATTGAGAAACTTGTTCAGAATATCAACGGAAACGACACGACTTACACCAAAACATCGGTGGTCTTTTCTGATGCAGAAAGAGAGATTGTTAAGGAGGAAGATGATCCTTTTGTATATGGCCTGAACCAGGGCAACACTTTCCCTTCCACCTTCAGTGGTATTAGTGGCAACATTAAAGAAGGTGAAACAGCGACCTTTTTCTTTACTGGCCAGTTTGGTTACGGTCAGTATTCTTACCAAAAAATTGGTGTGGGCCGCTATCAGCCTGTCATGCTGAAAGTCACCATGACAAAGGTCTTTGATGAAGACAGCTTTGAGGCATTTGAGGACCGAAGAATTGTTAAGGAAATTCAGCGCGACAGTAAATACTGGGACAACGAAGGGATTAACTGGAAAGAGGTTGCGATTACCGAAAATGGTACGCACGTTATAACTTGGAACCGAGATACCCTTTCGGATACCGAAGATTCTATCCAGCGAAAAGCACAAGTAAAAGTGGACTACACCGGACGCTTATTCAAATTTGATTCACTGGTATTTGATACTTCAGTAAAAGATACTGCCGAACTTTACGACCTTGCCCCGCGCCAAAGCTACGAACCTTTCGAGTTTGAAGTAGGTGTCGGAAGTGTAATTAACGGTTGGGATGAAGGCGTACAGGAAATGTTCCTGCACGAGATTGGCGTATTGTATATTCCTACCACTGCTGCATATGTGGCATCACCTGCAGGTGGGCGAATTGTAGTACCAGAATTCCTGCGTGAAGACCTCAATGAAAACCCGAGCAATCCCGCAGGGCTCTCGAGTATCATTAAGCCATATGACCCATTGAAATTTAATATGCACATCACCGAGGTGGATAATCCCTCGGAGGAGTAAAACATAATGAAAGGGTGTTGCTTTTAAAGTAACACCTTTTTTCTTTCCAGCATCACCAGCCCATTTGAATAGAATTGATTAAAAATTTATATGTCTGCACAAAAAATTGTCATCATCTGTGCTCCAAGAATGAGCGAAGTCGTTGCTCAGGAGGTTAGAGACTTGAATCTAAAAGTAGATTCAGTCGAAAGATTAAGTGTTACCCTATACGGGGACTTCAAAACGGCAATGAAGCTCAACTTGCACCTGCGTTGTGCCAACCGCGTGTTACTTGAGGCAACAAGCTTTGAGGCCCATACGGCCAATGATCTTTACAAACACATCCGCAAGTTTGACTGGGAAATGTATATCCCGCTAACGGGCTATTTCACTATTGATTCCTATGTGCATAACGATACCATCCGTGATAATCGTTTTGCCAACCAGAAAATGAAGGATGCTATTGCAGACCGTTTCATGCGCGACTTTCAGAAACGCCCAGACTCGGGTTCTGACCGCAGCCGTACCTGCCTTTACCTGCACTGGGTAGAAAACCGTGCTCAGGTTTACTTTGATACCACCGGAGAAACCATTGCCAAACACGGTTACCGCATCAATCCATGGAAAGCACCTATGATTGAATCTTTGGCGGCAGCGGCGATTTTAAATTCCAAATGGAACAAGGAAAGCCACTTTATTAACCCAATGTGCGGATCAGGCACTTTGGCGATTGAAGCCGCACTGATTGCCCTGAATATTATTCCGGGAATGTTCCGTGAGAATTATGGATTTATGCACTTGCGCCAGTTCAGAAAAGATGATTTTGACCAACTGATGCAAGAGGCCATTGCCAATGAAAAGGATGCCCCAAGCCACATGCGTATTATCGCCAGTGACCACGACTCCAAGGCGCTTGATGCTGCACGTACTAATGCAGAAGAAGCGGGCGTTGATCACCTGATTGAGTTTGTACAGTGCGATTATGCAGAAGCAGAAGTGCCTTACGGACCAGGGGTTGTAATTATGAACCCTGAGTATGGCGAACGCTTGGGCGAAGAAGAGGAACTGCTGCCTGTTTATCAGGGAATTGGAGATTTCTTCAAACAACAATGTGATGGCAAACGGGCCTATGTTTTCACAGGAAATATTCCTTTGGGAAAACGTATCGGTCTGCGGGCTTCGAGAAGAATAGAAATGCAAAACGGACGAATTGACTGTCGTCTGTTTGAATATGAAATGTACCGATAGGGTATTTTCAGCGCATCAAAATTTAACGGGGGGCTTCAGGCTTGCCCGTTTTTTTTTGCTGATTTTTTTTGGGGGGGGGAGAGAAAAATAATGAAGGATAAATAGCGCCTCGACGCCCCATGAAAGGAAACCTTTAGGGGATAGTGAATGATGCAGGTAAGCATTACTGTACGTTGAGGCCACAAAATACCATTCTTAATTGTGACCTTCAGCAATGTAAAATTAATCGCTATTGATCCTCCATTAACACAAAGGCTAATCTTTAATTTAGATCAACACCGGATCCGATAAGAAAATCCACTCCATTTTGAAATGTGCTTTGGACTTGGACTTAATTTTATTGAAGGTAGGCGCTAATACGACGGCTACCACTGCGCTGAGCAAGATAAAATAACCAATATTTACTTGCTCAAAAGAAAAATGCGAGATTGCCAGGCTGATTACATAAATCAAGGCAAAAGCGGAAAAATCAAATAGTCTGTACTTTACTTTACTGCTAAACATAAAAGGGTTGGTTCGTAAAACATATTTTGAACTGTCAGTGCAGTTCAGGAAAAAAGCATCCTAACCAAGGACCTCCTCACCAATTTCAGCCACCACAAGTGGACTTTAGTTTATCTTTATAAGAACCGCAATCCGTACCTGCCACATATTTCAGCCACCCGATCCAAATCAGGAGGCCCGTCAGGTAATTTTGCCAGTTCTTCAAACATCAATTCTATGCCGGCAGGAAAAACGCTCATCATCACTTTCGCCTGCCCCTGCCCGGTTACTTTCCATGAATGTGGAACCCCACGAGGACAGAAAATCAAATCGCCGGCCTTTAAAGTTTGAGTTGCCCCACCGAGGGTCATTTCCACCTGCCCTGTCAGGAGGTGAAATACTTCATCCTCCCGTTCATGAACATGGGGCGGAATCCCCGCACCAGGCTAGTTGGTTTGCTCAATAAGGGGAAATTGCCCGTTGGTATGATCCCCTGAGAGTTTGATCACCTGCTGGTCTCCCATCACACGCCAAGATAGGCCTTCTCCTTTTCTGACAATCTTTGGCTGCTGTGCACTCATTTTATTGTTGTATGGTTTCTCAATAATGAAACCTCCACGCCAACAAAAGTTTAACTCAGCCCCCTGAAATGTCAATTACAGACACCCCAAAAGCTTGTTTATGAGCATTAAATTTAATCAAAAATTACCGTTTTATTCTCAAAAACAATCAATTTGTGCTTAATATGCTGACGTATAGCTCTTGAGAGCACAATTTTCTCGAGGTCCTTCCCTTTCCTGATCAGGTCGGCGACATCATCTTTATGACTGACCTTGGCAACATCCTGCTCAATGATCGGCCCCGCATCCAGGTCTTCTGTTACGTAATGGCTCGTCGCCCCGATAATTTTCACCCCTCTGTCATGTGCAGCATGGTAGGGTTTGGCCCCCACAAAGGCTGGCAGGAATGAGTGATGAATGTTGATGATTCGGTTAGGGAATTTCCTGATGAAGTCTGGTGGAATAATCTGCATATATCGAGCCAACACCAGAAAATCGCACTGGTATTCTTCGATCAGCGCCATTTGTTGTGCCTGCACTTCTGCTTTGTTCTCTTTATTCATGGGCAGAAAATGATAAGGAATATCGAACTGCCGTGCCACTTTCTCCAGGTTTTCATGATTACTGATGATCATCGGGATTTCCACGCGCCACTCCCCAGATTGCCAACGGTAGAGGATATCGTAAAGGCAGTGAGACATTTTGGACACAAACAACGCCATGCGTGGGGTACGGGAACTGAAATGCAGCTCGAAGGTGATGCCATAACGCTTGGCAACAAGGGTGCTGAAATAATCCGCAAGTTGATCTTTGGGAACTAAAAAGCCTGCAATCTCAAAAGAAACCCGCATAAAAAAGCGAGAGGTGGCACTGTCCACATGCTGATCGAGGGAGATAACATTCCCCTGGTTTTCATCTATAAATCGACTGACGGCCGCCACTATTCCCTGCTGATCGGAGCAATGCATCAGAAAAATGGCGTGTTCGTTCGGGTTATTCATATCGGTTGAGTTGAATTAAAATACGGTGATTTACCAAATATATACCATACAATGCAATTGACAATGAATTTCACATCAATCACGCTTATTTATAATGAATATTTCATATCAGCGGACCGTTTCCACTACAGCAATACTATTTCTCAAAAAAACTTTCAGGCAAATTCAGTCGCATGACCAAAAGGGACTAATGACGCGCACCTGAATACCGCATGATTTTTTTACTGCCAATAAATCATCATTAGGTCGAGATGTTATGGAGGACTAAAAACTCATACTACAACCTGTAAATAACGCACACTTTTCTTAATGGCCCCTTCATCAAAAAGAATAGTAAAGTGTCTTTGAATTTGCGATATCCGATTGACGAAATAAAAAGATCTGCGGAAATCTGTATCATCATTGGACAATACAAAATCGCGCAATAATTGGGAGTGGCACCATTAATCTCATTGTCATGATGAACTGCTGTTACACCCCATAATAATGCCCCCTTATTTTCCTCAATGCTTGCGCCAAGCAGGGCGCTCCGAGGCTTATCAAGGGAATCCGAACAAGAGATACTACTATTTCTCTTTAAGTTCCGTGTACACGACCACCTTATGATGCAATGTTTTATGCACAGGACATTTATCGGCAATTTCGACCATCCTTGCACGTTGCTGAGGGCTGAGCGATGGGCCTGAAATTTCCAGCTTTCTTTCAAAAACGTCCACCTTTTCTTCTTCCCCCTGCTCGGTAACCATCTTGCGTTTTTCATGCTGAACAAAAACCTTCACGCCCTCCAGCGGCAACTCCTTTCGGTCAGCATACATTCTTAACGTCATGGCAGTACAGGTACCTAAAGCGGCATTCAGCAAATCGTAAGGCGACGGTCCGAGGCCACCACCACCAACGCTTTCGGGCTCATCCGCAATAAATTGCATACCCGCAGTGGCCACTTTACTCTTGTATTTTTTCGTCCCGATACTCACCACCGTTTCCCCCGCTGGTGCAGTGGGCATATCCTTTTCAGGCAGCAGGTCCGATGCCCAGGCGCCGATCATCTTGCCGGCAAAACCAGCATGTTGGGGCGCTGTCAAGAGGTGGTCGGCACCATCAAGAGAGATAAAGCTTTTGGGATGATGCAGCACCTCGTAGATTTTCTGCGCCTCGTCAATACCCACAATATTATCCTGTGGAGCATGTAAGATCAGTGCTTTCTTTCCCCGCATATTGGCCAGCTGGTCATGCAATTTGAAAGTATTGATGTCCTCAAGAAACTGTTCCTTCAGCAAAAATGGACGTCCGCCGATGCTCACTTTCGCCACCCCTTGCGCCTGCAGTTTTTGCTGATCCCCTTCAGAAATTAATGCCGCCACATGATCCGGTGTTGCTGGCGCGCCGATGGTTGCGATCGCCTTCACACTTTCAAGCTGGGTGGCTGCCATTAACGAGGCTGTTCCGCCAAGAGAGTGCCCTACCAATAACACAGGCGCCTGATAATGCTGATCGAGGTAATCACTTGCAGCAAGCAAATCAGCCACATTAGAGGAAAAATTGGTCTCCGAAAAATCCCCCTCCGACTGCCCCAAACCAGTAAAGTCAAACCTCAGCACCCCAAAACCCAGGGCCGTGAGCTGCTCGGTAATCACCTGAATAGGCTTGAGATTTTTACTACAGGTAAAACAATGTGCAAACAAGGCAAAAGCGGCTGCCTGCTTACCTGTGGGCATATCGAGCACCGCTGCAAGGGTTGCTCCATCTTTATTGTCAAATTCTATTTTCTGGCTTTTCATTGGATGCAGTTTTCTTAAAAATATACTATTTCTTATCCTAACGTTTAGTTTGGCCAAATAATTATCGTAAACTAAAATACAATTCAAGAAACAAAGTTCTAAATTATTGCATTTCCTTAATAGGTAGGTATGAATCTTGATGTTGTACTATTTTTATAAACAAAGTCAAAAGAAAAAATTATGAGTAATTGGAGTGAAAGCCTGACGTTCAAAGCAGTTCGTATTTCATTGGATGATGAAGGTAAAGCATCCCGCGCAATTGTAGAGCGCAAAGCATCTGAATTGCCAGAAGGGGAAGTGCTGATCAAGGTGAAATATGCGGCATTAAATTTTAAGGATGGACTTTCTGCCAATGGTAATAAAGGAGTGACGAGAAATTTCCCGCATACACCTGGCATTGATGCCGCAGGTACAGTTGTAGAAAGTACCCATGGTGACATAAAGGCGGGAGACGAAGTGATTGTAACAAGTTATGATCTGGGAATGAACACCGATGGTGCTTTTGCGGAGTACATCTCTGTTCCTGCGGAATGGGTATTACCATTACCATCATCAATGAGTATGAAAGAAAGCATGATCATTGGTACTGCTGGCCTGACGGCAGGTATTGGTTTGTGGAAAATGGAACAAGGGGGGCAAAAACCTGAAAATGGAAAAATCCTGATTACTGGAGCTACGGGCGGTGTTGGCTCGTTGGCGGTCAGTATTTTCAGTAAGGCAGGCTATACTGTGGCGGCTTCCACAGGAAAAATGGAAGAGGCCGATTACCTGAAATCGCTGGGTGCTGAGGAAGTTATTGACCGCAATACCCTGAGCGAAGAAAACAAACGCCCAATGCTGAAGCCTGCTTTTGGCGGTGCTTATGATACCGTTGGCGGAACAACGCTGAGCAATGTACTGAAGCAAGTAGGCTATGGCGCCAATGTTGCAATTTGCGGTATGGTTACAGGACCTAATTTTGACGCAAATGTCTTTCCATTCATCTTGAGAAACATCAACCTGTTGGGGGTAGATTCTGCGGAATTACCACTGAAATGGCGTAAAATTGTATGGGAAAATCTTGCTAACGACTGGAAACCAACGAACTTGGAAGAAATTGCCAAGGTGGTTACTTTGGAAGAAATTGATCCTTATTTTGATGCCATTCTTAAAGGAGAGGTAAAAGGTCGTGTATTAGTAGCGTTTTAATCAATAGAAATTACCACTGATGCTCATGGGAGGCTCCCTTCGATGAGCACATGAAAACAAAATGCCACAGTTCCTGCAATAGGAGCTGTGGCATTTTTGTTATTCCTGAATATCCATCCTCGCCACCAGGGCCTTCAGGCAGGTTTGTCTTTTTCGGTTATCTTCATTACGCACCGCAACAGACATCGAGCGGCGGCTACCGAGAAAAACCGACATCTTTTTCGCGCGGGTCAGTCCCGTATAAATCAAATTACGGAAGAGCATTTTAAAGTGCTGTGTAGCCACAGGCAGAATGACCGCATCGAACTCTGAACCCTGAGATTTATGAATGGTAATGGCATAGGCAAGGTCGAGCTCCATGATGGCATCGCGGTTATATTCCACCCGCTTTTTCCCGAAGGCGATCACGATCAGGAAGTCTGTAGGATTTATACTGATAATTTTCCCAATATCGCCATTGAAAACTTCAAGATCATAGTTGTTGCGCTTTTGAATCACGCGATCGTTCACCCTGAAGATCCGATCGCCGATGGTCAGCTGCTGTTTGGTTTCCGCAGGAGGGTTGGCCGCCTGCTGAATCAGCATGTTTAACTGTCGGGTGCCGAGCGTTCCTTTGGTCATCGGTGTGAGAATCTGAATTTCCTTATCTTTGCCAAGCTGCTGTGGGAGGGTCTGGCAATACAGCCGCACCACCATATCCGCAGCCGAAAAACCATAATGCAAAGACGACCACGGGTGCACGTTCGTTAGTACTGACTGCAAAGCGGCAGCCTGGGAAGGCGTGTTGAGCAGGTCGGTAACATTGACATGCATAAACTGCGAAGGAACATTGAAGGTATATTTGGCAATCCCCTCTTTGCGGATACGATCAAGCTCTTGCTGATCAATATGCTCCACAAAATAATCCTCCTGCTGTTGCTGAACAGTATTATAAACGCCCTCGGCCTCTTTGACAATCGCGGTTTCGCCACTTTCCACCACCGATTTCATCGTCTGGCGAATCTTCTTGATAAACTGTGCCTGTTGCTGCGTCGCTTCCTCGGCATCAATAAACAGGCAGTCTTCCTGCTGCCATGCCGAGCGGTTACGGATCGGGCTTTCAATCCTCGGCACCTGCCCCTTATTGATCTGGTGGGCGTAAGTGATGATTTTACTCGCTGCCCCTTGCCTGAAAATCTGTGTGAGCGCAAAAACAGGTACACGGCCTGAATCCATTAAATCTTTCAACACGTTGCCCGCCCCCACCGACGGCAACTGATCGGCATCGCCAATCAGCAATACCTGTGCCCCTGAAGCAATGGCTTTTAACAAGGAGGCCGTCAGGCTGATGTCAAGCATCGAGCACTCATCAACAATAATGAAATCCCCTTCGAGCGGATCCTCCTCCCCTTTTTTAAACCCACCCTGCGAGGGATCAAAAACCAACAGGCGGTGAATGGTGACCGCCTCACGGCCGATGACCTCTGACATCCGCTGACTTGCCCGACCTGTGGGTGCTGCAAGCAGGACCTTTTTACCCATCGCGACCCCAAGCTGAACGGCGGCTTTTGTGGTGGTGGTTTTTCCACAGCCTGGCCCGCCAGTCAAGACACTCACCGACTGCCCGACAATGCCTGCCACGGCCTGCGTTTGTTCCTCGCTCAGGGGAAAGGGTTGTTGCTGGTTAAATTTGTTCAGCCAGTTCAATACCCTGCGTGTATCCACCTTCGGGCGAAACTTCATCAGCCTTTCCAGTTCATGGACTACCGTCAACTCATCATAATACAACGTTTTGGAATAGTAAGCCATCAGACTGTTGCCCTCTTCATCTTTCAGCTTTCGAGTACGCAGTTCATTCTCCTGCTCCAGTGCGGTCAGTTGCTGCTTAATCAGCTCTTCGGCACCCTTCAGTTTCAGCAACTGCCCTGCCTGTTCCAGAATCTGCTCCAGCAATAAATAACAATGTCCTTCTTCGCGGCTTGCGGCCAGCACGTGTTTTACGGCTGCTGAAATTCGCTCGGGGCTGTCTTCAGCAAAACCCATTGAAAGGGCCACCCGATCGGCAGAAAAGAAGCCAATACCATAAATATCCCTGGACAGACGATAGGGATTTTTGGAAACAATCTCAATGGCATCAAACTCATAAGCCTTGTAAATCTTGACCGCATACAGGGTACTGATCCCATATTCCTGCAAAAACATCATCACATTTCGGATCGAACGATGCTCCAGCCATGCCGACCGAATCTGGGACAGCTTGTTGGCCGCAATGCCAGGCACCTCCTGAAGGCGGTCCATCTGTTCTTCAAACACCTCCATGGTTTTATCTCCGAAATGGGCCACAATCCGCTTGGCGGTTTTCGGGCCGACACCGAAGATAAGCCCTGAGCCCAAATATTTCTCCAGTGCCGAAGCGCTTGCAGGCTTCACCTCCAACATGCGTTCAGCCTTGAACTGCTGCCCAAACTTGGGGTGCTCGCTGTAATTCCCTTCAAACAAAAAGGTCCCTCCGGCAAAGACTTTCCCTTGGTGCACCGTTACGGTCGTTTGCTCCTGCGCCCGACCCACAGGCGTAACTTTCAGGACAGAGTAGCCCGTATCTTCGCTATGGAAGGTAACCCGTTCAACAGTGGCTTTCAGTTCAACGGTATTGGAATCTTTTTTCTGAGGAATGTCGATCATCGTCTTGATTTAAAGCTTTCACAAGATAATTAGCTTTCTGAGAATAATCAAAGTTTCCGGAAATCCATAGAAGCTGAAAAAAACTGGCCAAAAAAAAGGCCACCCGAAGGTCGCCTTTTTTATGCTATATTTTTAGCCTGGATTATTTCGCAGGGGCATCAGCTCCCTTAACACCAACAACTTCGATGTCGAATACCAAGTTAGAGTTTGCAGCGATTTTGTCGCCCATTGCCTGTGCACCATATGCCATTCCTGATGGGATGTACAAAGTTGCTTTTGTACCTACAGTCAAGCCTTCAACACCTTCGTCCCAGCCTTTGATCACACGGCCAGCACCCAATGGGAAAGTAAATGCCTGATAAGGGCGACCTTCCTGGTACAAGTTGTGTTCTTTAGCCACTGACTCAATAGAAGTATCGAACCAAACGCCTTTCATTGTACGGCCAGCATAGTTCACCTCTACCTGGTCACCTGCTTTTACCGCCTGGCCATCGCCTTTTTCCTTGATCTCGATATAAACACCATTTTCTGTTTTCTCAGCTTTGATGTCATTCTTTTTCAAGTAATCGTTGATCGCCTGATCGTCCTTAGCTACCAATTCCTTGGCTTCTTTTTCCATCTCGATCGACTTCTCGATATTTTTAGCGATATCTTCTTTGCCTAATTCGCGGAAACGAGCCGCCAAAGCCTCTTTACCCGCCATCAATTTCTTTGCACGTACATGCATAGTGAAGGTATCTCCTTCTTTAACCATTGGAGGGCGCATATAATCCTGAGGGAACAAGATTTTTGCAGGCAAAGTAACTACCATTGAGTCACCTTCAGCCATTTCCTTCAATGCATCTGCAGGGCTTGCAGGGCTGCCTTCGGGCATTTTTTGGAATTCAAAGATTCCTGGAATTTCCTGACCTTTAGATGTCTGCCATACAGAATCTTTAGCATCAGTCATATCAAAATCAAATTCCATAAACTGACCTTCTGCCAATTTAGGACCATTTCCAGCATCTACGATTTGGTACTCAATACCAGAATCTGTTGTAAATTTACCAACTTTGCTTCCGCTGTTGTCACACGAAGTCAAGGCTGCAGCTCCTCCCACTAAAAGGAAGGCTAAGGGTCTCATTACTTTTTTCATCTCAAAAAACGTTTACAATAATATTCAAATCAAAAACAATCCTCGCAGGAATCAAAACTCCTGCAAGCATTTTATGCTAACTGGTCGATCTTAGTTAGCGGCAAGTAATTGTTCCTTATAGGCAGGCAATAAACTTGTGAATTTTTCTACTGTGGATTCCATATCCTCCATGTCGCTGATGCCTCCAGCGGCATTTTTATGTCCTCCGCCACTGAAGTTGTCTTTGGCAAAAGCACTGGCGTCAAAAGTTCCTTTGGAGCGGAACGACATCTTGATGCCATCCTTACGGTGGATGATCATGGCGGCAAAAACGATCTCGCGCATGGAAAGGGCATAATTTACAAAGCCCTCTGTATCGCCCGTCTGTTCATTAAATCGCTTGAGGTCTTCCTGTGTCAGGGAGAAAAAAGCGGTACGGTATTCGGGCAATACCTGCAGGCGCTGGCTCAGGGCAAATCCCAGAAAGCGCAACCTGTCCAGGGAGTTGGCATCGTAAATGTATTTTCCGATTTTGGCAGTATCAGCACCAAGGGCGATCAGGTCTGCCGTAATCATATGGGTTTTACGGGTGGTATTGGAGTGTTTGAACCCTCCAGTATCAGTCATGATTCCCGCATATAATTCTTCGGCCATATCGGCGTCCACAAACTCCCGGCCATCAAGTTCAATGATCAAATCATAGATCATCTCACAAGTTGCCGCATAGGTGGTATCAGAGAATGGGAAATCAGCAAAGTCATCAGGCTCACGGTGATGGTCAATCATCACTTTCATGGCTGCAGATTTCTCCACCAATGCGCCCAGCCCACCAATACGTTTGAGGCTGTTAAAATCCAGGCAATACACCACTTCGGCATCCTGCACCAGTTTTTCCGCTTCGGCTTCGTTACCCTCATAAACCAACACCTCTTCCTGTCCTTTCATCCACTTCAAAAAAGCGGGATAGTCCGTTGGGGAGATGATCGTTACCTCATGCCCTGTTTTGCGCAGGAAATGGTACCACGCCAGGCAAGAACCCAGGGCGTCGCCATCAGGTTTAGAGTGTGGTAGAATTACCCCTTTTTTCGGGGTTGAAATAAAAGACTTAAATCCTTCAAGATTTTGCATATCAATCAAAGTCTCAGACTAACTGAGTCATTTTTTGTAAGATGCAAAGGTCATTAATAACTTCAAATATTCAAACAGTATGAACAGGAATATGTGCCTACTAATCCTAATTTTACTAAATGTTTGCATTATATTGCTTTGAAATAACCTATTAATACCCTGAAGAGCCTTTTTTTTGCCTTGATTAAAAATCATTATCAACCATCAATTTAAAACAACATGAGTCAACACCTTCATTTAATCCTTTTTTTCAGCTTCCTGATTTTCAGCAGCTGTAAGCAACCCGAGCAAACCACTTCAGGCACTGTGAAAGGACAAATTACCTGGGCTTCGGGCAATATGATGCCGAGCATTGGTACAGCACCCCAACAACCAACAGGCGTAGAAAGAACGATTCATTTTGCGGTACCAGTGAAGGACGCCAACATCAAGCGCAATGCCGAAGGGCTGATTGACAAAGCGGGCATTGAGATTGTGGAAAGTGCCAAAAGCAATGCTGACGGCCAATTTGAAATTGCATTACCTGCAGGAAAATATTCGGTACTGACAGAGGAAGACGGCGGACTTTTTGCCAACAGCATGAATGGGCAAGGGGAGCTTAATCCGGTAACGGTAACCAGCGGAGGCGTTGCAACCATGAATATTGTGGTGAATTACAAAGCCGTATATTAATTTCGGCACTGAAGGCTTGTTCTGCAACTTCAGCAGGAACTGACGGCCTGCAGAACAAGCCGATTGCCGCCTTCAACATGGCACATGAAAACCACCTGACGGGTGCGGCATGTGCCCTGTTCTTCAATAGCAAATCAAAGCCAGCCTATGGTTATTTTTTGTTCGTTAGGCCAAGGGATCCTGCCTAAATTAAATAAGGTAGGTCGCAGCGGGCTGCCACGACCATTGGAAGAATTGAGGGTTATTTTGGCGATTTTTAAATCGTGTGGCCATGAATGGCTGTCATGCCAAACTTAAATTTCCTCTCCCTTCAGCACCTGCCAACCTTCCTGCTTGTTCAGGTCAAGGTCTTTGGCTACCTTATGCAAGGTGGGATTGTTCCACGAAAACACAATCAGGGTAATACAGAACATGGCGAAATAGAACTTGTCGCCAGTAACGAAAGCGCAAATACTCGACATCCAGTACCCGATGGCAATCCAATAGATTTTTTGCTGAAGCGCACCATAGAACACCATCAGTTTTTCTCGTAAATCTTCGATGGGCTTGGCTTCATTGCGTATTTTAGCATATCCTTTATACCCCATAGCAATGCTGATAACCACCACCAAAAGGTTTGCTGCACGCAATATAGCTGTGGCCGATGCTGAAAGGTGGACAATACCCGCAAACTGGTTGCCCTGCGATTTCAGGTAGGCCATCACAAAAATGATCAGCGGAAGGGCGAGCAGGATGTACATCATCATGTTAACTTTATTGATGTAATCCCGACTTGTTTTAAAGGTTAAACGGTCTTTTGTAAACATTATTTTATCTTGCTACTATAATATGACACTGGAAAGTGTGCAATATCCGTGAATTTACGCAAAAGTCAAACAGAAAGCCCTTTGCGATGCTCCTTCACCAACATAATACTCAATATATGAAAATGATCTCTCCCTTTTTTCGCTATGCACTCACCGCCACAATGCTTACCTGTGGACTGATGGCCTGTGAAGATAAAAAAAGCCAGCAAGCAACACAGGAAACCACCCCAAAACCACACACGCTCTTACAGCTCAAGCACGTTGCAGACTCCAACTGGCAGGTGATGATGACCTCCGACAGTCAGAAATTCAATTACCTACACCGATTGGTGCAAGAGGTGGAGTACTCAGACCATCAGGATGCCCCAACGACCAAGAAACTCCATCAGCTGATTTCTACACTGCAACATTCAAGGTACGACCGTAACGGCATTGCAGATACTGAAAAGGTGATTGTTTATGATTCTATCAGCCAACTGACGATCTATGAGGTGATCGACTACTGTGCCGACCTGCCGATCTTCAGCACGCAGCCTACCATGAAAGCACTCGTGGAAGGCATACAGGAAGAGGATGCCAGAACACTTAAATTGCGCATCAACTATGATATGTCGGCCTTTGATTTCAATGAATCCCTTGAACAAAACCCCGAGGCGAAACTTCAGCCCATGCCGACTTTTATTCAGGAATAAATGCTGCCGAGGCCATTGCGTGGCGGTTCAGCGATCATGCACTGACTTGCAGAAATGTTTACCCCATAAAAAAAAGGCACCATCGAGGGTGCCTTTTCTATAGATCAATTAAAAGCTTTTAGCTTGCTTTTTTTTTCTGTTGTTGCTCATCGTACATTTCATCAATCTCCTTTTTATATTTGGTATTGATGACTTTACGCTTGATTTTCATGGTTGGGGTCAGTTCACCACTTTCCTGTGTAAACTCTTTGCCCAACAGCTTAAACTTCTTGATTTTCTCGAATCGTGCAAGGTTGCTTTGAAGTGCCTCCAAACGCTCGTTGAAGAATTCCGCTACTGTAGAATGCTCCAGCATTTCTTTAACATTATTGAACTCGAGGTTCTTTTTCTTCGCCCAATCAGCCAACACATCAAAAGCAGGAACGATCAATGCCGTAACATACTTCTTCTCATCACCAATTACGGCAATTTGCTCAATGAACTGATCTTTACCAACCTGCGATTCAATCATCTGTGGAGCGATATACTTACCACCAGAAGTTTTCATCAGGTCTTTCAAGCGTTCTTCAAAAACAAGGTTTCCGTGGGAATCAAAACGCCCAGCATCTCCGGTACGCAACCAGCCATCGACCAACACTTCAGCCGTCGCTTCGGGCTTTTTGTAGTATCCGCGCATAACGTTACCACCTTTCACCAAAATTTCATTGGAAGCCCCCATTCGGATCTCCACTTTCGGCATCACTTTCCCTGCTGATCGAACATCGAAGTGCGTATCTTCAAAACAAGTTACCGACGCACAGGTTTCTGTCATGCCGTAACCAATCTTCACTGTAAGGCCTACAGCATGGAAAAAGCTGACAATATTGTCATTCAGTTTACCACCACCACAAGGCATGATTTTGATGCGTCCGCCTACTGCTTCACGAATTTTTGAAAGCACCAATTTATCCGCTACCGCATGCTGCATACGCAAGTACAATGGCACTGACTTCTCCAGACGGCGACGGTTCATGACTTTGGTACCCACATTTACCGCCCAATGGAAAAGCTTCTGCTTGGCCTTTGGTGCTTCTTCAAGCTTGCCGTAAATGGTTCCGTAAATTTTCTCGAACAATCGAGGCACAGAACAAAGGACGGATGGCTTCACCTCTTTGAGTGCTTCGGCCACAGTGGCTGTATCACGCAAATAGTAATTGGTCATCCCTTTATAGAACACATAGAACGTCCATGCACGCTCAAAAACGTGACTCAGTGGCAAGAAACACAACGAAGTGTCCTCCTCTGTCAAGTTAATTCTCAGGTCGTGAATCTCATTGGTAAACGCAAAGTTGGAGTGATCCATCATTACGCCCTTAGGTTCGCCTGTTGTTCCTGAAGTATAAATAATCGTTGCGAGGTCATCCATCTTGGCCGTGGCCAGACGTTTACTCACTTCCATACGCAAATTGTTGGACTCCCCTACTGCCAGCATCTCTTCGAACAGCATCACCTGCTTACTCTTATCGATTTGTACAGACGGATCAAATACAACGATACGCTCCAAAGTTGGGTGTGTACCCAAAATAGAAACCGCTTTATCGTAATGCTCCTGCCCACCAACAAAGAGGGTTTTGATCGTTGAATCAGAAAGAATGTACTCCAACTGCCCCAGGGTGTTGGTCGCATATATAGGCACAACCACACCACGAACAGACATCACCGCATAATCCACAGTTGTCCACTCAGGTGTATTTTGTGAGAAAATACCCACTTTTTCATCGACCCCTACACCGTAGTGCAATAATGCCGAGGCAATGAGGTCTACATTATTTGCAAAATCTTTCCAGGTAGTGGAAACCCAATCCATACTACCATAAGGCTGATAGTAATAAGCGATCCGGTCTTGATATTTTATAGCTTGGTTTTTAAAACCAACTGCCAAATGTTCATACTTCATAATTGGAACGTAAGAATATTTCTTAACATGAAATAAAAAAATATTAGGTGGAGATAAATGTCTAATTTCACCATCCCTGTTTTTTACAGTGCAAAAATAAAGAAGATCCCGCAGAAATGATAGTTTTTCTTCATTTGCGTGATAATTATTATTTTAGCCTATTTTTATTTATCGACTATTTATATAAAGTTTCCGATATACTCCCTTCAACGACTTCAATTCATTACAGAAATCTTTAAATTATCCATTGAAATTTCAGACCGATTTTATCATTTAAAATTAATCTAAATTTTAAAACTACAGTAAAACGGTTCATTTCTGAGGAGATCAAATACAACACTACGCACCCATTGTTGCACCCTCAACAGATTGTATGTTGAGATAAGACTTATTTAGGACTTGGATTTCCCTTCAGCCATAAGAAAAGTGAAATCGCTCATAAAAAAATGTTCTTTTTCACCTTAAACATTACCTTAAAAACAAGAAAGTAAAAAAAAATGACGCCCCCCTTCTTGTCAAAAATGGCGCTATTTTGAAATTTGTTTTTCAAATATTGCCAAAAACACCCCGCATATCATTGAAAAAAATTTAATTTTTAGGTGAAAAAACACTAAAAATAAGGAATAAACACGATGCCACTTCCGCTTGATTTCTCTTCACTTTACTTTAAAATACAATCACTTATACTTACATTGACATTAACAACATCGTGTAAGCAGCATTAGTTCTTAATACTTTGTTGAACCATCTAACATTTTCCCCCAATATTGAAATAGGGAACGTTTTCATTTATCACCAATAATTATGGCAGAAACTGTGACCGTAGTCGATCCAAAATCAGAAGCTTTAGAAAAAGCTTGCGTAAGCGCACTTGAAAAATTCGAGAAACTGGATCTTGAAAAACATGCGGTAATCCGAGAAAAATTAACTTGGGTTATCGGAAGCTACAACTATGATAAAAACCCTGAGGGTTTGGTAGAATTTGGGCAAGTTGCTTTAGAGGAACTGGAAGCCTTTAAAAAGCAAAAGCCTCGTCAGGTAGCTAAAAAGCTGATTGATGACTTGAAAAAATCTTTGGCTAAATTTTAAAACGCCAACAACATTGTGTTACCTCATCCTTGATGATGGATAACATCACCGCCAAAAACAGGGAGCCCAAAAGTGCTTCCTTTTTTTATGCTTATCCCCTTAATAAAACAAGCCCCCTGCTGTGCATTACAGTAGGGGGCTTGGCTTTTATCATGACAACGGCGACTTCCCACCACCATCTGTAAAATCATCCAGCAGCCAGTGCCCACCGATGCACTATTGGAAAGCTCCTTTGATCAGAAGAACCCGGCCACACAGTGGCATGACCTCAGCGGCGGATGGGAGCATTACTCGATACAGTCGATCCGCTCAAAATCCTGCGCATTGAAGGTCTGCTGACGCAATCGGTTACCCGCCTGATCATAATAGACCCAAATGTACAGGTCGGCTTCAGAGATGTACTTTTCACCCACAAACAAGGGCGCCTCAGGGGTACCAATATTGCTCATCCTGTCGAATGTAGGTTTTATCACTGTCCCTTTCTTTTGATTGAACAAACCCTCTTTACCATTCACCACAATAATCAGGTCGCCTCCTTTTTGCTTCGGATTCACAGGCAAATAGCGGTCAATCCCCTCCATCAAAGGAGTTTGCGTCCTGACATTCAGCACTTGCCACTTTTTGTCCATTTTCGCCAAGACCAAACTATCGGCATAATTTTCCAGCATCTCATACTTGAAAGGAATTTTCTCTTTGCCTTTGCCATCCACTGCGCCCCACTTGCCCGCCTTGTCGGCAAACAACAACTGATCGTTTACAGGCACCAGCTTAGTTGCATATTGTGGCCTAACATAGAGTGAATTATAAGGGTTGAAAATACCAAATTTACCATTCAGCAATAAACTCACATACCCCTGCTGATAATCGGCAATGCCATTGTAAAGCGTTTTCAGCATTTGCTGATTGCCCTTCTTCACAATCCCCTTGCGCTTATTGACCTCCACCACAAACATCGAACTGTCCAAAGGCACAATACTTGAATAATTTCCTTTCAGAACTTCCTGCCCGGTGGAATCGAGTACCGACTTGTATTGCTTGCCCGCAATCAGTGCAAGATATTCTACCGGCTGATCAATATCTCCTGTCGTTAATACTTTACACTTTTCGCCTTGCTTTAAGTTCAGGTATTTCCCATTCTTGAATAGAATACTGGTAGAATCGTTTCTGGTATAAATAAAATCGCGCCCAAGAAAGGCCACAGAATCATATTCAAAAGTTGGAGAGGAAGGGTCGTCCCAACGCTGTAACGACCATCCGTTCTTTTGGGCAGACCACCATTCATCGTTGAAATTAAAGCTGTTGAATGCCTCCTCGTACTTCAGGTTGCCCAGCGAATCAAACAGCACGTAATCGGTGGTTTTACTGATCCAGTGCGAATTTGCAGGGTTAATAGATTGCAAAGCCAAAGGAATAATTTCTTTCATCGACTGATCATAAAGCACTTCCTGATTACCGACAATCCCGATAATATGTCCGTCGTCCACCACCTCATAGTCATCAAAATTAAAGAACAAGGGTACCGATGAATTATCCGCTCCCTGCACCAGAAAACGCTTATCTGTAAAGGCATATTTCTTTCCTTTGCGCAGAATATAAAAATTGCCCTCGTGCTCCACCTCATCAAATTCTGGCTTCAGCGCAACACGCCCCGTAGCACTGATCACCCCCCAAACCTGTCGCTTGCGAACCGCAAAGAATGAAGGTGACAGCCGGCGGATTTCATCATACTGAGGTGTGGCCAGAATTTTCCCCGTTTTATGTACCAAGCCTCGGGCATTTCCATTAATAATCTCCATCACCCCATACCCCAGGTCATAGGCCTCGTTTACTTTCCCATCATAAACCAGGTGCCCATCGCGGGCAATCAGCTTCGATTTACCCTGCTCCACCACCAGCAAAACATCCCCGCTTACGGCATTACATTTGTAATCCCGCGCCACTTCATCAAAACGGTTGGGCATCGTCTGTTTGCCTTCATGGTTAATAAAAACAAACTGCTTTTGATCAAAGAATGGGTTCCAGTCGGCCTGCGAAAGTTGCGCAAAATTCTTCAGGGAGTCAATTTTTGATACCGAGCCAAAACGTTCAAAAAAGGCCGGCAGCTGATCGTGCTCCTTGTACCAATAATAAAGATAACCCATTGCAGTGGGCGCCACCTTGCTGGTCTGGCTGTATTCCTGCAAAAACCACAGCAAAGGCGTTTCGGAATTATCAGAAGCCACAAAGTTAAAAATCTGTTCCTCGGCCTGTGCCCTGAATGGCGTATTGGGGTACTCTTTCAGGAAATTCATATAGCTTTTCAGCTTGCCATTTTTTGTTTTTGCTTTAAAGAGCAGCGCATCGTATTGTTTACGCGCTTTAGGATACTGCTTGGCTTTGGGGTATTGTTCCATGAACTCGTAATAAGCCAGGAAAGTCCCTTTTTGCGATGCCTGATCATAGGCCATGCTATTGCGCTGGGCAATGGCGTCGTCCTTTTGGCGGGCATCGGGGTACGCATCTATAAAATACTGGTAACGGTCGATGGTATTGACCGACTTGGTGTGTTCGTAGGCGAGGCTGTCGATCAAGGCTTCCTGCTGATCGAGTCGGTCACGGGTAATTTCCGCCTTGGCCAACTTGTCCAGTATCCGCTCATCGTCAATGTTATGATATCCTTTTTGCGCCAAAAGGATTTTCACGTGTGCCGAGTCCACATTTTGCTTTTCAAATTCTGAAACCAGCAACAACTGGCTGTAAACAAAATTTGCCGAAGGCGAAAGGGAATCCACCGCGATCTCTTCTTTCAACAGTTCTTCAGCCTTGTCATACTCTTGCTTATCCATCAGCTTGCTGGCCTTTTTCACGTTATCAGCAAAAGTCAGTTTGCTGATGCTCATCAAGAGAAGGAAAAATAAAAATTTCTTATTCATAAGAATGCGCATGTATCAAAATTTACGGTCATCAAATTTAGTAAATCAAGTATCCAAACCTTGAGCGAGCGCAAAAAATATTTGGTATAAAGGGAGAAAAATGACTTAGTTCTATTTCTATTCAAACATTGAGCGTCATAAATCAGATCTTTTTCAAAAAATTAATCTTAATTTTGAGGCAAACAATCAATCATTTGAACATGAATCAGCCACGCATTAAGCTTGCGGCCATAGATATAGGATCCAATGCCGCAAGAATACAAATCAGCTCTATACTTGGCGATGAAGATTCCCCCATTTTAAAAAAGGTAGAATATATCCGTTTTCCCCTTCGGCTGGGCAAGGATGTTTTCAGCACTGGGGAAATCGGGGACGAGAAGAAGGACAAGTTCATTAAGCTCATGCAATGCTTTAAACTGATGATTGAGCTGCATGAGGTCAAGCACGTTCTTGCTTTTGCCACCTCCGCCTCCAGGGAAGCGAGCAACGGGCAGGCGATTATTGAGGAGATCAAGAAGCTTACGGATATTGATCTGCAAATTATTGATGGGGAAATGGAGGCCGAAATTACCGACCTTGCCCTTTCAGAATTTATCGACGACCAGAAATTCATCCACATTGATGTCGGTGGGGGTTCAACAGAACTCAATATCCATGAAGACAATCAGCGGATTGCCTCCAAGTCTTTCAAGATCGGATCGGTACGTGTAAAAACCGCCGATGATCCTATTTGGGATGATATCCGCAGCTGGATCAATGAACATATTTCTGCCGACTGTGGCAATATTGCCTGCCTGGGAACAGGAGGGAATATCAATAAAATTTTCCAGATTGCAGCGACAGAAACACCCCATACCCTGAGTACGGGAGATCTAAAAATGACCCGCGATTACCTCCATAAGCTGACCATCGATGAGCGTATTCAACGACTGAAACTGAACGAGGATCGTGCTGATGTGATTGTTCCTGCTGCCGACATTTACCTCGGGATCATGACCGCCTGCCGTGCCAAGCGAATCCTGGTTCCGCAAGTAGGTTTAAAAGACGGTATGATCATTAAACTGATGAAATCCGTTACCGAAGGGTAGCATGGATCGGCAACTGATCCGCCATCCTCCAAAAAAATACAACTGATAAACGCAGAACGCCTGAAGATTTTTCTTCGGGCTTTTTGCATTATACTGAATTCCCCACAACAAGCGCCGACAAAAAGTTCGTTAAGACCAATATTGACCGACTCCATATGCGCCATAACATCACCCATTCTTTCACCTTTCAGTTGCTGAAACTTTCCCTTCGCAACCACCCCCTGCTGCTCGCCTTCTGGATCCCTGTTTTATACCTCATTTTTCAGCCTGCCACCAGCAACATCTCCTTTGTGCTTGAGCCTGAATTTATGGGAAAAGTGGATTTCATCAGTTTCCTGCTGACAGGCCTCACTTTGGGCATTTTTACTTTTGCCTACCACCTGAGCCTGTTCATTTTCTCCAGCCCCCGCCTGCCTCAGCTGTATCATCAAAAAAGCCCCCTGCGCCTGTTTATCCTGAACAACAGCCTGCTTCCAGTGCTTTGCCTGCTGCTTTATAGTTTCCTGAGCGCCCTTCATTTGTGGCGGGTCAGTCATGCTGTGGCCGTGGTTTTTGGACTGCCCGTGGGCTTCCTGCTGAGTCAGTGGCTGTGGTTGTCCCTGATCGAGAGCATCACCATCAACCCCCTGCATCAACTGATCCGCAAGCTCAACCACCATATGCAACATTTTGCTCCCTGGCGAAAAAAACTCCTCAAATTCAGGCAGCAACAGCGGCACCCCCTCAGGGTCGAGCGCATGATCGGTTCATCGGTAAAAAACAGCTTTAAAAGCCGTCCCAAGCTGTCGGCAAACTGGCTCATGCTATTCAATCAGTACCACCTGAACCTGCTCATGATCGCCATCACCTTGTTGGCCGCCGTTCAGATTTTCGCCCACTACCCTTCCGATAGTGCCCTTCACCTGCCTGCCATGGCAACGCTCTTCATTATCCTGGCCATGCTACTGTTACTCATGACTGCCCTCAGCTATTGGCTCCGCCGTGCATCATGGGTCGTCTTGCTTGGCCTGGTGATCATCAGTGGTTTCAACCGTGAGGAAAATATAAAATCCGTTCCCGCACTTCCGCTGAAAACCATCAGCAGACAAACCAACCTTCAGGAAAACAGCCTGCCGCTATTTCTGAAGAACTGGCGCGCACGCTATACCGACAATCCTCACCTGATCCTGATTTACGCCGAAGGGCACGGACAGCGGGCAGCTCTGTGGAGTTTTGAAGTTATGCGACAACTTGAGCAAGCAATGCCGAGACACTTTCGGGAAAGTAGCCCGATTTATTTCGGGCAGGGCAGCAGCCTTGTCGGCCTGACCTACTTTCGGGAGCTGAGCCTCCGCAAGGCCAAAGGTTACCCAATAGACCTGACAAGCGAAGCATATCGACAGGACTTAAGCAGGGAAATCTTCAATTCCACCTTCCTGAATCTTTTTTCCTTTCAGGCATTCAGCGCCTTCATAAAATCCAATGAACAATATTTCAGTACCGTTTACGAAACCAAACTTGATGAATACACACGAGGCCTATTGCGGAGAAAAGTACAATCAGAGCCACTGAATCCCATGTTTCAGTCGGCTCCCCTGCTTTGGATCAACGGACAGCAAACCTTTCTTTCCGCAGAAAAACAGCCTAACCATCATTCGCTGATTCACCTGCTGAGCCAACAAATCAACAAAACCCCTGAAAGGAACAGTTTAGCCCTGTTTCTTTCGACCCACCAGCAGTGGCTCAGCAAAAATACCACGGGCATCACCATTGTTCATCTTGCTGAACAGCCCCAGAAAATAAAGCTGCCTGCCTTTCACGATCAGCTTTCTGCGGAAGAAATTTGCTTCAGCAGAACCGATCAACAGCCTGACCATCAAGCCCCATCATTGCTGAGTTGGTCATTATCGATAGATCAGAAAAACACAATTTTGCACAATATGCGCAAGGAGCGTAACCAAAGGGGCTTGCAAATAGTGAAAGATAAGACAGCGTACAATAACAGGCTGCTAAAACTCACGCAAATAATTCCTCAAAATGAGCTTATCAATCCTTAATAATTACTATTTTGAGGATTCCGAACCAGCCCATGGGCATTCGGGAATTTTGCTGTGAACATCATCTCACCATCAACCCATGATTATGCTTTTTCCATCCATGCTTTTCGGATTAGGGCTACTGCTGATCCCCATTCTCATTCACCTGTTTCATTTCCGCAAAGCGAAAAAAGTTTACTTCACCAATACGCGGTTTCTCTCCCAGGCCAAAAAGGTTACCCAGTCGCAAAACCGGCTGAAACACCTGCTGATCATGGCCTCGAGGATGCTCGCCCTTGCGGCGCTTGTGATGGCTTTTACGCAACCGATGTTACCTGCCAAAGAGGAGACACTCGACAGTAAAATGGTTTATATTTACCTCGACAACTCCATGAGCATGACCAACAAGGTGCAGGAGAACAGCAGCGCCCTCGATATGGCTGTGGCTTATGTCGATCGAATATTGGATATGTATCCGCAAGGCACCAAGTTTCAGCTGCTCACCAATGAATTTGATGCAGAGGCAAGGGTCAACAGGTCTGCGACTCAGCTTTCCGAAAAACTCACTGAAGTCGAGTATAGCCCCGTGGAGCGCTCATTAAAGGATATTTTTCAGCGTCAGCGAACAGAGTGGACAGACAATAATGCCCCTTCAGACTTCTATTGGATCAGTGACTTTCAGGCCTCCACTGCCGGAATGCTGGACGAAATTGCTGTGGACAGCCTGATCAGCCTCAAGCTGGTTCCGGTGGCCATCCCGAATGTAGAAAATATTTATATTGACTCCGTTTACCTCAACACGCCCTATTATCTGCCAGAGCAAAAAAATCAGCTGTCGATCAATTTGCGACATGCTGGGCAAAAAGACTACAATGACCTGTCGGTAAAAATGCTCATCAATAATACGCAGATCGCCGCTACTGTCGTTGATTTGCAGGCAGGAGAGCAACAGACCGTTACTTTTGATGTTCCTGCTCAGCATGCTGCCAGCAAGGTGAAAGTACAAATTGAGGAATTCCCCGTGACTTTCGATAACGAACGCTATTTGGTGTTGCAGCCTTCCCCTCCTGTAGAAACGGTTTCTATTTACGAGGGGCAGCAAAATTTAGCCATCACCCGCGTTTTCGGCAATGAGGATCTGTTCCATTTTTCCGCCATGAAAACCACCCAGCTTGACTTCGCCATTTTAGAGAAAGCCAACTTTATTTTCCTCGATGAAGTCGCCAACCTGAGCCCTTCACTGAATGACTTTCTACAGCAATGGGTTGCTGATGGTGGACACCTCGTACTGATCCCATCTCCAAAGGCACGTCCGGATGCCTACGTACAATTGATGCCATTTGTAAAGGTAAATAAATTAGACAATATCAAGAAAAGACCACTACAACCATTAGACCTGAAAAATCCATTTTTCGCCAATGTTTTTGAGAAACAACAGAAGAATTTTCAGATGTTTTCAGCCCAGGCAATTGTGCAAAAAATGAATGCCCCTGAAGTTCCTCTGAGGTTCGCTACTGGCGAGCCCTTCCTCGCTTCCAAGATTTATGACAACGGAAAACTCACCGCTTTTGCAAGCCCCTTTAATGCGAAATATTCCGACTTCCACCTGCAAGCGCTCTTTGTGCCTGTGATGTATAAACTCGCCAATGAAAGCCGACGGGGAAGCACAAACCTTTACCACTCCTTGCGCGCCTCAAGCATGGAATTACGAGGCCTGGAGCAATACAATCAGACCTTGCTGAAATTACGACAAGGCCAGGAGGAAGTCATCCCTGCACAACAGTGGTTTGGCAATAAACTCGTTTTGGAGTTGCCTCGGTTTGCCCTGAAAACGGGCTTTTATGATTTGATCAATGATCAGAAAAAACGCATCAGCACCCTTGCGTTCAACTTCCCCGCCGAGGAATCAAAACTCGCCACAATCGCTCCTGAGGAGCTCAACTCATGGGCACAGGGGCAGGGCGCGGAGATCATTTCTGTAGAAAATGAGCAACAACTCGAAGCGCGCCTGGACGAAAATTATCGAGGAAAAGCGCTTTGGATGTATTTCATTGCGTTGGCTTTATTATTTTTGTTTTTTGAAAGTCTATTGATCCGTTTCTGGAAATAGTATTTTTTGGGAATCACCACTTCGGAAAGCTCAAAAAATACTATATTGATGGGATTAATTGACGATCAGAAAAGTTTTTCGTAAAAAGTAAACCACAGATTCCGATGAGTATCCTCATTCAAAATGCCCAAATTATCGATGCGAGTTCCTCGTTTCATGGTCAAAAGGTCAATATTTTGATAGATGATCAGGGAAAAATTGCCAAAATATCGGCGGAGGCAATAACAGGTGCCGACCAAACCATCGATGCTGAGGGCATGCTCCTGAGTCAAGGCTGGCTCGACATGCAAGCCAACTATTGTGATCCTGGCCTGGAGCACAAAGAAGACCTGACCTCTGGGCGGGCGGTCGCTCAAGCGTCAGGGTTTACTCAAGTGGCTGTTGTTCCAACAACAGAGCCCACGATTCAAACAAAAAATGACGTCCGCTATATTGCCTCAGAAAACAGGACATCGCTGGTACAGCTGCGTGCTATTGGTGCAGTAACCAAGCAACTCAAAGGGGAAGACTTCACGGAAATTATCGACTTGCACCAAGCGGGTGCGGTGGCATTTTCACAAGGAGGAAAACCACTTTACAACAGCGACATCCTACTGAAGACCTTGCAATACCTTCAGAAGTTCAACGGCCTGTTGATCAACCGTCCTGAAGACCGGTGGTTGTCGATGTTTGGCCTGATGCACGAAGGGATTGAAAGCACTATTCTTGGCATGAAGGGGATTCCTTCAATGGCGGAAGAGTTGATGGTGATCCGTGATCTTAAACTGCTTGAATACGGAGGGGGCAGATTGCACTTTAGCAATATATCCACTAAAGAGGCTGTTGCACTTATCCGCCAGGCAAAAAGTGAAGGTTATGAGGTGAGCTGTGATATTGCAGCCCATCAGCTTGCTTTCACAGATCAAGATCTTCATACTTTTGATACCAATCTGAAAGTCAGCCCACCGTTCAGAAGCCAGGCCGATCGCCAGGCACTCATCGAAGGCTTGCAAGACGGAACGATTGATGTCATCGTTTCGGCGCATGAACCGCAGGATCAGGAATCGAAGAAGCTGGAATTTGACCTTGCTGATGCCGGAATTATCGGTCAGCAAACTTTACTTCCTGTGTTATTACAGGCGGAATTACCTGCCGAAGAATGGATTCATACGGTTACTACCCGACCTGCTCAAATTTTGGGATTATCCCTTGAGCCGATCGAAGAAGGCGCCATGGCCAACCTGACCTTGTTTGATCCGGAAGCCAAATGGACCCTTGACCACCGCAGCAGCCAATCCTTATCTGAGAATAATCCTTTCTGGGGACAGGAATTGCAGGGACGTGTGAAAGCGGTTTTCAATAACGGACAACACGCGCTTAACTATTAATTCGAATAACCCATTTACAATATGCCAGAACCACCCATGGGTTCTGGCAATTTTTTTTACAATCAATTGACCATCATGAATCAACCCTTAATTAAAACAGGCTTACGCTACGGCATTATCGGCACACTGGTATTCATTGCCGCTTATACCTCTTTGGCGTTTATTTTCAAAAACCCACCCTTTTCCCTCCCTGTTCCATTGCATGCCCTTGCGCTGTTTCTGTTCATCTTTGGCGCCGCTTACGAGCTTCGCACACAACAGCAATCGCTTCACTTTTGGCAAGGCGGAGCCATTGGCGTTATTGTTTACCTCTGTATTGCCATCGGCAGTGTATTTTGCATCCATAGTCTGTTTGCCTACGGCGACCAAGTCATTGAGTGGGAGCGCACTGCACGTTTGCATTACGCCAGCATCAATCAGGCACAAATGGAAAATTACGTGGGTGTTGAGGGCGTCGTAGAACAAAAAATACAGGAAATCAGAACTTTTGGCGCTTGGCGTTTAGCAATTAACAATTACCTTTGGATCAATTTAATCATCGGCCTGTTTTTATCTATTTTTGTAGCCTTCCTACTACGCAAAAAGAAGGTTGACACACCTACTTAATGAAAGACAATTATGCAAAAAGAATCAAGTGCTGAACAGAAAAAGCTCATGTACGACCTGGGTATACAAGGCGGTTTACTCCTTGCTATTATTTCGATATTAAGCACGGTCGCGAGTAATCAACTGAGCAACATGACCTTTAAAGTTGTTGCTGGGCTTACGGCTCTTGTGGCTGCCATCGTTATTTATATTGTATTCAATAAAAAGTTCAAGGCTCAGAACCAAGGTTATATGAGCTTTAAACAAGGGATGACCATCGGTACCATTATTACAGCCATCAGCACCTTTATCAGTGGGATATTTTCCTATATCTATCCGCTATACCTCGACAAGGGCATGTGGGACCGCCAAATTCACTCCACCATTCAAACGCTTCAGGGCTATGGTTTATCGGAGGATCAGGTAGATCAGGCCGTTCAGCAAATTAAAAATATGAAAGACCCTGCTTTTTATGCCACGAGTGTATTGCAGGGTATGCTATGGTCTTTTATTTTCTTTATTGCCATCCTTGCGATAGTTTGTGCGATTCAGAAGAAGCAAAAATCTTTATTGGATTAAAGCTGATTAAAGCCTGACGGCCCTACTGCAAAATGCAGGTTTCACAGGGAGCCCATCAGCATAAACAATGCGCTTTCAGCAGCCTGCTGTGATGGGCTGAAGGCATAAAAAAATCCCCAGGTGAATTAACGCCGGGGGATTTTTTTGTGCTATATTTTTGGGCTTAGCCCAGTTTCTTGATCAGCTCTTTAAACCTGCTGAAGCCATACTCTGTATCGAGCAAGTTTTTGATCCGCAGAATCGTGAGGCCGCTGTACCCATTGGTTCGGGTGAGTGCCCGTTCCATCTGCGACCAACCTTCGCCAGTCGATAGCTCGTAAGTTGTTGCGTTCTCTCCTGCAACGTTGATTTTCAACTCTGCCGCCGCATCAGCAACCCACCGTACCAAATCTTCCGCTCTCGAAAAACCTTCATGGTCTTTGTTGAATTTCTCCAGACAGGTAAAGTGCACCACCAGGCGCTCACGGTCTTCCTTATCAATAAGAATATTGAGCATCTCCAGGTACTCCCGCTGATCGGTGCCATTCAAATGCGGATGCGCATTCAGCAAACCTGCCGTAATTTCGGATACCCGTGGCATATTCGGATTGCTGATATTCCAGTGCACTCCAGCAATTTTAAAGCCCAGCGGCGTACGGTCAAAATGCTCCCCGGAAAAGACTTCCAGCGCCACTTTCAATACCCTGCGGCCATGCATCAGCAAAGAGTTATGATACCAGCTGATCAGGTCGCGGCCCATCACGGTTTTGTAATACGTCTGTGCCCCGAAAAAATCGTCTGGCGCTTTAGGCATCATCACTTCTGAGAAATCGAGATAAGCCGTTTCCCAATGGATGTTCATCTCCTTAATGTTGGTGTACTGACGCTGAAGGTACTCCCTGAAATCTTCCACAGCCAGTTTACTGTAACACTGTAGCGTTCCACGGTTGGGGTAATCCCCCCAGTCATGGGCGTTATAGGAAGGGTATCGTAATTCCCCTGCAGGCCCAAGGCTGATGTTGATTTCTGCGGTCATGTCCTCATAAGGTGCAAATCGACGCTTGAAAGCCTCCATAAACCTGCGGTAGTAAGGCAATACATATTCATCAGCCCAAAGCGACACATACTCTACTGAAGCCGCCCCAGATTCACTGACATACTGAAAATCAGAGAGGGTAAGATCGGTGTGCCCTTGCATCAATTCCCCCCACAGCCAAACGGGAGTCCATTGGGTAAAGTCATCATTCACATTGCCTCCCGCCTGATGGAAAGACAAAATAGGCACCCAGTCCAGTCCGTTCAGTCGAATAAGCTGAACAATGCGGTCATAATAATTCCAGTCGAAATGGGTAGGTCCCTGCTGCTGCACCAACCCCCACCAAACATCGACAGAAATCGCCTCCACGCCAGCCTCTTTCATCAGGCGTAATTGTCGGTCAAACTCCTGCCAGTCATCACGGCTGATCATGCGGCGGTCACTTGCCGCGGAGAGGTGCAAAGGCCCCATCACGCGGAACGACTTCCGATGCACAGGAACAAAGGTATTTTCACTTCCCGCCTGCTCAATCATGCGCTTAAGGCGGTTTTTCGCCAATTCATGATCGAACAAAATGCGCAGAGAAATGACATTCAGCCCGTGGAATCCCGCAACATCAAACAGTGCCCGATCCAGCTGATTCCAGCCAACATTATCAAGCAAGCCGCCTTTAGTGCCATTTTCTGCCACCACGCGCACGCCGATTCTGCGGCAGGCTTCCGCCACCCAAAGGGCCAAATCTTCCGCCCTGGAAAAGCCTTTATAATCCTTATTCTCCTTCTCTACACACGAAAGGTGTACCACCGTCATCTCACGGAATTTCTCAGGAATAAGGGTGTTGAGTGTTTTATAATATTCCCGCTGATCATTGATGTCCAGATCGGGATGTGCCGCAATAATTCCTGCGGTAATTTCTGCCGCCCGCGGCATATGCATATCACTTATTTTCCAGTGAACAGCTGGCAGGCGGAAACCAATTTTACATTTGTTGAAAGGCTCATCACGGAAAACATCGAAGGCCATTTCAAGCATTCTTCTTCCATGCCGAACCAGCTCGCCACTGTACCAGCTCGAAAAATCCTGCCCATACTGCGTGGCCAAATATCTTTTTTCATCGAATATATCATGGCTCTCATCGGGCAACTGAACGGCCGCCCAGTTTTCCCAGTCCGAGCCATAAACCTGATTCACGGCCTCCAAAGAGCCGTAATTATTCAGCAACCACGATTGCCAACTGCGGAAAGCAGGCTTGGAATAGCATTGCAGTGTTCCGCGGTTAGGGTAACCTCCCCAATCGTGATTATTGAATGAAGGGTAACGCAACTCCCCGTTAGGGCCCATACCGATCATGATTTTCGGAATCTGGCTGCCCATACTTCGGAAATTTTCACGGAAGGATTTCAGTACGTTTCTATAAAGCGGAATGGCGTAATCGTCCACCCACAACGACAACACCTCGGAGCAGGCATCGCCCGTTTCCGACACATACTTAAGGTCACTCAACCGCTTGAGCCCTGGCTCTTGCATCATCAGGTAACCCCACACCCATTCTGGAATAGGCTGCATGTATTTAAAGTTTTCAGACTCCGAAGTGGCGGACTGAAAATGGAAACAGAATTCAGGCACAAAACCGATGCGGTTATCGCGAAGGATTTCTGCTATTTTTTTGTAATAAGACCAGTTAAAGGTGATTTCTGCATTGGGGTCCTTGAGGTCCACTTTGGCTTCAGGCTCCACCGATGCCCAGGAGATCGGTACAATAACGGCATCTACGCCCATTTCTGCGAGTGAACGGGTCCACTGTTCAAAAAGGCGCCAATCGTCGAGGTTCAAAACTGAACTCTCGTTATATAGTCTAACGCTTAAAGGCGCAGTAACTTCAAATGTTTTTCTTTTGAGGGGTGACATGATCGTAAGATTAATTCCCTAAAATATTTGCCAGTAAGGGGTTTACTGACACTTCATTTTTAAATCCATAAAAACGTTTATCCAATAACAAAGTTATTTCATTACCTATCAACTTATAGGACAACTATTATTTTTTATTTCATTGGTAACGAATGCATATATATTTTGGGGGCCATGGTTGCTATTTACTGCTATCATTGGCCTGCTCGGTCGGTTGAGTGGTTTTCGGAACTGAAAACCGATTCATCGTTTATCGCCATAAAGCAAGAAAAGCTACCGATCTCAGTAGCTTTCCATTTCTTTAAATATTTATAACGCCCCTTTGGTGGAGGGCAGCTGATCGAGCCGCTGTACATCGCGAGCGACCGCCATTTTTATGGCCTTGGCAAAGCCTTTAAAAATGGCCTCAATTTTATGGTGCTCATTATCGCCTTCAGCCTTGATGTTCAGGTTGGTGAGCGAAGTATCGGAAAAGGACTTGAAGAAATGATGGAACATTTCCGTCGGCATATCCCCGATTTTCTCCCGTTTGAAGGTCGCCTCCCAGATCATCCATGGGCGGCCACCGAAATCAATCGCCACCTGCGCCAGGCAATCATCCATAGGCAACAGGAAACCATATCTGTAAATCCCCATTTTATCTCCCAGCGCCTGTCGGAAAGCCTCGCCCAAAGCCAGGCCAGTATCTTCGATGGTGTGGTGTTCATCAATATGCAAATCGCCCTTCACCTCTACGGTCAAATCGCAGCTGCCGTGTCGTTTTACCTGATCGAGCATATGGTCGAAGAAAGGCAAACCAGTATTGATCGTTCCTTGCCCTGTTCCATCGAGGTTAAGGTCGATAAAAATAGTGGTTTCTGAGGTTTCCCTGCGGACGGTCGATTTTCGGGCTGGCAACAACAAAAACTCATAAATCTTGTCCCAGTCGGTGGTGGTCAGTACGGCACGGTCGTCCAGGGGCTCTTCATGAATCAGGATCCCTTTGGCACCCAAATTTTCTGCGAGCTGGATATCCGTTGCACGGTCGCCGAGCACAAAACTGTTTTCCAGGTCGTATTCTTCGGAAAAGTAATCCGTCAGCAAACCCGTATTTGGCTTTCGCGTCGGGGCATTATCAGCCTCAAAAGTGCGGTCGATATGTACGGCGGAAAAGTGGATCTGCTCCGCTTCAAGCATCTGCATCATTTTGTTATGAGCAGGCCAGAAGGTCTCTTCAGGGAAACTATCAGTCCCCAAACCATCCTGATTGGTGACCATCACCAGTTCATAATCGAGCTGTTCGCTGATCTTCCTGAGGTTGGAAAGTGCCTTGGGAAGAAAGCCCAGCTTTTCCAGTGAATCTACCTGATAATCAATCGGCGGTTCCACAATAATGGTCCCGTCACGGTCTATAAATAATACTTTTTTCTTTTTCATAATTAGGGTTGAGTGATGGTTTCGTAGGAGCCGATCGCCTCCACAACAGCTTTATTTTCTTCAGGTGTACCGACCGTAATTCTCAGGCAGCTTTCACACAACCGAACTTTGGAGCGGTCGCGCACTACCATGCCTTTGCCCAACAGGTATTCATAGACCTGGCGGGCATCAGCCATCCGCACCAAAAGGAAGTTGGCGTCGGAAGTATTGATACTTTCCACCATTGGCAGCTGCAACAGTGAGGCACGCAATTTTTCGCGCTGTAGAATTGATTCCTTCACCCAGTCATTTTTCTGGCTGTATTGCTTCAGTGCTTTCAGGGCCTCCTGCTGAGTGGGTTCAGCAATATTGTATGGCGGCTTGATCATGTTCAGAATATTGATAATATCCTCGCTGGCGTATCCCACACCCAGGCGGATGCCCGCCAAACCATAAGCTTTGCTGAAGGTCTGCAAAATCACAAGATTCGGAAATTCCTTGATCAGCGGCAGCACACTTTGCTCTGGCGCATAATCAATATAAGCCTCATCTACCACTACCAAACCATTGAAGTTCTCCAACAGGTTCAAAATCACTTCGCGCTGTAACAGGTTACCCGTCGGGTTATTTGGCGAACAGATGAACACCATTTTGGTACGCTCATCAATCTGTTCATAAACTTCGGGCAGATCAATGTAAAAATCCCGTGTTAGTGGCGCTCGGCGTGCTGTAATATTATTGATGTCGGCACATACCTTATACATACCGTAGGTTGGTGGCATGATCACCACATTGTCTTCGGCAGGTACACAAAAAGCCCTGAATAATAAATCGATGACTTCATCACTACCATTTCCCAGTAAAATCTGACTGGCTTCGACCTCCTTAATCTGGCTTAAACGCTGCTTCACTTTCGACTGAAGCGGATCTGGGTAGCGGTTGTATTTCCCCCCACCCACAGAGCCGTAAGGGTTTTCATTGGCATCCAAAAATATTTTTGCGTGTCCACTGAACTCATCCCTTGCTGAGGAATAAGGCTTCATATATTTTAAATGGGGGCGAATCAGTTTCGATAAATCAAACATAAAATATAGGGCTATTTGGAATTTAAATAATTCAGACGCAAGGTGACTGCCTGCTTGTGTGCTTGAAGTTCCTCACTGGCGGCCATTTTTTCAATAGCTGGGCCGATATTTTTCAGACCTTCTTCGGTTATTTCCTGAAAAGTAATCTGTTTTAAATAACTATCTAAAGAAACGCCAGAATGATTGCGGGCATAACCGTTGGTTGGCAGCGTGTGGTTGGTTCCTGAGGCATAATCCCCTGCGGATTCTGGCGTGTATGCACCAATAAATACAGAACCTGCATTGATGATCCTTTCGGCAATTTTGTACTGGCTTTCCGACTGTAGAATCAGGTGCTCTGGCCCGTAAACATTGATCAGTCGGATCGCCTGTTCCAAATCCTTCAGCACAATGGCCATACTGTTGCCCAAAGCTTTTTCGGCAATTTCTGCCCGTGGCAAGGTTGCCAACTGACGATCCAAAGCTTCCTGCACCTCCTTCACTACGGCCTCTTCATTGGTTACCAAAACCACCTGACTATCCACGCCGTGCTCAGCCTGCGACAATAAATCCGAAGCGATAAAATCCGCATTCGCCGTAGCATCGGCATAAACCAACACCTCCGAAGGGCCTGCGGGCATATCAATTGCGACACCTGCCGACTGACTCACCAACTGCTTGGCAGCGGTAACATACTGGTTGCCTGGCCCGAAAATTTTATATACCGCAGGAACACTCTCGGTACCATAAGCCAAAGCGCCAATGGCCTGCGCCCCTCCAGCCTTCACGATTTTATCTATGCCGAGTAATTTGGCAGTGAACAAAATCGCAGGGTGAATTTCTCCTTCCTTATTCGGAGGCGTTGCCAGAACGATCTCAGCACAACCCGCCAATTTTGCAGGAATGCCAAGCATCAGCACTGTGGAAAATAATGGCGCTGTTCCGCCAGGAATATATAGGCCTACTTTCTCAATCGCCACGCCTTTGCGCCAGCACTTCACCCCTTCCATCGGACTAACCTCCAAGGTTGGGCGTGCCTGCGCGGCATGAAAACGCTCAATGTTTTTTGCAGCCAAACGGATCGCATCCTTCAGGCCCTCATCCACTTTAGATTGCGCCGCTTCCATTTCCTGCGCACTCACCCAAAGCGTTTCAAGCTTTACACCATCGAAACGTTCAGCATACGTTTTCAAGGCGGCATCTCCTTCTTGCTTAACCGTTTCAAGAATTGGGTTCACCTGATCATAAATAACAGACAAATCCATGGTTGGGCGCTGAAGTATTTGCGCCCAATCTGCAGATTTCGGTTCAATATATGTTTTCATCTGTTGCTATTTGATCATTTTATCAATCGGCAAACTGATGATGTCCTCACCACCCGCATTCTTTATCTCCTCAATCATATCCCAGAAATCGTCGTCAGCAATAACCGCCTGCAATGACACCCAGCCTTCGGTAGACAATGGCGTTACCGTTGGGCTTTTCACGCCAGGAAGAATTTGCTCAATTTTCGGAAGTGCCGATACTGGCGCATTAAGCATGATATAGCGGAATTTTTTTGCTTGCTGCACTGCTTCAATCCTGAATAGGAGCTTGTCTAAAATTGCCTGCTTTTCTGCCGAAAGGTCTTGGTTGGCAATCAGTACGGCTTCAGAGTAAAATACTTTCTCTACTTCTTTAAGGCCATTACTGATCAGGGTAGAACCTGAAGAAACAATATCGAAAATCGCATCTGCAAGGCCAATGCCTGGAGCAATTTCCACAGAACCGCTAATGGTGTGGATTTCAGTATTGATGTTGTTCTCATCAAAAAATTTCTGAAGAATCACTGGGTAGGAAGTCGCTACTTTTTTATTCTGAAAGAAAGACAACCCCTCGTACTCAATCTCTTTAGGAATTGCCAAAGAAATACGGCATTTCGAGAAGCCCAATCCTTTAACTCTTTTTACTTCCTTGTTCTTTTCAGACACCTCATTCTCTCCCACAATACCAATATCGGCAACACCGCTCGCCACATAATCAGGGATATCATCATCGCGAAGGAATAAAAACTCTACTGGAAAATTAGATGAAACCGCTTTCAATTTTCTGTCATTATTAGAAAATTTCAATCCGCATTCTTTCAATAAACTTAAAGATGACTCCGATAAACGGCCTTTTTTCTGTACGGCCAAACGCAAAATATTACTCATGATAACTGTTGATCTTAGAATTGTTCATGATACCCCACTGAAGGATCTTTTTCTTCAAACAGGCGTAATCAGAACAGAAATTATGTATTTTATATAGAAAATCCGAACCACAGCAGACATATCATAGGATAAAATGTAAATAAAACATTTTATGTTCTTATGTGATCGAATTATAAATGGGGAGAGCTGAGGCAGACGTCCTGGACGATCAAGATCCTCAATAAATTAACATTCCACAACAGTGGAATGATGCATAGCTGCATGATGATGACGATGGAAAGTGTGGGCATGACGAACAGCAACGATGTCAAATCGTTGTGCGATACGCGGCGTTATGTTCGTCTGTGGTGTCATCATTATTTGATGATCCTAAGGTATATGACCGATTTATAAAATACAACCTTTGACATTGATTTTATTTAAAGTCTAATTGTTTTCCAACAGGCTTTATGGTTTCGTGGCAGTTTTATAACAACTCCCCTTCGTTCAAGCGTCCCACTTGAACGAGGGAGAGTTGTCTTTAATCCAAGCGAGACGCTTGAATCAAAAAAAGAAAATGCTTGAGCGAGGAAGCATGAAACTTGATTTTTTTTTAGATAATTCATTAACTTATAGCATTAATAATCAGATCATTTAACCAACACCCACCTATGAAACTCTTATTTTTCACATCCTTTATCTGCATACTGACCATCAGCTGTACCCAACAACAAGAACCCGAACCTCCTATTTTTGGAATGGCTATCGGTTCCGACATCGATTTATCCATCCAAAACCCTCAAGGGGTAGATTTGATCAGCCCTGCGACTGAGGAATATTTTCCAGTTGAAGATATGCAGTTATATTATTTAGTTGATGGGAAGAAGGTCAAAGTACAAGATTTTGACCCACAAATAGGTGGACATAATGGTTTGAAGCTACTCACTGGGATTTCAACGCATAAGCTAAGGTGTTTTTTGTACAACTATAATGAGAAAGAAGAGGAAATTGGAGAAGATGGTGTAAAGAAGGGAACAAGTATGTACTACCTTCAACTGAATCAAAACATAACGGATACGATCAAAACCGAATGGGAAGCACTTGATGGCCGATACTATGCTATTCGAAAGGTGTGGTATAATGGGGAACTGTCTGAGGAGGAGCCTTTTGATTTGACGATTGTGAAAGGGCAAGAATAAATTGCAGGTTGTTGATTGGGACAAAAAATCATTACCTTTAACCCAAAAGATTTTTTTACCCAATCAACCCCTATGAAAATCAACCGCGCTTTATTCATAAGCCTGCCTCTGCTATTGTTGGCTTGCAAGGAACAGGTTCAGAAAACAACAACACCTACGATAGTTCGCACCAACAAGCAAATCAAATTGGACATCAAGGAAGCCAATCGGCTGAGTGAACTGCCTTTGGGCTGTATCCAAAATCCACTGCCGTATAAATCGGGCGTGGTGATTGCCAAAGAAAGTGATTTGGCCATGCCGGCGGTGCATCATCCTGCTTTTTATGGTTGTTTTGATTGGCATTCGGCGGTGCACGGGCATTGGTCGTTGGTGTATTTGCTCAAGACCTTTCCAGGCTTGGCGCATCGGGAGGAGGCTATTGACAAGCTGAATGAAAACCTTTCGGCTGAGAACATCGCCAAAGAGGTGGCTTATTTTTCGATGAATCCAGAGAGTAAGATGTTTGAGCGCACCTACGGGTGGGCATGGTTGCTGAAGTTGCAAGAGGAACTTTATACTTGGGATGATCCAATGGCCAAGACATGGTACAACAACCTCAAGCCGTTGGAGAATTATATTTCCGAAGCCTATATTGAGTACTTGCCCAAGTTGGTCTATCCGATCCGAACGGGAACGCATTCCAATACTGCTTTTGGCTTGAGCTTCGCTTATGATTATGCACAGACCGTCGGTAATGATGCCTTGGCGCAAGTGATTCGGGAGTCCGCTATCCGCTTTTATCAACAGGATCAAGACTGCCCGATGGGTTGGGAGCCGAGTGGTCATGATTTTCTATCACCCTGTTTGCAGGAAATGGACGTTATGAGGAAGGTGTTGGCAAAGGAGGAGTTTGAGCCGTGGGCTAAGGCGTTCTTGCCGACCTTGTTCGACCAAAGTATGGAGCTGCACCCCGGTATTGTCAAAGACCGATCAGACGGGCATTTGGTGCATTTGGATGGGCTGAACTTCTCACGGGCGTGGTGCCTTTATCCTTTAAAAGACAACGACCTTGCTTATAATTTAGCGACGGAGCACCTTGACTACTCGCTATCGAAAATCACCGATGGAGATTATGCCGGACAGCATTGGTTGGGGACTTTTGCCTTGTATGCATTTAAGGTGAAGAAGGAGAGTTTGTAATTGACAGCTTCATTAGTTCAATCGTCGCGCTGATGCGAATGAAGCCATAAGCTATAAGTAGCCGTGGATCCTGTAAAAAGGCGGCTGGTGAGTTGTGATCGAAGGGATAAATATTACCCGTTACGAGGCACTGATCACCAGTCACATTTTACAAGATATGTTTGAACGATTACTTACGCTCCTCCACAATCAATATTATCCAATGATGTATTTGCCTTTTGGCAGCTTGGACAGCAGAGCAACAATGATATTTGACACAACAAAAGTCAGTATTGCATTCAACAATATTGCTAATGGCGTAGGGAGACTCAAGCCCGAAACAAGGTGAATGAAAATTTGCGGTAAGAACAAAAGGTGAATCAAATACACCCCATAGCTCCATTTCGATAATTTGGCTATTGGTCTGTTTAGCTTACTATTTTCAAAGGAAAAACTCTTGATGAACATAAACGCTCCCAGGGCCATCAGTGCAATATTCGGAGTACAAAAACGCCAAGGGATTTCGAAGGCATAAACCGTGGTTTGGGTAGTCATGGTGTAGTCCATCAGCACGAACGTCAATAGTAAACCAATACTAAACAGCAACGCACCGTACACCCTTTGCTTACGCAAGCTAAGCTGCAGGTGCTTGCGGAGATAAAACCCCAGAACGACATAGCCAATATAGCCTGAGAAATAATAGAAGGAGGTAAATTCATTCCAGTGGCATTCCCCAAACCAGCCTTGAGGATAAATAAATTTCACAAAATGATGAAATAAGGTAACAGCCCAAATCAGCAGAAAAAGTTCTATAGATTTTTTTGGGGCCTGTTTTAACCACGGTGAAATAATTGGAATAATAAAATACACCCCAACCAGCATATAAACAAACCAAAGGTGGCCCGCAAGCATATTGAAATTGTGTAAAAGCTCAATAAAATTCGATGAAACTATGGCATTAGGGTCATAAATGAGGGGCGATGCTGCATAAACAAGCGACCATAGCGCAAAAGGAATCAGAATCCTTTTGAACCTTTTTTTGTAAAAGCTCCCCATCTCTTCACTTGTCGGAACCAAAAGATAAGCCGACACCATCACAAACAAGGGCACGCAGGAACGCACCGTACTATTGATGATATTAACCCAAAACTGATTCTGCGGCAACATTGACAAGCCACTATCCCCAAGGTAGAACAGCTCAACGGAATGCACTACCAATACCATGAAAATAGCGATCACCCTTAGATAATCTAAAAATAAAATTCTTGCTCTCTTTTCCATTTCTACACATTTTATTCCTGAGGTAACGATCCTATTTTTTTGCTACCTCAAACCGAAAAAGTTGCAATCTAATTCTAAATTCAAAAAAATTTTATGACCTCTGTCCTAAAATCACCAATGCAGATTTACCGTGCGGACGTTGCATGCAACATCCCTACAGAAGCCACAAACCATCAAGAAAGCACTTCCTTTAAAATCGCCAACGACTGTATCTGCCCAAAGCCATGCACCTGCTCCTGATAGAAGCGCAACAGGTGGGCAAGCACCGTTCGGCGCATGAAATTATCCATCGGGATATGGTCGCCGAAAGAGGCGGAACGCAACTGTTCAAGGACTGCTTTTTCCTGTTGGGCAATGGTAGGATCATCCGCCCACTGAATGACTTCAGCAATAATCTGATCGCCAGTGGTAACGCCCAAACCGAGGGGTTGCCCTGCTTTCAGGAGAAATTGCAGGTGGAAGTTCTGAAAGCGGTCTTCCATCTGATCAAAGGCCTGCACGGCATAATACAAATACTGAAACATGTGCTCATTGGCTTCCTGCTCATGTTTGAGCAACTGCCCCAACACTTCGGTGATGAACAGCGCCACCGAGGATTTCATCACATCAAAAGGAATCGACTGCAAGGGATAAGCGAGTTGTACCTCGGAAATGCGGTTCAGGTCCTTGCCAGGCTTTTCATAAACCACCAAATCAAGCAAGGACAGGGGCTGAAAAAGGGCGATCTTATTTTGCTTTGCCCGAGCCTTCCGCACACTATTGACGATGTAGGAACGCATACCGAAAGCTTCGGTATATATGCGGACAATGATCGAGCTTTCCCGATATTTGATGTAATTGAGTACGACGCCTCTGGTTTTTTCAAGCATGATTTTATGTCAAAGTACGGACGTTGCATGCAACGTCCTATAATGTGAACAAGCGGACGCCTGTGGTGTTTCCATCCAATTGTAGGGTCTGGCTGATGTGCCTGATCTAAACTGTTTTTTAAATAATATATTTAGGTCAGGCACGCAGGCCAGAGCCCACGTCGGTCAAACATAATTTCGTGGGATAAAATTAAATTAACGGCAGGTAGCAGTGCTCATCAATTCACAATCGCCACCTTACCCACAGTCGCATCGGTACCATCGGGCTGAGCAACCCAAACGAGGTAAATACCCACGCCTGCACGGGCACCATTACTGAGGCTTCCGTTCCAGGTAGCCGTGCCTCCATTGGCAGTGGTTTCGTAAAGAAGTCTGCCGGAAAGATCAGTAATTTTCACGGTGGCATCGGTTGATAGCTGACTGATGGTGATTGGTCCGCTGAAATTGCCACGTACAGGATTCGGAAAGATCTTCACTTCCCCCTGTGGACTTACGCCTGCGGAAGCATCAGCACGAAAAGAAACCAAGCCCGCCCGGGTCTGGACAAACACCTCTCCGCTCCGTGGCTCATCGGTAAGCCTGAGCACCTCATTGGAGGGCAGCAGGCTATTCTCGGTCGTAAACTCTCCCAGTAAATCAATATCTGAATTATTGGTAAAATCTGAAATAGGTTTTGAGTACAAAAACAAACCCGTATTATTTCCAAACCACTTGCGGTTACCGCCATCAATGGTAATGCTACTGACTTCTTTTTTATTGAAAATCGGGAAGCCTTCATAAATCGGCAAAACCGCGGCAACACTTTGATTCAGCCAGTCGCCTGAGGGTAAATATCCCACTCCCTGATCGGTGGCAAGCCATAAATTACCCAATCGGTCAAAAGCCATATCGTTAATATTATCGCTGGGCAAATTGTTAATCGATGCGCTGTTGAGCAATCGGCCAACCTGATTTTCAAAATCATAAACATAAATCCCCCGACTTCTTGACGGGTCCATGCGCGCTACCAAAATATTCTGATAAGGATGCACCAGCAACTGTACAATCGGCAATGACTGATTGATCAGAGGTTTCCATTCTTCAGCGCCAGCCTTCACCCATAAGGCAGGCTGAACATCATACTGACTGAGCCATTCGTTACCATATCGATCGCCAATAATAGCCGAAAGAGGAGCATTCTGAGGAATCACCGAAGAAGGTGAGCGGCTAAACTCGCCCTGTGCATTCACCTCCCATAAGCCCGTACCCATCGTAGCCACCGCATAGGTTTCGCTTTGCTGACGGTAAAAAGCATCGACCACATCCCTTGCTTCGGGCTGCGTATTTTCAGCATCAAAGTTGGTCCATCGGCCATTGAGAAAAACATCAAAAGCCCCAGGGTCGCCGTTAGGAACCCCCGACTGATATCCGCCCCGAAAGGCCATCACCCGCTCCCCCTGATGATCAATATGAAAAGGAACCACGGAAGAAATCCCCGATGGTGCAATTGACCGCTCTTCAGCCCCGCGCTTCGACACCAGGCCGACACGGGCATCCGCTATCCAAAGCTGATCGGCATTTCCACTGATTTGCTGAGGCTGCTGCGCCTGCAAGTCCACCGCTTCAAGCCCACTGTCCTGCAACTGGTACAAATGCAATCCATCAACCACCATCAGCTCGTCTGCGGTATTGAAATGCTGAACAGGCTGATCGGTCTGCCCCACTTGCTGAACGCCCTCCTGATAAGTAAAAAGCTGTGATCCTTCCGCCCAAAAAAGCTGCCCATCGAAAGTCGTGATTTGCTGAACATTCGCCGAAGGGTGCCCCCACAAAGTATTGTAGCGTTGCCAGCTGCTGTAATCCTGAATATTGGACTTCCCGGTCAGGTCATTACCAATAATCCCCTCAGCGGTGGCAAGCATCAGGCTATCTCCCTTAACGGTACCGTCAAGGATACGCAGTGCCGCTCCATTTTGCCCGAGGTTGCGGGCCGTAGAAATCACCCTGTTTGTAGAAGACTCATAAATAAAAGCCCCATATGGGAGGATCACGATACTGGTATCTCCTTTGAATAAAATTTTCTGAATGGCTTTGTCGCCAGGCTGCGGGTCCTGACGGATGGCATCGAAGGTCGTGATGGCACGGCCTTTAAGCTGATCAATTCCACCGCTTTGGTAGCCAATCAGCCAGGCTTTATTGCGGGCATCATAGGCCAGGGTACTGAACTCATTTTCCGAAAGACCATCACTGCTACTGACCACCTCCACCTCATTGGATTGGCGGCCGTAAAAAAACAGGGAATTTTGGGTGGCGCAACAAACACTGTCGGGGTTGCTCGCCACCAAGGCTGCCTGCCGGTAATTGAAATGGCTTCGCCAGCTTCCGGTAGGGATCTCCTGCGCGGAAGCCTGCAAGCTAAAAAATAAAAATAGGCACCAATTACTGAGAATCAGTTTGTATGTTGTGTTGTTCTTGTTTTTCATTCATTCCCTCGTTATAACATTTTCTGCAACGAGGCTCATAGGCGTCCTTCTCTCCCAAAACCACCTGCTCTTCGCTCATGGTTGTCCGAAAGGAATAAGAAGCCACCGAACCACATTGTGCACAGATGGCATTCACTTTGGTTACAAATTCCGCCGTGGCCATCAAGCCTGGCATTGGCCCGAAAGGCACTCCTTCGAAATCCATGTCCAGTCCGGCTAAAATAACCCTTTTCCCCTTGTTTGCCAATTTGTTGGCCACATCCACCAGGTCAAGGTCAAAAAATTGTGCTTCATCAATACCAATCACTTCAAATTCATTGATATGGTGAAGGATTTCCGCCGCATTTTTTACAGGCACACAAACCACTGCATTGGCATTATGGGAAACCACCTCCGCCTCCGCATAGCGCGTATCGACCGCAGGTTTAAAAATCCCGACCTTCTGTTTGGCGATAATCGCCCGATTAATCCTGCGGATGAGCTCTTCTGTTTTCCCTGAAAACATAGATCCACAAATAACCTCTACCCATCCGGCCTGAGCAATCCCCCCGAAGTGCGGTTCAATAAACATGATGCTTGATATTTTTCTGTAAATTATTTCTTATCAGGCCAAAGGTACGATGAAAATTTTGATCAAATTGTATTGACTATCCTGCAAAATTAATTTATTGGGCAGATATTTTTTTTAAAACCTAATTTGTTTTGTAGTTTAATTGCAAAACAAAAGCATTATTTTTGCTTACTATTGCAAGTTGTTTACTTGATAGTAATACAATTTGAGACTTACGAGACTTTATAGGGTTAACATCCATGATAAATCAGATAAATAAAGGTGCCCTTAGGGATTATGCCAAAAACTTCACTTTAGAATTTTCTGCGAATTTTTTTCGCAGTGCGCCAGTGGTTAAAGGGGCACATTTAACCACCCTTTGCAGTGTGAATCAGGTGAACTTTTTTGTGATTCAGATTCTTTTCGAAAAATGGCATATTGAAACCCAAAAAATTAAAAGCCCTTATTTTAATTTTTCAGCTGCGGAGGTGCAGGAAGCCTTCGTGCGTTTCAAGAATATCCTGTCGAATCATATTGCGGTGGAGCAGTACGACTTTGAGCCCTTGCTTGAAGAGGCCTGTTACAGGGCCCTGTTACTGACCTTTGATCCTGAGGATTATTATGAAGAAATGCTCGACCACTGGGTAGGCGAAACGGTCTATCTAATGGAGCTTGAAAACTGGACAAAGTACCTGAAAATAAACCCCATGCCCATCGATAAGATGGTACAAATCTGGCAAGCGGAGCACATTCAACAGATGTCGGTGGCCGATACCCGCACACAGTTACATGAGGTGATCAGTCATACAAGCTGGACAACTCCAGACACCGACACCCTCATTGAGGAATACTCAAGGGTATTTCCTTTGAACCTCGAAAAGCTGAGCCAGCCTCAGGAGGAGGATGCCGTCTCGGGCTTACCTCTTGCTGAAAACGATAAGTTGCTCGGGGAAATTGAAACCCTTCATGACCAGCTGACCAAAGGCAAGCCGGTGCAGTTCAAGACCCTCGGCGACCGCCTGAAAGAAAAAAACAGCAGAAGCATTGCGGAGTCCATTTCCCTGAATGACCGCTTTATGTTTACCAATGAGCTCTTTGGGGGCAGCAAGAAAAGTTTCCGTGAGGCCCTCGACCATATTGAGAACCTGGAGACCAACGACGAGGCCGCCACTTACCTGATCAATAATTTTGCACGACCATACGCATGGGATATGGAGGCTACAGAAACCAAACAACTACTCAATTTGGTGGCCAGCAAATTTCAGGAATAACAATCATCAGAAAGTATTCAGCAAAAAAAAGAGGCTGTCCGTGTTTATCCACCGACAGCCTCTTTTAGCATGTGTTCAAAACCAACAACTCAGTTCAGTTGCTATGTTTTAAACACCCTTTTCTGTTTGATATAAACTATTGCGCTTAAACCGCCATTTCTTCATCTTTCAGATATTCCTCTACAGGCACATAAGGCAAATCGAAAGCTTCAGCCACCGCTTTATACACCACATCGCCTTTCACCACATTAAGCCCCGTTTTCAGTTCAGAACTTTCCTGACACGCCTTCTTCCAGCCTTTGTTGGCCAGTTCAAGGGCATATGGCAGCGTAGCATTCGTTAGTGCCAAAGTGGAAGTATAAGGAACTGCCCCAGGCATATTCGCCACGCAGTAATGCACCACATCGTCAATAATAAATATAGGATCAGCGTGTGTGGTCGGTTTACAAGTTTCGATACACCCGCCCTGGTCTACGGCCACATCCACAAGTACTGCGCCCGGCTTCATGTCTTTCAACATATCCCGCGTAACCAAATGTGGTGCTTTTGCGCCTGGAATCAACACCGCACCAATCACCAAATCAGCCTCTTTAATTTCCTGACGGATATTATATTCACTCGACATCATTGTGGTAACGTTGGCCGCCATCACATCATCAAGATAACGCAAACGATCCAGACTGATGTCCATGATGGTTACATCAGCACCAAGACCTGCCGCCATTTTTGCAGACTGATAGCCTACGATACCTCCACCGAGCACCAAAACTTTAGCCGGCTTTACCCCTGGAACACCCCCAAGGAGAATCCCACGGCCCTGCATTGGTTTTTCAAGGTATTTCGCCCCTTCCTGAATCGACATACGACCCGCCACTTCCGACATCGGAACCAGCAAAGGAAGGCCGCGTCCGCGCTCTACGGTTTCGTAAGCCAGACAAACCGACTTGCTCTCGATCATCGCTTTGGTCAGCGGCTCATAAGAAGCAAAGTGGAAATAGGTAAACAATAACTGATCCTCACGGATCAAATCGTATTCGAACTCTATCGGTTCTTTCACCTTGATGATCATTTCGGCAATGCCATAAACCTCTTCAATGGTGGCTAAAATATTCGCCCCTGCTTCAGCAAAAGCCTCGTCGGAGAAACCACTGCCTTCGCCTGCAGTAGATTGCACATACACCTGGTGCCCGTGCTTTTTCATTTCGTTCACACCAGCAGGCGTAAGCGCCACACGGTTCTCGTTGTTTTTAATCTCCTTTGGTACACCGATAATCATAATACAAAGGTTTTATAGTTTGTGTTGATAATTCAATATTAAAAAAATGCAATATTTATCGATCAGTAAAATCGAAGCCTATTTCTGATGGTAATTTGCTGAAATTATTTTTATTTCCTACAAAATAGGTCATAATTTTTATCCAAGTCCATTTTGGACAATTCAAACTATGGTACAATACTGTAGCAATAAAGACCAATCGTTTAATAAATACAGACGGGAACGCCCTAAAAAAGTTAAAAAATTATATTTCATGAAAATATGTTTTACTGAAATAAAATTCCGCCCCGCTTAAAAATAATACTCTTTTGCCACCATGTTCATTTCAATGCGAAATTTTCAGGATTTACCCACTGGAATAATTTTAGGGCTTTACACCAAAAGAATGTATATTTAGGATAGGAGATCTAAATTCCAAGGCGAAAAAAAGACACCTTGAGATGTTCTCAAAGATATTTTTGTGTACCATTAAACCTGTTTGACAGTGTCGGATCAAAGTACTACAACTGTTTCCCCTTTAAATAAAAAATATATTTTAGAAGACTACCGCACAGTAGTTGAAAGCCGTGAAACTGCCCTTGCCGGTCGGAAGGAAGTATTCATGGGTAAAGCCAAATTTGGGATATTTGGAGATGGAAAGGAAGTACCGCAAGTGGCGATGGCGAGAGCTTTCCAAAAAGGAGATTGGCGTTCGGGCTACTACCGCGACCAAACCTTCATGATGGCGATTGGTGAAATGTCGATTCAGGAATTTTTTGCGCAACTTTATGCGCACACTGATATTGAAGCTGAGCCAGCCTCTGGTGGCCGAATGATGAACGGACACTTTGGCACCCGATGGATTGCCGAAGACGGTTCGTGGAAATCGCAGTCAGACACTTGCAATGTGGCCTCTGACATCTCCCCTACTGCGGGCCAGATGCCTCGAATTGTGGGGCTGGGCTATGCATCAAAACTTTACCGCCATGTAGAGGAATTACAGGGTGAAGCCTTCGAGAAGTTCAGTCATCAAGGAAATGAAGTGGTATTTTCCACCATCGGGAACGCCTCCACTTCTGAAGGGATGTTCCTGGAAACCATTAATGCCGTGGGCGTAATGCAGCTGCCCGTCGTGATGTCGGTTTGGGATGACCAGTATGGTATTTCCGTAGGCCCTGAGCACCACACGGTAAAACAGAGTATTTCCAAAGCACTTGCAGGTTTTCAGCGCACGGAGGAACATCCGGGGATAGAGATTTTTGAAGTTAAAGGATGGGACTACCCTGCCCTGTTCGAAACTTATCAGAAAGCGGCACAGCTTGCCCGCGAGCAACATATCCCTTGCCTGGTACACGTAATTGAGGTAACCCAACCACAAGGGCACTCCACCTCGGGATCACATGAGCGCTACAAAAACGAGGAAAGACTCCATTGGGAGGCTGAATTCGATTGTGTGAAGCAAATGCGCTCCTGGGTTATTGCCGAAGGTTATGCTACAGAAGAAGAACTGAACACGCTGGAACTTGAAGCCAAGAAAAAGGTTCGTGATGAAAAAAATGCGGCATTCAAGGCTTTCCTTGACAGCATGGCCCCTTTGCGCAAGCAGGTCATTGAGCTGCTTGAGCGTTTGGCGGACAGTTCCGAAGAACATACAGAAAAAATTAACGCGATTGCTGATGGGCTGAAAAATGGCTTCAACCCCATCAAGATGGATAACATCAAGGCCGTAAAAAAAGCTTTACGCCTGACACGCAAAAAGACCAGCCCTGCCCGCGTTGCACTGATCAAATGGCTTGAAACAGCCATGGCACAACATCGGGAAGAATACAATACCTTGCTTTATTGTGAGGATGAACGATCGGCGCTGAAGGTTACGGAAGTTGCCAAAAGCTACGATCAGGACCCTGAAATGGTTGATGGCCGTGAGATTATCAATCAGTATTTCAAGAAAGCACTCGAGAACGATCCCCGTGTTTTTGCCTTCGGTGAAGATGTTGGCAAGATTGGGGATGTTAACCAGGGAATGGCTGGTGTTCAGGATATTTTCGGGGAGTTGCGCGTACATGACACCTCCATCCGTGAGATGACCATTATTGGTGAAGGCACAGGAGCGGCCATGCGTGGCTTGCGCCCTATTGCTGAAATTCAGTACCTCGATTACCTCGTATATGCACTTAACACCCTTACTGATGATCTTGCCTGCCTGCACCACCGCACCGCCGGAGGCCAGAAAGCACCGCTAATCATCCGTACACGTGGCCACCGCCTTGAAGGAGTATGGCATTCCGGCTCACCTATTTCGATGATTTTGGGGAGCTTGAGAGGGATGTACATCCTGACACCTCGCAACTTTACACAGGCTGCCGGCATGTACAATACTTTGCTGAAAGGTGATGATCCTGCCCTTGTTATCGAATGCCTGAACGGCTACCGCCTGAAGGAAGCGATGCCGAACAACCTTGGAGAATACACTGTTCCCCTCGGCCGCCCAGAGGTATTGCGTGCCGGAACAGACGTTACCGTTGTTACTTACGGATCCATGTGCAGAATTATAATGGCAGCAGCTGAAGAGCTCGCTCAGGTGGGCATTTCAGTAGAAGTGATCGACGCTCAGACCCTCGTACCATTTGACCTCGAGCACCGCATTGTAGCATCCGTGCAAAAGACCAACCGGGTAGTTTTTGCAGATGAGGATGTTCAGGGTGGCGCGTCAGCTTACCTAATGCAAAAAGTCCTTGACGAGCAAAATGCATATCAATACCTTGACTCGCAACCGATTTGTATCTCCTCGGAGGATCATCGTCCGGCTTATGGTTCTGATGGCGATTTCTTCTCCAAGCCAAGTGCGGAGTCTGTTTTCGACCGCATCTATCAAATGATGCACGAATTTGATCCAGAGACTTACCCAAAGATTTATTAAGCGATACATCTTAAAATAGCAAAAAATACAAAGGCGATACCTATTCATAAGGTGTCGCCTTTTTTTGAAATTCATCTTAGAAAACGCTTCTTTTTAGTGCCTTTTAAATATGTTTTTCCTGACCTAAAATATTGGGTACTGAAAATATTGATCTGCAATAACTCATCCCTTGGCACAACAGACCGAGGCAGAAAAGTGAGCACTTGATCAACAATCATGAGTGAGGTTCTCACTGCATCCTATTTGGTTTTAAGCGTGCCTGCACTGACCAAACAATCCTTCTGATCGAGATAAAAAGCCTCCTCATTACCCACAAACCTTTTCAGCAAGCAGTTTCTGAACCGCATAAACATCTATGCTCTTATTGAAAGGCTTATCGATCGTGGGCTCATCCTCTCCGGAAATCCACACTTTCAGCTCGGCATCCAGATCAAAAGTACCGGCAGTTTCAACAGAAAAGCGCGAAATGCTTTTATAAGGAATACTTTTATACGCTTTCTTTTTACCCGTTACCCCCTGTACATCAATCAGGATGAGCCGTTTCCCTGTAAAGAGGAACACGTCGCGAATCAGTGAAAACCCGAACTCTATACGCTCCTGATCCATCAGTATTGGTTCATATTCTTTTTGCAATTTCTCAACGCTAACTGCCGAGGCGTTGCCCATTAATTTTTGAAATAACCCCATCTTTTGTTATTTGATTTAAGCTGAATTAATCGGTAGTGGTCACCTGCTGCCCATTACAACATCTGCGCTGCAGGCTTTACAAATTACCTATAAATAGCCTAACGACCATTCTTCCTTGCTTGATATATTCAGGGCCAATGAATGTCAGGCATCGTGGTTTGGCCTACGGAAAGCCAAAGTTTAAAGCAAAAAAAAACGGTCAACTGATGCTGATCGCTTTTTCAGGATTTTTAAATCCCGGCATTTCAAATAAAAAAATTTAAGCTTCGTGCTTTGTATTTTTCTTTTCTTGAACTTCAACACGAATATCCTGTGCTAAATTTTTCAATTCTTGCATTCCCTTACGGACACGTGTTCCGGCAGCTTGGTTTTCTTTCTCATAAAACTTTTGAAAGTCAGCTTCCAAGGAGAGTAATAGGTCTTTGATTTCGTCAAATCTTTTCATCGTTCAAAAATAGGTTTTATTTTATAAAAGTTATGCTTCTCATAAGCAATATAATAAAAATACCCAAAAACCATTATATCAGACTAAAATCAAGACATAAAAAAAGCTGAAAAATGAAATTATATTGATTGTTCACCAGTATAACAACAATTTTCAGCTAATTCGTTAATACCTTGAAGTTCAAAGTATTGTATTTTCGGCTAAATTAGTCAGGCATTTGCTCAGCAATACCATCAAATTTATACTCACCACCATCAAGTTTTGCTTTGATTTGCTTGAAGGCAGAGATCGTTTCATTCACATCGTCCAAAGTATGCGCTGCCGTAGGGATAATACGCAACATGATTTGCCCTTTAGGAATTACCGGGTAAATAACGATTGAACAGAAGATGTTAAAACGCTCACGGATATCCTGTGTCAGGTTACCTGCTTCAGTCATTGTTCCTGAAAGGAATACTGGTGTTACAGGAGTTTCTGTGTTACCAATATTGAAACCGTTCTCTTTCAAACCGCTCTGCAAAGCATTCACGATTGTCCAAAGTTTATCTTTTGCCGGAGAGTTTTTCAACATTTCCAGACGCTTCAGGTTTCCTTCAACGATCGGCATAGGCAATGATTTCGCAAAAATTTGCGAACGCATGCTGTAACGCAAGTATTTCACGATCTTGTGGTCACCAGCAACAAATGCACCGATAGAAGCCATAGATTTGGCAAAAGTTGAGAAGTAAAGATCGATACCGTCCTGGCAACCCAATTGCTCACCAGTACCTGCACCTGTTTTACCCATTGTACCGAAACCGTGCGCATCATCAACGAACAAACGGAAGTCGAATTTCTCTTTCAGCTTGATAACTTCTGCCAAAGCGCCCATCGCACCCGACATCCCGAAAACACCTTCGGTAATCACCAAGACACCGCCACCGGTTTCTTTCGCCAAACGCTCCGCACGCTCCAGCTGCTTCTCCAGGGATTCCATATCGTTATGAGTATAAACGAAACGTTTACCGATATGAAGACGAAGACCATCAAGGATACAAGCATGGCTTTCTGCATCGTAAACTACGACATCGCGACGGTCCAATACCGCATCAATAATTGATACTACCCCTTGGTAACCGAAGTTCAGCAAGAAACAATCTTCCTTCCCTACGAAATCCGCCAACTCACGCTCCAACTGCTCGTGCTTAGTGGTATTTCCAGACATGATACGCGCACCCATTGGGTATGCCAATCCCCAGTTTGCAGTAGCATCAGCATCCGCCTTACGCACCTCAGGATCGTTCGCCAAACCCAAATAATTGTTCAACGACCAGTTCAATACCTGACGGCCTTGGAAGTTCATACGAGGACCAATCTCCCCTTCCAACTTAGGAAACATGTAGTAACCTTCGTCTACATCTGAGTATTTTCCAAGAGGCGTGTTTTTTGCATCACACTTAGCAAATAAATCCATATAGAATATTTTTAATCAACGAAAAAATGCTTTTCAAATAAGCCACAAAGGTACACAAAAAAGCTTCATACCCAAAATGATGAGGGTAGAAGCCTTTCAATTTCTATAAGAGTAATGTTTTTATTTACAACAAATTAGTTGATCCTTTCGATTTTCGCACCCAATGCACGCAAGCGTTCATCGATGTCCTGATAACCGCGGTCAATCTGCTCTACATTGTCGATCACGCTGGTACCTGTGGCCGAAAGTGCGGCAATCAGCAAAGAAACTCCGGCACGGATATCCGGGCTGGTCATGCGAATACCACGGAGCGGATATTTCCTGTCCAGGCCAATAACAGTAGCCCTGTGAGGATCACAAAGGATGATCTGCGCCCCCATGTCGATCAGTTTATCGGTAAAGAACAAACGGGACTCAAACATTTTCTGGTGAATCAGTACGGTACCTTTCGCCTGCGTTGCCACCACCAATAGAATGGACAGCAAATCAGGGGTGAAGCCCGGCCAGATAGCATCGGCGATGGTCAGGATTGAGCCGTCAATGAAGGTATCAATCTCATAATGTTCCTGAGCAGGAATAAAAAGATCGTCCCCTTTTTCTTCAATGCGAATACCCAGTTTTCGGAACGTATTTGGGATTAAACCCAATTGATCGATACGTACATTTTTGATGGTAATTTCGGACTTCGTCATGGCGGCGAGGCCAATAAAGCTCCCAATCTCAATCATGTCAGGAAGCAGGGTATGTGTGGTACCGCCAAGTACCTCAACCCCTTCGATTTCCAGCAAATTGGACCCGATGCCTGAGATGTTGGCCCCCATACGGTTGAGCATTTTGCACAACTGCTGCAAGTAAGGCTCACAAGCGGCATTGTAAATGGTTGTTTTTCCTTTTGCCAATACGGCTGCCATTACCAAATTGGCGGTTCCTGTTACAGAGGCTTCATCCAGAAGAATATACTTGCCTGTAAGCTGCTCTGCTTTCACGAAATAACGATGGCGCTGTGCATCAAAATCAAAGTTTGCCCCGAGTTGCTTCAGTCCGATAAAGTGGGTATCAAGACGGCGTCGGCCAATTTTATCACCACCAGGCTGAGGCATTTGTGCTTCACCGAAACGCGCCAACAGTGGGCCTATCAGCATAATGGATCCACGCAAGGAGGAAGCCTTGCTGCGGAATGTTTCTGTTTCGAGGAATTTCAGGTCAACCCCTGAGGCCTCAAATCGGTAACTGCCTTTTTCTTCAAGCTGATCGACTTTTACGCCGAAATCCTTCAGCAATTCGATTTGCTTATTGACATCCCTGATATTGGGAATATTGTGGATGGTTACAGGTTCTGAGGTCAACAGAACTGCACTTAGAATTTGCAGTGCCTCATTCTTTGCGCCCTGAGGAGTGATCTCACCGCTCAGTGATGCGCCACCCTCTATTTTGAATGCTGCCATGGATTTTTATGATTATTGAGTCTTAAAACAAATTTAGCAAAGCCTATGCTGCCACCCGAATGCTTTGTAATAAGTTAAACAAGAAATTGGGGATCTCCGACTGAATGTATGAATTTCCGAAGATAAAAGCTGCATATTTTTTGAAGGGACAAATCTAAAAAAAAGGAGGCTGTTTCGGCCTCCTTTTTTAATATAATTAATTTTTTCTTTTTCGGTAGTTGTTGCCTTTCCCTTGGCCTCCCCTGTTCTGCCCGCTGTTTCTGTTGTTGTTATTGTTGCGGCGATCATTGGAGAAGTTTCTCCGGCGGTTGTTATTGGAAAAGTTTCTGCCAGTCCTGTTTGGTGTTCCACTGCTGGCCAAAAGGTTATCTTCAAGGATTTTGTCGTTATCAAACTTGACACTCCCTCGGGAGATCCGCTTGATATCATCCAAAATCAGACGATCATCGACATTATCACGGTTCCATTGCAGGTAGAAGATTTTCATCAGCTTCCCGATTGTTACCACTGCCCCGATCAGCTCTTCCTCGTCTTCAATCTCTGAAGCCTTGGCAATCATGTTTTCGATATTACGGCCATAGTGTCGGTAGCGAGGCTGCCCGCCCAAGTAAGGGACCGTTTGTGGCTTTTTGTGGATGCTTGCTGGCTCTGGACACTCAAAAGGAGCGTCAACATCAAGCTTGAAATCAGTAATGATGTACAAATCATCCCAAAGACGTTGCGCATATTCCGGAGAGTCCTTCATTTTATTTGGGGTCAGCTCCTTCATCAGGTGAATCAGTGCAAAAGCGGCTTTGGTGCGCTCTTGTCGATCTTCAATACTGACTACATGAGCAGCAAGCTCCTGAATATTACGACCATATTCCTTTTGTAAGATTTCGGATTTGGTGGTATTGTAATTATGCATATATCTGAATATTTTCTTTGCTTTAGGATGAGTTACGCAATGGCAAAGCCGTTGGCGCAAAACAAACACGATAATCTATTAAAAAAATTGCTTGCCTTTACTCCACAATATGCAGCTTGGCAAAACTCAGCAGCAGGGTTTTATCTCCTACCAGTTCAAAGTTCACTTGTGCTTTTGGTGCCGCACCGTTCAAATCAAGCCGGACAACCTTTCCGAAGCCAAACTTAAGATGTTCTACTTTTTGCCCTACGGCCAGCAGACTCGGATCACTTGGTGTAAATCCTGATGACGGCTTATGATCTACCTGCGGACTTTTGCGGTTGGCCAATGGATTATTATTGACGAGGTTTTTAGCATACTGCGCCCCGGATGTTCCCTTGCTGTTCATGAAGTTTGACCCCAGCCCAGAAGGGTTAACGCTTGGTGCAGCATCATTGAAACTCACCTGTCGGGTCTTTTTGGCCACGTTGAGCAAGTTCGAATCCACCTCTTCTAAAAAGCGTGAAGGCTCACAATTTACCAATTTACCAAATCGGTAGCGATTCATTGCAAAGGAAAGTGTTAATTTTTGCTCGGCACGTGTTATGGCCACATAAAATAAACGGCGTTCCTCCTCCAAATCATCTCTTGAGGCCATCATCATGGTCGAAGGAAATAATTCCTCTTCCATACCGGTAACAAAAACATGCTTGAATTCAAGCCCTTTCGCCATGTGGATGGTCATCAGCGTGATCACGTCCGGATCATCGTCCTTGGCCTGATCCACTCCTGTGAGTAAAGATACTTCTTGCAGGAATGCATCCAAGGTTTTATCCTCATTTTCTTCGTTATCGACAAACTCTTTGACCGCATTGAGCAATTCCTGCACGTTTTCATAACGGCTCACCCCCTCGACGGTCTTATCTTCGAACAATGCACGCATCAATCCCGAAGCTTTGGCTACTTTTTGTGCCGCCTCGAAAGCATTGAATTTCTCGACATCAATTTGCATGGATTTGATCAGCGTAACATAGCCGTCTACCGCATTGGCTGCCCGTCCGGGAAGGAAAACACGGCACTGCTGAAGGGCTGTCCACAATTCAACGTTTTGCTCTGCGGCATATACCCGAATTTTATCTACCGTACCGGGTCCAATACCACGCTTGGGCAAGTTGATCGAGCGCACGACCGCCTGCTCATCGTTGGGATTCAGGGCGACACGGAAATAAGCGATCAGGTCCTTAATTTCCCGACGCTGATAAAAGGAAAGGCCACCAACGATCTTATATTTCAAGTTCGCACGGCGCAAAGCTTCCTCCAGAGAACGTGACTGCGCATTAGTACGATAGAGGATGGCAAAATCCTCGTTATGCCACTGATGGGTCATTTTGGATTCAAAAATCCCCTGGGCAATTAAGCGGGCTTCTTCACTGTCCGAAGAGGCTTGCACCAAGTCAATTTTATCCCCTTCCGCATTGGCCGTCCAGACGTCCTTTTCAATCTGTCCCTGGTTTTTGGCGATCACCCCATTGGCCGCATTTACAATCGTGCTTGTCGATCTGTAATTCTGCTCCAGCTTAATGGTTTTTACCTCAGGAAAATCCTTTTCAAAATTCAGGATATTCTGAATATTGGCACCACGGAATGCATAAATCGACTGGGCATCATCACCTACCACACAGATATTCTGATGCACCCCTGCGAGTTTTTTGACAATCAGGTATTGCGAAACGTTGGTATCCTGAAACTCATCGACCAGAATATATTTGAAACGATGCTGATATTTATGCAAAACATCGGGATGGTCGCGGAACAATACATTGGTATTGAACAGCAGATCATCAAAATCCATGGCTCCAGCTTTAAAGCATCGGATCACATATCGTTTATAAATCTCTCCTAACAATGGGCGCTTGGCGGCCTCATCATCGGCCTTAAACATCGGATTTTTGAGGTACTGATTAAAATCGATCAGGTTATTTTTGGCATTGGAAATACGGCTATAAACGGCATTGGCTTTATACACCTTGTCGTCCAGTTGCATTTCTTTGACAATCGTCTTGATCAAGGATTTGGTATCGTCCGCATCGTAGATGGTGAAGTTTGACGGATAGCCGAGCTTTTCACACTCAAAGCGCAAAATTTTGGCAAATACCGAGTGAAAAGTCCCCATCCAAAGGTTACGAGCCTCATTCCCCACTTCCTTTTCAATACGCTCGCGCATTTCACGTGCTGCCTTGTTGGTAAAGGTCAGCGACATGATTGAGAATGGATCCACCCCATGAGCGCGCATCAGGTGGGCAATCCGGAAGGTCAGCACCCTCGTTTTCCCTGATCCTGCCCCAGCGATAATCATCGTTGCTCCTTCAGTATTCACTACACCCTCTCGCTGTGGTGCATTCAGTAGATCCAAATAATTCATTTCGTTTGCGTAATCGTGATTAATATTCAATGGCCAAAAAACAAATATAACGCTTTTGGCGGGATTATTCTCATTCGTGGAAGGTGGTATTCCACCAGGGGCAGGCTAACTTTATTGGTCCCGGAGGAGTTCTCTTTTCAGGGAACCCCCATGGTGGGTGCTGTGAGCTTGGGAGGTTGGCTCCACTGCCAGCAATTCAACAAATCGCTGAAGGTCTTTGGTTTCAGCAAAAGCTAAAATTACAGGTCTCCACCAACAAAATACGATATAATCACAAATTTGCATTAAATTTGCACGGTTTCCTTTCCGTGCCAGGATGCTCCCCTCGGGTAATCATCTTGCTGCGAAGGCATTACAACAGACAGAATAATCATTCATTTAAAAATATAAAAATGATCGTAATCGATAATCAAGTCATCAGCGACGATATCAAAGAACAAAAATTTGTTTGCGATCTTAGTAAATGTAAAGGCGCATGTTGTGTTGAGGGCGACCTCGGTGCACCATTAGAGGCTGAGGAACTTCCTATTCTCGAGGAGGTTTATGAGCAGGTAAAGCCCTATATGACTGAGGAAGGCATTAAAGCCGTTGAGGAGCAAGGTACTTATGTGAAAGATTGGGAGGACGACTATTCGACGCCTATCATTGACGGGAAAGAATGCGCCTATGCCAATATTGAGGCGGACGGCACCTTGAAATGTGCGATTGAACAAGCGTATCTGGACAAGAAAATCTCTTATTATAAGCCAATCAGTTGCCACCTGTACCCGATCCGGGTGACTAAATACGACCAGTATGATGCACTGAACTATGACCGTTGGGACATCTGCGCCGACGCCTGTACGTTGGGAGAAAAACTCAAAGTGCCGGTTTATAAATTTTTGCAGGGACCATTGGAACGCAAGTACGGTGAAAAATGGTACCGCAAATTGTGTAAGCAAATTGAGGATGAGGAGGCGAAGTAATCGCTTGAAGATATAGAAAAGGCTTACCGTAATGGTAAGCCTTTTTTTGTGTCTTGATTTAGATTCTGATTTGCATGATTAGTAAGGATTAGCTTGATTGGCGTGATCTCGTAAAGACGTAATTATTTACATCTAACACCATACTGATTTTCACCTATCGCGAGCGTCCCTCTCGTGACAGGCCATACCATGTTATATTTAATATTTCCGTTACCAACACTGCCCAGAGGACAATAAAAAATCATGGGAATCATGGTCCCTTACCACGCCTATTTTTCTACCTCACGGTATGGACGTTACGTGCAACGTCCATACTGATTTGGTTCTCATGAACCGATTAGCAAGGTATTATTCTTCCTCTTCGATAACTGACACCGGCGCTTCCGATGCGTTGAACACTGCCCAAGTTTCAGCATCCACAAAAGCAAAACGCTCTTTTTTAACAGGTATCGGCTGATCCACTTTAACCCCAACAGGATTGAAATCCTTAATGATACATTTCATGTAAGTCTTTCCGTCTTTAACAACCACTGCATCAATCCAATTTCCACGTAGGGTTGAATTCGTTTCATCATATTTTGTCAATGTCGCCCCATCGTAAAGATAAAAATCATCAATACCAATGAACCACACATTGCCATTCGTTCCTTTGTAAGTCGCACGGATATCGACCTTCTCATCATTATACTTGATCATATTTCCATCTTGATCATAAATACCATAATTGGAAGCTCCGTAAACCGCTCCGTTTTTACCTTCGACAAAATCAACCCCACTGCTTTCAAATGACTTCCATTCTCCATCAACTTTCTTGTAATTTTTAGTCCAGCCTGATTTCATATAAATCACATCATTTGACGCCTGAAGTACCGCCCCTGGTTTCAATGAAGGAAATCCACCATCATTTTTCTTATCGAAATATTCCACCGTATTATCTGCTGAGATCACAAACAACCCTTTGGCCGCACGGGCCCAAATCGCTCCATCGTTCAGCTTCCAGGCGCCTTTAAATCCTTTGGCTACTTTTGGGTTTTGCCCTTCAAGCAAGTTCACCAATTGCCCCTTTTTATATTCAAACAGATTGGTCTTATCATAAATCAACAAGCTTCCGTCATCGGTATGTGTCCACTTAATTTGGTATGCTTTTCCAGGAATTGTCAAAACCTCTACTGGCTTACCGTCTACCACCTTGGAAATTACACCTTCATTGATTTGAATCAATTCACCATCCACTTTCATGGATTTGGCATCCAATTCCAATGCCTCTTTTCCCTCTTCGAGTATAGTCCATTGTGGAGCAAGCATATTGAAGTCAGGCTTGGCAACCAATTGACTGATCTGCCCGCCAGCCATGTTGAAGTAACCATCTTTGGGTGGAGTAACTTTCTCCATTACATTCGTTGGCGTACCGTCAATGAACCAGGCCTTTCCTGAACGATCACCAAAAATATCAAAAACCTTCTTGCCTTCCCCAGCAAAATATCCTTTACTTATACCAAAGAAATTGATGTTTTCCTTATCATTAAACTCCAACACGGCTCCTGTAGTAGATACCCACAAACTATTCCCTGAAGATTGAATTGCTCTAACCGATCCGAGATTTGATCCATAATCACTCAAAGAAAAGTAGTCTTCCCATTTTCCATCTTTAAAACGGAACAACTTCTTATCATTGCTCAAGGCGATGACATCCCCTTTGTAAACAGTCATGTCATAAATAGAAAAATCACCTTCACCACCTACTTTATTCAATAGCTTTTTGGCTCCTGAACCCTGAGCGTCGGTCATTGTATTCGCTGCAAAAACGCTCATTTTACCGTCTTTGATCGAAATAAAGCTATAGTTTAGTTCATCCCCACCCAAAGCAGGCTTAGAAGTATAAACACCTACAATACCATCATTTGGTGTCGTCATCAGGTTGGTAACAATATTATGTTTGGTACCGATATCTGAATTACTCTCAGGTTTGTTAATGGCCTGAAATGATGAACCATCAAAATCAACTACTGTTGTACCCGACTTGGATATTTTCACTTTCCCTTTCTTATTGATTGTTTTTTTGAAACCGATACCACTCAAGTAAACCCCGTTATCGGTAGCGGTCATCCCCAAAATCAATTCCAATGGGATGTCTGAACTATCATACTTTTTGTCGTCATCACACAAAACAAATGACTTCACAGCCCCATCGGTATCAAGCATTTTAAGCTCGCTCGAGCTTGCTGCCCAAACTCTTCCTTTGCCATCTACGACAACCTTGGACAAAATACCAAAATCAACATCGTCATGCTTTTTCAAGACCCCGTCTTTGAAGGAGTGTAAATTCCCTTGATTACAAGCAATGTACATGGTACCATCTTCAGCAAATGCCAAGCTGTTAATGTTTTTCAGACCAGCACCTTCAATTTTAGAGGTCTCAAAATCTTTGATATAAGCGCTGTTTGAGATGATCGTCCAATTTGCACTAAAAGGACTTTTCTTCAATTCCTGCGCATTTACAAAAAGCGCAGAAATAAGCATCCCCATAAGGGAGAGTAACCTTAACTTCATAATAGGTTGATTAATATTTATTGATAATTTTTGAATACTACCTGCTCGTAGGACAAATAGTAATATTAAATTAGTTAAAATATTAATCTGTAAAGAACTATTTATAAAAAATATTTGTGAGTATTAAAACATAAGAAAATGAAAAATTCACATTAAAAGCTAAATCAGGCTGTTTAGGCCTTTTTTTTAAAAACTGAACAACCTTATTGTTTGATTCTTTAACAAAAATAAAATGGACAATAAATCTGTTTAGGATATTTTGAATATGCCTTCAAACAAAAAAAAAGGACGTTGCAAGCAACGTCCTGATATTCTTATAAACTCCTAAATCCTACCATCTACCTCTCCATCAAAATCACCAGCGACCGATCCGTCAAGCCGTATTTATTCTGATTCAGCAATGGTTTAGATTCCTTTTTATTCGTGAAGTTATCGCCACTCGGCAGTGCCGTATCCACAACTCGATGCCAGCTTTTGCCCTTGCTTGGAAATGGCAATTCAAAATGAAGCGGTTCCCAGAAAAAGTTCATCATGACATGCAAACGCTCACCGTGGGCCTCGTCCACCAATTCAAAAGCCAGTGTGCGCACATAGTCCTCCCAGTCGGGCTCATTGCGCTTAACGCCATGCCATTTCATATAAGCGCGCTCTGCTATGGGCTGATCATGAAGCACAAACTCCTGACGGAACAAGCTTAACCCTTGTGTGAAATGAATCATATTTTGGGTAAAATCAAACACCTCCCTATTGGTGTCCACCAGCCCCCAGTCAAACCAGCCGAGCTCGTTATCCTGACAGTAGGCATTATTGTTCCCCAGTTGCGTACGGCGTACCTCATCGCCCATCAGGATCATCGGTGTCCCCTGTGAGATCATTGTCAGCGCCATCAGGTTTTTCACCTGTCGCTGGCGCAAGGCCTCCACCTTCGGGTCATCTGTTGGGCCTTCCACCCCGCAGTTCCACGAACAATTTTCATTCATCCCATCCCGGTTGCCCTCGCCATTTGCTCGGTTATGCTTTTCATTGTAAGAAACCAAGTCGTTGAGAGTAAAACCATCATGACAGGTCACAAAATGAATACTGCGACATACCTCACGACCATCTTCATCAAACACGTCAGGACTGCCGAAAATCCGGCTGGCCACCTTGCCGACCATCTTGGCTTCACCACGCACAAAGTTGCGAATATCATCCCGATAGGGGCCGTTCCATTCCGCCCAGCGGTCACCGGTAAAGGTACCCACCTGGTACAGCCCTCCGGCATCCCATGCTTCCGCAATAATTTTGGTGCCCGCCAATACTGGATCCGACTCAATTTCCCATAGTATAGGCGGGTTTTTGATCGGGTGCCCTTCTTCATCTCTTGAAAGTACAGAAGCCAGGTCGAAGCGGAACCCGTCCACATGCATTTCTGTTACCCAGTAACGCAGGGAGTCCCGAATCATCCTGCGGACGATAGAATGATTGGCGTTCAGGGTATTCCCACAGCCTGTAAAATCCAGGTCTTTTGACTGATCGTTAGGGTCAAGAATATAGTAGGAATTATTGCCAAAACCACGAAAACTGATATTCGGCCCCGCTCCATGCGATTCTGCCGAATGGTTAAACACCACATCCAGGATAACCTCAATACCCGCTTTATGCAGTGCCTTGACCATATCTTTAAACTCCTTCACAACCACCAATGGGTCCGACGAAGTCGCATAACGGGGATGCGGACTGAAAAAGTTGATCGGGCTGTATCCCCAGAAATTACTTCGGGGAGAAGGGATGTCCTGCCAGTCGAAGAAATGCACCGGCATCAATTCAACCGCCGTAATACCCAGCGATTTCAGGTAGGGGATTTTCTCAATCACCCCCAGGTAAGTCCCCCGAAGTTCTTCAGGCAGCCCACTTGAGGAGTGCTTCGTAAATCCGGCCACGTGCATCTCATAAATAACCGACATCTCGTAACTGCGATTAACATGGCGGTCACCCTCCCAGTCGTAGGTATCAGCCACCACCACAGATTTTATCGCATTAGCGATATTGTCCTCATGACCAAAGGCTTTTTTCCGGTCGTACAAATCGGCACTTACCGATTTGGCGTAAGGATCTACCAGTACTTTTTTACCCTCAAAACGCTTGCCACGCTCAGGGGCATATTCACCATAAACCCGATAGCCGTACAGCTGCCCGGCACCGATACCATGAACCTCCACATGCCAGTAATAATACGTTTTGTTGATGATAGGATCCAATGGAATTACCGCTGAAGCTTCCGTATCGGAGGCGGCGTCGAAGAGCAACAGCTCCACCCGATCGGCATTGGCAAAAACACTGAAATTCACCCCCGCAGGAGTAAGGGTTGCCCCAAGGGGGTGGCTTTGCCCTGCCGAACTTTTATATGTGGTCATGGTCATGTTTAATATTATCTTATATTCAGCGGGAAATGTATAAAAGGAAGAAGTGTTTTCCAAGAAAATCCCCTGTTCATCACTTAAACAATGCGATGATTGATCTTTTTTAGGTACATCTACCCAAACCCCAAAATATTCTATTGTAAATCAAACTTTTTCAGTTGAGATTGCAAGTGAATTGCCTTAACATTGTTATTAATTACACTTATCAGCCTGAAAATTACATTTTATACTTTGCATCCCTTATTTTGTAGGCTAATTCAATTTTTGACACCCTGAGGCTTAAGCCCTTTTTCGATAGATATTTAGACACATGAATAAGCATTCAATCACAGACCTGTTAAAAGACCGTATTTTGATTTTGGACGGTGCAATGGGCACCATGATTCAACGCCATACCCTGGAGGAAGAAGACTTCCGTGGAACCCGATTCAAAGACCACCCTTGCCCTTTGAAAGGCAATAACGATTTACTGTCCATCACCCGACCGGAGATCATCAAGGATATTCACCGCGCCTATCTGGAGGCCGGAGCCGACATCGTGGAAACAAATACCTTTTCCGGAACGTGGATTGCCCAGGCCGATTATCAGCTTGAAGACGCTGTTTACGATATCAATTTTGAATCTGCACGGCTGGCCAAGGAAGCCTGTGAAGAATACACTGCCAAAGATCCCAATCGGCCAAGGTTTGTGGCAGGGTCTGTAGGTCCAACCAACCGTACAGCAAGCATGTCGCCGGATGTGAACGATCCTGGCTACCGCGCCATCACCTACGACCAGCTTGTAGAGGCTTATCAGGCACAGGTAGAAGCACTGATCGACGGCGGAGCTGACATTATCCTTGTTGAAACTGTTTTTGACACCCTGAATGCCAAAGCGGCTCTTTTTGCCGTAGAGCAGGCCTATGAGGCGAAAAATGTAAGGTTGCCCATCATGGTTTCCGGCACTATTACCGATGCCTCGGGCCGTACCCTGAGTGGGCAAACTGCCGAAGCCTTCCTCATTTCCATCAGCCACATGCCTTTGCTTTCCGTGGGACTGAACTGCGCATTGGGCGCCAAAGACATGAAGCCCCACCTCGAGGTGCTTTCCCGTAAAGCCTCCTTTCACATCAGTGCTCACCCGAACGCTGGTTTGCCCAACGAATTCGGGCAGTACGATCAGGGGCCTGAGGTAATGGCAGACATGATCGCCCCTTTCTTTCAGGAAGGTTATATCAACATCATCGGTGGGTGCTGCGGTACCACACCAGATCATATCTCTGCAATTGCCGAGCGCGCCGCTACTTTCAGACCTCGTTCGGTAAAGTAAAGTGCAAGCTTTAAAGAAGGCACTCGACAATTATCCCCGGTATTTGATCCAAGCCAGGCGCTTGATCCTAACAGCAGAAAAAATCTGTGTCACCTGAGGGTAAAGCATCGTGCTGAATTTAAAGCGCAAACCAATAGTTTTTTGAGTAAATAAGTTAAGACAATGAGTTTACATCCAGATTATTCAGGAGTATATAAAAATAAATGGTCCGATGTTCCCAATCTGAAATTAAGCGGACTGGAACCTTTGGAAGTCTCTGAAGCCCTCAACTTTATTAATGTTGGGGAGCGAACCAACGTGGCCGGAAGCCGGAAATTCCTCCGCCTGGTAAAAGAGGATCAATATGATGAAGCCCTCAGCATTGCCCTTGACCAGGTGAATAATGGGGCGCAGATTATCGACATCAATATGGATGACGCCATGCTTGACGGTAAAGAAGCGATGGTTCGCTTCCTGAACCTGATTGCTTCGGAGCCTGATATTGCGCGCGTACCGATTATGATTGACAGCTCGAAATGGGAAATCATTGAAGCGGGCTTGAAATGTGTTCAGGGAAAATGTGTGGTGAACTCCATTTCTTTGAAAGAAGGCGAAGAGAACTTCATTGCCCAAGGCAAAAAAATCAAGCAGTATGGTGCGGCCACGATTGTCATGGCTTTTGATGAAGTAGGACAGGCCGATACCTATGAGCGACGCATTGAGATCGTTAAACGCTCCTATGATATTTTGACGGGCCCCAAAGTGAATTTCCCGCCGCAGGACATCATTTTCGATTTGAACATTTTTCCCGTGGCTACGGGAATGGAAGAACACCGCCTAAATGCTATTGACTTCTTCAAGGCTACCCGATGGGTACGGGAAAACCTCCCTGGTGCGCACGTGAGTGGTGGGGTGTCCAACGTCTCTTTTTCTTTCCGTGGAAACAATACGGTAAGGGAAGCGATGCACTCGGCATTTTTGTACCATGCCATCAAGGAAGGTATGGATATGGGGATTGTCAACCCTTCAATGCTCGAAGTTTATGACAACATCCCCAAAGACCTTCTCGAGCATGTTGAAGACGTACTGCTCGACCGCCGAGATGATGCCACCGAAAGGTTACTCGACTTTGCCGAAACGGTAAAAGGCAGCAAAAAGGAGAAAAAAGAAGATGATGCTTGGAGACAAGGAACGGTAGAAGAACGGTTGGCGCATGCGCTGGTTAAGGGGATCACAAAATTTGTGGACGAAGATACCGAAGAGGCTCGCCAAAAGTACGACCGCCCGATTCATGTCATTGAAGGCCCACTAATGTCGGGAATGAACATCGTGGGGGATTTATTCGGCAGCGGAAAAATGTTCTTGCCACAGGTGGTGAAATCTGCCCGTGTCATGAAGCAGGCCGTGGCATTACTGATTCCTTATATTGAAGAAGAGAAAAGGCTGAACCCTGAGATGAGTGCAAATTCTTCTGCAGGAAAAATTTTGATGGCCACCGTAAAAGGTGATGTGCATGATATCGGGAAGAACATTGTTTCCGTGGTGTTGGCTTGTAACAATTTCGAGATTATCGACCTTGGCGTTATGGTACCGATGGAGAAAATCCTCGATACTGCCGAAGCTGAAAATGTCGATGTCATCGGCTTGTCGGGATTGATCACCCCTTCCTTGGACGAGATGGTTTATGTGGCCAGAGAGATGGAAAAACGGGGCATGAAGATCCCACTGATGATCGGTGGAGCAACCACAAGCCGTATTCATACCGCAGTGAAAATCGACCCGAACTATTCCGGTGGGGTTATTCACGTACTGGATGCTTCGAAGTCGGTACCTGTTGCTTCCAAACTCACGAGTGAAGACCAAAACCTGATCAAGCAGGTAACCCTTGAGTACAAGGAGCAATATGTCGGCTTGCGAGAAGATCACGCCAAAAGACAAAAACGCAAAAACTACCTTTCCCTGCCACAGGCACAGGCCAACCCCGTGAAGATTGACTGGGACCAGAGCCCCGTTTATACTCCTGTAACAAAGGAAAAAATCATTTTTGATGATTATCCTCTGGAAGAGTTGCGGGATTATATCGACTGGACCCCATTCTTTCAGTCCTGGGATTTGCATGGTAAATACCCCGCAATTCTCGAAGACCGTGTGGTGGGAGATGCCGCCAGCAAGCTTTTCAATGAAGCCAATGTGTTGCTCGATGAGATCATCAGTAAAAAACTCCTCAAGGCCAAAGCCGTCGTAGGCTTCTTCCCTGCCAATGCGGTGGGCGACGATGTGGAAGTTTATGAAAACAATGACCGTTCTGCGGTGAAAACCACCCTAAATTTCTTGCGCCAGCAGAACAAGAAAGCACCGAATTTACCGAACTTCTGCCTGTCGGATTTTATTGCACCAAAAACCACAGAGAAGGAAGATTATATTGGAGCCTTCGCTGTAACCACCGGCTGGGGTGCTGACGAGCTCTCTAAGGAATATGAAGAAAAGCTCGATGATTATTCCGCCATTATGGTAAAAGCACTTGCAGACCGCCTCGCCGAAGCTTTGGCAGAAAGAATGCACGAGCGTTGCCGTAAGGAATTTTGGGCCTTTCAGCCCGAAGAAGCACTCGACAATAGCCTCCTGATCAAAGAGCAGTATCAGGGAATCCGGCCGGCGCCGGGCTACCCTGCCTGCCCCGATCACCTTGAGAAAAGCAAATTGTTTGAGATGCTCGACGTGGAAAGCGCCACAGGTATTAAACTGACTGAGAACTACGCCATGTTCCCGGCAGCATCTGTGAGTGGCTGGTATTTCGCCAGTCCTGAAAGCCGTTATTTCGCTTTAGGGAAAATTGGTAAAGATCAGGTGGAGAATTATGCCGAGCGCAAAAATATGCCCGTAGAAACCATTGAAAAGTGGTTGATGCCAGTTTTGGCTTACGATCCTGATTAAATTCAAAAACTAATTTATAAGCTATCGCGAGAGTCTCTCTCGTGATAGCCATTGTTTAGCACCGAATTGAAAATACAAAGGAGTGATTTATTTGTCCACAGATTTTTTTGATAATAAATAATCATGGTAATCCTTTAACTCAAGTAAATCATGATCTATAACACCTCATACTATCGCAATGACCTTTCTCGTGAGCGTGTGTTTTTATTTTGTACCTGACAGTACAGACGTTGCATGCCATGTCCCTACAATAAATGATAAAACTACCTTCATGCCGCCAATTTTGACCCATATAAAGCCGCAATATTACATCACAATACCTGGCAATGGCATGAGAAAAAAAACAGTCCTGTACCATGTACTGTTTTCTAAATTAATATCACTATTTTTCGGAGAGTAATTCCATTTTTACCCAACTTCAACCAAGATGAAAAGATTTACATTACTACTGAGCATCCTGCTGATGAGTCTTCAGGGTTTTGCTGACCATAACGATAAAAATGCCAAAAGCCTGATTAACGAAGGGAAAAACCACTTTCTGATGAAAGACTATGTGGAGGCACTTTTTAAGTTCAATCAAGCTATTGAAGTAGACCAAAAAGCTTTTGAGGCCTATTTCATGCGGGCACGGATCAAATCACATTTTGAAGATCGACACGGAGCGATGAAGGATTTCAACGAATCGCTTTCTTTGAATAAAAAGTTTGCCGAAGGCTACTTCGAAAGAGGCAAGGTAAAGTTTGATTTGCAAGATTACTACGGCGCTATTGATGATTACACCAGTGCACTGGAAATCAACCCCAACCTCGAGGAAGCTTTGTACCACCGAGGCCAGGCAAAATTACAACTCGAAGCATTCGAAGATGCCATTAATGACTGTTCGAAGATCATCGAGATCAATGCCAAAAATGTCGATGCCTATTACCTTCGGGGTATCCTGAGGATTGAGGCCGGCATGACCGAAGCCGGTTGCCTGGATTTAAGCAAGGCCGGTGAACTTGGGGACATCAAAGCCTATGAGGTGATTAAAGAAAAATGTAATCAGCGATGTAATTAAGCTATTTATTCTTTTTAAAAATAACAAGACTTCAACAAATGTTGAGGTCTTTTTTTTGTCCATTTTCGACTATAAAAACACTGCTAAAACCGATACAACTGCATTTCGAACAACCCAACCAACACCAAACATTCCACTGCAATTACCTCAAATTAAAAAACATAACCCAAGAACTAACACCCCAAACCAACACGAAATGACAATTGTCATTCCGAAAATGATGATAAAAAACTATTTTAAATTATATCTTTTTTACATCAATTAACAAATAACAAATGCAATGAATGAGAACTTTCAAGAAGGATTAATGCTGATGGCCGTTGGCATGCTGACGGTATTTGTTATTCTCTTCCTTATTGTCGCTCTGGGCAACTTGCTGATCCGCCTCGTTAATCATTTTGCCCCGGCAGATGAAAAACAAATCAGTAAAAAAACCACCAAAGAGCCCCCAATTAGAGAGATTCCTGCCGCACAACTGGCTGCAATAGTAGCCACCGTTCAAACGGTAACTCACGGCCAGGGGCAAGTCAGGGAAATACAAAAAGCCTGACTACGCCATGATGATGGCCGCCCATAAACTTTTTTTTGAGCGTGTTTAATGCTAAAAATTCGTGATACAAACCTGGCATACTGTAGCAGTGGTGAAGGATTATTTTGAGCCCTCAGGCCAATGATCAATACAAAAAATTCAACACCAAGGCCTGTAAGCCAAAATTCCCACAGGATGGTCAGCCTTTTAAATACACACTTAGCAACTATATTTTTTTAACATGTCTAAATCAATCAAATTCAGCCTCGTTTACCGCGATATGTGGCAATCAAGTGGCAAGTACGTTCCCCGCGTCGATCAACTCACAAAAGTAGCACCCCACATTGTAGCGATGGGCTGCTTCGCCCGCGTCGAAACCAACGGTGGAGGGTTTGAGCAGGTCAATCTGCTCTTTGGCGAAAACCCCAATAAGGCGGTCCGAGAGTGGACGCAGCCATTCAACGACGCCGGTATCCAGACCCACATGCTCGAAAGGGCCCTCAATGGTATCCGGATGAGCCCTGTGCCGGCGGATGTTCGGGAGCTATTTTTTAAAGTCAAAAAAGCACAGGGAACAGACATCTCCCGATCGTTCTGTGGCCTGAATGACCCACGAAACCTTGAAAATTCCATCAAATTTGCCAAACAGGCGGGAATGATTTCCCAAGCGACGCTTTCGGTAACCTACTCGCCAGTGCATACGGTCGAATACTATGTGAATTTAGCAAAAACCCTGATTGAGATGGGGGCCGATGAAATCTGTGTAAAAGATATGGCGGGTATTGGCCGGCCGGTATGGCTCGGGAAAATCGTCCGTGGCATCAAGGCCATCAAGCCAGAAATCATCATTCAGTACCACGCCCATTCGGGTCCGGGCTTTGCCCCAGCCTCCATTCTTGAAGTTTGCCGTGCCGGTGCAGATATTATTGATGTAGGTATGGAACCACTTTCTTGGGGAACAGGTCATGTGGATCTTTTGACTGCTCATGAAATGCTTCGCGATGCGGGCTTCGAGGTGCCCGAGATCAATATGAGTGCTTATATGCAGGTGCGCAAACTTACGCAGGAGTTCGTTGATGATTTCTTGGGGTATTATATCAATCCAAAAAACCGCTATATGAATTCCCTGCTGATTGGCCCTGGGCTCCCTGGTGGCATGATGGGTTCATTGATGGCCGATTTGGAGGACAACCTGAAGTCCATCAATAAATTTAAAACCAAAAAAGGACTCCCATTGCTGACCCAGGACGAGTTGCTGATCAAGCTTTTTGATGAAGTACAATATGTATGGCCCAAACTTGGCTACCCACCACTGGTAACGCCATTTTCTCAGTATGTAAAAAATGTGGCCATGTTCAATGTAATGGCCATGGAAAAAGAAAAAGCGCGCTGGTCGATGATTCCCGATAATGTTTGGGACATGATTTTGGGTAAATCAGGCCATCTGCCAGGGCCCGTTGACGAGGAGATCATTGCGCTGGCGACCCAACAAAACAGGTCGTTTTTCACTGGAAATCCACAGGATGAATACCCGGATGCCTTGCCGGAATTCAGGGCCGAAATGCAAGAAAAAGGCTGGAACCCCGGGCAAGACGAAGAAGAGTTGTTCGAGCTGGCAATGCATCCCGAGCAATACCGTGCTTATAAATCCGGGCAGGCGAAGGCCGACTTCCTGGCCGATCTCAACAAACGCAAAACGGAACGGGAGGCCAAAAAATCGACCGCCACGGCCACTCCACAACCCATCGTCCCTACCCCAAGCGAGATGACCATCAATGTGAATGGCGAGGATTTCAGAGTGAAGGTTGCTTATGGCAATGATCAGCCCCTTGAGCAGCAAACCCCTGCCACAGCAACGGCAACGGCACAGGCCGCCATTCCTGCCACCGAAGAAATCGATGCCAGGGCGGTGATTGCACCGATTGAAGGGAAATTCTTCCGCACAAAATCCTCCGCAGAAACCGCTAAAAAGGTCGGAGATCAGATCAATGAAGGCGAAGTGATCGGCTATGTGGAATCCATGAAAGTATATAACGCCATCACTTCGGAGGTTTCGGGGAAAATCCTTGAAATCTGCCCTGCTGATGGCGATACGGTCGATGAGGACGATGTATTGATCAAGCTGCAGTAATTTTTTTTGCACCGCAGAAATCTGTAAAGCTCGTGCGGTGCTTTACTTTAGAGATTTAACATGGAAATTTTAGACCACTTATACCACATGACAGCCCTGGGGAATATTATTCACAGCCCCGGAACGCTGCTGATGCTGGCCATCGGTTTGTTTTTGCTCTATTTGGGCATTTACAAACAGTATGAGCCACTGCTTTTGGTGCCGATTGCCTTTGGGGTGATTCTGGCCAATTCCCTCGGTGGAGGGATGGCCATCAGTACTGCCGAAGAGATCAAGCACCTGACCTTTCTGGAGATTGCCAGCAAGTATGGCATCATGAACTACCTTTATTATGCACTGATCAAAACGGGACTGCTGCCACCGCTGATTTTTATGGGCGTAGGTGCCTTGACTGACTTCGGCCCGATGTTGCGCAACCTGCGACTGGCCATTTTTGGGGCAGCTGCACAGATGGGCATCTTCTCGGTATTGCTCGCGGCGCTTCTGATGGGATTTAACCTTAAAGAAGCGGCATCGCTCGGCATTATCGGTGGTGCCGATGGTCCAACGGCCATTTACACCACCATTAAACTTGCACCTCACCTGTTGGGGCCAATCGCAATTGCGGCCTACTCTTATATGGCCCTGGTGCCGGTGATTATTCCTTTTGTGGTAAAAATGACGATGACCGAAGAGGAAATTAAAATCAATATGAAGCAAATGGACAAACGCTTTCCCCCGAAACATCCGGTGAAAAATATGGGCCTGATGAAAATCCTCTTTCCGCTGTTTGTGGGCGGACTTGTTGCGGTATTTGTGCCATCTTCTGTGCCGTTGGTGGGGATGCTTTTGTTTGGGAATTTAGTGAAGGAGATTGGCGCCAACACCATGCGCCTAAAGGAGGCTGCGACTGGACCAATCATGAATTCCGCAACGATCTTCCTGGGCCTGACCGTCGGGGCCACCATGACCGCCGACACCTTCCTGAACAGTAAGACCCTCTCTATTGTCGGTGGAGGCTTTCTTGCCTTCGCCATTTCTATTGCCGTAGGGATTTTCGCCGCCAAACTGTACAATGTGTTTGCACAGAAAAAAATCAATCCGCTGATAGGTGCTACGGGGCTATCGGCAGTTCCCATGGCCTCGAGGGTCGCCAATGAAATCAGCCTGAAATATGATTCAAGAAACCACATTCTGCAATACTGCATGGCTTCGAACATTTCCGGGGTAATAGGCTCCGCAGTCGCTGCCGGGGTACTCATTTCCTTCTTGGGCTAAAAAGCAAAAAACGCCGGGCATCAATGCTCGGCGTTTTTGTATGCTTCATCTTTCCTTCGGGAATTAAGCTGTTAGGGCGTCCTCCTCAATCATAATTCTGATTGATGGATATTGTTTTTTAAGGATATCAATATAACCCGGGTTGCCCTTGAGCACCGAAGTTACCTCCCGCTGGATTCCTAAAAGTCCTATCTCTCCCGTCGTCGGGATCTTCATCGGTAATTTAGTAATCAGCCAGAATTTTTCCTGCTCATTAACTTCCACACGCTCCAGGGAGTAAACCGTTTTACCTTCCTGAATAATTTCCTTTTCTGCATCCCAATAGCCCTTCGCCACCTCATATTCAAAGAAAGAACTATCATCACGGCCACGCAAGTGATCTGCCGTAACGCCATAATCATTCAGTACAGCTTTATTGAACAGGTAGAATTTCCCTTCATGATCTTTGATATACACTTTACCTTCCACTTCATCCAACACCTCAGTAACCATTTGTTTTTGTGCCTGAAGTTGTTCCATCATTTTGGAATAAGTATCCTGCTCTTCTCGCTTCATGCGCTCAAGCTCCTCCTGCGTTGCCTGCATCTCTTCAATATTCTGACGCAGCTCCTCTTCACTCGCTTCAAGCTCCTGTTTCTGTTTCATAGATTCTTCCAACAGCATATTGGTATGTTCTTTCACCACGCGGCTGTCAATCATTGCGGCCACTTCCTCGCCAAGTTGCTGAACAAATGCCATCTCGAAATCTTCAAAAATATGGAAAGAGGCAATTTCCAGCACACCACGAACTTCATCATTATAAACCAATGGCAAAATATATACATTCGAAGGTACTGCTTCGCCAAGACCTGAAGTAATACGGCAAAAATCAGAAGGCACATCTTTAAGATAAATAGGCTTGCGCTCCAGGTATGCCTGCCCTACCAATCCTTCTCCTACCCGCACTTCATGTTCCATGAATTTCTTGCGTCCGTAGGCATAACTGCCCTTCATCACAATTCTGGTATATCCTTCAGGAGCCTGTTCTGTAACGTGAATCGCCACCTGATTGGCATTGATGTACTTGGCCAGATCAGACACAAACTGATCACAAAAACCAGAAATATTCAGGTGATCGGTTTTACGAAACAAAGAGGAAAAATTGGCCAGCCCAGCGTTCGCCCATTGTGTTCGTTGGTCTTCTTCTGCTGATTTTCTCAACTTTATACCCATACTGGACAAAGCAGCCCCAAGGCGGTCTCCTTCTTTTATCGTGCGCTCACGGAAAGACAGTTGCTCCATTTCCTGAGCATAGTTGACCAGATCATCAAAATAATTTGACAGGTTAAATAACTCCTGATGCACCCGGGTAAATTCTTCGGTGATATATTTAGAGGATTTCCATTCCTCAGAATATTTCACAAAGCTTTTCATATCTTTCAGCATGCCTTCAATTCCTATGCGAATTGCAATACCAAAAAACATCACCAACAAATTGATGACTACCGTGAGGGCAATGGTTGGGTAAAGTGCCGATTTAATATCGAAAGCTAAAAGGAGCATTCCCAACAGGTTGAGAAGGCCAATAACAGAGGCAATAGCAAAGTAAGTCTTTAGTTTCAGCTTACCTTTGATGGGTTGATGTTCTTCCATGAAAAAATTAACAAAAAATGATAACCAATTATATAAATTTAATGGGCATAGCGCCTCACCAAGTTAAAGCGGCTGCATTTCAAAACACGGTTTTGTAACACAAACTGCTTCACGTCAAAAAAAAGAGGCGATTTGCTGATGATCGACCATTGAGCAATGTGAAACTCCCGGTCGGTACAGGTCTGCCTTTCTTGTCGGTTAATGGTGGTGGCCACATTTAGAGCCCATTTAAAACTTCAACATCTTGCTGCAAATCCAAATTATTGGCATTGACACGGACGATTTTTCAACAATCGCGCTACAACTCAAAATAACCCTTCATTGCTTCTGCAATACGCTAAATTTTCATCACGAAATTTTAAACACGCTCTTAAACCGCATAAATATTAATTTCTTTAATTTAATATAAATTACGACGAAATTAAATTATTTTTTTCAGCATAAAAAAACTCCTCAACCATAATTGATTGAGGAGTGCTTTATTATTGACAGAATCGTCAGTATTAATCTTTATTTTCATCTTTTTTCGTAACATCCACACGCTCTCGTGCTGGAAGTGCCGGGTTTGGCTTTCTTGCAGGAATGTCCTCACGCTGTCTTGGTGGAAGATCATTTCTACGTGGTGCATAACCTCCTTCGCGACGATCGCTATTATATGGGCGACGGTTATCGCTGTTATAACCTCCTTCGCGGCGGTCGTTGTTGTACGGACGACGGTTATTGCTGTAGCCACCTTCGCGGTTGCCTCCAGTGCTTTCACGACGGTCATTATTATAAGGACGACGGTTATCGCTGTTATAACCTCCTTCGCGGCGGTCGTTGTTGTACGGACGGCGGTTATTGTTGTAGCCACCTTCGCGGTTACCTCCAGTGCTTTCACGACGGTCGCTATTATAAGGGCGGCGGTTATCGCTGTTATAGCCTCCTTCACGGCGGTCGTTGTTGTACGGACGGCGGTTATCATTACCTCCTTCGCGACGATCGCTATTATATGGACGACGGTTATCGCCTCCCTGCCCAGTATTGCGGTCGCTATACGCTTTACGTGGCCCGCGGTGCTGGAATTTATTAACTTTCTGTGGTCTTGGTTTTTTCTTCGACTCAGGAAATTCCTTTTGCAGTCTCGACAATACAGAATCAATAGTATCACTCATCTCAATAGGATAAGCAAAAACTTCCATTTCCTGACCTCGAACCTCTCTTTTCACCTTCTCGGGATCACGGCCAAATACTTGACGGTACATGCTGATGACCTGCATACCGGCACGTTGTTGTCCCCAACCCCATTTTCCCATACCCAGTTCGAAGGCACGTTCGTCAATGGTGGTATATTTTTTTCTATTATCTGACATCTGTCTATCCGCTTTAATTCACCTTAATATAATAACATCTCATCACTCCTACAATCTCTCCTATTTAATTAGGGCATGATTACAGGTTATCCCGCACTTCCTTTTCAAATAATAACAAAACTTGTTCCAATCTTTAAAAGAGCAATTCCTTACAGGGATAAACGTTAAATTAGAGAAGGTTAATAGGCTTATCTCAAACTATTTTTCTTGAGCATCGCATTCTGCGACCCTACGGTGTGGAGAATATCGGAGTCGAACCGATGACCTCCTGCTTGCAAAGCAGGCGCTCTAGCCAACTGAGCTAATCCCCCTTGATCAATCTGCCGATAAAATTATAAAATTTTAGTTAGTCCCAAAATTTAAACGCCTACTTTATCAATATAATAGGGGTTAAAATTTGGTTTTTATGATCTTCTAATCTGATTTTTGTAAAAACTCATCAAAAGTACATTGAAAGAATAACAAATAACGATTGATGAGTTTTATTACAAATATCAGATAGGAGCAATTATTTAATCAGTTTAACTAAAATTGGATAAACGATAAGGCTCACGATGGTGGCATTTAAAGGGGTAATCCCCCCGATGAAGCCATGTTCGGTAAGCAAAGCCACGGCCACTCCAATACCCCAGGCCAATAATGCAGGAATTCGGATGGCCTTAAAACCATTCACCTGATCGGTTTTCATTTGTGCCATGCTCAGGTATTTCCCTTTGTTTACCACAAAGAAATCGGCAATAATAACCGCCCCAATGGAAGGCAGCATGACATTAAGGGTGCTCAGCCAGCCCACAAAATTATTGTATAGCCACATTGCGAAAATGGTTCCGATAATCCCATTGAAAATTACCACCCATTTTTTCGGCAAGCCAGTAACATTCGACAGCCCCAAACCAGAAGCATAAAGAGCGTTATCGTTCGTTGTCCAGATGTTAAGCCCCAAAACCACCATTCCGAGAACAATCATTCCTTGCTTAACGAGTACGTCTGAAATATCATTCAACTGATATAATGCCGCACCTACGGCACCAAAAATAAACATCAGGGTATTGCCGAGGAAGAAGGCAATAACGGTCGTAGATACTGCCACTTTCTTCGTTTTGGCAAATCGTGTAAAATCAGGCGTAAGGGTTCCTCCACTGATGAATGACCCTACACAAATACCAATGGCAGCAAATAAGGACATCTCGTGAATCGGCGTTACTGACTGCAAGGCATCAAAGCCAAAAGTACCAATGGCATCCGTTACGGAATAACAGCCCAATACAGCGATGGCAGGAACGGCAATAAAGCTCAGGATCGTCAGCGCCTTGATCCCAAACCAGGCCGAGGAGGTCATCAGTAATCCTCCAATAATAATGAGAGCGTTCACATTCCAGCCTGTGGCTTTAGCAATGGGAATGGCAAACATGGCCACCCCGACACCAAACCAGCCCACCTGGGTGAAGCTCAGCAAAAACGAAGGCAAATAAGAGCCTTTTGCACCGAAGGAATATCTTGCCAAAAGGTGCGTTGACAACCCTGTTGAGGCAGCAATATAAGCCAAAGCGCCCGTGTATAGCCCCAGAATAAGGTTACCCGCAAGCACGGAAAGGAAAAAATCATTGAACGTAACGCCTGCACCGAGCTTTCCTCCGGCCCACATACTGGCAGAAAAAAAGGTGAAGCCGAGCATGACCACCAGCATTGAAAAAAAGCCTTTTTTACTTCCTTGCGCAACGTGATCCAACGCAAAATCTTGATCTACTACTTTAGCGGTAGTTGCCTCCATGAATGATATTAAATATAAGTTTTAAAGATAATTTTCAATATAGATTACCCTGCACAAAAAAATGAGGGTAAAAAAATATCCCCATTCCAAAAAAGAACAAGGATACTGCAATATTTTAATGAAGCCCTAAAGCCTTCAGTTTATCGACTTGCTGCTGCGCGACCGTCAATAAATCCACCTGACCGAAATCGGCGGCATCCATATCCGGGCACCTTTCCGTGAGTAAAGCCTGATAGCTTGTTTCTTTGGCCAAAGCCACCACCTGCTGCCAGTAGTCCATCACATCCTCCACATATTCCGGCACATTGAAAGCCCGCGAACCTGCATCGTAGATGGTGCATCGTTCCAGTGGGAAAGCGGGATTTTCCATTTGCGAAGCCAAAAACTCCGGCGCCAGCAAGGAATCCCTGCGCAATAAATCTGTACCTGTCAATTTAATAGACAAAGGAGTTTCTGGTGTTGCGATCGCAAAACGTCCTTCGATATAGCAGACCACCGTTTTCTCATATTCCGGGAAAGTCGCTTTACATTCGGCATCAATTGCCGCCATCACTTCCTCGGTTTTCGGTCCACCGAAAGTAAAGAAAACAATATTTTTCAAGCCCACCTGCTGCTGCTTTGCCTCATCGATCATACACTCCAGGCCGTGCTTCAGGCTGGTACCTGTTGCCACTACATCGCCAACCACCACCTGAGCATTGGCAGGAAAATATACTTTCTTATAACCATCCTCAGTGATTTCCCACTCTTCGGAATTCCCTTCTACCCGGCGGCGCTGCGCAGAGATAAACGCACTCCCATGCATGTTCCAGTCATAGGCATCAGCAAGTGCTTCGCGAAGGCTAAAGTTCAGTCCTCCACGCAGGATATTGAAAATCAAAGACTGTCGCTCCTGCAGGGCAAGCATCTCTGCCGCTGCAATTCCCTTAAAAAAAGACGCACAGGCCTTTTGCAGTTTTCGGGTGTAATTCAATCCCATCACCATCGGATCATTACAGATCGCTCGGCTCTCAGGTGTAGATAAAATATAACGTTCAATGGTAGTTTCAACCTGATCATCGATCGCGTAAATGGCGCAATCGCTTTGGTCATGAATTTTCTTCAACATCTCTCCCAATTTCTATAACTCAAAATCATTTTCATTTTTTTCTGACCACGCCCTTAAAGTATGGATCAAAAAAAATCCCGAAATGACCCTTTTTGGCATTCCGAGATGAACCCGAGAGGCGAAAATCACCTCCGTAATTTGATATCATAAGCCTCACTCAATTGAATGAATAACAATTACAGTTCGGGAGTGCAAGTTAATACAAGAAAGCCCGATTTACTAAAGTAATGGGTACATTTTAAATCGTTCTACATTTCCTATAATTAATCAACACAATAATCTTATATGTGGCTTACGATTATTAAAAAATAATTAAAACAACATAAGTCAAACATAAAATACAGGCCGTGGACTACAATTAACAACCTATTTACGAGTCAGAAACCAACTTAACCACTTGAGTTTCTACTACATCAAGCTCAAAGGACAAATCTTTAACAACAGCCGATAAGCACGCCTTTACTCAGCGCCACTATCACAATGCCTGAAGGTCAACCAAAACCACCTCAGTAAAAATCCCTAAACCTAAAAAAACAAATATAATTATCTACAATAGACAAATTTTTAGAGTGAATTTAAACAATGTAACCTACCAAAATAAGCAACCACATAATTATTTCTATTTTTCGCACTGAAAGAAAATCGAAAGCCCTCTATAACCACATAAAAGGAAAGTTAATCATCAAATTATCAAATAAAATCACTTATCCTGAATTTTTCAAAAGAAGCAAACAAACGTTCTACCGCACTGATCTTTAGGTCGAAACACTAAAAAAAACCTATTTACACTCAAAAAAAAGACCCTAAATTCACAAAAACCACGAATCCAAAACCACTTATGCTATTTTTTCAACCACCCATCACGAAAACCAATGTATTCCATCTGTTTTATATAATTTTTTATTATCATTGTTAAATATACACCGAAATCAATGATAATTTTTTTCTTATTTATTAACCAACTCTATAAGCAGGCAACGATTCAATGCATACCATCAATAGAAACGATGCCCAATACACAACTTTCAACCTTACATTTTAATCAACTATGAATCTTAATCAACTCCTATGGGGAAACCATGAGGTGTCTGAAGCTGAAAAGCTAAAACTCGTGGCGCTCAAGTTTATCGCAGGTTTACTTATTGTTTTTGACCTGATCATGTTGTACCAAACCAAAGGAACAGACCTGATACTGCTGCCGGTAATTCACCTGTTGGCAATCTGTCTAACAACCGGCCTTGGGGCAATGAAGCTTTACGATGTTTCCAAGAACATTGCCACTGCAGCTACTGTCGCATACTTTTTAGCCATTGCCTTTATCGACATGAAGATGTATTCCATCAATGGGCCAATCCTGATGTCGTTAATTTTTTGTATCACGCTGTCTTTCGTCGTTTATGGCATTGATCAGTACAAAAAAATGGCGGCCTATTTAGTGATCATCACCATTGGCGGGCTCATCGCTTATTATACCGACCCATTTATTGATCTACCTACCCCACTTTATGGCACGCCTGATCAGAAAATCCATATTGTTTTTGCGCTATACTTGCTGCTTACGCTAAACTTCTGCTTGTTTATTGTTGATTATAATGGGTTTCATCAGATCAATAAATCCAAAGAACTGAATGATGAAATGAAGGCAGCCAATGCGTTGGTCATTACCAAACAGGAAGAAACACAAGCCTACATTAAAGAGATTGAGCAGGTTCGGGAAAAAGAAAATGAGCAGAAATGGGTAGTAGAGGGCGTTTCTCGTATTGACAATACCCTACGACAGGAGACAGAAGACTCACAACACCGTGATGATATTCTAAAGGAGATTATGAAATACAGCAAGCTGAGCCAAGGAGCACTTTACCTGCTTGCTGACGATAAGGATGACGATATTCTTGAACTGGTGGCGACCTATGCTTACGGACGCAAAAAGTTTGTGAAAGACTATATAGAGCCTGGTATTGGTATTTTGGGACAGGTATTTTATGAGGAAGAGCCACTGTATATGGATGAAATCCCTGAGGATTATATCAACATCAGCAGCGGACTCGGCAAGGCACGCCCGAATTACATCTACCTCATTCCTCTGAAATATAATATGGAGGTGATTGGCGTAATGGAATTTGCCGGATTTGGGGTTTTGAAAGACAAGGTTATTGAATACCTGAATAAAATTTCTGAGTCGTTGGGGGCACATATCGCTAACCGAAAGGTTGCCCTGAGAACACAGTTTTTACTGGAACAGGCACAACAGCAAGCAGAGCAGTTACGGGCTCAGGAAGAGGAAATCCGACAAAATATGGAAGAGCAGCAAGCCGTCAATGAACAGGCGGAACGCGACAAAGAAATTTATATGAATCAGATTGCTGAACTAAAATCTGAGCTGAAGAAACGATCCAAGCAGGAGGCTGAAACCGCCTAAACACTGCCGCATTTTTCTTCACCGATACCCGCCGAATGCTGCTGTAATGTTCATTGCGTTTGGGTACTTCGCGCTGAAATCCCTCGACGTTTATTATACTGAGCAATAGAGAAGCAGGGGTATTGAACTCGGATGACAACACTATCGAAAGCAATAAAACCGATGCAAACCACCTTTTTGCATCGGTTTTTTTTATGGGGCGACTGAAGAAGTACAATATTAAACTGAAAGGACTTTGAGGTTCAGCATATTTTTTGTTTTCTTGTACCTTATGCTTGCATACCTTTTATTCATCATCAGCTTAATATCGCCTCCTCCGCATGGAAGGTCCGGTAAACTTTTTTGGGACCAATCCTGCCTCCTGACCATTCATGGGGAAAGTAACGTCAGCAAATTCGCCTGTTCCTACAGCTCCGACCGCTCGGCCTCCGTTGATTTTCTTTTCAAGTTCACCTCTGATGAGTACCCGGTTTCCGCACAGCTCAACGCCGATCCAATCAGGATTCCCATTACACAGTTTGACTGCAATATCCCCGGAATGCGATCCGACTTCCGCTCCCTCCTTCAGTATAAACAACACCCTTTCGTGCGCATGAATATGAACGACATCAGTATGCGGGAAGGGCCCAATGCGGATATTGAATTCAACCTTGAGATTACACTTGAAATTGCCGGAGCGCAACAAATATTCACCGTTCCGGTGACCTCCGAACAGGGAGAAGATGGGCAATTTTACCTCTTCGGTGAAATGAACGTTGACATCCGAAACTACGGACTCACGCCCCCCACCAAATTTTTGGGTACCGTAAAAGTATCCCCCTATGTGGTAGTGGCTTTTAAAATTGGTATTGAGTTGGAGGCTTAGCAGTATTAGAGCACAAAAAAGCACTTCAAAAAATCCCTTTCCTGAAGTGCCTTTACTGTTGTTTTACGCTATGGTAATTTCACTATTTTAAATTGCTGTACTCCACCTTCACCGCGTATCGTCAGTAAATAAACGCCTGCCGCCCACGATCGGCTGTCAATCGATAACTGTGATTGCCCCTCTGTGGTGAACGACATGATGGCTCGCCCTTCTACATCATGAACAAAAATCGTCAATCCTTCCTCTTCCGGCAGGTGCAGAAGTTCGAAGTTTGCCCTAAAAGGGTTGGGAGATAACTGCATCTGGTGGCCTGTATCAACATTCAGTACCCTCAGAATTTGTAAGCCAATAAGATGTGTACGACTACGCCCTAAATGGTCAGTCACCTCAATGGCCAAATCTTTAATACCGTCAGCCTTAGGAGTAATGGTCAGGGTTTGGTTATTGATTTGCGCATCGAAGTATTCATTCTCCGGACTGTTGATTTTATAAAATATGGGATCTCCTTCCGCATCGTAGAAAAGTTCATTCATCTGATACGATTTTGATTCTCCTACACTTAACACCAAAAGGTCATCTTGCATTTTTATCGGTTCCTCATTGTTTGTCAGTATCAGCCCCAAGTCAAGCAATACAGACTGCCCTATTTGATCTGTGGCTTTAATCGACAACGATCGTTCCTCTGCTTTATGGTAGAAAAGTGTCAGGCTTGACTCCTTGACTTCCTCTATGGCACCATCCAAGTGGAAGTTCATCAGTTCGTAAGTTAAAGGTGCATGAACCCCTGCGTGAAACCACTGCTCAAGGTTGTATTCATACTGTACATGCGTACTCAATGCCACCTCTTCTGAGCTTAGGCGAACCGATGGCCCACTATTTTCACTGACCCCGAACGAATACTCATGGGTTAGGCGCCCACCGTGTTCATCCTGAACATTGATTTGCAGTTGAGTACTCCCCTCTTCACGTGTCTGTAAAAACAATGTATTTCCCGACAGCCAACAAGCATTAACGGCGGCATCTGCTGAAAAACCTTCAAGTTCAAATGTTATAAGGTCATTATCCTGATCACTGAAGTAATCAAGTAAATTCAACTGAATATCTGCATGTTCTCCAAAAGACGTAGGAAGTGGGTGGGTAAGTTCAGGAAAATGGTTATCAGCCACCTTTGCCAAAAAGGTAGATTCTACCCAGCCGCCTCGATGGTCTGTGGCTCGGACCGTCACACTACGCTCACCGGCTGCTATACCTGTCAATAATAATTGATCCCCGTTTATTTCTGCTCCCAAGAAACTTACATTATCCATATGCTGAACAGAGAAAGTCAAAGGCATTCCATTTCCTTTATTGAAATAGCTATATAAATATAATGTCTGCGCTCCTCCTCTTGGAATAATCTGTTCAGGGATCTGTCGTGTTACCCTTGGCTGTGTTGGCTCCATAAAATTAAGATAGACGCTTAACCAGCCAGAACCTCCCTTAATATCGGTAGCTTCCACCCGAAACTGGTATACCCCTGCTTCTCTACCCATCACCTTCAGCTTTCTACCCTCCATTATCACCAAGTGATTTATGGAATGATGACTATGGTGCAAGGTATAATTTAAAGGATCTCCATCTGCATCAGAAAAGATCGAATCCATATCAAACTCACGTAGCTCATTAACTTCAATACTCAAAGATAAAGTGGAATTAATAGGCGTCGGTGGTGCATTAGGAAGAACGACCTGCTTTATTATTACGGTATCCTGATAACTACTATAACCGAGGCGGGAAAGTATTCTACCATAATTTTCACCTAAAGGATGATGAAAGGGGATATCGAAATCGAGTGACACAAATGCACTGTCCAAGCCGGTAATCGTTCTGTTACTCCAATCCAGCCTTAAATATTGCAAGTCATATTTCTGGAGATTAACATAAGCAGAATAATCCCCTATATTTTTAAGGAACAATTGATCTGAAACCGTTTTCTTTTGCCCTTGATAAACCTGAACCTCGACAGTATCCTGCGAAAACCTTACCGCTGCAGGGAGCATCCCCCGTACAGACAGCGGAACGACAAGCGTGTCTTTCCCAATTTCATTATGCGAGATCCGAAGGAAATATTCAGACACTCCTTGTTTGTCAGGGGTGATGTTTATGGCCACACTCTGATAGCCATTTGGTCGCGCAACCCGATCTACCCCACTAAGCACCAACACCTGTTCAACATCGCTGAACACACTGAACTCAAGGTCATCCTCACCATCATTAAAAACGAGCAGGTTATATCTCATGGCCCTGTTTACATCAGATGAAACGGCAATGGAATCTGTACTCAACCTTATTTTTGCCCGGGTAAGCACTCCTGTACCCGTCAGGGAGACGGAATCCAGCAGGGGCGCTGCCAATAATTGTTGTACATAAAGCGAAGCTCGATAATCGAGTGTATCTTCTGCCCGCATGGAAACCGGCAGGTTTAGTCCTGTAAATGCCGGAACAATTACCGTGTCTGAGCTAACCGTGAAAACCCCAGAAGTTTGCAGCCTTAGTGGGACATCAAAATTCCCTGTATTCACAAAGTTTAACTGCCTTGTCGATGTTACCCCAATCTTGGCAATCCCCCAATCAATAGAATCCGCAAACTGAAAGCTGTGAATACTGTCGATATCGAAAACTACGGGCAACCTTGTAATTAATTGACTTGAATCATTACTATGAATATTGACCTGATATTCATGTCGCCCCCTCGACATCATCAAAGGGCTTTTATACAATTGTAATATCGTTGAATCTCCGGCAGCAACCACGCCCTCATTCGGTCCTTGTACTAATTCTTTCACCCGCTGATATAAGACTGCAAATGTATCATCATAGCCAGATTGCCCTGATGAGGAGGTTAAAATCCCTTCTGTACCATCTGCATTTTCAATACCAATCACCCCGGTTGTCGTAGAGCTGCTCAGTTCTCTATACTGTAATTTAATATTGCCATTACTGTAAAGGATGGCTTGAAAAGTATAAGTAGGCCCTCCGCTATAGGAGGAGATTTCATTGAATTGTAATATCAGGCGGTTACTTTCTTCTTTTGCAAAGACCCTTCCTGAATAAACGACAAGGTCTTTCCACATCATTGCAATTAAGTTATTTGGAGCAGCAGTGTTGGGTAAAATCTGACTGTTAAAAGTGGTACTGCCATTACCAAACCCCAATAGACCATTGGTAGAAATATACATACGACTGTATTCCTCTTCATAAAAGGGAAAGTTAAAAGGTAGATTGATAAATTTATAAGTATCATCACCACGCAGACCGACCGAATAACCGGTCGATGTAATGTCCTGCCAATCATATAGCTCAGGAAAATCCGTACTTCTCTTCTCAGTGTATTTTTCGCTATTTGAGTTTTCAACTGCCGAAGACGACAATAAATCCTTTGAGTCCAACACCTTACCGTCGAGAGAAAAAATCGGCATGCCTGTCTGATGTTCACCTTCAGTTAAGACCTCAACATCCACTTCAAATTGCAAATCACTTTCCCCTCTATTGTAAATTACCACTGTTTCCTCGAAAGCAGTCGTATCTCGTCCAAAATCGTGATAAAGACTGTCGGTATTCAAAGCTATTTCCGCGCCGGAAAGTACCCGTAGCAAATCCGTATAAGTCTGCTCATCGCTGCCAAGTATATTTTCGACCTTTAAACGAACGTCAAAACGGCCTGTATCAGCATACATAACCACCGGACGAGCCTCATAGCTCACCTCCGGAGATCCCCCTTCAAAATGCCATTCAAAATGTGCCACATCATCTTCTCCCTCTACCCGGAAAAACACCCGTTCATAGGTCAATACTTCAGATTTACTTTCCACAACATTGGCCAAGGGGGCTGCCTGAGGCTGTAATACAAGCATCATGTTTTCTGCTTCGTAAACCGAAGTATCCCCCGCCGTGCTATATGCGGTCAGTCGAACATCAAATGCTCCTGCCTGTGGATAGGTAACCCATAAAGAATCAAGCGTCAGGTCTTCCGTTTCTCCCCCTTCAAACACCCACTCCAAACGATCTATCTCTGCATTAGCTTTTACTGTATAAAGGACCTGCTGGCTCGCTTTGATGGTCGTTTGTGAGGCCGTTGCCGTAGCACGGAAACCTCGGAATATAGCTGGAGAGTTTAGCAGCTCTTTTCTTCTCGGACTATTTTCCATTACCACCATTGAACGTTCCTTTTGATGGACGGTGAAAATATTTTTACAGGCATCTGCCGTGTAATCCATATAGTTCTCTACCATATCATAAGAGCCGCAGGAGTATTCGTTGCCACAAGAGCGATTAGGCCCTGAGGAGTTTGGTGTATCTTCGCAATAATCATCCGCACTACAATCTCCATCGCCCCAAATATGACGCAAACCGATCCAATGCCCTACCTCGTGCGTCGTTACACGCCCAAGATCATAGCCAGACATCAAATTGAAATTTCCTTTTTCTTTCGACCCAAAAACTTCCGTATGCATTACAACTCCGTCAGTTTCTGCCAAAGTAGGCAAGCCCGGAATGTCCAAACCAGGCAAACCTGAAGCCACTGGGAACTGCGCATAACCAAGCAAACCTCCCGACAAAGGCACGACCCACATATTAAAATAGTGATCAGGATTCCAGGAAGTCGCTGCTTTAATCGTATTCTGTACTGTATTTTTATCTAATTCTCCGTAAAGTCCGAAGTCCGACAAGGGAACCCTGTTAATCCCATGTTCGGGCAGCTCCACGCCTTCTTCATCAAACACTGCCAACACAAATTGAATAGGCATTCCCGTACCCACGGGATCATCATTATCCCCCCGGGTACCCGCTATTTTCTGAAAATCTTCATTAAGCACCACTATCTGACTTTCCACCTGAGCACTGGAGATATTCGTTCCCTGCCCAACAGCACTACCATCATGGATCACATGCACAACAACAGGAATAAACATGGTATCGATCGTATTCTCAGCAAAACGATGGGCGCGACGAAAAGCCACTTTTTCATTGATAAATTGTTCAAATCGATCATCTGAAAGTGCTTCCGGAAATTGACGCTGCAACTGTTGCTGCATTTCCACCGTAGCACAAATTTCCTGCTCTTGAGCAAATAAATAGCCTTGCAAGCTCAGGAATAATAAAAGAAGTAGGTTGAATCGTAGGTGCATTTTAGCGTAGGTTGATAACAAATAGCCCTAAAAATAAATAAAACATTAAAATAGTACATTTTACTTTAATATCAAATTACATTCATTTGATTGACTTTTTCCACTTAGATTAATGTGAAAAATTTATCACCTCCCGCTGCGGCCACTACCGAAGATCAAAAACTCAAAAACAAAATGAGTACGATTTTTTTAGGTAATACCCTGGGTGTCTTGCCCTATAATAACTTGGTGCCTTTTATCTGATTGAACGCCTCAGGACTTGAACTATAGCAAGTATGTATTTGGGTCGCATTTCGAGATGTCGCCGTGGGCACCGCGCTCCCTGTAGGAGTTTCAAAACTGAAGGTAACAAGTCGAGGCGTTCGCTATTCAAAACACCACAACAGATCATGGACACTATCCATGATCTGTTTATTTTTATATTGATCACAAAAACATCAACTATGAAATACAAAACGCTCTTTTTGCTCTTATTCATTTTCACTGCTTTGAATAGCTTCGGGCAGCGTTATGTCGGTCGGAATATCATGTTCGGTAGTGGCCTGAATGAAAGTAATCAATAGGACCATGTAGGTAGTTTACCTAAATCCTCAGAATAATCAGAACGCCATTCATTCCCCCACTCAACAAGCCTACCCTTTCAGATTTAGCGACCACCTTGGGCAATACCTTGGCCACTTTTTCAAAAAACAAAAAAAGCCCTCTGAACGATGCTCAGAGGGCTTTTTAAAGAGTTGTTGTGGAGTCGGCGAGAATCGAACTCGCGTCCAGAGAAGGTAACTGTCGAGCCTTCTACATGCTTAGTTTACACTTAAATTTTCGAGCAAGGGCAGGTGGAAAACAACCAACCGTTCGCCTTATCTGCTTGTATTCGGATTGGGATCGCAGCATCTCCCTTTCCTATTTTCTTATTAACGACACCCCAAATCCAACCGTAAGAAACCCCAGTTGGTGGGATGTGGCCCGGGAACCTTGGGTTCAACCGATTAAAGCCTGCTATCACACTCTAAGAGTAATGATTAGGCAGCCATGGCAAAGTTAGACTCGCCAAATAGAGTTTGCGTAAATTTATCACGGAAGTACACGCTCCTCCCGACATGCTTATACTCGCAACGACTCATCCTGTCAAAACCGATCGACCCCTATCGGATGATCCCACTCCTTGAAGTGGAGTGCGAATATCCGCTAATCATTATTCTTTTGCAAGTTTTCGGGCATCAATATTTTGTGATCAATGCCGATCCCGTGGTTGAAACGCTGATTCTTGCGAGTCCAGAATATCGCAACTCACTTGAGCCGCTCATAAAACCACTGATTTGCCGTTGGCAGCTCACGCCGAGGTATGCCGACCCCATCATGTTGATATCCAGCTGCTGACACTGAAACTTCTCCCCATTCACGGCACTGCTACCACTGAGAGTAGCATCCATTTGGTCGGTGAAGCCATACAGCCGCGTCTGGCTTGCGCCCTCCGCTTTTATTTTTAGAATTTTTGTAAGGAAATCGCCTGTCATCACCGATGAACCTCCTTGATACAGGTCTGCATAAACTGCTTGGCAGTCCATCGACACATCTGAAGCGCCTGCCTGCAATATTTTCACTGTTTCGGTATTCAGTTGCCCCTTTAGATAGGAAGAACCTGCGAGGGAGATTCGTACCTCGGTTGCATTATTGACAATAATACCACGCGCCTGACTGCTGCCTGCCAAATCAAACCCGATCAGGTCTTCAGCAAAACAATTCGCACTGTCGGCTTCAAAGCTACTTTCGCCTGCAAGGCTGAGGTAGTTCAGTGGCCGATCTATTTGCAGGTGCACCTCCACCCCCTCATGCCGGTTCACATTCCGTTCATAATCCACCGTCAGCATCCCATCCTGCACCTGCAGCCGGGTAACATCCAGAATATTGGATTGTCCCTTCAGAAAAATATGCGGTTCCGTGCCATAGGTCAAATATACCTGAAGGTCCTCCTCCACAGCAAGGGCATCAAAAGGAGCAAGGACTTGCTCCACTTCCCTTTCGACCACAGGACCATCCCCGTTGATGCCTGCCCAATGACATCCCGTCAGTATGAGGGCAAAAAATAACACAATTATTCTCATGATATAAGTTGATATTGAAGTCGCAAGTTAGGGAAAAATCCCGCTTCACTCCTGCTCTTCACCGGTACTTTCTTACAAAGAAAAAGGCTGCCACCGCCTTTCTGACCGAATATCGATCTTAAATTAACCCTCTTGCCTTCAGCTCAAGGTATTTATTTACCGTCGAGATGGTCAATTCCTCCGGACGACAAAGAATTGGGTGAATGCCATATTGCTGCAGGCGCCGAACCATCAGCTGCTTTTCATTCTGTGCCTTTTCAGCGACCCCACGACGGTAGGCAGAGGCGCTGTCGGTCACGGGATCCTGCAACATATCCTGCAGGGTGTTATTGATAAAAAGAACAACGACCAATAAATGTTGTCTGGCTATTTTCCTGAAATAAGGCAACTGGCGCTCAAGGCTCCGTTCGCTTTCAAAGTTAGTGAATAACAAGATCATGGAGCGCTGCCGAAGCTGATGCCGTAGGCGGGTGTACACCTGAGAAAAATCGGTTTCGGAAAAGGTAGGTGAAAATTGATAAAGCTTCTCCTGTATCAGCTGCATGGCCTGCGGATGTTTGGAGGGCTTGAGCCAGTCCTGCTGTTGCTGATCATGACATTGCAGCCCCACCAGATCCTGCTTCTTCAAGGCGATATTTAAAAATACGAGGGCCGCATTAATGGCATAATCCACCAGGTCCATTCCATCAAAGGCAATTTTCATGTTTCGCCCACCATCGATCAGCGCAATCACCTGCTGGGCTTTTTCATCCTGATACTGATTGACCATCAGGCTTGACTTGCGGGCAGTGGCTGCCCAGTTCACCTTACGGATATCATCACCGATCACATAATCTTTGATCTGATCAAATTCTTTTTGCTGACCAATTTTTCGGAATTTCTTCAGTCCCCCGAAAGTCAGGGCGGTATTCTGCGCCATCAGTTCATACTGCCGCAAATGCACAAACGACGGATAACAGGGTACCTCCTGAGGCTGTGCCAGTTTAAAATGCCGACGCACCAGCCCAAACATGGCAGTCACCTCAATATTGAGCATGCCGAACTCATATTTCCCACGCTCAAAAGGGCGCACCTGATACTGAAACTGATACTCCTGCGGCTTTCGGCCACTGAACTTCATTTCGGGATTATCAGTAGGCAGCTGCCCCGGAATTTCATCTACCCATTTACCTGTAAAAGGAAAGCGATAGTCGATGTTGATGGTCAGTCGCACTGGGTTTTCATCACCATTGCTCAGCCGCTTGGGCAGATACCTTTCCGCACTGATCCCTCCGAAAACAAAAAGCAACAGCGCCTCAAAAATCACCAATACCCCTAAAGCCCAAAGACCAACGTTGGCAAGGTAAAACAGTACCGGCCACCAGAAACTGAACACAAAAAGTACCGACAACCCCATTGCAGTGACATAAAACCGCTGGCTGAAGTTGATCCTGTACAGGGATTCCAGCTGTTGAAAAACAAATTTTAAAAATCGCTTCATGCCTGACTACCTTGGTGCTTCCACTGATTTGATGATCTGATCGAGGGCCATCTGAACAGTAAAACCTTCCATTTCTTTTTCAGGGGTGAGCATCACACGGTGCTCCATAACAGCAGTAAACACAAAAATAACGTCTTCAGGCGTTACGAAATCCCGCCCGTCCATGATGGCCTTAACTTTGGCAGACTTCATGATCGCAAGGGAAGCACGTGGCGAAGCACCATAATACAGGTGTGCCGACTTACGGCTTTCCTGCACGAGTTTACTGATGTACACAAACATCTCATCAGCAATAGTAACCTGATCAACCACCGAACGAATATCCTTCAGCTGTGCCGTACTGAACAGTGCATTTACCTGCTGATCGTCAGCGAGCATCTGCCCTCCGTGGTGGCGTTTCAGCACCTCCACCTCTTCTTCAAGTTTGGGGTAATCTACTGAAATTTTAAACATAAAGCGGTCAAGCTGCGCTTCAGGAAGCGGATACGTCCCCTCCTGCTCTATGGGGTTTTGCGTAGCCAGCACCATAAAAGGGTCACCGAGCGGATACGTTGTGCCGTCGTTGGTAATTTGCCCTTCTTCCATCACTTCAAACAGTGCCGCCTGTGTTTTTGCCGGCGCCCGATTGATCTCGTCGATCAGTGCCATATTGGTAAAAATCGGCCCTTTTTTAAATTTGAATTCACCCGCTTTCTGATCAAAAATCAAGGTACCGAGTACATCAGAAGGCATCAGGTCTGGGGTAAACTGAATACGGGAAAAATCAGCCTCCACCATTTTTGCCAGTAATTTTGCCGCCAGGGTTTTGGCTACTCCCGGCACCCCTTCAAGCAACACATGCCCCTTTGCAAGCAAGGCGATGATCATCATATCGACGACTTTCTCCTGCCCTACGAGCTGTTCGCCAATACGGACCTTCATGGCATTCAACTGCGCTTTAATTTCCGTCAGGTCGATTCTATTTTCAAAAATTGGTGAAGTTTCCATATTATAATTTCTGTAAATGCTATTTGTAAAAATGATTGATGGTCTGATTGACATGCACAAAAGGAAGCGCAAGGGTGTCGGCTCTGCTGGTGTGAAGTTGCTCCCACAGGCGCTTCAGAAACAAAGGGGTGTGCCCGCTCTTTTCTGCCAGCAACCTGAAAAAATCCTCATCGGGCTGCGAAGGATCAAGTAAATAGTGTTTCTTAATATAATCCATCAGGTATTGCTTGCGGTGTAATAAGATGGCCCGCTCAGCATATTTATGCTCATACAGCTTGGCAAGGGTTTCGATATACGCACGGCTTTTATTTTCCTTATAGGGCTTGCGATACCGAACACCAATTCGGCGCTGGGCACCAAAAACAAGGAATAAAAATCCACAGACGACCACCACCCATTTGGCTCGCCGTAGCCCTGGCGAGGCATCAATGAAGCCAAACAAGGAGTTGGTTTCAGTGGGCCCGAGTAAAAAGTAACTGCTGATTTTCCACGGATAGGGTGGCATCTTTGAGAGCAGTGCTGCCACCGCCTGCCGATCGTTGTCGATCATCAGGTGATAGTTACTCAGTAGGCAAGGCAAACTGCTGATCATGATTTTCCCCTCCCCATACTGCCCAACGAGAATCACTGGCGCATTGCTTTGGGTGTTTCGTGCCAGAATTTCCCATTCCACAGGCGAGGAAAGCTGTGGGGCCAGTTCCGACCACAGGTCAAAATCTGAAACCGCCACCTGTTGGTGTTTCATTTGAATGATCAGTGAATCACTTCCGGAAGAATGCCCCCCTGAGGAAACTATTTTTTCTACACGATTCCTCATCGTCTGCTTCAGCCCTATTTCCTTCAAAAATTGCTCATTAAACCGCACGGCGGAGAGCACAATATTATGCCCACTCCCAACGGCGCCAAGTAAATCTGACACTTCATCTTCACTCAGCCGAATATTTGGCGCAATACCAAGCACATTCACCAGCTCACCTTCGGGCAACGAATACTGACTGATCTCGGCGCGGATAGGTTCCCCCGAAGATCCCACATACCAGTCCTGCAACAGCATTCTGATAACTTTAGTCCCGTAAGGGGCCTTTGAATAGCTTCGGTAATGCTTCGTCCAGTCATGTTCCTGGCTATAGAAGAAAACAGAAGTCAATAGCGCAAGCGCGACCACAGCAAGAATTCTTATCGTACTTTTCGGCATATCACTTTCTTATTTGCTGTTCAAGTTCATGGTAGGTTGCCTGCATGGCAGCAAAGTCCACCTCGCTCACTTCGTAGTTCCCATAGCATACATACTGAAAAAAGTAACCCAAATCATTGAAGCTCTTCCTGATATGCGCTGCGGAAATCTGTCGTGCAATTTGAGTATGGAGCTCCCACTGCCCAAAGTCGATCGTGTTTTTTGCGGCCAGCAATTTCAGCCCCTGAATGTAGGTCAGCCGGGTCGCCTCCCGATAATCTCCCTGAGCGATGGCCTTCTTGAGCAGCATCGCCAAATCGTGTTCCGAAACCCGCAACTGTTCGGGCAACGATATTTTTCGCTTGCGACCCTTTTTTCTTCGGGACAGGCGCAGCTCAAACCACTTCAGCCGGAAGCCTATAAACAAAATAATCGATAAGCCTGCGGCACCCCATCCCCATACCGCATAGTCGGAATCAAAAGCCACATTAAAAATGGTCAACAGCCAGTCCTGCAGTACCCCCATTATGGTATCCCACAGCTGTTCAATGGCCGTTGGCGTCTTGATGACCGGTGGTGCATACTGAAAAGAGGCGTCCTGCTTGAGGTGGGCTATTGTTTCAGAATTAAAAGGCAAAGTTTCAGCTCCCTGCGGAGTGCCTTCAAGATGTTCAAAGTTTGGCATAAGCTCAAAAGGAAGGTGAAAACACCCTGACAATCATTAAAATTGGGAAATCTCTTCCGCTATTCCCTGAGGTTCTTTCAGTGCAAGCAGATGATAATACTGAACTACTACGCCAAAAGCATAGAATACTGAAATGATGACACTAAGCACCGACACAATCGGGCTGAACACATAAGCAGAATAAGCCCAGGCATTTCCGAAAACAAGCGACAAGCCTGTGAGCCCGCCTAACATGGCTGTAAAAATAAAGCTCAACACCCATACAATCACCGAGAGTAACATCACAAAACCGGCTGTATTCCACCAGTAACCCTTCACGAGCTGATAGCTTCTATTCAAACTGTCTGTTACTGATTTGTCCTCAATCATATAAACAGGTAAAGCCACCGAAAATGCTATAAAAAGAAAAATCCCTGGAATGAGTAAAAACATCATGCCCAAAACAACGCTGAGGCCTGTCAAGAAAGAAACGCCCACATAACCCCAGAACGAGCCATCAACACGATCAGAAACCTCCTGAGGTGTAGGCACCTTTCCCGTTTCCTGATACAGCTGCATCAGCGTCATGGTCTGCAGGTACATATGCAGCATTCCTCCATAAAGGAGAAAAGACCCAATGACATTCATCAATAAATAGATAGAAAATGATTCCCCTGCAAGATTAAGGGTGTGGTAAACTCCTCCGAGGCCTAAAATCGACCCGATGATCACCAAGGGCAGCCCCCCAGCCATATAAATGGAGAATATTTCCCGAAAATTTACTTTAAAAAATTGAAATGAAGTGTCGAGTCTTTGATCTATACTCCGTACTTGTCTTAATTCCATGACTTTTAATTTCTGGTTGAACGATTAAATATGATAATAGGCCTGACCACATAAAATGTCAGAATAAAAATAGCCGAGACCACCACAATAATGGCCCGCCAAAAGTATTCCCACTCTGTGTGTCGGGTTAAAAAACTCTCAATGAAGCCTGCCATTATAAAGACAGGAATTAAACTGATGATCACCTTCAGTGCCGCACGCCCATAAACTTTGAAGCTCTCGAAACGTGAGTAATCGCCAGGAAACAGCCACGAAGCGCCAAGCATCATGCCCGCTCCTCCCGCAAGAACAATGGCCGAAATCTCCAGTGTACCATGCAACCATACCGTCAGGATGTAATCCTTCATGGCCACATTTTCAAGGATGAAAGTCTGAAAAGACCCCAGCATAATGCCATTATTCAGCAACACACTCACCGTCCCGAGGCAGGCAAATATGCCATAAATAAAAGCGATAAAACTGACCATGATATTGTTGGTGGTGATGCCAAAAAACATCTGTGTTGCCTCCGTTGATTTATAAATAGCAAGCGGGTCACCACTTGCAATATTGTCCAGCGTTTTATTCACATAGGCATCTCCAAGCACCACCCTGACGAAGGAGCTGTCGTAATAACTGGAAATATACCCCACTAAAAATGCCAGAATAAAAATCAAAAAAGCCGACACGAACGGCAAGGGCCTGCGGGCAATCACCGAAGGAACTTCTGTCCAGAAATAATCTATGAAATAGGCATAATCTACCGCCCGTTTTTTATAAATCATATAGTGGAGCTTGCGAAGTAGTGGGCTCAGAAAAGCCTGAGATTCGCCTTCAGGAAAAAAGGTCTGAGCATATGACAAATCATCATTCGTGGTATGATACAAAGCGGACAACTCATCCGCATTCGCCTCTTCTCTCCCATCCACAATATCTTCGAGCTGTTGCCACTTAGCCCTGTTTTTAAAAATAAAGGTTGCTTCCCGCATTCGTTAAAATATAAAAATACGGTGTAAAATCTATAAAAATTATTTTATAATCAAGTGAAATTAATGTTAATTTAACAATCAATATGATTTTTATACTATACACTAAATATGTCAACCGTTGATTTTTCCACTTCACAAAATGTAGGTATCACCACACAGCACGCGGGTATTGGTCGGCGTTTGCTTGCCCTGATCATTGACTACCTCGTATTGCTAATTTTATTCATGGTAACTTTTTTCCTGTCGACCTACATCTCCACCGTCCTGTTGTCACTCCTTGTGCCGGTAATGCTCTACTCCTTCCTTATGGAGTATTTTCTCAACGGACAGACACTCGGCAAAATGGCCATGAAAATCCGGGTGATTTCAGAAGATGGCTTCGGCCTTTCGGCAAGTCAGTGTTTCAACCGATGGATCTTCAGAATTATTGATTTGCAGATCTCGCAAGGGGCTGTGGCTGTTACTTCCATCGCCCTGACGGCGAAAAACAAAAGGCTTGGGGACATCTCTGCAGGCACCATTGTGATCAAAGACAAATATGACAAAGGGCCGATTATGAGCAACACTGCATTTAACGCCAACTATCTTCCCGTTTATGAAGAAGCCGCCCTGCTGACCAATACACAGGCCAACATTATCCAGCGCGTACTTGCCATGCCCGAAGGCAACACCAGCAAAGACCTGAATAAAAATATGCTGGCAAAACAGATCGGCAAAACATTCAGCATGCCCGATGACACCCTAAAAAGACCTGATTTCCTTGACGTATTTTTGGAAGACTACTATTTTTTCTGTTGGGAAATCGCCCAAAACCAACAACAATCCGAAGCGGCTTAAACCAATTCCGAACATTGCCGAACATCCCTAAAAGCCAATGGGTGCTATTTACGCTTCCCGCTGAATTTATTTTACATTTCCATAAAATCAGTCTATCTTCGCCCTAATGGAAAAATTTGTTGTCTCTGCCCGAAAATATCGCCCGGCCACCTTTGATAGTGTTGTCGGCCAAAAGCACATCACAACGACGTTGATCAATGCGATTAACAACAACCACCTTGCGCAGGCTTTCTTATTCTGCGGACCAAGAGGGGTGGGTAAAACTACCTGTGCGCGTATTTTAGCAAAGACAATCAACTGTACTGATCGGCAGGAAAATGGGGAAGCCTGCGGGAAATGTGATTCCTGTACCTCATTTCAGAACAACGCCTCTTTCAATGTTCATGAGCTCGATGCGGCCTCCAACAACTCCGTGGATGACATCCGTAACCTCGTAGAACAGGTACGCTACGCACCACAATCGGGGCAGTATAAGGTGTATATTATTGATGAGGTGCACATGCTCTCCAATCAGGCATTTAATGCCTTTCTGAAGACCCTCGAAGAGCCGCCATCGTATGCCATTTTCATTTTGGCAACCACCGAAAAGCACAAAATTATTCCGACCATTCTCTCTCGTTGTCAGATCTTTGATTTCAACCGCATTACTGTGGGCGACATGACAAGCCACCTGATGAATATTGCCGAAAAAGAAAGTATTGATGCTGAGGATGAAGCCCTACACCTGATTGCCCAAAAGGCGGATGGTGCCTTGCGTGACGCCCTCTCGATCTTTGACCTGGTCTGTACTTTTGCCGCAGGAGAAAAGGTTACTTATAAGAATACCGTGGACAACCTCCACGTACTCGATTATGACTATTACTTCAAAATTGTAGACCTCTGCCTCGCAGAAAATCATCCGGAAATCCTGATTACCTTCGATGAAATTCTTCGCAAAGGTTTTGATGGCCATAATTTTATTATCGGATTGGCGGAACACCTGCGAAACCTGATGGTTTGCCGCGACAAACAAACGGTACAACTCCTTGAAGTTTCAGAAACCGTGCAGGAGAAATACCGCAGCCAGGCGATGGAGGCTCCAATCTCTTTCCTTTTAAGCGGACTGAATTTACTCAGCAATTGCGACCTGCAGTATAAAGCGGCAAAAAACCAGCGGCTGCATGTAGAGCTTTGCCTGATGAAGCTTGCCCACCTGAATGCGGCCATTACCCTGAGCCGTGCGGCAGCAGTCGTTGAAAAAAAAAAAGCTGAATTAAGGGCCGCAAACCCAAAGCCGGCAACGGCAAAAAGTAGCAGCAACAAGCTGGCGGCTCCAAAATCTACCAATACGGTACAGGAGCCTACACCCAAGCCTATTGCCCAAAGTATACAAACGGCGTCCAAGCCGGTGGCAAAACCTGCAGCACAGACGCCCCCACCGCTTGGCCGTCCAAGCATCGCTACACGCCCTACCACCATCGGTAATGCCCAAAAGCCTGGAGGAATGCCCTCTTTTGCTGACCTGAAAGCACGTGTTCAGCAAAAGTCCACACAACAGGAAAATCAGCAGGAACAAACAGAAAACCAACAAACGGCCGAACTGCAAAATCGCCCTTTTACCGTTCAGGATGTTGAAAAAGCCTGGAATTTATTCAGTGAGCAGCTCCGCCATGACAACAACCAGACTGCTTTGAGCGTGATGCACCAAAAATGGGCTCTTGAAGGCACGGTCCTCAAATTGCAGCTCTCGAGTGTTTTGCAGCAAGATTTACTGGAAAAATTCCGAATGGAGTTGGTGCAGTTCATGAAACTGAAACTCGACAACAGCAACTTCAAACTTGAGGTGAATATTGTGGAAGGGGAAACCAGAAAAATGATTTATACCCCGAAGGAGAAGTACGTTCACCTGATGGAAAAATACCCCGAGCTGGATAAATTCCGTGAGTTTTTGAATCTTGATTTCGACATGTAATCATCCCCTTGCCATTGGCAAATCAGTAAGCCAGCATAACACCGCTATCAGCGCAGTCGGCACGAAAATCATTCAGCGAATCCCCCTGAAGCGGGTTCCCCTTCAGGTTCAGCCATAAATATTTAATCGATTGTTTCTGCCACCCTGGCGTTGGCCGCTGATCAATCCTGTTAAAAGACAAATCGCAGCGCACAAGATTTTTAAAATCAAAAACCTCTACGGGAAAGTGTTCAAAAGCATTACTTTCCAACTGAAGCCCTGTCAGCTTATCCATATTTTTGGCAGATAAGGATAAAGTGTAAAGTTTATTGTGCGATAAATCCAGCCGTTGCAAAAGGGGCAAAAAAGCAATGCCGCCCAGGTCATCTTTCAACTGATTATAACTCAAATCAAGATCCGTGAGCGACTTCATGACCTCGAAACCATTTGCTGGCAGGCGGTCAAGTTCATTAAAAGACAGGTTGAGGGATTTCAGTTTGGCCATTCGCAAAGCAACCTGAGGAAATGCATGCAATTCATTCCCCTTCAGATTAAGGTACTGCAAACTGCCCAGCGCCATCATTCTGCCCGAAAGCAACTCATCAGAAATTTTGTTGGAAGATAAATCAAGGGAAATCAACTTAGGGAGCTGCTCGAAATTATCGGGCAAATCGGCCATATCATTCTTTGACAATGACAGCGACTTCAGTGCTGGCAACTTTGGAAATCCACCCTGAATTTCCAGCTCGTTACGGTCAAGGCTCAGCTTTTCAAGCGCCCGAAAACGACGCAAGAAGGAAGGTAATTGTTTGATTTTATTATCCGAGAGATCAAGAGATTCCAGGGATTTTAACCTGCGAATACTGCCTGGAGCGTGTACCCAGCCATGAAAGCGCATCTCAAGATGTTTCACTTGTGGCAACTTCGGAAACTGCGGATAACCGTCGATCTCGGGCGCCGCCATAGGCACCATACTTGATACTTGCCGAGGCTCCACCAAACCATTATAAACGATTTTTTCAAGCTTGGAAAGCCCTGCCATCCATTTCGGAAAATACTTAATCTGCGTTCCAGAAACATCCAGCAGCTCTATATTCTCACACTCTTTCAGCCACAAGGGCATCTGAACAAGGGTAGAATCATGCAAATGCACCACTTTAAGCGTATCCTTGCGTTGATTCGAAACCAACTTCAAACTCTCCGTTTTGAAATAATAGTTGGATCTACTGACCACCTGGGCCTGGGTGGAAAAGGCTGAAAAAGCCATCAAAGTTCCTAACAAGCATTTACACCACCGATTTCGTTTCCAAACAATCATAACTCAGAATTATCCTACAAAAAAACTCTCATTCACAATTACGGTAATCTTTTTCATATCCGCTATACCCATAAAAGGAAATATGTCCTTATAAATTCAAAGTTCCTTTCCTTTTTTATGTGCGGTTTAAAATCTATCTGTTATTTTTGCGCATGGCTGAACAGATTCTCATTATCGATTCCGGATCACAGGTGACGCAGCTTATTGCTCGCCGCATCCGTGAAATGAACGTTTATTGTGAGATTCACCCTTACAACAACATCCCTGAAATCAGTGATGACGTTATTGGCGTGATTCTCTCGGGTAGTCCTTGCTCAGTAAGACAAGACGATGCCCCACAAATTGACACCAACACCCTTCGTGGAAAATTACCGCTTTTGGGGATTTGCTATGGGGCGCAATACCTTGCGCAGGCACATGGCGGCGAGGTGACTGCAAGTAAAATCCGTGAGTACGGACGTGCACACCTTGAAAGCTTCAATGCTGAAAACCCTTTATTCCAGGGGATCTCTCCAAAATCCACTGTTTGGATGTCGCACGGAGACACCATCACAACCCTTCCTGAAAATTTCGAAATTATTGCTTCAACGGAATCTGTTGAGGTGGCGGCTTTTCATGTAAAAGGAGAGGCTACCTATGGCGTGCAATTCCACCCAGAGGTAACCCACTCTGATGAAGGGGAGCAATTATTGAAAAACTTTGTGGTCAATATTTGTGGCGCATCCCAAAACTGGACTCCAGACGCTTTTGCCGACACCATGATTGCGGAGCTGAAAGAAAAGTTAGGCGATGACCGTGTAATCCTTGGACTTTCCGGCGGGGTGGATTCTTCCGTTGCCGCGGTATTGATCCATAAGGCTATTGGCGAAAACCTACACTGTATTTTCGTAAATAACGGGCTTTTGCGTAAGAATGAATTCAGCGAAGTGCTGAAATCTTATGAAGGCATGGGCTTGAATGTAAAGGGTGTAGATGCCTCTGAGCGTTTTTACGATGCACTGAAAGGGCTGAAAGATCCTGAAGATAAGCGTAAAGCAATCGGGCGTGTATTTGTGGAGGTTTTCGATGATGAATCTCACAAAGTAGAAAATGCAAAATGGTTGGCACAGGGAACAATCTACCCTGATGTGATCGAGTCGGTTTCTGTAAACGGACCATCAGCCACCATTAAATCCCACCATAACGTAGGCGGTTTACCTGACTTCATGAAACTGAAAGTTGTGGAGCCTTTACGCAGCCTGTTCAAAGACGGTGTTCGCCGTGTGGGAAAATCTTTGGATATCGACCCGCAGCTTTTGGGTCGCCACCCATTCCCAGGACCAGGTTTGGGCATCCGAATTTTGGGGGATGTAACCCCAGAGAAAGTAAGCATTTTGCAGGAAGTAGATCACATCTTCATTCAGGGCTTAAGAAAGCACCACCTGTATGATTACGTATGGCAGGCAGGTTCAATGTTGTTGCCCGTACAATCTGTTGGTGTGATGGGCGACGAGCGTACTTACGAATCCGTAGTTGCATTGCGCGCCGTAACTTCTGTAGATGGAATGACGGCCGACTGGGCAGAACTTCCTCACGAATTTTTGAAAGAGGTTTCTAACGACATCATTAACCGCGTAAAAGGGGTTAACCGCGTTGTTTATGACATCTCTTCCAAGCCACCAGCAACCATCGAGTGGGAATAATATTCCCCATATAGATATTCAAAAGCCAGGAGCATCATGTTTCTGGCTTTTTCTTTTTTAAAGCCCCCCTTCTTTTCGCCCCTGCTCGTCTCTGCTCGTCTCTACACATTCAGTAAATCCCTCAAAGGCTGTTTATTTACACTCCTTATTTGCATCAGTAAAGAAAAAAAAAGAACTTTACAGCCATAACATGCATAGGTGTGGCCTGTAACCAATCAGCTAACCTTTAACTTCAATGGAAACCAAGACACATACCATGAAAAATAAATACCTTTTACCGCTTATCTTGCTGATGCTGTGTTGCTCAACACTTACATTTGCACAAAAAAGCAACCCTCAGCAGGTTTTTCTTAAGGGAAAGGATTTTTACAAGAACCAAAAATACCTGATGGCTATGGAGGTCTTCCGACCTTTTACTGAAAATGCCTTCAATTCTGACATCAATCCGTATGCGCAATTTTACTACGGACTTTCCGCTTATCAGGCAGGACAAAAAGAAGTCGCGCGTAATACTTTCCGTAACCTGAGCAACAGTTATCCTTCCTGGAAGCAGATTGACGAAGTTCAGTTTTGGCTTGGACGTTCCTACCTTGAAGAAGGTAATTACGCCTCTGCTTTTGCCAATTTCGCCAAAATCAAAAACAGTAAAACCAAACAACAGGCACAGGCCTTTCAGGTACTGAATTTTGAAAAAATTGACCTGTTCAAGCTTCAGGGACTACAGGAGCGTTTCCCTTCTGAAGCAGGATTGGGCGAGGCACTGGCCAACAAAATTATTCAGCAGCCGATCACCGAACAAGACCGTGAGCTATTGGCTAAATTGGTCGCTGACTTTAAGCTTGACGGCATCCGATATGCGCATTCTGATATCAGAAAGAGCGAAAGAAAAGCGGTTTACCATGTGGCCGTGATGTTGCCTTTCAGATACGACACCACCCATCAGTACCAAAACAGAAAAAACTTTTCGTGGCAAATTTATGAAGGTGTGAAGCAGGCCAAAGAGCAGCTTGGCCGCATGGGCATTCAAATTCAGTTGATGGCTTATGACACCTACAAAGATGAAGCAAAAACCCGTGAGTTCCTCAATGATCCAGCACTGAAAAAGGTAGACCTGATCATCGGGCCGCTTTATCCTGGACCATCAAAGGCGGTAACCGAATTTTCCTTTGCGCATCAGATCAACATGATCAACCCGATTTCCCAAAATACCGATATCATCGCCCAAAACCCGTTCAGCTTCCTGATGAAGCCAAGCAGCAAAACGGTCGGCATTGCGGCAGGGCAATTGGTCAAAAAAACAATGCCTGAAGTAACTCTTGATGAGCAACTCGATACGCTCAAGCAAAACGTTGTGATTGTTTACACTGATAATAGTAATGACTCCACAACGGCTTATAACTATATGCAACAGCTCGAAGGTACACATTACCATATTAACCACATTCTGAAAATCAGAAAAGGGGAAGAGCAGTCGGTCATCAACTACTTTACTGAAAAGGAAGAAGTTGCCATTCCTGACAGCGTTCTGGTAACTTTGCCAGAGGATGCCCCAACGACTGAGGAAAAGTTTGTGATTCGACAGGACAGCATCGATCAGGTGATGGTGGCTTCAAGCAATGCTAACCTTGCGGCAAGTGTTTTATCAGCCCTAACTACCCGCGACGATAATATCTCGCTGATCGGGGAGGCCTCATGGCTCTCTAATCCGCAAATGCCACTCGATGCCATCACCAAACTGGACACTTACCTGATGGCGCCAAATTATATCGATACCGAAAGCAACAGTTATCAGGCGTTTGCACAGCGTTATACGGAAAAGGCGAATCAGTTCCCTACCAAGTTCGTTTGCGCGGGCTACGAAGCGCTTTTCACTTTCGGAAAGATGATGAATGAATTTGGAAACCGCCCACAATTGCAACTCACTGACGGCCCTGTAAAAGGTGCCCTTGTCAATAAACATATTTTTTATTCCGCCAACGATGACCGTTGCGTTCCTGTGCTTCATTTTGAAGATGGTGACTTTAAAATGGTCGATCAGGTAATCGTCAAAACGGAGGATACTGCCTCCACAGACGACAAATAATTTTAGCTATGATTACTAAAGACAAAAGCCAAGCCTTATTTGAAGAGGCTCAAAATTATATTCCTGGAGGGGTAAACTCTCCTGTACGCGCCTTCAAAGCTGTTGGGGGCAATCCATTATTCATCAAAAGTGCCAAAGGGGCTTATATGTATGATGTGGATGGCAATGCTTATGTGGACCTGATCAACTCTTGGGGACCAATGATTTTTGGTCATGCCGACGATGCCGTATTGGAAGCGGTACAAAAAGCCATTCCTGCATCGCTCTCTTTCGGTGCTCCGGGCGCTTCTGAAGTGGAAATCGCCGCTTTAATCACCGACCTTTTCCCATCGATAGAAAAAGTGCGCATGGTCAACTCCGGAACAGAGGCAACCATGTCGGCCATTCGTTTGGCGCGTGGCTACACTGGCCGCGAGAAGATGATCAAGTTTGAAGGCTGTTACCACGGTCATGGTGATTCTTTTCTGATTGCTGCCGGTTCAGGTGCGATCACAATGGGAGAACCTAACTCACCAGGGGTAACTGTCGGCACAGCCAAAGATACCCTTACAGCACCTTACAATAACCTTGAGGCTGTAAAAACTTTAGTAGCGGCCAACAAAAACGAAGTAGCGGCGATCATTCTTGAGCCTGTTGCAGGAAACATGGGCTGTGTATTACCGCACGAGGGCTATTTGCAAGGCTTGCGTGAAATTTGCGATCAGGAAGGAATTCTATTGATTGTGGATGAGGTAATGACAGGCTTCCGTTTAGCGGCAGGTGGAGCACAGGAGGTATTTGATGTTCGTGCAGATATCACTACTCTCGGAAAAATTATCGGTGGCGGTATGCCCGTAGGTGCCTATGGTGGAAAGCGCGAAATCATGGATTACGTTTCTCCTCAGGGACCGGTATATCAGGCGGGAACGCTTTCTGGAAACCCAATTTCCATGGCCGCAGGTTTGGCGCAGCTGAACAAGCTGAAAGCTGACAAAGACCTTTATAACCGTCTTGCAGAGAAAACAGAACGCATTGAAGCAGGGATTAAAAAGAACCTTAAAGAACTTGGGCTGAATTACACGACCAATCGCATCGGTTCTATGTTCACGCTATTTTTCACCGATCAGCATGTAACCAATTTCGAGGAAGCCAAAGCATGTGATCTGACCCTCTTCGGTAAATTCTTCAACACCATGCTCGAAGAAGGCGTTTACCTTCCGCCGAGTCAGTTTGAATCATGGTTTATCTCTGACGCCCTTGGTGATAAAGAAATCGATCAGATTATCAGCGCCTCTTATAAAGCACTGAAAAATTTATCCTAAAACAGCGGTGGAGCAAATAAGACTTCAGCAGTATTGCATACCATGCAACAGCTGATACGTGCGTGGCGATCGGTGGACTCCCCTCCTCCGATCCCCACGCACAAGTCTACTCCTGACTTTTTGTGAAACGGCAGTTCGGTCGCCTTTAAAGAAACCGACTTTGGATTTCCATGAATAATATTGGATAGGACGCCTTAAATACACCGCTTTTTTTACCTCAAATATTACATTTAAATATACTGCTCACTCCCCTTATTCGGTGACTTTGTCTTTAAATGAACGATACTCCATATACTCTTTTTATACTAAAAATGGATTATCACACTTTTTTAGTATATTGAGGCTTAAAGTTAATATTTTTATAATATTACATGAATCTCAACATTAACCCAACAGCTGTGCTTATGGCGCGGATACCTTTTATCTCGACCGTCTTTTTAGGTCTCCTATTTCATATTCCTGCTTTTGCTCAATCTGTAAAAAGCGTGACTTACGATGAACTCTATGACGAACCATACGAGATCAATAAGTTATTTATGAAACTTCAGCCCGTAATCACAGAATACAACAGCATTAATATGTATGTTGGTTTTGGATTGGAGGCCGAGTATTACCACGAGTCCCTACTGGACATCAAGGCCAATTTCAGAAGATCCTACGGGCAAAAATTTGACCTGATGCAGGACCTTTCCAGCAAGAACAATATCCAGACGGTGAATAATATCCCTACGGTCACCAAAGCGGCGATGTCGGGAGAATTAATCGGTACTTACCATATCAAAGACTTTGAAAAGGATACTGAAACCAAGATGATCCTTTACCGAAGCAGCTACCGCCGCAGCAACAAGTGGCGATCAAAAGTACCTGATCACATTAAGGTTCCTTCAAAAGTCCGCAAAATTATCGGTGGACGTTTCGGCCCTTATTTTCAAGGTTCAGGTATGGATGTCAGGCTGGCAATGGACAAACAAGGTATTGAGAGCCTTCAGGGCGCAGGACCTGAAAATGTCGATCAAACCCTGACCCCTAACGATCCAAACCAATTCCCTGATGGCGTTCCGTCATTATACACCAATCAGTCGTCACTCGGCTTTGCATTGGGGGGATCACTCTCCTGGATCAAGAATTTTGCAATTAAGCCGACAAGAACGTTCGCCTCTACAGCAAGTGACATGATCATCACGACTTATTTTGATGTGCTGATCGCCCCTTGGAACACGATAGAGAACTTCAATTATAAAGGTGTAGAATATGACGCTTCAGTAATTAAACATACCGCTGTAGGGTTCCGAGCAGGCGTCGACGGAAAATTCAACCGAGAATTTGGCTGGGGTTACGGCGCCGAAATGGGGATGCGCCCAGGTGTTCAAAAACAAACATTTTTTGCCGTTATAAAAATCAGTATTCCAATTTTCAGCACCAACCTGAACCACGAAGTGGAAGCGTTCAGCAAGTAAGAAAATAACATAAAACAAAAAGCCTGTTGATCAACGGGCTTTTTATTTGACAAAACCAACATTACGCAAATAGTTTTAGATTTTATTCGTATTTTTACAAAAGACCAATCACCTATTATTATATGTTCTTTAAAGTGATCAAGATTTCTCTCGGTTTAGCATTCGTTAGTTTGCTCTTCACAGCAAATAGTGCTTTAGCCCAACTGATTGACTCCAAAGAGAGTACCATTTCAGTGGAAGCTACAGGAATGTTTTCTGCGAGTCCTGATATTGTCAATTTATCCATTAACCTTGAAGGGCGCGACGAGATATTTGCCCGGGCACTGGATTTGCTCAATACCAAATCCGAAAATATCACAGAAGCATTGCTTAAAGCAGGCTTGAAAAAAGAACAGCTGTTTACCGCCGATTATCAAATCAGGCAAAATATGCAATACAACAAGGAAAGCCGTAAAAGTGAAATTGTTGGATATATTGCCAGCCATGCACTGACGCTGCAACTTCCTTTAGATAACCAGCAGATCAAAAAAGTCATTTCAGCCATCAGTAAGGCAGATGCCAACGCGCTCTTTCACGTCTCTTTTGCCCTGAAAGACGCCAATAAAGCCAAGGAAAAAGCGCTTGCCAATGCAGTGCTGCAGGCACAGCAAAAAGCACTGATCATTTGCAAAGCCGCTGACCTCAAACTTGGCAGCATTAACCGTGTGGAATTCAACGAACAGTTTGGCGGAACACCTTACCAGCGATTAAATGGGGCGAAAAAATACGATATGGAAATGAGTAGTAATGTCCCTGAATTTACCCCTTCAAACATCACCGTAACGCAGTCTGTGAAAATTCTATATAATTTTGAGCAATAGTTACGGTTTTCTAACTTAGAAAGCACTACTCATAATAGAAAGACAATAAGTGAATTACCTATATTAAATATCCCGACATGAAAAAAAGTATCTTCCTTTTTGGGGTTGTACAAACGATCGTTTGGGGATTGTTTTTTCTGAACACTGACAAGGAAAATAATGCGAATGAATTGGCAAATCCACAACAATGGACACCCGACCAGCAGGCTAATTTTCCCTTTCTGACTAAAAACACCTTAGAAAAACAATTACAAAAAGATCAATTGGAGCAGGCGAAAGAGCCGCTTATTTATACCAATTAACTCCATCGGAGGCCCCCCATTTTAGTCTCCACCTTAATAACAGTCCAATAATCCTTAGTGATACTAAGTATTATTGGACTTTTTTTTGTGCCTGCGCACCGCTCCGCCCCACCTATCAAGGTTATGCCCCGCTGAACTGAAATCATTTTGAATTCTTCAATCAATCGTTCAACTTGCCGGTGTGTATCCATCAATCATCAACCTCACCGAACAGGTGTACGCCTCCGACCACAATACTGTCCGAAAGCGTACACAATTTAATTTTGCGTCCGCCAAAATAGGCCATAGGAGCTCTAAAACCGCCTATAAAGTAATTGGCACACCTTTTTCAATAAAGACGGAAACAACTATTTATTCAACTCAATTCAACATGTCGAAATACCTCTACCTACTTTTATTATGCTGCCTACCGATGGTTTCCAATGCGGCAAATAGCACCGGAGAAGAATTACTGAAGGGATTTATTAAGGGGCGCATCATCGATGCCAGCACAGAGGAAGGCGTACCCTACGCATCAATTATTATTGCACAGGACGGTAAAACAGTCGGTGGAAACATCACAGATACCGATGGTCGTTTTATTGTGAAAGACCTTCAGGAGGGCAACTACCTGCTGACGGTTCAGTTCATGGGCTATGAATCTAAAAGCCTTCCTGTTTCCGTAGGAAAAAAAGCCGATCAAAATGTCGGACTCATCAAAATTAAGCCGTCGGATAAAGTCCTCGATGGTGTAACAGTAAGCAGCGAGCGCATTAAAGTACAGCAGCAATTGGGTAAAAAGGTCGTCAATATAACGCCTGAACTCATCGCCGGAAATACCAATATTGCTGAAGTGCTACAACAAATTCCGGATGTCAATATTGATGGCGATGGCAAAATCAGCCTTCGTGGAGAAAGTAATGTAAGGGTACTGATCGACAATAAACCTACACAGCTCTCTGCTGAAGAGGCGCTGAAGTCCCTTTCCCCTGAACTGGTAGACCGCATTGACGTGATCACTAATCCGTCAGCAAAATATGACCCTGAAGGGCTTTCAGGCATCATCAATATTATCACCAAAAAGAACAACATTAAAGGCTTTAATGGAGCTACTCGCCTTTCGCTGGGAACCAACGATAAATATATGGGAGGCATGAACTTTAATTACCGGGTCAATAAGTTCAACTTTTTTGTTGAGGCCAATGCCGCAAAAAGGCGTTTCGTCAACGAAAAAGGATTTACAAGAACTTTCGATAATACTGAAAATGTACTTTCCCAAAATCAGACCGTGGGCGAAAACTCAGGCTTTCAGCAATACAAAATCGGTACCGATTATTTTATTGACTCGGTCAACACCCTTTCCTTTTACTACCAGTATTTTAAATGGCAACAAGAGGGTAAAAACCCTTTTGAACAAAACCTGGAAGATGCACAGAATAAATCTACCATTTTGGGTAACAGCACCAGCAAAAACGTCAATGAAGGCCATCAGTTTGACCTGAATTACCGACGGGATTTTAAAAATGGCTTTCTGGAGAGTGATCTTTGGGCAATGGATGGACATGGGCAGTTCAGTACCAGTAACAGCCAACATGAGCATGGTGGTACGGGAACACTGAATCAGCGCAACTCCAACTTTTTCACCTTCCAGATATTTGTTCCTTCTTTTGATTATACGCTGAACATCAATAAAAAACACAAAGTGGAACTGGGCTACAAAGGAGAATACCTTGATGCTTTCTCGAACAGTGAAAACTTCAATGGCAGTGAACTTCACCAGTTTGGCTACGATTACAATGGGGCAATTTCTGGGCTGTACAGTACCTATTCCACACAAATAAATAAATTGCAATTGCAGGCAGGTTTAAGAGCCGAACGTGCAAGTCAAACCGGAATCATCAAAAAAGAAGGCCAGGACACCCCTTTTACTTACAGTTATAACAGCCTGTTTCCAAGCCTGACGATCGTAGAACCTCTCAATAAAAAATCGACCATCGGCTTTAGTTACAGCCGCCGTGTTCGCCGTCCGAACATTGATCAGATTGCGCCTTTTGAGGTATATTCAGATCCGCAGAATGTTCAACGAGGCAACCCCAATCTAAAGCCTTCTTTCACCAACTCTCTGGAGTTAAGCTATAACCTGAATGGTGAAAAATACTCCTTGTCGGTCAGTCCATATACCCGACTCGGAAATGATGTGATCCGTTCCTACAGCTTTTTCGACGAGCAACTACAGGCCAATGTCTCTACCTTCGATAACCTGGGCTCGGTACAAACTTATGGACTTTCACTCAGTGGGGATGTTACCTTGTTCAAATGGTGGACAACTTCTGGTGGTGTTGATCTCACGCACATCGATTTCAATGATACAACCTACAACATCCCCAACCGCCCGAACATGAATACCAACTTCAAATGGAATAATACCTTTACACTTCCTGCGAAATTCAAGCTGGTGACCAATGCCAATTACAGTGGTTATAATTACGGGCTGCAGAATACTTCAGACCCTGCTTACGCACTGACCATGACCCTGAGCCGAAACATCCTTCAGAATAAAGGAAACCTTTCTTTGAGAGCACAGAACATCGTTTATTCAGGCTACCGCAACCACGTGTACGGACTCGGATTTGAGGAAGAAAACTTCTATATCGGCGAGCAGCCGATTTATACGGTGAATTTCTCTTACCGATTCGGCAACATGAAAATCGCTGGCCGTAAACGGAAGATCAATACACAGGGAGGGCTATAAACGACCTGAAAACAATGGGGCAGATGAATCGGTATCGTGCTGAGAGCGGTTAATCTGCCCCTAAATCACAACATTTTGATTCATACTGATTTTATAAACATCCTGAAAAAAGTCAAAGAATTGGATGCAGCGGCATATGATTCTTTAATTTCAAACTTTCATCATGCGCACTGCGACAAGGGCAAGCACCTCCTTCGTTCGCAAAATACCTGCGATGCCATTTTTTTTATTGAGTCAGGAATACTCCGAGAATATACCCTGGCCAACGACAAAGAATATAACATTTGGTTCTCATTCGAAGGAAGCATCGTCTGTGATCTTCAAAGCTTTACCCATGGACATCGGTCAAAAAAAAATATCCAGTGTTTATCAGCAGTTCGTTATCGCTACATTAAGCGACAAGATCTTGTAAAACTGGCTTCACAATATCATGTAATTGAAACCTTTTACCGCAAGATGGTCGAAGTGTACTTTATTGAGGTGGAAGACCGATTGCTGAGAATGCAAACTCTCAACGCTAAATCACACTATGATTATCTTCTGAAGCATTACCCGCACTTCATTAAAGCGATTTCATTAACTCACTTGGCCTCTTTTCTGGGGATCACCAAAGAATCACTAAGTAGAATTCGCCGACAAAAATAAGGTCAGCGACATTTCCCTCCTGATTTCGCAGCCCTGGCCACCATGCAAATAAATCGATTTCAAGTAGGCATATATTTTATCAAATGATAATTTTTCGGTGAACACAACTCACTATCTTTACTTGCAAACCAACGATAAAACACCATGAGACTCGCAACAAGGGCAGACAAGGAAACTGTCGTAAACATCCTCAAGCTTGCATTTAATGAATACCGACAAACACACTGGGCACTGAAAGCGGAGGAAAACCCCAAACGACTGGAATACCTTTTCCGATATACTTTTGACGAAAATATTGAAATCGGTAAAATATACCTCAACGCCGAAAATAGCGCTGTTGCCATCTGGAATACCAACAAAAAAAGTCCTTTCAACTTCAGGCTGTTAATCGCAAAGTTCAAGCTGATTTTTCGCATGGGGCTACCGGTGATCTTTCGGCTGATCGAGCTGGAGAGATTACTTTACCTCAAATTCCCAAAAAAATCAGATTACGACCACCTGCATATGCTTGGGGTGATTCCTACTGAACAGGGAAAGGGGCACGCAAAACAATTATTACTTCCCATACTTGATAAAATGGCGACTGAAGGGAGACCTGTTTACCTTGAAACTGGCGCTAAAAAGAATGTCAATATCTACAACAAGCTGGGCTTTTCGGTCATTCATATCCAAAAATATGGAGATTACGATCTGCACATCATGAGGAAAGCCCCAACACAAGTTCCCGCCGAATTAACAAAGTAATTTCCAGCGGCGATCAACGTCAGCTTGATCATAAAAAAGGTGCCTTCCGAACAGCGAAAAGCACCTTTTTTTATTTTTGAAGATATTTCAGAAAGTGGGCATTGGAACGCATCAGCAGGTCAAACACCAACTGAAAACCCTCAGGGCCACCATAGTAAGGATCAGGAACATCCGCCCCCCGATCCTCGGTATCAAAATCCCGAAGTTTCATCAGCTGCCCTTTACTGCCTGCAGGCTGAACCCGCTCAGCATTGGCGAAATTCTGATCATCCATCACCAGCAGGTAATCGAAATATTCAAAATCCCTGGGCATCAGCTGTCGCCCTCGGTGCTTAATCTCCACCCCTTGCGCACGAGCATTGTCCATTGTGCGGGCGTCGGGTAACTCGCCGATATGGTAGTCGGAAGTTCCACAAGAATCCACTTCAAACTGGTCGTTCAACCCTGCTTCACTGATCATTTTCTTCATGATCGCCTCTGCAAGTGGTGAGCGGCAAATATTGCCCAAACAAACATAAAGTATCTTCGTCATGCTTTTAATCAATATCGGTGTTTAGCCAGTTGCTTCACCGCAACAGCAAAATCTTTTGGATAAGGCGCCTCAATTTTCTGAAGCTCCCCCTTCACATTGGTAAACTCAATGGCATAGGCATGCAAAGCAAAGCGCTTCAGCAAAGCTTCCTCCTCCGTTCCTCTTTTCAGGTTGAATTTCCTTTTCAGGGCTGAAAGGTATAAAGGAGCGCCACCATAGGTATCATCGCAAGCAATGGGCGCTTTCAGTGTAGAAAGGTGAATACGGATCTGGTGCATTCGGCCAGTGTGCGGTACGGCCTCCACAAGGGTATGCGATTTATAAGCCTCAAGGGTGGTGAATACCGTACGCGACGGCTTACCCTTGTCAAAATCAATCTTTACAATTCCTTTGGTTCCTGGATAAATCGGCAGCGTATTGACCTTCTCATCAAATTCGTGAATGCCGTCGGCAATCGCATGGTAGATTTTTTTTACTTTGCGCTTTTCAAACTGAATCGACAAATGACGATAAGCCTCAGGCGTCTTGGCAATCATGAGCACCCCTGAAGTTTCTTTATCCAGTCGGTGGCAATTCTGTGCAGTTTCGCAATACTCCCGCGCCATCATCAGGATATTGGTGTAAGATGCGCGGTCTTCGAGCGTGGCCACATAAGGTGGCTTATTGATTGCGATATAGTCCTCATCCTCAAAGATAATGAGGTCTTTAAATTTTATTTTTTTCATATATTCTGTTCTTCCTTATCTAATTCTGTTTGCACATCGTGCTCTTCAAAGTATTCTGTGGAAAGGTAAAAGCTGAACGTTGACCCCAAGCCCACAGCAGATCTCACAAAACATTGTGTTCCGTGTGCCTGTAAAATATGACGGACAATCGCCAGGCCAAGCCCATTTCCTCCTTTGGATTTTGCGCGGCTTTTTTCTACCCGATAGAAGCGTTCAAAAATACGCTTGACATCCTCTTCAGGAATACCAAAGCCATTGTCTGTTACCTTCACCAAAATCTTGCCGTCTTCTTCCTTCAGGGAAACTTCCACCAAGCCCGCTTTGTTGTCCTGATATTTTATCGCATTCACAATCAGGTTGGTCATCACATGCCCAATCCTACGGCGATCAGCATACACCAGCACCTCAGGGGCGGTATCTTCAGAAAAACCTAAACTGACATATTTCTTATCGGCTTTATTCTCCAGCTGATCAAAGATCTCTTCAACCTGTTCGCGTAAATCATAGCGCTCAACCACCAGCTTGGCATCCCCCGACTCCAGTTGCGAAATCGACAGCAAGTTGTGCACCATATTGTCGAGTCCATCAAGGCTTTTGGCGGCCTTTTTAAGGAATCGCTTGGCAATGACCTCATCTTCCAGTGCGCCATCCAAAAGCGTATGCACAAAACCCTGTGCGGCAAAAATCGGGGTTTTCAATTCATGGGATACATCTGCCAAAAACTCCCGACGGTAAACTTCCATCCGCTTCAGGTCCGCAATTTCCTTGCGTTTAGCCGAAGCATAAGACATGATTTTTTTGTTGGCCAGCTTGATGGGGTTGGTCGATTCCCCCACCTGTTCTTCGATCAGGGAAAAATCGTCTGCATGAAGCTTATCCAATACCTCGTACATCTTTCCCAGCTCCCGAAATACCAGAAACTCCATGGTTGACATCACCAAAAGATAGGAACAGGAAAAGGAAATTCCCAAAGCTACCAACAGGGCGATATCCGAAATACCAGGCACCAAAGAAAGAAAAAGGGTCGTTACGACGGCGATAATGGCACCAAGAACTAAACCGACACTACGTGAATTAAAAAACATTTTATGTAATTGTTAAGACAGATTGAATTGTTAGCCTATGATAAAAAAAAATCTGATAAGGAACACTGCCCTCATCAGATTTTTCATGGCTGCCTACATTCAAGCCTTAAAAGATATCTTCAAATTTATAACCAACACCTTTGACCGTTACAATATACTGGTCACCGATTTTTTCCCGCACCTTCCGCACGTGTACATCTACTGTACGTGCCAAAACGTAAACATCAGCCCCCCAAATATTTCTCAGCAATTCATCACGGCTAAACACTTTTCCGGGATGAGTGGCCAGAAAATAAAGCAATTCAAACTCCTTGCGTGGCAAAGATACATCCTGCTGATCCACCTGCACGGTATAGCTGTCCCGATCAATCAGTAAACCACCAATAGCGATCTGATCCGCATTGGCGGTCATCTTACTTTCTCGGCGGAACATGGCTTGCATTCTGCTGAGCAACGCTCTCGGTTTGATTGGTTTATTGATGTAATCATCGGCTCCGGCCTCGAAAGCGGCAACCTCGGAATACTCTTCTGAGCGAGCGGTAAGAAAGACGATATAGGTACTCTGAAACTCCGGCAATTCCCGTAACTGCCGGCAAGTCTCGACCCCGTCCTGATCAGGCATCATGATATCCAGAAGAATTAAGTGGGGTTTGAAAGCTTTGGCTTTTTCGATCCCTTTCCTGCCATTTTTGGCCGTCTCTACTTCGTAACCTTCTTTCGCAAGGTTATATTCCAAAATTTCGCGGATGTCTGATTCATCATCAACCACCAACACACGATAGCCTGTTTTTGCCATTTAAATCTTTATATTTTCAGAAGACAAAATTAATTAAAATACAGGACTAAAAAAAGGCCAAAGCCAACTGAATGAAGCGATATATTGAAATCAAAAAGAAAGTGTATTATTTTATCGTTAAGGATTCTTGAAGGCTTTTTTATGTCCCGGATAATATTTTTTGATCGTTACCTCCGCAGAACCCACCAGCAGCTCTGCCTTTACTTTCAGGGGAATCTTGTGCTCATCGTCTGAAAGGTAGGCCGTGATCGGGCTGTCCTTCTCGAAGGTTTCGTTATCCGGCATGACAGGCACCAGAATCAGGGCTTTTCGCTTGCCCATATCCGTCTTAATGGTCGTTCTTCCATCAAATCGGATTTTCATGTGATGCACTTTTTTATCAAAGAAACCCGTAAATTCCATCAGGGTACCTTTTTCTATTTTACTGAAATCGATATTTCTGAGGAAATAAAAGCCACTCACAATATCCTGCACATGGTCAGGAATACTAAAACCTTCCTTACCCTGCAACTCCCCCGTTTTCCGGTCCAGTTTGGAGAGCACAACAGTATCCATCTCCGATTTAAAATCCAATAATTCCTTATGTCGGTAGCCCGCCTCCTGAATGTCCATCCGAAATTGTACGGGTTGTAATTTTGCGGTATCGATTTTCGAGCTCCAGTTATCCTGAATACGAACCACCTTGCGCCAGAAGCCCGTCGTGCGTCCTGTTACCTGAACATCATAGCAGGGGTGCCCATTGACATACTCCACCTGATCGCCCACGCGCATTTCTGCTTCTCCGGCATTGATAATACCATAATGCACCCGATAGACCATCCGTTCCCCGAAATCAAAAGCCACAGGCATCGTCAGGTGCAATTCCTTGGAATTAAGCACCCTGTGTTGTGCCGTAGCATGATCAGACGGCATCCATAACACCAACAAAGTCAACAAATATGCTATCATAGTTTTTGGGATCATTTTTACATCGATGGATATTTTTGCTTATAGTCCTCCAGCATCCGCTCTACATCACCACCATATTTGGCATTCAGCTCCTGCTCTAAAACATCAAAGTATTCTTTATATCTTACGAAAGACATAAAAAATGCGTTATTGGGCAGGTGTTTTTTGAAATAGGTACGAAAACGACTTGCGCCACTAAAACTGACCGTATCCATTCGGTCAACAATTTGCTGGATCATGGCTTGCTTCAGCGCATTTCGCTGCTGCTCGGGCATCTGTTCCGGAAATTGCTGATAGACGGAATCAAGCTGATGTGCCGCGCTCAGCATATAATTGGAGAACTTGCGCTCATCGGTCCACTCTGCAATATATTTACGGTAGGGAGCTGAATTATTTCCATATTTTTCAGACAAAAATCTGATCGCCCCTTGATGCCCGATGAAAGTTGCCAAATTTTCGTTAAACGTTACACTATCCTTGACAAACAAAGTACCGTGGGTCAGCTCATGCAAAATCAGCTCGGTCAGCTGCCCTTCATTGTTATTTAAAAAATTCGACATCACCGGATCACTGAACCACCCTAAAGTAGACCAGGCCGAAACCACCCTCAGATTGGTGTCCAGCCCCAGAGAATCCAACCTGCGCCTTTCAGCCCGGGCTTTGTCCAATTCAAAAAATCCTTTATAGGGGAAACTGCCAATAAGCGGAAAACGCCACTCACGGGGCGATAATTCATAAGGCTTACATGCACTTAAAACCCACAGTGTTGGTTTTCCCTGCTGATCATACATCTTGGTGTAATTGTCGTTTTTAAAAATCCCGAGATGATCGAATCCATAATTGCGCACCTCCTGAATGAGTCGCAAACGCGCCTTCAGACTGTCAGGGTAATCCGCTGACTGAAGGAATTCGGTGATTGGCCGGGCACCGACAAGTACTTTCAACTGCCCTTTCCCTTGCATAATACCGTAGCTGATCAAGTCGCTGTAACTCCAAATAGCCAAGACCACTACGAGCATTACAACCCAAAAAATATTCCTTTTCATGCTGCCTGAGTTCTGTTTTTGGTAATTAATGAAATTATATGATTTAATTGAACTATCATGTAATTATCTAAACTTTAATGGGGAAAATTGCACAAATTGTTGAGGATAAATTCAAATGGCGGAATTACCGACTTTAAAAAGATGTTTTTTCGTACATTTTACTTAAAAACCTTTCACATTGAATTTATCTTTATTAAATTTCAACTTTAGAACGGTAAACTCTACCTTCTCAACGAAGATTTTAACTGCGAAATATATATACAATTATGAGTGACGAAAGAGCCGAGAAAATGAAGTCGCTGCAGGTGACTTTAGACAAACTTGACAAAGCTTACGGAAAAGGTACTGTAATGAAACTCAGTGATGAGCGCGTTTCAGATGTACCTGCGATATCTACAGGATCCTTAGGGCTGGATATTGCCTTGGGTATTGGCGGGATTCCCCGTGGCCGTATCGTAGAGATCTACGGGCCTGAGTCGTCTGGTAAAACGACCCTTTCGATGCACTGTATTGCAGAGGCACAGAAAGCAGGTGGTATTGCCGCCTTTATTGATGCTGAACACGCCTTTGATAAATTATATGCAGAAAAATTAGGCATTGACACCGAGAACTTGCTGATCTCTCAGCCCGACAATGGTGAGCAGGCCCTTGAAGTTGCTGAGCATTTGATCCGTTCAGGAGCTATTGATATTATCTGTATTGACTCCGTAGCGGCACTGGTTCCTAAAGGGGAATTGGAAGGTGATATGGGAGACTCCAAAATGGGTCTTCAGGCACGTTTGATGTCACAGGCACTGCGTAAACTAACAGGCGCGATCAACAAAACTGCCTGCACCTGTATTTTCATTAACCAGTTGCGTGAAAAAATCGGGGTGATGTTCGGTAACCCGGAAACAACCACAGGTGGTAACGCCCTGAAATTCTACTCTTCTGTACGTCTGGATATCCGTCGTATTGGTCAGATCAAAGAATCTGCTGACAATATCACTGGTAACCGTACGCGTGTTAAGGTAGTGAAGAATAAAGTGGCACCTCCATTCAAGCAAGTAGAATTCGACATCATGTATGGTGAAGGAGTATCGAAAGCCGGGGAAATCCTCGATTTGGGTGTAGCCTTGGAGATTGTACAAAAATCAGGTTCTTGGTTCTCTTACGAAGGCAACAAATTAGGACAAGGCCGTGATGCCGTGAAGAAAATCATCAAAGACAATCCTGAATTGATGGAAGAACTGGAAGCAAAGATTCGCACGCAATCTGGTTTAGGTGGTGAGGTGGAAGAAATCTCTCCAGAAACTGAAGCATAAAAACAACAATCATAGCACTTTAAAAGACCACTTTCCTGTGGTCTTTTTTTTGTCTAAACTTCTCCAATTACCGGTCAAGTTGAACGCAGTTTAACTTCGGATCAACAAAGCCACCGAATGCAACGCAGCGTCCCTATTGCCTGATCGCCTGTACGGGATCCATTTTTGCGGCAATGGCTGCCGGAATCACCCCTGCCAATAAACCGATAATGGATGATACCACCAAGCCGACCATCACATTCCCAAACGACAGCCCAAGTTCCAAACCTGATATCGGTATAAAAGTCAGTCCAAACACCAACACCAGCCCGACCGCCCCACCTGCAAGGCTCAGCAACATGGCTTCAAACAAAAACTGAAAAAGAATATAGAAACGCTTTGCGCCAAGGGCTTTCTGAATACCAATTAAATTGGTTCGCTCCTTTACCGATACAAACATAATATTGGCAATACCAAAGCCGCCAACCAATATGGAGAAAAAGCCGATCACCCCGCCAGCCAATGACAACACGGCAAAGATATTATCAATCGCTCCCGCAATGGCTTCGGGCCTGTTGATTGCGAAATTATCATCATCCTTTGGACGCAAACCGCGTAAGCGACGCATCACCCCCCGTACTTCTCCTTCAAGATTCATCAGCCCAGGGTCTGTATCAAACCCCTTAATCGCAATCGATGGGCCCACACCATTTTTACCCACGAAGTACAGCTTGGTGAAAAATTTAAAAGGAACGAAGCAGGCTTTGTCTTTATCCACAAAACTGAACAAGTTCTCCCCTTCTGAGCGCAGTACGCCAATAATTTTACACCGATGGCCCCGAAGCGTTACCATAGAACCCACAGCATCTCCCTGCGGAAAAAGTTGCTCCGATAACTCATGACCAATAACCGTTACATTACGCCCTCCGTCGGCTTCCACCTGGGTAAAATACCGCCCCTCTTGCATGTTCAGCTCCATGATCTGATCATACTGATAACTAACCCCAAGCAGTACCATTCCACTCGCACTGTTGCTGCCTTTTTTAAACGTTACCCCATCTTTTACCGCCGAAATAGCAATACTTGACTGGTTATCGAGGTTGGCTTCAAGTGTTTTGAACTCTGCAAAAGAAGCTTCTGGTCGGTTCAGGTAAGTCCACCAAGGGTAATCGCCACCAAGGCCATAGGGCCACTTTTCCACATAAATGAGGTCGCCCCCTAAAAAATCAAGACTTTTTTTGATGCCATTTTGCAGCGAGTCCACCAGCGTAAACACGCCTATGATGGCAAATATCCCTACGGTTACCCCTAAAAGTGATAAGATTGTCCGTAATAAATTGGACTTTAAGGCATTTAGGGAAGATCTGAAACTTTCCCAAATCAAAAAAAGCGTTTTCAAGGTTGTAGTCTTAATTAGTGCACTGTTAAGTTGCAAGAAAAAAAGAAATTTACAAAATACTACATTCTAAGGAAGGGTTTTATTAAATTTACATCTTGCATTTTTATGTGCAATAACTTGAAGAAATTGCCAACCCATAAATTTTGTCGTAATACATGAAGCTTTCAGAATTCAAATTCGAACTTCCATCCGATCTGATTGCCCTACATCCTACTGATAGTCGTGATGATTCGCGATTAATGGTTCTTCACCGCGATACGGGTAAAATCGAACACCGCATTTTCAAAGATGTCGTAGAATATTTCGACGAAGGCGATGTATTCGTAAATAATGACACCAAAGTTTTCCCTGCCCGCCTTTATGGTAACAAGGAGAAAACAGGTGCTCAAATCGAAGTATTCCTGCTTCGCGAATTGAACAAGGATTTACACCTTTGGGATGTTCTTGTAGACCCTGCGCGTAAAATCCGTGTAGGTAACAAGCTGTATTTCGGCGAAGGAGAATTGGTCGCTGAAGTTGTTGACAACACGACCTCCCGTGGCCGTACGATTCGTTTCCTTTGGGACGGAGAAGATGAGGCTTTCTACAATTTGATCGATACTTTAGGAGAAACGCCATTGCCAGATCCTATCATTGAAAAAAGAAAAGTAGCTCCTGAGGACCGCGAGCGCTATCAGACCATCTATGCTAAAAACGTAGGGGCTGTCGCTGCACCAACAGCTGGTTTGCATTTCACGCCTCAAATCATGAAACGCCTTGAGATCGTTGGCGTAGATATTGAGTCGATTACACTACACGTAGGATTAGGAACTTTCCGTCAGGTAGATGTAGAAGATTTGACCAAGCACAAAATGGATTCGGAGAACTTCCGCGTAACACAGCAAACTGTTGAAGCCGTCAACCGTGCTTTGGATGCTAAAAAACGTGTTTGTTCTATCGGTACTACTTCTATGCGTGCCTTGGAGTCTTCGGTATCTGCAAGCAACCGCTTGAAAGTGAACGAAGGGTGGACTGATAAATTCATCTTCCCTCCTTACGATTTCAAAATCTGTAACGCGTTAATTTCCAATTTCCACATGCCTGAATCAACCTTGTTGATGATGTCTGCGGCCTTTGGTGGTTATGAGTTTGTTATGGAAGCTTATCAGGAAGCTATTAAAGAAAAATACCGTTTCTTCTCTTACGGAGATGCGATGTTGATTCTTTAATCCAACATATTTAAAAGAAACGGCAGTCGATTCGGTTGCCGTTTTTTTTATGTGTTTTTTATTTTTCTGGTTACAAACGAAAGCCATCGAATGTTTTTGTACCTGACGACGCGGGGCTGTCGCATCATTTTCAATTACTGATCAAATTTTATTCTCCCACTTATGTACCTTGGGTTAAAACCCGAAGCTATTACAAAATGCACCTTCGGCAAATGAGTCCTGAAAAGACTTTTTGTAATAGACATGGCATTCATTCCATGGTAAAAATAGGCGTGAGTAAATTTTATTTAGTGTGATGAATTGCGAACATAGTTCTGCAACGTCCCTACAACCATTAAAATTAAAATCAAAATCCTTTTAATCTCATTAATCTGTGGACAAAAAAATATCCTATAAATGAGTAACAAACAAAAATATGCCGTGATTGTCGCTGGGGGCAGTGGCAGTCGCATGCAAAGCGATATCCCCAAGCAATTTTTACTGGTAGATCAACTGCCAATATTGATGCACACCATCAATGCTTTTTATGCTTATTCCAGCGAAATCAATATTATTGTGGTATTGCCTTCGGTAGAAATTCCTTATTGGAACGAGCTCTGCACGAAACATCGGTTCGATAAAAAAGTAACCGTCACTGCTGGCGGTGCATCGCGCTTTCAGTCGGTAAAAAATGGGCTTAGCATCATTAAAGATTCAGGGCTGGTTGCAATCCACGACGGTGTCAGGCCCTTCGTAAGCACGGCCGTTATTCAGCAGAGTTTCGCTGTGGCTGAACAAAAGGGCAATGCCGTGGTCGCTGTTCCAATGAAGGATTCCCTACGACAGATAAACCAAGACGACACCAACAATAGCGTTGACCGTGCGGCCTTCAGGATTATTCAAACGCCGCAGACTTTTCAGACGGAATTATTGATCGGCGCTTACGACACCCCCGAACTGACCACCTTCACCGATGACGCCAGCGTGATCGAACATGCAGGTCATGCCATCCACCTGATCGATGGAACATATGAAAATATCAAGATCACCACGCCAGAAGATTTACCGATTGCAGAGGTGCTTCTGAAGCGAAAAAACGGATAAAAAAAAAGACTGATGCTTATCATCAGTCTTTCTTATTTCAAACCTAATATTCATCTTCATTAAAGAAGAAGTCATCCTTAGTCGGATAATCGGGCCAAATTTCTTCAATACTCTCGTATGGTTCGCCATCATCCTCCAATTCTTGCAAATTTTCCGATAATTCCAATGGTGCTCCAGAGCGGCTACAGAAGTCAATTAGTTCTTCTTTAGTGGCTGGCCATGGTGCATCTTCCAAATACGATGCTAATTCGAGCGTCCAGTACATTATATACCTCCTTTTTATTAATCTTAAAAATACTTTGCTAATTCCGTTTACTTAGTTAGACTGCATCACTATTAACAGGTTTCACTAAGCCTCGCAAAAATAGCAAAAATAATAAGTGAACAAAGCAAAGCAACTATAATTTATTTCAACAAAGCAATGAATGAATATCCTTTTTCCAAGATTTTGAAAACTTTCTATACTTTTTGTCTGACTTTGTCATTTATGATATGCCTATCTGTTCAAAGTTTTGCGCAATATAAATGTTCAGCCCAAGACAGCCTGATCTTCAATAAGCTCATGCAAAAGGCTGAAAAACTACAATGGAAACAGTTTTCGATCGGAAAAATCATCACCCTGACAGGTGAGCAATTCATTCAGACCCCCTACGTTGCCAACACCCTGAACCAGTCTGATCAGGAGTCCGATTTGATCATCAACCTGACGGGTTTAGATTGCACGACCTATGTGGAACAAGTGCTCGCCATGGCACAATGCATTAAAAATAACCAAACCCACTTCGGGGATTTCACAAAAGCCCTGACCAGTATTCGTTACCGAGATGGGAAACAGCAGGGTTATTTATCCCGACTCCATTATTTTACCGACTGGATTTATGACCACCAAAAACGGGGAATGATTGAAGATATCACGCCTCAGCTTGATGGCCTACAAATGGATAAAAACATTAATTTCATGAGCACGCACCGCAAGAGTTACGCGCCTTTGGCGGATGCCGAAATATTCAAGGGTATTCAGGAAATTGAACGACAGATCAATCAACGCCAACAATGTTATTTACCTAAAACTGAAATCCCCAAACATCAGGTGCAGATTCAGGATGGCGACCTAATCACGCTCGTAACGACGATCAAAGGGCTCGATGTTTCCCATGTCGGTTTTGCCCATTGGGTGGGTAATGAACTCCACTTCATGCATGCCTCCAGCAAACACGGCGTAATGATCACCTCCGTTCCACTGGTGGATTACCTGATGAAATTCAAATCCAACAAGGGAATTATTGTGCTTCGGGCATTGTAAACCTCAGCCCTTGACCTTTCGGCCAAAATCCGCAGGAATACCTAAAAATGGCACCAGCAAAATCGCTGGAATACCACAAAGAAACACATAAACAAAGAATCCTGTGTAACCTATTTCTGTCTGTACCCAACCGCTTAACATCGAGGGCAACATGACGCCGAGTGCCATAAAGCCTGTACAAAGTGCGTAATGACTTGCCTTCATGGCACCATCAGCAATATAAATCATGTACATCATCAGGGCCGAGAAACCAAAACCATAACCAAACTGCTCAACAATCACGGTAATGCTGACCCAGAATGCTTGTGGCGGCTGAAAGTGCGCAAGCAGTGCGTAACCGAGATTCGGAATATTCAGCAACAGGCACATCCATAAAATCCAGCGTTTGAGTCCAGATTTGGAGATTAAATAGCCCCCAATAAAACCACCCGCAAGCAGGGAAAGCACCCCGTAAGTCCCGTAAATTATCCCTTGGGCTTCATTCGACAAGCCCAGCCCTCCTTTTGCCACAGGGTCCAGCATAAACGGGGCAACCATCTTCACCAGTTGTGCTTCGCCAAGTCGGAACAACAGAATAAAAGCCAAGGCAACGCCAATCCTCTTTTTGAGAAAAAAGGACAGAAAAGTAACCATGAAACCATTCCCTTCTTCCGTACCAACCGCGCGGTCAGTTAATGGCTTTGGGCAGATAAAGTAATGGTAAACACCCATCAATATCAAAATCAGCCCTACAAGCGAGAAGGTTACCATCCATACTTTGGCATAATCGGCTGTCCAGTGACTTGCAAGGTATCCCGTAAAAAACACCAGCGGCCCCTGCATCAGCAACATACCTACACGATAAAAAATAGAGCGCACCCCCACAAAATAAGACTGATCGTCCTCCGTTAGCCCCACCATATAAAAGCCATCTGCGGCAATATCATGGGTTGCTGAAGTAAACGCCAGCAACAGTAAAATAGCCATGGAAGCCTGAAAGAAGAACGGTAAAGGCAATACAAAGCCCAGACCAGCCATCAGTACCCCCATCAGCAACTGTGCGGTTACCATCCAGTAACGCTTGGTTTTAAACCAGTCGACCACAGGACTCCAAAGCGGTTTTATAACCCAGGGCAAATTCAGCAAACTGGTATAGGCGGCAATTTTCACATTGCTCAAGCCCAGGTTTTTATACATCACCACCGATACGCTCATCACGAGCATATAAGGCAGGGCTTGCGTCAGGTACAGTGAAGGCACCCAGGCCCATGGCGAGGTTTTATCGGTTTTCAATCGAAACATCTACTCAGTAAAAAAATGAATAACTTGGATTACAGCTCATGGCCCGCGCACCGCAAAAAGCGGATTATTTTTGCGCTTCGAAATGATGAGCAACAGCCTTGCGGACACTCCCCTCACGCAGCAAAAGTGCCTCTGCCTGAGAGTAAGGCAAACCCGTAGCCTCAACGATCATCTTGGCCCCACGGTCCACCAGCTTTTCATTGGTCAGTTGCATATCCACCATGCGGTTACCTTTCACCTTTCCCATGCGAATCATGCAGGCCGTTGAGATCATATTCAATACCAACTTCTGCGCCGTCCCCGCTTTCATACGGGTACTTCCAGTGACAAATTCAGGCCCTACAACTGCCTCAATGGCAATATCAGCCGCCTCACTCAGCTTCGAACCTGCGTTACAGGTAATCCCTGCGGTAAGCAATCCATGCGCCTTGGCTTGCGCCAGACCACCCAGCACATAAGGCGTACGCCCCGAAGCGGCAATCCCCACGAGTACATCGTTGGCATTGATCTCGTAAGCTTTCAAATCTTCCCACGCCTGTGTTTCATTGTCCTCCGCAGCCTCCACCGCCTTACGGATAGCGCGGTCACCGCCAGCAATCAAGCCAATCACCACACCTTCCACGCCATAGGTCGGAGGAATTTCAGAAGCATCCAGCACGCCAAGGCGTCCGCTTGTTCCCGCTCCGATATAAAACAGACGTCCACCATTTTTCATGCGCTTCACTGTTTGTTCCACCAGCTGCTCAATGGCAGGAATGGCTTTGGCAACCGCCTGATGAACTTTGGCGTCCTCTTTATTCATATTCACCAAAATCTCCTGCGCCGTCATTTGATCTAAATTCTGGTAGTTTGATGATGCTTCCGTTGTACTCATATTATATTTTAATTGATGCTAATACCTGATTTTTTCACCTGAAGGTCCCTAAAAGTATTCCGCCTACTTTAGCGATCAGGAACTCGTTTTATGATATTCCACCAGCCCGTTGATCGGTGCCTGTGTTACCTTGCCAAGGTGCAATTGATGCTCAGAAAGTACCTCCTGAAGTTGATCCTGAAAATGGTAAGCCACACTGCCCACAAAACGCACTTCAGCAGGATAAACCGTCACCATCGGCTTCAGGTACTCCGCCACATAAGCGGACAATTGCCCTGTTACGAGTTGCGAGATTTCTGGGGCCTCGATATGTAATTTCAGGAAGGGGGTAAACTGAGCCATGAACCGCTGCTGAAATTTACTTTGGTACAGTAAAGGCACCAAATCGGCCACTGGCCAAGGGGAAAACCGATCAAAATCTTCCAATAAATTCGAGGATAGTTTCCGCCTTAACACCCGCTCCAGGAGCGCTTGCCCCAATCGGGCACCACTGCCTTCATCGGACAACAGCCAACCCAGCGAAGTGGCTTTTTCCTGCAACTGCCCCTGCGCATAGTAGGCCGCGTGGGCGCCTGTCCCGAGTATGCCCACCAAGCCATTACCTGCTCCCCAGACTGATCGCGCTGCGCCCAGAAGATCATTCTCTATCGTGATACGGGCAGCAGTAAAATAAGTGGAAAGTGCTGTATGTATGGCTATTCTCCCCGCCTCCGTTCCACAGCCTGCGCCATAAAAGTAAATTTCTTTCACTGATTTTTTGGGCACTGGCCAGGAAGTCTGATGCAGCAACGCACGCAGTTCCTCTGTTCCGCGCAGCAGCGGATTCATGCCTGCAGTGGTAACCTGCTCCCCGAAGGTTTCATTCTCAAAAGCCCAGACGGCCTTCGTCCCTCCGCTATCGACGATCAATGTGGTTTGTTCCATGGTGATATTTTCGCTTACCTGTGCTGCTCGACCACATACTCGATGGCGACAAAATTGATCGACATCCTTTTCCTGCGGCCACCAGCCTGCTGTAAGTTAATTATTTTAAAACAAAAAAAATCCCACGCTCGAAAAACGTGGGATTTGATCATATCTGTAAGGGCGAATTACTCTGCTGCTTTCAATTCAGCATTCAATTGCGCCAACAATTGCTTTTTCACTTCTACTTTACGGGCTTTAAGGTCCGTTTTGTTGTCTACCAATTTACCAAAAGCAGCGCCAAATTTTTCGGCATTCTCCTGATAAAGGGTCAACTCGTGCTGATCGCGGTTATACAACTCACGCAACATACGAATCAATGACTTCAGTTGCTCAGCAGCCGTTTTTTCGCTAAACCCACGCACTTTCTGCGAAGTCAAACGATACAAGAAGGCACGCTCAGAAACCATGTCGCAAGCGGCAAAGAAACGATCGTTCAACTCCTTAGACTGACCCTTAGGCAAGCGGCCAGCGCTTTTCCAGGCATCCTGAAGGTTACGCACCTCTTTTGCAGCATCCTGATCTCCACGTCCAACCAAAGCTTCGGCTTTTTCCACCAATGCTTGTTTTTCCTCCGCTGCGGCACCTTTCTTCTGCTCTCTGCGGCTTTTACGCAATGGCTCCAACTTCGCATATACAGCATCCGTTTCAGCCTTGAAGCGTGTCCAGAGTTCATTACGAACTTTTACAGGAACAACAGGCAACTGTTTCCAGTCAGGGATTAAAGTCATGAACGCTTTATCCACCTGCTCAAGATCTTCCTCTTCGAGGAGTCCATGGGCTTTGGCGATCAAGGCTTCATACCCTTTGGTTTTTTCTTCAAGTTCTTTCTTACGGGACTCGAAAAAAGCATTTCTCTTCTCAAAAAATTCATTCAAGATTGTCTCCATGCGTCCTTCAACCTCCTGACGGTGTTCATCAGCTACAGCTCCTGTTTTCAACCATCGCTGTTTCAGGTCTTTGAACTTCTCTCCAGCATCACGCAGGTCTTCCATTTCACGGATCACCTCCGCTTCCGCAAGCAGAGCAGTCTTGATTTCCAGGTTTTTGGCACGGTTACGGTCAATCAGGTCGCGAATCAACACCTCGTAGCGGTCGAGCGTTTCGAATAACGGCTCGTAATCCCCTAAGGCATCAAATTCCGACAATTGCTTACGCAAGTGCACTAATTTCATTAAAAATGACCCCTTGTTGGTGGCCTCCTCGATAGTTTTAGCGAGGACTTCTACTTTTTGTTTTGCGAGTTCAAAGCGGTCTTCGAAATATTTGATCGAAGCAGCTTCATCTTCTTTTACGTCTCCGATTTCACGCTCAGGAAACTCTAAAAATCCGTTGCGAAAAATTTTCCCGTCTTTGATGTACCCGTACTTGTTCGGTTCCAATGCTTTGTGGATTAAGTTATCGATAGATAAGTACGTCGTTTAAATTGACTGATGCAAAACTAATTAATTAGAGTAAAAGAAACATGGTTAAGGGTAAAAATTAGCATATTTGCATGTGGGAAAAGTGAAAATTTCCCAAAAAGCGGTCAACATTCACCGCATATAGAGTATTTTAGTAAGAAAATAAACGCCAAACTATCTGATAATACAATGAGCGATAATAAGATCATCTTTTCAATGTCAGGGGTAACGAAAACTTACCCTCCACAAAAAACAGTGCTAAAAAACATTCACCTGTCGTTTTTCTACGGTGCCAAAATTGGTGTTTTAGGACTCAACGGTTCTGGTAAATCGAGCTTATTGCGCATTATCGCAGGGCTTGACACCAACATTCAGGGCGAGGTTGTTTCTGATAAGGAGTACTCGGTAGGTTACCTGGAGCAGGAGCCTCAGCTTGACCCAAGCAAGACTGTCCGTGAGATTATTGAAGAGGGTGTTCAGGAAATTGTGGATCTTTTGCAGGAATTTGAGGACATCAATGCCAAATTTGCCGAGCCAGAGATTTTGGAAGATCCAGACAAAATGAATGACCTGATTGTTCGTCAGGGTGAAGTTCAGGAAAAAATCGACCATATGGACGGTTGGAATCTGGACAACCGCCTCGAGCGTGCAATGGACGCACTACGCACTCCTCCTTCAGACCAAAAGATTGAAGTTCTTTCTGGTGGTGAGAAGCGCCGTGTGGCTTTGTGTCGCTTATTGTTGAAAGAGCCTGATGTATTGCTACTCGATGAGCCTACCAACCACTTGGATGCCGAGTCGGTTTACTGGCTGGAGCAGCACTTGCAGCAATATAAAGGAACCGTAATTGCCGTAACACACGACCGTTACTTCCTTGATAATGTTGCGGGATGGATTCTTGAGCTTGACCGTGGTGAAGGTATTCCATGGAAAGGAAACTATTCTTCTTGGTTGGAGCAAAAAGAGAAGCGTTTGGCGCAGGAGAAAAAATCAGAGAGCAAACGTCAGAAAACACTGGAACGCGAGCTGGAGTGGATCCGTATGTCGCCGAAGGGCCGCCATGCAAAATCCAAGGCACGTATCAACTCTTACGACAAACTGGTTTCGCAGGAAAATGGCGAAAGAGAGCAGTCGTTGGAGCTTTTCATTCCTGCAGGTCCGCGTTTGGGCTCCAAGGTTATTGAAGCCCATGGTGTATCAAAAGGCTTTGGCGACAAACTATTGTATGAAAACCTGGATTTCATGTTGCCACAGGGTGGAATCGTTGGGATCGTAGGTCCTAATGGTGCAGGTAAAACAACGCTATTCAAAATGATCACAGGCCAACTTCAGCCTGATGCTGGTACTTTTGAAGTGGGTTCAACGGTAAAAATTGGTTATGTAGATCAAGAGCATGACAATCTTGACCCTGAAAAAACAATATGGGAAGTGATCTCCGACGGCAATGAATTAATGATGGTAGGCGACAAGGAAGTCAATTCCCGCGCTTATGTTTCTAAATTCAACTTCTCTGGAGGCGAGCAACAAAAATTGGTGGGCGAACTTTCTGGTGGGCAACGCAACCGCGTACACCTGGCCATGACACTAAAAGAGGGTGCCAACTTACTGCTACTCGATGAACCTACCAACGACCTCGACATTAATACCCTTCGTGCACTGGAGGAAGCCCTGAATGAGTTTGGTGGCTGTGCGGTAGTTATTTCTCACGACCGTTGGTTCCTTGACCGCGTTTGTACACATACTTTGGCTTTTGAGGGAGAATCTCAGGTAAAATGGTTCGAAGGAACTTTCACCGAGTACGAAGAAGACCGAATTAAGCGCATGGGAGAGCTTCGACCAACGCGTATTAAGTATAAAAAATTGACGAAATAATTTATTTCGAAAAAAGATGTTCCTCTATTTTGAGGAACATTTGCTCCTTTTCTGGAGTATTTAACACTAACTTAAACATTTTCAAGGTGAAACCGAGCTTCACCTTTTTTTCTTCCGATTGTTATCCTATCTTTGCGCAACTCTTACGGAATTGCAAGAAAGGAAATTTATTTTCCGCAGTTTATTTGACTAACAATCTCGAAAACACTACATTTGCAGTCCTGTATTTCGAAGAGGAAAAAACAATTAAAAAAAAATATATAAGTAAAGCATGGCAAATCATAAGTCAGCGTTGAAGAGAATCCGTTCCAACAACGCAAAACGTTTGAGAAACAGATATCAATTGAAATCTACTCGTACTTTTATCAAAAAATTGAGAGGTTCTAAAGATGCTGCTGAAGCTCAAGAATTGTTCGTAAAAGTAGTTTCAATGATTGATAAGCTTGCTAAGCGTAACATCATTCACAAAAACAAAGCCGCTAACAACAAATCGAAGTTGGCGAAATTTGTGAACAGCTTATAAGATACTTAAGAAAACCTCGCTACAAATAGTGAGGTTTTTTTGTATCCAGTCCATTTTGGTACTTCAGCAAAACCAACATTTCTGAAGGATTTTCTTTTACCCAATAAAGAAAATGCAAACCTATGGACTACCCACAAACCCCAAACCCGATCAGTAACTGGGCCGAAGAAGATCGCCCAAGAGAGAAAATGCTACACATCGGCAGGCAAAACCTCAGCAATGCCGAACTGATCGCGATCCTGCTTGGCTCTGGCAGCAGAAACAAATCTGCCGTTGATCTTTCCAAAGAAATCCTGCAAGCGAACAACAACAGCCTCTATGAATTAGGCAAATGCTCCGTGGCCGACCTGACCAAATTCAACGGCATGGGACCAGCAAAAGCCATCACGTTATTGGCTGCCATGGAACTTGGCCGCAGACGAAAAGCCGAAACCATCCAAAAGAAGCCTGTTATCAAGAGCGCTAAAGACGCCCATCAGGTATTGACACCCTACCTTACAGACTTACCCCACGAAGAATTCTGGCTCCTTTGCCTCAATCGGGCAAACCATGTAACAAAAGCCTTGCGCATCAGCGAAGGCGGCATGACGGGCACTGTTGCCGACCCGAAGAAAATCTTCCTGAAAGCCCTTGAAATGCAGGCCGCCAGCATTATTATTGCTCACAACCACCCCTCAGGCAATACAACACCAAGCGAGGCCGATCTCAAAATCACCAAGAAAATCAAAGAAGGCGGTCAGCTACTTGACCTCCCGATCCTTGACCACCTGATCATCACCGACCACACCTACCTCTCCTTTGCCGATGAAGGCTTACTCTAAGCCTGAAACTCCCATTAAATGTGAAATCTTGCCCACAAGACTCCAATTTCATCCGATATAATCTTCAGCACAAAAAAATCCCACCTTAAAAAAAGTGGGATGCTTATGCTTTATTGAAAATCAGTGTAATTACCACGACAACACCAAGGCCGTCCAAATTGCCAAAGGAACCACCGTCCCCAGAACAACCTCAGTCGTTCGCGCATTACGATAAGCACGCTCCTGCGACTGTTGCGCGGCAAGCTGCGCATTTTGGGCATCGATCTCCTGCTGACGCGCAGTGAAATACTGATTTAATTTTTTCTTATAGGCTTTTGCTTCCTGATTCGATGGGTAATCCACCAAATAGGTGTCGATATCCGACTGCGACTGCTCATATTCACCAATATGGTAAAGGGCAATTCCCCGAAGGAAAAATACCTCTTTTTTATAAGGCTGACGTTCGGCCACATAATCGAGGTCTTCAATTGCCCCCTCGAAATCCCCAACCTGCAAGCGCGTCGCGCCCCGATCAAGGTGAATTGCCGTATAGTAAGGCATAATTTCAATTGCCTTGGAAAAAGAAGCGATCGCCTCTTTATATTTTTTTTCCTTCGCCAGCTCACGACCTTCTTGGTGATACTGCTGATATTCTTCCACACCCTGCGCAAAAGCCACACTCACACACAGTAGCGTCAGGAAGAAAGTAATCGCAATATTTTTACCTTGTTTCATTGGTCTTCTACTATATTTACCTTTAAACAACAAAAATCTTACCATAATATCTAACCAAATGGCTAAAAAAATATCCTACATTGTACTATCGATAGTCGTTATTGGTATTTTACTGTATAGCTTTCAGCCCTCAGATCAATTTAAGTTACCTGAGCACTATCTTGAATTAGTTCAGCAGCACCGAAAAAATCAAAATAATTTTTTCAGAACCAATAAAAGCTCCCCTCTTTCTATTAACGCAAAAAAGGCGTTTCAGGGCTTAAAATATTTTGATATCGACCCCAGCTTCAGGGGCATTTGCCGCCTTGAACACACCCCCAATGCCGCAATCATGAGGCTCAACACCTCCTCGGGAAAAATCAAGGAATACAAGCCTTACGCAACGTTACACTTCAAACTATCGGGCAAAGAACTACAACTACTCGCGCTTCAGCCCCTCACGCACCCCGACATGCTTTTTGTTCCGTTTACCGACCAAACCACAGGCTTCGACACCTATGGCGCCGGCCGATACCTCGAACTCCCCATGCCGGATGGCGATCAGATGGTGCTTGACTTCAACTATGCCTTTAATCCCTACTGCGCATTTTCCGATGGATACTCCTGCCCTCAGCCCCCCCAGGAAAATTTTCTGAATCTTAAAATTACCGCAGGAGAAAAAAGCCCAAAAAAGCATTAACCAAGCTGATTTCCACAAAAACAGCCCGCCAATTCCCGAAAAATAGGCGTCAGAAATATTCTTCCAAAGAAAAAACGGCGCTTCACATTATTAATAACGGCGGAATCTATTAATTTTGTTCTCAAGTACATCTATATATAGAAGAGCATTTTCTTATGAAAATATCAGTTAACTGGCTAAAAGAATATATCAATATAAATCTTGCTACGGAAGCTTTGGGCGATGCCCTTACTGCTGGTGGCTTGGAAGTTGAAGGTTTGGAGACTATTGAATCCGTAAAGGGTGGTCTTCAAGGCGTTGTCATTGGTGAAGTTTTGACTTGTGAGAAGCACCCAGGTGCCGACAAGCTTAACAAAACAACGGTAGATTTAGGCGATGGGAACATTGCCCCAATCGTATGTGGAGCGCCAAATGTGGCGGCAGGCCAAAAGGTTGTGGTGGCAACAGTAGGTACCACTTTATACCCTGACGGTGGCGAAGGCTTCAAAATCAAAAAAGCAAAAATCCGTGGTGAAGTTTCCATGGGGATGATCTGTGCCGAGGACGAACTGGGCTTGGGCGTATCGCATGACGGCATTATGGTTTTAACCACCGACCTGCCTAATGGAACACCTGCTGCGGACTATTTTAAGCTGAAAAGCGAAGAGGTTTTCGAAATTGGACTGACACCAAACCGCGCAGATGCGGCTTCGCATGTTGGTACTGCCCGCGACATCGTTGCCCTTACAGGAGAAACCTTGCGCATGCCTAATATCGAGGCTTTCAAAATCGACAACCACGACCTCCCAATGGAAGTGATCGTTGAAGATCAAGCAGCTTGCCCTCGATACAGCGGATTGACCATCTCTGGAGTAACGGTTAAAGAATCACCAGAGTGGTTGAAAACCCGCCTGACTTCTATTGGCCTTGCACCGATTAACAATATTGTGGATGTAACCAACTTCGTATTACACGAGCTGGGGCAGCCATTGCATGCTTTTGATGCCGCTGAGGTTACTGGTAACAAAGTTATTGTTAAGAAAATGGTCGAAGGCACCGAGTTCATCACCTTGGATGGTGAAACCCGCAAGCTTTCTGCTCAGGATCTGATGATCGCCAATGAAACAGCACCAATGTGTATCGCAGGGGTATTTGGTGGCGCACAATCAGGCGTTTCTGATAACACTACGAACATCTTCCTTGAGAGTGCTTACTTCAGCCCTGACTCCGTGCGAAAAACAGCACAGCGTCATACCCTGAAAACAGATGCCTCTTTCCGATTTGAGCGCGGAACAGATCCTAACATGACTGTTTTTGCACTGAAACGCGCAGCATTGCTGATTCAGGAAGTTGCTGGGGGAAGTATCAGCTCTGAAATTACAGACATTTACCCTGAGCCAATTCAGGATTTTGTAATTCCTGTAACTTACGCTTACATCAATAAGCTTATCGGTATTGAAATTCCTAAAGAGCGCATTCAAAAAATCCTGACCGATTTGGAGATCAAGTTGGAGGCACTCACGGAGGAAGGCTTCACGGCAATCGTTCCACCATACCGAGTAGATGTTACCCGCCCTGCAGATATCGTAGAAGAGGTTTTACGGATCTACGGTTTGGATAATATCCCGCTTGATGATTTCTCTGGCGCAGACTATCTGGCTGATTTCCCTATTAAGGACAAGCAAAATAACGAACGTAAAGTTGCTGAAATCCTAAGTGCGAATGGTTTCTTTGAGATCATGACCAACTCCATCACCAATTCCAACTACACCGCAGAGGTTAAGCCTGAGGAGCAGGTAAAAATCTTGAATTACCTCAGTGAGGATTTAGATGTGATGCGTCAGCAAATGGTTTTCAACTTTTTGGAAGTGGTGGCTCGCAACAGCAACCGCCAGCAAAAAGACCTGAAGATTTATGAGTTTGGAAATACCTACTTCAAAAAAGAAGAAGGTTATACCCAAAACAGCCGCTTGGCCATGGCCATGACGGGTAACTTTGAGGCTGAAAACTGGGTAGCCAGCAGCCGAGCGGTAACTTTCCATGATTTGGCATCGCACCTGACGAAAATTTTGGAGATGTTCAACATCACCAAAGTAAAAACAGAGCAGTTCAGCAACGATATTTTTGCTTATGGCTTAACCGTAGGTACAAGAAAGCAAGCATTGGGCTATATTGGCCTGGTGGATCCTGCCTTGGCCAAACAGTTTAATATCAAAGAGGAAGTTTTCTTTGCTGATTTGGATTGGGATGCGATCATGGAACTGATCAGCAACGACATCGTTTTCGAAGCTGTTTCAAAATTCCCTGCCGTACGCCGCGACCTTTCGTTGGTCATCGACCAATCGGTGAGCTTCTCCCAAATTATGGAAGTAGCCAAGAAAAGCAGCAATAATTTGATCACCAACATCAATTGTTTTGATGTTTATGAAGGAGATAAAATTGAGGCTGGAAAGAAAGCTTACGCGCTGTCTTTCACCCTACAAGACAAAAATAAGACCCTTAACGACAAGGTCATTGATAAAACAATGAACAAATTGCAGGTCAATTTTGAAAAACAATTAGGAGCGGTGATCCGTAAATAAAGCCTGTTTTAAAAGAAATTATTTTCAAGCAGTAGCCTATTTTTTTTCGCTACTGCTTTGAATTACCTTTAATGTTTCTGTATTTTTAGAAACAGAAATATAATCTTCGGATTATTACATTATAATTAATTCATAAATCTGAAATCTCCGTCTTAACTGCTGACTGGTAATCCACATATGTTGAACAAAAAGATTCATAGTGACCTCCAAGCCATGGAGCGAAAAGTGAGACTCTTACTCGCAGAACATCAACAACTCAAACAAGAGGTGTCGGAACTGCGTGCGGAAAATCATACGCTTCAACAGGCGGTACAAGCTAAGGATGAGCAGATTTCCGATTTCAAAAACCAAATAAATATAAGTACAATTGCAGGTAACCTAAAGGATGGTGTTTTGGATACATCTGGCCTGAAAGTACTGATAGATGAATATATTTCGGAACTGGATAAGTGCGTAACGCATTTAAGCAAATAATTATGGGGGACTTATCGATCAAAATTAAAATCGCTGACCGAGAATACCCTATGAGGGTCGCCGAGAGCGACGTAAATAAGGTTCAGAAGGTTGCGGAGCTTATCAACAACCAGATCAACGATTACCGCAGCAAATACCGCTGCGATGACCGCCAGGATCTTTTAGCAATGGTTGTTTTTGATGCTTTAATGAACCAAGTTGAAAGTCATGAGTACGAAAGTACCATCGACCAAAAGGTAAGCTTCCTAAACGAACTACTGGACAATAACTTATGATCAGACAAAACTGACCACGACATATATATTTTTTTTCAGCACTCACAAGCCAAGAACCCTATCCCTCATCACCCAACCATTAGAGCTGCTAAAACGATACGCTAATGGAAACTTTCATTTACGTTGCGATCACGGCGATCGTAGCACTTGGTATCGGTGTTTTTATCGGGCGTAGTATGCTTTTGAAATTCTTCCAAGCTCAGGAGCGGGAAGCACATCAGAATGCAGAGCGCATCGTCAAAGACGCCAAAATTGAAGGAGATTCAATTAAGAATACCAAAATTTTAGAGGCTAAAGAAAAAGTCTTGAGCATTAAGGCGGACTGTGACAAGGAAGTCAACAAGCGCAAGAATCAAATTAATGTCATTGAGAACCGCATCAAACAAAAAGAATCCACTTTAAACAAACAGATTGAAGTGGGTAAAAAGAAAGATGCGGAACTGAACAGAATCAAGAAACAACTTGACAATGAACTTCAGTTGATCGACGACAAAAAAGCAGTTGTTGAAGCTGAACGAAGCAAGCAAATTGAGCTTTTGGAGCAAATTGCAAGCCTTTCAGCCGAAGACGCGAAAAAGCAGCTGATCAAACAAATCGAAGACGAAGCCCGAACTGCTGCATCTGCACAGGCGAAGGACATCGTTGACGAGGCGAAAATGACCGCTAACAAAGAAGCCAAAAAGATTGTCATTCAAACTATTCAGCGTACTGCCACTGAGCATGCGATTGAAAACTGTGTATCGGTATTTAATATCGAAAGCGATGACATCAAAGGAAAGATTATTGGCCGTGAAGGTCGAAATATCCGTACTTTGGAAGCCGCAACAGGCGTGGAAATCATTGTTGATGATACCCCTGAGGCGATTATCATTTCAGGTTTCGATCCTGTACGTCGTGAGGTTGCTCGTTTGTCGTTGCACCGATTGGTTGCTGATGGACGTATTCACCCTGCACGTATTGAGGAGGTTGTTGCCAAAACAACCAAAAATATTGAAGAAGAGATTGTTGAAATCGGAGAGCGTACCTGTATTGATTTAGGGATTCACGGTCTTCACCCAGAGCTGATCAAATTGGTTGGACGCATGCGCTTCCGTTCCTCTTATGGTCAGAACCTGTTACAGCACTCTCGCGAGGTGGCTAAACTTTGTGCTACATTGGCATCAGAGCTTGGCTTGAACTCGAAAATGGCAAAACGTGCTGGATTGCTGCATGATATTGGTAAGGTATGGCCTGAAGAGCCAGAATTGCCACACGCAGTGTTAGGTGCTGAATTGGCCAAGAAATACAAGGAACACCCAGATGTTGTGAATGCCATTGGTGCTCACCACGATGAAATGGAGATGACCACCATGATTGCGCCAATCATTCAGGCGTGTGATGCCGTTTCTGGCTCTCGTCCTGGTGCTCGCCGCGAAGTCATGGAGTCGTATATCAAGCGTCTGAAAGACATGGAAGCATTGGCGATGAGCTTTGAAGGCGTCAATAAATGTTTCGCTATTCAGGCGGGTCGTGAATTGCGCGTGTTGGTAGATTCTGAATCAGTAACTGATGATCACGCAGGATCATTGTCATATCAGATTTCTCAGAAAATTGAGAAAGATATGCAATACCCAGGTCAGATTAAGGTAACTGTTATCCGAGAAATGAGATCTGTAGCCTACGCAAAATAGGCCAAGTATAAACACCTTAAATCCCCTTTAGCGAAATGCTGAAGGGGATTTTTTTTGGCTAAATATGGCAAGGCTACCACAGCGAAAAATCAGGCACAAAAAAAAGCCATTTCAAATGAAATGGCCTTAATCTTAAACTTAATATATGACTTCTTAAACTTCTTCTTTTGAAAGCGCCTCAACAACCACTGCACCAATATCTGCAGGTGATTGTACCACTGAAATACCACATTCAGCCATAATGCGCATTTTTGCTTCTGCGGTATCATCAGCCCCACCGATAATCGCGCCAGCATGTCCCATACGCTTACCTTTTGGTGCGGTCTGCCCTGCAATAAAACCTACCACAGGCTTTGGATTACCTTGCGCCTGAATCCAACGAGCGGCTTCTGCTTCATAGTTTCCACCAATCTCACCGATCATCACAATAGCGTCAGTTTCCGGGTCGTTCATCAGTAACTCCACAGCCTCTTTGGTTGATGTTCCGATGATCGGGTCACCACCAATACCGATTGCTGTTGAGATACCCATACCTGCTTTCACTATTTGGTCTGCCGCTTCGTAGGTCAAGGTTCCTGATTTTGAAACCAAGCCAATACGTCCTTTCTTGAAAATAAAGCCAGGCATAATTCCTACTTTAGCTTCCTCAGGTGTAATAACTCCTGGGCAGTTTGGCCCGATCAAAGTCGCACCTTTTTCTTTCACATAAGCTTTTGCCGCCTGCATGTCCAATACAGGAATTCCCTCTGTAATACAAATGATTACCCCGATACCTGCTGCTGTAGCCTCCATAATTGCATCTGCTGCAAATGCTGGGGGCACAAAAATAATGGATACATCCGCACTGGTTGCATCCACAGCTTCTTGAACGGTATTAAAAACGGGTCTCTCAAGGTGTGTGCTTCCTCCTTTTCCTGGGGTTACGCCGGCCACCACATTGGTGCCGTATTCAATCATCTGACCAGCATGGAAACTACCTTCTGTGCCAGTGAAGCCTTGTACTACTATTTTTGAGTTTTTATTTACAAGTACACTCATGAGTTTATATTTTTTAGTTTGATGTCGATATTTGAACAAGTTAAAACCACTGTAAAAAGCGGCGACCTGCACAATCTTATAGTAAGTTAAAAGATTAATTCAATAATTAAAAGAAATATAAAGCTATGAGGGATCCTTATCATCATCAAATCATCTGTTATAAATAGACAACGTCAAGCAGAAAGGTTTTAAATAAAACAAAAGGCTACCCAAAAATTGAGTAGCCCATTGAATTACAAGATGTAATAAATGACTTAGAATCGGAATTGCATCTGGGTAATGAAAAGTCCTTTGCTTGAATCAAGCTCCATGTTTTCATTGTAAATAGGTCTGGTAGAATAAGCCATTGACAGCTTAATATTATGCCCCACGATTAAGTAGTGCATACCAATATCATATTGCATGGATGCATCTTTAAGCCCCTCGAAGTCTTTGTACTGAAGTGCTACCCAAGGCTGCAATCGCCCAACCTCACCAATAGTAAATGGCAGAATATAGGCTGCATTCAAATACCCTACATTCCCCGTTCCCAGATAATATTGCGAGATTCCCGCGCCTTGTGGCAGGGCAGACCCATCAGAAATACCGGGGTTCATCACCCCAATAGTATTCAGGTAGTTAGGGCCATAATCGAAACGGTAAAAGGCTCCATATAAATTCAGGACAGCCCCTTTGGCCATCGGTTCCTCATAGAAAAGGTCTATGGCAGTGGCCAGGCTTCCTGTGGTTTTTACATTTTCCGCACTGAAATCACTCCCTTCTTCAATATACCCCATAGCACCGCCATCGTATCTGAATCCTGCTCCCAGGTTCAGAAATCGTCCTTTTCTCCCCAAATGGGACATCGTATTAAAAGGGGTGAAGCCTGGTTTCTCTTTGGTGAAAAAGTGGTATTCGAGATAAGCATTGTAGCTTAAATCCGCCGTGCGGAGGTTAAAAGCCTGATCCGCCACTTTACGCGATGCCAGTTCTTCTTTGGTCAGAATTTTAGAAGAATTGCTTGGCTGAAATGGCTGATTAACCGACGCCATATACTTGAACCGCCCGGTCATCCCCTGAAAGAAGACCCCCATCTGGCGAACAAAATCATCCGTTACATTCACCTGCGGAAAGTTGAAAGAGGGGTTGTCCAGGGTATTGGTACGCCAGTAACTCACCAGCGACAGGCGCGACAAACCCATAAACATGTGCTGGCCCGCACCAATAAAGTTATTGGTGTTCCCCAAACGAATTTTCCCCCAGAAGTCGTGAACAAAAATCGGCTGGTGCGCCGTCCCATCGGTAGGGTGCGACGTAATCCCGATTTGGGTAAAGATAAAATACTTGTTTTCAATGTTTGAATAAGCCAGCAAACGCAATCGACGCATGGCAAAATCATTGACATAAGAAGTGGGTTCCTTGGTGTTGCTGTTCAATGTACCAGGGTTCATTTCTCCTGATCGGAACCAGGTTTGCGCCCCGATGCCATATTTAAAATAAGACTTCCCCCCGACAGGGATGGTCAGACCTTTGGTAAATTTTTCAAGCGCTTTGGCTTCAACACTTTTTTCTTCTTCGGTGTGTTCTTGGGAGGTAGATGATGCAAATACAGTGGACAGGCTGCCACAAAAAAGCAATACAATAAGTAGTGTATATCTCATTTTAAATAATTTTTCAAACCGCAAATATCAAAATTTAAGTAGTGAGGCTTCACTAATATGAATCATGTTTTACTTTTTTTTCTGATGCTTTTTGTGGTTTTAAAACCTGAATAAGATATTTCATGGCTGTTTTCCTGTATTTTACACCATTGTAAAATGCATGCAGGAATATTTTTGCAAATTTGCTTCAGGCATTAATCCTGCCTAAATTTCTAAAAATTGATCCTAAAATAATGGAAACAAACAAAACATATACCCGATCGCAGCTCGCGCTGCGTAACGGTCAGGATAAAGAACAAATCTGGGTCGCCTTTGAGGGGATTATTTATGATGTTACACATTCAAGAATGTGGCGTAATGGCAAACACTACGAGCACTGGGCAGGGCAAGACCTGACCGAGGAAATGGCCGATGCACCGCATGCTGAAAAGGTTTTTGAGAAATTCGATATCGTAGGTGAGATAAAATAACTTTCCGCCCGACATCACCTTCATTTTTTCGTATTCTTGACAAGACAGTACACCCAACCCACAACTATGCGATTTATCTCTGCCATCTTCATGCTTCTACTGCTTTGTTCAAGCATTGCAAACGCCCAAATAAAACTCGCCAAACTAAAATACAACGGCGGCGGCGATTGGTATGCCAATAAGACTGCCCTGCCGAACCTGATTGAGTTCTGCAACAAAAACATGAAAACCGATATTGAAAAAAATGAGGAGATCGTCGAGGTAGGCAGTTCGGATTTATTCTTGTTTCCTTATGTGTACCTCACGGGGCATGGCAATGTAGTTTTCTCGGATCAGGAAGCGGATAATCTTCGCCGATATTTAATCGCTGGAGGTTTTTTGCATATTGATGATAACTATGGACTTGACCAATTTATCAGGCTGGAAATGAAAAAAGTCTTCCCTGAACTGGAGTTTGTTGCCCTGCCTCATGATCACAAGATTTACCATACTCAGTATGATTTCAAGAATGGTCTACCAAAAATTCACGAGCACGACGGCAAACCCGCGCAAGGTTTCGGGTTGATTTTCGAAGGACGCCTGGTTTGCTATTACACCTATGAATCCGATTTGGGCAATGGCTGGGAAGATCAGCGACTGTATGGCGACCCCGAAGAGGTACGTCAGCAAGCCCTAAAAATGGGCGCCAATATTGTTTCCTACGCTTTCACGGAAGAATAGCCAATAATTTTCATCGGCTGTTCATCCTGTTTCAATACTTTTCCCGATTTATCAACGAAACCACAGGCGCCCTCTCTGCCTTTGGGTGCTTCAACCCTCAATTGTTGGCTCGTCCTTTTATTACAGACTAATTATTGGGCTGATGAGCCTTGCATCATTCAACTCCTCCGCCTGAGTCAGGCATGTGAAAAATAATGTGTGAATTGTTTATGAATGGCAACACTATTTTAGTGCTGATCACGCCTTATTCAATAATCCACCGATTTTTTTTCGGATCGCATGCAACCCCTCCCCCCTTTTGTGCATCATGGTACTGAATAGTATATCATTTAATGAACATATCCATGAAACGCAGTCTATTTCTATTGATTATTTTGTGTGCGGCGCTATTTGCGAAAGCAGAAAAGCGCAGCATTGACATCACCTCCTTCAAATTTCTGAAGGTGAACGGTGCTTTTCAGGTCTATTTCACCACAGGCGCTGAATACAAAATGACCATTGAAGCTTCAGCTGATGACTTTGAAGGCATAATAATAGATCAGAAGGACAGCACTCTTCAAATCAGCCGAAATGCCAATCGCATCCACGGTAACATCTACTTACAGGCGCCCTCCTTCAGTGCCTTGCTTTTAGAAGGGAGAAACCACTTTTACACCAAGAATGCCATTGTTGCCAAAACATTTAAGGCGGAAATCAATGGGGCATGTCAGGCAAAAATAGAAATCAACGCTACTGATCTTGAGCTTTCCAACAACGGCGCCACGGAAGTCATGATGGTCGGAAAATGCGATAATGCCCAAATAAAATCCGACGGCGCATCGACCTTCGACGGGCGAACATTGATTTGCCAACGCATCAAGGCTGATGCTTACGGAGCGACCAAAGTTCATGTTTTTGGACAGGAGTCCGTGATTGCCAAAGCGCATGGTGCTTCAGCCCTCTACTATAATAAAAGCACCAAATCGCCTTACATCACCAATGAGCCTGCCGCTTCGGTACGCCATTACAATTAATCGATCCCCCATATTCTCAAATTCAATTGACCATGAAAAGCCCTGTTATTCTTATTTTGTGCCTCCTCCTTTTTGGTACTGCACAGGCAAAAGATCAATATAAAGAACACCGCACCGTTGGCGACTTCACGAAAGTTCAGCTTGAAGGTGCCTTTAACCTGTTCATCACCCAAGGCAACAGCAACGCCCTTGCCCTGGAGGCCAAAAAACAGTCTGTCATTCATCGCCTACATACCGAGGTGAGAGGAGAAACCCTCTACATCACCACCGACGACAATATGGATAAGGCCAAAAAACTGACCGTCTATTTACAGGTGAAAGATTTAAGCCTGCTCAAAGTTCTTGGGGCTACGAAGGTATATTCCAAGAACCCACTAACAAACGATCTCCGTGTGGAATTGCTCGGCGCCGCTAAAGTGCGGCTGTTAGTCCAAAATAAACAGTTGGAGTTTCACGCCCAGGGGGTGTCTTCCTCCATCATCAAGGGAAAAGTACAGCAAGCCGATTTTCAGATGGAAGGCATGGGCAAGCTCGATGCCGAGGAGCTCATTTGCACCGATGCGCACGTTTACCTTGCAGGCTTTTGCAAAGCCAATTTGTATGTTAAAAATAAAATTATGGGCAATATTGAAGGGTTCTGCAAACTCGCTGTTGCAGGGACTGAAAATAGCGCAATTGTTTCCAGTGAATTCAGTAAATACGATATAAACTAATTATGAAAAAACTTATCCCTATCATCCTGATCATCTTTACTGCAGTGTACTCCCTGCAAGCCAAAGACCTTGAAAAAAGAACCATTGAAGTGAGCAGCTTCAATAAGTTGCATCTCGGCGCTGCCTTTAATGTCTATATCACGCAAGGAAAAGACTGCCAGATGGTGATTGAAGGCCGAGGCAAAGACCTTGATTTGGTTAAAGTGAAAGAAAGCGCCAACAGCCTTTCGGTGAACATGAGAAACGGCAGTTATAACACCAAAAAAATCAATATTTACCTGCAACTGAAGGATGTGAATGAAATAGAGGTTTCTGGAGCATGCAGTGTATATTCCAAAAATGCGATCAAGGCGAGCGCCCTAAAAATGCGTCTTTCGGGCGCATCGAACCTGAAGCTTGAGTTGAATGCAGAAAGCTTAGACCTGCGCTCTTCGGGGGCAAGTAATGCCATGCTCGTTGGAAATGCAGAGAACTTTTCCGTGAACCTTTCAGGCGCGAGCAATGTAAAGGCTAAAGACTTAATCACCGGACAGGTGAAAGTTGCTATGAGCGGGGCTTCAAATTTAAAAATTCACGCAAAAGATGCCATCGAGGGCAACTGCTCGGGCGCAGCTTCGGTGAAGTTTACTGGCGATCCTCAGCGTGTCTTGGTGAATACTTCAGGCGCAGGCTCAGTACAGCGATTGTAAGGCTTTATTGGATATTTTATTTGTCCACAGATTACTTATTCCTTGTTTTTAGTTCAAGTGTCTCGCTTGGACTAAAAATTTAATGGCCTTTGATCCAAGCGGGACGCTTGAACCAACCATTATCACGAGCTGGACTCTCGCGATTGTGGATTCGTCCTAACCACAAAAAATCAAGAATAAAAAAGCCTGGCAATTTGCGTTGCCAGGCTTTTTTTAGGTATAAATTAACGGGAGGTCATTTTCAATTGCTTATTGACATCCTTGATTTTCTGTTTCAACTCATTGTCCTTTTCCAACATATCATTGACCGACTGCACGGCGTGAATCACTGTTGAGTGATCTCGGCCACCGAAATGATAACCGATGGACTTTAGCGAATGATTGGTATATTCCTTAGAGAAATACATGGCGATCTGCCTTGCTATTACGATTTCCTTTTTACGGGTTTTCGCTTTCAGGTCCTCCACTTTCAGTTTAAAATATTCCGCTACGGTCTTCTGAATGAAGTCAATCCCAACTTCCGTTTCGATATCATGGACGATATTCTTCAGGATTTGCTTGGCCAAAGGCACATCAATGTCCTGCCGAACCAATGAAGCGTGGGCGATCAAACTGATCAGCACCCCTTCCAACTCACGGATGTTGGTATCGATCGTATGCGCCAAATATTCCAATACATCTTCAGGAATGTTGATTCCGTCTGCCTGCATTTTTTTCTGAATAATGGCAATTCTCGTTTCGAAATCTGGCGTCTGCAAATCTGCGGTCAGCCCCCATTTAAATCGAGACAACAAACGTTCCTGCAAGCCTTTCAACTCTCTTGGCGGACAATCGGAAGTCATGATAATCTGCTTACCCGACTGGTGCAAGTGGTTGAAAATATGGAAGAACATCTCCTGTGTTTTTTCCTTTCCCGAGAGAAATTGTACATCATCAATAATCAGTACATCCACCTGCAGATAGAAGTTCTGAAACTCCCGCATTTGGTTGGCCTTCAAAGCCTCAATAAACTGATTGGTGAATTTTTCAGAAGATACATACAAAACGAATTTGCCTGTAAAGTCCTCTTTCCGCAAAATCTCGTTTCCTACCGCCTGTACCAAGTGTGTTTTCCCAAGCCCTACGCCTCCGTAAAGCATCAAAGGGTTGAAAGAGGTAATCCCTGGCTTTTGTGCCACGGCAAAACCTGCCGAACGCGCCAAGCGATTACAATCGCCTTCAATGTAATTCTCGAAAGTGTAATTGGGGTTCAGGTTAGAGTTTTTCACACTCTTATCTATGGCCTGAATATAAAATGGGCTTGTATAGTTATTCTGGTTTTCGGACCCGTCTTTTTTCGGTCCTGTTTTGCTGGACTTGGAGCCGTTGGGCAAATTAACCGTGTAAGGCTGGTTGTTTTCATTACCACGATCCACGATCACCGAATACTCCAGCCGACCATTTTTACCAATCTCTTTATCGATTGCTGCACGCAACAAATAAACGAAGTGCTCTTCCAGGTATTCGTAAAAATACTGGCTCGGCACTTGAATGGTCAAAACAGTACCATTCAGACGCAACGGCACGATAGGATTAAACCAAGTGGTAAAAGCCTGTTCTGATATATTGCTTCTTACAAATTCAAGGCAGCGTTGCCAAACCGATTGCGCATCCAAATTCATTACCGAATAAAAATTAACCCGATCTTGGGAGGTTCCAAAAAGGAAACCAAAATTGATAAAAAATCCCTTAAAAAAAAAGAACTATCGATTTTCGATCACTAAAGTTGAACGTTTTTCCCGTTAATTCCACTTTTCTTTTTCTTTCGATCAAAAGTAACTTGAATTTTCCCAATCCTTACCCCTGACCAGCCCGAATGATTTATCAGTACCTCTTCGCCTTGTGGGTTTTTCACATACACTGGTGCGTCCATAAAAGTATGAGAATGGCCTCCCAGAATAATGTCGAGCCCACTGACCGCCTGCGCCACTTTTACGTCATCCATTTTTGGACCATCGTACTTATAGCCGAGGTGACTCAGACAAACCACCAAATCACAGCCTTTATCCTGGCGTAATTCCTTCACCATCTTTTGGCTTACCTTTATAGGGTCAAGGTATTTGGTTTTGCCATAGTTTTTATCCCAAACCATGCCGTCGAGCTCTACACCAAGTCCGAACACGCCAATTTTCACCCCCTGGCGCTCAAACACTTTATAAGGCTGAAAGCGATCCTTGAGAATGGTTTCGCTGAAGTCGTAATTCGAGCAGATGAATGGGAATTCTGCATATTGCAGCATGTTGCGGATGCCCTCCAGCCCGTTGTCAAATTCGTGATTCCCAAGATTTGCCGCATCATAATGCATCTTGCTCATCAGCTTCATCTCCAGCTCTCCTTTGTAGAAGTTGAAATAAGGTGTTCCCTGTACAATATCGCCAGAATCAAAAAGCAACACATTTTCATGATCCTGACGGATTTTCTCTACCAAAGCCGCCCGAGCAGCATAGCCCCCTTCGTTGGGGTAATCAGCAGAATTCTTGGGAAAAGCCTCGATGCGGGAGTGGGTATCGCCAGTATGCAGCAAGGTAATACTGATATGGTCATTTTTCTTGCTGGCAGCCTTCGTGATCGTCGGTGTCGCCACAGAAGCAAACAGGGCGCCTAAAGCGGATTTTTTCAAAAACTTTCTTCTTTCCATCGTTGTATCTGTTAGTCGATTTTCACTCGGCCTTCCACTTTCGCCTCCACAGGTTTCCCCTGACTTTGGAAGGATTTCAAATAATCAAATATGGCATCGCGAACATTGTAGCTGGATGCTTTCAAAACTTTGCAGTCACGGAAGAAGAACATTTTGTCGCCACCCCCTGCAAGATAATTACTCACCGACACGGTATAGGTTCTTGAAGGATCGAAAGGCTTACCGCCAATTTCAAGATCATCAATTTTACCGTTGATAGCATGTACATAAGTATTGGAAACTGACGCCAGGCGGGTGTCCACCAAATACTGCATCAATTGCATCACCTGTTCGCCGTTCAGTTCAAGGATATACACTCGGTTGTCGAAAGGCATCAGCTCATAAACATCCCGAGTGGTAATAGGCCCCTTGGCAATCGGCTTGCGCAGGCCACCGTTGGTCATTACGCCCATATCCACAGGCTTTCCAAATTCTTTGGTTCCCTGCACCTGCATTAAATCAGCCATAAAATTCCCCAGGTTACATTCCACTGGCTGCGAGAACATCCGTTGTGCACTAACGGCCACCACATCACTCATGCCCTTATCCAGCTTTTCCTTGAAAGGGGCAATCATCTGTGTAATTTCCGCATCGGTGCCCTCCACCGCTTTCACGGGCTGATCCACACCTTGCACTGAAGATTTCACCAGTACCTTTGGCTGGCAGCCCAACATGGTTACCGCAAACAACAGCATCACCCAAAGGCTGCCAGTATGCGATGCATGCTTCGTAAAATTTTTCATATTCTTCATCAAATTAATCTGGTGCGCAATTTACAATCTTTCCCGCTCCTCTGCGCACCTGAAAACTATAATTTATTAAATCGAATTGGCACAATACTTACAAGAAGCTCGCCAAACCTTCTATTAATTATAAAAATGGTAAAACCATCACTATTTCAAGCCTTTTAAAAACAACACTCCCGATTCCGCTTTGTTGAGAAAAAAAAAGCAATTCAAATTATTGTTCAACACTTTAGCAATCTGCGCAGAGGAAACCGTGCGAGGTAAAAATATTGACGCCTACAGATTTTGATGGTATCCCGATTGTTTGATGATTGAATTTTTTCTTATACTTTTACGTTAGCGGTCAAGTAAAAAATTTTTACGGCCTATATATGATCAGATATAACTAATTTTTAGAATGACTGAGATCAGAAATAATTGGACGAGAGAAGAAATTGCTGAAATATATAACTCACCGATCATGGACTTGATTTACCGTGCAGCGACGGTACACCGTGAATTCCATGATCCGAATGAGGTGCAGGTTTGTACATTGTTATCTATCAAAACTGGTGGGTGTTCAGAGGATTGTTCGTACTGTTCGCAGTCGGCAAAATACAATACCGAAGTAAATGTGCATAAATTAATGCCGAAAGACCAAGTGGTACAGGCGGCGCAAAATGCCCGTGCAAATGGCAGCACACGCTTCTGCATGGGGTCAGCGTGGAGAAACATCCGTGACAACCGTGACTTTGACCGCGTGCTGGAGATGGTTTCTGAGGTAAACGAAATGGGCCTTGAGGTTTGCTGTACTTTGGGTATGCTTACTGAAGAGCAGGCACAAAAGCTTAAGGATGCTGGTTTGTATGCTTACAACCATAACCTTGATACTTCAAGAGAGCATTACGACAAGGTGATTACCACCAGAACTTATGACGACCGCCTGGAAACGATCGAAAATGTTCAAAAGGCAAAAATTTCGGTTTGTTCAGGAGGAATCATTGGTTTGGGAGAGACCAACAAGGACCGTATCAGTATGTTACATACCCTTTCGACACTGCAAACGCACCCCGAATCTGTTCCTGTAAATGCTTTGGTCCCTATTGATGGCACACCAATGGCAGGAAATAAGCGTGTTTCTACTTGGGATATGGTAAGAATGATCGCTACGGCAAGAATTTTGATGCCTAAGTCGATGGTTCGCCTTTCAGCAGGAAGAAATGAAATGAGCTTTGAAGATCAAGCATTGTGCTTTATGGCAGGAGCGAGTTCTATTTTTGCTGGCGACGAACTACTAACGACCCCTAACCCTGAGCAGGACAAAGACAAAGAAATGTTTCAGGTACTGAATTTAAAACCGCGTGCTTCGTTCAAGGAAACCAAGCATTTTGATTTGAATATGCAGTAATATCAACAAAAGATATAGAAAAAGGCGGTTTGTGTAATACAAACCGCTTTTTTTATGTTTGATCGTAGGGGGATACCGTTAAGAACGACTCATGATATTGAATTATCGTAATCCCAAATAAAACACACCTCACTTATGATCATTTCTGTCAATACGATTCAGAAAGTTTTAAAATATATTCCGACGAGCGTCTATTATGGCATTGCCAATGTGCTCTACTTCGTCGGCTTCAGATTGTCGGGTTACCGCAAAGCGGTGGTTCGAAAAAATATCCGCCAGGCCTTCCCTGAAAAATCAGAAAAAGAGTGCCTGAAGATTGAACAGCAATTCTTCCATCACCTTTGTGACTATATCGTCGAAACAGCCCTGCTTTCCAAAATGGATGCCCAAGAGCTGAGTCGCCGCATTACCTTTAACAATGCAGATTTACTGAACGATTATTACGATCAGGGAAAAAATGTGGTCCTCACAACCGGCCATCAGGCCAACTGGGAATGGATGGCGCTCATGCCCAAACTCCTCAAGTTTAAATCCTCGGCGGTATACCGTCAGCAATCTGCGGATGTTTCCGATCAGATTATCCTGCAAAACCGCAGCAAGTTTGGCTTTAACATGATTAAGGACAAAGAACTGATTGCATACTTGAAAAACCAGCCCGCAGATTCCCTCGAACTGATTTATATGCTGTGCGATCAGCGCCCACAACCCACCAAGCGCCCCAAGGTGCTGAAATTTATGCACCAGCCGACGGCCGTATTTCAGGGGTTGGATTTTATTGCCCGAAAGTTTGATTACGAGGTGGTGTATGCGCAGCTTGAGAAAACCAGCCGTGGCCATTACGAAGTAACCTTCCGCCCACTGGATCCTCAGGAGGGAGAAACACCTGTGGAATGCTTTTTCCAAAAACTTGAAGACAGCATCCGCCATCAGCCATTTACCTATTTATGGTCGCATAACCGATGGAAAAACCCGCCAGTCGTTGAATAAATTTGAAAGCAATCACTGCTATTTATACAAAAAAAGGGAGCCATAAGATGGTTCCCTTTTTTATGCATTTCAAAAATAATCGGTTGTTTAGAAATAGTAACGATAATAGCCTCGGCGTCCCTTTGCGGTAACACCTTCTATAATTACTCGGCCCCGAATTCTGGACAAAATATCCACGAGCTGTTCTGGGTCTTTAATTTTGATATTATTGATCTCCGTAACCACAAATCCTTCGGCAATCCCGAGTCGTCGGAACCACCCATTGCCAATTTTCACGACGCGCACGCCGTAGTCAATGCCAATCATATCACGCTCCACAGTGGGCACCCGCTCAAATGCTGCTCCAAGCTCCCGATCGGCATACACTTCCTTTTTCACCAGGCCTGTTTTGCCATCAATGTTGGTCAGCACCAAAGAGGCGCTATAAATTCTGCCCTTACGTTTATAGGTCAACTTAATGCGGTCGCCAGGCGAGCGGTAGCTGATCAGTTCCTCAAATTCTGCCTGCGAATCAATTTGCTGCCCATCAATATCCAGAATCACATCGCCCACGGCCAGCCCTGCCTTTAATGCAGCACCATTCTTCTGAACATCAGCAAGCACCACCCCATCATAAGCTTTCAGTTCCAGTTTTTTGACGATCTCCTGGGTAATATCAACCACCTGACCGCCAAAAAAGGCCTTCTGTACCTGTCCATATTTAATGATATCATCCACCACCTTGGTGACAATATCGACGGGCACGGCAAAACCATATCCCGCATAAGAGCCCGTCTTGGATAGAATAGCGGTGTTAATACCCACCAAACGCCCGTGAGTATCCACCAAAGCGCCTCCCGAGTTCCCTGGGTTAATGGCGGCATCGGTCTGGATAAAGGATTCCAACGGGAAATTCCCTGCATTAACATGAATCTGCCGACCTTTGGCACTGACAATCCCCGCAGTTACGGTGGAGGTCAGGTTAAAGGGATTTCCGACCGCCAGCACATAAGCGCCAACGGGCAAATCCTTGGAACTTGCAATTTCAATATTGGGCAATTGGTTACCTTTGATTTTCAGCACGGCCAAATCCGTGGAAGGATCTCGCCCCACCACCTTCGCTTCGTAGGTTCGCTTGTCATGGATCACCTCAATGCGGTCGGCACCATCAATCACATGGTTATTGGTCACAATAAACCCGTCCGTGGAATAAATCACCCCTGAACCCGAACCTACTCCCTGATAGCCAGAGCTGGAATCTCCGCCACGCATAAAATACTCGTACCACGAACTCACCGCTCGCCCCTGCACAAAGGTTTTGATATAAACCACCGAAGGCAAGCTTTTCCTTGAAGCCTCCACAAAGCCGTTTTTGGGCATGGTGGTTTCATCGGCATTTATGCCCGCCCCTTCGGAGAATACCGATTTGGCGATAGGTGTTTGATATTTTTGACTGACCATCCGGATGGCAGGATCAGTATTTTGATCAGAAAAATCATTGATAAAAAATACCGCCGCCAAGGCCGTCCCTATCGCGACAACCCCAAGTCTTATCCAATCTTTCATTGACTGTTGTTCTTTGGTGAAACAAGATTTCTTTCTCAGGGGCTTTCCACACTTCCAACAACACCCTCCCCTGCGAGACCGCTAAATTAACAAGGGAACAAAACGGCACAATAATTTTTACATTTTTTAACCTTTATGCTATAATTTCAGCAAATTCAACCTTAAAATTACCAACCATTTTTCTGCAAAGGGTATTCAATACATAAGTATTTATTATATCCTTATTTTTACTACTTTTGTAATCTATGGGATTGTTATCTTTTTTCTCTAAATATGTTGCGGCATACACTGTCCGGCAACAAAACAAATGGGCTTCACGCCCTATCGAAAGCCAATACAACGTATTTCAGTCTTTAATCAAAGGGGCAGAAAATACGGCTTTTGGCAAAGACCATGATTTTGAAAACATCAACACCTATGAGGATTTCAAGAAGCGTGTACCGATTCGTGATTACGAGCAATTGCGTCCTTATGTGGATCGTGTTGTCGCAGGTGAGGCTGATGTGCTCTGGAAAGGTCGTCCAATTTATTTCGCAAAAACCTCTGGAACGACTTCCGGGGTAAAATATATTCCCTTGACCAAGGAGTCGATTCCCAACCATATCAATTCAGCAAGAAATATGTTGCTCAATTATATGCATGAAACCGGGAATTATGACTTCGTGAGTCGAAAGCTGATTTTCCTTTCAGGCTCGCCTACACTGGAAGATAAAAATGGTGTTTTCCTGGGCAGACTTTCCGGGATTGTCAATCATCATGTTCCGGAATATTTGCGCCGCAACCAAATGCCCTCCTACGAAACCAATTGCATTGAAGAATGGGAGGAAAAACTGGATGCCATTGTGGCCGAGACCAGTAAGGAGGACATGTCGCTGATCTCTGGGATTCCTCCCTGGGTTCAGATGTATTTCGACCGGCTGCAGGAAAAGCATGGGGGCAAAAAAATCATCGACATCTTCCCTAATTTCAGTGTATTTGTATGGGGAGGGGTGAATTTTGAACCTTATCGTGCTAAACTTTATCAGTCAATAGGAAAAGAAGTGGACACCCTGGAGACCTACCCGGCTTCGGAAGGCTTTATTGCCTATCAGGACACACAGGATCAGGAGGGACTTTTGCTGAATATTTCTTCGGGAATCTTCTTTGAGTTTATTCCTGCGGATCAGTATTTTGACGAAAACCCAGAACGCCTGAGCATCGGAGAGGTGGAGCTTGGTGTAAATTATGCGGTCATCATCAACAATAATGCAGGCCTTTGGGGCTATTCTATTGGTGATACCGTGAAGTTTGTCAGCAAAAAACCTTACCGGGTGATTGTTTCCGGCCGTATCAAACACTTTATCTCCGCTTTTGGGGAGCACGTCATTGGTGAAGAAGTTGAAAAAGCCATGAAGGCAGCGGTGAATAAATTTCCAGAAACAGAACTGACGGAATTTACTGTTGCCCCGATGGTGAGCCAAAGCGAAGGGCAATCCAAGCATGAGTGGTTTGTGGATTTTGAAAACAAGCCCAAAGATATGGACGCATTTTCCCTTTACCTTGATGAGCAACTGCAGCAACTCAACGTTTATTATAAAGACCTGGTGTCTGGAAATATTTTGTTACCGCTACAGATTGTCCCACTGAAGAAAAATGCTTTTCAGGATTATATGAAGTCTATCGGGAAGCTCGGAGGGCAAAACAAAGTACCTCGCCTTGCCAACGATAGAAAAATTGCTGATGCGCTGATGGATTACGCTGAAAAGTAAGCGCACATTGGAAATTGAAAATTCGTGACAAAAATTTAGGGTATGGCCACAATGGTGAAGGAATGTTTTGAAGATAGCATCGCTATGGTTGAAGAATAATTCAAATCCATTCCAGTAATCTGAATTTGCAATAGAATAATCGATTTTCAAACCCGTTCTAATCCTTAAAAAAAATACTAAAAATTTAACGATTCAGTACCTCCATCCCTGGTGTTGGCGGTATGCTTTATAATGGAACCACTTTTTGAGAAAAAAAGACACATTGCCATCCTCGGTTCTACGGGCTCAATAGGCACGCAGACACTGGAGGTCATTGCAGAACAACCTCAGCACTTTCAGGTGGAGGTTTTGACTGCCCGGCGCAATGTGGACTTATTGATAAAACAAAGCCTTCAGTTCAAGCCCAATGCGGTCGTGATCTCAGAGGAATCTTTGTATGAGAAAGCTTTTGAGGCCCTCGACCCACATGGCATAAAAGTATATGCCGGCCAAAACGCCCTCAACGCTGTTGTACAGATGGAGGAAATCGACATTGTCCTTACCGCTTTGGTGGGTTACAGTGGGGTATTACCTACCATTAAGGCCATTGAAGCCGGAAAACACATTGCCCTGGCCAACAAGGAAACACTTGTAGTGGCCGGTGAGATCATTACTGAACTTGCACAGCAACATCGGGTATCGATTTTCCCGGTGGACTCTGAGCACAGTGCCATCTTCCAGTGTTTGGTAGGAGAACATCCCGACAGCATAGAAAAGCTGATTCTTACCGCTTCAGGAGGGCCATTCCGTGGCATGAAAACCGACGAGCTGCGGAAAGTTACCAAAGCACAAGCCCTAAAACACCCCAACTGGGACATGGGCGCTAAGGTAACGATTGATTCTGCCTCGCTGATGAACAAAGGGCTTGAAGTAATTGAAGCCAAATGGCTCTTCGGGGTAGATGTTGATCAGATTGATGTGGTCGTTCATCCACAATCCATCGTTCACAGTATGGTACAGTTTAAAGACAGTTCCATTAAAGCACAACTCGGCTTGCCCGACATGCGCCTGCCGATTCAGTATGCCATTGGTTTTCCGCATCGATTACCCTGCAAATTTGAGCGGCTGAACTTTATGGATTACCCTACCCTGACTTTTGAAAAGCCAGATATGGCAACTTTCCGCAACCTTGGGCTAGCCTTTGAAGCCATTAAAGCGGGCGGAAATATGCCCTGCATCCTGAACGCAGCAAACGAAATTGCTGTTCAGGCATTTTTGGAAGACAAGATAGGATTTTTAAATATGTCCGATTTGATCGAAAATTGTATGCAAAAGGCTACCTTTATCGCTCAACCTACGCTTGATGACCTCATAGCAACAGATAAATCAGTTAGAAACTTAGCATCAGAATTATTATAAAATGGAAGGTTTAATTATGGCTGCCCAAATGATCTTGGGACTTTCGATTCTTGTCGGAGTTCATGAGATGGGACACTTGGTAGCGGCAAAAGTATTTGGCATGCGTGTGGAGCAATTTTCTATTGGCTTTCCACCCAAACTTTTTTCAAAGCAATTCGGCGAAACGGAATATTCTTTATCACTGATCCCACTTGGCGGCTATGTGAAAATTTCAGGAATGATTGACGAATCCATGGATAAAGAGCAAATGAACCAGGAACCACAAGACTGGGAGTTTCGCTCAAAACCGGCATGGCAACGCCTGATCGTAATGCTTGGTGGCATTATCGTGAACGTGATCATGGGGATTATCATCTTTGTGATTCTTTCCTACAGCTTCGGGGAAACCTACATTCCTAAATCAGAATTGAACAAAAACGGTATTATTGCCTATGACCTTGCCCAGGAAATTGGTTTTAAGACTGGTGATAAAATTCAGAACATCAACGGGCAGGAGTTTGAGCGTTTCTCGGACCTGCTGAACCCTGAATTGATGATGAATGCCGGAAGTTATTATACGGTGGTTCGTAACGGCCAAACAGCCAAAGTAACGATCCCTGCTGGCTTCATGGATAAAATCGCTACGAATAAAGAGGATGAAAAACCTCACTTTATTGGTCCACGTCAGCCGTTTGAGGTTGGACAGGTCATGACCAACTCTCCTGCTGATATCGCAGGCCTGAGCCAGGGAGATAAGATTGTAAGCATCAACAATGCTGATGTTACTTTCTTCGATCAGTTACAAAAAGAACTGGAGGACAATGCCGGCAAGCAGGTTTCCATGACCGTAAGCCGCAACAATGAAACAAAAACACTTGAGGCCACTGTTGGTGAAGACGGCAAGCTGGGCTTCATGCCTGTGATGGGCTTGAAACTGGCAAGCATTCAGCCAAGCTTCGGTGAAGCCATCGGTTTGGGTACGACAAAGGCCTTTTCTGTGGTTTGGCTGAACATTCAGGCTTTTGGAAAAATCTTCACCGGAGAGCTTTCTGCCAAAAAATCCCTTGGGGGGCCTATCGCCATAGCACAGTCTTTCGGAGGCACCTGGGACTGGTTCAGATTCTGGTCGCTCACAGGGCTTTTATCAATGGTATTGGCCTTTATGAACCTTCTGCCAATCCCTGCGCTGGATGGTGGCCATGTGATGTTCCTACTTTATGAGATGATCTCTGGACACAAACCAAGCGACAAGTTTATGGAAGTGGCGCAAAAGATCGGTATGGTCATGCTATTGGCCCTGATGGTCTTTATTTTCGCTAACGACATCATTAAGCTATTACCTACAAGCTGGGTTCAGTGGCTGGGATGGTAAGTTTTAGTGATTAATCGCTGTACCAAAAATATATAAAAGCCCCCTTTTCTTGCGAGAAGGGGGCTTTTTACTTGTTGCCCACAATGGGCTTTAAGATAAAATATTCGTCTGCTGAATTTAATTACTGTAGTGATTTCCAAAGCTTGGTCATCAGCTTACAAAAGCATTGCGAACAATAACAATCATTCAACAGACCGTTATTTATGCTCCAATGTGTAAAATATTAGGCACATCAACAATCACTTCCTCATCATCGATTAATGCCTTTAGGCGAACCGCACTATTTTGTGCCTGATAGCGTTGAATATCACTGATCACCCAACTATTCAACCCACTATAACTTTTCAGTTCAAAAGAAGCATATTCCGCCCAATTAGAAATTCTGTTCCAATATCCGTCTGCTGTCTGATACTCGATCGAAAGCGTAACCATTTTTGAGCCATTTTCATCTGACATTGGCACGCCAAGCCCTACATAAACCATATTGTTATATACCATAGCCTCCACACTCAAGGAAGAACCATTAAAATAAGTGTGCATTCCATTAGGGAAGACAGTCAGTCGCTGCTCTACGGTACCCCAATATTGATCAAGTAACTCTTCTTCAAAAACAACATTTGAATTGTTCGTAACATTTGCCCACATCTCGAGTTCTGTGAGTTCCCCCCTTTTTGCAAAAGTTTCCCGATCCATTCCCGACAGGCTAATATCACCATTAACATGATAATGCTCAAAAAGAGGACTACTACTTGAGCGAAGGTTTTCTGTTACCAAATGGCCGTCAGCGACTACCGTTACATTCTCAATTAAAAATTTGTTCGATGGTGCTTCAAAATTCAACTTGAAACCCTTAAACACGCCTTCTCCCACACCACTGAATTGATTGGTTTGGGGATCAAATACCCCACCATGAAGGGTATTGACAAAAACCCTGTAATTCATGTTAAGGTCCCAGTCTGCAGGTAGTCCGAGTGTATCAGGAGAGCTACAAACACCATACAACTGAACGGTTGTCTCTACAGGAAAAGCATTGATTAAAGCATCTTCATCATCTTTATTACAAGATAGCAAGGCAAAAGAGACAAGAAGGGCCATAGCCCCAAGCTTGATGTTAGGTAAAAATTTCATTAAACAATAGGTTGAACAACACATCTAAATAACCAATGTGTTAAAATAAATATGATAAAATTAAAAAAAGGCGTACTTACGCCACATAAACAGTGATTAAAGTTATAAAAATTAATCATTTATTTAAATAATATATTTCCTCAAACTAATGTACACTAAGCAAACCCTCTATATATTAATTCTTTAATAGAAGAAAATAAATTCAACATACCCCAAACTTAGCAACTATAAACCACAATTTATCTTCCAATATTTTATATATACTCGAAGGAACTCTATCGTCAAGCCCCAACTATTCAACATTGATGAATATCATGCTATTTATTTTTACAAAGTGAAAACACTCAATTATTTCTAAATTCACCTTCGGATATCATATTTAAATCAGGCCTCCATTTTTTCATTTAAAATAAGAAGAATATTTTTTTATAATCTACCAGTTAATAAACCCGCACTATTATCACCTTCTTAGAAACAAGAGTGTACAACAAGCTGAAAGTACGCTATTTAGCAATAACGACAAGGATTTTTGACCAACCTGCTATACACTCTATTTGATAAAAGGAACTGAATAATCTCTTTTAGTAAGGATGGCCCTGCAAGCCTCTTAACATATCTTCACCAAAATAATAGGTAAACATATCGACATCGGCACCAGAAGGCCACTTTGGCGACTGTAACAGCCCTTGAACAGACGGCTGAGTATTGAAGCCTGGGGCAACTACTGCCTGCACGTAATAAGGAATATTATTGGGGTTCAGCAGGACATTTGCACCGTCATGGCTGTATCCCCAAGTGTGTGTGATTTCGTGCATTAACAAGCCAGCCGTCATGTAAAATGAACCTGTTGCCACACCATGTTCATGTAGGTAAACTTTCAATTCGCCTCCTAAGTCGCCATAAGCCTCACCACCATTCACCTGACTGTACAAAAACAGCTGATAGTTTTTCCCGCCATTGGTCATCGCATTATTCGCCACCTGCTTAAATGCCTCGAAATTACTGGGAATGTTTCGCGCAGGTGCCTGTGTAGCCCCATTAAAGGTATATTGCTGTAGTAAGCCTAAGTTGCGATTAAACACCTGCTTGAATTTTGGTGCATTGAACATGAACTTGATTAAGCCGAACATCCGCTGGATATTCTTCTGTGCCTGTCCGCTCCAGTACATGGGGCCTGCCAAAATTGCACCCCAGGATGCCGGTGGGTTAGTCGGTGTTCCAAACTGATAGTGTACCCCTTCCATTAATGGATGCTGATCCTGTGCAACGGTTAATGCGTCTTGTCGGTGATTTTTCACTACGTATTGCGCGTCTTGTTGCTCAAGACCAAAATCTACCAGTCGCTGAACAATTTCAGTGTCCGTCAGCTGATGGATTAGTGCAGGACTTAGGGAAGTCATGGGGATACCTTGATCGACAAGCTGAGCCGTGTCAAGTAATAGAGGTCTTATTGTGGAGTCAGAAACAGCCTCTTTGCCTTTCAGTTTATGGTGGTCTCTATCGCCCTGATGCCGAGCGGTTGTTTCTTTTTGAGGTAAAACAGGTTTGGGATCATTGGATTTAGAACAGCCCCAAAAGCCCATCAGCAAACATAGCAATCCTGCTATTTTGATCGTAATTTTTCTCATAAGTTATGGTAGTGGTGATTACTATTGAATCTTTTTCACCAAAAAAGCCAAATATTATACCACTGAAACCATCCTCATTAATATCTAACAGCTCCCTTATTCAATTGAATAAAAATCACGATAAAGCCCATAAAAAAGGAAAAGGCTCCGGTTGCCCTATGAAGGAAAACCGAAGCCTTTATCGACAAGAAAACAACTTCCCGTCTTTATCAATTGAACTGCTTTAACTCAAATTTGAACTGACCGAAACAATCGGTTCAACAAATTGAAAAAGCACCCCAAGACACCGCCTGAACCTGTCGCGGGGCTCTATCTCGGATTACGAATCATAAATACCACCTGATTTTTTTATCGTCCACGGTTTGCGCAGGTTCACACCGCATTTTTTGGGCTAACGTGCATGATTTTTTTACGCATCGATTCGCTTTTTTTACGCTTTCAAAATATAATCTGATGCTTCGAGCAGGCTGAAACAAAAATGATCCCCATCGGTCTCTACTTTCGTTGGCGCCACACGAACTGTTCCCATGCCTAATTTTTTTGCTGGCACCAAATCGCGTTCCTGATCTCCTACCATAAAGCTTTGGGTCGGATCAATGTTATATTTGGCGATCGCGCGCTCAAACATCAATGTACCAGGCTTACGGGCAATAGATTCCGATTTGGTGGGATGGTGCGGACAATAATAAATGGCGTCAATCAGCCTGCCGGTATTCGCCTGCAACTTCTCATGACACGCCAGCACATCGGCTTTAGTATATAAACCTTTGGCTATTCCTGCCTGGTTGGTAATCACTACCAAACGGTAGCCCGCATCCTTCAATCGCTTCAGCGCTTCACCAACGCCAGCTTCAATCTCAAAATCTTCCAACCGAAAGGTATATTCTCCTCTTTCTACATTCAGGACACCATCACGGTCCAAAAAGATGCACTTTTCCATGAATAACAATTTTACTGTTTGCCCAAAATTACGAATTAATCGAATATCAAAGGCCTTTGGATTAAATATATTGGGTTATTGTAATGCTTTTCTTAATTTTGCCCTTTACTTTGAGGGGCTGAATATTATTTCGGCAATATTTTTGATCAAAGACTATTGACTCCCACATCTTTGGGACTGAAAACACCAGATATATGAGTAAAAATATTGTAATCATACCTACCTATAATGAGAAAGAAAACATTGAAGCGATCATTCGCAAGGTATTTTCTTTGGAGGTAGATTTTCATTTGCTGATCGTGGACGATGGTTCCCCTGACGGGACAGCGATTATCGTGAAAAAACTTCAGCAAGAGTTTGGCCACCGTTTACACATGATCGAGCGCTCAGGAAAACTGGGCTTGGGCACTGCCTATATCACTGGGTTCAAATACTGCCTGGAGCAAGGCTATGATTACATCTATGAGATGGACGCCGATTTCAGTCATAATCCCGAAGATTTGGTACGACTCTACCATGCCTGTGCGATTGATGGCGCAGATATGTCGATCGGTTCCCGCTATGTGTCGGGTGTCAATGTGGTTAATTGGCCCATGAAGCGCGTACTGATGTCTTATTATGCAAGTAAGTATGTACAATTCATCACTGGATTGCCTTTTAATGACACCACCGCAGGCTTTGTCTGCTACAGTCGCCGAGCGTTGGCACACCTTGACTTCGACAAAATCAAGTTCGTTGGATATGCCTTTCAGATAGAAATGAAATTCACGATCTGGAAGCACGGATTCAATATTGTGGAGGTGCCTATCGTATTTACCGACCGTACAGAAGGAGAATCGAAAATGTCTGGAGGTATCTTTAAAGAAGCCGTAATTGGCGTAATCAAACTGAAGGTCAATAGCTTTTTCAGAAAATTCGCTCCTTGCACAGCTCCTCAGCAGGAAAAAATCAGCATAGAAGAAACGAAAAAAAAGACGGAAGCCTCTCTGGTAGAGGCGTAGATAAAAAATAACACCATTAAAGGCTGTTGCTGACAAGTTCAGGAACAGCCTTTTTACATTCCCATTGACCTGACCACTACTATGTTTCAACTCAATACCCAAGGCCGTACATACGGTCAAAACCTGCGTTTGGCCATTTTTTTATCCTTCTCCGCAGGACTGATCAATATTATAGGCCTGTTGCAGTTCGGTGAACTGGTGACCCATGTAACGGGGCACTTTACCCACTTCGCCAATGCCCTGAGTACGGGCAACTTTACACTGATCCTCCAACGGTTTGGTTTTCTGTTCTCTTTTATCTTCGGCGCCATGGCCGCTTCGGTACTGGTCATTTATACTGGCCGATGGAAAGAACAATACTCACACACTTTTGCCCTACTGATCGAAATCGCCATTTTGTTTTTTGTATTGAGCCATCCCAATTGGTCAGCACGCTGGAATGCCTATCTCCTGCTTTTTGCTATGGGCCTGCAAAATGCCCTGGTCACCCGCATCTCGGGTGCGGTGGTAAGAACCACCCACCTAACGGGAATTTCTACAGACCTGGGGATAGAGCTCGTTTCGCTATTTCACAGCCAGGGCGAGGAAAGGAAGCAGATTGCCCGCAGGCTGTCATTGCAATCCACCATTGTTACGGGCTTTGTTGTCGGAGGAATTGGCGCCGTATTCTTGTTCAGCAAATTTCATATTCATGCCCTGCTGTTGCCCATTGCTATTTTAACCAGTGCACTGATTTACGACGCCGTACATTATCAGCTCCACCATAAAAAAGATTTACCCAAAATGAACTAAACCAATAATGCCCCCTATTTTCACGACGAGCTTTAAGTTCTAAACACGTTCTGAAAATAAGGGGCATCAGAAGCAGCATGACCGAAATGGCCTTTATCAGTCGAAACGGATTGCCTTTATAGGTGTAATTTTTGAGGCCACGACTGTCGGCAACCATAATACCAGCGTTACAACAACGAAGGTAAGTAAATTGGAACCGATCAGATACGTCCAGTCCCAGGAAATTGGTACATAGTTCATATAATAAGAAGACATCTCGAGCGGAATCAGGTGAAATTCCCATTGTAACCACCCAAATCCCAAACCAATCAGGTTACCGTAAAGCATCCCTTTCAAGATCAGCAGCGAACCATTGTACATGAATATTTTCCGCACCTGATGATCCGTCGCCCCGAGGGCCTTGAGCATCCCAATCATTTGTGTGCGCTCCATAATGAGGATCAGTACCACTGATACCATATTGATACAGGCCACAAAAAGGATCAGGCTGAGGATAATCACCACATTGTTGTCGAGCAATTTCAGCCAGTCGAAGAAATCAGCATGCCGATCGGTCACTTTGGTAACAAACAAATCAAAGCCCGCCAAATCAAACAGCTGTTCATGAATCTGATCGAGCTGCTCCATACTTTTCAGGTGAACTTCAAGGCCTCCAACCAAAGAGTCTGGCCACTGGTTCAGGCGTTGAATCATCCGCAGGTCACCAATAACCACCTTCTCGTCGAACTCCTCAAGCCCCGATTCATAAACCCCACTGACATACACTTTCCGAAAGCGTGGAGGGTCCTGAATAAAGTACATCCTGGTGGTATCGCCCACGTGCAAATCCAACAGGTTGGCCGTCGTTTTACTGACCATCACCTGCTGATCGTATCGTCGTGTGCTGTCAAACTGCGGAAAATGCCCCGCAATAATATTGGTGGCAAATTCCGAATGCTCATAGGACTGATCCACCCCTTTGAGGATAATCCCTGCCACCTCATCGTTATCTTTCAACAAGCCCGGCTTACTGGAATAAGGGTAAACCCCCTCAATACCTGAAATATCTTTCCACTGCTCCATCACAGGGTTATGAACAGATATCGGATCTTCTTCATAAGAATTACTCAGTGAATAGCGCAACACCTGGCAATGCCCACTGAAGCTGACCACCTTACGGATGATATTTTCCCGAAAGCCCGTCAGTATCAAAAAAGAAATCAAGATCAGCCCAAGGCCCATAGCAATGGTGGCCACGGCCACGCGGTGAATCACTGCCGAGAAGGTTCCCTGACCGACTTTGTTAATTCTTTTGGAAATAAATAAAGATAGGTTCAATTTTATCTTTAATTTTAAAATTCAAAAAACTGACCCTTAAATTTAAGCGTCCTCCCCCAAAATGGGTTATATTCTCAAAACTATCGAATATCAAGCAAGATTAATATAAATGAAAGGTAAACTTTGGATATTATGCCTTTGGGCGATGTTTTTTTCACTCTCCTGTAAATCCCAGGCTACTGAAACGTCGAAAGACCTCCCCGAGATCACTATGGGCGCTTCACAGACGGCGCTCTACTTCCCACTGATCAAAGATAAAAAAATTGGGATGGTCGTTAATCAGACCTCCGTAGTGGAAGGGCAACACCTCGTGGATTTCCTGTTGTCACAGAAACAGCAGGTGGTCAAGGTTTTTGCGCCGGAGCATGGGTTCCGAGGCAAAGCCGATGCCGGAGAACATGTGAAAGATGCCAAGGATACCAAAACAGGCCTGCCCGTCATTTCGCTATATGGAAAAAATAAGAAGCCTTCGGCGGAAATGCTCAAAGATATTGACGTGGTAATTTTCGACATTCAGGATGTCGGCGTTCGTTTTTACACCTACATCTCCACCCTGCACTTGGTGATGGAGGCCTGTGCCGAAAACAACAAACCGCTGATTGTCCTCGACCGCCCGAACCCCAATGGCGATTATGTGGATGGCCCCGTGCTGGAGCCCAAGTTCAAATCATTCGTTGGAATGGATCCACTCCCTATCGTCCATGGGCTGACTATCGGCGAGCTCGCCAAGATGATCAATGGCCAAAAATGGCTCAAAAACGGCCTTCAGTGCAACCTGACGGTGGTAAAGATGAACCATTACTCCCACAAGCGTTTTTACGATTTGCCCATCAAGCCATCGCCAAATTTACCCAATTATCAGTCCATCCGACTGTACCCGTCTTTATGCCTGTTTGAAGCCACTAACATTAGCGTTGGCCGCGGAACCACCATCCCTTTTCAGATTTATGGTTACCCAGACAAATCTGCCGGCGCTTTCTCTTTCACCCCGAAAAGCATTCCAGGGATGTCGAAACACCCTAAGTTTGAAAATCAAACCTGCTATGGTGCCGACCTCCGAGATAATATTTCGGCGAGAACCTTCACGCTCACTTACCTCCTGGACACTTACTACCATTACAAGGATAAGGAAAATTTCTTCCTCAAAAATAACTTCTTCGACAAGCTGGCAGGAACCGATGAATTAAGGCATCAGATTGAAGCCAACCTGACCGAAGATGAAATTCGCCTTTCGTGGCAAACCAACCTTACAGCCTACAAAAAAATGCGGAAACAGTACCTGCTGTATCCCGACTTTGAACTGTAAACAATAGCATACCAAAATGAAATCACTCAAAATTATATTTATGGGTACGCCAGAATTTGCCGTACCATCCCTGAAAGCACTTGTTGAAGCTGGAAAAAATGTGGTAGCCGTTATTACGGCACCCGACAAGCCCAAAGGCCGCGGACAAAAACTGGCCTTTTCCCCGGTAAAAGAATATGCCGTAAGCCAGGAGCTGCCGGTACTTCAGCCTACCAACCTGAAAAACCCTGCATTCCTCGAGGAACTTCGCAGTTATGAGGCCGACCTGCAGGTGGTTGTGGCTTTCCGTATGTTGCCAGAGGCTGTATGGGATATGCCCAAAGAGGGAACCTTCAATTTGCATGCCTCCCTGCTGCCGCAATATCGTGGTGCTGCCCCAATCAACTGGGCGATTATCAATGGAGAAAAAGAAACTGGCGCCACCACTTTCATGCTCAAACATGAGATTGATACTGGCAGTGTGATGTACCAGATTAAGGAGCCTATTCACCCAGAGGATAATGTCGGTACGGTTTACGAACGCCTGATGAACAACGGTGCGCAGCTGGTAGTAAAAACGGTCGATAAAATTGAAAGTGGCCAGTACGATTTGGTTCCACAGAATGAGGACCAGGAACTTAAGCACGCCCCAAAAATCTTCAAGGAAACCTGTGAAATCGACTGGAACAAAACCAGCGAAGCTATTCACAACCTGGTTCGTGGACTTTCCCCTTACCCTGCGGCATGGACACACCTTAAAGACAAAAGCCTGAAAATCTATCAGACGGAAATCATTGACAAAGCACTTGCTGCCGGAACAGTGGACTCCGATGGAAAAACCTACCTCCACTATGGTACTGCTGATGGTGCCCTGAGCATCCTTGACCTTCAGTTGCAAGGGAAAAAGCGCATGAAAGTAACCGATTTTTTAAGAGGATATAAATTTAACTAAGTCGATGCAAATCAATGTTATCGTTGCCACAGGAAAAAACCTGGCAATAGGCAAAGACGGGCAGATGCCCTGGCACTTACCTGCCGACCTAAAGTACTTCAAGAAAACAACCCTCGGCCACCCCGTCATTATGGGGCGTAAAACCTATGAGTCTATCGGGCGCCCACTGCCTGGCAGACTCAATATTGTGGTCAGCAGAAACCATGAATATCAAGCGAAAGGATGCCAGACGGTATCTTCGCTCCCTGAAGCCTTTGCGCTGGCCAAAACTGAAAACGAGCAGGCCTGTTTCATGATTGGCGGCGGGCAATTGTATCAGGAAATCATTCCTCTCGCCGACCGCTTGTTCATCACTGAAATTCAGGAAAACTTTGAAGCCGACACCTTCTTCCCTGCCGTGGGAGCAGAATGGAAAGAGGTGGAAAGAACAGTACATCAGGCGGATGAAAAAAACCCTTACGACTACCACTTTGTGGTCTATGAAAAAGCATGATCGCTCACCTATTGAATATTTTCGGGGATAATGTGGAAATTATTACTCATCCGCAAAGGATAATTCCCGATTGACTGCCCATGCAGCAGCAATTATCACTAACTTACCCTCGCAATTTAAATTATACCTTATTTACATGATAGATACTTCCGAATTTGATGCCATACGCCCATACCGGGACCACGAGGTAGCTCAAGCGCTCAAGGAGCTTATGTCTTCTGATTTTCTGTCGGAAGCTTTGCACTTTTTTTTCCCCAACCAAAATCGGGAACAAATCATTCAGTTTGTAAATAACATTAATGATATCAACAGCTTCCAACGCAATGTTATCGTGTCGTTTCTCGATAATATGCTGAAAACCCAGATCAATGAGTTCTCTCATGCCGGGATGGAAGCCTGTGCCCCTCAAACTCCAGGTTTATACATCTCCAATCACCGAGATATTATCCTGGACTCTGGCCTACTGAATTATGCACTGCTGAAAGCTGGTTTTCAGACCACTGAAATCGCTATCGGCTCCAACCTGCTCGAACACCCTGACGTCAAAAGACTCGCCCGCCTGAACAAAAGCTTTGTGGTTCACCGCAATGTACCACCAAAGGAGATGTACGCCATCTCCCAGCGATTGTCCAACTACATCATGCACCAAATTACCCAGGAACAGCAGTCCATCTGGATTGCCCAAAGGGAAGGACGTGCAAAAGATGGGAACGATTTCACACAGACAGGCCTGCTGAAAATGCTGAATATGTCGGGAGGAAAAGACATCAAAGCCACTTTCCGTGAATTGAACATCCGTCCTTTCGCCATCAGTTATGAGTATGATCCCTGTGATGCCCTCAAGGCTCAGGAGGAATACAACAAATCCATGAACCCAGATCATAAAAAAGGGGCCCTGGATGATATCATCTCGATGCAAACCGGCCTGAAAGAATACAAGGGTAACGTACATATTGGCTTTGCCGAATGCCTGAACGATCACCTCGAGGACCTGGATCAGATCAAAAACCGTAACGAATACATTTTTGCGGTTGCCAAGAGAATCGACAACCTGATTCATTATAACTACAAACTGTGGCCTTCAAACTACATTTGTGCCGATATGATCTCGCAATCGCAGCCGTTCAAGGATTACTACACCCCTGCACAGAAAGCGGAATTCATGACTTATATTGAAAACAAAATCTTGCAGATCAATGGGCACGTGGAGGCATATATGCCGTATATTCTTAGAATGTATGCCAACCCTTTAACCAACTACTATCAGGCCAAGGCATCCCTTGAAAAAGAAGGTTAATCCATAAATTTTAAATTGATATGCAAATATACGCTGAGCTCCTCACCATCGGGGACGAGTTACTTTATGGTCAAACACTCGATACCAATACCCATTGGATGAGTGGTCAGCTGGACCAATTAGGCATTAAGGTCATCAGAAAAACGACCGTTGGAGATGTTAGAGAGGAGATGTTGCAAGCCTTTAAAGAAGCTGAAGAGCGTGCGCATATCACTTTAATTACCGGCGGACTCGGCCCGACGAACGACGACCTGACCAAACCACTGCTTGCGGAATTTTTCGACAGCGAAATGGCCATGCACCCTGAAGCACAGGAAGAGGTCAGCCGTTATTTTAAAAGCCGTGGGCGAGAAGTTACCGGGCTGAATTTACTCCAGGCCGAGTTGCCGATCAAGTGCACGAAAATATCGAACCATAATGGCACAGCCCCGGGAATGTGGTTTGAACGCAATGGCCGTGTGTTTGTCAGTATGCCTGGTGTACCACATGAAATGCGCCTGATGATGCAGGAAACCGTCCTCCCTAAGTTACAGCAAAAGTTTGCCCTGCCCGTGATTGTCCATCGGATGATCAAGACCGCAGGAATTGGGGAGTCCTTCCTTGCTGAAATTATCAAAACCTGGGAAGACCAGCTGCCAGCACATATCAAGCTCGCCTACCTGCCTTCCCCTGCACAGGTAAAATTACGCCTGACAGCCACCGGCGAAGATAAAACACTACTCACCACAGCCATCGATGCTGAGGTCGAGAAGCTGTTGCCTTTGGCACATCCCTATGTTTTTGGCTTTGATGAAGACACCCTGGAATCTATCATTGGTAAATTACTGATGGAAAAAGACCTGACATTGGCTACCGCAGAAAGCTGCACAGGGGGTAATATTGCCCACCTGATTACTTCAGTGCCCGGAGCATCAGCTTATTATCAGGGCAGCATTGTTGCCTACCAAAATGAGGTAAAAGTCCGCATGCTGAACGTCAATCAGGCCACCCTCGATGCCCATGGCGCTGTTTCCGAACAAACCATTATTGAAATGGCCGAGGGAGTACGCAAGACCCTCAATACCGATATCGGAATTGCCACCAGTGGCATTGCCGGACCTTCGGGAGGTACAGAAGAAAAACCGGTGGGAACAGTATGGATCGCCCTCTCTGACGGCGAGCAAACCATCACCAAAAAGTACCTGATGGGTAAAAATCGAGACTGGAATATCAAGCTCAGTTCTTTCAGTGCGCTGAACCTCCTTCAGCGTTATTTAAACGGAACTTGGAAATAAGCTATTTAAACAATGCCCTCAATTGATTATATTTACAATAGTCAGATGAGGGCTTTTTATTTTTGAACGATTCACAGAATAATCATTGGTAATCGCTCAATTTTGACAAAGATGATTTTTATCAAAATCATCGAATCAAGAAACGAAATTTGGAATCAGACACTTTTTTGGTGTCTATTAGCAATTTTTTGACATGGCAATTGTAGAAATGGTATTACCCGCAATGGGTGAAAGTGTATTTGAGGCAACCGTCAATTCATGGCTTAAAGGAATTGGTGAAAATGTCGATCAAGACGAAGCGCTCCTTGAAGTTGCGACGGACAAGGTGGACACCGAGGTGCCTGCTTCACACGCTGGTACGCTTCACGAAATATTGGTTCAAGAGGGTGAAATTGCAAAAATTGGACAACCGATAGCATTGATCAATACCGCAGAAGAGACGCCTTCAAAAAATGAGGCTACTCCAAAAGTGGAGGCTGCACCGCAAGCCACTGCCGCTACCGATCAGGAGATGGTATTGTCGCCGATGGGTGAGAGCGTTTTTGAAGCGACCGTCAATACGTGGTTATTCGCCGAAGGCGATCAGGTTACTGCTGACGAATCCCTGCTGGAAGTCGCCACTGACAAAGTGGATACAGAAGTTCCTGCGGCTTTCAGTGGCATCCTGAAAACCATCCTTGTAAAAGAAGGAGAAGTGGCTAAAATCGGTGAACCGATCGCCATTATCACTACCGCTGAAGGAGGCCAGGCCACCGTTTCGGCACCTGCTGAACAGGGCAAGGATACTGCCAAGGCAGAAATTTCCCCAGCTCAGGAAGCTCAGGCAAGCCCTGTGGCCAATATCAGCAGAAAAGAATTAACCGCTAAGGGAGAACGTTTTTACTCTCCGCTGGTGAAGAAAATCGCCCTTACCGAGGGTATCTCTGCCGAAGAACTCGAGCAGGTAGCAGGAACGGGACTTCATGGAAGGGTCACCAAAAAAGACATGATGAACCACCTTGCTGACCGCGGACAACGTACCAGTACGGCAAAACCCGCTGCTGCAGCAACAAAATCGGCACCAGTCATGAACAGCCAGCCGCTCGTTCAGGCTACCGCAGGACAAAACGATGAAATTGTGCAAATGGATCGTATGCGCAAGATGATCGCCGACAGAATGGTGGATTCCAAGCGTCAGGCACCACACGTTTCCTCTTTTGTGGAGGCTGATGTTTCTGAAATCGTTCAGTGGAGAAATACCAATAAAACGGCCTTCCAACAACGATACAGCCAAAAACTCACCTTCACTCCTATCTTTGTGCAGGCGATTGTAAAAGCTATCCAGGATTATCCGGCGATCAACGCCTCGGTGGATGGCGATAAAATCATCATCAGAAAAGACATCAATATCGGAATTGCCGTTGCCCTGCCTTCGGGGAACCTGATTGTACCCGTTATTAAAAATGCCGACCGCCTTTCACTTGCTGGTTTGGCAGAAAAAGTGAACGATCTGGCAAAGCGCGCAAGAGAGAATAAACTGACGCCAGACGATCTATCGGGTGGTACTTATACCGTGAGTAATATTGGTTCGTTCGGTAATATTGCCGGCACACCAATCATCATGCAGCCACAGGTAGCCATTATGGCGCTGGGGGCAATTGTGAAAAAACCTGCCGTAGTGGAAACCCCACAGGGCGATTTTATAGGCATCCGCCAAAAGATGATCCTCTCCCACTCTTATGATCACCGTGTGGTAGATGGGCAACTCGGAGGCCTGTTTGTCAAGAGAGTAAGCGATTACCTCGAAGCCTGGAACAAAGATGTTCAGTTGTAAATCCTGATATTTCCACGGAATAAATTCCATGTCTATTGCGAAAAGTCCTTTCAGGACTGGTGTACCGAAGGTGCATTTCAAAATAGCTTCGGATTTTAACCCGAAGAAACAAACCATCATACAAAAGCAAAGGCAGTGAAGATCAAACTTCACTGCCTTTTTTATTTAACTAATCGCAGTTATGCAAAGAAAAGAACACCGCCCCCACCACAGAAGCAGTGTTTCAAAAATATTATGAATTGTAATTGCTTTAATATGGTATTGCCTGAACAGTATAAGTCTATATGGTCAAGCGCAATTTCATTTTATCTATAGTTTTTTCCCTTATCAGGAAAATTACACACCGGATTCTTGACCATCATCTTGGCGCTCTGCCTGCTGACAATATTCAATACCCGTCAACTTTTCACTCAAAGAAAATACATTTCCTCTTGTCCACCCTTCAGCAGTTCTATTACAAACCACATGAACTGAAAAGCTAATATCTTGAATACAATCAGCGCCACTGTAATTAAAATCAGCAATATTCACTCGCTGCTCTCCACTGATAATCTGATCTTTAGTTAAGAAAATGCCAATCTGATCTCTGTTATCATCGTATTGTCTTCCATTCTTGAACCATAATTGTAACCCGCCGTTCTCTGCAATTTTTAGTTCGTCTACATCTATATTCCAATTTAAAACAATTTCTTTAGTGTCTTCATCATATCTAAAGTCAAAATCTACTTCAGATATTTCACAACCACATCTATCAAATGCTGACACAAAGTTCACATCATACCCGTCAGAATCAGAATCTTCTGTAAAATCAACAATTTTAATCCATGCGAATGAATCTCCCACGTAATTTAGTAAACTTAACTCATTATTCGCAATCCCCACATCTCCAACGCAAACCCAACCATTTTTGCTCTCTAAGCCAAATTCATAGTACTTCGTATCTTCATTCGGTAAAATATATACCTTTGCTTTTTCCGGATATGCAGAGTGCGCCTTATCCACGGTAGGATAACTATGTTTTTTATTCCATGAAGTCTCTACCACCTGCAGAAATGACGATTCGGTCACATTCATCGGTTTTGGCAACCTCATTAGTAGCATTCCACTATTTCCACCCAACGTTACAAACTTTTGAGCCTTCTTTCTGAAATCTGCAATATCAGCATTCGCTGAATTGTTTCGAGATTCTTTATAATCTGAAAATGAGTCCCCTTCATCAATTTCACTAATCTCAGGGTCATATTCTGCTCGACGATATAACTTCACTTCTGCATATTGATGAGTAGCAACACCTTTCATTTCTTTATAATCCCAATATGCTCTGTAACTATCCGGACCATCAATTTCCCGTGAATTCAACCCATCTCCATTCTCGGAATTTATATCAAAAACCTGCGCAGAAGCCATATCACCCCAGTTATGTCGGGAATCAGATGGCACGGCCCAGCCAGCGGGAACAGTACTCGGCCATTGGATTGTTGGATTGGCCAACGCAACGCCATTTCCACTAATTGAATACACCAAAAATTCCTTTTTCTTATGGTTGGAAGTGATCACATAGTTATCTCCTACCAGTGCAGCACCTGTTACTTTCCCTGCGCCGAAGCTGTGCTTCCCTTCTTCATTACCTCTTGCATCTTGAAGACGGAACATCTTACGTGCATTCAAGCTGATCGCATTTTCATATTCTCCTGAAGGAACATCACCAAACTTCAGATCCACCAACATAGCGGCACCCCCATGTGCTTGCGTAAAAGAGATTAGCACCTCATGTTCAAAACCATCAGTTTCATCAGCATTCTGTGTGAAAAGAATATCCCCACCTTTAAAAATAGGATTCTTTATATATGATCCCTGATCCTCATCCATGTACTCCACGTAGGCAGGGTCTTCATCTTCCTCATCAACAGCTAAAAACTCACCATCTTGTACAGTTAATTTATGCGCCCAAACTTTACTCACCGATGCGTCTTTTGCCTCAGTGATAATGTTATTATTTTTTGTTTCTGAACGATCCACAGAGATACGATAAAAACAAGATGACTTGCCACTCTTACCTGCGACAAACAAGAAGTCATTCTGATCGAAATCAACCTGCGTCAGCTTTACTCCTTTCTCTCCTGTTTCAGCAGAATAGAGCCCGAGTGTATAATGCTCCCCTTCTCCTGTTTCCATATTATAATCCATACCGAAAAAATGAATCAGCCCCTGCCCCCCATTATTCACCACGGTAACATATCGCTTACCATCAACAGGATCCAAGCTTGCAGGAGAAACAGCCATATGACTACCACCTTTTACTTTTGCAAAAGGGGTAAGTGTAGCATTTCCCGTTAATCCCTGAAAATCATATTTTACCTTATAGATATATGACCAGCCATTTCTCGAATCCAAGAAAAACACATGCTCATTAAAAGGCATACGGAGGGACTCTTCCGGTTCCCGATCAGGGCTGTTGACATCAGCGAACTGATCCTTACAGGAAATCATTAGGCCACTTACTAAAAGAAGTAAGCCCAGCATCAATTTTGAAAAATCGCGCATCATAAGTGTACAGTTAAGGTTTAATGTTGTAATTATCAAACTTATCCTACCTGCGTACCTTTAGATTGTGGATCAAGAGGTAAACAATTTTCATCCTCGAAGAGCGCTTCACACTCACTACCATTACCGATAAGTGATAATTAATACTATTTGAATGCAATAAAAAGGGATTATTTTCAAAAATCCTAAAGCTTCAAAAAGTTTAAATGACTGAAAAACAGGATGATATTACATGTGTACCAATCAACAAAAAGCTGCACCAACCTCCTCACTTCAGCGTAACACTAAAGGCTATACAAAAATTACATACTCAAATTAATTCAATAATTAAACCTAAAGTTCAGCGGTTCTATTTTGTTTAAAATCCAACTAACTGCGTAAATCCAAAGCCCTTCAACTATGAAATAAAAAATAAATAGTCAAAAAAATCATATTACAAACCCCTACTGTACCTCCTATTATAAAGCATAAACAGTAGAGATTGAAAAAAAGAATCCGATTCAATTTATTGAAAAACACGAAAAACATTACCTAAAACCATGTAAACAATCACTTGAAATAAATCAAAAAAACACCCCTCAAACACAAAAATAATTCAATTGAATTACTTATCTCCACTCATTTCACTCATCAAACCCTGATGTTTTCGCAAGCTTACAATGCTAATCGAGCAGGACACGCAACCCCACGCGTAACAACTAACGATCAATGGGTTAGCGACAAAAAAAACAAGCCGACACTGTTCGCTAACGGACACTAGCGTCCCTAAACCGAACACCTTCAAGCCCTCGAAAATTTTAAAAATAGCCTATACTGCTCAAAATTGAAGATTATACTTTTGGCACTGATATAGTATTGAAAGAAGTGTACTTAAACTTAACGACAATGAAAACGCTTCTTTTACTTCTACTGATTATCGGCAGTCTTTCTTCTCAGGCTTTTGCTCAAATTCCTATTCAGCATTCACAATCCAAAGCCCAGGTGATTATTTCACAGGATGGCCAAACCCTTACCGTGGACATGACCAACCGAAGCTGTGGGGCACACACCACCATTGACCTCTCTAAAGGTGATGAGCTGGGTTACAAAACCAGGGTGGTGAGGTATTTTGGTGGTTTGCTGAAGCAAGACACCTACCCATTAAAAAATTTGGTCATCATTACTGCCGAAAAAGAGGAAGAGCTCCTCTTTAATCGCAGCAATATCAATCTTTTGGTGCATTCATTGATCGACCTCCAATAAATAAAATAAGTCCGGCGACCAATCGCACCATAATGCTTACTTTCTGATAATGATGGTACTCAGCGGTTTCCTGACTTTCGCCTGCTGTGCCAGCTCATCACTTTCATCTCTAAAACCAATCGGGCACATTACAGTGCTTCGCAAACCCTCCGCTGGAAGATCGAGAATCCGATCAATTTCCGCAGGTGCAAAACCTTCTATCGGGCAGGCATCAACGCCTTCCGCCGCACAAACCGTCAGCAAATTACCCAAAGCCAGATAAACCTGATGATCCAACCAAACGGCCTGCTGCTCGGCGCTTAACCCTTTCAAATAACCATGGATCATGTTTGCGTACCCCGTCAGGGAATCCGTGCTCACTGATCGCGTATTGGCCATTAAGTCCACCATCTCTTCTACATCTGTGGCCTCCACTTCTTCCTGCCGACAAAGAATCAAAAGGTGGGAAGCATCCGTTACCTGCGACTGATTCCAGGAGTGCGTTTTGATCTCCTCGCGCAAAGATTCAGTCTCCACCACCACAATCTTCCATGCCTGTAAACCCAGCGAAGAAGCCGACCAGCGCACGCCCTCTAAAATCCGCCTCAATTGTGATTCTTCAAGTTTTCGTGCACTGTCAAATTTTTTGGTGGCATACCTCCACTGAAGCTGATCTAAAATATCCATATTATTTAATGCTATGAGTTCTCAAAAATAGGTATCGTTTTTAAACGTCTTGATATCGTATATCATCTGTTTAACGAACAAGATCCACAGCCCTGCAAGAAAGCGCAAACATTTGCATAAAGATTCGATATAAATCTTTTCGATCTAAGATTGAAGAATGATATTTATGTCTAAATTATGAGAATAATGAATAAATAAGCCTATTTTTTCACACCTTAAGGCAAAAATAATATCCACGATTGTATTTTGAAAAGATGAAAATCCAATTCAATATTGATTATCACACCCAATGGGGTCAGCAAGTGTATGTTTGCGGTACCATTCCTGAGTTAGGGAATGGCCTTCCTGCACAGGCGCTTCCCCTGAACATTATAGCCAATGAACACTGGCAGGCAACCGTCGAACTTCCTTCAACAACAGCCGATTTTAATTACTTTTATTTTGTTGCCAGTAACCCCGCCACTGAAATCGATAAAGAATGGGGAAGTCGGTACCTGAAGCTGGAAAAAAGCAAAAACAGCTACCTTCTAAAAGATGCCTGGCGACCAAAAAGCCGCGAGGAGAACACCTTTTTCACCACCGCCTTTCAGAATGCCCTTTTGCCAAAACCCGCTGCGGCAGGAAAGAAAAAACGCATTACCCTGAAAAAATCTGAAAACCTGTTTCGCTTTCAGATTCAGGCAGCGCGTGTTCCTGAAGGTCATCAACTGTGCTTGCTCGGAAGCTCCTCAGCATTGGGCAACTGGTCGCATCAGGAGGCACTACTGATGACTTGTAACGATGAAGCCTTATGGTCTGTGGATGTTGCGCTGAATTCCATTGCGCTGCCGTTGGAATACAAATACGGCTTTTACAATATTGAGAAAAAAGACATTGTGGCCTGGGAATCCAGGGATTTCAATCGTGTCCTCAGGGCTGATATTACCGAAGAGAAAACCGTTCAGGTTATTACTGATGAAGCCATCAGCTACCCATTTGCGAACTGGAAAGGGGCTGGCGTGGCCATTCCTGTATTTTCCCTGAGAAGCAAAAGTGGCATGGGGGTGGGTGAATTCAATGACCTGAAGCTCCTCGCCGACTGGTCTGAAAAAGTCAATATCAAGCTGATACAGATTTTGCCGATCAACGACACCGTTGCCAACCATAACTGGAAAGATTCTTATCCTTATTCGGCCATATCGGTATTTGCGCTCCATCCCATGTACCTGAATATGGAACACTTGGGTCAGCTGGCATCAAAAACCACCCGCAAGATTATTGCTGAAGTCCGCGACAAGCTCAATGAGTCGGAAACCGTCGAATACAACGATGTGATGCGCACCAAAAGCCGTTACATCAAAATGATTTACGGCGAAACCAAAGAGCAATTCTTCAAGGATAAAAAAGCACAGCAATTCCTGAAAGAAAACGCTCACTGGATCAAGGCTTATGCTGCTTTCTCTTTCCTTCGGGATTTATACCGAACCCCTGATTTCAAGCAGTGGGGAGCTTATGCTACTTTCGATGAAAAAGTGATTGATGAACTGGTCAAACCAAGCTCACAACACTACGATGAAATCGCCATTCACTATTTCATTCAGTATCATTTACACCTGCAACTCCTTGATGCCGCAGACTACGCAAGGAAGAAAGGAATTGTGCTTAAAGGAGATATTCCCATCGGAATTTACCGCTACTCGGTTGATGCATGGATGAACCCTTCTCTCTATCATATGGACTGCCAGGCAGGCGCGCCACCCGATGCTTTTGCTGTAAATGGGCAAAACTGGGGTTTCCCTACCTATAACTGGGAGGAAATGGCTAAAGACGGCTTCTCTTGGTGGAAAAGCCGAATGACCAACATGGGTACCTATTTTGATGCTTTCCGTATTGATCATATTCTTGGATTCTTCCGTATCTGGGAGATCCCCTGGGATGCCGTTCAGGGAATCTTGGGGTACTTCAACCCTTGTTTGCCAATCACCAAACAGGAGTTCTACGACAGGCAGATCCATTTTGATTATGACCGACTGGTGAAACCTTACATCCGCGAACATTTCCTTCATGAAATTTTCGGGGAAGACACAGCGGCAGTCAAGGCGCAGTATCTGAACGAGTATCAGCAAGGCTGTTTCGAAATGAAGCCCGAATTCGACACCCAGAGAAAGGTGGAAGAGTTTCTTGCCCACGACGAAAGCCTGACCAACGATGAGCAGGCCTACCGTGAGCAAATTAAGCTGGGGCTTTTTGGACTGATTGCCAATGTTGTTCTGGTGGAAATTCCCAAAACCAACCACGAGCATTTCAGCCCAAGGATTGCCATGCATCAAACCCGCTCTTACCAGGAGCTTGATGAATACAGCAGGGCAAAGCTCAACGAAATGTATATTGATTTCTTTTACCACCGTCAGGAGGACTTCTGGAGAACACAGGCCATGGTCAAGCTTCCTGCACTAAAAGAGGCCACCAATATGCTGATCTGCGGAGAAGATTTAGGAATGGTTCCTGATTGCGTTCCGCCCGTAATGGACGAACTGGGCATGCTGAGCCTTGAAATTCAGCGTATGCCAAAAAATCCGAAGGTGGAATTTGGACATCCGGCGCACGCACCATATTTATCGGTGGTTACCCCTTCATGTCATGATATGTCCACCATTAGAGGATGGTGGGAAGAAGATCCAGACCAAACACAGGCCTTTTTCAACCATATGCTTGGCCACCATGGCGGCGCACCGTATTACTGTGAAACCTGGCTTGCTGAAGAGATGGTCAATCAGCATTTATGGTCGCCTGCAATGTGGGCAATTTTCCCCATTCAGGATTTAGTGGCCATGAATGCCGACCTCAGAAAGCAGGACGCGAAGAGCGAACAGATCAACGTGCCGGCCAATCCGAACCATCAGTGGAAATACCGTTTCCACCTCAACCTCGAGGACCTGATGAAGGAAACCGAATTTAATGAGCATGTAAAGCAAATGATTCAAAATTGCGGTAGATAAAAGCCCAAAACAATACACTGACAAAAGCACTGAAGTTGATTTCTTCAGTGCTTTTTTTTGCGCCAAAAATTCAGGAAACTCCCCAAACAACCCATCACTTTTCAGCAGGAAAACACACCATTACCGTGTATTTTTTATTATATTATATATTGACATCAAAAGATTTACCAAAACCACAGCATCTACAAAACGTTCAACAACAGGAAACTCTTTGTATTATCCTGTGGCGATTGTTCACCTGAAATAAAATGTCAACCACCAACTAAAGAACCTGAATGCAACCTATCCACTCCAATATCATCCCCCAATCGGAAGGTTATCAGCGAAACCTTTCCAATATGGAGGAATTGCTGAATACTTTGGCGCAGCATTTACACGAAGCCCGATTTGAAGGGCCCGAGAAACACCTCCAAAAAGCCCGAAATCAGGGCAAATACCTCTCGCGCGAAAGAATTGAGCTTTTGCTGGATCAGGACTCCCCCTTCCTTGAGTTGCTCCCCCTTGCGGGTATTGGTCGCGATGGCTTCGGACCCTGCGGAACCCTGGTGGCTGGCATTGGGCTGGTCAGTGGTAAAATATGCCTGATTGCCTCCAATATAGGTACCAAAAAAGGGGGCGCCATAGATCATGCCACCGTGCAGAAACATCAGCGCATTGCGGAGATTGCTTATGAAAATCACCTACCGGTAATTAACCTCGTGGAATCCGCTGGTGTCAATTTACCAGAACAGGAAAACATCTTTAACAATGCTGGCACTATGTTCCGGGAAATCACCAAACGATCCAAGCTTGGTGCCCCCACCATTTCGGTGGTTTTCGGCAGCAGCACCGCTGGTGGGGCGTATATCCCTGGCATGTCAGATTATGCGATTTTCGTGAAAGGTCAGGCGCAGGTATTCCTTGCCGGTCCTCCACTGGTAAAAATGGCCACCAATGAGGATGCGGTTGCCGAAGAACTTGGTGGCGCGAGCATGCACAGCAAAATCAGTGGAGTGTCCGACTATCTCGCCGATGATGAGCTCGATGGCATCAGGAAAGCCCGGGAGATTATGGCCTTTTATGAACCCGCCCAAAGCAATAACCCCCGTCAGGAAGTAAAGCCGCCGTTATATGCTGCGGAGGAAATTCACGGCATCCTCCCCCCCGATATTAAGCAACCTTTCGACGCCCGCGAAATTATCGCAAGAGTGGTCGATGGCTCTGCCTTCCATGAATTCAAAGCTGAATTCGGCCCCACCCTGATCACCGGTTATGCACACATCAATGGGTTCAGGGTCGGAATTATTGCCAACAATGGCGTACTGTTCAGCGATGCAGCCAATAAAGGAGCACATTTCATTCAGTTGTGCAATATGAATGCCGTTCCTATTGTCTTCTTTCAGAACATTACTGGTTTTATGGTAGGAAAAAAATATGAACAGGAAGGGATCATTAAGCATGGTGCCAAGCTGATCAATGCGGTTTCCAACAGCGAAGTCCCCGCCATCACCATCATGACTGGCGCCTCTTATGGTGCTGGAAATTACGCCATGATGGGCCGTATGTACAAACCCCGATTTCTGTTCACTTACCCCAATGCCAAAATCTCTGTGATGGGTGGTGAACAGCTCGCCGGTGTGATGGACATCATCAGACGCGGGGGCGGTAAGGTGGTGGATGAGCAACAGCTTGCGGCCGATAAACAAGCCCTTGTTGACGACATCGAGCGAAAATCGACGCCATATTACTCCTCAGGACACCTTTGGGACGATGGTGTAATTCAACCCTCTGACACCCGAATATACCTCAGCATGTGCCTGGAGGTGATTCACCTGCAAACCATCGAAAGCAGCCGAAACTTTGGCATCTTCCGCATGTAAATTCTACCCTTGACAAACAACAATTCCCCCTATGAAAAAATACCATGAAGAACATCAGTTACTGAGAGATTCCCTCAGACAGTTTATAGAAAAAGAAATTACACCAAACCTGCAACAGTGGGAAGACCAGGAGGAATGCCCCAAACATCTTTTCAAAAAAATGGGGGAGCTGGGCTTTATTGGCGCAAACTTCCCTGAAGAGGTCGGGGGCAGCGGCATGGACTTTCTGGCCTCTGAGATCGTGATGGCAGAACTATCCTATGCCAATATTGGTGGCTTCACGGGCTCCTATTACGCGCATACCTTCCTGCCGTTGCCACTGCTGAATGCCATGGGTACAGACGAGCAAAAGGACAAATACCTGCGCCCAGCGATTCAGGGAGACATGATCGCCTCTTTGGCCATCACCGAACCCGGTGCAGGCTCCGACGTCAAGGGCATATCCACATTCGGAGAAGATGCAGGCGACCACTTTATCCTGAACGGTTCAAAAATCTTTATTACCAATGCCAATATCGGTGATTTTATGGTGGTGGTTACCCGCACAGGAGAAGGGCACAAAATGACCTTGCTGATTGTTGAAAATCATTGGGAGGGCGTCAGTTGCTCCCCTATTGATAAAAAACTCGGCTGGCATACTTCGGATACCGCACAGGTGTTTTTTGACAATGTGAAAGTGCCCAAAGAGAATGTTATCGGCGAGATCAACAAAGGATTTTATTACCTGATGAACAATATTCAGGAAGAGCGTTTGCTGATGTCGGTTATGGCTACCCACACCGCTCAGTATGCCTATGACGAGGCCGTCAAGTATGTCCGTGACCGAAAAGCCTTTGGCAGCACCCTTAGCAAATTGCAGGTTATGCGCCATAAAATTGCCAAAATGGCCACCCAGCTCGAATCCTGCCACGCCATGACCGACCGCGCTTTGCTGGCATTTATGGATATCGGGCCAAAGGCTACGGAAGTCATTACGATGTCGAAAGTCTATACTGCCGAAACCGCCATGGAAATTATCAATCAGGCCATTCAAGCCCATGGGGGAAATGGCTATGTGGAGACTTATGGTGTGGCCCGCGCCTGGCGTGATACCCGACTGTTTTCAATTGGCGCAGGCTCGTCGGAGATCATGTATGAGATCATCAGTAAATTTGAAATTGATCGCATTAAACACGAAAAGCAGTTTGTCGCCTCAAGAAGCGGGAAAATGTCCACTACATAGGGCGCTACGCATACTCAGGATGTGTAACCATTTTCAATAAAACCCAAATGAACATGGTAAAAGGTGACCAATGATCAGCGTACCGAATAATTCCCGTCACTTTGTACCTGGCATCTAAAAGCATACTAAAAAATCAACCCCTTACCCAACACCACCAAACTATGAACCCTAAATCTTTCAATAAAATACTGATTGCCAATCGTGGGGAAATTGCCCGCAGAATTATTCGTACCTGCCACAGGCTCGGCATCAATACGGTGGCGGTGTTTTCTGAAGCGGACAAGCATGAGGCCTTTGTATATGAGGCCAAAGAGGCTGTAGCCCTCGGCGGTAATCGGCCCGATGAATCCTACCTCCGGCAGGAACGGATTATCGAGGCGGCACAAAAAACGAACGCGCAGGCCATTCATCCTGGCTTCGGCTTCCTCTCAGAAAACACAGACTTTGCTGCAAAATGTGAAGCGGAAGGCATCACGTTCATCGGGCCCAATGCTGAAGCAATACGACTGATGGGCGACAAAAAAACAGCCAAACAACTTATGGCAGAAAATGGCGTGCCTGTGGTTCCTGGCTATAATGGAGATGACCAATCGCTGGAAGCATTTATCCGTGAAGCGCGAGAAATTGGCTATCCAGTTTTACTGAAAGCAACAGCGGGAGGAGGAGGAAAGGGGATGCGTGTGGTTAATAGTGAAGAAGAAATGTCTGATGCTTTTGATGCCGCTAAACGGGAGGCTAAATCCGCTTTTGGCAACGACCTGATGCTCCTCGAAAAATATTTTGCATCCAGCAGGCATATCGAATTTCAAATCTTTGGAGATCAGCATGGGCAGGCAATTCATCTTTATGAGCGTGATTGCTCCATTCAGCGGCGCCACCAAAAAATTATTGAAGAAAGCCCCTCTCCCGCCCTCAATGAGGTTACCCGCGCCCGCATGGGTGGTGTTGCTGTGAAGGCTGCCGAAGCCTTGAATTATGACAATGCAGGCACCGTAGAGTTTCTTTTTGCGGAAGACAATTCCTTTTATTTCCTGGAGGTCAACACCCGATTGCAGGTGGAACACCCTGTTACGGAAATGATCACTGGCCTCGATCTCGTGGAATGGCAGATCAGAATTGCACAGGGAGAGAAACTACCAATGGAGCAAGCCGAAATCCCGCAGCAGGGGCACGCCCTTGAGGTGCGGGTTTATGCCGAAGACCCTTCAAACAACTTCCTGCCACAAACAGGAAAAATCCTAAAATTCGATTATCATCAGCACCCACAGGTACGGGTTGACGCAGGAGTGGAGACTGGTTCGGAGGTCAGTATTTATTACGACCCAATGATTGCCAAGGTCATTACACACAGTGCCACAAGGACTGAAAACCTGCGCCTCATGCATTACACATTGGAGCAAACCGCCCTGATTGGCGTCAACAATAATATTGATTTCCTGAAAGGGATTATGCGGCATGAGGTATTTCAGTCTGGTGAATTCGACACCCAGTTTTTGGTAAAATACCAAGTTGAATGTCAGCCCTCCGCTACCCTTACGGAGGAAGCTTTATGCGTTACGCTGATTTACGAATGGCTCGAAAGAAGTAAAAAACAGCCTTATTTCCGCCATATTCCCAGTGGGTGGCGCAACAACCTTTCTATGTTGCAACAAATAACGTACAAAATAGCAGGGTCATCGACCAACATTGCTTATAAGCGCACTAAAACGGATACATTGGAATGCGAATTCAATGATAAGCAGTTCACCACTGAAATCATCAAACAGGCCGGCGACAGTTGGATTATTCAAATTAATGGGACGATCAGAAAGTGGCAGATATTCCCATCAAAAACAGGCTACTTTATATACACCCCCACAGAAGGGACGGTTAAGGTTGATACCGTACCCCGCTACCCCACAACGCAAGCCAGCAAAAGTGATGACGCTTACACCTCTCCGATGCCTGGCCAGATCATTAAGGTAATGGTAAAGGCAGGTGATGAGATCAAAACTGGTGACCCCTTACTGGTGCTGAGTTCCATGAAAATGGAAAATACAATTTACGCACATTCGGAGGGCATCATTGAGGAGGTCTTTGTAAAGGCTGATGATATGGTAGAATCTGATAAAGTTTTTCTGACCATTAAATCATAACCTATGCTTGCTTATCCACAACATCAGGCGGAAAACTTACAACAATACCAATTTGGTTTTTTATCAGTTGAAGGTGATGACCACTTCCTGAACATTACCCTCAACAGGCCTGAAAAGAAAAATGCCATGCCGCCGCAAATGATGAATGAAATTGCTTTTGCGCTCAATCATGCACACTACAATCCCAAAATATGGGGCGTTACGATCAGCGCAAAAGGCGATACTTTTTCAGCAGGCGCCGACCTCAAGGCTTTCGCAGGACTGCCTGTTGACATCAAGGGATCGACCATTCCCGAGCCTAAAAAACCAGTAAAACTTGGTGATGCTTTCATGAAGTTGCATAAACCATGCATCGCAATTGTAGAGGGGAATGTGTATGCTGGTGCATTCCTTATTTTGGCAGGCTGTTCCCATGTGGTCTGTCTGGAAAATGTGGAGCTCAGCCTCCCTGAAGCCAAGCGAGGCATCTGGCCAATGCAGGTCATGGCTTCCCTTGCGCCTATTGTTCCAAAACGAATTCTGCTCGATTGGTGTATGCGCGCGGAAATGATTTCAGCACAGGAAGCAGAACGGTGGGGACTCATCACGAAAGTGCTCCCTCCTGAAGACCTGCGGCCTTACCTTGACAAACTTTTTCAGCAGCTCAAACAGGTCGCTCCGCTGGCTGTTCAACGCGGGCTCAAAGCTTATGATGAAATGCTCAACCTCTCGCCAGTCGCGCAGCATTCCTATCTTTTGGAGCAACTTCAGGAACTGATTAAAACCAAGGACGCACAGGAAGGCTTAACGGCTTTTCGGGAGAAACGCCCCCCTGTATGGCAAGGTGAGTAGTTTTTGTTAGCTTGCAAAAAATATCACTTCTATGCACTTTAAAAGAATAGTTCTGGTGATGGCCATGCACGCCGAAGCCAAACCCATACGCGAGCAATTAAAACTTCAGCCTGTTGAGAAACTTCACTCAAAGCTTCCCATGGACACCTATCAGGGGAAGGTCAACGATTCTGAGGTATTTGTGGTCGTCAATGGCATTGATCCTCGATTTAATATCGACAGTATTGGCACGACCCCTGCCGCCGTTGCGACGCTCACAGCAATTAATCAACTTCAGCCCGACCTGATCATCAACGCTGGAACCTGTGGTGCTTTCAAAAGTAAAGGCAGCGAGATTGCCAAAGTTTACTGGGCAAATAATGTGATGCACCACGACCGCCGGATTTCTATTCCAGGCATGGAGGAATACGGCATCGGAAATTATCGCTGCTGGACAGACGACACCCTCGCCAATAAGCTGAAAATGGATTATGCGACCATCAGCACGGGAAATTCACTCGATATGTGCGATACCGATTATACGATACTGGAAAAACAGGAGGTAGTCGTTAAAGAAATGGAGGCTGGAGGAATCGCCTATATTTGTGAATTGCTCGATATGCCTTATATGGGCATTAAGTCTGTAACCGATTTAGTCGATGGCGGCATGTTACCTGCGGACGAATTTTTGATCAATCTGAAAAAATCATCTGAAGCATTGAAAGAAAAGGTTTTGCAGGTGATTGATGCACTGAGTACCGAAGAATAAAAGGACATTATAATGTAGAGACGTTCGGAAGGACGTCTTTTTTTATTTTAGACCACTTTGGTTCAAGCGTCCCGCTTGGATCAAAGTATTTATATGAAATCAATCCAAGCGGGACGCTTGAACTGATAAGAACGTTGTATTAGACGTTAAAAATAACGTCTCTACAGGACAGCATGCTTAACTAAATAACCTTGTCTACTTCAGTATAGACCAAAAAAAAAGCCGATCATTACGACCGGCTTTTTTTGCTCCCAAGGTTGGGCTCGAACCAACGACCCTCTGATTAACAGTCAGATGCTCTAACCAACTGAGCTACTTAGGAATATTCTTCAGACTTAACGTCCAAGGCGTTTTTACCTTTGCTCCCAAGGTTGGGCTCGAACCAACGACCCTCTGATTAACAGTCAGATGCTCTAACCAACTGAGCTACTTAGGAATATTCTTCAGACTTAACGTCCAAGGCGTTTTTACCTTTGCTCCCAAGGTTGGGCTCGAACCAACGACCCTCTGATTAACAGTCAGATGCTCTAAC
>CANMKE010000005.1 GCA_947498325.1 uncultured Persicobacter sp.
ATGAGGATCACCTTCTTGAATTGACAGAAATATTCCATTAATTGATATTATCGAAATTAAAAGTTTACGCGCATGCCTGAAAGGACTTTTTGTAATGACATGGAATTCATTCCATGGTTAAATGGGCGTGAGTAAGTTTTATTTGGTTTGATAAATTGCAATTATAGTTGTGCGACCGCTCCAAAATAAGTGACAAGTGAAGCCCCAAAGCCGCGTAACTTATACGCTCTGAAGGTCTTCTATTTGTTTTGTTGGCACTTTTTCTCCCTTCTGTTTATTCAGCTTATCCACCATGATACTGATCGCCCCGTCGCCCGTAACATTACAGGCTGTACCGAAACTGTCCTGTGCCATGTACAGTGCCATCATCAGGGAAGTCAATGGTAAAGAGAAATTCAGCATGGCTTCCAATAAGCCAAGAGCGGCAACCACGGCACCACCTGGCACACCAGGTGCGGCAATCATCGTCAGGCCGAGCATCATCACAAAGCCGAAGATCAGTGAGAAATCCGTCGGCATACCATTGAGCATCATGATGGCCATGGCGCAAGAGGTAATGGTGATCGTACTACCTGATAAGTGAATGGTTGCACATAAAGGAACGGCAAAGTCGGCGACCTCTTCACTGACTTTGTTTTTCAGACTTTGTTTTAAGGTTACAGGAATGGTTGCCGCAGAGGATTGTGTACCAATGGCGGTAAAATAAGCGGGCAACATATTTTTGATCAGCTTAAAGGGCGATTGCTTTGTGAGCGCTCCAGCTACCGTAAACTGTATCAAAAGCATCAGCATATGCAAGGCAAAGATGATGGCAAACACTTTTATAAATACTGACAGGATCATCGCTGCCTGTCCTGAATAGGTCATTTGTGCAAAGATCCCCGCAATATGCAGCGGTAAAAATGGGATGATGATCGTCGAGATGATCTTTTCAATAATCAGCTGAAATTCCTTCATCACATTCTTGATCGCATTCCCTTTTTGGATCGTAATACCCAAGCCTAAGATAAAAGCCAAAAGCAGTGCAGACATCACGGGCATTAGGGGAGGCATATCCACCTTGAAAAATGGGGCAATAACGGCTTCCTGTTGTTCTCCGATACTGAAGACATTTCCCTGAAGTAAAGAGGGAAGGGCCAAGGTGTTGATCAGCCACGCCAGACTGCCTGCAAAAACAGTAGAGAGGTAGGCCAGGCCAGCCGTAATGGCCAATAATTTACCAGCTCCCTTTCCCAAATCACCGATACCTGGGGCGATAAACCCGACGATAATCAATGGGATGACGAAGCCCAGAAAGTTGCCAAATATACCATTGAAAGTGGCCATCAGGCGAACCAACGGCAAAAAGTCAAGGCTGCCCATAGCAATACCAAGGATAATGGCGAGCAGTAGTTTGGGTAACAGACCGAATTTTATTCCTGAAAATTTTAACATAGAAGCGCTTGTTTGCGGTTTAAAACTGCAAAAGTGAGGGCCTAAGCTCCCATAGGATTTTCAGAAAAGTAGGTTACCAAAGATAAAAGGGAAATTGTTGAATTTAAATTTTTATCAATCGAATATTCGAATTAATGAATATCAATATTTATACCATTACAATAGCCCAAACTGATCTTTTTAGGACTTGCAGGTAATCAGGGTGTTGCCATGCGAGTGCTTGTGAAAAATGGAAATGAATGTTTTCGAGGGGCTCAAAAATACCGAATAGGTTCCTTGCTTTACCATTTTGGCGGTGTTCCGAATTTGGTAGTCAAAAATGTCCATCAGGCTTTTGATAAACATCCGTCAGTTTAAAGGGGTTAACCGAGATGAATCATAGACCTTGTTCAAGTATTGGATAAAAGATTGAATAGGAGCAAACTTAATCGTAACTTGCATGATGCAAAATAAGAAAAAATCGAAAAATGGTGTGGTAGAATTGCCACCTCACCATCCTTCGAACCCCCATAAAGATGGTTATGATTTTGACCTTTTGGAGGAAAAAGATCCTTCGTTGTCAAAATATGTGATTACCAAACAAAATGGTTTGAAGACCATTAATTTCAGCGATGATTTGTCGGTAAGAGCTTTAAACAGCGCACTGATCAAGGCGCACTACGAGATCAGTGACTGGAATATTCCTCGCAATAATTTGGTGCCACCTGTACCAGGCCGTGCCGATTATGTATTGTATCTGGCCGATTTGTTGTCAGAATGCAACGAAGGAGTGATTCCTACTGATAAAGTTAAGGGCGTTGATATTGGAACTGGCGCAAGTTTGATTTACCCGATCATTGGCCGAAAGTTGTTTCAGTGGTCATTTGTTGCTTCAGAACAAAGTCAGGCCTCTATTCAGCATGGGTTAAGTATCTTGAAGGCGAACGACCTTGGTCCTTCCGCAATCAAATTAGTGCATCAAAAAGCAATTAAGCAGTATTTCAAAGGGGTGATCCGTGAAGGGGAGCGTTACGATTTCACCATGTGTAATCCTCCTTTTTACAGTTCAGAGGCGGAAGCTGAAAAGGCCAATATTCAAAAGTGGCAGAAGCTTCATCGTGATAAGCCTGTTTTGCCTAAAAGGAATTTCAGTGGTCAGGATGCCGAACTTTGGGTACCTGGAGGTGAGTTGCTTTTTGTGAAATTCATGATCAAGGAAAGCTTAAACCATAAAGATCAAGTGCTGTGGTTCAGTGCATTGGTGTCGCAAAAAGACCATATTTTTGACCTTAAAAAGCAGTTGAAAAAAGTGGGTGTGGCAGATTTTAGAGAAATAAAAATGATGCAAGGGCAGAAGCGTACCCGCTTTTTAGCCTGGACTTTTCAAGATGAGCAGGCTCGTAAGGATTGGGCAGCGAAAAACTGGAAATAGAAAAATAAAAAAAGAGCGATCATTTGATCGCTCTTTCTGTTAGACCCTCACGGTAATCCCAGTGTGAATCTGATTGAGAATATCCTCAAGGTTATATTTCCAGTGCCAATCTGGATAATGGTTTTTAAATTTCGTTAAATCACTGACATACCAGATGTGGTCCCCGATTCGGTTATCGTCAGAATACGAGTAGTTCATTTTTTTGCCTGTGAGTCCTTCACAGATTTCAATGGCCTCCATCATTGAACAGTTGGAGTGGCGGCCACCGCCAGCATTATAAACTTCTCCTTGTCGTGGGTTTTGGTAGAAATGCCAGAACATATTGACCAGATCGTGCGCGTGAATGTTATCCCGAACCTGTTTGCCTTTGTAGCCGAAAATTGTGTAATGATCACCAGACACGGCACATTTCATCAAGTAGCTCAGGAATCCATGCAGTTTAGCACCTGAATGGTTGGGGCCAGTTAGGCATCCACCTCTGAAAACACCTGTTTTCATTCCGAAATACTTACCATATTCCTGTACCAATATGTCGGCGGAAACCTTCGAAGCGCCAAACAAAGAGTGCTTTGAATGGTCTATCGACATATTTTCATCGATCCCATGATCGAAATATGGGTGTGTTTCCACAATTTCCCATCTTTTTTCGAGCTCTATCAGGGGTAAATAGTTGGGCGTGTCTCCATAAACCTTATTGGTTGAGGTGAAGATAAATACGGCCTCTGGGGCATACTGCCTGGTGTACTCCAAAAGGTTCAGGGTGCCATTGGCATTTACTGTAAAATCTGTAAATGGCTCCTTGGCTGCCCAGTCGTGGCTTGGTTGTGCCGCTGTATGGACAATCAGATCAATGTCAGTGCCATATTCCTTGTAGAGTTCTTCCAGCGCCTGCTGATCGCGAATATCCAGATTTACATGTTTGTAGTTGGGATATTTTTCCTTCAGTCGTGCCTGATTCCATTCTACGGAACCTGCCTCCCCAAAGAAATATTTTCTCAGGTTGTTATCAACACCTATAACGGTGTCAAATTTATCAGCAAAAAAGGCCACGGCCTCACTTCCTATCAGGCCCGCAGCGCCTGTGATTAAAACTGCTTTCATGATGTGAGTTGTTATTATATGTTGGTTAAGCGAAAAACTTTTGACGAAGAAAAAGATAGACAAAGGTGCTGTTGGTGGTCAGGTAGCGCTTCCACAGCCTTTTGGGTTCCTGAGTCAGTCGGAAGAACCATTCCAAACCATTGTCTTGCATCCATTTTGGGGCCTGCTTTTGGGTTCCCGCGTGAAAGTCAAATGCAGCACCGACGGCCATCATCATGGCATTTACTTTACCGAGATGGTCCGCCACCCATTTTTCCTGTCGGGGGCAACCTCTGCCTACTAAAACCACATGAGCGCCTGAAGCATTGATCTTTTCAATGTCTTCGAGATCTTCTTCCGCAGTGGCATCACGGAACCTGTCCTGATGCACGCCACAGATGTGTACGTTGGGATATGTTTTATGGATAAATGCCTGAAATTGCTTCAGAGTACTGGCCGTGCTGCCGTACAGGTAAACATTTAGATGATCGCGATTCGCCTTTTCAAGTACGTGAAGAGTTAGGGTCGGGCCATAGACCCGATCTTTCATGCCAGTGCCATATATGCTGTTAAGTGCCCATCGAATGGGTTGCCCGTCAGCAACAACCAGCGGAATTTTATTGACTTGTTCACTCAGTGTGCGATCCCAGTAAGACTCAATGAGCCCATGAACGGCCAAGGCAGAAACTCCGTATGAGGTACGGGTTTTAGCCTTTTCAATCAAGTGATCAGAAGCTTGTTCATAGTTTACAATCGCATAATTAACGGAGAGCAATTGTTTTTTCTGAATCATAAATTGCAGGTTAAGATGTTCGAATAGAATGCGTTATTACTATCCTTACTAACCTACTTGAAAACTTTATGTTTAGCCTCCTTTGTATTCGGGATGAAAAGTGTTACCCTAAGGGTGAACCAAGCTAATGGGGGATAAAAAAAAGTCCCGAAGGACTTTGAGAGGTAAGAAAAACTGCTTTTTGGGGTATTCCGCCCGTACTTTTAAGTGCTTATCTTTTTTTAAAGGTATCGATATCGCTGTAACCATGCGGTTTATTGGGCATTTCCCAGAATATTTCTGAAGAGGTCCCTTGCAGTCCATTTTGCCACGACTGATCCCGCTGATAGACTCTTAATTTAAAAAGTGCGACCACCGAAAGGATGTGATCAAAAATAGAGGATTGTAAATTTTCATAGTAAACCCAGTCGGATCTGTCGGAGAAACAATAAATCTCTATTGGCAGGCCATTTTGACTTGGCTCTTTTTCGCGCACCAACAACATTCCCCGATTCGAAATTTTTGGATGAGCATGTAAATACTGAACCATATAATTTCTGAACAGCGTTACGTTGGAAACATATTTTGTAATCGGGTCCTGCGGAACGGCATTAAAGCTGTGAAGGTCATCCTTGATCTTCATATCCGACAGCAATGGAATTTGCGATTTAATCTGATTGACTTCCAATTCACTCAGAAAGCGGATCGAATTCATGTCGAGGAGAATGATTCTCTTGATTCGGCGGATGCCCAACCGTCGCATTCCCTGCCAGTTTTTGAAAGTCCCACCCACAAGTTTGTAGGTCGGAAAAGTCATGATGGTTTTATCCCAGTTTCGGACTTTTACCACATTCAGACTAACTTCATCCACTTCACCATCCACCCCGTCAGAAGGCATTTCTATCCAGTCGCCAACTTCAACGAGCTGCCCGTGTGTAATGACCACCGATGCATATATAGACATAATGGTATCGCGGAATGCCAATAAAAACAGGGCTGTAAAACCCGCAAGGGTTGTCAGGAGGGCAAAAGGTGATTCATTAATGATGATCGACAAAGAGAAAATAAAGGCGACCAGATACATGAAGAAGCTCAGCACTCCAATGTAACCACTGAAAGACGACTGCTTTTGCATCGCTTTCTGGGCATATTTATAGTCTGCCAATTCAAGGAAAAGCGTAACCAGACGGGTCCCCAAAAATAACAGCATCACCAGGGAGAGCTTGGCGATAAAATTTTGAATGGTATCCAGTAAAGAGGGGATATTACCGACCAGTAAATAAACGATGGTAATGTTGGTAAAGAAGGAGATGAACCGCAGTAATTTCAGCTCGGCGAGCTTCTTGGGCAGGTCCTTATCTCTTTGGTAGATCAGGTGGATTATTGGGCGGAAAATCAGTCGGCGGTTAATTTCCCCCAAGCCGAAAGCCACCACGAAAATCATGATGGTGGCCACCACTTGAAAGGCCACACTGTTGTGTAGACCTTCGTCGTGCAACAGTGGGCTTTGTGAAATACTATTAAGGATATGATAGGAGAATCCTTGCTTGTCCATATTTCTATTTTCTTTCGAAAATTTTATTCAGAATTTTTACAGTAATCAAGTAGGTCGGTCGTACGCCTACCTCGCCCAAAGGCCCGCTTGCGAGCGTTGAGCCCGTATGCAATGGATTATCAGAAGCATAATATGCGTAGCGCAGTACGACATCACTGTTAATTGTGCAACGGATTTTTGAGGCCGCCTGTATCGCTTTTTGATAATGGGCTCCTTCCATCTCCAGGCCAATAGCCTTCCATGATGAATGGCGGAAATACGAAAGCACATCTTTATTTTGCAGAGAAGTTCCCAGAACGGTGATCATCGGGCCCGCATATACAGGAAGCTGATCGTCCTTGAAATCTTCAATGCTTAGGTCATTGTCAAAAGGATAATTATCCGCAGTACCTTCAAAAACATGGGCGTTAGGAATCATAATATCTCCTTTGCCTCCTGTCAGAATGCCAGCCTTACCCATAATATTAACCGACTGAATATCCAGTGGAATGACCTGTCCATCTTCTTTATAAGGTTTCACCAGTTCGTCCACCGTTTCAAATGCCTGTTCCCCAAATGCATAATCCATCACCAAAAGAACAGGTGCAGCTTTCTGTGATTTTGTATCCAATCGGCTGATCTCTGGGCTCAACGATTTCCATTTGAGTTGCTGCGTATCAATCAGCTGAACACCAATATTGGTACCTGAAGAATCAGGGATTTCCAATAATCCATTGGCTTCAGCATATTCCCTGATCAGGTTTTGGTTGCGCTTGGCATTTGACTTGCTCAGTGCTGTGGCCATTTCGAGGATAGAACCTGTTTTTTCTTTGGCCGCAGCGAGTGCCGGATAGGCGTACAGGCTATTCATTACCGAGTGCAGATTGGCACTGATGATATGAATAGGACGGTCAATAAGTCCGTGTTCTTTTAAGGTTCGTTTGATGTTTTGAGCCCAAACCGACCCATGAATATGGTGGCCAATTCGTTCCCGTAATGCAGGCGTGAAACTCACCTGGCGTAATTTTTTCCCGTTTGTTTCTTCAATCGCTTGTTTTCCAAGGCTGTAAATGACTTTGAACAAACCATTGTGATCCTCACTCGATTCTTCGAATCTTGTATAGGCCGCCTGTGTTTCATGGAAAGTGCGCCCCAGCATTCCCGACAGGTAAACAAGTGCTTTTTCCTTGTTTTCATCTGTAATGCGGACATCCCCATGGGCAATTTCAGCAAGCTTTTCCCATTGGCGGGTAACATTGCCTTTGTCGTCAAGGGCATATCTGCGGATTTTGTCCGCTTCCACATAAAGGAAGGTCAGGTGGGTCAGGATGTCATAGATCTCACTTCGGCCACGGGTAACCTCAATGTACATGGTTTCCTTATCGATGCGGAAACAGCGGCGTCGGCGTTTTGAAGGAATAATCGTCGGGAATTTGGATTCCGCATAACCTTCGTCGGCTGTCAGTTTTATAAAGCGACATTGCTCAATGCCTTTCGGCAGTCGTTCAATCACATAAGCCAAACCATTCAGCTCCACCTTCTCAGGATCAGCAATTACCCCGTAAATTTCTGGGCGTAAGGAAAGCAGGGCAGAGCGCAATGCTTCTCCAGATACTCCCAATGGTTTGTAAAAGCCACGCATAAATAGGTGGCGCATCATGACATATAATTTTTCGATAGCCGCTCGCGACTCTTGCGCTCGTGTTCTGTTCATAATTCAGTCGGTAAAAAATTTTAGTTCTTTTTTGATACACGCAGGAAGGTACCCAAAGGCAATTCTGCGCCAGTGCTAGAGGGCACAACGTTTTCGCCCAGCTCAATTTCCAGAGATCCTTTAATGTGCATTCTCACCAGGTTGCGGATAATTACCGCCGAAAGGCCCATTGAATACAGGTTCAGAACGACAAAGCATTCTTCTTCGAGAATCTGTGCAACACTCTTTACCAAATCGTCCACTTGCTCTTCCAATACCCATTTTTCTCCTTTAGGGCCACGACCGTAAGCAGGAGGGTCAAGAATGATTCCGTGGTACTTGTTTCCACGACGTGCTTCACGCTTTACAAAAGCCAGGGCATCCTCAACCACCCAGCGCATTTCTGGAAGATGGTCATTCAGTTGTCGGTTTTGATTGGCCCACGTTACTGTTTTTTTGATCGAATCGAGGTGGGAAACAAATGCACCACCTGCCGCAGCAGCCAGCGAAGCGCCACCCGTATAGGCAAATAAGTTCAGGACCTTAGGTTTGGTTTCTGAATGTGCCTTTACCTGTTTGTAGATATACTCCCAATTGTCAGACTGTTCAGGAAAAAGCCCTACATGGCCAAAGGAGGTCAGTTGTAACTTCAGTTTGAAATGGAACTCTGAGCCATGATAGGTGATCGGCCATTCCTCCTGCGCTTTGGGTGTTTTCTCCCAAATTCCTTTTTCACTTGTCAGCTTGATGCCTGGTGTTTTGGAACGGATATAGCGCACATGATGTCTTTTTTTCCATTCTGATAGGGGCAGTTGCTTCGACCAAACCGCCTGTGGTTCAGGTCTCCAAAGTACCATCTGACCAAAACGTTCCAACTTCTCAAAATCTCCAGAATCGATCAATTCATAATCCTTCCAAACGGCCTTATTCAGTGAATATACAGACATATATGTGCAATGTGTTATAATGAAATATGTAGATTTTAGGCTTTTCCGCATCTTGGAAAAGCCTAAAATCTTCCTGCAAAGATAAGGATATATTTCCGTTAAGAAAGTACAATGTATGATAAGCTGTTGTGCACTGAACAAAAAATGCAGGTGTTTCAGATTTGCGTTTAAGGGCAACTTCAGCGACCTTTGTGAAAATCGAGAATGATCTTAGTATAAAAGGAATCCATGCATATTGAAATTAATGCGCCATCGAACGAGAGGATAAAACGACTGATTAAGTTGCAGTCCAAATCTCGGGAGCGGAAGAAGAATCAGCTGTTTGTTGTTGAGGGAACCAAGGAGGTTACTTTTGCCATTGAAAATGGGCTGGTAGTTGAGGAGCTGTATTATTCGAAAGAAAAGACGGTGCAGGAACATCTGACAGCCGTAGAGCAATGCTGTACAGCGAAGGGTTTGCGCCCGCAATGGTTGGCGTGTTCTAATAATGTATTTTCAAAAATTGCCTATCGGGAAGGTACCAGCGAGATGGTGGGCATTGTAAAGATGCGTTCGCAGCAGTTGGAAGATTTACCTTTGGGCGAAAATCCTTTGCTGATGGTTTGTGAAGGAATGGAGAAGCCTGGAAATTTGGGGGCTTTACTTCGTACCGCGGATGCCGCAGGCGTTTCAGCCGTTATTATGGCGGACGCTCAGGTGGATTTATACAATCCAAATGCTATTCGTTCTTCGGTGGGCTGTATTTTTTCGATGCCTGTGGCTTATGACACTTCCGAGAATGTTATTAAGTTCCTCAGGGAAAAGGGCATCAAAATTTATGTAACACATATTGAAGCGGCGGTTCCTTATTATGAGCAGGATTATAAAGGTCCGTGTGCAATTATTGCAGGTTCTGAGGCTTGGGGAGTTACTGATTTATGGGCAGAGGAGTCAGACCAAAATATCGTGATCCCGATGCGGGGCATTAACGATTCGCTGAATGTCTCGGTAGCGGCAGCCGTCGTTACTTTTGAAGCCGTTCGCCAGCGCGATATGAAGTAGGATCAGGCATGAACGCCTCAATTGAGGTGCTGAAATTTATAAAATGGCGACAATAAGCTTGAAAGCGGTCGCAAAAAAAGGGGCTTCCATTCTTATTGGAAACCCCTTTTTTATTTCATCAACTTAAAGTTCAAAGCCAATTTCCTTCATCCAGAAGGCTAAACGTTCTTCGAGTTCGGCAGCTTGTTCGCGGGGAACATTGCGATCTTCAGAAACGGTTTCCACAAACAACTCCATGGTTACGGACTCCTTTGGAACGTGTCCCTCTTTAATGAATCTTCTTAACTGACGGACTTCCTGCTCAGCCACCTGATTTAATTTCTTCTCTGTCATCTTCTTTTTATTTGACTTCCGATCCAATTTTGCCGAGTGTGCTTTTAAATGCAAAACTTTTTCAGATTAATTAATTTCTTAACAATTTGTTAACATAGTAAAATATTTTCACCCGATCGCGATATAATGATTTAGGTTAAAAATATAAATAATTAATTCATGTCATATTTTTGAATCTTCACAATTTATCGCCGTCATTGTTCGGTTTTAAGCATTGATTATTATTGAAGATTGAAAAATTTGTAATTATTTATTGTATATTGAATTAACAACAAAAAGCCATTCGATAAAAATCGAACTAATCAATCGACCAACATCCATTCTAAAAGGTCGGTAAAAACATTCGGTAACGCTGTTACCAAGCCGATAGTTGCTTGTCCAAGGCAATTATCATTTACGATAAGACTGACGAAATATTCGGTCAGACAAAAAATTAAACTTAATAGTTTATTTTGGGTTCAGTAGAGGTCTCCTTAAAATAGGAGACTTTTTTTTGTTCAAAAACTAAAGCGTAAATCGATTAAAAATTACGCTTCAGTTTTTTTGTCTTTAGTTTATCTTCGGGACTTTCTTTTGCTATTAGGCTTGTAAGATTTTCCGCCATTATGGGTTGTTTTTGCTCTTGACTTCCCATCTCTTACGCCAGTAGTCGAGCGTTTTTTGCCGTTCCGCGTTTTTGAAGATGATTCTGATGACCCATCTGCACTTACAAATGCCTGGTGCATATCCGATTTCTTTTTATTGCGCACAGGTGATTTCGACGGTCGGTCGTTTTTCGATTTTACAGGACCTTTGAGCAAAATAGCCTCGAGGTCTTCTCGGTTCAACTCCCGTAATCGACGACGGATGCCTTCGCGTTTTTCCGATTTGTACCAAAAGAAAAACTGATGTTGTGCCAATTTCTCTGTTTTGGTTTTTGGGGTGTAAATCGGTTTAAGCGTATAAGGGTGAACTCCTGCATAATAGGCAACCGTAGCCACCGTCATTGGGGTTGGCGTAAAATCCTGTACCTGCTCAAGCTGGAAGCCCATATTTTTGGTTTCTGCCGCCAAATTCGCCATATCTTCTTCCTTGCAACCAGGGTGCGAGGAGATGAAATAGGGAATAAGCTGCTGCTTCAAACCATGCTTTTCATTATAATGGTCAAACTTCTTCTTGAACTCATGAAAGTGTTTGAAAGAAGGTTTGCGCATCAGCTTCAGGGTATCGTCCGAGGTGTGCTCAGGGGCTACCTTCAAACGGCCAGATACATGGTGGCCAATCACCTGATCGAGGTATTTATCGAGGCTGTTGTCGCCATTTTTATTGAAACTCTTCACAAGCAGGTCATAACGGATACCACTGCCCACGAAGGCTTTTTTTACTTTCGGGTGCTGATCCACCTTTTTCAGAAGATCAACCATACTCTGGTGGTTGGTGTCGAGGTTGGAACACACCACAGGATGAATACACGATGGGCTGACACATTTGTCACAAATCGCCTGATCTATCCCTTTTAGGTTATACATGTTGGCTGAAGGACCACCCATATCAGAAATATAGCCTTTAAAGTCAGGCATTTCTGTTACCTGTTCCACCTCTTTCATGATGGATTTTTGTGAACGGCTGGCGATAAATTTCCCCTGATGTGCAGAAATGGTACAGAACGAACAGCCCCCAAAACAGCCACGGTGCATATTGATGGAGAACTTGATCATTTCCCAGGCAGGAATTACCCCCCGTTTGTCATATTTCGGATGCGGCAGGCGGGTGAAGGGCATATCAAACGATTTGTCCATTTCCTTCTGCGTCATGGTTTTATATGGCGGGTTCATGATCAGGTGGTGTTCGCCAATCGGCTGGATGAGCCGCTTTGCATACAGCTTGTTACTTTCCTGCTCAATATGTTTGAAATTGGCAGCATAGGCCAGTTTGTCTTTCAAGCATAATTCATGAGAATGCAATTGCTGGTCTTCCCACCCTTTATTGATCGGTAAAGGCTCTTCAATAGGTCGCATAATTCCTGTTTGAGGGATATTATGCATCGAACTTAAAGGCACGCCTTTTTTTGCCAGTCGGATAATTTCACGAAGGGGTTGCTCACCCATACCGTACACCAACAGGTCGGCATTGCTACTGGCCATAATCGACGGCAAAAGTTTGTCCTGCCAGTAATCATAATGGGTTACACGACGCAAAGAGGCCTCGATTCCACCGATCATCACGGGCACGTCAGGATATAAATCTTTCAGGATTCTCGTATAAACCGATGTAGCGTAATCGGGGCGGAATCCCGCTTCCCCTCCAGGGGTATAGGCATCATTGGATCGGCGGCGTTTGTTGGCGGTATAATGATTAACCATAGGATCCATGCAACCACCAGTAACCCCGAAAAACAAACGCGGCTTCCCGAATTTCTTGAAATCGCGCAGGTCATCCTGCCAGTTGGGTTGCGGAACAATTGCGACACGTAAACCTTCGGCCTCGATCATCCTGCCGATAACCGCCGCTCCGAAAGAGGGGTGATCCACATATGCATCCCCTGAAATCAGCACAACATCAATTTCATCCCACCCTCGCGAGAGTGCTTCTTTTCTGGTGATTGGCAGCCAATCGGTGATCGGGCGTTTCCCTGTTTGCATGGTCTTTTCCATCATATATATTGATTGAACAAGTAAAGATACGGAAAACATTCATAAAATAGCACCAATTACCCTATAGCCTTAGTTTTCCTTAAAATCAGTCAAAATAAATGGCTATTATAAAAAAAAAGATGTGGTTTCTGTGAATTTATTGCTCATATATATATGTTAGAGCTATATTTTTATGTTTGTAAGCACCCGTATCTTGAGTTTGATGAATAAGTCTTTATTTCCCACATTTGCAAATCCCCATGCATATGCTTGTACTGGAGTGGGAAAGCGTAGCGCCAATGAAGACTACTTCACGGAGGAATCCAATGATTATGGTCGATTGCTGGTGGTTTGTGATGGTGTTGGCGGTGCTGAACGAGGCGCGGAAGCTTCCAAGTATATTGCTGAACATATTGCCACGGCATGGAGAACCAATAATGCCCCTTGGCTTGCTGAGGAATTGCAGCACGAAATTCAACGAGCAGAGCTTGATTTTCGATCGGAATTTTCTTCCTCTGCAACACAGCAAATGGGCACCACTGTGGTGGTTGCGCAATGGGTGCAAGATCAAGTGATTGTGGCATGGGTTGGCGATTCCCCATTTTATCATTTTTCCGAGAACGGCGAGCAGGTTTACCGCTCCAAAGACCATTCGATGGTTCAGAACCTCATTGATGCTGGGGTCATTTCCGAAAAAGAAGGCAAGGTTTGGCCAGGCAGGAATGTAATTACCCGTAGCGTTTCTCTTCGGGGAGAAAAAACCCAGGCAGATGTTTATCAGGCGGAGGTTCAGAAAGGTGATGTATTCTTTTTGGCTACCGATGGCGTTTTGGAAGGTGTGGATCTTCGACTTTTCAGGGCTAAAATCAAAAAAGGCCGAGACATGAATGAAATAGGCCATTGGATGAAATCTTGCTGTGAGAAGTTTTCCAAAGATAATTTCACTTTTCATCTGGTTCAGAACAGTAATAATTAATTTCAGCGATTATTTAAGCCCATTTTAATTGTAAGTTGAGGGGTTGGCGGGGTGTTTTTTCCTTTTATTTTCTATAGCAGGCATTTATTTATAATTTATGCTTAATTATTGGGCTATATTTTTTATTTTTGTTAAAAATAAGAAGCTCTTTTTTTAGAAAATAATAATTATCACATGCGACAGTTTTTTCTCCTCCTATTGCTCATCGCCTTGGTGCCCTATATCGGCCTATCGAAAAATGCCCCAGTCGATGTTATGCCATTACCACAAAGTGTAAAAATTGACCAGGGACAGTACCGATTGGAACAGTCTTTCAAAATTGCCATTAATGGTGGTGGAGAACGACTTTCAAAAGCAACGACCCATTTCCTCAGAGGTCTTGATCACCGTACAGGACTTTGGTTTTCCCAGCAGTTTGTTCGTCAGGCTACCGCCGATGCCGCCTTTCCCATGCAAGTGAACGTACAGCGCACAGGTACGCTTGAAGTAGGAGAGGATGAAAGCTACAAGCTCGAAATTACGCCTTCAAAGGTAATATTGACCGCCCCAACAGATCTGGGAGCCATGCACGGGCTTACCACTTTGAGCCAGTTGGTGAAATCTGATGCCAACGGCTATTATTTTCAGGCCATGACTGTTGAGGATGCGCCACGGTTTGTATGGAGAGGGCTGATGATTGATGCCGCCCGCCATTTTATGCCGATGGATGTCATCAAGAGGAATATCGACGGAATGGCCTTTGTGAAAATGAATGTGATGCACTTTCACCTATCGGATAATCAGGCCTGGAGAATTGAAAGCAAGAAATTCCCACAGCTTACGGAAAAGGCTTCCGATGGGGAGTTTTATACACAACAGCAGATCAAAGAGATTATTCAATACGCTGCAGATCGCGGAATTCGTGTGATGCCTGAGTTTGATGTTCCTGGTCACGCCACGGCAATTCTGGAGGCTTTCCCATCATTGGGCTCTGACCAAAACGCCATCGCTTATCAGCGGGAGGTAAATGCGGGTATTTTTGACCCAACCCTTGACCCTACCAATAAAGCGACCTATAAATTTCTGAATACCCTTTTTACTGAAATGGCCGCGCTATTCCCTGATCCTTATTTCCATATTGGTGGTGATGAAAATGAAGGGCACCACTGGACACACAACCCCTCAATTCAGGCTTTTATGGCAAAAAATAACATCAAGGATAATCATGCCTTGCAAGCTTATTTTAACCTGAAAGTGGAGAAGATCCTTCAAAAGAATAACAAGAAGATGATGGGTTGGGAAGAAATTCAGAATCCAGAAATTCCCACAACTGCGGTAATCCATTCCTGGAGAGGAGAAAACGAAGGCAAAGGACCAGGAGAGAGTTTGGTAACGGCGGTACAGGCAGGTTACCCAACGGTGTTGTCGAACGGTTTTTATTTGGATTTATTATTTTCTGCGGAAGATCATTACAATACTTATGTGATGCCAAAGCAGCTGACTTCGCAGAAAGAGAAGGATTTGATTCTTGGTGGTGAAGCAACCATGTGGTCGGAGCTTGTAACAGCCACAACACAGGAGAGTCGTGTATGGCCAAGAACAGCCGCAGTGGCGGAGCGTTTATGGTCTGCGGCAGATGTTCGCGATGTACGGGACATGTACCGACGATTGGATATCGTGAGTCATCAGCTGGAAATTGAAGGCCTTCAGCATATTAAATCACGTGAAGGAATTATTCGATTGTTGGCCAATGGGCAGGAAACGAACGCTTTGCATACTTTGGTACGGGTGTCCGAGCCAATGAAAGGCTATACCCGAAATCCTATGGGGACGATGTACAACAGCTATTTTTCATTCCAGAAATTTGCCGATGCCTGTGCTGCCGATGCGCCAGATGCATTGAAGTTTAAATTTTTGGTACAGGACTTTAAAGCAGGTAAACTTGATAAGTTGCAGGACATCAAAGATATGCTTCAACTGTGGCAGGCTAACGATGCCAAGTTGCAGCAAGTGATTGCACATTCTCCTATGCTAAAAGAAGTAAGTGGCTTGTCGGCGCAATTGTCTGAAGTAGCAACGATTGGCTTACAGGGCATTGATCCAGAATTTGAACGGTCAGCGGACTGGTTGAATCAGGCGGCGAAAACATTGCACCATGCACGTCAGCAGGGTGGCCGTTGTGAGCTTCAGGTGATCAATCCAATTGCTCAGCTGATCGGACTTTCTGAACAACAAATCTCCGAAGTAGCAGACTAAGCACCTCAGATTTTTAAAAATATTGAAGCCCTCCGTTGTAGACACAGCGGGGGCTTTGTTGTTATATGACCAAAAGAAAAAGAAAAGCAGGATACAATTTGTTGTAAGGTGGTGATTGGTGGCTGTTTAGGGATGTTCAGCCATCAAATCGTGTAATATTTAGTGAAATTCAACTCAAAATTTAAACTGCTTGCTTACCTTTAGGGGTTCTTTTGAAAAACCGACGAAGATCACACTGAGGGTGGACAAAAAGCACGAACAAACAAAAAATTAAGATGTCAGATATACTTCAAAGCATAAATCCATATACAGGGGAGGTACTTGCAACTTTCCCAAAATTGAATGAAGAAGCCATAGATAACGCCATTGACCAAAGTGCAAAGGCCTTTAAAGAATGGTCTGTAACGGGGATCGATCAGCGTTGCGAGGTAACGAAGGCATTGGCGAAGTTATTGACAGAGAATAAGCGTTCTTTGGCAGAGATGATTACCCGAGAAATGGGCAAGCCGATTTCGGAATCTTTGGCAGAGGTGGACAAGTGTATCTTGCTGGTCAATTATTTTGCGGAGCAGGCACCAACAATCCTTCAGCCTAAAAAACTACCTTCAGACTTTGACCAAAGTTACCTGAGGTATGATCCTATTGGTACCATTGTGGCTGTGATGCCCTGGAATTTTCCGCTTTGGCAGGTGATTCGTTTTGCCGTACCAACCATGCTTGCAGGAAATGCAGTCATGCTTAAACATGCTTCTAATGTATTGGGCTGTGGCGAATTTATTCAGCAGCTTTTTCAGGCTGCGGGTTATCCGTTGGGTAGCTTTCGACATTTATTGATTGATTCAAGCCAGGTTGAGCAGGTGATTGCCCACCCTCAGGTACAGGGCGTAACGCTCACCGGAAGTGGAAATGCGGGAAAAGCCGTGGCGCAGCTTGCAGGCAAGTACCTGAAAAAATGTGTGCTTGAACTTGGGGGATCCGATGCCCTGACGATTACAGAAACCGCAGATCTGGATACAGCGACAGATCGTGCATTCAGAAGCCGAATGATGAACAGCGGGCAAACTTGTATTGCCGCTAAGCGATTCATTGTGCACGCCTCCATTGAAGAACAGGTGATTGAAAAACTGAAAGCGCTTAATGAAAGCTGGCGTATTGGCGACCCGATGGACGAGGAAACCCAGATGAGCGTGATGTCTCGGACAGATTTGGTGGATACCGTAGAGGAACAGCTGGACAAGCTGATAGAACAGGGTGCCGAACTTGTTTTTGGTGGGAACCGAAAAGACAATCATTTCGAGCCCACTTTGCTGCGTAATATTACGACTGACATGTTGCCTTTCCACGATGAGATTTTTGGCCCTGTGGGCGTCATTGTTACTTATGAAACGGAGGCTGAAATGGTTGAGCTGATCAACGGGGTTCCGTTTGGTTTGGGCTCCTCCTTCTGGACCCAGGATGAAGCGCAGGCAGAGCGGGTTATTCCTCAGATTCAGGCAGGTGCTTTGGCCATCAACGAAATGGTGAAGTCAAGTCCAAAAATGCCTTTTGGAGGCGTAAAGGAATCAGGTTTCGGCAGGGAAATGGGCGCCGAAGGAATGCTTGAGTTTACCAATATGAAAACGGTAATTATTAACGGTTTCAAAAAATAATAGACTCCCATTTAATTTTTTGAAAGGGGGAAGGACTTTTCTTTTTGACGAATGATACAATCAATAATCGCATTATTTATGGGTTTCGGAGGCTCCTTTGTTGGAGCAATTCCTCTGGGGCCCATTAATATGTCTATTTTAAAAGCCAGCGCACAGCGCGATATTCAGTCTGCCAAGCAAATGTGTTTTGGAGCGGCCACCGTCGAACTTCTTTTTGGAAGTGTCGCCTTATTAATCGGGGCCATGTTTATTCATTACCTTGATGCCCACCCCATCATTCGGGGAATCATTGGCGGTATTTTGGTATTGATCGGCCTGGTGGTACTTCTACTCAAACCCAAATCCTCCGACAAAGAAAGCTATTGGGCGAAATTTCCCGCCTATTTCCGTGGGATTATCGTGGCATTACTCAATCCACAGGCTATCCCTTATTGGGTGCTGATCTTTACACTGCACCCTTTGACACAACATCAGGAGGCGCAGCATTATATAACATTGGCCTTATTCCTGATCGGGGTATTTTGTGGGAAGTACGCCATTCTCCGCTCATATTCCGTCATTGGGATGAAATACAGCGACCGGCTGATGGGGCACCAGCGGAAATTAAATGCCATACTTGGGATCATTTTCATCTTTATTGGTTTGATGCAGGTGCGTTTTCTCTTCTGATTTATTGGCGGGTGAGGATCTTACTGCCATTTTCGATTTAGAAAAAGTGGTATTTATCGGCGGAACGTGCGGACAAAAATAATCGACCTCGCTTTCCTGCCACCTCATAGTTGAATAAAAATCAGTAGAGAATACATTAAAATGATGGTAAGAATTCGCAGGAAATGTTGTGTGATTTACAACATTTCCACCTATGTTTGCATCCAGTAAAACAAAAGCAGAAAAAATCATGGCTTATCCCAATCAATATTTGGGATATTGATTCCTATTTTATACATTTAGTATCGTAAAACATCAGAATATCATGAACGCAGTCCCGTTTAATCTTTATTTATTCTTTGCCAAGCAAGCAGGTGATAACAATTGTTGTTGCATGTGCGGGACAGGTGTGCTTTGTTGTCAATGTGAAAGTTAGTTTTATACTCACATATCATCCTTAAAGCGCGCCTTCTTAGTTTTCTGAGAAGGTTTTTTTATACCCAATCCATTCTAAACAACACCTAAATAACAATAACCATCATGCAAAGCTTCAGATCAGAACTTGAAAGTATCGAGAATCCGATTGTTCAACAGGATATTATCGATCTTGCAGATAAAATTCAACTTCACAAAGAGGGAAAAATTGACGACGATAAATTCCGTAGCCTTCGTTTGGCTCGGGGAGTATATGGGCAGCGCCAGGCAGGCGTGCAAATGATCCGAATTAAAATTCCTTTCGGCCGCATGAGTAGCCACCAAATGGTTCATATTGCAAATTTGTCTGAAGAATACGGAAGTGGCAACCTTCATGCTACCACCCGTCAGGATATTCAGCTTCACTATGTTTCCCTTGACAGAACCCCTGAATTGTGGGCCAAGCTGGAGCAGGATGATATCACGCTTCGCGAAGCTTGTGGAAACACCGTTCGGAATATCACGGGATCTGCTTATGCGGGTATCGACCCTAACGAGCCATTTGATGTATCTCCATACGCCTATGCAATGTTCAAATATTTGTTGCGTAGTCCTTTCTGTCAGGAAATGGGCCGAAAGTTCAAGATTTCTTTCAGTTCAAGTGAAGATGATTCTGCATTATCTTTTATTCATGACCTTGGATTTATTCCTAAGGTGAAAGTGATTGATGGTAAAGAAGTTCGTGGTTTTAAAGTCCTGCTCGGTGGTGGTTTAGGTGCACAGCCAAGCATGGCGGAGCCAATTCTTGAGTTCCTTGAAGAAGATCGTCTGATTCCATTTTCGGAGTCTATCATTCGCGTTTTTGACCGTTGGGGAGAGCGTAACCGAAGAATGAAAGCCCGTTTTAAGTTTTTGCTGAAAGATTTGGGTGCAACAGAAATCCTTCGTCTGGCGAAAGAGGAAGAGAAAGCATTGCCGCATCAGGTGTTGCCTGTTGATCTTGATGATTATCAGCAAGCACCTATTCCTGAGGCGATTTTCCCTGAAGAGGTTCAAGGAGATTTGGCGAAATATGAATTGTGGAAGCAGGTGAATGTTAAGCCACAAAAACAGGCGGGTTATTTTTCTGTCGCAGTAAAATTGCAAAATGGGGACCTCAAAGCCGAGCGTGCAAGGTTGTTTGCTGCGGCCGTGAAAAAGTTTGCCGCTGATGATATCCGTGTAACGATCAATCAGGGTTATGTGCTTCGTTTTGTTCAGGAAGAGAATATTCCTGCGCTTTACAATGCGTTGTCCCTATTGGATTTGGCCGCTGCGGGTTTCAATACCCTTGCTGATATTACTGCATGTCCTGGTACTGATTCTTGTAATTTGGCCATCAGCAACAGTACGCACATTGCGCGTGTGTTAGAAAATGTGGTGGTTAACGAGTATCCTGAATATGTGAAGGATGAGTCGCTTTCTATCAAAATTTCGGGTTGTCCGAATGCTTGTGGGCAGCACACCATTGCTTCTATTGGTATTCATGGTTCAAGCCTTAAAAATCGTGAAAACAAAAAAATTCTTCCAGCTTTACAGTTGCTTATTGGCGGTGGAATTGGAAAAGACGGGCAGGGTTATTTAGGGGAAAAGGTGATCAAAATTCCTTCAAAAAGAGGGCCTGAGGCTTTGAGAATGCTTTTGAATGATTTCGAAACACATCAGCAAGAGGGCGAATACTATTTTAATTATTACCTGCGTCAGGGTAAAGATTATTTCTTCAACCTGCTGAAACCTTTGGCTAACCTGTCAACACTCATCCCTGATGATTATATGGATTGGGGTTATGAGCAGGATTTTAAAGTGGAAACGGAAGTTGGCGAGTGTGCAGGGGTGATTGTTGATTTAGTAGCGACCTTGCTTTTTGAAGTGGAAGAAAAAATGATTTCTGCCTCAAATACACTGAAAGGCAGGGCTTTTGCAGATAGTATTTATCATTCTTATGCCGCGCTTGTGAATTTGGCCAAAGCGATGCTGATTACCAAAGAGGTGAAGGCAAGCAACCAGATTAAAGTTTTGCAGGCATTTGATGAGCATTTTATTTCTAATGGGGAGTTGGCCATCAGTGGCGTTTCTTCCTACGAAGATTTCGTTTTGTCGATCAATAAAAATGAACCGACCGAAGCCTTTGCGGAGCAATTTCACGCAGATGCGCAGGCGGTGATTGACCAGGTGAAAGCATACTATCAAAAGCAAGAAGCATCAGTTTAATGAAAAATTTGAAGCAGGAGAAGTGCCCGCAACTCACCTTGGTGGGGGCGGGACCAGGGGACCCAGAATTGATCACACTTAAAGGAGTAAAGGCGATCGCTAATGCCGATTGCATTCTTTATGATGCCTTGGTAAATCCCGAGCTCTTGCAGCATGCCCCCGCAAATGTGCCCAAAATTTTTGTCGGGAAACGTGTTGGTCAGCATTCTGCCAAGCAGGAGGAGATCAATAGGATGATTGTGCATTATGCACACCTGTGGGGTAATGTGGTACGACTCAAAGGGGGCGATCCCTTTGTGTTCGGTCGTGGTCAGGAAGAAATTGATTATGCCAAGTCGCATGGTTTATTGACTTCGCTGGTGCCAGGATTGAGCAGTGCCTTGTCAGTACCTGCATCCGCTGGCATTCCATTAACAGAACGCGGGGTATCGCAAAGTTTCTGGGTAATTACAGGGATGTTGCGGACCGGGGAAATTTCCAGAGATATTGAACTTGCCGCTCAATCTTCTGCTACGGTGGTGGTTTTGATGGGCATGACCAAAATCGAGGAAATCAGCGAGGTGTTTTGTCGTCATGAGCGTTCGGATCTTGATGTGGCCATCATTCAAAATGGTACAGCGCAAGGGGAGCGGTCAATCATTGGCAAAGCACATAATATTGCGCAGTTAGCACGGGATCACCAATTCGCCTCTCCAGCAATTATTGTTTTTGGAGGGGTAAGTAAAAGGCTGAATGCCAATACGCTGACGGCGGTTAAAAAAGAAACATACGCCATACAGGCAGAGGCATTATCTTAACACAAATATGAATAACAGCGGAAATCCATTATTCCCAATTTTTGTAAAAATTGATCAGATCAATATTTTGGTTGTTGGTGGTGGTTATGTCGGGACGGAAAAAGTGACGGCGCTATTGAACAATGATCCTGATGCGCACATCACGGTGGTGGCCAGGGAAATTTGTCAGGAGCTGAAGAGCTTGGTGGCCAATAAACCTAAGATCAGACTTTTGGAGCGCCCTTTCATGTATGATGATCTGACGGGCCGGGATTTATTGTTTTTGGCAACGGACAATCATGAACTGCATATTGAAATTAAAGCGGAGGCACAGAAAAGGCACCTGCTGACCAATGTGGCAGATACGCCCGCAATTTGTGATTTCTATCTTGGCTCAACGGTAAAAAAAGGGGATCTGAAAATTGGGATTTCTACCAATGGAAAATCGCCAACATTGGCAAAGCGCATTAAAGAATATTTGAATGAGGCACTTCCCGATAATACCCAGTCGCTTTTGGATAATTTAAAATCCATCAGAGACCGACTGAAGGGAGATATGGAAGCGAAAATCAAAGCTTTGGATGCCGTTACGGAAGGTTGGCTAAAAGATAAATAATGATAAAAAAGGGCAGTGGTTCACTGCCCTTTTTTATGCTTCAATCCACACATTATGTAGTGGCGCGGCTTGCTTATCTGGTTGTCGGGGAAGGTCTATAAAAAAGGAGGTGCCTGATTGCTCGTGAAAAATCATTCTTATTTGTCCTTTATGTAATTCGACAAGATGCTTTACCAGTGTCAGCCCGACGCCTGTGCCTTTGATCTGATCGGTATTCGTTGCCCGGAAGAAGGGCTTAAAAAGTTTGTCCCTTTGATGTTCAGGAATCCCCATACCGAAATCTCGGACCTCAACTGATAGGGTGTCATTTTTTTCCGTAATGAAAATTCGTGGAGCCACCGCCCCAGGGGAATATTTATAGGCATTGGAGATCAGGTTTGAAAATGCCTGCCGCAATAAAGTGATGTCAAACTGCCATTCAATGTTTTCATTTTCGGTGACGATCTGAATCTCTCTGTTATGAAAATCCAGCATGGCATATTGTTCACAGATTTGGCTGATCATTTCCACAATATTGTATTTACCAGGAGTAAATTTAATTTTTCTGGATTCATGCTGGTGGAGCGTCAATATGCTCTCCATAAATTCTGTGAGCTGATCAATATTGGAATAGATTTGCGTCCACCTGCCCGCGATCATGCTTTTCACTTCTTCCCGCTGCTCTGAAGAAAGCTGCTGAATAAACTGACTCGCCGTTTTAATCACCGTCAGGGGAGTTCGAAATTGATGGGAAATCATCGATACAAATTGCCTTTGACTTTCATTCAGCTCCCTTTCCTTTTCCAAAGCCTGTGTAACTTTCTGCTGAAGGAATTTTCGTTTGGTGACATCTTGAGCAATAGCATCTACCCTCACCACCTTGCCCGCTTCTATCACTTCAAATTCTGTGATTTTTATCCATTGCACAGAATTATTACGCTGCACTTTGGCTTCAAAGGTATGTTCATCTGACGCCTTTTTCTGTGGCAGAATATTATCTTTAAGGTGTTGCGCAATATTTTCTGTATTGTATTCCGCTCCAAATACCGCTTGTGGGTGGTCGCTGGCAAAAAGAATCACCTCGGATACATCCCTTGAAAAAACATAAAATTCTTCACTGATGGTGTCCATCAGATTTTCAAGCTGATTTTTATATTGCTCAATCTCTTTTCGGTGCCGAACTTCCTTATGCTGCTTATTGATAAAGTTGATTTTAAAAAACAGGGTGATCGGAATCGTGATCACCGCACCTGTGATAAAACTCATCGTCATCCGGTATTCCCGCTCCTCTGCAGATAACTGAATCACCATACTCGGGAAAAGCACCGAAACAACGATCAGTATCAAGACAGAAACCAGGAGCAGGCTGACGGTCGTGGTCAGGAAACGTTTTTCTGTAAACTGAATGATACAGATAATCATAAAAAGAATCGCAAAGGAAGCTGATCCTGTAATTCCACCTGTTTTAAACCATAAATAGGCCAAGGCAGTAATGATTCCACTCACCATGATCAGCAAACTTTTTCTGTAGGCATTCGCAAATCTTGACAGATAATAGTTAAAGCCAAAAAGAACAACCAATCCCATATAAAGCACATTGAGTAGCATCACTTGATTAAATATGACATTAATAGCGACCATCACTAAGCAAATAAGCACCAGGATGCCGTTCATGGCATTCAGTCCTCTATTTTCGAAGGTTAGCTTATGGGGAGCTCCAAGGAGTTTGATGAGAATAAGGTTAAACATAAAAGTTGTTGGGCTGTATTACAAAGCTTGATTTGTAGGGGCATTAAGAAAAATATTTCGCTTATTATAACGAAAAATGAGTAGCCTACTGCCATTATTACATCAGTTATTTACTATTAATCAGTTGGATTATTTAATTATTCTGAGAATATCAGCCTGTTTCGAGCGTAATGAAGGGTTTTACCAAAATCAAGGCCGGTAATAATTGAGCTAAATTTTTTTATCACCCCTATTTATGTAGATAATTTATTTAATTAGCCCCTAAAATCTGTGTTTTTTTAAAATAAAGCCTTATTTATAATTGGTGGGGATGAAAAATACGCCCCTTTACTGTTTCAAAAGATCAATTAAAGAACCGAAACGTATCATTTGAAATGACACAATAGCCGAAAATCCATGATTTTGCTCATCTTAAATTCACGGAATGATATTTAAATAATGATGCATGAGGGTGCAATTGTGTAAAACGCAATATTAATCACTTTTTTCACAAGCTTTTTGAAATTAGTGCCTATTACAATGCTAAAATTAGAAAAAGACGATAATTATTAATAAAAACGTTTTTTATTTAATATCTTCTTTATACATTAGAGTAAGCAGAAGAAAAACTTACACTTTTTTAATGCTTAACTTACTTTATTTACCAATTTTTTACCACATGAAACACATTAACCTATTAATGGCAGTAGCTCTACTGCTATGCGTTACCACTGTGTCTTGGGCTCAGAGCTTCCAAGTAAGTGGACAGGTAACTTCAGCCGAAGATAGTAATCCTATCCCTGGAGTTAACGTTATCATCAAAGGTACTTCAACGGGTACCGCAACAGATTTTGATGGTAATTTTTCTTTAAGCGTGCCGAATAAGGACGCGGTATTACAAATTTCTTTTATAGGGTATACAGCGCAAGAAGTAGTTGTTGGAAATCAGACAACCATTTCTATTCAACTGGCTGCAAATATCTCTGAACTTAATGAGGTTGTGGTAACCGCCTTGGGTATTGAGCGCTCGGAAGAGAGTTTAACTTACTCGATGCAATCCATTGATTCAGAGGGTTTGACCATGGCAAAAGATCCTAATGTTGCCAATTCACTTTCAGGTCGAGTGGCTGGTATGCAACTACAAAGAAGTGGTTCTGGCGCAGGTGGTTCTGTAAAGATCAACCTTCGTGGTAACCGTTCTGCAACGGGAAATAACTCTCCGCTGGTTGTGGTTGATGGTATGCCGATTGCAGGTTCAGGATCACAGCAGCCAGGTTCGTTGGAAGACCCAGGCAGAGATGGTGGTGACGGCTTGTCGAACATTAACCCAGAGGATATTGCCTCTATTAATGTATTGAAGGGTGCGGCAGCATCTGCATTGTATGGTTCTCAGGCAGCCAATGGTGTTTTGTTGATCACAACTAAGCGCGCAAAAGCTGGGAAAACCAAAGTTAGTTTTTCGTCCAATTTCATGAGCGAAAATGCTTATCTGTATCCTGAAATGCAGACTTCTTATGATGCCAACGGAGTAAAACTGACGGGGGAGAAACCCTTTACTGCTGATGAGTTCTATCGTACGGGAACTACTTTTGTAAACTCTATTTCTTTAGCGAGTGGAACAGATCAGTCCAATTACTATGTTTCCTATGCGAACACAAGCGCAAATGGTATTATGCCAACCAACGAATTTGGTCGTCATAACTTTAGCTTTAACAGTTCTCAGAAAATGTTTAATGATCGCCTGACGTTCAATACCAATGCGATGTACATTACACAGAAGGGTACAAACCGACCTTCTTCAGGTACTTATATGAACCCAATTTACAATGCATACCTGACGCCTCGAACAATTGGTTCATCTGTGATCAGGGATCAATATGAGGTGTTTGATCCAGGAAGAAATATCTATGTTCAAAATTGGGACTGGAGTAATATCCCATCTACTATTGCTAATGAAAACCCTTATTGGGTTTTGAATAGAGCAAAGGCAGAAGAGGAAAGACAACGTTTAATTTTATTTGGAACAGCAAAATATAAAATCACCGATTGGATGAACATTCAAGGCCGTGCTTCGGTGGATAGAACTAAAGATATTTGGAGTCGAAATGTTCATGCTACAACCAACTCTGTCTATTTTGGAAATCATCCAGATACAGAGTTACATCATGGAGGATATTTCAGAGACGACTTTTTAAATCAACAGCTGTATGGTGATTTAATGTTGGATGTCAACAAGAAGATCAATGATTTTACGGTAGTAGGTGTATTAGGTACAGCTATCCGTGATGAGTTCGTTGAAGAGCAAATGATTTCTTCGGGTAAGAAATCTATTGAAAAAACGAATATGTTTACCGTAAGTAACCTTCCTTCAGGGATGGTTCCAGTAATGGGACAGGCTCAACGACAAGTACAGTCAGTTTTTGCGAGTGCCAATATTGGCTACAAGGAGATGTTGTTCTTGGATGTTACAGGCCGTAACGATTGGTCTTCTACATTGCCAGCAGGAAGTAACTCCTATTTTTATCCATCCGTGGGTTTAACAGGGGTCATCAACAATATGACTGAATTGCCAGAATCCATTTCACTATTGAAAGTTCGGGCAAATTACACGATGCTCGGTAATGATGCCGCTCCTGGACTGACAGTGCTTCAGCATACTTTTGATGAAAATGGCAACTTTGTATTTGCAGATACTGCGCCTTTTGAAGATTTGAAACCTGAACTTTCTACCTCTATTGAGCTGGGTGGTGAACTGGAAATGTATAACGGAAGGTTATATGTAGATTTCAACTTGTACAAGACCAATACGGTTAATCAGTTGTTCCGATTATTGGCACCAACAGGTTCAAAGTATACCTATCAATATGTGAATGCCGGTAATATTGAAAACCGTGGTTTTGAGCTTGCGATTAATGCAATGCCAGTCTCAACAGATCATTTTACATGGTCAACCGGGTTCAACTTTGGGCGAAATATCAATGAAATTAAGGAGCTTTATAAGGATAGCAATGGAAATGAAGTGCTGACTGAGATTGTAACTAATGGTGGGAACACGAACTACAATCAGGTATTGCGAAAAGGAGGAATGATTGGCGATATAGTGGTTGCTGATTTTATTAGAGATGAAAATGGTAAAATCGCCTATGCGACCGACGATGAAGGGAACCAGTTGAATTATCCAGCAGGTGCTGGCGCTACTTCCGTCAGTGATGGTGGTGTAATTGCAAATTCCAACCCTAAGCTATTGGTTGGTTGGACCAATAATATTTCTTATAAGGGCGTAAGCTTAAGCATGGTAATTGACGGTCGATTTGGCGGTCAAGTTTTAGGCATGACAGATTCATATATGGATGCTTTAGGAACTTCTGCTCGATATGCTGATGTAGTTGGAAATCCGGACAGAAGTATTACTGTAGAGGGACAAGAATTTAACGAGAAAAATTATTTGAATTCTGTCGCTGGCCGTGCGGGTGTAACATCAGATTATTTGTTTGATGCTACCAATGTAAGATTGCGTGAACTGTCTATCGGTTATACTTTCAATAAGTTAGGCCCATTGGATAACCTCACGATTTCAGCAGTAGGTCGTAATTTGTTCTTCTTTTACAATGCAGCACCTTTTGATCCAGACTTGGTCGTTTCCTCTGGTGGTACTATGCAAGGTATTCAAATGTTTGGATTACCAACAACGCGTAGTCTTGGATTTAATGTAAGAGTAAACTTTTAATCTAATCTCAGCATGAAAATTAATTATAAAAAATATATCGTTGCATGCCTTTGCGCTACGTCGCTTTTAGGCGCTTGTACTGATGGTTTTGAGGAGAAAAACCTCGATCCAAATAAAGTGACTAATGATCAGGCTTATGCTGATTATACCATTATCACGGGTTTCTTTCCGCAGTTGTCTCGCTCTGTATATTATAATTTTGACAACACCAATTGGAAATGGCAAGTTCAGCAAAATTTGAATGGAGATGTGTTCTCTGGTTATTTTGCTCCGCCAACCCCATTTGCGGGAAATGTGAATCAAACACATTATGTAATGACATGGAATTTGTGGCCGTGGTCATTAGCTTATGAGAATATCATGCCCCCTGCTGCAAATATCGAGCGTTTGAAAGATGCTGCTGATGAGCGTTTATATGCTGCCTCGTTAGTACTTAAAGTAGTAGGAATGCACCGTATTACTGATATCTATGGTCCAATTCCTTATAACAGCTTTGGTACTGATAAGGTGACTTTTGATGCCCAGTCTGAAGTCTACAATAAATTTTTCGATGAATTGGATATGGCAATTGCTGTTTTTAAGAAATTCGAGAATGAGCCAACAATTCCAGCATTTATTCCAGCAGATGATTTGTTTCAGGCAGATTTTAGTCGTTGGATGAAATTTGCAAATTCGCTGAAATTACGCCTTGCAATGCGCATTTCGAATGTTGATCCTGTTAAGGCGAAAAAAATGGCTGAAGAGGCCATTAGTAATGGGGTATTTGAAGGAACAGATGTAGCTCAAGTCGGTGTTACAACTTCCCCTATGATTAATCCTTTAGCGACAATTGCACATGGGTGGAATGATATAAAAATGGGAGCAGATATGGAGTCTATTCTTGCAGGCTTAAAAGATCCACGACTTGAAGTGTATTTTTCTCCAGTGGGTGAAACTGCCAATGTAGAGGAAGGACGCTTATTTGCTGGAATTCGTTCAGGTGTTGATTTGCCTGACAAAGCAGGTAGCCCCTATACGGCATACTCTGGCTTAAATGCGGGTTTTGTATCGCAGACAACCCCTGTAGTTTTGATGGCAGCATCTGAAGTTTATTTTCTACGTGCTGAGGCCGCTTTGAATGGTTGGGCAGCAGGTGGAACGACACAGGAGCTTTATGAAATGGGTGTGAAGAATGCTTTTGATCGAGTGGGGGCAGAGGGCGTTGATGTCTATCTTGCAGATGAAACATCAAGTCCAAGGAACTATACCGACCCTAATGAAATTACTGGTGGTGGCGATTATGATATTGCAGCAGTTTCAGATGTAAAAGTAAAATTTGACCAGAGTAATGCTATGGAGCAGATTTTAACACAGAAATGGATAGCGATGTTCCCAGAGGGTATGGAAGCCTGGGCAGAATTCAGAAGAACAGGTTACCCTAAATTGTTCCCAGTTAAATTTAACAAAAGTGCGGGTGCTGTTCCTGAAGGTAACTTCATCACACGTTTGAGCTATCCTGATCAAGAAAAAGATAATAACCCAGACGCTTACGCTGATGGTGTAGCTAACTTAAAAGCAGAAAACCCTGGTGCTGGAGCTGGCGATGTTGCTGGCGCACCACTTTGGTGGGATGTTGATTGAGAAGGTAAAACAATCTTGATACGATAAGCATAATATTGTTGACATGTGTAAATGTGGATTAATTTGATCACATGTATTTCAGTAGGATAGAGGGGGTGACAATGTGCTTTGCAATATTCGTAAGCCTCTTTAATTTATTGTTTATTTAATGTGAAACGCCGCTCTTCGGAGCGGCTTTTTCCATTTTCAACCAAAAAAAAGCGAAGCCTGATCTTTAGGGCTTCGCTTTTTATTTATAGCTTAATTTGAATTACTTTTTTGCTGGATCCATTTCGAAGACCTTGGCACGCAGGTGCTGACGGATGGCGTCTGGCTTGTCAAGTGCTTGAATTTCTTCTGCAGATATCGGGTCCCCGATACTGAAAGGAATATCAGTATTCGCCTTTTTGAAAAACTCTCTCGGAATGGTCGCCGTTCTGAGCATCGGGTGAATACGGCCCAGGCGGTGAAACATGCTGCTGTTATGCCCACCAAAATGAATTGGAATGACAGGTACATTTGCTTTTTTGATTAATCGCATGGAAGATAAACTCCATGGGCGATCGGTAACTTCTGGATTGCCATCGTAAGTTGTGGCCACCTCACCCGCAGGAAAAATACCGATAGGATGTCCTGCCTCCAGACGTTTCAAAGATCTTGAAAAAGCCCCCATACCAGATTTACGGTCCTTTTTATTTTCAAAAGGATCCACAGAGATAAAACAGTCTTTCAGTGGTTCCATCATCGAGAGCAGGTAATTGGCAATCACCTTATAATCCGGACGAATTCGTCCAATAACACTGATAATCATGATCCCATCAAGTAAACCGAAAGGGTGATTACTTACCGTAATAAATGCACCATCCTTAGGAATTTTTGCGAGCATCTCTTCGCTTACTGCCGCTTTGGTCCCATTATAGTGGAGTGCCTTATGCATAAGGTCAATACCTTGTGCGGGATGCACGTTTTCGTAAAGTTTATTGAGGTCTTTGATTTTTGTCAATTTCATGACCCACTTTGTAAGCCATAAAGGAATTTTCAGGCTACTTGATACTTCCTTTGTGTTAATGATTTCTACTCCCATTTTATCTTGATGTCTTTCAATGCAAAGATAGGTATAATCTTTAAAATAATGTGGTGGTATTCTTGGTCAAAAAAATAGGCGTCTCAAATGAAACGCCTGATTTTTGTCTTCAAGAAAATTGTGGGCCCTATTGGATTCGAACCAATGACCCCCTGCTTGTAAGGCAGGTGCTCTGAACCAACTGAGCTAAGAGCCCGGATACCTCAGGAAACCTAAGGTACGGTGGCGGAGAGTGGGGGATTCGAACCCCCGGTACAGTTACCCGTACGTCAGTTTAGCAAACTGGTGGTTTCAGCCACTCACCCAACTCTCCTGGGGTAATTTCTATTGATATTTTGTCGGGGTGGCAGGATTCGAACCTGCGACCTCCTGCTCCCAAAGCAGGCGCGATGACCGGGCTACGCTACACCCCGCGCTAAATAGAATACTTTATGTGGTCGGGATGACAGGATTTGAACCTGCGACCCCATGCACCCCATGCATGTACGCTACCGGACTGCGCTACATCCCGATTGTGAAACAAATATAAGGTGATTTATGACTAATTTCCAAACCTATAATTTGTCAATTTTTATCATAAAAGTTTAAGTTTCGATAGATCATGGAGTTAGCGATCAAAATTTTTTTATTTTTTTCACTTCGATTCTGCAAATGCTTTAAACGCCCGTGCTGTTTGTAGTGCTGTGGATTTCATATTGCTTTTCATGAAAATACCGAATATTTTTTTCCACCCCCTGAGTTCGAGTGTATTGACCGTTGTCCACCGTGTTACTTCCTCCGTTTCGGCCTCGAAGCAGTGTTCAACGCGGTTGTAAACACCTTGATGGAGGTGCTCACTGATGAATTGCTCAGGTAAATTATTCAGCACGACTTTTTCCTGAAGTTCAAATGACCTCCCCTGAATTTCATAAACCATTATGGCCTCATAGCCCGTTTGCCGCTTTTTACCGGTAATGGGCTTTATTTTTTTTAGATTGGCATGCCACTCGTAAAGGTTGTTTTCATTTTCAAAAAGGCGAACAACTTCCTTGAGGGGCTTATTAATGATAATACTATTTTCGTGTTGCATTTTCTATTGACTTCTTTATTGCCGAAATTACGGTAATTTTGGTAGCACTTTAAATAATTATAGCCTTTTTGATATGGGATTCAGCGTAGGAATTGATATTGGTGGAACAACGACAGATTTAGTAGCATTTAATGGTGATGTGATGTTGGAGCCTGTCAGTGTCAGTGCTTCGGATCCGATCGCGAGTGCTACGGGTGCTTTGGGAAAATTCCTGTTGACGCATAAGCTATCCCTTTCCGCTATTGACAATGTAGGGCTCACGGGGGTTGGTTCTACTTTTTTTGAGGATCAGATATTGGGTTTACCAATACAAATGGTGAGTGAGTTTGAAGCTATCGGGCGCGGAGGTGCTTATCTTTCAGGGGAAGCATCGGGGCTGGTGGTCAGTATGGGTACAGGAACCGCAATGGTTTATTTTGATCAGGATAGCGTTCAACATGTAGGAGGAAGTGGTATTGGCGGTGGTACACTCAAGGGTTTGGCGCACGCCATATTGGGGATTTCTGACCTTCAACTTCTTGAAAAAATGTCTGAAGTTGGGGACTTGAAAAATGTTGACTTGCGAGTGGGAGATATTGTAGATAAGGCGATTGATGGCCTCCCGGCACATTTAACCGCATCGAATTTTGGGAAATCGCATGACAGTGCAAGTGCTGAAGATTACGCAGTGGCCATTTTGAATATGATTTGTCAGTCGGTCGGGGTTTTGGCCAATGCCCATGCAATGGTGAAGGGAACAAACACGATTATTGTAACAGGAAAGTTGGCCACTCTCGGACATGCCAAACAGGTATTTGATCAACTGTCTGTATTGTATAATAAGCGATACATCATCGTTCCGCAAGCAGCTTCAGCAACGGCAGTGGGTGCTGCATTAATTCAGTAAAAAAGCCCTTCAACTTAATGCTGAAGGGCCATATGCTATTTAAAGAAGTAGCTGAAAGTCAATCCAAAATTATTAAATGTAGGGGAAATAGCGGTTTCCAAATTTATTCGGTCGGAAATAAAATACGTCAAACCTGGCGTTGCTGTGAAAAGCACAGACCCATTTTCACTGTCATTGTCAGGGTTGCCATTTGCATTGGCATTTTGATAACCTAAAACGGCTTTACCGAAAATACCTACCCGTTCATTGAACATCACATAATATCGCAAATTCGCTGCCACCCAGAAGGTGGTTGAGTTGCCGACATCGCGGTAGGTTGCTTCCCCACCGATGGCCAGATTATTCAGCAGGAAATAATTAATCTCTGTGGTGAGTCCATAATTGTCGTCGCCATCTTCAACACTGATAATAAAATCTGCCCCAATTCTGAAAGTTCCAGCGGCGAGAGAACTATGGTCATAAGTTTCAATTTTTTTTGAACGGTTATTATCATCCTCTTGGGCAAATGCCGCAGCTTGGATCAACACAAGGGATAAGACACAAAGTAATAATGATCTCATAAGGTTTCATTTTTTGGTTCAGCGATAAAATCATTTCCGTTGATCAAATGTTCATGAACCCTAAAAAATTCCACTGCATATTATAATTCTTCTCCTTTAAGTCATGATTTTCTGTGCTATCTCTGCCCAGTAGGTATTTTTGGCCCATAATCAGGATATTTTGAGAAGCATTGTTTCTTAATCTATCGAAAAGAGGTTATTTTGGTGTTTGGTATTGATTTTTTCAAGAGTAATTGATTTAAATGATTCGATTTTTGTTTGCATTCCTAAGTTGTTCGGTAGCATTTATTTCACCGTCTTTAGCACATGCACAAGTTAAGGTAGGTTATGTAGATGTAGATTTTGTTTTGCAGCATCATAACGGTTTTGGTCTTATTCAGGCAGAATTGGAGCTTTTTAAGCGTCAGATTGCGGAGCAGCGTGCCAAAAAAATGCAGCGGTATCAGGATGAGATAATGGAACTGAATCATTATCGGGATACTTTCTCGGGGGAAGTGGTGAAGAGCCGTGAAGAGTCTGTCGAAAAAATGCGAAAGTCATTGATCGACTTCGACAAGAAAAGTCAGGACGATATTGTGAGCAAAGAGCAAGCACTGTTTCAGCCTGTTTATCATAAGGTAGACCGGTACATTCGGGAAATTGCAGAAAATGAGGGTTTCACTCATGTTTTTACTGCCAAAGTTCGCGGCACGATTTTCATACTCTCGGGGAGTGAACAGTATGATTTGACAAAAGAAGTTTTAGCCAGATTTAAATAAAAAAATAAAGCATACCGTTGGGGTATGCTTTATTTTTTTGCGGGGATTTATTTTCCACAGCATTTTTTATATTTTTTACCACTACCGCAAGGGCACTGGCCATTTCGCTGAATACGATCTCCTTTGGAAGAGGGGTTGGTCGCACCACCCACATAATACCATTGGTCTTCTCGTTTTTCAAATATCGATCTTTCGTGGTGTTGTTTTACCTGTCCGTTGGCTTCAAAGAAAGCTTTGAACTCCACAATACCTTCATTGCCTTCCTCTTTTTCTAAGGTGCTGACAATCTCCAAGCCTTTCCATTGGGTCTTTACGGCCCAGGCGGTTACAGCAGCACGGTCAATGTCGGCTTGCTGCTCTGGTAAGGTGGTATTGACGATATAGTCCACGTTTGCCTTCACATGCGCCGTATATCTTGAACGCATCAGATCTAATGCGGTAGGGGCTTTTTCTCGTCCAGTAATGTATTTTCCGCAGCAGTCTTCATAAAGCCTTGGGCGTCCACATGGGCAAATCATACTCATTATCGCTATTTTTTGTTAATTTAAATCAAGCCACAAAGGAAAGTAAAAACCCTCTAAAATTTTACTTTCAGAGGGTTAATCAAGAAATTTATTTCCAAAAAAGCGGGCAGAAATTCTTTAATAGAATTATTCTTGAAATTTTTAGCAATGCAATAAGCTTAAAATAGCCTTACGCTTTGGAGGTTATTTTTTTTGAGTTTTTATTCTTGTAGGTGTTGGAGTAACTCGCCGCATAAGATTTATACTTGTCAGAAGAGAACATGCCCTCTTTTACGCAATTAAGCAGGATGGAAATATTGCTGATCTGTTTTTTCTGATACAGTTCATTGATGTTATTCAACAATGTCTGTTTTGTGTAGTTTGACCTGACCACGTAAACGGTGTTGTCCACGAGCTCCTTCAAAATAATATACTCCGACACAAAAGTGAGTGGGGGAGTATCAAGAATAATGAAATCATAGGTTTTCCGAAGCTCCTGAATTAATTCATTCATTCTTACTGACGAAATCAGGTCGATGGGATTAGGTGGTGTTGGCCCAGCCACAATAATGTCAAGGTTCTCTACCTCTGATTTCTGAATAATACTTTTCGTATTATGCTGACCTACCAAATAGGAGCTCAGCCCTTTGTCGGTTTTAAAATGACTATTCTCCCAGTAAGTTGATATTTTTGGCCGTCGGAGGTCGCTTTCTACAAGAACGGTTTTCTTTCCAGACTGTGCAAGTACGATACTCAAGTTGAGCGAGCAAAAGGTTTTTCCTTCACCACTGATAGAGGAGGTTACGCCCATCACTTTATGTTCCTCTTTAAAAGTGAGGTATTGCAGGTTCACCCTGATGGAGCGAAAGGCTTCCGCAAGGACCGTTTCGGGTTTGTAGTGGGTAATGGCCACTGCTTTCTGGTGTACCTTACTTCCATTGGGAACCATTCCCAGAATTGGGATTTCCGTCAGTTGCTCGAGCTGTTGTTTTGAAATGATATTGTCGTTGATGGCATCCAGGACCACAATGGCGATCAGCGGCAACAGTATGCCGAAAAATAGCGCCAATAAGTAGGTGATTTTTGGTTTTGGCGCCACGGGGAAGTCACTTTTCAGCATGGCCTGATCCACAATGGTTTTATTGGAAGTATTCGAAGCGATGGCAATGCCGGCCTCCGCCCGTTTTTCCAACAGGTAATTGTAGATATTATCATTGATATTGAATTGTCGCTGAATATTCACCAATGCGCGCTCATTGCTCGGAAGTTTATTGAGCGTTTTTTTAATCTCAGCAAGTCGCTTGTTGATATCCGAAACAGCAAATTTTGTCGTATTGATGATGTTGTTCACATTCTCCTTTACCGCTGCTTTAGCGTTGGCAATTTTAGCATCAAACTGTTGGGTGATGGGATTGGAGTTTTTTGTGGAGTAACCGAGGGCCGCTCTTTCCTGATTAAGTTGCGACAGCTCGATGAGTAGGTTGGTCAAAAGTGGATCATCCACCCCAATAGAGGAAGGCGCCACGATGTCCTGAAAATCCTTCGCTGAGGCATTTAAGTAATCATAAACATATTGGTAATATTTGAGCTTCGCCTTCAATTCCCCCTGCTCGGTTTCCAGTCGGTCGAGCTTGGTATAGAGGTTGGTGGAAGTGGTGGTGATGTCGAGAATTTCATTATCAGCACGGAAATTTTCCAATGATTTTTCCACACTTTTTAATGAATCGGAAACGCCAGCAAGCTGACCGTCAATAAACTTAATGGTTTGCAATCCCAGTTCATTCTTTTTATTCAGGTCGCTTTCCAAATAAACCTGAATGAGCATATTAACGAATTCCACTTCTTTTTCAGGGGTTGATCCCCGTAATGCAATTTCTACAATACTCGATTCCTTGGAAATCGGTGAAATGTCAAGTTTATTGACATACGTTTTGGTCATTTTGTGCAAAGGATTAATCTTGAAAGCAAAGGTTTCACCGATATAATCAGAAAGGTCTTCCTCTAAAAATGTCACCTTAAAATTGAGGTAGTCGGTGCGGTACCACTGATTCAGCGGTAGAAGCTTGTCTTCTTGAATATCCTCAACCTTGGTGATTTTTTTCTGCGATTCCAAATTATACAAAGGGCCTTTGTCAATATCAAAAAACACCTGAATTTCGGTATTGCTGATGACCTTGAAGTTGATGAAATTCTGTGCGAGCTGTAATTTTGAGTTGTCAAATTCCACGGAGAAAGGGGAGGTCTTATAGAGCTCTCTTTTCTTCAGTTGATTGCCCTGATAATAGGAAACATCAAAATCATCCAGGCGCATTAATGCCTTATTGATTAAGGTATATGAACTCAAAAGGCCAATTTCATCTTCCAGTTCGGTGTCCGTGGCAAAGAGTTCCATCCCTTTCATAAAGTCCTCAGGGCCAGCTTTTGAATTGTCGTCACTGACCAAAACTTTGGCAGAAATCTCAAAGACCATTGGCGAGGTATAAACGACATAAAAGGCAATAGCCAGGCAGCCAATAATGGAAATGGCAAAAAGGTACCATCTGCTGAGTGCAGCTGAAATGAGGGCTGTAACATTTAGCTTTTCTCCTTTGATAATTGATCCCATAGGTATTATTGTAGGTAGTTGAGGACAAGGACAAGGGTGGATATACCAGCGAAAAAGGTCGTCAGTAAGCTCAGGTTATTTCTGGAGGTTACCGCTCCCATTGGTTCCACATAAATGATATCATTCGGCTGAAGATAGTATGCCTTCTTTTCCAGTAATTGTGGGTCGGTTAAATCCACAACGAAAACATCGGAGCCAGCATCGGTTTGTCGTATGACTTTCACCTGCCGCTTCCCGCGTGGGCTTAAATCTCCTGCGAGCCCTATACCGTGAAAAATTGACGCTTTGGAATGGAAGACCGTGTAACGGCCTGGGGCTCTGACTTCGCCAAGAATGGTAATATTGAAACTGACCAGTTTGGTGATCACCGTTGAGTTTTTCAGATAGTTATTGATTTCCAACTGTATCGCGTCATTGGCCTGAGCGACTGTTTTACCTCTGACGGCTATTGGCCCTGCAAATGGTAAAGTGACATTGCCCTGTTCCGAGACGGAATATCCAGTCAGGAAGAAGGCTGCTTCCGCCTGTCGGAACGACATATTATTGGTGTTTTTTCCTTTGCCGTTGAACATTCCTGTAACATTAGGGTCAGGACTGAGCACCTCTATGGAGAGGACATCATTGGCTTGAATCCTGTAATCTTCAATGTTTTGGGGCTGATAGGTTTTGACCTCGTCGAGCTTCATTTCCTCATCGCGGAGGTAGACCAACTTTTTATTGGAGATGCAACTGCTCAGTTGAATGCAAAGAAGAATTACAAACAAACTGAAAAAGTAAGGCTGTATTGCAGCGCTTTTTGGCGGTAGGCACATAAGGTTAGGTTATTGGGTAAATGCTTTTTTACAGTTACGAATAAACCTATGCAAGTGCACTAATTGTTGAATTATTTTTGTTTAAAAAGTAGCTGATCGATACATATTTAGGATGACCTTACTTTAAACTTGCCATGTAAGAAAACAAAAAAGCACGCTGTGATCAGCGTGCTTTAAATTATTTTTTCATCTTGAATTGACAATGTGCCGTGGTGCCTTCCCCAACTTTGGAACTGAGTTCCAGTCGGCCGCCACAAATGGCAATAATTTTGGCAGCCAAGGCCAGTCCAATACCGTTCCCTGGTGCAAAATCTTTGGCACGTTGCGATCGGTAAAATGGCTGGGTAACCTTACGGACATCCTCAGGATCAATACCAATACCTTTATCAATAATTCTGATGTTGGCAACGGGACCTTCATGGTAATACTGTATCTCTACAGGTCTTTTTTGAGAGTACTTCAAGGCATTTTCTGCCAGGTTTCCAATCGCTAATCTCAGCAAGCCTTCGTTACCCATGATCTCCATGTCGTCAGCATCTTCAGGCATATCCCAAAAATCAAGTTTGATTTCTCCCTGTGGGTGTTGCATCTGAATTTCAAATATCAGTTCATCCAGTCGTACAGGAACCAGTTTTTCAGCCAGCAAGCCTTCACTTGTTTTGGCCAAAGTCAGCAACTGATTAATAATTTCGCGCAGGGATTTTGCACGGATTAGCGCTGTACTTACTCCTTCGTGATATTCTTCCACCGATCGTTCACGCATCAGCATCACTTCCAACTCCCCAATAAGGGCGGTAAGTGGTGTGCGCAATTCATGACTGGCATTTGAAACAAAGCTTTTTTGCTGCTGAAAGCCCTCCTGAATACGGTCGAGCATACCATTAAATGAATTCGCCAGTTGCGCAATTTCATCCTTGCCATTTCCTTCAGGAAGCCGCTCTTCAAGATTAGAGGTGGTGATGTTTCCTACCCCACGAATCACTGAATTGATCGGCCTCAGTACTTTTTCTGCAAAAAACCAGCTCGTCAGCATTACCGTCACCAAACTGACTAAATAACTGAAGAGCATAATGAGCCATAAAGTACTCAGGTATTGCTCGCCATTGGAGTCCTGAGCACAAACAACCACAATATATTCTCCTGTATTATCGCGCTTATATTTGGCAACATACAATCGCTTGTTGGCTGAAAACTGCACGACCTTTTGCTCCCTGACATTATTGAAGGTAAAGGGCATATCTTCAAACTCTGGGAGCAGTGGCGGAAGCACTGGACTCATCTGATCATCAAAAATCTGATCAATTTCTTCAGGAAGCTTTTTGAGGTACCTTGCGGCAAAATCCGCATAAATGGTGGCCTCAAGTTCATCCTTTTCAAAGTAAATCTTAGAAACAATCTGAACCCGTTGTTCCAGTCGCTCATAAAATTTCACTTCAATAATTGCCTGGGTAATATAATACACCCCTCCAAGAATTAATGCCAAAAGGACACTAAAAAGAAGGGTGGTATTAAGGGCAATTTTTAAACGGATTTTCATGCAGAAGCTGCTTCTTCATCCTTCAAAATATAACCAAAACCTACACGGGTGTGGATCAGTTTGGTGTCGAATTCTTTATCTACTTTCTTACGAAGGTAATTCACATAAACATCAACAATGTTGGTTCCCGAATCGAAAGTCAATCCCCAGATTTTCTCTGCGATAGTCGCGCGGTCCAATACTTTGTTTTTGTTTCTCAGGAACAATTCCAAAAGGGCAAATTCTTTAGCTGTAAGCTGAATTTCCTTGCTGTCGCGAGTAACTTGTTTGTTATCCAAATCGCAAACCAAATCAGCAGCCGCCAATTTGCGGTGTTCAGTTTCAACAGGAGCACTTGCACCTAAAGTTGAACGTCTGATAAGGGCTTTTACACGCGCTTCCAATTCACCGAAATCAAAAGGTTTAGGAAGGTAATCATCAGCTCCCGCATTCAGACCTTTTACTTTATCGTCAGTGGTATCCAAAGCGGTAAGCATAAGGATTGGCACTTCGTAGTTGGTCATTCTGATGTGTTTACACACTTCGATACCGTTCATCTTAGGCAGCATCAAATCCAGAATAATCAAATTATAAGTATCTGAGGTCGCCAGGTCAAGGCCTGTTTTACCATCTGAAGCGACAACTACTTCGTAATTTCTTTCACTTAATCCTTTTTTGATAAATTCCGAGATTTGGAATTCATCTTCAACTAATAAAATTTTCATGTTTCGGAATTGCGTTTATATGAATAATCCTCCATTTGTAATAGTAACAAATTTCGAACCAAAACCTCCTTTTAGGAAATCAATGATGATTTTCTTTCACATTAAATTAAGTTTTTTTTACCGTAATTGCATGATTTATTGCAGAATAAATGCAGTTACTAAGGCTAATTTAATGATTATCAAGCTGTTTTGTTGGTGTGTTCGATCGTCTTTTTTTAGGAGGATAAATTTAAAATATATTACTATTGATTAATTATCAACTTAAACTTGAAAGATAAGGTGTTAAAGGGTGACTTTAAATATTAATACAATTGTTTTTGTGTTAAACAATCAAGGAATTGATAATGCTTTATTGTACTTATCAAAGGAATACTTTTTACAGATGATTTATTAAATCCGTTTAACCTTTATTGGTGTATTCTTATAGCAGGTTAAAAAAGAGGTGATGAAAAATGATGCCATAATCACCGATGTACCGAATTCAGCTATTATTAAATTGAAATTGGATACTTTATCTTGTTTGTTGAACTGTATTAAGCGGCCTGATGCTGGATTATTGTCTGCAACATTGAAGCATCAGACCAATTTTACAATTACTTTTGTCCTGTTGATTGAATTGAGCAGCGGATTTCAATTCATCGCTTTAAATTCAGAAAGATTTTATGAACCAATTAAGAAAATTACTTTCCACGATCAATGGGCAATCTTACGGCGCCTATCGCAAAATAGCAGGTGCTTATCAGTTCGATGATTATCAGCTTGAGGTGGTAAGGGTACAAGGGGATCCATTTGCAGGCCCCTCTTTGATGCGGCTGAACTTTTCATTGGCTTCTTTTGGCTATTCGAGTGCGTTATACTCCAATAAGGCAAAGATCGTTGGTCTGGAGAATGCAATCCATCACCTTGCTGCAGAAGGCCTAAAAGGTGGTGCACGACGCGGGAGTGGTAAAAGCGGACTGATCGAACTGCAGCGATGTGGGCAACAGATGTTCAGAAGGTCAGCGGTTGAAATTAAAGGTGGTCAGCTTTTTCTGACTTTTTTTGTGGGTTTACCTGCAGCAGGCCGCCGTGTTCTGGGTAAGGAAGCCATCATGATGTTCTTTGAGGACTTGCCTTCCTGGGTCTCCAGCCTCCGAGTCAATCAGCAGAATACGAAACGCATTGATGCCTTTGTAAATACCAATCAGCGGGCAGAAAAGGTGCGTGATTTACTGAGGGAAAAGCAATGGCTTGCGTTCATTGCCAATGGCAGTATTTTGGCGCGGAAATCAGGTGTAGACGATCGGCCAATGCTTAATGCAGTGCCTTTCTCAAGCCCGAAATCCATGGAGGAAACCATTGATGTTGACGGGGAAAAGATTACAGGCATGGCCATTCCCAAAGGAATTACGGTCATTACTGGCGGTGGATTTCATGGAAAATCTACTTTGTTGAACGCCCTTGAAATGGGGGTGTATAATCATATTCCCAACGATGGCCGAACATTGTGCATTACCGATGAAGACGCGGTGAAGGTTCGTGCCGAAGATGGGCGTTATGTTGATGCCGTAGATATTTCCCCATTTATCAATAACCTTCCTCACCGTAAAGATACACAGTCGTTCAGTACCGAAAATGCTTCTGGCTCCACGTCTCAGGCCACCAACATCATCGAGGCGATTGGCTGCGGAGCAAAGTGCCTTTTGATTGATGAAGATACTTCTGCCTCCAATTTTATGATCAGGGATCAGCAGGTACAACAACTGATTTCAACAGCAAAAGAACCGATCACTGCTTATATCGAGCGAATTCAGGAGTTGAGGACCAAAGGGGTCTCTACGATTTTGGTGATTGGCGGCATCGGTGATTATTTTGGGGTGGCTGATCATGTGTTGATGCTTGACGAATATGAGGTACGTGAGGTAACCCAGCGTGCACGTGAAATTGCAGGGCCGCGTGAGTATCAGCAAGCAGGAGTATTTTCTATGGACCTGAAACCTTTCAATTGGTCATTGGCAGCGAAACATTTTGGCGACCGATCAAAAATGTCGGTCAGGGGCAGGGATGAGTTATCCGTAAACAGAGACGCCATAGATTTGAGGGCTTTGGAGCAGTTGGTTGAAGCTGAGCAGGCAATGATGGCTGGAAAGCTGATAGGTTTACAGTCCAAGAAGGCGTTGTTTGGACAGGGGAGCTTGGCCGAGATGGCGGAGAGAGTAAAGGAACAGTTAAAAAATGCCGACTTCAGTGATCTTTTTGGGATTCACGGCGGACTTTCTTATGTTAGAAAGTATGAGTGGGTGGCCATTCTGAAACGATGGAATGTCAGTGTTCCCACACCGCCCAAAGGTGGCAAAAGACATGGTAGAAGATACTAATTTTTTTTTAAGATGAGAAGTACCGATTTTTTTGATCTCTCCAAAAGCATGATTGGGCCTTATTTGAAGGCGCAGTCTGTTTTCGAGGTGCTGGCCAATTTGCCTGAAATTATCCTTGAACTGATTAATCAATTACCACCTGATTTTCACCATATAGGTCATCAGGTGTGGGTGGAAGAAGGAGTGATGATTGATGAGCATGTGAAAATGACTGGCCCTGCGATTATTGGGCGTGGTACCGAGATTCGGCATGGGGCACTCCTCAGGCCAAATGTAATTATTGGGCGAGGCTGTGTTGTCGGGAATTCTTCGGAGATTAAACATGCCATCCTGTTTGATGGCGCCCAGGCGCCACATTTCAATTATATTGGTGATGGTATCATGGGTTACAAGGCCCATTTGGGGGCAGGAGCAATCATGTCGAATTTTCGATCGATTGAGGGAGAAATAGTGATTCGCTTTCCTGATGGACGAAAAGTCGCCAGTGGGCTGGAGAAGTTCAGTGGTTTATTGGGAGATTTTGTGGAAGTGGGGTGCCAGTCGGTATTGAACCCTGGCTTTGCTGTTGGGAAAAGTACGGTCATCTACCCACTTCAATCAGTTCGTGGAGCAGTTCCATCTCATGTAATTTATAAAACGGCTACTGAAATTGTTGAAAAAAGAGCGTAGCAGACTGATTTAAGTAATTTGAAATCAACATTAATTTGCTTAAAAAGCTGTATCTTTCGATGTGAAATCAATAAAAACGGAAGGATGTCGAAAGTTATTTTAGAAGGGAAGTGCCCAAGGTGTCATCAGGGGGATATGTTCCAGTACCCTTTGGCTAAATTGCATAAATTCAGTGATATGAATGAAAAATGTGCACACTGTGATTTCCGATTTGAAGTGGAACCAGGGTTCTTTTTCGGGGCAATGTACATTTCCTACGCTGTTTCTGTTGCCATTTTTATTGCCGTAAGTATTGGCCTGAATGTGCTGGTGGAAGAACCCAGCCTTTGGATGTACCTGGCGGGGATCAGTATTGTGGCCATCACGTTATTGCCTTTTACTTTCAGGTATTCCCGAATTATATTTTTGCACTGGTTCGGAGGGGTCAAATACGATGCTTCCTTCGCTAAATAATGTCAAACTGGGTTTAATTGTCCCTTTTTGGGAAGTGTAAATAATTGAAAATTAGACAATTAAGCTTGTTGAGGTGATTTTATGTTAATATTCAAATATTATTTAAGACAATTACGATATATATAAGGCTGACCCAATTTTGGCATAAAGCTTGCAAATTAAATTGCATAGGTTGATGTTGGGTTGAGGGGCGGAAATACTTTGTGTTTTCGCCCTTTTTTTATGCCACAAAAAAAACCACCCGAAGGTGGTTCTTAGCATTTCTTTATGAGTGCCTATTGGCCGAAACGGTAACCGATCTGCCACTCAAGAAAATCAGCAACTGAGAAGTGATAAGCTCGGACATATATTCCCGCGGTAATATCATTGTAAACATTATACTTCAGACCAATTCTTTGGTACATGATCGGTTTTACACCACTGTAATCATCCTTTCTTAAAATGTATGCTCCTGCATTAATCAAGATTGAAAGACGATCCAATACCAATTCATAGGCAGCGTATCCCCCAAGGCTTACTTTGTCGCCATTGTGCAAGGATTCTACTTTTTCCAGTTCTCCTCCTTCATTGAAATCCACCTGCGCATTGATCGACTCGTCATAGTTTAAGTCAAGTCCTGCACCAAATTTTGATTTCTGACTGATACGCTTCATGTAATAAGCGGTCAGGTTAACGGCAAGGTAATCAATATTCGCATATCTGTTTTCTTCCCCTACTTTATCAGTATCAAAATCAATTTGTTTTGAAGTGAACGATAAACCAATATTCAATTCTTTTTTCTTTTCTATTGGATCTAACTGTTTTCTTACTAAATCCCGGCGCAAGTTATTATTGAAATTGTACTGAACCGCCAAATAAGGTGCCATCAGGTTAATTCCATAATTAGGCGTTGATGAGGCCCCATTTGAAAAGTGGGTAAACCCAGCACCAGCAGAAAGTTCCCAACGGTCCGTAAGTTCGTAATCTACCTTCAGGGCTGCTTCAATATACACGGTCTTAGAAGAACCAATGGCAATTTGAAATGGGTTGTCTGCTGGGTGGTACGGATTCCAGTTATAGGTAAGTCCGAAACCTATTCTGTAGCCAAAGCTGAATCGGTGCCACCGTTTGAAAGGCCCTTCAAAATATCCGTAAATAGCTGATGGCTGCCCGAGCAAACTGGAAACTTCGGCATTATTTACATCGAAAAAATGAGCGGTGTAAAAGCCAATACCGTATTTCGGAAAGTTATACGCATGTTCCCAGTCGTGCTCTCCAAAAGTTTGTTTTCCAAATTCAATAGCAAAAGATTGGTAATAATCTATTGCGGGTAAGTCGGCATATTCCTTATTGTCTCCCAAATTTCCTTTAAGGAAATCATTGGTCAGTAAAACGGCGCCCGCCTGGTATTTAAAACGAAGATGGAAGTTTCGTTTGTTATGTTGTTTAAGGCTGTCCAATGAACTTGCTGTGGCACTGAATGGCCCCATAAGCAGCAAAAAAGCAGCCGCAAAAATGTAGGTAAAATGTTTCATAGGTATAGGTTGATCAACCACAAATTTATGATCAAATATGTAAAAACATAATTTTTATACCTATTAATATTTATTTAGTAACAGGGACAATCCATGAGGTGATCGTTCACCATTCCGATAGCCTGCATGTAGGCATAAATGATTTTTGGACCGACGAATTTGAACCCTCTTTTTTTCAGGTCTTTACTCAATTGAATAGAGATTTCTGACTCGGCAGGAACTTCGCTTAGTGTAGTAAATTTATTGTCGATAGGCTGATGATCAACAAAACCCCACAGGTATTGATCGAATGAGCCAAATTCCTCTTTCACCTTCAAAAAGGCCGTGGCATTGGTAAATACGGCCTTTATTTTCAGTTTATTTCTGATGATTCCAGGCTCCAGCAAAAGGTGTTCACGGTAATCGGCAGAAGTGGCCAGTAAGGCTTCAGCATCAAAATTCAAGAACAATTCCTGGTAAGCCTTTCTTTTTTTGAGGATGATATGCCAGGAAATTCCTGCTTGTGCCCCTTCAAGGTTGAGCATTTCAAACAGCAGGCGGTCGTCATGAACAGGTTTACCCCATTCGTTGTCATGGTAGTTTCGGTAGAGGTCATCCACCTCTGCCCAAGGGCATCTTTTTTTCATGGTCGTTTTAGCTTTTAATGAATCGGTAGCCTACTTGCCATTCTATAAAATCGGCGATACCGAATTTGTAAGCACGCACGTAAATTCCGCCATACAAGTGATCAGTCGCCTGGTATTTTACCCCTAAACGTTGGTACATGACTGGTTTCATGCCCTCGTAATGCTCGCGCAATAGGTAGGCGCCTACATTCATCACCAAAGATACCTTATTGACCACTAATTCATAGCCGACATAGGAGCCCGCACTTAACTTGTAGATTAATTTATTCTTTTCCTTTTCAGGAATACCTTGCTCGTCTTCACGAACCTGTGCATGACTTGACTCATCGAAATTCAGGTCAATACCTACACCAATCTTTGATTTCTGACTGATGCGTCGCATGTAGTTGGTGTTAATATTGGCGGTTACGAAGTTAAGATCAGGGAAAGGGGTATTCGGCGTATTTTGTGGATTGCTGATTTGTTTGACACCCATGGCGTATCCGATATTAACTTCATCCTTTTTTTCAAAGGGTTCCCGTACACGCTCATTGAATTTGGGTGCAATATTATCGTTGAAGTTATATTGTACACTCAGGTAGGGGGCAAATAGATTGACCCCATAATTAGGCGTTGTAGTCGCTCCATTTGAAAAGTGCGTGGCAGAAAAACCTGCCTGCAAATTCCATCGTGGGCTGACCATATAATCCACAAAAGTACCCGCCTCGATATAAACTGTTTTTTTTGATCCAATAGCCACCTGAAAATGATTGTCATCAGGGTCGTAGGCATTCCAATTGTAAGTCAGGCCAAAGGCCATCCGATATTGTAAACTAAATCGGTGCCACCTTTTAAAAGGGCCTTCAAAAAAGGCATAAACAGCCATGGGGTGGCCAAGTTCATTGGCTGCTAATCTCTGATCCTCATTTTCCTGGTCATAAAAAAAAGCGGCAGTATAAAAGCCCAGGCCATATTTAGGCATTAAGTAAGCACGTTCCCAAGCCTTATTGCCCGCAGTTTGCCGACCATATTCAAGGGCATATGCATGGTAATAATCGATAGGCGAAGAAGTTTCGTTATCGCCTTTCAGAAAGTCGTTGGTTAAAAGTACTTTTCCCGATTGCGATTTTATTTTTAGGAAGCTGTTGTTGGTATTTTGAGCAAAAAGGTGTGGTGGGGAAAAGGGTAGCCAAAGTAAAATGAGCACGATTAGCGTGCCTGTCAGGTTGTCGTTTTTTTTCATCAGTTATACGGTAGTTGTCAAATTCAACGTACCACATCAAAAATCGTGTCAAAAAAATAAAATTATAATCTATTTTATATAATAATTTTGATGCTCGACAACAAAAAGTAGAGAAACAGTAAATAGGCTGGGAAAAAGTGAAAAGCTCTTAGACTTGATCGGCCTTGAAATGTTTTTCGACAATATCCTCTACCGAGGCCTGGGTCAGCGGCTTATTGATAAATCCATTGATACTCATGTCTTCCAAGGCTTTGAATTCATCATCATCGTGTACAGAGGTGGTCAGAATATAAAGCTTTGTATTTCTGAAGTCGGGCGTTTCTTTTAATTCTCCAAATATCTTCATAAACTCCCAACCCGATATTCCAGGCATATTGAGATCTAAAAAAATCAAGGTGTGATCATTATCTGATTTATTTTCAGTTAGGTAGTTAATGGCATCCGTGCCGTTTTCAAAACATTCTATCTCTTCTGCTACCCCAATTTCTGAGATAATGTGCTTGTGGTAGAAATTGGTGGCTTCTTCATCATCAATTAGCAAAATTTTGGTTAGTGAAGTCATAGTTTTGATAGTTTAGTGAGTAGTGTTTAGCTAGTATGTCTTTGATATGTCTGCGGGATAAAGGCTTTTGAATAAATTCATTGACTAAAGAATGATACCTTGATTTGATCATGTCTCTTTGGCTATGGGAAGTTGTTAATAAAAATAATTTAGTAGGTATTTGTTGTTGTTGCTGAATTTCTTCAAAATATTTTAAAAATTCCCAACCATCCATTCCGGGCATATTAATGTCGAGGAATAGCAGTTCAGGGCCATTGGGCAATTGCCGTTTAAGGTGCGAGATGGCCTCTTTTGGATTATCAAAAAGAACCACTTCATTAGTGATTTTTAAACTGTTAGTAATTATTCTATTCAGAAAATTGGTGGCTTCATCATCATCAATAAATACAATTTGCTGGAATAGTGAGTTCATAGGGTTATACTTTATTGTTAAGGAGTAAAACACCATCAGTGTTAAAGCTGATGTGCTTTGTTATAAAGTATAATTTATTGAAAATGATTTTTATGATTAAGGGTTCAAATGTAAGTCTTAACATGAATTTCGTTTGTTCAAATCCATCAAAAGTGCTTATACTCCCTAAAAAATGGCTTTTGTACGTATGATTCACGTTATATATTTTACGGTTTTAAAGCTTTGATAAGTTTACGGTTGAAGAATTTTTTTTTCGATAGTGTAGATATTTTTTCTAATTTTTAAGCTTTTTGGAAGTTACCTTGGAGCGTATTAAAAGTTATAATTTGTAACAGGATTGTAAGTTTTTAAACAGACTCATAGAAAGTACAATTATTTTTGAAATCCTTAACAATATGTAGATCTTACCATTAAAAATTATTATGGTCTATTTTTTGCTTTTAACATTGTAAAAAAACACAAACCTCATTGTTATGATATTTAATGCAAGTATGGGTGTTGACCCAAGCCAACTGACAAAAATTCAGCGTGTTGTTCCGACTGGTGGCTTTCGAAAGTTTTGTCATAACCTTACTTTTGGCCTCAGCAGCAGAAAAGAAGAAATTGAAACTTTTACAGCGGTAGCCATTTTAGAACAACTTAAGTTGGGCTTGCAAAGGATACAGGTGAATAATATCATTCGGTTATCTCATGATGATATTGATTTTTACCTCGACAGGGAAGGTAAAGAAGATGATTTTGATGAAGCGTTTGAAAATTATGACATGCGCATTGATCAGTCGATGGCTAAATTTTTTAAACAGCTATTTTTGGTGTTGGAGCATAGCCACGGCTCTTTTAATTATATCATTGAGGTAACCATTAACCGAACACATGATGTAGGTACTTTTCCTATTGAAGTGAAGGTGGATGGTTTTATTAAGGAATTCAAGGCGGCAAATGGGGCGACAAGTGCCCAAATGCGCAAAAGAATGGAGGCTATTTTCCAGACGCAAGAGTCCTACAATCAATTTGTAGAAGGGAAACGAGTAGAGTTTGAATCTTTTGTTAAAGAGCTGAAAAGCACTTTGGCGATGTTCATTCGTGTGGATGAAATAGCCGTATCGTTTAGTCAGAAAATGATCGTTCCTGAGGAGGAAGACGTGCCTTCGGCAGCAGGTTCTTCATATCAGCATTACGATCAATACTATGGTTTTTCAGATGCATTGTTTTATGCGATGTTATGGTCGGGTATGAGCCGCAGTCATAATATTCATATTCATAATACTTATGTGGTGAATCACGATGGTTATGAAATGGGTTATCTTGATGGTGTAGAAGCGGGTGATATCGCCTTGTTTGACTATGGATTGACAACCCAGGAGCGCATGGAAGCTTTCCATGAACAGAATATGGAGCATGAGCAACAAGATTTTGATGATCATGATTTTGATGGCAATGATTATGACTATTCCGATGGTGGGGACAATGACTACAGTCAATACCAGGATCAGGAGGAACAGGGCAGCTTTTTAGAGGATGATTCCTCAGATAACGAAGGCAGCTTTTTTGATTTTGGCAGCAATGATGATGCTTCGGATGACAGTGGCAGCTTTTTCGACTTCTTCAGTGACAGCAGTGATTCAGACGGCGACAGTGGTGGTGGTTTGTTTGACTTTTTTGACAGCGGGAGTTCTGACGATGGTGGCAGTTTCTTTGACTTTGGTGGCGACGATAGTGACAGTGACGGCGGCGGATTTTTCGATTAATTGAACGCTCAAGAAATACTCAAAGCACGAAATGATTGGGGCTGCTTTTGTATCAGGCTCCAGCTCATTTCTTACAACTTTCTTTAAAAATAAAAAACGCGATCTGTGGTAGATCGCGTTTTTTATTCGGTGATTAGCTTACGGTGCTTTCCTTAATTTTCTTTTTGGCAATTTCTGGAAGAAGTTCGTTGCCCTCGGTAAACTTCAGATTGAATCTTAACAGGTGAATTCGCCATTTATTGTGTTCGTTCGGAGCAATTTCAAAATTGTACGTCCCAACCACTCGCCAAATATGGTCTCCTGAATCATTATACAGGTAATGCGATGCAGTGGCATAACAAACCACTGTGGTGTTATTCTGCGAATGCTCAATAACGTGGTTGCCGACCTGGTGGTGAGTGTTGTCAAATCCTGGAAGGAGTTTTTTCCATTCTGTAATGATTTCCTCAGGGCGAACAGTTCCTGCAGGGCCCGCGCCCATCGAGGAGTAATCAAGCACCACTTCAGGTGCAAATTGGCGCTGCACGATAGGCCAATTACGGTCATCAACAGCGACAAAAAATCTGTTGATAAAGTTAACTATTGACTCTTTATTATTAAGAAGATCGATCATTGTTTGATATGAGTTATTTTCTCCCAATTTATGCATAAAGGAAATACAATAAAATAATAATTTGGGAAATAATAATAGTCTTTCAGTTTCCTGCCGATCACCTTATCCCTCGATTATTTTTTTGCCGACTTGGCAAAATTCACGATGTCGCCATTAAGTTCCTCTTTCACCAACTGCACCTCAATTTTTTGGCCCTTGAAATCTTCAGGCTTATCAATTAATTCTTTAAGTAAGCCTGTGGCCTTGCTGGGGTGAACAAAGAAGGAACTTTGAACATGCTCTTTTCCATTTAGTACAATTAAACTGATATCATCGGAAATCTTTTGAATTTGTTCAAAGTGCCAATCAAAGTTTCCTTGCGCCGCTACAGCATCATAGTAATTATGCTTGAGCATCCATATTGGGCGGAACTGGCCTTCGGTAAGCGATTTTGGCTTCCAGGTTTCCCACTTTGCATTTTGCAAATCCTCTTTGTGACTCGCTGTTTTTTCTTTGGCTACTCTTATAGTATCCGCCGTAATATATACCTTCCTTTCATAAAACTCTCCGCCCCTGGGCAGCTCAGGCCCACGCCTCAAACCATTTTGAGTGATCAGCAGCAACTGATTGTTTCGATCCAGATAGAATTGACTTTCCTCATGCCCATAATCTCCAGCGTTTATGCGTACCTGCATATAGGTCGGAAAGCTGTCGGAGTCATATCTTGATACTTCATATTGTGAATCTCCACCAAATGAAAAAGGGTAGCTTTTGGTTTCTTTGAAGCTGTTATAATGCTGATCTGCATTGGCAGCAATTTGGTCTTCAGGGCTAAGCACCTGCTGAATGGTTTTCTCCTGAGGACTGTTACAGGAAAACAATACCACCGCACCAAGGATAATTGATAAGTATGCTTTCATTATTTTCGTAGATTAGAAGTCAAAAATAGAAACTTTATTGGTTGTGGACAAATATTGGCGGCCTTGCACATGTTACTTTAGTTTAAAACCATAACAAATGCCGCCTGTTTGTTTTTTGCCGATTCCTGAAGCATATATCGGTGATGGGAACGGTTGCGAAACCGCTTTTTTTGTTTTAAACCTAAAAGGGGGTTAAAAATTCGATTTTTATACTTTATCTTAATACTGACAAAAGTCTATTTCCATTTTTATTTTAGCAATTATGAAATTTTTTATTGATACCGCCAACCTAAGTGAGATTCGCCAAGCACAAGATTTGGGTATTTTGGATGGCGTAACCACCAACCCATCTTTGATGGCCAAAGAGGGAATTGCAGGTGATGAGGCCGTTTTGGCACATTATAAAGCCATCTGTGATTTAGTGGATGACAAAGTATCTGCAGAGGTTATTTCTACAGATTATGAAGGCATGATTAGGGAAGGCGTCGCTTTAGCAGCGATTGATCCTAAGATTGTAGTGAAGATTCCTATGATCGAAGCAGGTGTAAAAGCGATCAAGTACCTTTCTGATAAGGGAATCCGAACGAACTGTACCTTGATTTTCTCTGCCACACAAGCTCTTATTGCAGCCAAAGCGGGTGCGACTTATGTATCACCTTTTATTGGCCGATTGGATGATATCGCTACGGAAGGGATGACATTGATCCGTGATATTGTTACTATTTTCAACAATTATCCATCGCTGAATACAGAGGTATTGGCCGCATCGGTGCGTGGTTCTTTGCACCTTTTGGATTGTGCCAAAGCAGGAGCGCATGTTGCCACCTGTCCGTTTAAAGTTATCACCAACCTGACAAAACACCCTTTAACAGACAAAGGGCTTGCACAATTTTTGGCGGATCACGCCAAAGCACAGGAATTAATTGAAGCATAATTTTTATTGGGATCTTTTCAGGATCCCTTTTTTTAACTTTTTGATATGCAGGAAACCTTAAAAGTAGCGGAACCCGAGATTAAATCGGGCGCTACAAATTACTTTTTCATCGTCGGTATTACTTTGGTGGCCGCTTTAGGAGGTCTCTTATTTGGATATGACACTGCCGTGATATCTGGGGCCATTGGGCCACTCCGAGAGTATTTCAATTTGAGTGCCGCCGAGATGGGCTGGGCAGCAAGTAGCGCGCAGTTTGGCTGTATGTTTGGTGCGGCCATTGCGGGTTGGTGGTCTAATCGTTTTGGACGTCGGCAGGCCATGTTATTGGCCGCGGTGTTGTTTTCGATCTCTGCGGTCGGTTCTGGCCTGGCAGATAACTTTACCATGTTTTCGATTTACCGCATTGTCGGTGGGGTAGGTGTTGGTTTGGCATCTATGGTTTCGCCATTATACATTGCTGAGATGGCACCTGCAGAAATGCGGGGGAAACTGGTGGCATGCAATCAGTTCGCCATTATTTTCGGAATGTTAGTCGTTTATTTTGTAAACTATGGTATTGCGGTACAAGGCGATGCGGTCTGGAATGTTAATATGGGTTGGCGTTATATGTTTGGTTCTGAAACCATCCCCGCACTGACCTTTTTTATCATGTTGTTTTTTGTTCCTGAAAGCCCTCGTTGGTTAGTGATGAAAAACAGGGACGAGCAGGCGAGCCAGGTCTTGCAGAAAATTGGTGATGTATCGGTGATCAGTGCAAAAATTGCGGAGATCCGAGATTCACTGAGTGATAAATCAGGAAAGAAAATTCGTGTCAATTACCGAAACATGAAAGTAGTGTGGGTGATTTTCGTCGGGGTTTGTATCAGTATCTTTCAGCAAATCACGGGTATTAATGTGTTTTTGTATTTTGCGCCAGAGATTTTCAAGAATATGGGTAGCGGAGCCGACTCGGCAATGTTGCAGACCATCATTGTTGGCGCGGTGAACTTGTCGTTCACGGTAGTGGCCATTTATACGGTTGATAAAGTGGGGCGTAAGCCGTTGATGTTGATCGGCGCACTCGGAATGGGGATATGTATTACCGCCATCGGTTTTGCGGCATATTTTGAGAATACCGCAGGATATTTGCTGATTTTTGTGTTGGGCTACATTGCCTGTTTTGCGGTTTCATTAGGACCTGTAACCTGGGTTTTACTGTCAGAAATTTTCCCTAACAAACTGAGGGGAACAGGTATGGCAATTGCTGTAGCGGCACAATGGATTTCTAACGCATTAGTGGCACAGACTTTCCCGATGATGATGGAAAACGAAACCCTTGATCAGCAATTCCACGGTGGATTTCCATTTTGGGTGTATGGACTGATGTGTTTTGTTACGATCGCATTCATTTACAAATGTGTTCCTGAAACCAAGGGTAAATCTTTGGAAGAGATGGAGGAGCTGTGGGATTTGAAAGACTAATTCTTCAGGCTTAAACAGAAAAAAGGCTGCCAGCGATTGATGATCGAAGGCAGCCTTTTTTTATTTTAATTGATCTTAGTCAAACCAAGCATCAATGGTTTTTTTGTGCTTCTGATAGAAGTTTTTTGCACCGATTTTATCGTCTTTTTGCACATCTTTCATCAGCTCATTCAGCATCTCTTCTGAAAGGTTGAGCTTGGTAAGTACAGAAAACAATCTCGGCTTATCTTGCTTCAAACGCTTTCTTGCGATAATCGAGCAGGCATCTTTCGGGAAAACCTCTTTCGGGTCTTTCAAGAATTTCAGATCAAATTGTCCCCACATAAAGTGTGGTTTCCAGCCTGTAACCACTACAGGTTCATGTCTTAAAATGGCCTTTTCGAGGGTCGCTACCATTGCAGAACCACTGGAAGTTACCTGTTCAAAATTCAGGTTATAGGTTTTAATGACTTTTTCCGTGTTGGCATGAATACCAGCACCACTACCAATTCCGATAATTTTTCCTTTGAACTCATCACGATGCGCATTCAGCTCCTCGATAGAGTTAATGTCCACGTAAGAAGGCACGACCAATCCCGTAGATCCATCATCGAAAGCATTGCCTACAATATCAATTTTGTCGCCATACACTTTCCAGTAATCTGATTGGGTATGTGGCAACCATGCATCGAGCATGAAATCACCTGTTGGGTGTTTTTTTGAAAGGTCACCATAAATAAGTCCTGGTTCAAGGCTGATCAGTGCCACCTCAAAACCATGGGCTTTCAAAGCAACTTCTGCAAGGAAAGTCATCGCAATACCTTCCGCCCAATTGGGATAAAGGATGGTCGCTTTGTTTGGGTCGATGGGTCTTGATCCCGAACAGGAGATCATGCAGACGGTCATACATACCACCAACAGAAGAGAGATACTTTTATTGAGTATAAATTTCATAATCTGTTTTGCTTGGTTATTTTTTCTTTCCGAACGATTGCGTTACGCGATCCAGGATGATGGCAAGGATTACGATACCCAAACCTGATTCAAATCCTTTGGCCATATCATTCTGCTGAATTCCCTGATAAACTACTGCACCAAGTCCGCGCGCACCTACCATAGAGGCAATAACAACCATAGAAAGTGACAGCAAAATCACCTGGTTAATCCCCGCAAGAATTGTTGGCATGGCCAGAGGCAACTGAATTTTGAAAAGAATCTGTTGTTCCGTGGCACCAAAAGCATAACCTGCTTCTATCACATCATAAGGTACATTTTTAATCCCAAGTGAGGTCAGACGAACCGCTGGTGGCAGGGAGAAAATAACAGTAGCCACTACACCAGGTGTATTACCAACACTGAAAAAGAAAATAGCAGGAATCAGGTAAACGAAGGCAGGCATGGTTTGCATCAAATCCAGCAATGGCTTGATAATCATGTTGGCTACCCTGTTTTTTGCCGCCATGATCCCCATTGGAATTCCCAATAACAGAGAGATAAACGTAGCCGTAAGTACCAGTGTGGTCGTTTGGATGGCTTCCACCCAATAGCCCAGAAGGTAAATTAGAATGAGTCCCAAAATAGAACCAAGTGCTAAGCCCCAACCTTTTTTGAATCCTTTTTTATTAAATCCATCTTTCCCTGCTCGAGAATAATAGGCAATGGCGCCAATAAGCAATACAAAGATTGGGAAGGGGATTGCCAACAATAGGTGATTGAAGGTATCAACAGTCCAGCTGATGGCGATGTCGATGGCATTCCATATCGGGTAGAGCTTTTCTTCAAGCACCTCAATGGCCACCTTGATATATTTTCCTAAGAATATTTTTTTCTCCATGATTATTGGTCGTTTGCTTGTTCTTTCATTTCCTTAATTTCTGCCCTGTCATATTTTGTTGCCTCAATGATCAGCGAAGTTTGGTAAACAACTCCAAGCAATTTGTTCGTATTCGGGTCAACCACTGCAAGCGGGGATTTCGTGCCCACCATCAAAGGCAGCATTTCTTCCACGGTATATTCAGCGTACACACTCGGTACCTCCGTTTTGATGATGTCCTGAATAGAGCTTTTCTTCGCCTTTGAAGACTCGATCGCATCTTGCAGCCACACAAAGCCGAGGAAGGATTTATTTTCATCAACAACAGGAAGCACTTCCATTCCAGCGGTTCGCATTCTGCGGATAACCCCTTCAGGTCCGTGGTGCTTCACGTTTACTTTAGTCACTTTTTCGAACATCATGGTGCCAGCGGTAATGACAGACTTGCGGTCAATTTTTTCCACGAACGCCTCGACATATTCACTGGCAGGATTGGTAAGAATTTCCTCTGCGGTACCCAACTGCTCGATCACCCCATCTTTCATAATCACGATTCGGTCACCAATTTTTATGGCTTCATCAAGGTCGTGGGTAATGAAAACGATGGTTTTCTTGAGCTTGCTCTGGATTTCCAGCAACTCATCCTGCATATCCGATTTAATCAGTGGATCCAATGCTGAAAAAGCTTCATCCATCAATAAAACTTCAGGGTTATTGGCCAAAGCACGTGCTAAACCTACACGTTGCTGCATTCCCCCCGAAAGTTCAGAAGGGAGCTTGTCGCCATAGCCTTTGAGTCCTACTGTTTCCAGGGCTTCCGCCGCTTGAGCGAGGCGTTGTTGTTCGCCTTCTCCCCGAATTTCCAGCCCAAAAGCAGCATTTTCCAATACCGAACGGTGGGGTAGCAAGCCAAATTTTTGGAATACCATGCCCAGTTCAGTGCGTCGGGTTTCAAGCAATTCTTTATTGGTTTCCTTAGTGATGTCGTGGCCGTTGATCAACACCTTACCCGCCGTTGGGGTGTGCAATCTATTAAGGCATCGAAGCAAAGTAGATTTCCCACTGCCCGAAAGCCCCATGATCACGAAGATTTCACCTTCGAAAATTTCAAAATTGGCTTTATTGACCCCAATGGTGCAGCCTGTTTTTGCTAAAATCTCTGTTTTTGATACGCCTTCATCCAACAATTTTTGCGCACGTTTCTTTTGCGCTCCAAAGATTAATGAAAGATCTTCAACTTTAATTTTTACTGGTGTATTTTCACTCATATTCATGATGAATTTTTTTCTTAGAAATAGTATCCGACGTTAATATTGAAGCGAAAAGTGTAATCCGAATCTGGATTGCCTTCTCCTAAGCCTTCGTTAAAATCGGGGCCGAGCCATGGCTGGTTCTTTCCACCTGCAAGGTCAATATAAGTATAGACATTGCCTGCGGTAACCAAAACGCCAGTAGTGTTCTGGTAAGTATCTGTAAAAGATGCGACCGCTTTGTCCATATAGCCAAAGTCGTTATAGAACTGTAAGGAAGAGACTGGTCCCCAACTTACGGGTTGTGTATAAGAAACTCCGAAAGTATATAAATTTGCAGCTGCCGCAACAAAATAAGGCGCGCCATAAGCACCCATGGCAATTAAATCTTTACTTTCGGTATCTGGTCCAGCAGTATGATATTCATATTGAGCGAACTGGCTTTTGATATTAAAGCGTTTGTAGTTCATCTCATAGTGCAGCGCAAAAGCATAATGGTCGCCCATGTTTTCGGTATCCAGATTATAGATTCCTCCATATTGGCCTGAAATTCCAAACTCATGCTTAACCTCACCCGTGGTTGCCTTATACTTTAAGCGCCCATTAACGGTGTTTGTTTCTTTATTTCGATAACTATAATTGCCTGCCGCGTCCCTGAACGAGGTTACATCATAGGAATAGCGACTGTAAGAAGCATCAGAGTAGCTGCCAAAATTCATCTCTTCAGCATTTTTGAAAAACGCCAGATCAAAATCCCAGTGTTCGCCCTGATGAGAATATTTGAATCCCATGTCGTGATCATCCTCAAGCCCAACGTAATAATTGATGCTGAAAAACCAGTTGTGGGAGTTGTATTGTGTAATCCCGAAAGGTACTTGCGTTAAACCGAGCTGAATTTCATCATTTTGGCTGAAATCATAGGCTAACCAACCCTGCTTTAGCATGCCACCACCAAACGGTGTTGAATAGAGGCGATATTCGGCATCAAGCTTAACGCCTTTGTATTTGGCTTGTGCATTAATCCTGAAGACATCATAGCCAAAATCGCCACCTCTTTTTTTGTGGCCTTCTTTCCAGTTGGAGTAATTGTAGTTAAACCGCAACGCTCCCCCTACATGGAGTTCGGGCTTATCTTGTGCCTGTATACTGAAAGGCAGAATGGTAAACAGTAATAGAATAATAGGTAATGAATACTTCATGCAAAAATTTTGAGTTCAGAATATTTTTAAGTTGGAAGGGTTGGGTAGGGATTGATAATCATATTGATCAAGAGAAGTATGCTATTGAAAATAACAATACTAAATTGAATAACAAGCAGGAGGCTTATCGGTGTTATTGGGAATCAGCAATTTGTATAAAAAATTTCCCGTAATGTAAAAAATATTTACATGTTGCCTGTTTCTTTGACAGGCACGCAGGGAGTAACGGCGTGAAATATGTTGGCCCGTAGGTAAGAGGGCTATTGGTGGTAATAATTTTTTTGCCGTATTTTTTGCTGTAAAACCGATAATGACTAATTTAGTTGAAGAATAAGCAGGCGATACCCGCTTTTTTAAATATTCTGCAAAATTAGACAATAATTTTTACAATTCAAGGCTGTTTGTAAAAAATAATTACAACTTGTGGTGTGTTGAGCAATGAAATATGTCTTATATTTGTAAATTAATTATTGATAACACTCTTTTAGATTTTCATGAAATACTTTGCGGATAACTTAAAGTTTTTACGTCGGCAGAATAATTTTAGCCAGGAGCAATTGGCTAAGCATCTCGGACTTAACAGAGGAAATATCGCCTCTTACGAGAAAATGACGGCAGAGCCAAAAATTGAAAATCTATTAAAAATATGTAAATTTTTCAATGTAGAGGTGTCGGAGTTTCTTGAAAAAGATTTGCAAAATATCGCCATCATTCAAGAAGAAATGGAGAAAGTGAATAGTGAATCCAATCCTACGAATTTAGGAGAAGGAGAAGCTACGGAGCACTTCATTGAGGAATTAGAGGACAATAAGAAACGCTTGGAGCGATTTATCGGACAGTCGGACGACATGCAGAAAATCCTCGAAGGTTTTCGTCAATTTCATAAATTTAAGATGTCCAACAATCCGATCATCACCGAAGATGTCAAGAAAATGTCTGATGAATATGAAAAGCTCCTTGAACTGATGGATGCCCTTTTGTCGTCAAACAAAGAACTTATCCATTGGCTGAAGGATTCCTGAATCAATAGCCTTTGTTTATATAGGGATTCTTTTTCCTGAACTTTGAATAATCCCGATACAAGAATTTGCTTTTCCCCTTGCCTTTAAATCGGTAACTGATTTTTATATTGAGCGGGAAGAGTAAATCTGGTAAGCGCGATTTCAGCTCTTTCCCATCAAGCAAATCTGTGCCAGATATACGGACACCCCCCTCGGCAGTAAGCTGCCAGGTGTCGTTGAAATGATACCGCAGCCCGCCACCCAAAGGGACCATCACTTCCAGCTGTTGATCAAGGAAATTTTCACCATCGATACCATCATCTGCATTGGCGATTTCAGGTTTAAAGGCCATCATGCCAAGACCGATATATAAATACATGGAAAAGAAATTCCGACTTCTTCCTGATTGCAGGGACAAAAAGATATTCCGATTATAGCCCACCCAGGCTTCGTAACCTGTGGTACTTGTTCTTGCTTGCGAATTGTTATTATTGATTTGTTTGGTGATCAGTTTAAACCAGCTGGCATCAATCCGTAACATGGCCCTGTTCGATACATCATACTCCAGACCAATACCGAGGTTCGGATTGGCATAGCCATTTTGTGATTTGGGCTGAAATGGTTTGCCAAATTCCCCATAATAGGCATTGACTCCCGAAAACAGATTCACCTTCAAAGGACTTTGCGGTGAAGTGTGGTACGCATACCCTTTTTTGGCCATTCGGCCCTGAGCCCAATTGATGGAGGGGAGGAAGAAAAGTAAGCTGAGCAGGAATAGGAAAGGTCTTATCATAGAATAGCATTTGGGCATTTAATCTTACAACTCTCCCGCGGGCATTTATTTTCCAAACAATTATCAATAGCCTGATTTATTCGCTAACCGCAGCTTTTTATGTTGTATGCTTTTTATCGTCTTTTTTTACTGTTGAACAGCTACAGTGTCTTTGTATGCCTGATGTATCCGAATTATTGACTGAAATTTGCCCCATCGTTTCGATATTGGAATTTGATTTTTAGGAAAGACTGATATGATTAAACGATTATTATTTTTTGTGGGCGTCATTCTATTGATGACAGAAAGCGCCAAAGCCTGTACGAACCTTATCGTTACTAAAGGAGCCTCTGCGGATGGTTCAACGATGTTGTTTTATGCCAACGATGGCGAGTATATCCCTGTTCTGCCTATTCATGCGGGGCAACGTTGGTCCAAACGGGATAGTGTGGAGTTGATCAGCTGGCCAAATGGCGTTCGGGCAAATATCCCTCAGCCTAAAAAAAGCTATACAGCTTTGGGCTATCATATTAATGAATATCAGGTTGCCATCGGTGAAACCACTTTTGGGGGCCGTCACGAGTTACATAACCGTTCCGTTGCGCAAGAATACTGGCACCTTATGGAGGAAGCGGTTCGCCGTGCGAAAACAGCCAAAGAGGCGGTACATATTATTATTGATCTTGTGGAGCAATATGGTTATGGTTCGGAAGGGGAGAGTTTCAGTATTGTTGATCCCAATGAGGCTTGGTTGCTGGAGATGATTGGCAAGGGTGAGGGGAGCCATGGGGCGCTTTATGTGGCTCAGCGAATTCCTGACGGTATGGTGGTGGCACATGCAAACCATAGTAGAATCAGTAGTTTTCCAATGAATGATCCTGAAAACTGTATTTATTCACATGATGTGGTGAGCTTCGCTGTTGAAAAGGGGTATTATGATCCGAAATCTGGAAAGCCTTTTGAGTTCAATTCAGCCTATGATCCCGTTTCCCCTGCAAAGCTTCGCTATTGTGAAAGTCGGGTGTATAGTTTGTACCACCGTATGGCACCCTCAATGGATTTGTCTTCGGACTATTGTCGTGGTGTTCAGGGGGCTGAGGCCTACCCGCTATGGATTAAGCCTGATGAAAAAATCAGTTTAAAAAATATGATGTCTTTGGTTCGGGATCATTACGAGGGCATGCCTTGGGATATGCGCAAAGGGATTGCGTCGGGGGCTTACGGCTCGCCAAATTATGCGCGCCCAATGACCTGGAAAGTCGATGACACGACTTGCTCTTGGGAGCGCCCGATTTCCACTCCTGTAACGGCTTATAGTTTTATTGCGCAGTTAAGGGCTGATTTGCCCCGAGAGGTTGGGGCTTTAATGTGGTACGGATTGGATAACAATTATACCAATTGCTATATGCCTGTTTATGTGTCAAGCACCAAAATGCCTGTCGCTTTCAATACTGGTGATATCAATAAATTTTCGTGGTCGTCGGCTTGGTGGGTTTTTAATTTTGTAGGCAATTACGTCAATCTTCGCTATAACGATATGGTGAAAGATGTTCAAAAGAAGCAATCATCGATTGAATCAGAGCTGATCGATCAGCAGGCGACATTTGAAGCCAACGTGGTGGCGGAATTGAAGAAGAATAAAAAAGGAGCCATAGAAATGATGACGGACTACACGAATAATACCGCAGAATCTGTCGTTGCCGACTGGATTGACTTGGGGCAGTTCCTGATCATGAAATACAATGATGGCTATGTGAAAGATGAGCAAAACCGCATTAAGCAAAAGGGGGCAAGTGAAAGTTATTATAGAAAGGTATTGAAAGATGATCCTGAACGCAAATTACCTGTTTGGAATCAGCAAGAGGAGCATAACGAAAAAGAGCCCTCCAATTTTTAGTAGAGCGCTCTTTAGCATGTTTTAGCGAAATTTCATTTTGGGTCAATGCCTGTCGGTATAGCCGTTCGGCAGGTAAGTACATTGCGCCATAGATATTTGAAAGGGGCTGTGGTATCCTTGTCGTTTCTTCATAAGTTACTGATTTATTCCGTGGTTTGCATCGGGCAAAAGCTTCAAGCGATGTGATGCAAAATAGGAATGAGCGTTTATAACCAGGTGATTTGATGATGGAAACGACCGATACGGCAGCCTCTTTTTTGTCTAAAAATAGAAAGTGGCATCCAATACCAACAAGTCTTTTTTCAGTCGGATGTCCTGCCCATCTCTTGCGGCATTTATCAGCCCGCGTTGGTACATAATCCCCAAACCGATGGTGTTACCAAATGGGAGGTCATACATGATCCCGCCGCCAACAACTAAGGATACATCCATAAAGAAGAATTTATCGACAATGAATTTGTCGCCACCTGTATCGTCATTGATTTTGAAATCCACGGCAGTTCCAAGTTGAGCATAACCGCTGATGCTTTCTGCGATTTCGTTGGTTCTTAACTTGATGGTCAGTGGAACTTGCAAATAGTGTGTTTTGTATTTTTCAGTGCCTGATTCCCCTGTGGTTTTATTGGTATAGTCTATTTTGGCCCCTTTTGGCAGGTAAATTAAACCTGTACTGAAATAGTAGTTGGCGCCGAAGGGCAGATCAGCGACCAAACCAAAAGCAAATTTTGTTCCTGTGCCACCTCTTGAAATGTCAAAGTCAGGGCTGCTGTTATCAATTCGTGAGTAGGAAAATACGGGAGAGAATTTTAGCCCAAGTTGAATGTCCCCACCTGCACCAACATCAGTTTGCGCCTGGGTCGGCTGAATGAATAATATGCATAAGCATAGGCTAAGCAATAGGTAGATTGTTTTCATGAATTTGGAGTATAAGTTGTATTTGTATAATTACAAGTAAGCAACAAGCAATACTTGCTGATAGTTTTTCAACGACAAATATATGGATATACAACAAATTTATATGGTTTTTTATTCTTTATAGGGGCATTCTTTACATTTATTGGGTCTTCTTGGCTTACAGCAGTGCCCCCTTTTCAGGTGAAAAGCTCGGGTAAAGACTGTTCGTCCCCGCTCATCTTTATAAAAATCCACTCCTTCAATCAATTCATTGAGGTTTAATTTTACTTTTTTTATCCCTGGGCTTTGCATTAGATTGCTTGTTTATAGGCTTATAAATTGGTGCAAAATTAAGGAGTAAAGGCTATTTGTGGCTCAAAACAGCAATTTTTTTCGGGTTTAAGATATTTTTATCATCTTTGGAGTTGCAAAAAATAGAATGGTATGAATTCAAAGATTGGTATTGGCGGACAGCATTTGTTGCTGGACCTGAAAGCGTGTGATGCTGCCCTTTTAGATGATTGTAAAATGGTACAATCATTATTGGAAAAAGTGGCACAACAGGTGGGAGCAACCATCGTAAAATCAGTGATTCATCAGTTTGATCCTCAGGGTGTTTCTGGGGTGGTTGTGATTCAGGAAAGTCACCTCTCTATTCATACCTGGCCTGAATGTGGCTTTGCTTCTTTTGATTTTTATTCATGTGCTGATGATATTGATTTAAATCAAAGTATCTCTTTATTATGCTCGGCTTTCAGTGGGAAAGTTCATCGGGCAGAAATTATTGATCGGCGATTAGCTGTAGGTCAAACCTTAGAAACATTATGAGTTCAGAAAAATTCGACATCAATACATTTGATCCAAATGGTGTAGGCGTGCAAGGGCGGCTGTTCGGTATGCCCTTTTCTGTAGAAAACGCCAAGCTGGTCGTGATTCCTGTGGCGTGGGACGTAACGGTTTCTTTTAGAGAAGGGACAAGCAAGGGACCCGCGGCAATTTTGGAAGCATCTCCTCAATTGGATTTTTATCAGGAGGATATTACTGATGCCTGGAAGCTGGGTATTGCTTTGGCGGAATTCCCCGAAAAGCTATCTGCTTTGGGGGCTGATTTGCGTCAGAAGGTCAATCCATATATTGAAGCCTTGGAAGAAGGGACGACCACCGTTGATGCAAAAGAAAATCAGGCTGTTTTATCGGAAATTAATAAGGGGAGTGAAAAGCTGAATGACTGGCTTTATCAGCAAAGCAGTGAATTTTTAGCTGCAGGAAAGTTGGTTGCCACAATTGGCGGTGATCACTCTACGCCTTTGGGACTGATTCGTGCTTTGGCTGAGGTGCACAACGATTTTGGCATTCTGCATATTGATGCGCATGCTGATTTGCGTGAAGCCTATGAAGGTTTCGAGTTTTCTCATGCTTCAATTATGCAGAATGTGCTGCAATTGGAAGAAGTAAAATCATTGGTTCAGGTAGGAATTCGAGATTTTTGTGAGGATGAAGTAAAGCTCGTCAAGGAGTCTGATGGGCGGGTGGTCATGTTTACAGATGCTCAGCTAAAAAAAGGACATTTCCAAGGCATCAGTTGGCATCAGCAAGTGATGGATATTGTGGAACGATTGCCTCAGCATGTTTATATTAGCTTTGATATTGATGGGCTCGATCCATCCCTTTGCCCAAATACGGGAACGCCTGTTGCAGGAGGTTTATCCTTCAATGAGGCGCTATACCTTTTGGAGCAGACTGTTCGTTCGGGTAGAACCATCATTGGTTTCGATCTTTCAGAAGTAGGTGATGATCCCTGGGATGCCAATGTGGGGGCACGAATTTTATATCGTTTATCAAATTTAATGGGCGTTTCTCAAAATCAATTAAGTTTTAACATTTAAATAATGTGACTATTCAGCCTTTAAATTTGCTTATCCTGTTTTTTTGAAAGTTTCGCACGATTTTCCCTTTTAATATTTTTGTACCAAGGCGTATCGCTTCAAAATGTACGCCTAATGTTGAACAGATAGATTTTTATTGTGATTTTTGACCGTCTAAAAGCGCATTCATTTTTAGTGATATTCAGTATGCTCAGCCTACTGATGGTGATTTTTCCCGTGGCGCCCTTCTCTGCGCATACGGGTAAAGAGCCCATTGACTATGAAAAAGAATACCTGACCCCTTCTTTGGAAAATGTGATTTCGGAAGGAAAAGATTTCAAAAAGATGAACGCTTATATTGAGCGGTGGATGCGCCGTTGGGATATTGTGGGGGCATCGGTTGCGGTGATGAAACATAATAAATTGGTGTATGCCAAGGGGTTTGGATATACCGATACTTCGCATACTTTAGAAGTCAATCCCACCCATCTTTTTCGCATTGCTTCTGTTTCTAAATTGGTGACAGGTATTGCGATTATGCGCCTGGTAGAATCTGGTATTCTTGATCTTGATAAGCCTGTTTTTGGCACCGACGGCTACCTGCAAGGGCCTATTTATAATTCTTTCAGGGATTCACGAACACGCCGTATCACCTGTCGGGAACTTTTGTATCATCAAGGAGGCTTTACGGCAAAGCTTGGCGACCCTCTTTTCGAAGGGCCTGAACTTGCAAAATCCCAGGGTTGGACATTGCCCGTTCCAACCGACAGTTTGATTTCCTTCACGCTGAAAAAGCGCCGATTACGCTTCACTCCCGGTAGAGGCTATGAATATAGCAACTTCGGTTACCTGATATTATCAAGGGTTATTGAATCGGTTACCGATATGAAGTATGAGGATTTTGTGCGCTGGAGTGTGCTTCAGCCTTTGGGAATTTCTGATATGGAGCTTGGCAAGGCTTTGCATAAAGACCGTAACCGCTTCGAAGTGGATTATTATGATTTTCCGAAGATGGACAAGCGGGAATCCAATTACGATTTTAACAAAGAGGCCTTGACAACCGCTGGTGCTTCGGGCTTACCTCACCTTGAAGGTGCAGGAGGATGGATTGCTTCCGCTTCGGATTTGGCAAGGATTGTCGCTGGCGCCAACGGGGTGCAGGACAGCCAGGTCCCGCCATTGCTTTCCAAATCCTCTGTTCACGAGATGGTCACGCCTCAGAATAAACTGAACCCCTCTTTAGTGATGGGCTGGCGAGCAGCTTCAGGGAAACACTGGTGGCGAACAGGTACTTTAGCAGGTACTTCAGCGATGGTTTCCCGTGAAAAGGATGGCACGGTATGGGTGATGATTCTCAATACTTCTACCTATAAACGAAACCATATGCCTACCCAAATTCGGAATGCCATGCGTTATGGCATGGCCTTGGTGCCTCATTGGCCCGAACGCGATTTGTTTGACCGCTATTTAAATGGTGGCCGATACCTCAAACATGCCCAAGTGCCTGCTATCGATCCAATTGCACTTGAAGATGATTGAGCTGCCCGTAAATAAGCTGCTGAATATCCATAGTCATCGGGAGGGTGCGACTTCTGAATTTACCATAATGAATCATTGCTATGGGGAGGATTTTCGCTCAGATATTGGCTCTGTAGGTTTTCATCCTTTGCAATTTCAGCAAACGCCCAAACCATCCTTACAACTTTCTGCATTCGACTACCCCCGGGTGCTTATGATAGGGGAATGTGGTATTGATTATCGGTACGAGGTTGATGTGAAAACTCAGACGCTAATTTTTGAGGAGCAACTTGATATTGCTGAACAGTTGAGAAAGCCCGTCGTTATTCATCAGGTAAAAGCGTATGCTGATTTGCTTCGCTTGCGCAAGCAACGCCCCTCATCATTAAAAATGGTTATTCATGGTTTCAGAGGAAAAAAAATATTGGCCGATCAGTTGATTCAGGCGGGTTTTTACCTTTCTTTTGGGGCGCATTTACTGGAGACTGATCAATTACAGCAGACCTTCGGAGAACTGCCTATTGATCGCTTGTTTCTGGAAACCGATGAATCGGAAGCTCCGCTGGTCAAAATTTATCAGACGGCAGCCGACTTCAGTGGTAAGTCGCTCGATGAGCTTCGCCTTCAGTTGTGGCAAAATTTTAAGGATCTATATCCATAATTGACTCAAACAAAATCCCTATAATAATTCGCTATGGATAATGCATGGTTAGAACGTGCCGAGTTAATGCTCGGCGATGAGAAATTAAAAATGTTGGCCAATAGCCACGTCCTGATTGTTGGACTCGGTGGTGTTGGTGGCTTCGCGACAGAATGTATTGCGCGGGCAGGAGTGGGCAAGATGACGATCGTTGATGGCGATACGGTGGACTTGTCCAATAAAAATCGACAGTTGGTTGCTTTAGATAGCACGGTGGGTAAAGAAAAGGCTACTGTGCTTGGCGAACGACTGTTGGACATCAATCCTAATTTGGAGCTGACGGTGGTAAATCAATACCTGACTGATGTTGAGATTCAGGAATTGCTTGACCGTGACCAATATGATTATGTGATGGACTGTATAGATACCCTGACACCAAAAATTTTCCTGATTTCCAACTGTCTGCAACGTAAGTTACCTTTGGTTTCAGCGATGGGTGCAGGAGGGAAAATGGATCCAAGTAAATTGATGGTCGCTGATATCTCGAAATCCTACAATTGTAAGCTGGCAAGAATGCTTCGCAAAAGATTGCATAAAATGGGGATTCGTAAGGGCTTTAAAGTAGTTTTTTCTCCTGAAGATATCGACACTTCAAAGGTTCACGAGGTAGATGGGCTCATGCACAAGAAATCGGTTATCGGTACCATTTCCTACATGCCACCGATGTTAGGAGGGATGGTCGCTTCTGTAGTGATTAGGTCGCTATTGGGCGAAAAAGTTTAGTGTTGTAGCACTATTGTCCACAGATTATTGAGATTAGATATTTTAAGGAACAACCACCAAAGTCCTTTTTATTTATTGTGAAAAGATGATATTGAGGGGTTTTAAAGTGTTCTTGTTGTCATCAATTACATCCCTTTAATCTGTGGATCAAATATTAAATAACAATTGAAAATTGTCGGACGATTAAGTCTATGCGATGATAGAACGGTCTTTTGTTAACTTCTTGAAATAGCCGTACAATTCGGTCGATAGAAATGAAATAGCATTTCGCTATTCAGTGTTCTGATCACAAAACAGACTTATACGACCGCCCTTTTTAGGGACGTTTAAAGGTGAAAATCCCCAACACACCTTGGTCGTCTTCGGCCTCACCCACAATTAATTTGTCCGACATAATTCGCCCCCGCCACTTATCAAGCTGGTAGTCGTCTACTTCGCCTTCGATAATTTCATAGGAGGTCGCACTGAGCTGTAGAAAGCTAATTTCCCCTTCCTGTATTTTTCCTTCTACCAATAATTTCACACGGAAAGTTTCAGCATCTTCACTTTGTTCAGTGGCCAATAGGGTGCCTGTGATTTCTCCCGCCTGATCTGTTAAAACTAAATGCCCTTCAGAAGTTCCATAGCCAAAATCTTCATGATAGTGCCATTCGCCTGTTAAATTGATTTCATCCATGAAGCAAAAATGGCTATTCATGGTTTATTTTGCTACCAATAAATCAAATTATTTGCGATCAAATAAAGTATTTAACCGATTTAGATGGCATTGCTTTTTACTCAGTAATGTGAATGGAAATATTGTTGCATATTAAATTTTATACACTATATTTCGAAATATTTTAATGGTATGGCTACAATGGCCGTTTTAGTCATTATTTTAGATTTATTTTATTTAAGTGATTTCATTTTTACTGATTCATCTTTCTTATTTGTTCTTTTCAAAGGGTAAGTGTCTTAGTTAGTTTAGTGTTATGAAGAATAAATACATTGATTTGGTGGATCAAACTTTTGATTTCCCAAATGAAGCATTCGATGTGAATGAGCAAGGAGAACTTTCCTTCGAGGGAATTGAATTGTCTGATTTGATCAAACAATATGGTACTCCATTGCGCTTTTCCTACCTTCCAAATATTTCGCGCAATATCAAGCGGGCAAAAAAGTGGTTTAATGTAGCCATGGCGAAGGTGGATTATCAGGCCTCTTATAATTATTGTTACTGTACCAAAAGCTCACACTTTTCTTTTATTGTTGAGGAGGCGCTCAAGAATAATATCCACCTCGAGACTTCCTCTGCCTTTGATATCAATATTGTAGAAAATCTGATTGAGCGAGGGCTGCTCAGCAAGGAGAATTACATCATTTGTAATGGGTTTAAAAAAGAGCAATATGTGGAGAATATTGCCAATTTAATCAACAGTGGTTATCATAATACCTTTCCGATACTGGATAACTATCGTGAACTGGATGCCCTAACGGAATTGGTGGACGATGATAAAACGATCAATCTTGGCATTCGAATCGCTTCTGAAGAGGAGCCTAAATTTGAATTCTATACTTCGAGATTGGGGATAGGGTATAAAAATATCGTTCCCTTTTATAAAAAGAAGATTCAGGAAAATCCGCGATTGAAATTGCGCATGTTGCACTTTTTCATCAATACGGGTATCCGCGATACGGGGTATTACTGGAACGAATTGCGGAAGTGTTTGAAGGTTTATCGTGAACTGAAAAAGATCTGCCCTGAATTGGATTGTCTTAATATTGGTGGGGGCTTCCCTGTATCCACTTCGTTAAGCTTCAACTTCGATTATGAATATATGGCGGAGGAAATTATCGGCCTGATAAAAGTAATGTGTGAAGAAGATCAGATAGATGAACCTCATATTTTTACAGAATTTGGTTCTTTTACTGTGGGTGAAAGTGGGGGAATGGTTTACTCGATCCTCAATCAGAAAAAACAAAATGATCGGGAGTCGTGGAATATGATTGACAGTTCTTTCATGACGACGCTTCCTGATGTTTGGGCGATCAGTCGAAGATTTATTATGTTGCCGATCAATCGCTGGAATGATCCCTACGAGCGGGTATTACTGGGCGGAATGACCTGTGATTCGGATGATTATTATAATTCTGAACAACATGCCAACGCGATTTTCTTGCCTGAATACAATCGTGACGAACCGTTATACATTGGTTTTTTTCATACTGGAGCGTATCAGGAAACCATTGGTGGTTTCGGAGGTCTACAGCATTGTTTGATTCCGCAGCCTAAACACGTCATTATCGATCGTGATCAGGATGGAGAAATTACAACCAAATTGTTCTCCAAAGAGCAAAGCCACAAAGCCATGATGAAAATTTTAGGCTACTGATAGGTCAGTTCAATAGGGATTGCCCTTATGAGTCGGCTGAAAAAATTAAGATAAAAAAAGGTGATGGGTCATTTTTATAAATGGCCAATCACCTTTTTTTCATTGCAGCCCTATTGTTGTTGATATGCCTTAATAGAAGCGGAAATAGCTGTTTTACTATCTCGGAAGGAAAGCCCTTCGCCCTTTATTTTTTCGTTGCTAAGGCGTAAATCCCTGATGCCGGCCCTTTTTTCCCTTAGCAAATTGTCTGCATCAAAGTTAAGCTCCCGCAGAATGTATTCCGTGATTTCATATCGGCTTTCGTTATTTTCACTGCCGAAATGATAAATGCCATAGGGGATCGTTTCAATATGGTCCAAGTGGCTCATCAGTTCACCAACTTCAGTCAGCCCTCTGTATTCATTTTTGGAAGCGCTGATTAAAGTTTCTTCCTTTCCCGCAACAATGCTATCCCATAAAATATTCGGATTTACCTTAGGGAATTCTTTGGTCGGGAGCCCATAAACCCAGGTAAGGCGCAGAATCCAGGCAGTCGGACAATGTTTGAGCACCTCCGTTTCTGCCATTAATTTGGTGGTGCCATAATAGGTGTTGGGAATCGGCGTACTGCTTTCGGTATAGGGCCCCGCTTCTGAATTTCCATTAAACACCTGTTCGGTACTGAAAAAGACCATTTTTGCTTGATGTGCTTTGCAGGCTTTGGCGATTTCAGTGGTGGCATCGACATTGATTTTTTTAGCCAATAATTGATTTTGCTCGCAGCCTTCTGTAGACGACATGCCTGCAAGATGAAAAACCAATGTGGGTTGGTGTAATTCAAAATATTGCCGAATAGCGTCACTGTCTGAAATGTCCAAACTTTTTCGGTCTGGCGCAAGAACGGTTAAGCCACTTTGCTGATATCTTTGGGCAAGCCTTGAGGCGATAAAGCCACTGCCGCCGGTAATTAAAATAGTGTGTGTTGTATTCATGTTCGATCGATTATGCTTCAGGTATAACGATTTTTCTGATTATTCATCCCAAAATTAATCGCCCTAATTTACGGTTTTGATTTCAAAAGCAAGGGATGATCAGCCTTTGTGCGTTTTTATCGATGGATATTGCCCTGAAATAAGCTGTTTTTTATCATTCCTTGCGCAGAGATTTTATCATGCTAAATATTATCCTTTACTTTGCGACTTATGATTAAAAGCAGGAATTTTCTTCGCCTGACATCAGGGAATTTATCTTTGGGTTTTAGAATTACATTGGCGACGGTTTTCCCCGTATTTTGGGGATATTTTACAAACAATTGGGGGGTGGCGGTCCCTTGGGCACTTGGTGCTTTGGCTTTGGGCCTTTCAGATTCTCCAGGAGTTTTGAAGGATCGGCTCATTTGGCTGTTGCGTAATTTGGCCTTGCTCTCAATTACGATTTTTATAACTGGTTTATTTACCCAATCCTATTGGCTGTTGGTGGTCTGGATGGTTTTCGGTGCTTTTCTGTGGGCAATGGTAGCTGTTTTTGGAAACCGATTTGCCGTTATGGGTAACGCCATGCTGATTGGTGCTTGTTATATTATGGCCACACAAAAAGACTTTGCGGGAACGGTACACTGGACCGAATGGATGAGCATTGGTGGTTTTGGGTATATTTTGGTTTCTTTGTTTCTGGGTCGGGTGGGCCGATATAAAGGAGCGGAGGAAAGTCTTCGGAATGCTTTCGTTAGCCTGTCTAAATTTACCTTGTTAAGAAGTACACAATTTACGGCCGATCCTGCGGCCGACCATCTGATTTTAGCGCAGAGGGTGAAGGTGATTGAAGATTTGGCCACCTGTCGGACAGAGCTTTTTGATCGTCGAAAAGGCCTGAAAGGAGGGACCAAAAGGGCCCGTAAGTTAGGGATGATTGTATGGCATATGGTGGACACTTTTGAGATGTTGTCGGCATCACATACTGACCTTCAGCAACTGCAAAAAGATTTAGGCGAGTCTGATATCATCTGTAAAATTCATAAAATCCTTAAATGTTATGGGCAGGAATTGCAGCGGATGTCGGAATCGCTGCCTGTAGGTGCGGTGCATACCACGCATCATGACCAGCAGGAACATTTAAATTACCTTGATATTGAAATTCAACAGGTAAAAGAGCTTTCCCTGGATCATTTTCCTGTGGCCTCTTTTACGGCGCTGAAGAATATTATGCGTAACCTGACGGAGATTAACTGGCGGTTGAATCGCATGACAAAAATCAGTCAGGGAGATATTTCCCTTGAAAAGGAAGAAATTGATTTCAAGGTTTTTGCGAGTGAATACAATCATCAGGAGCGTATTTTATCAGAGCTGAATATTCGATCTCCATTTTATCGTCATGCCATTCGTCTGTCTTTGGCCATTTTACTGTCGATGGCGATTGGTCACTTTTTAGGTATGGAGCAAGTTTATTGGATCGTCCTGACGGTGATTGTCATCATGAAACCCAATTTTTCAGAAACCAAAAAACGAACTTTTGAACGTTTCCTCGGGACCGTGCTGGGCTGCGGAATTGCGTCAGTAATTTTGTTTTTCTTTCAGGGAAATGCCGTTGTAATGCTTTTTTTCCTGACTTTACTGTCGCTTTTATCCTTCTTCTGGCTGGGCAAAAACTATGGTTTTGGGGTGCTGTTCCTGACGCCCTTTGTATTGGTGTTGTTCTCTTTTATCGACACACAGGCCATTCATTTGGTGGGTATCCGTTTTTATGATACCGTGTTGGGATCGGTGATTGCCTTTCTGTTAAATTATTTGTTTCTGCCTAATTTTCAACGGCTTTCAATTATTGACCATGTGCAGCACAGCATTTTGACGATGAGGAAGTATCTTGAAAGTGTATCTTCTTATTTCACGGAAGAGGAAGCGCAAAGACTGAATTATAAAATTGATCGTAAGTCGGCACATTTGGCACAGAGTCAGCTTAATGTTTCCTTTAATCAGATGCTAACTGAACCAAAATCCAAGCAAATTTATGGGGAAGAAATTTATGCGATGGTCATTCAATCGGCCAATTTAATGACTTCCATTGCCACCCTTTCAATTTATGCAGAGCGGATGGGAAATAAATATGCCGAGGATTTAGGATTGGCTGAAGTAAGGCGGCTGGTACTGCGTGCTTTTGATGATGCCTTGCTGATTTTGAAAGGCTGGAAAAAGTATGAGGATGACCGTCAGGTTGATCAGGTTTTTGAGCAAATGGCCAAAGGTCTGAAATGTGTGGAAGAAATTCGTATGCGAGAAATGAAAGCGGGTGAATGGAGTTCTCCAAATCAGGAAAAGTTGGCTGATTTACAATTGCTGAACGATCAGTGGGGGTCAATTTACCGTCAGGCGGTAGAAATCAAGAAAAAAAGCCAGGCACTTTCTGAAAGTTAAAATAAGAGGCTAAGGCAATCGTATTTTTTGCAAGTAGTAAAGAAGGTTTAACGCAACCTTAGCCTCTTTTATCAATATTGTTATTTTTCGGCGATTTTACAACATCTTAGCCCACAAATAGAATCCCGCCACCATCATAAAGTGGCCCATTGTACAGGGCTTGCCATTGAATATCGTGTTTTTTCAGGTAAGCCAATAGTGGTCGGAAGCATTCATGGTGCCTCGGATCTCCTATAAAATAAAGCGTGCCCTGCCAAAATCCCATCGTCCCACCGATGAAACCATAAGGATACGGCGGAAGGAGAATTTGTTGAGGAGGCACCAGGCAATGCGAAAGTTGCCGTTGCTTCAGGACCTTCGCAATTCCACTATCCGAAGTGATTAAATGTTCTCCCACGCCAAACACAGAACACCTTGTATATGCTTGAGGTAATGCTGTAAAAGGTAAAGCGGCAGTTTTTTCGAGGATGGTTTTACTGGTAAACCCCACTTTGTGATAAAGGGTATGCTGGTGAAACAACACATTATAATAAGTGCTTTCGCTTAAACTTTCGCCAATTTCCTCTTCGCCAAGCTCAAAAGGGATTTCATGGGCGGTGAAATGGTCGATGTATTTTTGTGGTGTATTTGGGGCAATAATCCATTCTTGATTTATTTTGGCGAAGAAAACATCCGGGTGCCCTGAAATCGCCGCATAGGTTAATCCTTGGGTCAGGAATGGAATCGTAGATATTATTTTTTGTAAAGCCTCTATGGCCTCCTTGGGAGCACGGGCATCAATTAGTGCAAATGGCTTTATCATTCTTATAATATTGGTTATTATTGCTTGATCAACCTGAAATTTAAATTTATGAAAAAGTTGTGGCTTATCGGTAGTTTTGGCCTGCTACTGTTCATTTCTGTCGGTACCTTATATTTTGATAATTTATCCAACGACTCCCGCCCAAAGCAGCAAACTGCCATTTCCATTCAGGAAAGATCAGACCTGAGTCAGTACCTCCATGACTTTAAGATTGATGAACAGGGATTTGTGGTCGATGCTGATAGTGAGGGAGCATATTTTTCCCTGGATGAAAAGGATGCGGTAGTGACCGTAATTGTAGATTACTATTTAAACCAAGGATTTGAGCTGCAAAGTAAAAAAGGGACGCAGGACGGCAATACTTACCTGGTGCCGTTGCAGAGCCCATTAAAAGGGCAGCGCGGAATCTTAGTCAAAAGGTATTTAGGTAGCTATAAAGTTCGCATACAATAGGGTTTGGGGCTGATCAATGCCGGTAGGTGAGGTTAAATTTTAAGATTTTCTTACAACTGCCCCTTCTCATGGTTACCTTTTTATTTCATGATTAGTGCCACTGTTTTCAGCAATGTATCATTCTCATCATGAAAACGTGATGTTTGTCTAAAAAATTACAAGCTATTTACTCCTTTTTTGTACCCAAATTTTAATTTTTCAGCGATTTAACTTGATCATTTATAGTTAATTTCAGCCAACTATCTATTCCGTATTGGACGTTGTGATTCAGTGAAGGGAGGGTGTTAATCCTCAGTAGTAATCACAAAATATAGAACAATGCGAAATTATCTTGGCCTATTGCTGGTTTCATTTCTGAGCTTTTCATGTGAAGAAGGATGGACGGATTTTCAGAATTATGATATTGATGTTGAAGGATCAAAAACTTATGCTGTTCCAATAGGGAATACCTCCTTTAAATTTGAGGATGTATGGGCTTATTCAGATGCGGACAGTTCAAGTAATTTTGAGTTGGTTTCGACCACTGAAGGGTATGAGTTGCATAATACGGTCGAGATTGATTTGTCGGAACTGTTTTCTTTCGACCCTGTAACGCAGCAGGAAAATTTTGCGGTGAGCCCAATAGCGAATACGGAAGAAGAATATGTACTTCAGCTGCAACCTACAGACGGAATCATTGCGGAAATGGATCAGGTTTCTCTTTCAGGAGGGCAGGTTGATTTCAGTTTCAGCCATTCTCAAATGAATGATCTATCGGCCACACTGACCATCTATGCGGCCGTGCCCGAGGTTATTAATTTGTCGGCGCAAGATTTATCGGATGGAATTTCGATCAGCTTGGCAGGCTTCCAATTTAATGGTGTGGCCAATGAAACGGGCTTCCCAGTGAAGGTAAAGCTTGAAATCAATACCGAAAATTTGGCGACCAATACGTTGCCTGAAAATATGCAGGTCGATGCTTCCTTATCCGCCTTGGCGATCAATAGCTTCACGGGAAAAGTAAAGGATTTCAGCCAAAACATTGCTTCAGTTATTCCTTCGCCGATGGTGCCTGATTTTGACCATTCCAATTTTGTGTGGGGTGACGGAACCGTTAGCCTCAGCCTGAATAACCCTACGGCATTGCCTATCAGTGCAACTTGTGCGATTTCTAACGGTGCAGCGCAACTGTCTCCATCACCAGCTTTTACACACATTGCTCAGAGTGAAAGTTTATATAGCCTTCAAAGCACCAACAGTAATTTATTGGAGGTCATGAATGCCTCAACAGAGGACATTAACATTATGCTTGCAGTGGATGCACAAGGGAACTCTGGCGGAACATTCACTTGGTCAGCGACTAATCCCATCAGCCTAACGGCGACTTTTGTGATTCCGATGTTGGTGAAATTTCAAGAGGTGAATTTTGAATATGTGACTGCGATCGATACGGATATTTTTCAGGGTGAAGGTTTATCGACAGGCCTGCTGACGATTTCTGGCTTCAGTGATTTGCCGATGGGCGTAAAACTCGAAGTTGATTTCTTAAATGGCTCGGAGGCTTTTGCGGCTGCCCCTGCGGATTTTTGGATCGTTGAAGCTGTGGCAGACAGTATCGATACTTATATCTACCTCGACGAAACAGCCATGGATGAATTTCTTGCGGCAGATAAAGTGCGTTTCAATTTCACTTTTGATACGGAATATATTTCGCCTGACTTTGCAAGGTTCTCAAGTGATCAGCATATGGAATTTGATCTCGGACTGATGACTGAAGTTACCCCTCCTTCGAACTAACTTTTACTCCTATGAAAATCATTTACACCTTTTTGCTGTCCTGTTGTATGGTGTTCCATGCACAGGCACAGTTTCAGAAAACCCTTTATCAGTTTGCTTCAGAGGATCTGGTGGCGACCCACTCAATGAATCCTGCCTTTAAAGCCAAGGGGAGTTTTATTTTAGGGCTTCCGGGCATTTCACAAAATACACTGAATTTCTCTGCGCCAACTACTTTGGGAAATTTGTTTATGCTTGAAAATGGAAAGCGAAACCTTTCGCTGGGGACGGCAGTGAAGAATTTGCCACAGGTATCGACAACCTATGCGTCTTCACAGTTGAATATCCTGTCTCTGGGAGGTGGTGATGAAAAGAATATGTTTATGATGTCGTTGGATATTCGGGGTTTCACTAAGCAAAAAATGTCACGGGACTTTCTTGACCTGGCGATCAATGGAAATAGCAGTTCGATCAGTATTCAGGATGTTTTGGAAGGAAAGCGGCTGACAGATCAGGAAAAGTACCTATACGCCGAAACTTACAGTCACTTTTTTGGGCAGTTGTCATTAAGCGATAGCAGAAAACTTTCCGATCGTGTACGTCTCGGGCTGCGTGTAAAGTTCCTGTGGGGAATGGGGTATATGTCCTCAAGTCCGATTGAAGGGACTTACCGTATGGATGGGCAAAGTTTCAATTCTTCTATTGATTTTGAAGCGGCTAATGTAAATATGTCGGGGGTGGTTGATCCACTCATCTTTTTGGAAGAGCAGAAAATGGAGAATAAAAAGATGCAGGGGAATTTCGGTGGAGCGATTGATATCGGGACACAGGTGAAGATCACCGATCGTTGGGAAGCCAGTTTCTTTGTGCAGGATATTGGGGCGATCAACTGGAACTTGAATGGGCAATCGGTTAAAATTGAAAAAGGCTATTATGAAATCAATGCACAGGAAATCAGCCTAACAGGTGGAATAGATGGAGACAGTCAGCTTGCTGATTTTGACCTTCAAACATTTATGGAGGAAGAGGTGAAGATGGATACGCTTCAAAACCAAAAATTTGTAGAGTGGTTGCCTGCCAAGGCTTATTTGGGTACGCGCTACAGGGTCGGTGAAAAACATTATTTTGGTGCTACTTTCATGGGGCAGTGGTTTCAGAATGAATTCAACTATGCCATGACGGCTTCTTACGATTTAAGGCTCGGCAAAATGCTATCAACGATTGTTTCTTACTCTTATTCTCCGCAGCAAACAATGGCTGTTGGTGGTGGGGTAAGGCTGAATTTGGGACCATTGCAGGTATATGCTGTTACCGATGATTTTACTGGGCTGATCAAGCCATCCACTCTTCAGAATGTAAATATTACCACCGGGGCGGTATTTACTTTCGGCAGGAAACACAAGGCCAAAGTTGAAGCGGAGACGACAGCAGAATAGGAAATGTAGGCAAACTTGAGTTTGATAACGAATCCTAATATTAAATTTGTATTTTCGATATAAGTGATTGATTATTTTTATTGAAGTCTGAGATTTAGTTTTTAATTTGCTATAGACACAATAAACATAAAACATGAAGAAGATAACTTTAAATAACGGCATTGAAATTCCCGTAGTTGGTTTGGGAACTTGGAAATCTACTGATGACGAGGTCCATAATGCCGTAGTTCACGCATTACAGAATGGCTACACACATATTGATACCGCTGCAGTTTATGGTAATGAAGAGGAAGTCGGTAAGGCATGGAAAGCCAGTGGCGTAAAGCGTGAGGATTTTTTCTTGACCACTAAAATTTGGAATGATGTTGCTACTTTTGAAGGTACAAAAGCGGCATTTAAGACATCTCTTGAAAAGTTACAGACTGATTATGTAGATTTGATTTTAGTGCATTGGCCGGGTTCTTATGAGCGATTTGTGGCAGTGTATCAGGCATTGGAAGAACTATATGCAGAGGGTAAGGCTCGTGCTATTGGGGTATCGAACTTTAATGTTCATCACCTTAATGAATTGTTCAGAACCTGTAAAGTGGTTCCTGCGGTCAATCAGGTGGAATGTCATGTAAAGTATCAAAATCAGTTTTTGCAGGCATTCTGTAAAGAGCACGGAATATTTCTACAGGCCTATGCACCGATGATGTCTTGGAAAGTGAAAGACTTGGCAGCAGATGAAACCTTAGTAGAATTGGGTAAAAAATATGGAAAGTCAGCAACTCAGGTGGCATTACGTGCGCTCATTGAACGAGATATTATAGTGCTCCCCAAATCGGTTAATCTTGCACGTCTCGATCAGAATGTGGACCTGTTTGATTTTGAGCTATCAGCAGAGGATATGGGTAAGATTCGTTATTTGAACGAAGGGACAAGATTGTTCATTGAGCCTGATAATATGGATTTTGGGTTTCTGAAATAGACCAATGATTAAAGGATAAAATGAAAGCCTCTAACTTTGTTAGGGGCTTTTTTACGCCTTTTCAGTTTCTGAGGCAGGAGCATCAGTGGTGGAGTCTTCGTGATTTTCGGTGATATCTTCGATCAGGTATTGCAAAACGGCCTTGATACGGTCAGGTTGAATGTCGGAATCAATATTGACTGTTTGAAGTAAACCATCTTCTGTATGCTCAAGTTCAATGGTAATCGTTTTTTTCAATGCGGGGGTATTCATTTGCATCAGCTTTAGTAATGTAAATCAATTTACAATAAATATTTTCTTATATCCGACTTTTTCAGATTAAAATATTACATAAACAATAAATAATTCATTTTTTCAAAGTTGAGGACTGTGCCGTTCTCCGCTACCTGTAGGGCTATTAAAATTCTGTTAATCGCTTCTGCGTGCAAATATTGTTATAAATATTATTCTTTTTTGATATTTATGTTGCTTTGGCTAAAAAAATGCAAAATTTTAATGCGCTCAAATCATTTTGATATTTGTAAAAATGAGCCTATTCAAATGGTTTATTTTGAAATTTTATGACAGATACCGTTGTAAATGGCTCAAGACGTCAAAATCTATATAAAATTCACAATTTAGACTTACTATTTATTCCGTTGCAAAACGAACAGTGCTATTGAGTATTATTTAAAAATACTGTATTATAGTGATGAAATTGGCAATGGAACGCCGCTTTCAATGTTATGGATGATTGTTTTTTGATTAACACTAAAGAGATTTTAAAATAGGAATTTGTATGGCAGAAGGACATCAACAGGGATTATATGATCCATCTTTTGAACATGATAGTTGTGGAATAGGTTTTATTGCGCAATTACAATCTATGGCTTCTCACAAAGTTGTAGCTGATGCGCTTACCATGTTGCGAAATATGGAGCATCGCGGAGGTTGTGGTACCGATCACCGTTCAGGTGATGGTGCGGGTATTCTTACCAAAATCCCCCATGAATTTTTCAGTACACAAGCCAGCGAGCTTGGTTTTCAGTTAGGCGATGAAGGAAGCTATGGCGTAGCGATGACTTTCCTGCCGCCTTCACCTAATGCTTATCAGGAATCTGTTCGGGCACTTAAAACCTCTATTGCTGAACACGGCTTCGATTTAATCGGTCGTCGCCCAGTACCTACTGATCCCTCTATCCTGGGAGAAGCACCAGCGCGGAATATGCCAAATATTGAGCAATGGTTTGTCAGTCATAAATCTGGGGCCACAGGGGTCGACCTGGAGCGTAAATTATATGTGCTGAGAAAGTATACCACTTTTCTTAACCGTGACCTTTCTGCAATAGCACAGAAGCATTTTTATATTCCTTCTTTTTCGAGTAAAACGATTATATATAAAGGGCAACTGACCACCTTTCAGTTGTCGCAGTATTATCCTGATTTGCATAATCCAGAGTATCATTCTTGTCTGGCATTGGTGCACTCAAGATTTAGTACCAATACATTTCCAGAGTGGAAGCTTGCACAGCCTTTCCGTTTTATCGCTCACAATGGTGAAATTAACACGATTCGCGGAAATGTGAACTGGATGCGCTCCTATGAGAAAAACCTGGAAACAGAAGTGTTTACCAAGGCGGAGCTCGATTTGCTGAAGCCAATCTGTGATGACCACCATTCTGATTCCGCCAACCTTGATGCGGTTGTAGAGTTGCTGACCCTTAGTGGTCGTCCTTTGCCGCATGTTATGCGAATGCTGATCCCTGAGGCATGGCATCAGGATCCGGATATGAACGAGGAAACGAAAGACTTTTACCGTTTTCATGCCAGTCTGATCGAACCATGGGATGGACCTGCAGCAGTTTGTTTCACGGATGGTAACATGGTAGGGGCTACCCTCGACCGTAATGGTTTGCGTCCAGCGCGTTATGCTGTTACAGATGACGATTATGTGGTAATGGCTTCTGAAGTTGGCGCCTTGCCTATAGATCCTGCCAAGGTTGTGAAACAGGGACGATTACAGCCAGGAAAGCTGTTTGTCTGTGACTTGATTGAAGGGAAGATCATCGAGGATGAGCAAATTAAAGAGGAGCTTTCTTCTCAAAAACCATATGGTCAATGGCTCAAAGAAAATCAATTGGCAATTGAGGATTTGCCTGCCACTGAAGAGTCAGAGGAAGCTTATCCATTTTTAGCCAATCAGGTTGCTTTCGGAGTTACTGAAGAAGAAATCAAGGAAATATTGATTCCTTTGGCGGAGCAAGGAAAAGAACCGCTTGGAGCAATGGGGGCAGATATTCCGTTGGCAGTTTTGTCGAAAAACAGTCAGCATATTTCTCATTATTTCCGACAGTTGTTTGCGCAGGTAAGTAACCCACCTATTGACCCTATCCGTGAGCGCACAGTGATGTCACTCTATACTTCTGTGGGGGTTTCTCTAAACCTTTTGGGAGAATCTGCAGGACATTGTCGTCAGATTGTGATGGAACAGCCCGTGCTTACACAAAAGGACATGACGCGCCTGAAGCACCTTGATCACAAACATTTCAATATCCAAAAGCTGTCCATTCTTTTTGATAAATCTGAAAAAGAAGGCGCACTGGAAAATGCTCTCGATGCATTGATCGCACAGGCAGCAACGATGGTAGAGGAAGGGGCAAATGTGCTGATTCTTTCGGACCGTGGTTTGGACGAAAACAAATTGGCAATGCCAGCCTTATTGGCTGTAGGCGCCGTTCATCAGTCATTGGTGAAAAGCGGACAACGCGGATTGTGTGGTTTGATCGTTGAGAGTGGTGATGTACGCACTGTTCATCATTATGCTACATTGATCGGTTATGGAGCCAATGCGATTCATCCATATTTGGCTTTTGATGCCCTTCGTGCGCTTGAGCTTGAGGATCGACTGAAAGTTGACTTCGAAACAGCTTCGGAAAATTATATTAAGGCGATTGGTGCAGGATTGCTGAAGATATTCTCGAAAATGGGAATTTCTACCCTGCAATCTTATCACGGTGCGCAGATTTTCGAAGCTCTTGGCGTGGCGAAAAATGTGGTGTCAAAATGTTTTACGGGAACGGTTACACGCCTGGAAGGGCTGAGTTTCGATGATCTCTGTAAAGAGAGTATCGAACGACATGCACAGGCATTTGCACAAACAACAGATCACCTCGAATTTGGTGGCTACTATCAGTGGCGCAAAGAAGGGGAGAAGCACCTTTTTACGCCTGAGACCATCCACTTGATGCAGAAAGCTTGTCGTACAGGAGACTATGAGCTTTACAAACAGTATGCAAAACTGATCAACGAGTCTTCAGACAGCCCGATAACTTTGCGTAACCTCTTTACTTTCCAGCAAAGTAACCCAGTGCCTTTGGAAGAAGTGGATTCTGTGGAGAAAATCATGCGCAGATTTGCCACAGGAGCAATGTCCTTTGGCTCTTTATCTCATGAGGCGCACAGTACATTGGCGATTGCCATGAACTCCATCAAGGCGAAATCAAATTCTGGTGAAGGAGGAGAAGATGAAGCTCGCTATAAGCCAGGACCGAACGGTGAGAACCTTCGCTCAGCAATTAAGCAGGTAGCTTCTGGCCGTTTCGGTGTTACAAGTTATTATTTGTCGGAAGCGGATGAAATCCAGATCAAAATGGCACAAGGGGCCAAACCAGGTGAAGGAGGACAATTACCAGGGCACAAAGTAGATGCCTGGATTGGTAAGGTTCGTCATTCCACACCAGGGGTAGGATTAATTTCTCCGCCACCACATCACGATATTTATTCCATTGAGGATTTGGCTCAGCTGATCCACGATCTGAAGTGTGCCAACCGTAATGCAAGAATCAATGTGAAATTGGTTTCTGAGGCAGGGGTAGGTACGGTAGCCGCTGGGGTCGCAAAAGCCAAAGCGGATGCTATTCTGATTTCAGGTGCTGATGGCGGAACAGGTGCATCTCCTATCAGTTCCATTTACCATGCAGGTTTGCCGTGGGAGCTTGGTCTTGCAGAGGCACACCAAACATTGGTGATGAACCAACTGAGAAACAGAATTACGCTACAAACTGATGGGCAGATCAGAACAGGGCGTGACCTTGCTTTTGCCACCCTTTTAGGGGCGGAAGAATGGGGCGTTTCTACTGCTGCACTGATTGCCGAAGGTTGTATCATGATGCGTAAGTGTCATTTGAATACCTGTCCTGTCGGCGTGGCCACGCAAAATCCTGAGCTGCGGAAGCTATTCACGGGTAAGCCAGAGCATGTTGTGAATCTTTTCAAATTCATGGCCATGGAATTGCGTGAAATTATGGCTGATCTTGGGTTCCGTACCATTAATGAAATGGTTGGGCAGGTTCAGAAATTAACGGTTAAAAAAGAACTGGCACACTGGAAGCACAAAACATTGGATTTGTCGCCAATCTTGCATCAGGAAGATTCCATGCAGGTACAGTATAAGCAAGTTCCACAAGAGCATGCTTTACACGCCCACCTGGATTTCCGATTGATTGATGCCACTTGGCCTTCGATTGATGCTGGTGAGCCTTCTTCAGTGCGTTATCCTATCAGAAATACCGACCGATCTGTTGGGGCGATTATCTCTCATGAGATCAGTAAACGTTACCGTTCGCGCGGTTTGCCTGAAGATTCCATTCAACTGAAATTTAAAGGGGATGCCGGACAGAGTTTTGGTGTTTTTGGTGCACCAGGTATTACTTTTAAACTGGAAGGATTGGCCAATGATTACTTGGGCAAAGGCTTCTCTGGGGCGAAAATGGTTGTTTACCCTGACCGTAAAGCAGGTTATTCTCCTCGCCGAAATATGATTGTGGGTAATGTAGCGTTTTATGGAGCGACCAAAGGGGAAGCTTATATTCGTGGAATTGCCGGTGAGCGTTTTTGTGTTCGTAACTCAGGAGTAAATGTAGTTGTTGAGGGCATCGGAGACCATGGTTGTGAGTATATGACTGGTGGTCGGGTGATTGTGCTTGGCGAAACAGGCAGAAACTTTGCTGCAGGAATGAGTGGTGGTATCGCTTATATCTATGATCCTAAAAAGAAATTCGCGAAGAACTGTAATATGGAAATGGTTGACCTCGATCCATTGGATGGTGAAGATGTAGTCTTTATCATGAAAATGATTGATAAGCACAAAGAGCTTACAGGTAGCCGTACCGCACGCTCGCTGGTGAATAACTGGCAGGAAGGTCTGGCGCAATTCATCAAGGTAATGCCTAAGGATTTCAAGCGAGTTTTAGAGGCCCAACGTCAGGCGGAAAATCCTAAGTTGACGGAAGTTTAAGCGATAAATTTTAGAAAAATGGGAAAAATCACTGGATTTTTAGAATATAATAGAGCTCTTCCAGGTAAACTTCAGCCTGAAGAGCGCATCAAAAATTATAAAGAGTTTTATCAGGAATTTTCTGATGAAGAAACCAATGCTCAGGCGGCAAGATGTATGGACTGCGGTATTCCGTTTTGCCATTCTGGTTGCCCTCTGGGGAATAATATTCCTGATTTCAATGATGCCGTTTACAAGCAGAACTGGAAGCAGGCTTTGGAGATCCTCTCGAAAACAAACCCTTTCCCTGAGTTTACCGGGCGTATTTGCCCAGCTCCATGTGAAGGTTCATGTGTTTTGGGGCTCAACAATGAGTCGGTGGCGATTGAACATATCGAGAAATCGATTGCTGAAAAAGGCTTTGAGCTTGGCCTGATAAAAGCGGAAGTTCCTGCGGAACGTACGGGCAAATCAGTGGCTGTAATTGGCAGTGGACCTGCGGGTCTTGCCGTTGCCCACTGGATGAACAAGTACGGACATTCAGTAACTGTTTTTGAGCGTGATGACCGTATTGGCGGATTGTTGCGCTACGGTATTCCAGATTTCAAACTTGAAAAATGGACTGTGGAACGTCGCGTACAACTGATGATGGACGCAGGTATTGAATTTGTAACCAATGCCGAAGTTGGTAAGTCGGTTTCTGCAAAGAAATTGGCCGATGACTTCGATGCGATCGTTATTTGCACGGGATCTACCGTTCCTCGAGATTTGGATATTCCTGGACGACACCTGAAAGGGGTTCATAAAGCGATGGACTATTTGAAACAATCCAACAAGCGCGTTGCAGGCGATCAGCTTGCTGCCGAGGATGAAATTCTTGTCGAAGGAAAGCATGTTTGCATTATCGGTGCAGGTGATACTGCCTCGGATTGTATTGGAACATCCAACCGATTGAAGGCCGCGACAATCAGTCAGCTTTACCGCCGCCAGCAACCGCCGAAAGAACGCCAGGAGAACAACCCTTGGCCTGAGCAGCCGAAGGTTTTTGTCGAGTCTACCTCTCAGCAGGAAGGTTGTGGTTTTCAGTGGTCAGTAGTGCCAAAGGCATTTATTGGCAATGAAGCAGGAGAATTGACGCACATTCAGACCGTAACAGTGGAATGGGTTGAGGAGAATGGCCGATTGAAGATGATCGAGCTTGAAGGAACTGAGGAAAAAGTTCCCTGTGATGTGGCGTTGCTGGCGATTGGCTATGCACACCCAGAGCATGATAATGTGGTTGAGGAATTAAAACTTCAGCTGGATAAGTGGGGCAATATCAAATCTACGGGTTTTGCAACCAATGAATCCAAAGTGTTTGCTGCAGGAGATGCCCGTATCGGTCAGAGCCTTGTAGTTACTGCGTTGGCGGAAGGCCGCCAGGTGTCAAAAGCTGTTCATCAGTTTTTGGGCTTTAACATTTAAAATCATCCATCCATATGATTCCAGCACGGCAGGGCTTTATGCTTTCGTCGTGCTTTTTTTTTCTCAAAAATGGTGGATCTGAAAACTATCCTTAATTTTACACCATGAAGATAATGATCAAATATGTTTTTGTGGTGATGGCGGTATTTTCAGCCTATGGTTGTACCCAACAAGAGGCCACACAATCATTCACCCAATTTTTGCAGCAATACGATAAAGCCAATGCTCGTTTTCATAGCCGACTGAGCCCAATGGATTATCAGCAGTACTTTCAGACTATCCCGTCTATGGATTCCCTGTTGATCCAGCAACATTTTTATCAACAAATGCAGCAACAATTCATTAAATATGATAAAAATGAATTGCCTCAGGCACAGCTCGTTTTGTACGATGCAATTGCTTTTGATCTGGAAACTAACCTGCGTAGAATTAAACTACAATCAGGCTTTCATACCAATTGGGGATTGTTGGGCTTGCCTACAGATGGTATTCACAGTTTCCCTTTTGCAGTGGACTGGTACCGCTTTCGGATTGCAGAACTTTCCGGGCTTCGTAATATCAGACTTGAAGACATCTTCACGAGTGCGAACTTGCAAATCAACGATTGCAAACAAGAGCAGTTAAGCTTGCTGAAAGAATTCCACTATGATCAGCTCGTGGATTTAAATCGGGAATTTGACAAGCAAAACTTTTTACTGAAAGATTCTACGGATCAATGGCGTTATGCCACGCTGAAGAATGAAACCATTCTGAGCCGAATGCCTTCCTATTTTTCAGGCAGAAAATATCCCAATTTCAATCTGACTACTGTTTTTGAAAAGCCCTTATCTTATCAGCAATTGGATACTTACTGGTTGGGGCAACAAGTTCCTGGCAAGCAATATTATCAGCTAAATGCCTATAAATTGCCTTACCCAGCATTGGCACATGAACAGCAAAGAGGGCTACTCGATGGCTGGGCCGCATTTTGTGAGGGGATGGGCCCTGATCTCGGCTTGCAGCATGAGCCTATTTCACGCTTCTACTGCCTCAATGCCCGTATTCGAAGAAATGCCAAATTGGTGGTGGATTTGGGCGTGAACTATTTTCAGTGGAAAGAAGAAATGATTGCTCATTTTTGGAAAAATGCCCTTCCGCAGGATCCCGACGGATGGAAGGAAGAAGTGGCCAAAGTAACCAAAAAACCTGCCGTAAATGTGATCCCCGCTTTGGTGGAAATTCATTTGATGCAAATGCGTGAAGAATTTATGGCCAAAGAAGATGTGCCGAGTTATAAGCGTTACAACGACCATATATTAAAGCTTGGGCCTCTTCCGTTAGCCGTCATTCAGGCACATATTTTGGATTAGGGGCATACAAGGGGTGACATCTGGCTTAAATATTGGGTTAGTTTTTTCTATTTTCTGCTTTGCTAAAAAATACTGTTTCAGTGGTTTTTGATTCAGCATTAAAGGGGCTAAATTTGATTGTATTTTTTTTATGATCGGTAAATCTATATTGATGAATAAATCCATTTATCTTCTTGTTTACACTGTTTTGTGTTTTGGCCTTTTGTCTTGCTCAAAGCCTGAAAAGCCCTCAAGCATGAAAATGCTGCTTTCACAAAACTGGACCCTGCAACAATTGGGAAAAGAGGCCACTTACCCCTCCAAGGTGCCTTCAGAAGTTCACCTCGATTTACTTAATGCAGGCATCATCCCTGACCCTTTTTATGGAACCAATGAGGATTCTGTGCAATGGGTTTCACAGCAGGATTGGGTGTATAAAACCACCTTCAATCTTGAGGATAATTGGATGGATTTTGAGCAAATTGCCCTAACCTGTGAAGGTCTGGACACTTATGCGGCTGTGGTGCTGAATGGGCATCAGGTCATTACTTCAAAAAACATGTTTGTAGGCCATCAGGCTGATGTCAAGCAATACCTGAAAAAAGGGGAGAACAAGCTGGAAATTACTTTTCAGTCTCCATTGAAAGCAGTGAAAGCACAACATGATGCTTTAAACTATGAATACCCAGCCTCCAATGATGCTGCAGAAGAAAAACTGAGTGTTTTCACCCGTAAGGCGCCATATCAGTACGGTTGGGATTGGGGACCACGTTTGGTTACCATGGGAATTTTCCGCCCTATTTCTTTGCGTGCTTATAACCACGGAGAAATCCGCGATCTGCATTTTCAACCACAACTGAATGCCGATGAATCAGTGGCAACTGTTCATGTGGATGTGGAAGTTCATGCGGTGGATCATGAGTTTGGTGAAATAGAAATTTATGATCAGCAAGGGCAGCTTGTTGGAAGTGTTGGTGAGAAATTACAAAAAGGAACAAATCATTTATCCACGGATTTTAAAGTGGAAAATCCTGTGCTTTGGTGGCCGAATGGTTTAGGGCAACAGCACCTTTACGAATATACTGCTAAGTTTAAAATGTTGGGGAAAACGGTGGATACCCAATCCGAGAAGATTGGTTTCAGGACGATTGAGGTGGTCAATGAGCCTGATTCTCTTGGGGAGAGCTTTTTTGTAAAAGTAAATGGCAAGCCTGTATTCATGAAAGGCACCAATTATATTCCGCAGGATAATATTCTTCCGAGAGTTCAAAAACAGGATTATGTCAATATGTTAACCGCCGCCAAAGAGGCCAACAACAATATGATTCGTGTTTGGGGTGGCGGAATTTATGAAAACGATCAGTTCTATGATTTGTGCGATTCACTCGGCTTGTTGGTGTGGCAGGATTTTATGTTCGCCTGTACGATTTACCCCGGCGATGCTGATTTCTTGCAAAATGTAAAAGAGGAAGCGGCTTATAATATCAAGCGTATCCGTAATCATGCTTCGCTGGCTTTGTGGTGCGGAAACAATGAAGTACAAGTCGGTTGGGACAACTGGGGTTGGCATAGTGAGTTTGGCTATACGCCTGAAGATTCGGTGAAGCTATATAAGGATTATGAAAAGCTCTTCAAAGAGGTACTTCCTGAAATGGTGGACAAGTACGATGCAGGTCGTTTTTATTACCCATCGTCGCCGATTTCAAACTGGGGCGACATTAAAGATTTTGCTATCGGTGATAACCATTATTGGGGAGTTTGGTGGGGCAAGAAGCCTTTCGAATCTTTCAATGAGTATGTGCCGAGGTTTATGTCGGAGTTTGGTTTTCAGTCCTTCCCAATCATGTCAAGTATCAAGCGATTTTCCGAGGAAAAAGACTGGCAGCTGGATTCTCCAGTAATGAATACCCATCAGAAATCATCGATCGGTAATATTACAATACAGGAATATATGCAACGCGATTATCAGGTGCCTTCTTCCTTCAGCGATTTCGTTTATGTCAGTCAGGTATTGCAAGGGCATGGCATGCAAATAGGCATGGAAGCACAACGTAGAAATATGCCTTTCTGTATGGGATCACTGGTTTGGCAATTGAATGATGTATGGCCTGCCGCATCATGGTCGGCGATAGATTATTACGGAAAGCGTAAAGCTTTTTATTTTACCATGCAACGTGCCTTTGCCCCTCAGATTATTTCTACTGAAACGAAAGGCGATCAGCTGGATATTTACCTGGTGTCCGACTTGCTGGAAAAAGATCAGGGTAAACTGACGTTAAACTGGGTAGATTTTAAAGGCAAGATATTAAAGAGCGAGGATAAAGCGGTGAAAATTGGGGCGCAAACAAGCACCAAAATTTTAACGGTTGATGCTCTGTTACCTAAAGGAATGAACCCTCGTGATACCTTCCTGAAAATGGTATATACGGGCACGCACGGCACCATTGAGAAAGTGCACTACTTTACTAAAGTCAAGGATTTATCTTTGCCAAAAGCCAATGTACTGATGAAAGTCAAGAAAGTTTCTGAAGGATTCGAAGTAACTTTACGAAGTGAGGTCTTGGCCAAGGATGTATATGTAGATGCTGGAAGCATTGACGGGACATTCAACGACAACTTTTTTGATTTATTACCCAATACACCACATACGATCCTTTTTAGAACCAAAGAAGATCAAGTAAAATTTTCAACTACAAGTATTAGAGATACTTATTAACGACGCAAATTCAGATGACCAATTTAGTAGAAGCGGCAAAAATTAAGGGCGTAGTTCAACATTACGCCTGGGGTGGGTTTAACTTTATCCCTGAATTGATTGCAGCACAAAATGAAAGCAATGAACCATTCGCTGAATATTGGATGGGGGCACATAAAAATGCACCTGCCACTTTGGTAAATGTGGAACCAGCGTTGGCATTGAACGAACTGATTGCTGAAAACCCCTCTTTTTATTTAGGAGAGGCCGTTGCCAAAAGATTTGACAATCAGCTGCCATTTTTATTCAAAGTACTGGATGTGAAAGATATGCTTTCGATTCAGGTACACCCCACAAAAGAAGAGGCAGTTAAAGGATTTGCCCGTGAAAATCAGGAGGGAATTCCTGCCAATGCGCCTCACCGTAACTATAAGGATGACAACCATAAGCCTGAAATTATGGTGGCGGTTACCGAATTTTACTTGCTGCATGGGTTTAAGCCTGTCGAGGAATTGAAAGCGGTATTGAATAATACAGAGGAATTTAAAGCTTTTGCACCTATTTTCGGCGAGGGTGATTATAAAGCGTTGTATGCGCATATCATGCAATTGCCACAGGCAGAGGTTGATCAAATTTTAGCTCCTTTGGTGGCACGTATTTCTGAAGATTATCAGGAAGGGAACCTGGAAAAAACCTCCTCGGATTTCTGGGCGGCAAAAACCGTGGAAGGTCAGGAGAATATTGCCGAACAGCTTGACCGCGGAATCTTCTCTATTTACTTTTTCAATGTGGTGAAAGTGAATAAAGGGGATGCTGTTTTTCAGGATGCAGGGGTTCCTCACGCTTATTTGGAAGGGGTGAATATGGAATTGATGGCCAACTCTGATAATGTTTTGCGTGGTGGCTTAACACCTAAACATATCGATGTTCCAGAACTACTTAAACATACCAAGTTTGAGGCGACCATCCCAAATATTCTTAAAGGAGATGATCGCTCTGCTGCAGAAAAAGTTTATACTTCTCCAGCACCCGATTTTGAGGTTAGCCGTGTAGAGGTCAGTACAGATCAAAAATTTCAGGCACCAAAAGGCCATTCGTTTGATATTCTTGTGATGCTCGAAGGGCAAACGGTAAAGGTAACGACACCACAAACTTCTTACACCCTTTCGAAGGGGGAAACAGGAATGGTTTCCGCAAATATTGATTATACTATTGAAGGTGAAGGTTTGCTTTTCAGAGCTACAGTACCTCAGTAAGATTTAAAAATTTAGCAGACACCTGGAGGGCAACTTTCAGGTGTTTTTTTATGCTTAATATTTCGAAATTCAAGCGTATCCAAAATGTAACCCATTTCATAATGCATTTTAATACTGATAGCGGTTATTATTGCTATTGATATTAATTTTTTGGATGCGATGAAAAACGGAAGAAGATCATTTTTGAAAAAAGCCGCGGTAGCTGGTAGTCTATTTTCCCTTTCTGCCATGGAGACAATGGGCAAAGGGGTACGGAAAAAGAAATCGGCACAACGGGTAAAAAAGCCAATGGTTATCAGTACATGGAACCATGGTGTTGCAGCCAATGCGGAAGCCTGGCGAATCCTGTCAAAAAAAGGAACTGCACTCGATGCTGTTGAACTTGGGGTACGGATTCCCGAAGCAGACCCCAAAGTTCGTTCTGTGGGTTATGGTGGTTACCCAGACCGCGATGGCAATGTAACATTGGATGCCTGTATCATGGATCACCGTTCTGAATGTGGTTCTGTGGCATTTCTTCAGCATATCAAACACCCGATCAGTGTTGCACGGAAAGTGATGGAGGAAACGCCGCACGTAATGATTGTCGGTGAAGGCGCATATCGTTTTGCCATAGATCAGGGCTTCAAGCATGAAATTTTGCTGACCGATGAGGCCAAGAAAGATTGGGAAGAATGGAAAGAGGCCTCGAAATATGAGCCTGTCATCAATATTGAAAATCATGATACCATAGGTATGCTCGCCCTTGATGAGCATGGGAAAATTGCGGGTTCTTGTACTACATCCGGTGCTGCCTGGAAGATGCACGGCAGGGTAGGAGACTCACCGATTATTGGTGGGGGTTTATTTATTGATGGCGAAGTAGGTGGTGCCGTTGCCACAGGTTTGGGCGAGGCGGTAATCCGCACTGCAGCAGCAACGATTGTGGTGGAGTTAATGCGCAATGGCTATTCTGCTCAGGAGGCTGCCGACGAAGCTATTCAGCGGATCATCAAAAAACATAAAAATCATCGGGACATGGAGTACCTCCAGATCGGTATTTTGTCGCTCAATATCAATGGGGAATATGGCGCATCAAGCATTCGCCCAGGCTTTAATTATGCCATTCAGTCTGCTGATAAAGACAATGAACTGATTGACGCACCGCATCGATTGAAAGGATAAAAAATGCAAGAAGGCTGGGGTTATTTCCTCAGCCTTTTGTTTGCGGCTCAAATAATTGATGTGCAAGCTGCTGCAGGCGGATCAATTGCACAGCATAATGGCGGTGCAGCCACACATAAGCCACTGGGCTCAAGGGGGTGTCGTCGGGATGGGCAACAAACATTTCATGGAGTTCTTTCCGACTTTCCGACATGCTGACAGTAATATCATTATGTACCCGATAATGGTTGTTTTGGCGTAAATCAGCCACCAGCTCATCACTAATCTGCTCCCACTGAGCCTGCTGTTCTTCAATAGAACTCATTTCCTTAATATACTCAAAACCTCGCTTTGACGCCCACTGCGTTTGCCACAAAAGCTCCAATGCTCCTGCCATAAGCCGTTGAGCCACAATAAACTGATCAAGGGATTCTTCCTGCGCTTTCAGGTATTTACTTTCGTTGATGGCCGAACTGCTCGATTTACGCTGAGCGACGATATGTTTGGTCAGTTTTCGGAACTGTTTGGAGGCATCTTTCGGGCGCTCACTGCGGTGAGGGGTATAGTAAGTCTTATAAATTTCATTCATCTTGGCAATACAGTCTGAAGCCTCGAGTTGAATTCGTCGTTGTGCTTTTATGGGCATGATCGATGCCGCTATATAGGAAATAATACTGCCGATAATCACCTGCCCACATCGCCACAATCCTGATTCAAGGCTATGAGATGCGCCAAAAACGATCGTCAATGCCAAAAGGCCTGTCAGGGTGGCGTAATCAAATTTTTTGAACAGTTTTTCAGAAAAAATAATCACCGCAATAATAAAAAACAGGGCATTTAGCCAAATATTGCCATGAAAAAGAAATAGGGTGATAATGCCATAAATCGCCCCAACTGCAGTTCCCATTGAGCGCTGCAGGCTCCGACGTGCAACATCGCCTACCTGAGGGTAAGGTAACAATAGCACCACGACAGTAATAGTGGCCCAGCCAGAGTGGGGTACATTATAATAGATACCAATCAAATAGGTCAGCATCAAAGTAACAGCAGTCTTATATAAGTGAATTTTTTTATGATTCTGATATAAAAACTGTTCCGTAAAAATCTCTCCAATTGCGCTCAAAATGCAGGTTATTTCTTGAAAGAAGTCAATTCAGCATAAAATTAGTGGTTGTGTTTATAGATTCAAATAAATGATGTTTAAATGTCAATTAATTTAGAAGGTATTTCGGGTAATCGTCCAAAAAATGGTCAGTTTGATAACCACCCGCTTGAAGCGCTGTTATGTAGAAAAAAATAGATCTTATGGATAGTGGACAATTTAGCGCCGATCAGCAAAAACAATTCGATTTTTCAGGCCCAAGCTTTACTTTAGGAACAGGCATCTTTGATGGCAAACCGATTAGCGGGGCGACCGTCAAAGTTCCCCTGAAAACGCTCAACCGTCATGGTTTGGTGGCGGGGGCGACAGGAACAGGAAAAACCAAAACGGTACAAGTGCTTGCGGAAGGTCTTTCAAAAGCGGGTGTACCAGTGTTATTAATGGATTTGAAAGGGGATTTAAGTGGCCTGGCTGCTCAAGGTACGGAAAATACCCATATTACACATCGGCAAACGTTGATCGGGGAACCTTATACTCCTCAGCCATTTCCAGTCGAATTACTGACCCTGACCTCCGAGGATCATGGGGTGCCGCTGCGTGCTACAGTAACAGAATTTGGCCCAATTTTATTGGGCAAGACTTTGGAGTTGAATGCCACGCAGCAAGGCGTGTTGGCCGTATTGTTCAAGTATTTTGATGATCACGGTTTGCCATTGATTGACCTAAAAGATTTAAAGAAAGGCCTGCAATACCTGTCCAATGAAGGGAAAAAGGAATTTGAAGAACATTATGGTCGGATTTCATCCGCATCAGTTGGGGCGATTCAGCGGAAAATTATCGCACTGGAACAGCAGGGAGCAAATGAATTTTTTGGCGAACCTTCCTTTGAAGTGGATGACCTCATGCGGGTGGATCAGAAGGGAGAAGCCTTTATTTCGGTGGTCCGACTGACGGAAATTCAGGATAAGCCAGCATTGTTTTCTTCTTTTATGCTGAGTTTATTGGTGGAGCTTTACGACAATTTGCCAGAACAAGGCGACTCAGAAAAACCAAAGCTCACCATTTTTATTGATGAAGCACACCTGATGTTTCGTGAGGCTTCTAAAGCATTGATTGATCAGTTGGAAATCGTGGTCAAACTGATTCGTTCCAAAGGGGTGGGTGTGTTTTTTTGTACGCAGGTGCCTTCTGATGTTCCAGATCAAATATTAGGACAGCTGGGCCTGCGTATTCAACACGCCATGCGCGCCGTAACCGCCAAAGACAGGAAGGCCATTAGGTTGGTTGCGCAGAATTTCCCAGACTCTCCCTACTATGATTTAGAGACCATGCTGACTACTCTGGGTATTGGTGAAGCGTTGTTTACCTGTCTAAATGAGAAAGGAATTCCGACGGCTTCGGTAGCAACTTATCTGAATGCGCCAAAATCAAGAATGGGAACGCTGACCACTCAGGAACTTGATCAGCTTGTGGAAACTTCAGAAATTTATGGTCAGTATAAAGATCCTGTTGATCGCGAAAGTGCTTATGAAATGCTGATCAAAAAAATTGATGGTGCTGAAAAATCTGAGGAGTCCCAGAAAACGGAAGAACCTAAAGATCAATCAGCCCGACCAAAGAAGGAGAAGAGTATGATGGAAACCCTGTCGAACAATACCTTCGTAAGGCAACTGGGCCGTACTGTTGTCCGCGAAATAAGCCGTGGGCTTTTGGGTGCCTTGGGTTTAAGAAACAGGCGTTAGTGGTGTAACTTAGCCCAGGCGGCCATACCGACATTCAGTCGCTCCATCGCTTGGGTTAAAATTTCCTTACTTGTGGAATAACACAATCGAATGTGTCCCTGTGCCCCTTCGCCAAAAAAACGGCTGTTTCCTGGTACTACCGCGAGCTGGTGTTCTTCAAGCAGAAATTCCGTCAAGGCACTTTCTTGATTATTGGTATTAATTATCTTCGGAAACAATAGGTAAGTAGCGGCAGGTTTATGTTCAATTTCAAGATAATCATTTGCTGATATTGCGTCAAAACATAAATCGCGCATTTCTTGAAGGTGTTCAACGAATCGCTTTTGCCATGCGGTTGCTTTTTCCAAAGCAAATTGACCGGCGAGTTGCGCTATGGGTGGACAGCCACCAATGGTGGAATGGTAGTTACCGACGACCATCAAGTCCGTTTTATCTTCAGGAGTAGGGCAAAATACCACACCAATCCTGAAGCCTGCCAGGGCATATCCCTTTGAAAGGCCATAAACAGTATAGGTAATGGCATTAGTGGAAGCATTTAAGCTTGCAAATGGGGTAAAGGTTTGGCCATCATAAATAATATCACTCCAAATTTCATCACTGATGATTTTAAGCTGATGATCCAAGGCAAATTTACTGATCAACTCAAGGTGCGCCTTCTGATAGAGCTGCCCCATTGGATTATGCGGATGGCAAATCATGATGGCTTTCGTTTTGGCGGTCACTTTCGATGCCAGGACCTCATAATCCAGAGGAGCAAAAGCGGAAAAGGTGACCACTTTGCCACCTGCATTGGCGATGGTTTCAAAAAAGAGAAAGTCAACAGGGTCTGGGCAGATCACTTCATCTCCAGGTGAGATCAGTTTTTTGATCACCATATTCAAGCCTTCGGCTGCGCTGTTGGTCGGCAGAATCTGATCTGGCGTGTAATTCATTCCTCTTTTCTTGGCCCATATTGTGAGGGCCTGTAGGAACTCAGGAACACCCTCCGGTCTACCGTAGGGCATATAAGCGTGCGCGAGGTAATTTTGTAATTCGGACTGAATTTCTGTGGCAAAAGGAAAATCAGGATCTGCGGCCGTTAATGGGATGCATGTTTCGGGCACGGTAGCCCAACGATAATTATAGGCGTATTTTTTTAAAAATTTGAAATCAATGTCTTGATGGTCAAACATAGCTTGCTTTTTTATGCGCGAGCGGCATGAGCGTGCGTTCGGCAGGGTAGAGAAAATTACTCCTTAAAGTGGCACTTTCACTAAGGATCTTTTTTATTTTAATACCCTGAATTTCATAAAATCGTTGCCCTATTTTTGCCTTTGGAACGGCATGAATTAGCTCATTGACCAAAACCGCATCCTCGAGGGCAGTATTCATCCCTTGACTTGAAAATGTGGGTAAAGGATGCGCCGCATCACCCATTAAAAGAATATGCTCAGCGTGATATTGCTCAAGAGGGGTTATCGTTTTGTTAATACAATGGTGGACATGGTCAAACTTCAGGTGCAATCGAAATTGATCGAGGATTCGGAAATCTTTAGTCAAGTCATCAAAGAAGGAGGAGAGCTGATCGGCAGGTTCTCCATATTTTTGCTGATCCCATTGCATATACCATATAAAATTTTGATCACCCAAGGACATTAATCCGAAGGATAAACCGCCCTGTTGGTGCGTAAATTTCGTTAATTGGTGATCATATTGTGCAGCGATAAATTTCGGCAGCTTGGCAAAACCTACCAATTCATGGCAACGGTCATTCTTTGCCTGGTGGTTGGGGAAAAGCTTTCGCCGTGTCGGAGAATTGATACCATCAGCACCAATAACCAAATCAGCATTTATAGCCTGACCATTACAGGTTACTTCATGACGTTCGGAGATTTCTAAGGAGGAATTCCATTTGATCGATGCCTCTTTGTCCATCAGCATATTTAAAAGCTGATTTCTGTAGATGCCGTAACAATTCGTCAGTGTATTTTTACTTTGTAATTTACCCTCGAAATTATAGTTCATGTAATATTTCAAAGGGTGTAAGTTTTCTCGTACGATATCAGCACCCACGATTTTCTTTAAGGCACTATATCCATTGGGCATAAGCACAAAACCAAAGCCGTTAGTGGATAACTGGCTGTTTTTTTCAAAGATCATGGCACGATGGGTAGCACTGTTTTTTTGTATCAGTTTATTTAAGGCTAAACCAGCAACCCCTGCACCATTAATTAAAATTTCCATCATCGTTTGACCGTTGTTTTTTCATTGGTACGGAAGAAAAAATAGGTGATTGTGTAAGGAACGGTGAGGGGCGCAGGAGGCGAATTCCTGATTTATGGATGAACGGGAATCGGTCATGATCAATGTCTATCTGATTCATTTAAAGTCAATACATCATCATGTGCTATTTTTATGATTATTAAATCTTTTGCCATAAGTACCCCCAAAATACTTTCGTAATTCTTTTTAAAGGTATCTGTCCCGAAACCTTGCTTGTAAGTATTTATATTTTTGATGGTCAATAAAAATTAATGCAGAACCCAATTAGTCAATTCATAGAAAGCCTGCAAAAGTGTGGAGATAAAGAAGCCCTGGCAACGCATATTGCAGAGGATTTCCCGAAGCTCTTTCCTTATTTGCAGTTGGTCGGAATTCATTTACTGTCCCAGCCCTATTTTCGATTGGAGTCATTCTTTTATTATGACAATAACTGTATTTCTGAAGAAAATATGGTAGCAGAGATTAATTACATGATCTGGACCAACAGTAAAAAGCCTTCTAAATTACCCAATGCAGCCATTTTGCCTGTTCATGTCAATACACAAATAGCGGGGGGAATTACCGTGCTCAATACCGAAGGGGGTAATTTATTGGATGACGATCGCTTAAATATGGTTATTGCACTGATTGGGGCAAATTTAAGTTTGCAGCATCAGAAATATCAATTAACAGAAACTCAGAAAAGGGTTATTCAGCAGTCCAAGTTGATGGATAATTCCCCGAATCCAATTTTAGTGATCGACGAACAGTGTACTTTACTGTACACCAATCCCGCTTCAGACCATTTACTGACTTTTTATGGAATGATTAGTGGCGGGCAAGTGGTGACCAGCTGGCAACAAGCGATTCGAAAAATACTTAAAGGGGCAACTGAAGTGCGGTTTCAGGTGCGTACCGAGGATAAAGTCTATTCTTTGTCTTTTTTCAGGCACACGCACCCGCATCTGATTACCGTATATGCCAATGATATTACCGAGCTTAAAAAACTGGAAAATAGCCTGGTGGTTCAACGAAATTTCTTTGAAGATATCTTTAATCATATTCCGTCGGATTTGGTGGTGTTTAATAAGCGCCATGAATATCTGTTCGTTAATCCGCAGGCAATTAAAAACCGACAAATTCGGGAGTGGATCATCGGCAAAACAGATTACGACTATTGTGATTTGAAAAATACGCCTTACGATATGGCCAATGCGCGGAGGGACTTATTCAATAGGATAAAGAATTCCCGACAGGTGGCAGAGATCAAGGACATCAAATATCATGAGGATCGAAGTATTCGCGAAGCCATTTTACGCCGGATGTTACCTGTTTATGATAAGGAGGGCGAACTGGAATATATGATTGGTTACGGTAGTGATATCACTGATCTTATGCGAGCGGAGAATGCTTCCACGCGTTCCCGTGAACAGCTTGAATTGGTATTGACAGCCTCTAATGATGGTTTTTGGGATTGGGACCTCGATACTGGCCGACTGTTCTTGAGTGATCGCCTGAAGCTGATGTTGGGTATAGAAATGTTGGGGAACAGTGTTTCCAGCCCTGAGGAACTAAATTTGTTGTCGTTCAAAAATCGCTTTAGTTTTTTCAGAAGTATTTTGAAGTTGAAAAATGGTCATTTATCAAAATGTGAAGCCATACATCAATTTACGTATGCCAAAGGCGGCGATGTGTACCTTCTGATGCGAACCATTGGAATTACCAATAAAGAGGGGCGTGTGGTGCGTATCGTGGGCTCAAGTGCAGATATTTCAGAGCTTAAGCGTTCGGAAATAGCACTTCAGCAGGCGAAAAAATTTGCTGAACAGGCGAATGAGGCACAGACGCAGTTTTTAGCGACCATGAGTCATGAAATTCGAACCCCATTAAATGCCGTGATCGGTTTTTCTAATTTCCTGCTTCAGGAAAACCCTCAGCCTCATCAGTTGGATTATCTGAATTCATTGAATTTTTCGGCAAACAATCTGTTGTCGTTGGTGAATGATATTTTAGATTTTAATAAAATTGAAGCCAAGAAAATTGAGCTGGAGCATATTGGTTTTGATTTACATGATTTGGGTAGAGAGGTTATTCAGGTGATGAATCTCCGTGCTGCCGATAAGGGAATATATGCGAAGGTGGAGATGGATCCTCATCTTCCTAAACGCGTGATGGGTGACCCGACGAGGTTATCTCAAATCTTTAATAACCTTTTGGGGAATGCGATCAAGTTCACTGACCAGGGCGGCATTAAATTGAAAATGAGTTTGCTGAGCGAGGAGGAGACTTGTTATCACATTCTCTTTGAGTTTGAGGATACAGGAATTGGTATTTCTAAGGAAAAGTTCGAAAAAATATTTGACTCGTTTTCTCAGGCCGATAATAAAACGACCCGAAAATACGGGGGTACAGGCTTGGGCTTAACCATTACCCGCAAATTAATAGAACTGCTGGGTGGGGAGATTAAACTGAAGAGTGAAGAATCTGTAGGTTCCACCTTTTATTTCTGCCTGAAAATGGATAGGGTTGATGATAAGGATTTTGAAAATCAGAAGATCAAGGAGATCTTTGATGAAAAGCAGATTGAAGGTGTGCGTATTCTATTGGTAGATGACAATCCGATGAATATTCGCGTAGCAAAACACCTGCTGGATAAATGGAAAGCCAAGGTTGATGTTGCTGAAAATGGGGCCATTGCGGTGGATATGGCGCAGGAAAATGATTATGATTTAATTTTCATGGACCTGAGTATGCCTGTGATGGATGGTTACGAAGCGACCATCTGTATTCGGGTTTTTGATCAGGTAACTCCTATAATTGCCCTGACTGCCGATGCACTTTCAGATGTTCGAGCTCGGGTCTTTTCTATCGGAATGAATGACTTCATGACAAAGCCATTTAAGCCCGCAGTTCTGAAGGAAAAACTGAGTATCAATCTATTGGTCAACAAACCTGATTAATGTTTAAGAATAAATTGAAAATAGGATGAAATGTTAGTTATAATGCTGAAAAATAAGGGCTTGTAGAAGCAATTTACTTTGGATTTTGTTATTTTAATAGAAGCCAAAAGAAAGATTAATGATTTACGACCTAAAGACCAAAACCCTGTATCGGGAGAATGGTGAGAAGCTGAAATCCTGCCACTGTAGCAGTTGTAAAGCTTGGGAAGAGTTCCGATTTATCAAGCATGTGCAATGTCCCAATTGCGGAAAGAAAATCCTGCATACCGCAGAGTTTCAAGAATCTGATTTAGCGGAATTTCCTGAGGAGGAATTTTGCTTTAAATATCAAATAGGTCAAGAGAATATCAGCTTTATTTACTGAAAAAAAAGGGAACCCATTAGCGGGCTCCCTTTTTTATTTATAGTGCTTTGAAGGTGATCGACGAAGCGTGATTTTTATTGTGGTAAATATGTTGTTCTGCTTTGATGAAATCGGACTCATCAGCCTTATAAATGTTCTTAACAAACTTTTGAGGGTTCAGGTCAAATAAAGGGAACCAGGAACTTTGAACCTGAATCATTACCTTATGGCCCTTTTTGAAAGTATGCATGACATCCTGAAGAGGTAAGTCAATAGCTGTGATTTTATTCGGCGTAAAGGGTACAGGTTTAGAGAAGCTTTTACGATATCTGCCACGCATAATCTCCGAACGAACCATTTGCTGATAACCAGCAAGTTTGATTCTTTCAGGTGTAAACTCGTCATTTTTTGTACTGTCTGGATAAACGTCAATTAATTTTACGATCCAGTCACTGTCAGTACCTGAGGTTGATACTTTGAGTTTGGCGAGTAAATCTCCTGCCATCGTTAAATCTTCTGTAAGTACAGGGGTCTCATATACCAATACATCAGGTCGTCGGCTTGCAAATCGTTGGTCATCACTCATATATTCTCTTGGCGTGAAAGAAACTTTCATGCGTTCAGAATAAGGAACAGGTTTAGCAGGATCAGAAATATAGCTATCGAAACCTTTAGCTGATTTAGGCTGTTCGCTGTCCAGGCGACCACCTTGCATCAGGTAAAACGTTTTTTCCTGGGCATTTTTTGGGGGCCATTGCTGAAATTTATGCCAATCTTTACTTCCTGTGTCATAAACATAAGCCTCAGGCAGTCCGCTGTTTTTGTCACCGTCTTCTTTCAAAAAGTGGTGGAAGAAAGGCGCCTCAATAGAATCCTGATAATAAATATTGACTGCACCATACGAAAGGTTCCCCACCATTTGGTTCTCTTTTCTTCTTGACCAGTCGCCATGAGACCATGGTCCCAACACGATTGTATTGTAAGTGTTGGGGTTATTTTTTTCGATCGTTTTATAGGTGTGGATAGGGCCGTAAAGATCTTCTGCATCGAACAAACCTCCAACGACCATCATGTTGGCAGAGATGTTTTTCAGGTGCGGCAAGACATTTCTGCTTTGCCAGAATTCGTCGTAATCAGGGTGCTCGACAAGTTGTTGCCAGAAGAAATTATCTTTTCCATAGTATTTACTCGCATTTTTTAGCGGACCCATTTTCAAGAAAAAGTCATACATGTCAGGCGTTCCTAAATCGACCATATGTGGCGCGTACCAGGCTTTAGTGGTAGTGTCAGTTTTTTGGTAACCAAACACAGGAGTTGCTCTGAAATAAGAAAGTGTATAAGCCCCACGGTGGTGGAAATCATCGAAATAGAAATCGGCGATACAGGCCTGCGGACTTGATGCCTTGAGGGCAGGGTGGTTGCTGATTGCACCAGTAGTGGTATAGTGACCAGGATAGGAAATTCCCCATTGTCCTACTTTACCATTATTATTTTCCACATTTTTCACCAACCAGTCGATGGTGTCAAATGTATCAGTAGATTCATCTGTTGCGGTGGAGTCGGTGTGTTCCACGATTGGGCGCATGTTATCAAAAGTGCCTTCACTCATATATCGACCTCTAACGTCCTGATAAACGAATATATAACCTTCTTTCATCATGGTAGTTGATGGCCCCAATTTTCCCTTGTATTTATCTTTGCCATAAGGCGCCGACGAATAACAGGTCCTGTACATCATAATGGGGTATTTCTGGCTTTTGTCTTTTGGACTATAGACCGTTGTGAATAGCTTCACCCCATCCCGCATGGTGATATAGTGGGTTGATTTATCATAATGTGCTTTCACATCATATTGCTCCTTTTGAGGATTATTCGCCTTTTGTGGAGAGGAACAGGCTATTATTAAGCAACAACTTAATAGAATAAGTAGGTATCGCATTATTTTATGAATTTTTTTGATAACAAACTTAATTCTTTTTGCCAAAAAAAGCACCTCGTAAGAGGTGCTTTTTAGTATTTACCAGTGATATGGCCCGATTTACTTTATATCTTCTTCATCCCATAAATAAATAGAGAGGGCTTTGGCTTGTTCATCCATCCACTCTTGAGCATTCTGATCGCCATTCCAGGCTTTTTCTTCTTCTCTTAGGTAGATAGCCCACGCCTTATCGAGATTTTTTTGTTCAACTTCTTCTATAGGGCTTACAAACCAGCCCATTCCTTTTACTTCCCCGACTACCATATCGTCAATAAACCTCAATGAGTTGGTGTAAATCTCCACCTGCTTTTCATTTTCGGTGATAAATACTTCACTCTTGCCTTTAGTATTTGCAAATGCGAAGATCGAACACAACATGAATGCTGTTAGCGCGAATATATTTTTTAAATTTCCCATGATAGTTTCTGTTTAAAGTACAACGATGTTCGCTTTTATTAGTGTACTTTATTCAGGAATACCGCAGGATCGGATCATTTTATTTGTCGGTTTAGATTATTTTTACTGTGCTGCCTGACAATTGTTTCTTGGGTTGCCTGAAGTTCCTCCATGTTCTGTCTTAGTTCTTCTTCCGTAGACCTCATCTGTTCTGCCATGGCCTCTGCTTCGCGGAGCAATTTGACATTCTGCTCATTCATTCTGTTGGTATGGATGGTGGTGCCAATCGTTTCACAGATTTTGAGGATAAAGTCAATTTCAAAGTCTTCCAGTTTTTTCAACCCAGCAAGTTCCAGGACGCCAATCACCTCTTGATCGTTTGCCAGTGGAACCATCAGTACGGACTGTGCCTGTGTTTCACCCAATCCAGTTTTGATCATCAGGTATTGTTCCGGAAGCTCAGTGAGGTACAAATGCTTGTTTTCGAGATATACTTCTGAAATCAGTCCTTCACCTAACAGGATTTCTTTTTCCAGAAATTTCTCCCGCTGATAGGCATAGCAACTCTCCATAATCAAGGTTTCGGTGGGTTTGTCCTTTAGGAAAATCGCTCCCTGCGAGTACTGTACATAGTCCGTTAATTGTTTGATGATATTTTTACTCAGTTCGTTCAGCGATACGCCCTGCTGTCGAAGAATATCTGCAAAAATAGCCATGCCTTTATTTCCCCATTCCCTCTGCTGTGAGGCCTTCTTTTCATCATGTAGAATGTTTCTCGTTTCATTCAGTGCAATAAACAGCTCATCGTCTTCCTTAAAATTGTGTTGGTAGGTATAATTTCCCTGTCCTAAAGCGGAAATATAAGTTTTAGCACCTTCAATTTTGTTCAGCAGTTTATTCATGTTTTGAGCGAGCGTACTCAGTTCAGCGCCCCCCGTAAGCTGAAGCCTTTCTTGATAAGCCCCGTTGGCAATTTTACCAATAAGGACACTCATTTCATTTATTGCGCCAAATATTTTGGTGTGGAAGAAATACCAGAATGCAATGCATGCGGCTGTCAGAAATGCAAAATAGAGCAGGTAAAAGTTGGCAATAGCATCCTCAATGTTTTTGGCTTCGGCGACATATGTCGTTACCAGAGCATGATTGATCTTTAACATTTCTCCCGCATGTTCATTCACATAAGCGAGGTCTTCCTTTGCCGTATCTGCTGAAGGGGCTTCAAGGATTCTAAGCGCTGCTCTGCTGAAAGGTGCCCAGCTGTATTTCACACGGCCCAGATCCTGCCAAAGTGGGGCGCTTAAATCAATTTCCCTGCTTACTAAATCTTCCTCTAAGCGCTTGAGGTTATTTTCATGCATCAGGATAGATTTTTCAGCCTGATTTGCAGCGCTCGCATCGCCTTGAACCAATAGATTTAAGAATAAGGCGATTCGTTGTGATAGCATCCTATTTTGACCGGAAGTGTTGATTTGCTCGCTGTACGCTTTGGAGTAGTGGGTGGTGAAAGAAATAACTGCGCAGTTGACGAGCAGGATAAGCAAAAGCGTGATTGCAAATACTACCCTGATGTTAAGGTTATTGAGCTTAAGCATTTTAGTAGGTAAGGTGAGTTATGGGTAATGGTTTGATAAATATCCTATTGTCTGCCTTTTTCATCATGATCGACCCCGGGTATGCGAAAATGTAGATTTGTGGACTAAGAGGCCAGAGCAAAAAAGGCCAATAGGTCATTTTAATATTTCTTTAATATACCCTCAATGCTTCAAAATAATTGTTGAATGTTTGATTTGTTACAAATGGAATATTTTCAGTTTATTTTTTCTAAATACCCATAGACCTTACACGAAAAAAGGGCGACCATTTGGCCGCCCTTCATTATTTGAAATGAAATAAAATTATTTCATTGAGTGTTCAGCATCTAAAAAGCTCACGGGAGTATTGGTGGCTTTTTTTCCACAGTTTTCTTTTTGGCAAGACTTTGAACAAGGAAGTTGCTCGGCTGTTTTGCTATCACTTTGTCCAATTCCGATGATCATTGGGGCAATTACCAATGAAACGATGGACATCAATTTAATCAAAATGTTCATCGATGGGCCAGAAGTATCCTTGAAAGGATCTCCTACGGTGTCACCTGTTACAGAGGCTTTATGAGGCTCAGAACCTTTATAGAATGTTTCTCCTTCAATAACGGCACCTTTTTCAAAAGTCTTTTTGGCGTTATCCCAAGCTCCACCAGCATTGTTTTGGAACATGCCCATCAATACACCAGAAGCGGTTACACCAGCCAAAAGTCCACCTAAAACTTCAGGGCCGAAGATAAAGCCCACAACGATTGGCGTCAATAAAGCCAACAAGCCTGGAGGGACCATCTCTTTAATAGATGCCTGTGTCGAAATGGCTACACACTTATCATATTCTGGAGTTGCTTTGTACTCCATGATCCCTGGAATTTCACGGAACTGTCGGCGTACCTCATGCACCATAGCCATTGCCGCACGACCAACAGCCGCGATAGCCATGGAAGAGAACAAGAATGGAATCATGGCACCAACAAACATTCCGGAAAGGACTTCAGCCTTAAAAATATCAATTGAAGTAATGCCCGACAAACCAACAAAAGCAGCGAACAACGCCAAAGAAGTTAAGGCTGCTGAAGCAATCGCGAATCCTTTACCTGTTGCGGCAGTGGTGTTTCCTACAGCATCAAGTTTATCAGTACGTTCACGAACAATTTCAGGTAATCCACTCATTTCCGCAATACCACCTGCATTATCAGCAATAGGACCAAAAGCATCAATGGCAAGTTGCATGGCTGTGGTTGCCATCATACCTGCAGCTGCAATGGCTACACCATATAAACCTGCAAAATGATTTGACAAGAAAATACCTGCAGCTAAAACCAACATTGGTATCGCTGTAGATTGCATTCCGATCGAAAGACCACCGATAATATTAGTCGCATGCCCTGTTGATGATTGATGAATGATTGAGTTCACAGGTTTCTTACCCATTGCGGTGTAATATTCCGTAATAATCGACATCAAAGCACCTACGATCAGCCCAACAACAATGGCATAGAATACATCCATTGAAGTAAATTCATGTCCACGAATAGTCATGGTGTCTGCCATCATCCATTTTACAAGGAAGAATGATGTAATTGCTGTCAATATAATCGACGACCAGTTCCCTAAGTTCAAGGCTTGCTGTACATCACCTTCTTCATCTTTCACACGCACAAACTGTACACCGATAATCGAGAAAATAATACCTAAACCTGCAATAACCATCGGCAACAGGATCGGAGCCATTCCGCCAAATTGGTCATTAGAAACAATCTCTCTACCCAATACCATAGTGGCCAAAATTGTGGCTACGTATGAACCGAAAAGGTCAGCACCCATACCAGCTACATCACCCACATTATCACCAACGTTATCGGCAATAGTGGCAGGGTTTCTAACATCATCCTCAGGAATGTCCTGCTCTACTTTACCTACTAAATCGGCACCAACATCGGCTGCTTTAGTGTAAATACCACCACCTACACGAGCGAATAATGCGATTGATTCCGCTCCAAGGGAGAAACCTGAAAGCACTTCCAACGCCATTTGCATTTCATGTCCATTTACACCAGCGTCATGGCCAACAAACATATAAAAGAAAATGATGAACAAACTGCCAAGTCCCAATACCGCAAGACCAGCAACTCCAAGTCCCATCACGGCACCACCAGTAAATGCAACATTCAGAGCCTTACTTAATGAAGTTCGTGCCGCCTGTGTTGTTCTTACATTGGCTTTTGTTGCCACTTTCATTCCGATGTAACCTGCAAATGCAGAAAATACCGCACCGATAATAAAAGCAATGGCAATCACCGGGCTTGAAGTATCAACGGCATAGCCTGAATAGGCAAGCAGTAATCCTGCGATAATGGCAAAGTAAGTCATTACCTTCCATTCCGCTTTTAAAAATGCCATTGCACCATCGGCAATGTATTTCGAGAGTTCGGTCATCTTCTGATCCCCTGACTCCTGTTTATCTACCCAAGCTGATTTTACAGCGGTGTAGATAAGGCCTACTATTCCCAAGACAGGAACAATAAAAATGAAATTTTCCATACTGTTGAATGAATTAAAAAAATGATACCAAAAAAAATTGTATTTTATAGGGTATCCTAAAAAACTATAATTCTATAATTAATTTGAATTGAGCATTAAATTAAAGAAATTTCCACAATAAATAATGATGATAAACTTCATGTTTATTTAAAAATAATGCGACATGTTTAATATTTCTGAGGAATTTGTGGTGCGGTTTGGTACAATCGATGATATTGATCAGATTTTTGATAATATTCAAAGTATAAAAATTGAAATGAGTGAGCAGAAAATTGCGCAGTGGCCGCTCGATAAGGATTACCCGAGTAAAGAAATGATCAAGACTGATTTGCTCAACAGTCAGTATTTTATATTAGAGAAAAACAAGGAATATGCGGGCTCAGTGGTTTTAAATACCATCACCACGCCCCCATATAGTGAGATTTCATGGAATGGGAAGCATTTTTTAGCCGTTCACCGTTTGGCAACTGTAAAGGCGTTCAGAAAAGATGATGCAGGTCAGTTACTGATGAGTTTTGCTGAGGAATGGGCGTTGGCTCATCATCAGGATAGTATTCGTTTGGATACCTATTCACATAACCGCAGGGCAAATAAGTTTTATCAATCCTGTGGGTTCACACAGGTCGGAAAGATCAATCTGCCCTGGATGCCCGAGCAGTATTATTGTTATGAGAAGTTACTATCAGTGGCTGATTAAGTAACAAATGCTTGATTTTAAACCTTATTAAGTGCGCAAATGCGCTATTTATCGATCAGTTTTAGGATAAAAATAATTTTTTTATCCAAATGAATTAGATTGTTATAACTTGCGATCCTTTTTGTATAATTAGCATATCGTCCTTTTACCCTCATCAATCTTAAATGTGTATTCTATATGTCTGCGACATTGAAAAGAAAAATTCACGAAATAGTATTTGAAGCCGATACCAAAGCGGGAAAAACCTTCGATGTGGTCTTACTGATCCTGATTCTGCTGAGTATTTTGGTGGTCAGTTTAGAAAGTGTTTACACAATTAATAAGGTCTACGGTGTAGCCCTTCGGTGGATCGAGTGGGTTCTGACAATTCTTTTCACTTTCGAGTATATTTTGCGGGTTTGGCTTGTAAATAAAGCAAGGCATTACATGTTAAGTTTTTTCGGCATTGTTGATTTGCTTTCGATCTTGCCGACTTTTCTGAGCCTGGTTATTGTTGGCTCGCAATCTTTGCTCATTTTCCGGTCTTTGCGATTGCTTCGGATTTTTCGAGTGTTTAAACTCGGAAGGTATTTAGGGGAGGGGCAACAGTTGGTTGATGCTATGCGGGCGAGCCGAGCAAAGATTATTGTGTTTGTCTCCGCTGTTTTAACGGTTGCGCTAATTTTAGGTACTTTTATGTATTTGGTGGAAGGGGCTGAAAACGGCTTTACCAGTATTCCACGCTCTTTTTATTGGGCGATTGTAACCATGACCACCGTGGGTTATGGCGACATTGCTCCCCAAACGGTCATTGGGCAAAGTATAGCGACTTTATTAATGGTGTTGGGGTATGGGATTATCGCAGTGCCCACAGGCATTGTTTCTGTGGAATTCAGTGCAAAAAAGAATGTCGCTGAAACGGTCAGTACACAGGTTTGTCAGCATTGCAGTAAAGAGGGGCATGATGCTGATGCGCATTATTGTAAATATTGCGGACATCATTTGCTATAAATGTCGGTGTGCTTTCATTTTAGTTAAAATCATCAGTTTTATATATAATTTAGCGTTTGACTTACGTAAATTATATTAAACAAAAAACCTGATTATGAAACTTGTAAAGCAACCCTTTTTGTTGTTCTTGTTTTTTGCACTTATTTCAAGTTCAAGCTGTAGCGACGATAACAACAATTCGACCACGCCAAATCCTACTGAGGCCACTTATGAAGTGACCTTTACATTTGACTGGAGTGAAAAAAATTTCCCAGCAGATTATCCTTCTAACCCTCATTTTTCCCCACTTATTGGATGGTCTCATAAAGATACAGACTACCTGAAAATTGGAACCATGGCCACCGAGGGGATTAAAATTATGGCCGAAACGGGTGGTACAAGTACGATGAAATCGGAACTGGATAAGATGATTGCGGACGGCGAAGGGTTGCAGAGTGTAATCGGAAGTGGCGTGTCAGGCAGTGGCGTAGGTGCCATTACAGTCGAAATCAAGGTTAATAATCAATATCCGATGGTTTCATTGGTAACGATGGTTGCGCCGAGCCCTGATTGGTATGTAGGAGCGGTAAATGTTTCTTTGCTTGAAAATGGTGAATTCGTGAGCATGAAAACAATCGAAGAATTACCTGTATATGACGCCGGGACTGATAGCGGATCGACCTATACCTCACCAAATGCGCCTACTGATCCCAAAGAAAATATCAGTATGTTTGTCAGTGCTCCGTTGGGAGATGGTACAGAACTTATCGGCACCATTGCAAGTGTAACTTTTAAGAAAAAGTAAGGCTGATTTTTCACATAGCCATTTTGCGATTATTTTTTCAGCTATAGGCTGTGATTATACGCTTATAATTTTCTCTTTTACCAATAGGTTGATAACTTTCCATTAAGTTACTCAACCTTTTTTTTATGAAACGGATTATTTTTCTGGTTATTTTTTTAGCCGTTAGCCAATTAGCATTTTCTGCACAAGTTGATACCATCAAGGTTCGGTCAGCTGCCATGAAAACAATGATAAAAAATGTAGTGATTTCCCCTGAAGGAAAAGGGAATGTACATTACCCTGTCCTGTATTTACTCCATGGTGCTTTTGGAGATTACAGCAGCTGGATAAAAAATGCCCCGAATATCAAGCAGTTGGTGGATCAGCATAAAATAATCGTGATATGCCCTGAGGGCGGTTTCAATAGTTGGTATTTTGACAGCCCAATTGATCCTAAATTTCAATATGAAACCTATATCATGCGAGAATTGATCACCTATATTGATCAGCATTACAAAACCTTGCCAGATAGAGCCCATCGGGCGATTGCGGGTTTAAGTATGGGAGGTCATGGCGCATTCTACCTCGGTATTCGTCATCAGGAAACATTTGGTGCAATAGGAGCCATGAGTGGGGGCCTTGATATTCGTCCTTTCGCTACAAAATGGGACATTTCCAAAAGAATAGGGACCATCGAGCAGTATCCTGATCGGTGGGAGTCTCGGGCCGTGATCAATATGGTTGATCAATTGATTGGAACGGACATCAAAATTATCATGGATTGTGGTGATGAAGACTTCTTTTATGGCGTTAACAAAGCAGTGCACCGCAAACTGATGAGGGAAGGAGTTCCGCATGATTTCACCATCCGTCCTGGAGGGCATAATTGGAAATATTGGTCCAATAGCATTGAATACCAAATGTTATTTTTCGACAGATTCTTTCGAAAAAAGGGTTAAGTAATTTAAATCAGGTGCTGAACTTGCGTAGCCACCCATTTACAAGCCGAAGTCACATACATCAGGTTTTCTGTGTAGGATGACTCCCAAATAAATAGCCCAATTGTGATTGTTGCTGCCCAAACGGCCATATAAGGCCATGGCTTTTTGAAGTTGAATATGGTCATGGCTGTTCCCAGTGATTTTTTCATTCCCATAATACTATACAATTCATCGAGCGTCAAATGAACCATATAGCCTATGAAAAAGGAGGAGATGATGCGAAAGATAAATGCCTTCGAATAGCCGTTTATAGTAATGAACAGTACATGATACTGGTTCGTCACTTTGAAGGCATAGCCGATTGATAAGGCAAGGAGTAGGGCCATGGGGATGGAGTGAAAAATTCCCCGATGTCGTGTGAATTTAAAGAAGATGGGTTTAACGATATACATCGTAAGCACTACGGTTAAGCCCAGCAAAGGTAACAGCTCCAGGAAGTTTAAGACTGGTTTTAAAATAAAGCATAAGAAGAGGCCTAAACTTACACCAAGACATTTAAAAAAATATTTGGTAATAATTGCATTTTTTGAATCTACATCAGGAGCAATACTTCCAATAAAGCAGAGTAAACCCAAGCCAATCGCCGGCATTAGGGATTCTGTGGCCATATAATTGAGTGCTAATACTGCGCCACAGCCTGCACCTACTGTTGCATGTGTTCCAAAGTTTGCCATTGATTAATTATTTCAAGCATGAAACTATTTTGTAATGACGCAAATCTAACCAAAAAAATGACGGTCGGAAAGGCGCTTGGCGATTTATGGAAATTAATTGTTTAAAATAACCGTATTTATTACATGGTAATGCGCCTGTCTATGTAAACATCGTGCAAAAATATAGTTGAAAGATTAAACGTGTTTCTATTTATATTGTCATGGTAAAAATTTTAGTCGTTGAAGACGAACATCACATTCGTGAAAACCTGGTCGATTTTTTGACTTTTAAAAAATACCAAGTCGCTGGTGCTGCCAATGGTATTGAGGGCTTGGAGTTGTACGATTCATTTAAGCCAGACTTGGTCATTTGTGATGTGATGATGCCTCAGATGGATGGCTATGAGTTCCTTAATGTACTTCGGAACGAGAAAAAACATCACCATATTCCTTTTCTGTTTCTTACCGCCAAAGCGAGCCGTCAGGATTTTCGAGAGGGGATGAATGCAGGAGCGGATGATTTTATTACCAAGCCTTTTACTTTTCAGGAAGTCGAAGAGGCAATTGAAAGTCGAATGAATCAAAAGATTCATCGGGTAAATTCCCTGAAAGCGCAGTTGGATGATCTGAGAATAAATCTTGAGAAAATTTCTGATCAGGGAGATGATGGTACAGGAACTGTTGGCGAGTTAAAGGGACAAATTGAAGAACTCAATAATGTGCTCGGGAAGAAGAATCAACAAATTGAGGACGTTTCTTTTATTGCGAGTCATAAGGTTCGAGCTCCTTTATGTAACATTCTTGGTTTGCTCGATCTGGCAAAAGAAGAAGAAATTATGCTTGATGATGAATTTGTAGATTTAATCAAGCATTCTGCAAGAGTATTGGATGAATCTATTCACCAGTTAAATGATCGTATTCACCATGTAGTGGAAACCATCAATGAAGGGGACCTGGAATCTATTAAGTCTATATTTTTAATTGATGACGATCCTTTTCAGCATAAAATCAATGCAAGAATTTTATCCAAAAACCTGACGGATATCGATATTAAAACTTTCCTTGATCCCATGGATGCTTTACAGGCATTTAAGGTTGAGGCACCAGATTTAATGTTACTTGATATTAATATGCCTGAAATGAATGGTTGGCAATTTTTGGACCACTTACTGGAATTGCCTCACCCGAAAAAAACAAGGATATTTATGCTCTCCTCATCCATTGATACCAATGATGAGAAGAAAGCTTTCCGATATGATATTGTTCAGGGTTTTATCAATAAACCTTTGTCCAAGGCACATATCGGAAAACTGTTTACCAAAGCAGATATTAAAGCATAGTTGCTTTATTTCCAGGTTAAGAAATCACCCGAAAATTAGATTACACGTTATGAGCAGCTGAAGGAATTTGGCTGCTCAATTTTTTCCAGCTGTTGGCCAGAAAAAACATGGTCAATATAAATGCTAAGAAGTCAGCGATTGGAATAGCATAGAAAACACCATCAATACCATAAAATTGTGGAAGAATGATGATCAGCGGAATGATGAAAATCACCTGACGGGAAAGGGTCAGGAATAAGGCGGGTAACGCCTTGCCAATAGCCTGGTAATAACTGGCCCCGAGCATTTGAATACCAATTACAGGTAGTGAGATAGAAATAATTCTCAAGGTGTGGGCCGCGGCAGTAATTAACCGTTCTTCTTTTGAAAACAGACTCATGATAGGGTGCGCAAAAATGAAGATCAACACAAAGCACACCACCGAAATTGCAGTGATCATTATGGAAGAGGTTTTCAGCGTCAGTTTTACCCTGTCTAACAGTTTTGCTCCAATGTTATATCCCACCAATGGAATAAAACCTTGAACGATACCAATCATCGGGAAGAAGGTAAACATCATCACACGGTAAATCAGTCCGTAAATTGCCACGTAAAATTCATTCCCAAAGTGTACCAGAGAATTGTTGATCATTGCGGCGATAATGGCCGCAGCACCCTGTCGGGCAAGGGTTGAGGATCCTATAGAAAAGGTTTCTTTGATAATGGCCCAGTCTGGAGTCCAATAAGCGGGTGAAAGCGAAAGAATACTTTTCTTACTGGCGAAAAAGATCATTAAATAGGCTGCCGAGGCTACTTGCGCAATAAATGTTGCCCATGCTGCTCCTGCAATGCCCATTTTAAAGGTGATCATAAATAATGCATCAAGGATGATATTCAGAAAGGCGGAAAACAGCATCGCATACATGGCTGTTTTTGAGGCCCCTTCTGATCGTGCGACGTTATTGCCCATCATGGCTAATCCCATAAAAGGAGCACCAAGAATGACGATTTTATAATAATTCAGTGCTTCATCAAAAATGGCTCCCTTAGCCCCAAAAATGGTTAAAATTGGTCGAGCAGCCAACAGGGAAACGGCGAGCGTAACCAGTCCGATTCCCCCTGCGAGAATTAACAAATTACCGAAAGTCCGCCTGGCTTGTTCTACATTTTTCGCGCCATAGTGGCGTGAGATGATGCTCGCTCCCCCCATGCCTATAGACATCCCGATCGCCGCGATCAGCATGGTAATGGGGAGAACAATAGATAAACCTCCAATCGCTTCTGTGCCAACAATACGGCCAACGAACATGGTATCAGCAATATTATACATGGCCATCACCATAATACCAATCATGGCAGGCAGTGATAACTGAAGGAGTGCTTTATTAATAGGGTATTCTCTTAATATTTTTTCTTTACTCATGGTGTTTATTTCCGTGTAAGTCGCAATTTAAGGCTTTTCAAGCATGATTGATGTCATGTTTCGGTCTTTCTTGTTAAGATTTGATTAATTTCCACCAACAGCAAAAAAAACGCTGCAATATATATTATTGCAGCGTTTTTTGAGTTGGCCCGTCATAGATCCGTGCACAGACTATAAAAGAATGGCCTACAGATGATAAATAATTTGGTGGGGCCAGGTCTTTTTACTGATCTATTAAATTGGTGGTATAAGGATATTTACCCAGGATTAATTGCTCTGATGCTTTAGTTCTCAGGTTACTGACTTGCCCATTTTCGATCCAGTTTAATGCCGCAGATATCTTTGCTTCATTTCTTGTACCTAATGGAAAGTTTTGAAGGTTAAATACCGACTCCCCAATTTCAATATCAGGCGCTAAGCCTTGGGCATAATCGCCTTCATTGTTTTTATTGGTAATCCTGAATACAATCGGGAAGAAATTGTAGCCGAACTTATTGAATAACACGGAGCCTACGTCCTTACCTACTGATTCAGTACCGAAACTTAACAGCTTATTCCCCAAATAGGGGCGAAGACAGAAAATGATCGTTTCACTGGCTGATGCGGTATAAGCATCCTGAATAATGGCGACTTTCTGAAAATTGTTGTTGATATTTTGTGGATTGAAGAGGGTATTTCGGTTCTCGTTAGCATATTTATCGTTGTAGGTCTGTTTTAGAAAGACATCGCTACTTGTAGCCTGCGGATAAATCATGGCGGCAAGTTTGGCACTTAATGACACCAGTCCTCCTCCATTAAACCTGAGATCCAAAATAAGATTGTTCACCCCTTCAGCTTCAAATCTTCTGAAAGCAGCTTTTAAGGGTTCTTCGGCTACAGTTTTAAAACTTTCAAAATTAATGTATCCCGTTTTGTGACCCTGCCCATCGTCAAATACAGTAACAGGGCCTACAAAATCTGCATTGATACGGGCGATGTTAAAACTGAAATTAAGATCTTGAGTTCCTCTTTTAACGGTAAGTTGAATTGGTGTACCCTGAGTCTGAGAATAAAGAATACCATAATTCTGACGGTCAATCGGGTTGCCGTTGATGGTAAGAACTTGATCTCCTCGGCGCACTCCTGCATCATAGGCTGGGGTTCCCTCTGTTGCATTCATAATATAGAAAGCATCGTAGTTTGGGGTCGCAATAATGATCAGCCCAGAACCCACTTCAATTTCAAAATTGTTCTCTGCTGAAATGCGGGCATTGCTGCTATTAAACTCCTCGCTGATAAAACTGAAGCGGTCATTTCTGTACCTAAGTGCTTCTAAAAGGGCTTCGGGGGTGGAATACCTTTGTGGGTTCGATACCGATGGGCTCAGTTCAGACCATAGGTATTCGTCATGCATAATACTATTGACGTAATCGAATATATTGTCTTGACCCTTATCTGTGTCAACGATGTTAGCATTGTTGGCATCTTCAAAGGGGTCGGAACACGAAAAGGCGAAGGGTATTAAGAGTAGGAGTAAAAGTGATTTCTTAAACATATCAAATATTTTTCAAGGCAGATAACTGACCGATGATTTTGGCTTTGGCAATGGCTTTTTCTAATACTATAGGTTTGGAAGCGCGCTCTTTGCAGGTTTTCATGGAGCAACGTTCACAGGTCTCATTCACTGTGTATATAGGGATGTTTTGGTCATCCCAAAAGTTGAATCGCTCGCGAAACACATCATTGAAGGTAAAACCTATACTGACACTTACTTCTGCATCCTCACCAACACTCGACGGCCTTACAAGTGATATAACGAAATATTCCTCCCCTGAGTCTTGGTATTGAGAGCGCTGAACCATGAAATGAGCGTCGGGTGCCTGACCTTTATCCTTTAATTCCTGATATTCGTCGAAAATACGGATGGAACTCCACCGTCGACAATAGTGCTCGCCATTTTCAATCGCATGTGCCGTATGATGCCGCGAGAAATGCAACTCCTTCGTCACAGAATATTGCTTAGTTTCGGGATTATGGTAAAAGCGCAGGTAGAAAAGGTTATTAATGCCCCAATAGGTCGGAATCAAGGTGGTTAGCCGATGCATGAAAGTTTCCGAGGAATAGGTGTACTGATTCATCAGTTTGGTGAATGCCTCAGGATTCCACCGTTCATTTTGGGCAAATGCCTCAAGGTCCTGCATCAGGCTTTCTCGGTTCATGATTAATGCCCCTGAGAAATAAGTTACTTTATGGTTGTTCAGTACCTGTTCAAAAGAGCCTGTTTCTATCGAAGAGTAGGTATATTCGCGTTCTTGAATATCCAGGAACCGATAGCCAAGCTCACGACCAATAACGAAGATTTTTTGGGACTCACTGAGGTCTGCATTGATATATAAGGTTGGTCGTTCACCGTCCACCATTACAGAGCGTAAGTTTTTCAATTCTTCAAAGTGGCTCAGTTTGTCATCATTGATCAGAATGCCATAATCTTTATGCAGGATGGTGGCCAACTGATGAAACGAAACTTTATCAGTCACCTTGATTTGATGCTTATGCATAAATATTTCAACATCCCTTTCAATAGAATCGAAGTGATTCTCATGCATTTCAAGATAAGAACGCAAAGCAGCGAGGTTAAAATCCTCCTCACTCATATTATATCGTCTCGAAATTTTAATCAGGGTGGAAATAAAGGCATTAATTTTCGTTGGCGCAGAGGCAATGATTTCTACCAGTTTATTCAGCTCCAGTCCAAGCATCTCCAATGGCAGGTTTTCCAGCACATTGGAGTTGAGCAAAGTGCCGATAGGCTCCATTTTTTTACTGAGTCTTAAACCCACCAGATCGTCATAGGAAACACCAAGACCAGAGGCTAAGTCCATCAGTTTTTTGGTCTTAGGATACTTTTTTCCTTTTTCGATTTCATTCAGGTAAGAAATGCTCAGTCCCGTTTGCTTGGCAAGTTCAGTAAGGGAAAGACCCAAATTGGTGCGGTATTCTCTGACCTTCAGGCCGAGAATTATTTTGATTCCTTCTTCACTAATATTCACGATCGTCGATAGCTATATGGTAAATGCTTGAAAGATACAATTTTCTTTGATAAATCCATGGTGGTGCTTCCTTTTTGTGAAAATTCGCTGAAGTGGAATCGCTCAGCGAAAGGAGGAAAGCCTTATGGGCTGTAGATTTGTTTATGTCAGATAATTATTCTTTTTACAATTTTTAGGGGTTGAGCACTCACAATCGCCCACAACTTTTGGTTATATCCATAGATTTAAAAATATATGGAACAAGCATACAGTTTTTCGACCACTATAAAAAAGTTATTTCGACGCGGGCAAATTACTTACCTTGAAGGCATTCAGCTGGTGCGATTTGCCTCAAAACTGGGTTGGTTTAGCCGCAGAAAGAGCAGTAAAGTTATCTCGTTTCAGTATTTGGGTTTTAAGTTTTATGCTTTGAATTTACAAGAGGTAAAGCGTTTGTTTTATCGTATTTTCTCCTCAGAAGAGTTTTGGCTTCCCGTCAACTCTACGAACCCAATTATTGTGGATTTAGAAGCAGGAGAGGGCCTGGCAGTACTTTTTTATAAATGGCGTTTTCCTGCGGCACAGATTATCGCTTTTGAGTCAGATTTTAAATTGTATCAGTTGCTTCGTAGAAATATTGAAAGCAATCAGCTGACGGATATTACCTTATACTATGGTAAAGCCCTTGATTATGAGGGTTACACGGCAATCAATGGTGATGTTTCAAATCGGGTGGCGTGTTATAAATTAAGTGCCGTTTTGCCAGCAGATAAAATTGATGTGTTTCACCTACCTTTAAATCAGCAAAGTCAGATAGTGCTTCAGGAGTTGGATGCTGCAGACAAAATGAGCAGTGTCGAGTACCTTTTAATAGATTTTTCAAAATATTCGTTTGATATGAATACCTATCGGAATTTTTTCGATACGGTATCGAGCCTGGGTTGGAAAGTTGTTCGGGAATCGGTGTTTGGCAGTTTGGCATTAGTCGAAGACCGAAATTTTTTCCTTTACCCAATTTCAGTTTCCTTGCGACAACGGTTTTTCAAAAAGTGGTGGGGAAAGCCCCTTATAAAGCTCAAGTAAAGTTTCCTTTTATAGCCCTCTTCGGAGGGCTTTTTTTTGCGCTAAATTCTGAGGGTGGCCAAGTTTTATTTCCACGGTTTGTAGCGATTCGGACGTATGTAGGTTTTTTAGGATGAAAGCGTAAATAAATGTATTAGCGAATTTTCGCAAATCAGTTTATTTTCTCTAACTTCCGTTATTGTTAATAAACACAAATACAAAACTTATGACTAACCATACCAAATCCGTTACTACCCTTTTGAAGAATCACCCCGCACAGGCCGCAATCCTAACCGAGGAAGCCCTACAGTTTTTGTCCGAACTCCATCATCATTTTGAAATGAAAAGACAACACCTATTAGAGCAGCGAAAAAACCATCAGCATAAAATTAGCCAAGGTGTTTTACCAAATTTTGACCCAATAACAAAAGGTATCCGAATGGGTAATTGGCAGGTAGCGCCATTACCTGTTGATTTGCTCGAACGGCGGGTTGAAATTACGGGGCCTGTTCATCGTAAAATGGTGATTAATGCCTTGAACTCAGGTGCCGACGTATTTATGGCAGACTTTGAAGATTCCACCTCACCTACCTGGGAGAACATGATCGATGGGCAGGCTAATCTTCGTGATGCGAATGCTCGGCAGGTAGATTTTATCGATCCTGTTTCTCAAAAATCTTATGAACTCAACGAAAAAACCGCCACCCTCTTCGTTCGGCCACGAGGCTTGCATCTTGATGAAAAGCATTTGTTGATCAATGGTCAGAAAATCTCTGGGGCACTTTTTGACTTCGGCCTTTACTTTTTTCACAATCACCAACTGGTAAAAAACAGAGGAACGGGTCCTTATTTTTATCTTCCAAAATTGGAACATTATCTGGAGGCGCGCTGGTGGAATGAGGTTTTTGATTTTGCTCAGGATTATATGGCAGTGCCAAGGGGAACCATCAAGGCTACGGTTCTGATCGAAACGATTACAGCCTCTTTTATGATGGATGAAATTCTTTTTGAGCTTCGTATGCATAGCGCTGGTCTTAATTGCGGACGTTGGGATTATATTTTTTCCTATATCAAAAAACTGCAAGGACATGCTGATTTTTTAGTACCTGACCGAGAGCTGGTAGGTATGAATATGCCTTTCATGAAAGCTTATTCTGATTTGTTGATCAAGACCTGTCACAAGCGAAATGTGCACGCAATGGGCGGTATGGCTGCACAAATCCCCATTAAAAATGATGAACATGCTCATGGAAAGGCTATGGATAAAGTGCAAAAGGATAAGCTACGAGAAGCCAAAGCTGGCCATGACGGGACCTGGGTGGCGCATCCTGGGCTAATTCCTGTAGCTCGGGAAGCATTTGATCAACACATGAAAAGAATGAACAACCTGCACATTGAGCGTGGAGATGTGAAAGTGAGTGATGAACATTTGTTGGAAGTGCCCAATGGCGAAATCACTTTTGAAGGAATGGTGAAAAATATCGATGTGGGGATCCAATACCTTGCTGCCTGGCTTGCAGGTAATGGTTGTGTTCCGATTTACAATTTAATGGAAGATGCCGCTACCGCTGAAATCAGCCGTACCCAGCTTTGGCAATGGTTGCATCACCCCACTGCATTATTATCTGACGGGCGGAAAGTGGAATGGGCGGTCTATGAACAGGCCACGCTGGAAGCGAAAGAAAGAATCTGTGAGATTCATGGGGCGGACTGTTTCGAAAAAGAAAATTTCGCTCTCGCAGCCAAACTATTTGACCAAATGACAAAGGCTGATCAGCTTGAAGATTTCCTCACTTCAGTGGCTTATGAATATTTGTAATCCGCCGAAAAACATAAAACCCGTGAGTCGCCTAAAATGGAAACTCACGGGCAACTTTAACCTAAATTAATTTCCCTACTTATAATCTACATAAAAAATGACAAAGCAAGAAAGAATCACCCGATTGATTAATGAATGGAAAACAAATTCACGTTGGAATGGCGTAAAAAGACCCTATTCAGCAGAAGAAGTGATTAACTTACAAGGATCTATTGTGCCTGAGAACAGCCTTGCGAAATGGGGGGCGGAAAAATTCTGGCAGAAATTGAATAGTCAGGATTTTGTCGCTGGATTGGGCGCTTTAACTGGTAATCAGGCAATTCAGGAAGTGGAAGCGGGTCTTGATGCTATTTATCTTTCGGGCTGGCAGGTGGCTGCTGATGCAAATCTGGCGGGGGAAATGTATCCCGATCAAAGTTTGTATCCTGTAAACTCTGTGCCGATGGTGGTAAAACGGATTAACAGTGCATTGCGTCGGGCAGATCAGATTCAGTTTATTCATGGTGGGGAAATTGATTATCAGGTGCCAATAATTGCCGATGCCGAGGCGGGTTTTGGAGGAAACTTGAATGCTTTTGAATTGATGAAATCGATGATTGACGCAGGGGCTTCGGGGGTGCATTTTGAAGATCAGTTGTCATCAGCAAAAAAATGTGGACACCTCGGAGGGAAAGTTTTGGTTCCTACTCAGGAAGCCATTAATAAGTTGGTGGCTGCGCGTCTTGCCGCTGATGTTATGGGAACAGAAACCATCATTATTGCCAGAACAGATGCCGATGCAGCGAATTTATTAACTTCAGATATTGATGCACGTGACCATGAATTTATTACTGGAGAGCGCAGTACAGAGGGCTTTTTCTATGTGAAAAATGGCTTGGAGCAAGGGATTGCCCGTGGGCTGGCTTATGCCCCTTATTGTGATTTGATTTGGCTGGAGACCTCGAAGCCCGACATCAAGCAGGCTAAAGCTTTTGCAGAGGCCATCCATGCGAAGTACCCTGGAAAAATGCTGGCCTATAATTGTAGCCCGTCTTTTAACTGGGCAGCAAACTTGACGCGCGCTGAAATGGCGACTTTTCGGGAACAGCTTGCGGACTTGGGTTATAAATTTCAATTCATCACCCTGGCAGGCTTTCACGCTCTAAATACCTCTATGTTCGAACTTTCCAAAGCTTATCAACAGCGTGGAATGGCGGGCTATTCTGAATTGCAGGAAAAGGAATTCGCTTTACAAAGTGAAGAAGGCTTCCGCGCGGTGAAACATCAGTCGTTTGTAGGCACAACATATTTTGATGCGGTTCAGAATACCGTAACGCAAGGCCTGGCTGTAACCACCGCCATGAATGGTTCCACAGAGCAGGAGCAATTTTAGGCAATGAAGTAATTAGTGGTTTTAATTGTAATATCAGGAGGCAAATAAACATTTTAGGAAAACTAAAGTTTGGCTACTTGTACTATTCATGCACTTCTAACCAGAGTGATATGAAAATATTTAACTAAAAAACCACTAACGATGAAAAAGCTATCTTTTGCAATTGCCTTTTGTTTTATAGCTGGACTTTATTCCTGTTCAGAAAACAAGTCAGCTAAAGAAAAAGCGCAAGAATCTATCGAGAACATTAATGATGAACTTGGTGATAATTTGAATTCAGTGCAAGACGATATGGATGATGCCATGAACTCCATCGACAGTGAAATGGAGGAAATTGGGCGCAACATGGAAAACGCCACTGAGGAGCAAAAAGCCGAAATGGAGACCAGAATGCAGGAGCTTGAAAAAGAAAAAGAGCAAATGCAGGAAAATGCTTCAGAATCATGGCAGGACGCTAAAAACGATGCCAGCGATGCGATGGATAACGCACAGGACAAAGGGCAAGAAGCTATTGATGACACGAAAGATGCCATTGATAATGCTGGTGACAAAATTGAGAATGCAACGGAAGATGCAGGTAACGCCATTGAAGACGCGGCAGATGATGCCAAAGATGGCGCCAATGATGCAATTAATGATGTGAAGAAAAAGTTCTAATCATTAATATTATATATTTTAAGGCCGTTAATTTTTATTGACGGCCTTTTTTTAATCAAATTAATGTTGAATGGCTTAGATCATTATGGTAATAATTATTGACTGCGGAAGTGTATCGGTGCCTGATATTGTGAGGGAAGTCAGGCGGTTTAGAAGTAAAATGATGATGGTGGGTTTACAGGAATTTGAGGCCGATCAGATGCCCGACCATGATGCTTTGATCATTTCCGGCACAAACATGAATTTTACCGATGGGGAGTTTGAAGCTCTCCGTGAAAAGTTTGCTTTTCTAATGACTTCCGACATGCCCACTTTGGGAATCGGCGGAGGCATGCAAATTATTGGGCAGAGTTATCGTGCTCAAATTTACAAAGGAGTCTGTGAAAGGGACTATACAACCATGACGAGGCATACCGATCACGCTATTCTTTCTCATTTTTCCTATCAGTTTGACATGAAAACCAATCATTGCGAAGGGATTACCCTGCCCGCAGGTTTTCAGAAAGTCGCCTCAAGCAGAAATTATGAAGTGGAAGCCATTGCGCACCATTTCCGGCCAATTTACGGCGTGATGTTTAACCCTGAACTCTCGGGAACCCTGGGGACAGCCATTTTTAAAAACTTCTTCAATTTAGCGAACAGCTATATCCAGAATCCAATGTTAAGATAGGCCAGGAAGCGGTGCTGAGAATTATAGCTTCCAGTAAATTCAATTGGGCCAATAAACGAATTGTAGCCGTAAGTCAGTGAGGTTGCGGTGCTCAGGTCGGTAATGTGGAAAAGCTGTGAGCGGGTTCGCTCTACTTTTGCCGCATCAAAATGAATCTGCAAGTAATTTTTCTTGAACAGTTTTTGCTGATAAGTAACATTAGCCATCAGGGCATTGGGGGCCGCAAGCCGATGATCACCTGCATGGAAACCGTTCAGTGAATGAATACCAGGCAATTTAAAATTATCGCCTCGTCCACCCAACAGTGCGAAGTAGGCCGCAGGAACCACTTCAGTGCTGTTAACATGAACCATCCCATTTAAAATTAATGTACCATTATGTGACAACGGAAAGGCTTTTTCAGCTTTCACATTCATCAACAGATTGATAGGTTGATTGCCGAGATATTTGGTCAGTCTGAAATCGGCCCTCACTCGGCTCCCCCGATGCGGATAATGCGGCTGATCGAGGTTATCCCTGAGCAAAACCATTTTTCCGCCAACATATACACCATTGGTAGAATCTTTTACCCCGAGTTCTTTCTCAAAAGTACTAGTTCTTGATAAAAAGTCTACGATAGGCCCCGCGCTTATGAGTACATCGTTGGAAAGCTTTCCGTGTGCGGTCAGGTCAACGGTGAATGAATTAATAATATATTCATTTAATAAAGCCTGAAACTGAAATGTTTGCCTGAACTGGTCGAAGTCAAGCCCAAAAGAATAGTCAATATTTTTTTGGCCATACCACCAGTATTCTGATTTTATCCTTAAATTTTTGGAAATCTTAACGGCGAGGTTCATACGGCTATCCCGTGTCAGTAAATTATTATAGCCCGCCTGAAAAAGGATCGCCGGGCCAAAATCAGGATCATAATGAACACCTATGCCGATGGTGCCTGGAACAGCGGGCTCAGTATCAAATTGAATATCTGCGGAACTGGAATCTGCCGACGGCAATACTTTATAGGATACCTTGTTGTAAAAGCCCGAAGCGTACAAACGGTCAACGTTGGCTTTCAAGGTTTGAAAATTGATGCTGTCGCCCTTGTGAATGATTCTTTGATCATTCACCCGCCTTTTGGAAACTTTTTTAGCACCGATAAACTCCACATTATTAACTTTAAGATGCGGAGCCTGAAGCTGATGATGTTGCTTAATTTGATAATCTTTGAATTCTTTCAGGGAATCGCCGAGCATATACAAATCATCAAGGTAATATTCTGCGGCTTTTGTTCCGAGGGTGATCAGAGAATCGACCTGATCAAAATCACTCGGGCCAAGTTTACCCAAATTCGGTCGGATATTTAAATCCACCATATGTTTGTTTTTCAGGTAGTTTTGCTCCCCGTAAAAAGACATACTCTGGTTCAGGACCGCAAACATACTGTTCAGGTCTTTCTTTTTGGCCAATTCTCCATGAACATCCGCTCCAATGATAATATCAGCCCCCATTTCCTTCAGCACATCCACTGGGTAGTTATTAATAACCAAGCCATCGACCAACAATTTTCCATCCAGTTCAACAGGGGTGAAAAAGCTTGGTATCGACATACTGGCCCGCAAGGCATCAGGTAAATATCCATGATCAAGCACGACGGCCTTACCAGTAACAATATCAGTGGCGACACATTTGAAGGGGATGGGTAATTTACTCCAGTCTTGTATATTATAGACAGGGACGCAAAGCTCATTCAGCAAATTGGTCACACTTTGTCCCGCGACCAGTCCTCCAGGAAGTTGAACCCCATTTTTGTCAAAATTTAATTGAATGAAGGTGCGGTAATAGTTCTCTCGCTCCTCAATGTTGAGGTTGGTTCGGTCGATCTGATCCGCCAGGATTTTAGTCCATGGTGTTACCCGTGCGAGGGAATCTAATGCATCAGCGGAATACCCCATAGCATATAATGCGCCTACAATTGAGCCCATACTGTTTCCCGCAATATAATCTACAGGAATGCCAGCCTCCTCCAAAACCTTCAATACTCCAACATGCGCCAACCCTTTCGCTCCTCCTCCTGAAAGAACGACGCCAACTTTTGGTCGGTGAAGTTTCTGTTTACTGACCTGAGCCATCGTGCGCTGGGAGCATAAGCAGCCGAGGATCATCAACAGGGATACAAGTATATTTTTATTTGAAAGAGACATAAAATGAGGTAGCAGGCTATTAATTTAATTTCTAAATTAGGTATTATAGTGGAATAAGTGTAAAATTCCTTTGTGTTTTTAATCAATTGCTCATCAATATGAATGCATTATTATTAATTGATATTCAATACGACTTTCTGCAAGGCGGAGCTTTAGCCGTGCCGAATGCAAATGAGATATTGCCTGTGTTACAAAAATTGTTCCCAAAGTTTAACTTGATCTTCGCTTCTCAAGATTTTCACCCTGCTGATCATCGCAGTTTTGCCGCTCAGCACCAAGGGAAACAAATCGGTGAGGTCATCAATCTCGATGGTTTACCCCAAGTACTTTGGCCTGACCACTGCGTACAGGGTACCGCAGGGGTGGGATTGCATAGCGATTTGCCTACTGACAAGTTTACGGCAGTTGTTCAAAAAGGACAAGACGTAAAGGTGGATTCTTACAGTGCATTTTTTGATAACGATCATCGGCAACCCACGGGGCTGGATCAGGAATTAAAGGAAAATGGGGTAACAAAGCTGTTTGTGGCGGGTCTGGCCACCGATTATTGTGTTAAGTTCTCTGTGCTTGATGCCCTAAAATTAGGGTATGAGGTCGTTTTGATAGCCGATGCCGTAAGGGCAGTAAATTTAGATGCAAAGGATGGCGAGCGTTCTATTGAGGAAATGAAAAGTAAAGGGGCATCAATAATCCTTTCTGAACTATTGATAAATGAGAAAATGCTTTAAATCGTTTATTTTTTAGTGTATTCTTGCACATTATTTGATTAACGATTAGAATGAAGTATGTAGTTGGGCTACTTTTGGTAGCATGTTTATTTTTTCCACTTCAAGGGAGAGGGCAAAATAGTGAGGATGGTTTTAAGCCTGTATCGGAAAGCACGAAAATAGGCGATTGGAGCATGAATACGCTGGTATATCATGCTTTCCCCAAGTTTAATGCAGATGGCAATTATCGCCTTTGGTTGCAACAGAATTATAAATTAAGGAACAGCCCGCTGAACCTTCGGATGGAGGAGTCTTTTGGGTTAAAAAATGCTTTGGTCGGTTATATCGATTATTATTTGCCACTGACGTCGCACTTCCTTTTTGCGGGATCTATTGGGTCAGGGTATAATTTTACCACGGCCACAAAAGTTTCTGAAGAAACGGGAGAAGTTTTGCAGCGGGGTGCGATGGTTTCTCAGCTCGGCTGGGCGTGTGTGTTTATTGCTCCACTGAATATTAACCGTTTGACGGTCGTATTGGCATCGGAGCCAGAATATCAGTGGGTTCGTGAAGTGTGGGACTGGACCAACTATATTGCCATTGTTTCCTGGAAGGTCAGTGACCATACTGCTGTTCAGGCACGGATTATTGGTGATTATACCCATGGCTATTTATACCAAGCGGGGGCAGGAGTGAGTATTGACTTGGCTCGATAAAGGGCTATTTGTAAAAAGTAAGCTGGCTGATGAATGATGCTGCGCCATGAATTTTTATTCAGTTGCAGTCCACCACTCATCAACTGGCTTTTTTGCTTTTAATCAATCTGATTCCCATTTATTTTTCAGCATTTATGGACATTGCCACCTGCAAATAAATTTCTAAATTCGACGATGCGATTTCTTCTACAGATTGAAGGAGTATTGACCTCACTTGTTTTCTGCCTTGCTGTTCAAGTAGCGGAAATTCGGTCTGATCCATCAAGTAGCCTTTCATAAAACTGACGGCAATTCCCCCTTCAGCATCGGGCTTTAGATAGCACAATGGCCCATTGAAATAAAAAAAAGGAATGGACCAGCTGATTTTTTCAGAAATATCGGACGATTGACTTTTAATCAAATACCGAAGCTCTTCAAACATTTGCCGCTGTGGTGCAGGCCTTTGTGCAATCCAGTGATCTACGTGAACACTTCCCATTATTGGTGGGTATTAGTCATGTCATCAGCTACCACCAATACATAATCTGCTTGGTTTAAGTGCTCCTCTGACAATTTTTTTAATTCCCCCTGTTTGACTGTCGCAATTGTAATAATTTTTGATTCAGGAGAAAGTGCTTTCAGGTAGGTGGTTATGCCTTCGTGAAAATCAGAATGATAACTTCCGTGGAAGTGGATGAATTTCGTGTTTTTGTCAAGCTGTTGCGCTATAAAATAGGCCATTGTCGCATCTTTTACCGCCTGCGCATAAACGATGTTATACCCACCATGCTGCCCCATCATCTGTTTCATTTTTCGATACTGAAGCTGTGTTGTATCAACATTGATCGGTAGAGGCGCCAGGAGTGTTTTCGCCTCCGAAGACAGGCTTTCCAGTCCTTCCAAACCCTTTCGATAGACCAACGAAGCATATCTCCTTGGAATGTTGGTGGCAATAAGTTCGATTTTATTTTCTCGGGCCCAACGCATTAAGGGCTGATAATCTGTGGGCTGATTAGGCCACAAGCGTGCCTGATCAGTAAAGTTTTTTTCTGAAATAAGTTGTTGCTGATATTCCGAAACGATCAACTGCTGATCGCGCTCCAACATTTCAAATCCCAATTTTAACTTATAGTCAGGGCTTTGCAGGGCGTGTGCCACCCTGTTTTGTTGCCAATGAGCAATAGGGTCATTATGGAGTTCACCGAAAAGCACAACATCGGCCGACTGAAGGGACTTGATCAATTTTTTATAGCTTGTTTTTTTCCCCTGCGCAGTGAACCACTGAAATGCGTCATTGTCTTTTTGTGCAAATAAAGATTGGTTTGTACAGAGTAGGAAGATCAAGGCGAGTGAAATGCCTTTGGTGAAAAAAAATATTTTCCTCATGTGGGTTTCAGGTTATTTTTTTGATTATAATTGGTCTAATATAACTATTCTTTACAGTACTTGACCTGAAAAGCGACTCAAATTATGGATTTTGATTATCATCTTTTTGTGCTATCCCTTTGTGCTAATGTAGGCTACGTGACCATGACGGCAGCAAAAAAATACCTTGCAGAAAATGATGTGGATTTCCCTAATGAACGTGCATATGTAGAGGTGGTGTCCAACTTGAAACGCCAAAATAGTCGGCTTAGAAATATCAGTGTTAAAGATGTACAACAGGCCCTGGATGTGTCTGATCAGATCTTGGATCGCTCTGAGGCTGCAGGAATCACCATATTGGATCATCATCACCCTTATTTTCCACCATTATTACGACATGTGGACGGTGCCCCATTTTTTTTGTATGCCAAGGGTGAGTTAAGCTGCCTCAATGAGTTGGGAGTAGGCGTGATTGGTTCGCGCAGCCCTTCGGATTTTGGTAAGCGAATAGGGGAGCAGTTAATTGGTCGATATTTGATTGAGGAGTTTGATTACACCATAATTTCAGGTTTGGCTTTGGGCTGCGATGCCATAGCGCACCGTTTGGCAATTGAACATCAGCGTCCGACGATAGCGGTTTTACCTTCCGATGTTCAGAATATTTACCCTAATGAACATGCAGGTTTGGCAATGAAGATCGCCAAAGAAGGAGGCTGTCTTTTATCCATGTACCCGGTGGGCAGTAAGGTTCAGAAGTCGAATTTTCGGGAACGTGATCGGTTGATGGCGGCCATCAGTGCGGGGATGGTGGTGATCGAAAGTGAATTGGCATCGGGTACCATGCATACTGCCACTTATGCCGATGAGTTTTTGAAACCCAAGGCGGCCATTTATGCCCACAGTCATCCGAATTATGCTTCGAAAGGCTATGCACAATCCCCCACATTTCAGGGCAATGTGGAATTGGTGGAAAACCGCGGATGGTTGCCATTGCGAAACGGGGAAGATATTGTTCGGTTTGACCGTCAGATTAAGCGGCGGTTCGCGCAATTAAGCCGAATTTAGCAAGCTTGGCAGATTGCTATTTGTGATGAAACCGATGCTTGAAAGGGATTTGAAGTTGCTTGTTAAACCGCTCATCAGGAATGTTGAGGTTGGAGATACTGACCCCCATCAGCCTGATTGGTTCATAATCTTCTTCAGCACCGAAAAAGAGTTTCAGTACCTGCTCTCGCAATTCCTTTTCAGATTTTACATAATGATCCAGGGACTTACTTCTGCTGATTTGTTTAAAATCATGAAATTTAACTTTCAGGGTAATGGTTTTTCCAGAAGCATTACTGTGGAGCGCCCTTTTCCAAACAGTTTCACATATTTTGTAGAGCTGATCCAGGAGTTCATCATGGTGTGATATATCGCTGTTAAAGGTGTTTTCTGCACCAATGGATTTACGAACGCGATCTGGAATTACAGGGCGTTGATCATCACCGCGAACAATACGATAGAAGTGCGCCCCTGCACGCCCAAATTTTCTGACCAACTGTTTTTGGGTATAATTTTTCAGGTCAAATCCTGTAGAAATGCCCATCTCTTTCATTTTTTCTGCGGTAACCTTACCAATGCCATGGAATTTTTTGATGGGTAATCGCTCAAGAAAGGAGACCGCCGCATCGGGTTGAATGATGTACATTCCGTTGGGTTTGTTAATGTCTGAAGCAACTTTAGCCAAGAATTTGCAATAGGAAATTCCCGCCGATGCAGTTAGACCTGTAACTTCGAAAATTTCATTCCTGATCATTTCCGCAATAAGTGTGGCAGAGGGAGGGCCTATTAACGGCTCGGTAACATCGAGGTAAGCTTCATCCAATGAAAGCGGTTCCACCAGTGGCGTGTACTTATGAAAAATTTTACGGATTTGTTTCGAAACAGCCTGATAGACCTCAAACCGTGGTCTTACAAAAATAAGATCGGGGCACCTTCGGGAAGCAATAACTGAAGGCATGGCACTGAAAACCCCAAACTTTCGCGCTTCATAACTTGCTGCCGCCACAACCCCACGTTCTCGGGAACCTCCCACAGCAAGCGGTTTTCCCTTGTATTCTGGGTGGTCACGTTGTTCGATGGAAGCGTAAAAGGCGTCTAAATCAATATGTATGATCTTTCTTGAAATGGTGGTATTTGCTAATTTTGAAGGGGGAAATTACGTCAAATTTTAGCCTTTCACAAATCACCATTTTTTCTTTTTTGCTTTCCCAAGTCCAAAATCTCTGGAGATATTGAAGCCAAGGTGAATGTCTCCTTCCCAGAAATTCCCACGTGTATCAGTAATAAACCCCTGTGGGATCACCTGCTGCGCGTTGGTCAGGTGAATTTGGAATACATGGCCGCCTGTTTCAATATCTACCCCTATGGCAAGTGCATCATATTTATTGGGGTTTTCGCGATTATTGACATTCAGGAAATATTCTGCCACAAGGGCGGTTCTTTTGTTAAGTTTGTACCTGCCCCCAAAACCTATCGAGAAAGTATCATTACTATTGTCTGCGGCACTGATTCGGTTTTCATGCACCCAAGTAGGACTGAGCTGAAAAGAAAATTTTGAATTCCATTTGTGAGCGATCAGGAGCTGATGGGCAAAAGCACTTCGCTGCAAAACCGAAAGATTTTCTTCACTTGAAGGCTGAAAAGTCTTGATGCCCATGTTGGTAAAAAGCGTCATTGAGAGGGGAAATCGATCTGATTGTTTTTTCAGAGCGAATTTTAAATTGCCATCGACGATTTTATTGAAGGAACTGCGCCCAATCCCCATGGTGAGTCGGTCGGTAATCGCGTAAGAAAGTCCGAGCCGTATTTGTGCTTGATCGAGTCCGAAAAACTCAGTAGCCCCACTGTTCAGGGTTCCAAAACGATGCTCAATCAAAAATTCAAGGTTGCCAGCCTTGCGCGTTTCCACCGATTGCCCATTAATAATTTTTGTCCCTTTAAAGGTGCTGAACACGGGCGCTGGTGCCGTATCTTGGCTGTTTTCCAGTTCTGCAAGTAAGTCCGCCTGAGCAAACGAGTTGAGGGTGAGGCTGATTATAAGTAAAAAAACAGTGCTGATGGTTTTCATTGGAGCGGGTAGGTGGCTTGTAGGTCGATGGAAATGGTTTCAGCGATTTTCTGAAACATTAATTTTGGAACTTCAATGTCATAATCTTCGAGCTTTACAGAAAATTGGCATATTAAGTTCCACTCCGAGCCTCTACGTTCCATGGTTCCTTTTGCTTCAATAGACTGACTTTGGCCATGGATGGTCAGGACTCCTTTCGTATTGACCTTTTGCACGCCTTTTTTTTCAGGATCAAAATGAATTAAATCGCCTGCATATGTTGCTTTGGGGTATTGGTCAGATTCAAGATAATTTTCATTGAAATGTTCCTGCATCAGCCCATTTTTAAACTCAAAACCGATAATAGGGACAACGAAAGCAATTTTTGATGTTGCCATGTCAATGGCCGAGACACCTTGATTGTTTGTCGCATCGATGTCCTCCAATGGCGCTTTCGAATAAAAGGAAATCACCATTTGAGTGGTACGTATTTTTTGAGCGCAGGCGTGCTGCTGCATCGAGAATATCGCCCAACAGACGATTATCGCAATTTTCCATTTTGTATCCAGCATGAAATAGAATCTATGGTCGCTTGATGTAATTTTCCTGATGGTGGCATGATGGCCCCTTCTCCGTTAATTCGTTTTTCAATATTACTGGTATGCGAAGTAACTTCATCGTATCCTTTTAAAGATGGAGGAACGGCCCCAGGCACATGGCAGCCTGGCACGGCACAGTTGGTATTAATGATTTGATCAACCCCACCACTAAAGGTAATGGCCTCAGGGCAATCTTTCTCAGGAAAGGTTTCTTCTTTTTCAGATAGGCAGGCGGCAAAAATCAATGCAGTGGAAAAAATAAAAATAAGACTGTATTTCATAAGGTCGAGATTAAGGTGACATTCTACAGTCTTAAGTTAGGATGAAATTTTTGATACGGAAAACGATCAGTCCAAAAATTGATGTGCTTTTTACTCGATAATTTGATTTGCTGGAATTTCAATATCGAAGGAAGTGTCACAGCCTAAGGCGTCTTCAACCACCAATTGGTACTGACCTGCTGAAACTTGCTGCAAGTTCAAAATTTTTCTGATTTGACTGCTGTCGTTTTGGGCAAACATAGCTAATTGGTAGGGCGGTTGTCCATTTTCAATATTGGTAACAATAATGGCCCCATCTTCACTATTGGTCGTCGTACTTGCTTTGATATTATAGGTCAATTCAATATTCGATCTACAGGTCGGCACAACATTGGGCTCGTCAGTACAAGCGGAGAAAATAAAACTGAACAGGAAGATAAATGAGCAATATTTCAACATATGTTTTATAGAAATAAGTTGAAATACCCATGTAAGGTTTAGGTGTTTGAAGTGATTTTGGAGCAAATAAAAAGAGCCTATTTCAATAGGCTCTTTTTGTGATATAATGAACTTATCCTTTCTTACTTTACATTTTTGAAGGCGCCAATACCTGCGTATTTAGCGGCACTTCCAAGTTCTCTTTCAATTCTTAATAACTGATTAAATTTGGCAACACGCTCTGAACGACAACCAGAGCCTGTTTTCAGGTGCCCACAACCTATGCCGACCGTCAAATCAGCAATAGTGGTGTCTTCTGTTTCTCCAGAACGATGGGACACATAGCAGTTATAATTATTTCGGTTAGCCAGTTCAATGGTTTCCAAAGTTTCTGTAAGTGTACCAATTTGGTTCAGTTTAATCAAAATGGAGTTCCCGATACCTTTATCAATGGCTTGTTGTAAAATTGCGGGATTTGTACAGAAAATATCATCTCCAACCAACTCTACCTTATCGCCAAGTGTATCCGTGAGTGTTTTCCATCCTTCCCAGTCATTCTCGCCAAGTCCATCTTCGAGTAGTACGATCGGGTATTTATTCATCCAGTCTTCCCATAATCTCACCATATCGTCTGCAGATTTGGTTTCTTCTGTACTGCTGAAAAAGAAATAGCCTCCATCTTTGTACATTTCAGAGGTGGCGGGATCAAGGCAAATCGATACATCATCACCTGGCGTGTAACCCGCTTTCTCAATCGCGCGAAGGATAAACTCCACCGCCTCGTCGTTTGATTTTAGATCGGGCGCATAACCACCTTCATCACCCACGCCTGTATTGTGACCCTTATCGTGAAGCACTTGCTTCAGTGCATGGAAACACTCTTCTCCTATCTGAATGGCAGTTTCAAAATCTGGTGCATTGTGAGGAGCAATCTTAAATTCCTGAAAATCCACTGAATTTTGTGCATGTACACCGCCATTGATAACATTCATACAGGGTACGGGCAAAATAGCAGAATTCACGCCACCAATATAACGATATAAAGGAATGCCCAAGGCCGCCGCAGCGGTATGAGCTGCCGCCAGAGAAACGCCCAAAATCGCATTAGCACCAAGTTTCCCTTTATTGTCTGTGCCATCGAGTTCAATCATTTTGTAATCTATTGCTCGTTGGTCTGTAATGTTCATCCCTTCCAATGCGGGACCAATCACATCATTGACATTAGCAACTGCTTTGCGTACCCCTTTTCCGCCATAGCGCTTCTCGCCGTCACGGAGCTCAACGGCTTCTTTTTCGCCTGTAGATGCCCCTGAAGGCACAATTGCCCTGCCGACTATTCCACTGTTTAAAAATATATGGACCTCTACAGTCGGGTTTCCTCGTGAGTCAAGGACTTCCTGTCCCAAAATTTTTGCAATCGTCATCATATTGATCTTGGTTATAATGTTTATGAGTTTAACCGTCAATAAATTTGGATTGTTTCGAGATCAGCAAGTTATTAAAGGAAGCCGTTCGAGCTTCAAATTAATATCTTATGTAATAAAAAAAGCCGATCTTATTGATCGGCTTCCGCAATTATTAAATAGTGTTTTTTTTAGAAAGTTACCTTGACGTTAAGCACGACTCTAATGGGTGCCTTTGGTTCTTTTCCTTCTTCAATTTCTTCACCAGCGGTCAGTTGACCCTGGAAGTAAAAAGGAATCGCCTTCACCTTATTGTTATTCATCGTATTTGCCAGTTTTTCCAGATCTTCTTCACTAACATTAAGGCTATGAGATTTCTTTTCAGCAAAGAAGTCGGTGTCAATCGTGGCCAATTCGGTTTGTTCAAACCCTGAGGAGAATACCAATTTCCCTCCTTCAAAAGTTGAAGCTGCAAGGGTGTCGCCTAACCAAGCTGCTGAAATTTCAGTCACTTCAAAGCTTTTGTAATATCCACGGTTTGAAGAATACCATGAAGAATCATTGTTGACCACAATGATGGAGTTGAAGTCTGGCGTATCACCATTAATGGTAATAGAATCGGACTCAAAAGGTGTCGGAGCTTGTGAATACCCGCCATTTTCTCCCGAAAGGCAAGAGGTAAGTCCACTGATGATAATCGCTACGAATAAAAATGGGTAAAAAATCTGTTTGAACATAATGAATTTATTTATGGGATTGCTAATATAAAATTAAAGGCAGTGTGCATTTCCCATCAAAAAGTAGATGTTACAAAAGTATAAGTTTTTAGGAATTTATGGAAATCTACTATCGGTTTTTATCAAATATAGCCAACCTCCTACTTCATTAAATAGCGAAAAGCATTCCAAAAATAGTGAAAAACATCACTTTGGTCATTTATTTTTTTTAATGGGCGGTTAGAGTGGTGTTTAAGCACACAGCGGTAATCCCCAAGGGGTAAAAAAGACTTTAATTAGGTATGAAAAAAGTCTCCTTATTATTCTTCGTGATTTTGTTTATTCTTTGGTCGCCGATCCGCGGTTTGGCGCAATGGCATCAAACGGGATTCCTGCTGGATCCATCGCGTTCTGCTTATGGGTTGCAATTCAATCCAGCTTGGCAGCCAGCAGAAAAAGTGATGATTGGGGTTCCTGCTTTGAATCGGATTAGCATTGGTTACGATGCTACCGTGAACGCCAACGATCTTTTTATTTTTGACGGGACCTCAGTAACCTTTGAACTGGAACATCTAATAGAATCTGGTATGGAAGATTACCGCGGTCAGGTGAATGCACGGGCTGGCCTGATGAATGTAGGCTTTAAGACAGGAAAGCATTTTATCAATTTTGGTGTAGCGGCCCGAGCTTTCGGATATTTTTCCATGGATGGTGATTTATTGCTGGCTTTGGCGGAAAGTTTAGAATTGGATGATGGGGTTTATGAGTTTGATGATGTTCAGTTTCGAGGGTTAAGTTATGTGGAAGTTGCTTTGGGCGATGCCATTAAGATTAATGACCGATGGCAAGTAGGTTTCCGAGCTAAATATTTACAGGGAATAGGGCAGATTGAATCTGATAATTTTTCAGGTGTTGCAACGGTTGATCGAAGTGTCAATCGGGCAAGTATTCAATTTAATCAGGCGGGAGTGCGCTCTGCAGGCTATGATTTTTCCGAAGGATCACAGGATCGTTTTGATATTTCTGATAATAGGGGCTTTGGGGCTGATATTGCGGTGCAGTATAATGTGAGCGATGATCTTCAGGTGGGGACATCGTTTGTGGACCTGGGTAGAATTCATTGGAAAAGTAACGGGCTTAATTTTACTATTTCTGACAATGTCTATGAAACTCCGGGGACGGTATTGGAGGCTGTAACCTATTACAAAACTCTCGAAGATGGAATTCGCGATGTCGTTGTTTCGGATACGACCAAAGCCAAAGCTTATTGGGAAAATATGCCAGCGATGAATTATACCTATGCTATTTATAATTTAACAGAAAGGCATCAGGTTTCTGCTTTGTTGGTCAATACACTTTTTCAAACAGATTGGGATATTGCAGGGACGATCGGTTATAATTATTATGTGGGGAAAGGATTGACAGTGCATGCCAATGTAACGAGCAGCAATGAAAAATTGGCGCAGTTGGGAGTTGGATTTAGGGTACAGGCGGGACCTGTGCAATTGGTTGCTACTGTGGATGATCTGCCTGGCATATTTCATTACAAAACTGCAAAGCAACAGGCGGTTGGATTTGGGTTGAATCTGCTTTTTGGCAAAGATGAATAACTTCCCTTGATCTTTTAGACTTAAACTGTAATTTTGTGGGTTAAATGAGTTGATAAAATGGAAGCCTATAAAAGTTATATTACAGAAGCTGGTTTTGAGGTTCTGAAAAGTGAATTGGATCAATTGTGGAAAATTGATCGCCCCGCAGTTGTACAGGCTGTGGCCGAGGCAGCGGCGATGGGAGACCGATCGGAGAATGCCGAGTATATTTATGGAAGAAAGCGAATGCGAGAAATCGATATCAGAATTGCTTTTTTGCGTAAGCGATTGCGGTCCGTAGAGGTGCGTCCCGTTATTGCACCTGCGGAAGAGGGTAAGGTGGTCTTTGGGGCTTATCTGAAACTCGGTTTACCGAATGGAACGAGTATGGTTTATCAGTTGGTGGGGTCAGATGAAACAGACCTTAAAAATGGTAAAATCAGTGTCGCCTCACCCATTGGAGATGCTCTGATGTATAAAAAGTTAGGGGATAAGGTGGAAGTCAATACGCCAGGAGGATTACGGGTTTTCCATATTCAGGCAGTACAATACAAGCCATATCATTAAAAAAAGGGTTATCGAGAAGAACGATAACCCTTTTTTGTGATTTTTTTATGATCTCATTTCAATAGGCTTGTACTCTAAATCAGTATTACCAGTGTAAATCTGACGAGGACGACCGATTGGTTCTTTGTTCTCTCTCATTTCTTTCCATTGTGCAATCCAACCTGGAAGACGACCCATTGCAAACATTACTGGGAACATCAAAGTAGGAATACCAATCGCTTTAAGGATAATTCCAGAATAGAAATCGACATTTGGGAATAATTTACGCTCGATGAAGTAGCTGTCCTGAAGTGCCGTTTCTTCAAGTTTCTTAGCGATATCCAAAATCGGATCGCTTACCCCTAATTTAGCCAATACAGCATCAGCATCTTTCTTGATGATTTTCGCACGAGGGTCAAAGTTTTTATATACGCGGTGACCAAAGCCCATCAAGCGGAAAGGATCATCTTTATCCTTGGCTTTATTGATGTATTTCTCAACATTTCCACCATCAGCCTGAATTTCATCCAACATCTGAATAACCCCCTGGTTGGCTCCACCATGAAGTGGTCCCCAAAGTGCATTAATACCTGCAGCAACCGAGGCATAAATACTTGCATTTGAAGAACCAACAATACGTACCGTTGAAGCGGAACAGTTTTGCTCGTGATCTGCATGCAAAATCAGTAGCTTTTCTAAAGCACGAACAATCACAGGATCGATCTCATACTCCTTCAACTTTGTAGAGAACATCATGTGCAAGAAATTCTCCACATAACCCAAACCACTTTTTGGATAATTGTGCGCAATACCTTTAGCATGTGTATAAGCCCAGGCAGTAAATGTTGGCAATTTACCCATCAATTTTTGAATTGAAAGATCAACCTGCTCATTCGGACGGTGTGGATCCAATGCTTCTGGGTGAAAGGCATTTAAAGTAGTAGCCAATGCAGATAAAATACCCATCGGGTGCGTATGAGAAGGGAATCCTTCCAAAATTTTCCGATAGTTTTCATGCACTAACTGGTAACCTTTAATGCTCTCGGTAAAAGAGGCCAAATGCGCTTTATTTGGCAGGTTGCCGTAAATCAATAGGTTCGCAACTTCTAAGAAGGTTGATTTTTCGCAAAGCTCTTCAATGGAATAGCCGCGGTGTTTTAAAATTCCTTTTTCTCCATCCAGAAAAGTAACAGCACTTTGTGTGGATCCTGTGTTTTTGAACCCATAGTCTAACGTGATGTAACCGGTTTTGGAACGAAGGGTACTAATGTCTATACCTTTTTCGTTTTGTGTTCCTTCTACCACCGGAAACTCATAAGATTGTCCATCAAGGATTAATTCAGCAAACGTTGACATAGGTGATCTTAATTTAAAAGTTAAAGTTATCAATGAATACAAAAGCGAAATCAGAATCACAGTTATGGCTGTAATAATAATATCCTCCTTTATATTAGGGTTATCATTTGTCCTACCTAATTTAGTAAGAGATTTGAAAAATAGAATGAAAAACCCCTTATATTTTTTAAAAAATCAGCATTTTTTCTTAAAAAAAGTCATATTATCGAACTATTTAACAGCGATGCTTTAATATTTTATTTTTTTCGCATTTTTATTACTTATGAAATTCGTAGTCGAAGGAATAAGTTTTGGGGTTGAATCTTTTTTTTTCCTTATTGGAACGGATAATTATTTTTCACTAAGCCCCCAAGAAATTATGGAAACCCTCTGTCGTCATCGGATCAATATTTCGGAATTAAAGCAAACACTGAGTACACATCCAAGAATTAATCAGGTAGAGGTTTTAAGCAGGGGGGAAATGCTTGAAGTGGTCTATCATTTTCAGGGAGAATTTATCGACTGGGATATGTATTCAGAGGTCAGGCAGTTGGTGCAGGCGGCAGTTGGATCAGCCAATTTAAATGCCATCGATAGTATTAAGGGGCTGCCAAGTGCCCGATACAATTTACACCTGATGGAGAACTTGATGGGTGAGGAATTGTAAAAATCAGCCTGAAAGCGAAAAAATCCCTACGTTAGTAATGTAACGTAGGGATTTTTTTATGTGAATAGATCAAACATCGAACTGAGCATGCTGGTACTTCCTTTGAAAAATTCGGTGTATCCGCAGCGTTTACAGGTAACATGGGTAAACTTTTTGTTTTGAACGTCAAAAATCTTACTCCAAAACCCTCCTGTAGTTCTGATTTCGCCAACGTCATAGGTGCGATTTTTACACTTAGGGCATTCATAATTTATCGCAGGTTTGCTCATAATTTTTGTTTTTAGTTTTGATATTTATCTATGCCACCTGCTAATTCGCTGACCGTCAGGCTTGGGTAGTTTTCCTTTATCCACAAACAAGCTGTTTTGCTTTTTATGCCATTTTGGCAAAAAACTAACATGGGCGATTTAGTCTGATTATTTTTGAAATAATCCGGCAAAGTGCTGAGTGGAACATGATGGGATCCTTCCACAGGAAATTCCTCTTGTTCATAATCCTCTCTAATGTCTAATAAGATTCCTTCAGGGTACTTTGTTTTCCAGTTTGCTGGGGAGTCCTCAAATTGATCCCCCTCTGACGGTATGACGCACCTTTCTTCTTTGGGAAAAGGCAAAGATTCCACAATCCTGTTTTCGGGATTGAGTTTAAACTGAATAAGTTGTTGATGATGGTGTAAAAGGTCAATCAGCAAAAGCTTACCACTGAGTACCTCTCCAATACCACAGATGACTTTTACCACCTCCATGGCCTGAAGCGACCCTATTACACCTGCCGTGGCGCCCATAATTCCAGCTTCAGCACAATTTGGGGCGGATTGCGCTTCGGGTTGCTGAGGGAAAATACAACGGTAGGTGGGGCCTTGCTGATAATTAAACACCGATACCTGACCATGGAACTGATGAATGGCGCCAGAGACCAGTACCTTATCGGCCAAAATACAGGCGTCGTTCAACAGGTAGCGGGTATCAAAATTATCCGATCCATCCACGACGATATCGTATGGCATGATGAGCTCAATGACATTATCGCGATTTATATACAGGTCGTGGAATTCCCAGTTTACAAGCGGATTTTGTTCGGTCAGGATTTTTTTTGCGGCATCCACCTTTTTCTTACCCTTATCCGCAGCCCTATAAATAAACTGTCGGTTGAGGTTGGTCTCATCGATCAGATCGAATTCCACTACGCCAATATGTCCAATGCCCATTGCTGCCAGATAGGTCAAAACGGGACTGCCCAGACCTCCTGCGCCAATCACTAACACTTTTGCGGCCATTAATTGCAGTTGCCCCTCTTTTTTTATTTGCGGAAGAATAGTTTGGCGGCTATATCGGGTAGGGATTGTTTCTTTCATGGAGAATAGGTGCTTTTGCTTTGGATTTATCAACCCGATATTCGTCAAAAAATTATTAATTATCAATGAATTTATGTTTGATCATTACCAATTACTGCTTTGATTTCAATCAATTGATTGGCTGAGGTCAGGAACAGGCGCATTATTTTTAATCAGGTTTTAGATCGTTGTCAATTTTAGAGAAGTGGGTAAAGGTTTGAATATTAGTGGTTAGGGTTGTTTTTTGAACTTAAAAATAGATATGATAATTATAAAAAGCCAAATTTTAAGGGTTTTCAATAGGGTTTTCATTTGCCTTTTTCCCTATTACAGGTGAATGTAAAACAATATCAACAATGAAAACCAATTATAAGAATCCCCTGTCGCGTATCGCTTCCATGATGGTGGTGATCGCAATGAGTTTTTCGATGATGTCGTGTAATCATCAAGGACCAACGTATGTTGATGAGCAAGACGTTACGCTCACCTATTATGATGCTGAATTTTACAGCAATGAAAACACCTATCAAACCTTCAAAATTAAATCCGTCGGTATTCTCAGCGATAAAGATGATGATCAGCTTTCTAAATCTGATTCTGTCAAAATCAGTTCCCGCCTGATTACAGGCTTTGAGGAATTGGGTTACAACTATGCTGCTGAGGGGCAAGAGGCCGATTTTTACCTGATTGCTGCTTTGCAGGAAAACACCAATACCGTAGTAGGTGGTGGCGCATGGTGGTGGGGTTACCCAGGATATTGGGGGGGCTGGGGCTTCCCTTATCCGCCGATGTGGGGCGGCTGGTATCCGTGGTGGAGTGGGGCTTATAGCTACCAATACACTGTCGGGAGTATGATGATCGACAAGGTGGATGCCCACAGCCATGATTTGTTTGAAGAGGAATTCAAAAAACGTCTCGCTGCCTTTGAGGAGGAAAATGGCACTGCGACCAACAAAGACAAAATGGAGATTGCAGGCAAGATGGCCGAGGATGGTCATGAGGTAGATTTCAGATGGCAGGGTATCATTCAGGGCGTACTCTCACGCAATAGCGAATACAATGAGGAACGACTTGCCCGAGGAATGAACGAAGCCTTTGAGATGAGTCCATATATGGATATTAATAAAACCGACCGTTAATCCACTTCAACAATATCACGATGAAAAATATTAAAGTTTTCTTTTCAGCACTGATGATATGTCTTTTGGGGAGCCAAATCGGACATGCACAATTCTATGATAATGGCTTCTTTACCCTTGGCTATAACATGGGGATGCCTGCTGGTGGTACCAGTAATTTTGTGGACGATGGCAGCTATCGTAACTTCTCCGTAGAAGGGGCGGGCTTTGTTTACAAAGGCCTTGCCATTGGGGGGCGTTTGTCTTACGACAATTTCTTCCAGGATTATGGCCGAGGAATTTACGATAATGGGCAGGGAAGTGACATCTATGCCAATAAATACAATTACCTGAACATGATGAACCTTCAGGTGACGGCAAGTTATTACTTCAACCGCGATGGTCTGATTCAGCCCTATGTCGGTTTGGCCATGGGGGGATCTTATGTCGAACAAAGAACCGATTACGGGATGTTGTCCACAGGAGATCAGTACAATGGCTGGGCATTCAGTGTTGCGCCTGAAGTAGGGGTTTACATTCCCTTCGGCGGAACTTCAGATTGGGGCGCCACGGTACGAATGCAATACAATTTCATTAATCATAAAGCCTATGATTCAAGTGGAATAAATTATTACAACTTCGGTATAGGGATTACCCATCGATTCTAAGATTACCAATCTGTTTTTGCCCCTTTCAATTTTTTTGATTGGGGCTTTTTTCTGTACCTGTCCATATTTTTTTTAAATTTGGTATATGGTAGAGGAAACAGTGATTAATCAATTTCGAGGAATTTTTGAAAAAGCATTGCTTGAAGAAATTGCGCAGCATGCGACGCTGGTGGCCGTCAATGAGGGAGATATCCTGATGGATTATGGGCAGCATATCCGATCGATGCCTATCATTCTTAGCGGTTCAGTGAAGATTGTTCGGGAAGATGAGGACGGCAAAGAGGTCTTTCTATATTATGTGAATGCCAAGGAAACTTGTGCGATGTCCCTAACCTGTTGCATGGGTAATGCGCAAAGTCGCATACGTGCCACTATGGAGGATCAGGGAGAAATATTAATGTTGCCCGTTATTTATATGGATGAATGGATGCGCCGTTTTTCCTCCTGGAGGCAATTCGTAATTCAGGCTTATCAGAATCGGTTTGAAGAACTGTTAGGAGCGGTTGATCTATTGGCCTTTAAAAAAATGGATGAACGCATTGCGTCCTACCTACATGAAAAAGCCAAAATAAAAGAGGCGCAAACCCTCAGAATTACCCATGGTGAAATAGCACAGGATCTCGGAACCTCAAGAGAGGTCGTCAGCCGAATCCTTAAAGCCTTAGAAAAAGAAGGACAAATAGCCCTCGGTCGCAACAAAGTAACCTTACTCGGCTGATCGTTTGGGATTATTTCACGATTCAGTTAGTCAATGTATTTGATTGTTTAGCCCTTTTTCCTTAATAATGAAATGGGCAGGTGCTTTTTGTAGCAAATATTGAACTATTGGGAAGTGGCAGCGGTTAGTTTTTTAGTGTTTTACTAATTTAAACTAATCAAAATGAGTAAGAAAATCACCCAAATTGAAGGAATTGGACCTGCCTATGCAAAGAAACTCGAAGCGGCAGGAATTACTACCGTGGAAAAATTGTTAGAGGAAGGCTCTTCAAGAAGCGGTCGGAAAAGAATAGCAAAAACGACTGGCGTTGAAGAGAAAAAGATTCTCGCATGGGTGAATATGGCAGACCTTTTCAGAATTAAAGGGATCGCTGGCCAATTCGCGGAATTACTGAAAGCTTCTGGTGTTGATACGGTGAAAGAATTGCGTAACCGTAACGCCAATAATTTGCACGGTAAACTGACCGAGGTTAATGAAGAGAAGAAGTTAACCAGAGCCATCCCTTCCTTGTCATCGGTAGAAGGTTTCATCGATCAGGCCAAAGGTCTTGATGCGGTGGTTACTCATTAATCGTCAATCCCATTGAATCATGATAGATAAAATAATGAATATGGTCGGAGGGCCACTACAGGATATGCTGAAAACACAGTCTAATCTTGGTCCTTCGGAAGCCAGCGAAGCGGCAAAATTAAGTGGAGAAAGCCTGATGGAAGGATTGAAAGACAATATTTCGAGTGGTAATACTTCTGAAATGATTTCGATGTTTACGCAGAAGGAGGACGTCAGCAATTCCCACCCGATGGTTTCGGGGATGATTGCCAATTTAAGTGGCAAGGTGGCCAACCAGCTGGGGGTAAGCACCGGTGTTGCTTCCAATGTTGCAAATATGGCCATTCCTTTTGTCATCAATCTCATTTCCTCGAAATTCCGAAATTCGGAACATTCTCAGGATGCTTCAGGATTAATGTCTATGATTGCCGGCGGAAGCGGTGGCGGAGGGATCATCGATCAGGCCAAGGGCTTACTCGGCGGATTGTTCGGGAAATAGGAATTCAAAAAAAATGGGTCTTTCAGTGGAGAGGCCCATTTTTTTTGTTTGATACTGAAGGAGTGGACAAGGTTTTTATACTGAAATGTACTATTAGGATGATATTTTATTAATTTTGAGGATTAATCTTAGACTACATGAAAGAAAACCTCCGAATTATCCGCAATTGCCTCATTATCTTGACCGTGGTAGTGATTGCGGGTATCCTAACCATGCTTTCCTCTATATTTGTTCCATTGGTGCTTGCCCTGTTTTTGGCCATCCTGTTTCAGCCCATTATGGATCTTTTTACCAAATGGAAATTCCCCACCGTTGTTTCGGTAACATTGATTGTCTTAATTTTAACGACCTTTATCGTCTCTTTCGGTGCGGTGGTAATCAAAACAGGCACTCAGTTTGGGAAAGAACGGCAGAAATATTTCAACCAGATCGGTGCGAAAATGGAGGGGATGGTTGAAACGGTGAATAAGGTTCCTGGTTTGCATGATTTCAACACCTCGGGTATTGTTGCGGAAGTCTCCAAGTTTATTTCTTTTGAAAAAATATGGAGCAGTGCCCAAGTGCTTGTTAATGCGGTAGGTGATTTTTCCTCCGCCTTTGTCATTATGTTGCTTTATTTATTGGCGTTGTTGGGAGGATCGCAGAAGTACACCTCCTACTTTAATCAACTCCAACGAAGTGAGAAAGAGCGGGTACATGAGGCAGGTGCTTTCTCCCGACAATTTCTCAAAGTGCAAAAAGCCATTGTTACCTATATTAAAGTGAAAACCAAGGTAAGCCTGCTGACAGGCGTTTTGGTTTGGCTGGCCTGTGTGATCTTTGGTGTGGACTTCGCAGTTTTCTGGGGATTTTTGGCCTTTACACTGAATTTTATTCCTTCTATCGGAAGTATCATCGCCACGGTTCCACCCGTGCTATTAGGCTTGGTACAGATAGAATCATCCCTGTTTCTCCTGATTTTTTCCGGCTTAATTGTAACCATTCAGTTTTTCTGTGGAAACATTCTTGAACCAAAATTGCAGGGTAAGGAATTATCGCTTAACACTGTTACGGTTATTTTCGGACTGGTCTTTTGGGGATATATTTGGGGAATTACAGGAATGTTGCTTTCCGTTCCGTTAATGGTGATTTTGAAAATGCTGATCTCCATGATTCCAGGCTCTGAGGTATTGATTAAGCTGATGGAAAGCCCCGAGGAGACCGATTGTATTCATTTGCCCAACCCTATCGAAACCTTAAACTGACGTGAGCATGAACCCTGATTTTGACAAAATTGTTGATCGCAAACCTTATAATAATGTGAAATTTGGCTTGAGAAAAGCCTATTTCGGAACCGAAGATATCGACCCGCTATGGGTTGCAGATATGGATTTTGAAGTTGCCGAACCCATTAACAATGCGATTGTGAAGCGGGCAGCGCATGCCGTATATGGCTACCCATTTGCCGATGATGACTTCAAGGCATCGGTATGTGACTGGCAGTGGAAACAAAATCAGTGGAAAGTTGCCCCGGAGTGGGTCAGTGGATTGCCTGGTGTGGTGCCCGCACTGCTGACGGCTGTACTTTCGTTCAGTGCGCCTTCAGACGAAGTCATTGTGCAGCCTCCCGTTTATTTTCCCTTTTTTGATGTCATTGAATCTGTTGGCAGGAACGTGGTCAAAAATCCATTGATACTCAATAATGGCAGGTATGAAATGGATTTTGATCATTTGCAAAAGATGATTACCGATAAAACAAAGATGCTCTTGCTTTGTAATCCACACAATCCTTCTGGAAGAATGTGGACCAAATCGGAATTGACAAAGCTGGGAGAAATCTGTGCTCAGCATCAGGTGTTAATTATTGCTGATGAAATTCATTCCGACCTCACGTTGGGTGGAAGAAAACATCAGCCCATTGCGAAAATCAGTCCGCAAATTTCCGAGATTACCGTAACATGTTCATCGGCGAGCAAAACCTTTAATTTGGCAGGTTTAACCTGTGCCTACACCATCATTTCATCGGACACTCTTCGTCGAAAGTTTGATAAAATGTTGTCCATGACGCACCTTTTCATCAGTAATGTTTTTGGACTGGAGGCCACATCGGCAGCCTATAGGTCAGGGAGCGGGTGGCTCGAAGAATTGAAGCTTTATCTGGAGGAAACGATTGCGCAAATGGAGGTGTTTTTTCAGGAAAATTTACCTCAGGTAAAAATGATGAAGCCCGAAGCAGGCTATTTGGTGTGGCTGGATTTTTCGGCTTGTGGGGATCCAAAAGCAGTGCGAAAAAAATTGATTGAAGAAGCCAGGGTGGGCTTAAATCATGGGGGCAGCTTTGGGACTGAAGGAGAAAATTTTCACCGGATAAATATTGCCGTCCGGAGAGCGGAAGTCTTCAGTGCCCTGAGTAGAATTCAGAAAGTATTCAGCAATTAATCTGACAGGATGGTCAAGCGGGCTTTTTAACAATCAGGCAAATGGACGGCTTAAAAATGGATTCATTATAGTAATAATCAATCACATCAAAATCCCAATATTTGCCTGTGAGTTTTATGCGCTGTAATTCTTTGTTCAATAACCAAGTTGGCCCTTGCACCTCAATAGTATCGATAATCGAAGCAATGTTTCCATTGAAATTGATTTCGATATTTGCATTATTTTGCCCTTGGCGTTTTAATTTGATGACGCAGGAATTCGACTGATGATATATCTGACCATTAAGATCTGAATATTTTTCAGATAACTTGCTCAGCATTTGATTAACGACTTTCCTTGATTTTAAATCCAGCATCTGTTTCTTTATTACTTCTATGTTAGATATTACGTAGTCAGGACGATCAAGATCAAGTTTTTGTTGTCTATTTTTTACCTTTATTGCAGGCAGATATTAAAAATGCTTTAAATTAATTCGATCTTCATATCCTTTTAATATCCCATGCGGTTTACTGCTTTTGTCAGCTAAAAAGTCCATTAGAATTATCGTTTTATGTGTTACCATGTTAATGTCAATACCAACGGAAAACAGATCAGCGATCAGTTTGATTTAAGCATTCCCCTGGGCTTTCATTTTCCGCCAATTCATCATCAGTCAGGCTTTGATTTCCCGCAATTACCCATCACCACCCATCAGGGTGTTTTGCAATTGGCAAGCTGGGGATTGGTGCCTGAGTGGGTTAAAAGCCCTGATCAAGCGATGAGCATGAAAAGTGCTACCCTGAATGCACGTGCAGAAAGTATTTTCCAGAAACCCGCTTTTGCGGAATCGATGGTCAACCGGCGTTGCTTGGTTTTTCTGACAGGATTTTTTGAATGGCAGGCTGTTGGCAAAAATAAATACCCATTTTTTATTCATTGTCCCGAGCGGCCAATCATTCCGATGGCAGGAATTTTCAGTCATGATCCACTAAAAATATCAACAAATGAGAAGGATATGACTTTTTCGATAGTCACCGTTCAGGCTAATGCATTGATGTCTAAAATTCACAATACCAAACAGCGTATGCCCTTAATTCTGAAGGATGATCAATTATCTGCATGGATGGCCCCTGAGAGCAGTCAGAAAACTCTGAAGTCGTTGATGTTACCTTATGACGGGCCGATGAAAGCGCATTCAGTAAAATTGAGACTACAACAGGGTAGATTTGTAAATGAGGCCACAGCAACCGATCGGGTAGATTACCCTGCATTAGCATTTAAGCAAGGTCGATTGTTTTAATGCTTGCCTTTCATTTTTTTCTTGTATTTTTGAGCGCAAATTTAATCTTTTACGAAAAAAAGCAAGGTGCCTGCATTTCAATCAGCGGAACAACTATTACGTGATATAGGTGGCAAACGGGAGCGTCTGATCATCAATTACCTCTTTGTGAATAAGCACGGGCGGTTTGATGTATTGGCCGATTTGCTCGAGGGTGATGAACGATTTCTTCACCGTATGATTGCCAAAAGTATATTGGTCAAAAGGGACGAATGGCTCTATTTGGATGATCGGATTTTATCCTTTCTCGAGCGATTCCTGGAAGTTAATGAGGATATTCAGAACTATGAGGTCGATGAAAAAATTGGTGCTATTGCCCTAAACATCCGACTTTTTCAGGAGGAAAATGCCTGGAAACGAAAGGAAGTCTTTTTGCAAAAAGTAAAAAAGGCAATGAGTTCGCTCGGGCGGGTGGTTAAAAGGAATGTGATTGATCTGGGCAAACAGGTTCAAATGGACTATAAAACCGAGGTGAACCCGAAGGTTAAAGAGATCAAAATTTCTGAGCATAATAATAAGGCGGTGAAACTCCGCAAACTGATCGAAGGTATCGAAGACCTGTTGGAGAACCGGGTGTTTTTTCAGGAAGCGAATGATGAGATGCTCAACAGACTTTCGGTAGAATTGCGCTACGATTATTTACGCGATGCCAAAGTCAATCTTCGGGAACTTTCACAGGAAATCGTAGGGTACCTGAATAGAATTCAGGCCATGCAGGCGGTTCATCGGAAATTGCAGGAAGTTAAGCGACTGAAGGATCTTTTTGAGCTCGAAAAGCGGAGTAATGTGGAAGCGCTGATTCAGCAACAGCAGGGACTCTTCTTTGCTCCTCGTCTTTTTATTTCGACGCCCCCAAGCCTTGAATTTCTTCGATCGGATCAGGGCCATGCGATTATCAGCAAGGTAGCGAATAAACTCCGACATCGGGCGCGGCAGAACAGCAGTAAATCTGGGGTAATGGCGAAGAAAGCGTTAGATACCACGGCTGTAAAAGAAGCGCGGATCAATTACTTTAAGTTGCAGCAGGAGTTTTTTAAGGGTGATAAAGATTTATTTCAATTTTTATTGGCCTTCCCTTTCGAAACGAATGGAAGTTTGGAAGATCGGGTGAAAATATTCTGTAAAATGGCTTTGATGTATGAGGACAGGATGTTCTTTACGGGTATTACTGAAGTGCATGAATCCTTGCGTTATGGTGTGATTTTACCTCGTGACCCACGAAAATCTAAATCAGAAAGAATAGAAAATACTAATTGGTTCAAGGCATAACTGATGGAAAATATAAAAAAAATAATTGCTCCTGTATTCGATGTTTTAAGTCGGGGAGGCTTTCTGAGCGCAAATACCAGCCGTTTGGAACACCGAAAACTTTATGGTAAGGTAGAGGAGCATTTTGAGCAACTTCATGAATATTACCTTGCCTTGGGCTTCCACCTTCAGCATGGGCATAATTATTTCTACTTTACCCGCGAGGAGCAAAAGTATGCTACGGAGGAAAAGTTGGAGCGATTTTATAAGTATATCGACATATTGGCATTTTTTGCCGATTATTTTCAGGGTTTTGGTGAAGGCTATCGATTTTCAACTTCCGACCTGGAGCAAAAGTGTAAGGTGGATACCAATTTGAGTGATCAGCTGAAGGTGATCATCCCTGAGGGAAGCACCTATTATGATAAAGCAAGACGAGTGGTTAAGCTGATGACCGATCGGGGATTTTTCATCTGTGAAGATGATGAACGCGAAGACTACAAGGTGCTTTCTGCCTATAATTACTTACTGGATTTGATTAAACTCATTGATATTGATGAAGACGAGACAACTAAATAAGCTGATATTTATTAATAGTGCTTCGGTGGCTTACAGCGAAGTTGCCTTGGATGGAAATATTCACTTTGTGGGCTCGAATGGGTTTGGAAAAACCACCGTTTTACGGGCGATTCTGTTCTTTTACAATCCCAGCGACCGAAAGCGAGATTTGGGGATTCGGGAAGATCAGAAGGCATTTTCTGAGTATTACTTCGAGCGTTCAGACTCCTATATTATTTATGAGGTCAATCACGAAGCAGGGCCATACTGTTTGGTGCTCTACAAGCGAAATGGGCGTTTGCACGTGCGTTTTGTTGAGTCGGCTTATCAGCGTGATTGGTTTATTGCTGATTATCAGGCCAACGATCAGGCGGAAGTTTGGCAGAATATTCAGTCAGCAGGTATAGCTATCGTTCCTGAGGAAATTACGCGGTTAGGTCATTTGCGTCAGATTCTTTATGGGGCAGGGGCAGAGAAAATCTGGCGTCGTTTCGCCCTTTTCAAAATGCACTCGGGAATGCAAAAGCGAAAGACCAACAATATCCCTTTGGCGATTTCGAATATTTTCCGCAGCTCTCGTCTGGATTCAAACTACATCAAAAAATCAATTATTGATGCCGTGTTTTATGAATCCATCAAGCCTCTCGATTTGTCTGTTATTGAGCGACAACTCGCCCGTTTCCGAAACGACCTCAAAGATCTTGATAGTTATCAGTCGCAGGAAGATGTGGCTAAAGAGATTATTCGTCAGTTTAATGAGTTGGAAGAATTAAAGCATACGCTCGATACTACTGCGACCAATTTAGGGCATAAATTGAAAGAAGTCCGGGCCAAAATTGACCGTATTGATACGGATATGGAAGGTTTTCAGCAGCAGATGACTGAAGAAGATGGGAAGCTGAAAGCTTTGCAAACTACCTATGATGAACAGCTTGGTCGCTTGAATGGTGAAATTGCCGTGCTTAAAAATGAACTGACGGAAACGGAGCGATTGAAATCCTTCTTTAAGGATAAGGATATTGAGACGTTGGTGAATAAGGTTAAAGGCAAGTCGCTGAAAGAAAAACAATTGATCAAGCTGAAAACTTCTTTGGAGGAAACAGGCCGAAAAGTTCAGGATGTTGCGGTATACTTTGAGAATAAACTTGCCCGCCTTGAAAATGAAAAATTAGCCTTCGAAAGTCAGTTTTCCGAAAAAAGGCACCTGGCTCAGGCCACATTATTAGAGGCTAAAACGGCCGAGAATGAGCTTTTTGAGCAGACGAAATTGGAGATTGAGGATCAGTTTTTACAACGAATTGTGCCTTATGAGAAGGAAGTTGCGGAAAAACGTGCGCAGTACACCGATCTTCAGAGCAAGCTGCGAGAGGTAGAAAAGCAACCTTTGGTATCGAAGGAGCATCAGCAATTACTTCAGGAAATTGGGGATCTTGAACAGCAGGGACTCAGCTGGGATCATGAACATAAAATGCTGTTGCAGGAAATCAGCAGCAAAAAAGAACTTTATGCGCTAAAGGTAAAGCATCTGGAGTCAGATACTCACGCACAGAAAAAGCGCCTGCAGAAATCTTATGTCAGTACCGAGGAGCAACTTCACAAAGTTGAAACGCAGCTGAAAGGATATGAGGGGTCGTTGCTTTCTTTTTTACATGAGCAGGTCGATGGCTGGGAATCACATTTGGGCAAAGTACTGAAAGAAGAAGTTCTGTTTTCGAAAAATCTTTCGCCTGCCTTTGATCCCGATCAGTCGAATAACTTATTTGGATTATCGCTTAATCTGGCAGACTTACCGAGCACCTCGCATTCTATCGAACAGCTCGAAGCACTAAAAAAAGGTTTTTCCAAACAGTTGAAAAGTATTGAGGTAGAGTTGTCGCAGCTCGAAGCTCACTTCCTGAAAGAGTCTGAAGAGCTTCAACAGGCGATAGGATTACCGGTGAAGAAGCTACAGAATCGGGTCGATCAGTTGCGCTATGATCAGGAACGCTGTCAGGTGCAGGTAAAAAACCTGAAGTTGGAAGTTGATGCGCTGTCGCAAAAAGAGCAGGCGGTTCACGCAGAAAATTTGCATCAGATACACCTTCAGCTGGATGAGGTTGAGGGAGCGTTGAAAGGAGCGGAACAGCAATTGCAGGCTGTAAAGCAGCAACAGAAGGAGGAGTTGCTGGCGCTTCAGGGGCGTCATCGTACCACCTTGGCACAAGCGGAAGAACATTGCTCCAAACAATTGCAGGGAATTGCCCAAGAGGCCAAGGAGCGTTTGAAGCTGTGGAAAGAAGAAAAAGAGGATATACGCAAGGATCGCGATGCCCAAATGGCAGGGAAAGGCATCGATCCTGATCGTGTTCGGATGCTCGAACATCAAATTGAAACGCTGACAGCCGAGTTGGAGGAAATTGACGATGAGGCCATTGAATTGGTGAATCGATATAAGTTTGCGCAGGAACGTTACCTTGATGTTGAGCTGGATAATGTTAGAAAGTTAGCAGATGCCGAAGGTAAGGTCAATCAGTTGGCGGAGGATTTCCGACTGAAATCTGCAGGTGGTAAAAGGGCGGTTAAAGAACTTCAAATGCAAATGGGGCAACAGCGACAGTTGCGAAAAGAGTTGAACGCCCTGATTGCGCAGGATTTTGAATATTTCAAAACCGGAGCGCATTCAGTTTACCATGTTTATCAGCATTTGATTGATCATCCGAAAGGGGAGAACACCCACGGATTGGAACTCAAGGAAAGTATACATTTAATGAACAGCCATTTCAGCAGGCTGACGGTTGAAACGACTCAGTTACAGCGTAAATTGAATAAATTTACAGGCTTGTTTTCTTTGAATAACTTCTTGAATTTCCCGAAAAAATTAGAGAAGGATCAGGATTATCTTGATTTTGTACGCTATCATTTGGAGCCATTCGTGACCAATAATATGGTGGAGCTGGCACGTAAGCAATTGGAGAAATTGCATGCAGATACGATCAACGACATCGCCCGGGAGGTGAAGGATTTTTCTACCCACTCTACAGAAATTCATGCGGTAATTGCTCAGATCAATGCTGATTTTGAATCGAGTAATTTTGTGGGCGTAGTTAAAAGTATTCAGCTGGACTTTCGGGAGAAAAATGCGGGCGTGATTCAACTGATGCGGAAAATAAAAAAATTGACTGAAGATCATCAGTTTGGGGCGCAAGCGGGCATGTTCAATAAAGGGCTGTCCGAAGATATCAGTCAGGAGTCGATTAAATTACTGACACAGTTAAAATCAGCCATTGATGATGCCCCCAAAAAAATCATTTCAATCCATGATACTTTTGACCTTTGGTTCAGGGTTGAAGAAAATAATAATGATACCGGTTGGGTGGAAAAATTATCGAATGTGGGCTCCGAAGGAACTGATGTGATGGTGAAGGCGATGATCTACATTACACTGCTAAATGTATTTAAATTGAATGCTTTCCGAACCGACAGTAACTATTGCATACATTGTATGATTGATGAGGTGGGGAAATTGTCGGATCGCTACCTTCGTGAACTGATCAATTTCACCAATGATAAAAACATCCGCTTGATTTTTGGTTCTCCGAACGAAAATGATCCACTGATCTATCAGCATGTTTATAAGGTGCATCGAGAGGATGACCATATTCAGGTGATTGAGCTTATTGGCGAAGAGCAACAGGAAGCCTCCTGATTGTAGATTGAAAACAGAAATGGCACTTGCGGAAACAAGTGCCATTTTTTATTTATTGTAGGTAAAATCTTCCCGGTGAATTTTGTTGAGCATTTTCATGGTGGCCATAATGGCTGACGCCTGCTGGTCAGCATCAAGACCTCGGGTTTTGAACTGCTGTCTGCCATCGTCCCAACTGATGGTCGTTTCTACCAGGGCATCAGTATTTCCGCCTGGTGGAATATGAATACGATAGTTGGTCAGTTTTGGTAATGGCAACTGAATGTGCTCATCATAAATTTTCTTCAGCGCATTCATGAATGCATCGTACATACCATCACCTTTGGCATTTTCCTCGTAAACTTCCCCCTCGATTTCAATTTTAAGCATCGCCACAGGGTGCATATTATGTACAAGTGTACAATAATAATTGTGGATCTTAACCTTGCCCTCCATCGTGTTCCCCAATACATCAGAAACAATATATGGGAGATCGTCCTGGGTGATCAACGATTTTTTATCGCCCAACTCAACGACCCGTTGTGTAACTTCAGCCATTTTTTCCGGGGAAAGAATGATCCCGAGATCTTCGAGGTTTTTCTGAATGGAGGCTTTCCCTGAGGTTTTCCCCAAAGCATATTCCATGCGTCTGCCAAAACGTTCAGGCAATAAATCATTCTTGTATAAATTACCTTTCACATCCCCGTCCGCATGGACACCACAGGCTTGCGTGAAGACATTTTTTCCAACGATTGGCTGATTTGATGGTGTTTCAATGCCACTGAAAACAGCGACCATATTTGAAATTTTCGTCAGTTTGCGCTCATCAACACTACACTCAAGCTGCATATGGTCTTTCAGGCCAATGATACTCGCCAATGGCGTATTTCCCGTTCGTTCCCCAAGTCCATTCACTGTACAATGAATGCCATTTACTCCTGCCTTGATTGCGGAAAAAGTATTCCCGACAGCCAAATCGTAATCATTATGGCAATGAGAATCAAAGTGTAGCTTTGGATACCTTTCACGCATCATCACGATGTACTCTTCAATAAGCACCGGATTCAAAATGCCCAGGGTGTCAGGTAACATAAAGCGGTCAATGGGTTCAAACCTGAGGGCGTCCATGAGTTGAAAGACATATTCAGGAGAGTTTTTCATGCCATTTGACCAGTCTTCCAAATATACATTGACCGACAAGCCCGCCTTTACCGCTTCCTGCACTTCTTTCCTGATATCAGTAATATGCTGCTCGGGGGATTTCTTCAACTGGTACTTCAGGTGATTGAGTGAGCCTTTGCAAAGCAAATTCAACACTTTTGCCCCTGCCTCCAAAATCCAGTTGCGGGAACGCCCCTTATCTATAAAACCAAGAATTTCAATATTTTCCAGGTGACCATTTTCTTTTGCCCAACGGGTAATTCTGCGTACCGCCTCTTTTTCTCCTTCACTGATGCGTGCAGACGCCACTTCTATCCGATTCACTTTAACCTCTTCAAGAAGCAATTTGGCGATGGTTAATTTTTCGGCAGGAGTATAAGCCACCCCTGACGTTTGCTCCCCATCTCGGAGCGTTGTGTCCATTATCTCGATTCTCATTCGTCCTGCGTTTAAAAGACATTAAAGTAAATAAAATATCTAATAACTTGAGTGATTATTTTGATATTTATCCATTTAAATGAATTAAATATGGCTTGAATTGCCGCATTGGGAGGAAATGTCCGACTTTCAGCTAATTTACCTAATATAAATTGGTGCTTGTGTTGCGTTTTGGGATAGCCTTACTCGATGTGCTCCGCAATTGGCGATGGCATGATCAGGTGAAACTGGTCTCTTTCGAACCTATATTTTAGTAACAGCTCCTGACGGTCGTCTGGTAAAGCACCATATTTCACTTTAAACTGAAATTGGTTAATCACTTCGAAGGCATCAATCTGTATGCTTTGCTTATAATTGATGGCAATTAAATTACTGACCACCTTGTCGTGAGGCAGATCGAGTAATTGCTGTTCAATATCGTCGATAATATGCGCATCATTGTGGATGTAATTTATAAATTGCTCCGCTCTTTCAAGATTTTCCAACAGCACATACCTGTTGATCGAATACACATTATTATATAGGTGGTCGTATTGGGAGGCGGGCACTTCAAAAGGTCTTTTAAATCTCATTTGTAAAAGACGAGTCCACGGCTGACGTCCCCCTTTGGCATTTTTTCCAATGATTTTATCAAACTCATTATCGAATAAAGTAGCCTCTTGCGGATTGAAAGCCGCCAAAGGCGGTAGGAACGTTTGGAGTTCCTCATGAATAGATCGAAGGTTATTGATGATGCCGATAATGATTTTTTCGTCCTGCCGTAAAACAGCCTTGAAATTCTTGATTTCCTGAAGATCGTCGATATCAAAAGACCACACCCATCGTTGTTGTTTGCTTTGTTTGAAAGAGGGATGACGTAGATACAGCTTGGCCATTTCCTGGGCATGGGCTATAATTTCCGCCTTCCGTGATGAAGGAATGCTGTCTACAAAAGTATTCGATGAGGTCGCCTGGTAATCTGCATTACTACAAATGGTTCTTTTTCCCCAAACGCCCATACCTATAATAAGCAGGCATGCCAAAGGGAAAATAAAAACTGGCGAAATGGACTTCCTCATGAATAAATATTTGGGCTGACGATATTGAGGTTAAAATTATATAAAAATTAGATAAGTAAAAAGTTCTGATGGAAAGATTACTATGCATCGGCTGATGGTGTTAATTTTGGTTAAATTCCTTGGGCGTAAAATTTTTAGCTATAAATGTGGCAGGTAGATTATTTTTTATTCGGTACGGCGCCTTCAATTCAAAACGCTGGATTTGTTTAATGAGTGTGGAGAGTCTATGTTTTATGTTTGATTTCCTAAACCTGCACTACATTTGACCTGATAACCAAATGACTTTATTGAAAATCACACTTTTTATCTTTGAATAAGAATAAATTCGGTCTGTTTTTAAATGTTCAGCCAAACTTTCCCTGCTAAGCTATTGATTTTAAAATGCTTAAATAATGGCGAGTTTGAATTTCAACATTGATATTTATTAATCATCTTCTCATTCCAACCTCATCAAAACAGTTTTTTTTCAGTCTAAAAAATGTTTTCCTAAATCTGTAAAATGTTCATTTTAAGGCATAAAACAATCATTTAGGGATATTTTCAGCTGGGCTTTCAGGTAAGTTCTCGACCTGATGTTACTTTATGAAGATCTTATTGATGGGGTTTAAACAATAAATTCCCATTTATTTTACAACAGGTTTCGCAGGGAATTTTGACTTATTTTCTGAAAATGAAGAGTAGTAATAATTAATGATTAATTGTATAACTTTTATGAATGGGGCTATTTTAGGATGTATAATTACCCATTTTGTATTGTTCTTCTAAGAAATTTGAATATGCCTCATGTGAAAATATTTTGAGGCCAATTGTCTGAGCAATTCATCAGAAAAATACTCAATATTTATATATCGATTTTTAATATTTTAAGGAATTAGGGTTGTAGTCATTTTTTTCAGTTTGTTGGATTAATTATTGCAAACTGTGTATTGAAGCTTATCCTTTCAAGTATATTTCTGATGAAATAGTCAAAAAATCATCAGGTAATATTGAGGTAAAAAGTGTCTGATTAAATTAGAGAATTTATCTCTTTTTTCAGTTTCCATTTGTCCTCTTAGGCAAAGTTTCTAACTTTGTGTCGTTCCTAAGGTGCTGAAAGATAGAATTTATTGTGTTTTTTTCAGTGTAATATTTTAAATCAATCGTCATAATTATACTAATCGAGAGATAGTACTATTTAGTGTGTTGATGGTCATATTAAAGGGTTCGATTGAATCAATTATCTATATTTTTTCTTTAAATAGTGAGAGCTCATTTAGCACTCGAATTATTTATTTAAAAAATGAGTATTTGTCAATTTAGAATAACATGATGATTATATATAGTTTCGATTTTTATACGCGATTTCAAAGAGTCATAAATGAGTTAAGATAAACGCTTAACACATTTGTGTTTTTTAGAATCTTTTTTTGCTCAGCAAAGCAAAGAAGTTGCAGGCCACATTACCATGAATTTTATGAGTTTTAAAAAATTTCTTCTAAGTTTTCTGTGTTTCTCTTTATTGTTGGTTTTTCCAGCATTGGCACAAAAAATTAACTTCGCTACACGAACAGAGGGTACCAAACTGCGCGTTACCTTGTCTTCGAGTAATAATGTTTATTATACAACGGATGGTTCGGAGCCTGGCAATGGATCTGAAGGAGGTAAAAATACAGTTTCCTTTCTTATTGACCGTTCCTTGACGGTCAAGGCGAAGAGTGGTTCTTCAAAAACACATCATTATAAAATTACTATGGGTGCTGCGGCTCCTGATAAGCCTGAGGTAACCAAACCGTTTCCTGTAATGGCCTGGGCGCACAATCTTCCTGATCAATCTTTTCCTTTGAGTGACTATTTTAAAGGCGACGGATTGACCTATACGGTCAAATCTAATTCCGGGGCTTCAACCACTGCCAAAATCGTTAATGATGCTTTGGTGGTTGGTCTTCCCGTTAATGGCGCCGATAAAGGGACAATCGTTGTTGAAGCAAAAAATACAGCAGGTGGTACGGTAACAAATGACTTGGTGTATACTGTTACGGCATCTGATATTTTGTATCGAGTGAATGCAGGAGGAAATCATGTGAGTGATGTTCCAATGGAATGGAGTCAGGATAGTAAAGCAGCGGCCTCTGCTTATCTACAGAATGGCGGTGCATCCCACACTTCAAATGTGACCATCAGTAAATTTGCTGATATGGTGGATGTGAATGACCTGAATACTGATATTTTCAAGACACAACGATACTGTACTTCTGGTGCAATGAGTTATGAATTCCCAATGCGTAATGGGGATTATACATTGCGTATTTATATGGCAGATGCTTACCAGGGAACATCCAATATTGGTGACCGTGTGTTTGACATTAATGTGAACGGACAAACCGTAAAGAAAAATTTTGATATTGTTGCCGCCTTCGGTTTTGAAGTTGGTGGATTTGTTGAGGTTCCTGTTCATGTTACCGCCAACAAAGCGACCTTGTCATTCACAAGGATTTCGGGTAAAGACAATCCAGTGGTTGCGGGTGTAGAGCTGCTTAACCATGCCAAGCCAACCTATGGGGTGAGCTTGACTTCGCCAGAAAACAATGCGGAATTCAATGTTGGAGCAACCGTTGACTTTCAGGTGAACACTACAGGACATGAAGTAGATTCAGTGGCTTATTTCGGTGGAGATCATTGGCTGACTTCCTCAAATAATGGTGGAAATAATTTTAAATCCACACATGTGTTTAGAGGTGCAGGCGTGAAAATGATCACCGCCAAATCCTATGATGACGGAAAAGAGGTGGCAACTTCTACCGCTCACAAGATTACAGTAAATGAAGTACATGGTGAATTGGCCTGGTACCATCCTGCGGAGGGTAGCCTTCACCTGATGGGAAGTACCGCAGATATTCAGGTAGAGCCAAGAGAATTCACCCCGGACAAAGTAGATTTCTATTGTAACGATCAGTTGGTTGGTACCGCTACGAAGGCACCATTTGCTGTAAAATATAAATTTGATCAGGCGCAGGCTGTTTTTGTTGCCAAAAGTTATTATAACGATCAACTCGTTGCTGAAACCAATCAGCGAACGTTGGTTGTGGTAGATCCATCGGTAGTGGTAATGAACATTGCAAACCCTGTGGAAGGTCAAAAAATTGTTATCGGTTCTAAGGTAAAAGTTCAGCTGGAAGGCAATAAGAAGTTTATCGACCAGGTGAAATTCTATTTGGATGGTCAGTTGGTAAATACCACTGAGCAACCTTTTGACATGGAGCTTGACCTTGCTCAAACCGCAGACCATACACTGAAAGCAGAAGGCTATTGGGGAACGCATTTATTGGCTACTTCGGAAATCAAATTTCATGTAGTAAAACCTGATGAAGCGATCCTGACTTTGAATACGCCAGTTAATGGAAAGAGCTACGACGTGAACGAGCAGATTTCTTTCAGCTCGACATTGGAGCATGCTCAGGCTGATCAGGTGGAGTACCTCCTGAACGGTAAGCCTTTTGCCTCTGATGATGACGCTGTAAAAAGTATTGATGAAGCGGGTGATTATCAGGTACAGGCGTTGGCGATGAAAGACGGTAAAGAAGTTGCCAAATCGGCCACCCATACTATACATGTGCTTGAAGAAGCTTCCATTGCGTGGAATAGCCCTGAAAACGGTCACGAAATGGTGAAGGGACATCAATTGAAATTGCAAGCCACTCCAAATTCTTCGACAATTGATTACGTTGCCTATTATTTTGATGGCACTGAAGTTGGACGTGTGGCAACTGCACCTTATGCATTGAACTATGTGCCTGAAGCTTCAGGAGAGATTAATATTACTGCAAAATCAATCATTGATGGTAAAACGGTAGCGGTTACGCCTCAGCGAACTATCACGGTAACTGATCCGTCAACCATTTCGGTATCGATCAGTAACCCGACAGAGGGACAGGTATTTGAAGTGGGTGATCAAGTTGATATGGGCATTTCAGGAGACTTTAAGCACATCGCTCGGGTAGATTATTACTTGAATGGAAATAAGGCTGTATCGGCTTCAGTAGTTCCTTTTTCCGCTGTTGCAGCATTGAATCAGGCGGGAGCGTTCATCGTTACCGCGAAAATTTACGGTGCCAATGAGCTTCTTTTAGGGGAAGCAACGAATAAGGTGAATATCGAAGTTACGAGCCCAGATAATGCGGTGATGAGTTTTGTTGCACCAAATGATGGAGACAAATTTGGGGTCAGTAATTCTGTTAAACTTAAAGTCGATATCAAAGGAACGGATCAGGTGGATGAGGTGAAGTATTTTGCAAATGGAAGAATGCTTCATTCAGTAAGTGATGGGCCTAATTATGAAGTCATTACTTCTTTCGGTACTCCTGGAAGTCAGAAATTGCAGGCTGTGGCTTATGACAGCGAAGCACGTGAAGTGGTTAAATCTTCAGAAATTACGATTGAGGTAGAAGAATTGGGCACTATTGCATGGTTGACACCTGGTGATCAATCAGAAATGCTGATCAATAAGACTTATAATTTTGAAGTTATTGCTGATGGGTTTGTGCCGACGAAGGTGGTTTACTTCGATGGTAATCAACAAATAGGGGAGACTGATGCTTCTCCTTACCAGATTTCCGCAGCCTTTAGTCAGCTTGGAACGCATCAGATTAAGGCGGTGGCTTATCGTGGTACCAGCGTCGTTGACGAAATTGTTAGATCGGTCAATGTGGTCGCTCTTCCAGTATTTGCATTATCGCAGCCTTTGGATGGCACCTCTTATAACGAGGGGGAAGCCGTGAACTTTGCTATTGGTACTAATAACCTGAATTTGGTCAAAAAAGTAGCTTATTTGGTGGATGATGAAGTAGTTGCAGAACGTAGCGAAGCCCCATTTACGGCTTCTGTTAGAATTGCAGGAACAGGGCTTAAGCAAGCTGTCGCGAGAGTGTATCTTAACAATGAAACACAGGAGACAAAATCAGTCAGCTTTAATATGGTTCCTAAAACGCAGGTTACCGTTCGATTGGTTAATCCTACAAATGGGCAAGTTTTTGCACCTCAGGATCGTATGCCACTGGCTGTGGAATTAAGTCAGGGGGATGTTAACCGCGTAGATTATTTGATAGATGGCAATGTGGTTGAATCTGTAAATCAACTTCCTTTTGCGTCGGAATATTTGCTTGAAAATGCAGGTGCTCATACGGTTGAGGCAAAAGCATATTATCAGAATAGCCTGGTGGCGACTTCAGCAGCGGTATCCATTACTGTGGAGCAGGCAGTTGATCAGCATATTGCGATTTTGAACCCGATAGAAGACAGTAAACATTTTACGAACGAATCAATTTCAGTTCAAATTGAGGCGGTAGCAAAAAGCGTTTCATCAGTTTTATTGTATGTTGATAATCAAATCGTGGATGAACTAAGTGAATTTCCTTTCAACACTTCTGTTTCTTTTGAAGAAGCAGGCACTTACAAACTGCGTGCTGAAATGATCACTGAAGATGGAACAGTTTCATCAGAAATTATCAACATTACGGTCATCAATGATAGCGAAACACCAAATAAACCTGTAGATGGTCAAGTTTATCCTACGGCTGTCCAGGACCATCTGAATGTTGTTTATACAGCCCAAGAAAATGTAAAATATCAGTCAATTACTATTGTTGACATGAGCGGGGTGGCCGTTTATCATAAAGAATTGAATAATGCCACTTCCATCAATGAAAAAATTTCTACCAGTAATTTTGGTCAAGGCGTCTTTTTTGTCCGTGTAATCGGAAGTCAAACGGATGAAACGACTAAAATTATGAAGTTCTAAGAAAAATTTTGATCAATAAAAAAGTCCTGTCAAAACGACAGGACTTTTTTTGTAAGCTTATTTTTTCTGATCAATGAAATAGTAAAGTGTCTAACGCCCATTTTCCAGGGCCACTGATCAGTAAAATAACATACATAATCAAATAATGTAAGGCAAACTCATGATCTTCAAATTTCCAACCTTTGTGAATATCGAAAACAACAATTAAAAACATTGCTGTTAATCCACTTGCAGCAATAGGGAATAATAAACCTAATGCTAACATCGGTGCGAAAATACATTGACAAATTAATGTTAATCGCAAACTGGAAATAGTGCTTAATCCCCAGAAAGTCGGAAAATTTTCCTTTACCTTCTTAAAATTAGCGATTTTATGTATGGACAATCTTAACAATAAACCCGCACTAACAATACGGAGTAATAAGAGGGCCAGATCCACTGAGCAAACCTCAGTATAAATTTTAAACATGAAGTATCTTTTTTTTGCAAAGATACCAAATACACTTTGAAATCGTGTATCATTTTCCCTTTCGGGCTATATTATAATTCAGAAGATAATAATGCCGTATTTTCGACAGTTTCTGATAAGTTATTCATAATCTCCTGTTTCAGTTCGATGGCAACTTGCTGCATGTCACTGGCATGTCTTTCTACATACTTACCAAAGGTTAAAACAGCGGCGAAAAATACAATAGCGATGATGTTTTCTAAAAATGTGTTTGTGTTCATATAGGAAGTAAATTGGTACATTATTATAAACGGAAATATGTAAGCTTTTGATACGGTGAAGATTATGTTTGCGCTAAAATGCGGATGAATCTACTGTGATTGATGATCAAACGGCGATTTTTAACTGAATTCATGCTTTCTACTCCTTTTTTTCCTGGTTAAAGAATTACATACATATGTATTGTTATAGGTAATAATCGAATTTTTTGGAATTGGTTTGGTGTAGGAAAAGAGCCGAAGCTGTAAAAAGCTGAATTTCTGTTTTTCGGGATCAATCAACCTTCAGGCTTATGAAGACGCTAATTCGGTGGTATGGTTTTCGATATTGTCGGCAAACAATGGCGGATAAGTCAGTCGCGTGACTATAGGAGTGGAAATGTAAGTTTGTTGATGATGTGTGATATTCGATACTGGGTAGCTTTTGAGCTGAAAATGAGGAATGGAAGGGTCTGTCTGGGAGGAGGTGATAACCTCGGTTTAAATGAGGTAGATTTGATGAACCGTATTTTTGCGCTCTTATCACCGTGATTTTACAATCCGCAAGTCGGTGCTTGCCTACGGTATAGTAATTAATCCATAGTTTGATGGGTTCTATGTAATTCTAATGAATAGAAGGCATCAAAGATGGACCTCCGAAATCATCTAAATGTGTCGTCGATCAAAAAAAGCACTGACCATCGTCACGTGCTTATTTAGAAAATCTTTTATATCTCATCTATCTTTGGACAATCGCAAATCATTTGGTTGCCACTCCTGCTACATAGGTCTGCAACTGCTTTATACTTCAAGTGGAATGTCTTTCAGTATTTTGTCATAAAGATCCACATACTTTTGTGCTATGGTAGCGGTGGCAAAGGTGTTGTGGATACGTGCCAAGCCAGCGTGGGTAAGCCGTTCGTAAACCTCCTTGTTCATCAGTACGGATTTTATTCCCTCCGCCATTTTTTTTGCATCGTGAACATCTACCAATTGTCCAGCGTCCCCATGTGCCAAAACCCACGGCACCGCACCAGCATCCTGCCCTGCAACCACGGGAATGCCAAAAGCCATGCCTTCCAATAAGGTATTTCCAAAAGACTCCTCAAGGGCAGGGTGGAAAAGCAAGTCATAATTGGGGAGTTCTGCAATCAGTTGATCGTAAGGGGTATATCCGTGAAAGGTTACCTTATCGGTTAGCTGATGCGCAAGGGCCCATTCGTATCCAGCCTGACCTTGGTCAAAGCCTGAACCATAAATATGGAATTCAAGATCCTCTACCATTATTTTTTTCAAATGGGAGAAAGCTTCCAAAGCCTTTTTGGGATTTTTCCTTTTTTGGAAACCCGTCAGGATACTAATGATTTTAATGGTTTTATGTTGTGGAAAAGGGCGTGCCTTTGGCTGAATACAATGAGGGTTTACGGGGTTGGGAACAATAGGCAACTGTTTTCGAAAGCCTGAAAGTTGTTGCTGTAAATACATGGAGTTTACGGAGAAATTTTCTCCTTTTGCCCGTACGCGCCGATCGAGGTTAAATTTCCCGAGTCGATATACATCTTTAAAATATTTCAGGATTTCCCATGAGTCGTCACGAAATGTAATCAGGTGTGGGACCTTCGCCTTGATCAGCCCTAAAGCATATTCGTAACTCCAATGGGCATGATAGATGTCGGCAGGAAACTCATGGGTAAGTTTTGCAATTTGATCGGTTTCAAATTTCCAACCATCCCATAATTTGTAACGAGCCCTGTGGCGCTCTTTTTCTACAATAAAGGTAATTCGTTCTCCTTTGAAAATGTGCCGTTTTTCGGTCCTGAAATCCAGTGTATATACTATTATCTCATGCCCTAATTCATGCAAACCTTTAATGATATTGGTGACTGCAGTTGCGGGAGCTCCTAAATGCGCCAGGTCCTTGGGCACTGGGTGGTCAAAGTAGTCATTTAAAGAGGATACATTTACCCAGGAAGCAATTGCGATTTTCATAGGAGCGAGGATTTTTTAATGTGGTTTACTGGCTACTTAATTACCTCATATTAGGAACAAAAATTCCTTAATCAAGTTTAGATATTCATATAATTTTTAATAAAAAGTAAACTTTCCCTTACATTCAACCTCCTCATTTATGTCTTCATCCCTTGGGCGAAAAACGATCAATGGACTTAAATGGAGCTATTTAGCCACCATTATTAGTGCACTGATTCAGGTAGTCTATACTATGGTCATTAATCGATTATTGAGCCCTGTCGACTTTGGTTTGGTAGCCATGGCCAATGTGGTGCTTCGATTTGGCAGCTACTTTGCTCAAATGGGGCTGGGAACGGCTATTGTTCAGAAAAAGGACCTGAGCGCTACCGATATCCGAGCGACCTTCACACTTGCATTACTTTTTTCGGTGGTCATTTACAGCTTGATCTATTTTTTGGCACCTTATCTTATCCATCTTTTTGATGAACCTAATCCCTCTCTTGTTCCCATCATTCAGTTGCTTGGTGTAACTTTTATTATTAATGGTGTAACAGCCATTTCACAGAATTTGCTTCGCAAGCATATGAAATTCAAAACACTCTCGGTTACTGAGGTGTCCACTTATTTTATCGGTTATGTATTGGTGGGGATCACCTTGGCATTGATGGGCTATGGGGTATGGAGTGTGGTTTATGCAGCCATCGTGCAATCGGGCCTCAATCTGATCGCCCTTTATGCACAAGTGAAACACAGCCTGAAGCCGATTTTTGGGTTTCGGTATTTTCGACCGATTTTATCTTATGGCTCTCAGGTATCACTGATTAGTTTTATGGAGTTTCTAAAAACAAATTTAGACACCCTGCTGATCGGTAAAACCCTTGGCTTTTATAACCTCGGATTGTACAATCGGGCACTCATTGCTATTCGTCTGCCTTTGGTTCAAATTAATACCAGCCTTTCAAGAGTCATTTTCCCTGCATTCAGTACGATTCAGTCGGATTTGAAAAAGCTCTCAGGTTTATATTTACAATCAACCATGTTACTGGCAAGCCTGATCTTATCCCTGACGGGCTTTTGTTTTGGTGCGGCCACAGAAATCATTTTGATTCTTCTTGGAGAAAAATACCTCTCCGTTGTGCCTGTTTTTCGGGTACTGACCCTCGGCATAGGTTTCAACTATATTGCGGCGCTTGGCGGCATTGTATGTGATGCAACAGCCTATTTGAAGCCGAAAAGCATTTTCACCATTTTGCATTTGAGTGCCGTGGCGGGCTTGATTTATTTATTCAAATCCTATGGTTTAGTGGGTATTGCTTGGGCCATGACCATCAGTTACTGGCTAAAAATGGTCGGCTTCGCTATACTTTTAAAACCATTGCTTCCTTTTACCTTTAAAGCTTTAGGCCGACAGTTGATACCTGGAAGTATGAACGCTACAATATTAGGCGGTTTGGGCTTTGGATTGAGCAACCTGTTACATCAGCAGGAAATCCCATTGATCCTAAGGTTTGCTTTGTGTTGCCTGGCGGCGCTATTGATATTTATTTTTATCATTCGATTGCCTTACAATAAACCACTCAGGGATTTTATCAGTGATAAAATACTGCCCACTTATGAAAGTAAAATCAGGGCTGGTGGTGCTGTGGCACAAGTACTTGCCTTTATGAAATTTGACTATCAGCACGCAACATTACAACAAAATGGAAATAACAATTGATACACTTTTCACTTACGGTCGAAAGGGACTTTTTTTATTCTTGCTATTTACGACCGTATTGCAAATTATTCCCGCGGCTCATGCGGAGGACATCAACTATTTCACCTATTGCACTATTCTCGTAACGGGATTTTGGATGTTGGTTTCCGTGTATAAAATCAACAGGGGGGAAGAGGTGGTATTCAATGCCATGACGCTATATTTTTTTTACAGGCTGATGAATATTTTGTTTGTCAGGGGGTTCCCTGGTGGATTTGCCACAGGTTATATTATCTTGGTTAATACACTTATTGGTGGGTGTTTCTATCACCTTTTCTATCATAATGAGAATAAGACAGTATTCCGCTGGTGTATAAATCTATTGGTGGCCTTGGCGGTATTTGAAGCGTGCATAGGGGCGTCACAGGTTATGTTTGGTGTACCTTATTTCGAGCATTTGGTAGGAGAGGAGTTGCATAGTTTCAGTCGAAATTATTTTGCGTATATTATTCCTGGCGCTTCAAAATCCACCGTTTTAGGATCGGGAACTTTCCGGCATTTCAATGATCTCGGTTCATTTTTGGTGATCACCTTTCCTATTCTCTATGCTTATTGGTGGGAATCTGATCGTAAATGGGTACTCATTGCTCTATTGATTAATTTTATGGGAATTGTCTTGACCTTCTCCCGTGGCGCGTTGATCGCAACAGTGATTATGAGCTGCATTCTATATTTTAATTTTACCAAAGGGCGATGGCTGAAAATGGGCTTGGTATTTGGTTTGGGGCTGATCACCTTTGCAGTAGTGGCGCCACTTTTAACCACCTATGCAAATGAGACTGGGAATGCGGGTATTCGCTACAATACCTGGGCTTTAATGTGGGAACACGCGCAGACGGATTACCGAATGCTGATATTTGGTTGGGGAGAAAATTATTTTCGCGATGAAGTCATTTATTGGGGGACTGGTCTATGGATTATGAATAATACACATAACACTTTCCTGCAGGTATTTCTTGAAAATGGAGTGGTCGGGTTCTTGATTTTTGGCTTGGCAAGTGGTCAGTTTATATTTAAATCAATCCAAAACAAAAATATATGGTCTTTTGCGGGAATTGCGATGATTGTAGGCTTTGGCTTTACCCAATTTTTTGACCATGCTTTTTATAACTTTAATGGGGCTGTATTTTTTGCCATGTTGGGGGTTTTGCAAATGTCCAAAGAAGGGCCGTTTTATGCCTTCAGCAAGCCCGACGTCTTGGTAAAAGAAGCTGAAAAAGAAACCAAGGAAGAAGTTACAGTATAAAAAAAGCCAGACGACCTCATGGACATCTGGCTTTATAAGTCGGGTCTAAAAGTGAAACCCTCCTCAGTAATTACTCATTATTGAGGAATAATGGTCATGGCAAAACCACCACTTTCAGCACATGGAATGCTTAATTTGGTAGATGCATCAACTTGCATTTTCTCAATTTTGTAGGACGTTGGATTTTTCTCCAGGTCTGTATCTTTATCATCCGCATAAATCGTAGCGGTATAATTTTTACCAGGCTCAAGGAAATCAAAACTCAAGGATAAGGTTCGGGCGTTTTCATCCGTGGCACCACCAATATACCAGTTGTTTCCATTTCTTCGCGCCGTAATCATATGTTCACCGATGGCGGCATCAAGGATTTTTGTTTCATCCCAATCACAAGGTACATCACTGATGAATTGAAAAGCAGGGTTGCCCTTGTAATTTTCAATCAGGTCTGAAGCCATTTGCATCGGTGAGTACAAAGTGACAAACAAGGCGAGTTGCTTAGCTAAAGTGGTGTGTATACGTGCGTTATCCAGCGTTTCCTGAGTGCCATTCCATGGAATTCTATTTTTGTACTTTTCATATTTCAGATCAAAAATACCCGGAGTGTAATCGATAGGTCCGGAAAGTCCTCTCGTGAAAGGTAATACCAAATGGTGGGCAGGAGGGTTCCCCGCACTCCATCCGTTCCATTCCATTCCTCGGACACCCTCGCGCGTCATCATGTTTGGCCATGTCCGACGAATACCAGTATCCTTAATAGGTTCGTGTGCATCGAGCATTAGATGATATTTGGCAGCGGTTTCCACCACTTTCCGATAATGTCTGACCATAAATTGCCCATGATGAAATTGCCCTCTTGGCATAATCCCACCCGCATAACCGGTCTTAACAGCATTTGATCCCAGTTGCTGATATTTTGCATAAGCCTTTTCAATCAATGCCTCATAAGAAGGGATATCTCCTCCAGTTTCATTGTGCATAATAAGCGATATGCCTTTTTCTTTACAGTATTGTGCTACTTTTTCAAGATCAAAATCTGCATAGGGAGTGATATGGTCGAATGCATCTTTTTGCCCCCATTTATCCCAACCTGTATTCCAGCCTTCAAACAAGACCGCCTGAATGTTATTTTCAGCAGCAAAATTGATATAGTCGATCGCACTCTCAGTAGTTGCCCCATGTCGCTTGCCCATGGTCCAGGTGTTGTGTCCAATATGCATTCCCCACCAAACACCGACATATTTCATCGGCTTAATCCAACTTTCATCCTGAATTTTTGAAGGCTCATTGAGGTTCAATATCAAGTCAGAGGTAATCAGGTCGCCAGCTTTAGAGGCAATTTGAATGGTTCGCCATGGGCTTCGAAGATGTCCTTTGGCACGTACAAGCACTTTATCCGGCCAAGGCACCAAGGTGCTGTATAAGCCAAGTGAATTTTTGTCAGACTTATAAAGGGTCATACCTGCGAAATCAGTTAATGCAGCTTCGTGAATACTCAAGAAAAGCTTTTGATCCTCGGAGGCCAACGTAATAGGGGTGTTGGCATTTTTTACCTCGGAGAGCTTTGTCTTTTTGTAGAGGTGTTCATAAGAATCGAAGTCTGCTGGAATCGACCAGGCATCCAAGTTTTGAGAAATGTTGAATTCGGACTGTTCATTCATTAAGAATATACTGTCCTGTGGCGCCTCAGCAGGAATCTCGTATCTGAAGGCTACACCATCATCAAATGCTCGGAAAATTAAGTGAATTTCACGTTGCCCTTTGGTCAATGTTACCGTCGATTGATTGTAGTGATTTTGAATGTTTTTACGCTCACCCCATGGCATTTGCCATGTTTCATCAACATTTGAGTGATCAATATGCTTTACTTCAAATCCGTCTGTGAGCTGTGCGTTCTTTAAGGTCCAGCCCAAAGTGGATGGCGTAATAACTTGCTTACCTTGGTAATTGACGGAATATTCTGGCTGTCCTGAATCCGTTAAATTGAAACTTAGACTGATTTGGTTTGAGGGAGATTTTAAGTCGAAATTTTGTGGCGCCTTAGCACACGAGCTTAAAATAATGCTCATTCCTATTGTAATGAGCGATAAAATGTGTTTTAACATGGATAAGGGGGATGTTAATAAAAAATGTTTACTCCGGAAGTTAATAGGTGTACAAATTAAATAATATGAACTCTGTCATAATAATCCTATTTTACATAATTGATATTATACACTTCGAGCGATTTGTATATTTGGTGTGCTTATCTACCTGATAAACAGCAATCTAAAAATTAACTATTGTATAAAGGAATAGTACGAATGAAAAATAATTGTAGGAAAATAGTAATTTATTTTTGGCTACAGATGTATTAATAGATGAATCAGGCCATTTTTTGCCATTTCCCGACCTATTTAGGATAGCATTGGTCACACACTAAGAAATTCTTGGTCTCCTTTTAAGGCGTCAGTTAATCAACTGATAGAAAATTTTATGCTATAGTGTGAAGCGATACTTCTATGCCTTTAGGTATTTTTACTGCATAAAAAGACAATCAGGCAATCACATAAGCATTATGTTAAATAGAATTCGCAGGAGAAAAGGCTCATATCGTGAGCCTTAAAAGTCAAAATTTGTCGCCCCACCAGGACTCGAACCTGGATCTAAAGTTTAGGAAACTTCTATTCTATCCCTTGAACTATGGGGCGATTGAATGCAATTTACGGGTATTTTTAGAAAGAAAAAGCGTCTATTTCCAAAAAAATAGACGCTTTATGCTAAGTGATTGACTTATAGGATTAAAAATACTGATAAAATTTTGATTACCAGGATTTCCATGGAGCTTTATTATTTTGCCACAATTCTTCGAGTACATTTTTATCTCTTAAAGTATCCATGGGATGCCAGAATCCGCGATGGCGAAATGCTGCCAGTTTTTCATTCGCTGCAAAATGCTCCAAGGGCTCTTTTTCCCAGACGGTCGAATCGCCTGCAATCTGGTCAATCGCTTCAGGTTCAACAACAAAAAAACCACCATTGATCCAAGCCCCACCGGCTCCTTCATTCGTTGGCTTCTCAGTAAAATCATTAATTTTATTTTGCTCATCCCCCAGCTGAAATGCACCAAATCTACCTGGCTGTTTCACCGCTGTTAAAGTAACGGTGGCATTTTGGTGACGGTGAAATTCAACCAATTTGGTGATATCCACATCACTTACCCCATCGCCATAGGTAAGGCAAAAAGGCTCATTACCGATATATTCTTTTACCCTGCGAATACGCCCTCCTGTCATCACGTTATCACCGGTATCAATCAAAGTAACTTTCCATGGCTCCGAATCGCTGTTGTGAATCGCCATGGTATTGTGGGCCAAGTTGAAGGTAACATCGGATTTATGTAACATATAATTAGAGAAAAACTCTTTAATGACATAGCCTTTATACCCACAGCAAATAATAAAATCATTAATGCCATGCTGGCTGTACATTTTCAAAATATGCCATAAAATGGGCTGGCCACCAATTTCTACCATCGGTTTTGGGCGTACGCCACTCTCTTCACTAATACGAGTACCATAACCGCCAGCTAATATTACTGCTTTCATAGGAGAATTGAATTTTAGGAGATGTTAAACTTTATGTTATTAACATAACTTATTCTTCAAAGTTTACCATTCAAGTATTAATTGATCCATGCTATGAAAGCCGATGGTCAAATGAACAAAAACATGACAGCTTTACTGATTGATCGTCCTTTTTAACGTATGCCACAATAGTAACCTGCAAGACATTACATCAGTAAAAAAAGCATTAACTTAAAATAAAAAGATGAACCGATTATACTACCTACTACTCCTGTTGATTCTCCCTTTTTCGAATGTCATTGCCCAAGGCTGTTCCGACGCTGGGGTCTGTACACTTGCAAGCCACAACTTTGAGGAGGACCTCCCCAAAAATACCATCGGCATTGGCTTAGGTTATGGTATAGCTGACAATGATGTTACAGTTATTACACCATTTTTAGAATATGCACGATCAATAAACAGTCAATGGTCTGTCAGTCTAAAATTAACTGCTCAGGGCGCCAATTCAGATGTTGCCAATACTTTTGGTATGGGAGATCTTTTCGCCACGCTGGATTATCGTCTACCGCAGCTGGGAAGTAAATTTACGCACCGATTTGCACTTGGAGGAAAGTTCAATTTATCGTCCCCAGACCTTACCGATAACAACAAAGAGTCACTTCCAATGGTTTTTCAGCCTACACTTGGAACCATCGACTTATTGTTGGCTTATCACATTGGTTATAAACATTGGGAAGGAAGTCTTTACCTTCAGCAACCAATAAGCGGTGCCAACACGAATGCCTTTCTGGGCAATACCTCAGGCATTGATATGGCTGAAAATTATCCTAATTCAAATATGCTGAACAGAAAAGGAGATTTACTCTTGCGTGTGGCTTACAACATCATGAGTGCGGGTGACCGCCTAAAAATTCAGCCCTCTATTCTTCCGATTCTGCATTTAGGAGAGGATGAAATTACGAATGACCAAGGAGACATCGTTTCTGTTGAAGGTTCTGACGGACTTACCCTAAACGGTAGTATTATCGTCGAATACCAAATAAAAAATACCCAAGCTGTTTATATCAACTTGGGCAGTCCTTTTATTAATCGAGAGGTTATTCCAGATGGTTTGAAGCGGGGGTTAGTCGCTATCGCTGGCTATCGTTTTCAGTTTTAATACAGAAAGCCAACGCCAATGTGGAATCCCCAGTTTTGTAAATTGGAGAAATCCCGCTCCTTGTAAAATACCTGATTGTACCTGACCTTTGCCGTGAACCCCCAAGTGGCTCCCAATCCCATCGGGATATAGATCCCTGCTTCGGGGTTTAGGCTGAAGTCCCAGGCGTTATCAGAGACAGAAAGCGAACCAATCTGGGTTTCTAAATTGGTATATTGCGCACCTAAACCCAAACCTACAAATGGCTCTACGGAGGCATCTGGTAAAAAGAAATAATGCACAGTTGCCAAGACTGGCAAAGCATATAGGTAATCATAGCGTCGACCAGTAATAGCACCTGCAATACCCTCGAGCTCATAAGTACGGCGCCCATATTCTGCATAACTGCCCGTCCAGCCAATGCTTCCGCCCACGAGCAATTGATCAGTGATAAATCCTCCGCCTGCTACCGAAAAACCGCGGTAAGAGGGCAATGAAATAAAGCCTGCCTGATCACCAGTAGGAACAGTTATTACATAATCTGCCGACCAAAATGTCGCTCTGCCTGCATTTGAGGCATTGTGCGAATTTTGAATACCCACATAGGCATCATCTACCTGAGCATGCGCCATGGCTAAGGGCAACAAAGAAAATAAAATAGAATACAATAAGGTTTTCATAGCGATGATTACTTCCGTTGAAGATAAGGTGATTGGGTGAATGATTGCTGAATGCCAGTGGTCAATCTGTTGAGGTTGGCTTTATCACTATTGGAGGCAATGCCATCTACCAAAGATTGCCACCTGAATTGCAGTGGCGGAATATCCGCAGGGTCCGCATTTTCAATCTCCTCCTCGGTTTTATCCTCAAACCATTCACGGTAATCTTTCAAACTTTGCGCATCGACCATCTCGGTCATCAGGGTACCCGTTTGATAAGAATAACTATAAGCGTAGCCAGGTGCCCAGGGGTAATAGCCTCCCCAATAGCCCCCGCCCCATCCGGGGCCATACCAACCCCAGTAGCCAGGGTAACCTGCGCCCCACCACCAACCAGGAGATCCTCCGATCACTTGATTGCTCAGGGCTAAAAATGTGACGTTAACCGCAAAAGATTCTTGAGGGTTATTCATAACGAAAGCCGAATCTTTAAGCTCATAGCCCAGCTCAGTGAAAGATGTTCTAATTTCACTGATTAATTTTGGAGAGAAATTCTTGAGGAAATCTTCTTCGGCATCACTGTCGGATTTTCTTCCGATATACTCGACGGTATCAGTAATGTAGAAATATTTATACTGATCGTTCGCCTGACCATCGACGTAAAATTCATCGTCGTAATAAGTAATGGTCAAGTCAAGATCGTCAATATACTGAGGGCCTCTGTCGGGAAAACAAGCTGAAAGCAACAAGATTCCACCCAGCAATAAGAGCATGGAATGTACTTTTTTTAACATAGGATTAGTGGTTTTAATTCTCCACTAATTTAAATTAAAAACGAAACAAATCAACCCTTTAGACGTGTAAAAACCGCTTTGCTGAAACTTGGTGATGACTTCACTGTTATGGCAATCCATTTGCTGATAAAAATACAGTGCTGCTTCATGATGCTCCAAAAGCACCCGCACATCAACTGCCTCGGGGAGCTTGATGTCCACCACATTTCCTTTTCCCAAATGTGGCATTATTTTTACCTCTGCTTTGAACCCTTCTAATGTAACTTCTTTTTTCATTTTGCGCTTTTATTTTCCCATTAATATAATAATGAAAAAAAGCCGCGAATGTTGCACAATTTTCGCACAATCCATCGCTAAAATGGCATGAAGTATAAAAATAGTTCAATTTCAATGACTTAGCGATAAAAAAAAGTGCTACCTCTACAGATAGCACTTTTCTTTTTTGATCAATTACAAGGTGTTGCGATTGATTTTTATTTCATCATGTCCACCAATTTGGTATAATTGGCGTCGATTTTTTCTACGAATGAAGTTCTTACTTGCTTGAAATGCTTGTTTGCAGAACCTTCATAACCTTTATTGTTAATCTGATCGATAGCTTCTTCTTCAGCATTAATAGTTGCTTCTACCAAACCTTCGATTTCGCTATCATTTTTGTCTTCAATCATCAAATACAATAATGCATCAGCGATGAACTCATTAGACAAATAATGTACGACTTTTTTTAGATCTCTTCTGCTTGCCATAATATTATATATTTACCCTTCAAATATCCATTAAAAATCGTGCAATCCCTAACAAAAAAATCAATTTACCTGAAATGATTTTTCAACCAAGCATTTTGTCGGTCCAAAAGCGACATTTCCCTTTTGATATCCTCATTAAACTCCTCAATCTCTATCTTGGCCTTCAACCGTGTCAGGTCTTTTTGAAGTGAATAGTACCTTCGGTGTAAATCTACCAACTGATCCATGATTTCTTCAGAAATACCCGAACGCTCCAATTGATCGACCAGCAATTCATGGGCAATTTTCAATTTCGCAGAAACTTCCTGCAATTCTTTTAGACGACTTAAATCCATACCCTTTTTTAATAAGAACCGCTGAATACTGCCAATGTTTGGAAATTGGCCCTCAGAAAAGGGATGGACAGCCTTTATGGCCTATTGCAGCAAATGGCTAAATGCCTGATGCCAGGTGTCGAAATTAAAGGATTTACGCACTTTAAAAAGTTTCACTTCGATCTCCCGATTACACAGATTTCCGATACTTCCCTGATGCGAATGATTGATCTCCGTCTGGGGAACATACTCCCCTTTTTCAATCGTTTGCCCTACTTTGATGTAGGCATCACGGAACGTTAAACCATTCATCACTTCGGCATTAACCGACTCGACAGAATACATGTATTCGTACTTTTTATCTTCAATTGCCGCCTTATTTACCTGTACATTTTCCATCATATATTTTGCTATAGACAGGCTGTCTTTCAATTGGAAAATGGCAGGTAGAAGCACTTCTTTCAGTAACTGAAACTCTCTATGATAGCCACTTGGCAAATTGGTGGTCAGCATCATCAACTGTTGCGGCAAATTCTGCAACTGGTTCATTTTCCCACGCATAATTTCGAACACATCAGGGTTCTTCTTATGTGGCATAATCGAGGAGCCTGTCGTCAAGTGATCAGGGAAAGACAGGAAGCCGAAATTCTGACTGTTATAGAGGCAAATATCCATCGCCCAACGACCTAAAGTTTGACCAATAGATGCCATCCCGAAAGCTAAAGACTGCTCCGATTTACCTCTTGACATTTGCGCCGCTACCACATTATAATGCAGGTGGGCAAAGCCCAGAAGTCGGCTCGTTAGTTCTCTGTCAATAGGAAAGGAAGAACCATAACCTGCCGCAGACCCAAGTGGGTTTTGATTAATGACATCATAGGCACCTTGAAGCATTCTTAGATCATCTATCAAACTTTCTGCGAAAGCGGAAAACCACAAACCAAAAGAAGAAGGCATCGCTACCTGAAGGTGGGTATATCCAGGAATAATAACATCCTTATGCTGATCCGATAATTGTAATAATTTGGTAATCAGCTCTGTAGAAAGATTCACAATCTCTTCCACTTCAGCACGGAGGTACATTTTCATGTCCACCAAAACCTGATCGTTTCTTGAACGGGCAGCATGTACCTTCTTCCCAAGATCGCCGAGCGCTTCTGTCAGCAAAAATTCTACCTGAGAGTGTACATCTTCCACACTATCCTCAATTTCAAACTGTCCATCCAAAACCGACTGATGAATTTTTTGCAGTTCAACGACAATCTGTGCCGCTTCTTCCGCAGGAATCAAGCCGACTTCGGAAAGCATTTTAACATGGGCAATAGAGCCAAGCACATCGTATGGTGCCAGATGAATATCCAAATCACGGTCCTGCCCCACAGTATAGGCATCAATAATATTTTCTACGGCGACCCCGCCTTTATCCCAAAGTTTCATAGTGTTGATAGATGTTAAGGTTGTTTTAGTCCTGATGCCAATGTGGAATTTCAAGACCAGATAATAGTTTGATATATAATGGAATGGCGGCTTCAATTTCTGAGAGCATAATAAACTCGTCAGGGGTGTGTGAACGCGCCGACATTCCTGGGCCCATTTTCAGAGAAGGGCATGAAAGCATAGCCTGATCCGACATCGTAGGACTGCCATAATAAGGCCTTTCCAGCTGAATTCCCCGCTGTATTAGCGGATGATTTAACGCAATTTTAGAACTGTTCAAGTGCGTGGATCGAGGCTGAACATCGGCATTTACATGCGTTCGGATGGTTTCAAGCACCTGCGCATTCGAGTAATATTCATTGGTTCTGACATCAACAACAAATTTACACTCATCGGGCACCACATTGTGCTGATAACCCGCTTGAATTTGTGTAACGGACATTTTTACGGGTCCGAGAAAATCAGAAGCGTGTTCGAATTGATAGTTTCGGAACCACTGAATGTCATCCATTGCAAGATATAGCGCATTAACGCCTTCCTCCCGCGCTGCGTGTCCCGCTTTGCCCTTGGTAGTAACATCAAGAACCAGCAAGCCTTTTTCAGCAATGGCCAATTCCATCGCTGTGGGTTCACCCACAATGGCACAATCAATTTTCCCTAAAACAGGGAGAATAGAGCGGATACCATTAACCCCACTGTTTTCTTCCTCGGCAGTGATGGCCAATACCAACTGTACAGGCATGGATTCCTGCTTGGCAAGGTAACAAAAAGTAGCGATCAGGCTCACCGCAGATGCTCCTGCATCATTACTTCCCAGTCCAAAAAGTTGATCGCCTTCGACCGTTGGCGCAAAGGGATCTCTGACCCAGCCTTTGTTCGGCTTGACCGTATCGTGATGCGAATTGAGCAACAATACAGGTGCCCCTTCGACTGCATTGGTGGCCTTCACCCAAACATTATGCTGTTGTCGTTGAACATGAAAGCCCTTGTCAGCTAAATATTGTGCAATCAGATCCGCCGTTTTATCTTCTGATTTCGACAGCGACGGAGTGGCGATCAAACGCTTCAGCAAATCAATCGCCTCGGCGGTCAGGTTTGTTACACTTGGCATAATACCGTCCCTTTTTCTCCTAAAGACAACAGCTGTTCAGCATGGGTAATATGCACCTTACTAACACCTGAATTCAATGCACCAAAAGCATTGTCAAGCTTGGGGATCATGCCTGCAAAAATAACCCCCTGATCTTTAAGATCCTGATACACTTCAGGTGTGATCTGAGGAATCACAGAACGGTCATCATCGGCATCACGAAGCACCCCACTTTTTTCAAAACAATACACCAAAGCGACCTCAAAATCTGCTGAAAGTGCCTGCGCCAAACCCGATGCAATAGTGTCGGCATTGGTATTCAGCATACTGCCGTCTTGATCATGAGTAAGCGGTGACATAATCGGTGTAATGCCCTGATTAATGAGCGTAGAGAGCTGTTGGGTATTAATTTGCTGTGGATCAAAATCTCCTACAAATCCGAAATCTATCGGCTCAGGTTTCCGCTTTTGTGCAGGGATGATATTCATGTCTGCCCCCGTGAGGCCAAGCGCATTACAGCCTAAAGCCTGAAGCTGTGCCACGATACCTTTGTTGATCAGCCCTCCGTAAACCATCGTAATCACCCGCAAGGTCTCTGCATCTGTAACCCTTCGGCCGTCGATCATTTGTGGGGTAATTCCCAACGACTGGCTGATGGTGGAAGCGATTTTCCCTCCGCCATGTACCAGCAGCTTAGCCCCCTTCAGTTGGGCAAAATCTTTTAAAAATCCTGACAGGGTTTCAGCATCGTTAATCACGTTACCCCCTACCTTAATGATGTTCAGTTTGGCTTTCTCAGCGGTCATTACTTTTCTATTTGTTCAAGCACTTTTTTGAAAGCTACCGCAGCGGCAAACAATCTGTTTTCGGCCTGTTTGATCACAATACTATTGTCAATTACTTCATCGGAAGCCACTACATTTCTTCGAATTGGAAGGCAGTGCATAAATTTGGCGTTATTGGTCAGTGCCATTTTTTCTGAAGTTACCTGCCAAGCGCTATCGGTGCTCAAAATTTTACCGTATTCTTCGTAGCTCGACCAGTTTTTGGCATAAATAAAGTCTGCATCCGCAAAGGCTTTATCCTGATCATATTCCACTTTTACCCCTTCGGTAACTTCTTTGGCCAAATCATATCCCTCAGGATTGGTAATCACCAGATCAGCATCAGAAGCTTTCACCCATTCCACAAAAGAATTCGCCACCGCCTGAGGCAATGCCCGAGGATGTGGCGCCCAGGTTAAAACCACCTTCGGACGGCGCCCCTCAGCACGTTGTTCCTCAATCGTAATCATATCCGCAAAAGCCTGCAACGGGTGTCCCGTAGCGCTTTCAAGGCTGATCACCGGCACCTCAGAATACTTAATGAAATCATTCAAAATTCGTTCAGAATAATCTTCCTCCCGATTTTTAAGGTCGGCAAACGCCCGAACTGCCAAAAGGTCACAATATTGCGACATCACCTGAATGGCATCTTTAATATGTTCCTGTGCTCCCTGATCCATCACAGCGCCGTCACTCATCTCCAGATTCCAACCATCGGAACCAACATTCAATACGATGGTATCCATCCCCAGTAACTGTGCGGCACGCTGACTGCTCATTCTCGTTCGAAGGCTTGGGTTAAAAAATACCAAACCGATACATTTTCCTGCACCAACTTTCTTAAAGATGTGCGGATTTCTTTTTAAATAGCGCGCCTCTTCGATCCAGGCATTTAAATTGTTGACATCTGTGATGTTGGTGAACTTTGCTGTACTTGACATAAAAATTGATTTAATTAAACTAATTCGAGCGATTTAACGGCTTGAGTCAATTGATCTACAAAATGATCCATGGAAGCCTTGCCCAAATTTAAAGTAGGTAATAAGCGTATTTGGTTGGGATTTGCAGAAACCCCCGTAAGAATATATCGATCAAGCGCCAATTGGCGACGAATATCTTTAATCGGAAAATCGAAGTTAATCCCCAGCATAAAGCCTTCTCCTTCCACACTCACCACTCCAGGACATTGCGCCAAAGCTGATTTCCATTCGGCACCTGCTGTAGCCACATGTGCCATTAACTCTTCCTCCTCAATGACCTCCAAAACCGCCAGGGTCGCCGCACAAGCCAAGTGATTTCCTCCATAGGTGGTACCTAAGAGTCCAAAAGAGGCTTTGATTTTCTGGTCGATCAGAATACCTCCCACAGGAAAACCATTCCCCATGCCTTTGGCCATCGTGATAATATCCGCCTTGATATTTTGATGCTGATGCGCAAAGAACTTACCTGAACGTCCGAAACCTGACTGAATTTCATCGATGATCAACAGTGCCTCATACTTATCAGCAAGGTTCCGCAACGATTGCATGAACCAGGATGAAGGCACATAAATTCCGCCCACACCACGAATTCCTTCAATGATGATCGCTGCTACATTGCCCGCCTCCAGACGTTCACGTACCGTATCCACCTGTTCCACTTCATGGAAACTCACCTGGTGGCACTGGTTAAATGGTGCCTGAATTTTTGGGTTGTCGGTAACTGCTACTGCGCCTGACGTCCGGCCATGAAACCCTTTTTTGAAGGCGATCACCTCAGATTTCCCCGTATGGAAAGAAGCCAATTTCAAAGCATTCTCCACCGCTTCTGCACCTGAGTTACAGAAAAACAACTGGTGCTCATCGTAATTGGACAGCTTGCCTAATTTATCGGCCACCTGCTGCTGAATTGGGATGCCAACGCTATTGGAATAATAGCCTATTTTTCGCATTTGCTCCTGCAATCTTTGCAGGTAATGCGGATGGCTGTGCCCAATGGAAATCACAGCATGCCCTCCGTATAAGTCATAATAAGCATTACCCTGATCATCAAAAACACGGCACATTTCACCGTGTGTCAATGTAATAGGTAACAGCGGATATACATCAAATAAATTCATATTGGCAGAACTAAAAAGCGATAGATTTAAGCTGAATTCCAGTATGTTCAGGAAGTCCAAACATGAGGTTCATATTTTGAACCGCCTGCCCTGAAGCTCCCTTTAAAAGGTTATCGATGCATGAGGTAATCAAAATCTTACCGTCAATTTTCTCGATATTCAGTACACATTTATTGGTGTTGACCACTTCTTTCAAAGACACTTTATGGTCGACTACATGCGTAAAAGCAGCATCTTTATAGAATTTCTGATATTTGCTTTTCACCTCTTCGGCAGTCAGGTCTGACTTAAAATAGGCCGTAGCAAAAATCCCCCTTGCAAAATCCCCGCGGATGGGCAGAAAATTAATGGTATGGTCAAAGCCTTTACCTGCCTGCACCATACTCTCACCAATCTCGCCCAAATGCTGATGCTCAAAAGCTTTGTAATGAGAAACGTTGTTGTTTCTCCACGAAAAATGCGTTGTGGCAGTAGGATTCTGACCTGCGCCAGTGGCTCCTGTGATGGCGTGTATATGCACATCATCCTGAATAATATCTGCCGCAGGCAATAAAGCCAACTGAATAGCGGTAGCAAAACAACCTGGATTTGCAATATGATTCGCACCCTTGATTGCGTTTTTATTCAGCTCGGGCAAACCGTAAATAAATACACGATGATCCGAGGCAATACTTTTATCTTTCAGTCTAAAGTCGTGGCTCAGGTCAATGACTTTAGTGGTAGAATCTACCAGCGTCTTTTCCATGAATTCCCGCGACTTTCCATGTCCCATACAAAGGAAAATGACATCCGCACCTTTAGGCATCTCGGCCACAAATTCCATATTTGTGCTGCCTACCAAATCATGATGGATGCTCGTTACCGCTTTTCCCGCCTGACTCGTGGATTGCACAAAGCTAATCTGAACTTTCGGGTGATTGACCAGCAATCTTAAAAGTTCTCCTGCGGTATAACCCGCCCCACCGATGATACCGACCTTAATCATTGTTGTTTTTGTTATGGATTGCATGATAGATTTTCGTTTGATTCGCCAGCATCTTGGTAAATCCTTTAACATCTTCACCTGACCAGCTTAAATTTTCTTCCCCGTATTTCCCAAAATCGCCACTCATCAGGTCATTTTCAGACTCAATACCATCTACCTGAAAACGATAAGGTGCCAGGGTTACAAAAACTTTCCCGCTGACCTTTTCCTGCGTTTCTGTCAAAAATCCTTCAATGTTACGCATCACAGGATCAAGGAATTGCCCTTCATGCACCAACATTCCATACCAATTCCCCAACTGCTCTTTCCAGTACTGTTGCCATTTTGTTTGTGTATGTTTCTCGAGTGCGTGATGCGCCTTGATGGTGATTAAGGGTGCCGCAGCTTCAAAACCGACACGCCCTTTAATACCGATAATGGTATCACCAACATGAATGTCTCTTCCGATTCCATAAGGGGCGGCGATCGCATTCAGGTACTCAATATTTTTTACCGGAGCATCTTTTTGATCATTAACCTGAACGAGCTCTCCTTCTTTAAAGTGCAGTGTAATCTGTTTTACCGCAGTTTCAGTTACTTGGGTAGGATAGGCCTCCTCGGGTAAAGCAAGGTTCGAGGTCAGGGTTTCTTCCCCGCCAACACTTGTTCCCCACAGTCCCTGGTTAATAGAATATTTCGCCTGTGCCCACTCTTTTTCCACACCATGTTTGGCCAAATAATCAATCTCCTCCTGACGGCTTAACTTCATGTCCCTAATAGGGGTAATCACTTGAATATGTGGGCACAAAATATGGAAAATCATATCAAAACGAACCTGGTCATTTCCCGCTCCTGTACTTCCGTGGGCAATGTGTGTTGCACCAACCTCCTGAGCGTATTCTGCAATTCCAACTGCCTGAAAAACACGCTCCGCACTTACTGAAAGTGGGTAAGTATTGTTTTTCAAAACATTGCCAAAAATAAGGTATTTTACACACTGCTGATAAAAGGTTTCCACCTGGCGGATCGTCTTATGCGAAGCAGCACCAAGGCTCATGGCCTTCATTTCCACTTCTTCAAGCTCCTTTTCTGTGAAACCACCAGTATTGACAATGGCAGTATGTACATCCATCCCTTTTTCATTGGACAAATATTTTACACAATAGGAGGTATCCAAACCACCACTGAACGCTAAAACTACTTTTTCTTTATTGGTTGACATGATAATGGTATATAAAAATTAAACCGCTTTTTTTCTTTGAGTAACCTTGAGTATTTTCTCAATAGCCTTCTTTACATTGCTCTTACTGACCGTCGAAGGATCATAGAGCATACCTGTGCATAAGCACATTTTCTGCTGATTGCGCTGAAGAATATCATAATTCTTGCAGCTTTTACAGCCAGCCCAGAACGTCGGGTCATCAGTTAGTTCTGAAAAAGTCACAGGACGGTAGCCCAAGTCAGAATTAATCTTCATCACAGGCATACTGGTTGTAATGCCGAAAATTTTTGCCTCTGGATATAACTCCTGTGACAACCTAAAGATGGCTGCTTTGATCTTTTTACCAAGTCCATATTTTCTGAATTGTGGCAATACGATCAATCCAGAGTTTGCGACAAACTTCTCGTGCCCCCAAACCTCAATATAGCTGAAGCCAGCAAACTCCCCTTCAGAAGTTAAAGCCAATACCGCTTTACCACTTCGTAATTTCCCCTCAATATATTCTGCTGAACGGGTGGCAATACCAGTACCGCGCTCTTTGGCGGAATTGGCCAATGCTGCGCAAATGGCATCGGTATAATGACTATAAGCTTCAGACGCTTGAATAATCTTAATGGACATGATAAAAAATCATAAAAAGAATAATGAAACAAGGTCGAAAAGTCCAAACAAATATAAAAAACAAGCAGGTCAATAAATATGACACAGTTCTTACTTTGCGACTTTTCTTTATTTGATATCACATTTACAGTATATGTAAATAGATAGTATAATTGTGCAGATTGATCGAGGCGCGTAGCCTCAATATAAAATTAGCCCCCCAAGGGGCGGCGTCGGGAAACGCGCACACAAATCACCTCTGTCGCCGAGCGGAGAGCTCGAAGATCGTTTGTTAGGGCGATATTTGTGTCTGTGTAATTCATTATGGTACAAATTAATGTTGAAAAAATTTCAAGTGCAAGGATTACCTTATATTTTTTATGATTCTCATAATTTATTGACCAAAATTAAATGAGCATTAAAACTTATTTGGCATTTGTTTGAAATAAGACGAATTACAGGTCAGCGTTATATTTCTTTATATAAAAGGAAGTATTTGTCATGTTTCAGACTAACAATTATCCTTCTCGATGAGTGTAATAGGTCGTAAATTATAGTATACCCTATAAATCAGAAAGTTATGGAGCTACAAGAAATAAATACCGACCTGATTATTTACAACAGCAGCAAGTTCTCTGACCAAAAAATCATCTGTGAATCGAGAAGCATTTTACCAACGCTAAAAGAAATTGACCTCGAAAAAGTTAAGCTCAACCCCCATTTTATCGAGCGTATCCTTATTCAGTTACACATCCCTATTTGGCAAATGATGAATACGGATAGTGCTTATTATCAGATGTTCAATGAGCACATCGATGAGCTTTCGCCACAAGAATTGATGAAATTATGTTGCGATCACCCGGAGCTTCTGCAAAGTCCGATCATCATCAGTCATCAGAAAAGTTTTATCCCTAAACATATTACTGAACTGTTTTCACTGGTTTGCCCAATACATTAAAATAATCCATTTTCAGCACCTTCGGAGAAAAATTTAGTTTATAACAATAATATAACCTAAAACCACTTCCGAAATAATGAAACATACGACCATCTTAGGCATATTAATATGCCTGCTCGCCATCATGAGTTGCGAGCAAGTGAAGGAACAGGCTTACAAAATGAGCCCCATGGATACCGTCAAGTATGAAAATGATTTGTTCAGCCTGCAAATCACCTACGGTAGACCTTTTAAAAAAGACCGCCTGATTTTTGGAACAAAAGAAGAAGGTGCCTTGGTTCCTTATGGTGAAATTTGGCGCACAGGGGCAAATGATGCCACAGAAATAATGGTCACCAAGGATATTACTATTAATGGTCAAGCTGTCCCTAAAGGAAAATACTCGGTATATACCATTCCTGGTGAACGCGACTGGACAGTGGCGATAAATAAAAAAATCGGGTATTGGGGAAAATCCCCCGTCAGTGAAGTTTTCGAACCCGAGCAGGATTTGCTGCGTGTGCAAGTCCCTTCGCAACAATTAGCCAAAACAATGGATCAGTTCACCATGACGGTGGTCCCCTCTACCAGTCCCAATAAATTGACATGGGTTATGAGTTGGGACAAAACGCAAGTCCGCATTCCCATGCAAATCCCTGCAGCAAATAATTAGCACAAAAAAAGCCACTCGAAAGTGGCTTTTTTATTCTGTTCAATCTCAATTACATGACTGCGGCCATCAAATTTGGCACCAGTTGTTTTTTACGCGATACAACGCCTGGCATCCAGGCAGTATTGTTCTCTAATGGAATACTGAAGGCTTCTTCAAACAAATCAGTTGCGCGGCCATAGACCATGGCTTGTGAACCGTTGTTAAGAATATCAGTAATGACGAAAAGGAATAAATCATAACCTTTGCCTTTGATCGCCTCTTCAATCACGGTTTTATATTCTTCCTGCTTCGCTAAAACACCCTGTACATCCACGGTATTTATTTGTGCCAAAGCAGTTTTATAATCACCCATCGCAAATTCTTTCATATCCATATTGATCAGGTCTTTCGGTTGTTTATCTCCCAAAGAAGCCCCAGCAATCAACATTTCCATTCCATATTCTCGAGGTGAAACCCCAGCAATTTCCGACAAGTCCATTGCCGCATCAATATCCTGCTGTGTACAGGTAGGCGATTTAAATAAGAGGGTATCAGAGATAATCGCACTGAGCATCAGGCCTGCAATTTTTGGTTCAGGCAGACACCCATTGGAACGGTACAAATCCAAAATGATGGTTGATGAACAACCTACCCGTTCGGCACGAATCATCAGTGGTTCAATCGTTGAGAAGTTACCAAATTTATGATGATCGACAATCTCCAAAATCTGGGCAGTTTCAATTCCATCAATCGCCTGAGCTTTCTCATTATGATCGACCAACACCACACTTCGGCGATCCACATTCTGTAAATCCTTATTCTTGATGGTGGCAAAAACGTGACCTTCCTCATCTACTACAGGGAAGTTCGTTTGATCAGCTTCTTTCATCAGCCCTTCTACATATTCAATGGTATCCGTGGTACGGAACATGTAGAATGGTTTTTTCTGAAGAATAGAGGCGACTGTTACCGACTGAGAAATCAGTTTAAATACTTTGAAGAACCCGTTATCCACCTTGAGCACAGGAATATCGAAACCTGCGAAATCAATTTCCTGACTGTAATCAATCGGGCACCAAATGACCAATCCAGCCTTTGATTCCTTCAGTTTTTCAAGGTTCTCTTTCAGCAACTCCAAAATTACAATATCGCCACCTTCTTGCAAATTAAGGTTGTTCAGAGACAATAAATTACCTTTTACAATTCCCTGTGGCAAGGACTTATTCACCATTTCACCAGCAATAGTTTCGGCCACTTTCTGATAAGTAGTTTCAAATTGCTTGAAGATGGTCAAAGTACTCATTTCCAGATAAGCGTTGGCGATATCTGAAACGTGAAGCATGGTCTCAATCTTTTTGTCGGCACCAACTACGGGCAGGCTTGAGATATTCTCTCTTGTCAGGATTTCAAGCGCTTGCTTTAAAGTCAGGCGGTCATCGATTACCGCTTTAGTCGCAGACTTAATATCTTTCAGCTGTGGCCTGATGGAATCCATGAACACCGGGGGCGTCACCTTGAAGTGATCCAAAACAAAGGCAGTCTCTTTGTTCAGGTCACCAAGACGAACAGCCGTGGCAGGGATTTCCAATTTATTTTTTAGTGCTGCATAGGCCAATGCAGAACATATAGAATCGGTATCAGGGTTTTTATGCCCTAAAACTAAAATATTTTTTTCCATTTATAGTCAATTTATAAAGCTTGATTGGGTGATTAGGTTTACCCCCTTTTTCAGAAAGGTCGCACCGTCAAAAAGGCAATAGGTCAATTGTGGCTCAAAATTAAGAATATTTTTTTACTCTTTGGTGTTTTGACCTTCAACAGATGAAAATATGTCAACCTAACTGCCATATTTTCCATAAACCGCTACCAATTCCGCCTTTTTCAATAATAAATTCAATTGCGCCTCCAACAACTGCCTTTCACTTTTATGATACTCCATTTTCGCTTCCAGCAAATCCTTTTTGGTGATCAACTCATTCTCAAAGGCATCGCCTTTCACTCGAAGCACTTCCTCCCGAAAGAAAACCGCTTTCTTTGCCACAGTAAGTAATTCCTCGGCAAGCTTTAACTGATCTTCTGCGTTTCCCGCCGAAATGGCCTGCTCTTTCAATTCATTCTGTAAATTCAGAGCGGCTTGTTTCATTTGCAACTTCCTAATTTCGACTTCCTTATTTCTACTCCCCCAACTTAGGATCGTCCAATTGAAATTAACCCCCACCAACACATTCAACTCAGGCATTACAGGCACTCCACCGACATACAAACCCGTTGCAAACAGGGTTAAGTCAGGAATAAAATCTTGCTTACTTGCCTGCCAACCTAATTCTGCCTTTTGCATGAGTAGGTCAGCTTTTTTTAAATCCGTATTGGTGGCTTGCAGATCACCCAACTGTTGGTACAGCGAATCAATGAGCATTGAAGTAGGAACCTGTAAGCCTGTAATGGAATCAACCGGCCAACTCAGCAACTGCGCAAATTTCCGCTGATAATCCATATATGTGGTATTAATCTTGCGAATTTCACTCTGTTGCTGCAATGTTTCGGCTTTCAGCCCATATTCGTAAGCCTGTAACAAATGACCATTTTCTACCGCATCCGTGGCTTCCTTCAGTTTTTCTTTCGTCAAGGCCAACTGACTGTCCTGCTCACGCAACTTCGCCTTTTCAATCAGCATCCCCAAATACAGCTTTGTTACTCCTACCGTCACTTTCGAAACCGCATTGGAATAAGAAGCCTGCTCCTCTTCGAGTTCCAAGGCAGCCAATTTCACCCCACTGCCAATTTTAAACAACTGGCTCACGGGCTGAAAAACGCCTACGGAGCCGTAGCCCGCGAATCGTCCCTGTTCTGGGATTACAAATTCTGTGGTTAAACCTAAGGGAGGCACACTCCCGATGATCGGTAAATCCACGAGGGAAATTTCAGCATCAGTAACTTTTTTGGTGTTGTACCAATAAAACATCGATCCGTTTGCCCGCACCTGCGGATAGTAAAGCGATTTCGCCACCTTAATATTCAGAGATTTCTCTTCCAGTTTTAAAGCCGCCGCCTGCAACAGCGGATTTTGTTCATAAGCCATCAGTAAAGCCTCATCAAGGCTGAGTGATTTTTCCTGATCCTGCCCCCAGCTCATCTGCGAAACGGGCAATAGCAAGAGCAACAACATCAATGTTTTTCCGACCTTAGCATTTCCCGTTTTATCCTCTTTCAATAATAAATAATATAGCACCGGAACAACGATAAGGGTCATAAACATGGCGAATACCAAACCGAAAGCAATCACCGTTGCCAAAGGAGCCCACATTTCGCTGCCCGAAATAATCATCGGAACCACACCTACCGCAGCGGCTAAAGTGGTCAGGAATATTGGACGAATTCGGCGCTCACCAGCGAGAATCGCCGCCTCCCGAACATCATGCCCTTCCGCGCGAAGGAAATTTGCATAATCTACTAAAATGATGGAGTTCCGAACCGTAACTCCCGCCAAAGATGCCAAACCGACAAAGGCAGTAAATCCGAAGGGATAGCCTAAAATCGACAAGCCGATCATGGCACCAGGAACACAAAAAGGAATCGCCACCAGTACCAAAAACACCTCTTTAAGGTCTCGGAACTGAAGCAAAATAATCATAAAGATCAACACCACACTCAGCGCCACAGCAACATACATCTCTGAGAACGTTTCATTCTGGTCTTCAAATTCGCCACCATATTCAATCATATAACCTGGAGGAAGTGGGATGCTTTCAATATCCGCACGCACGGCGGCCAATTGCTCAGAAGGAAAATCTGATTCCAAATGGCGACAGAGAACCGTCAGGGTTCGTCGGCCATTGCGGTGCTTGAGGTTGGAGATCTGCCAACTCGGGCTTACGTCAGCGACCAGGCTTGAGGGTACTTTCTGGCGACTTAATGGAGAAACAATATAGGTGTTTCCAACGGACTCATAGCGGTCATTTTGACTGGCTGGCTCTTCAATAATAATATCGAGTACCTTATTCCCTTCATAAAAATTGGACACCGTAAAACCACTCAGGGCTACTTGCAAATTCTTGGCAATCGAGGCGTTGGTAATTCCCAGACGGCTTGCCTCCCATTTTCGCTCCTCAAGATCAAGGGAAAAATAGGGGTTTTTAAAGTCTGATTCCACGCGGTATGCCGTCGGGAGTTTGTTCAAAATGGCTTCAACTTTTACACCCAAATTTTGGAGCACTTTCAGGTCATCGCCAAAAATACGTATTTCCACAGGCGCATCATGGGTAACCCCCTGCTGCATTTGTTTGGCTAAAATAATGCCCTCAGGCACCCATACATCAATGGTTTTTTCGAGTTCACTGACCATCTCCTGTGTTGCTGCCACAGAAATTGTATTCACCAATACTTGTGCATAATTGGCTTTCGGAAATTCTGGAGAAAAATTATAGTAAAACCGCGGAGCCGCCTGCCCAACAAAGGTGGTATAATTCACCATTCGCTCATCCTTGGCAATACGCCTCTCGACCTCCTTTATTGCTTTATTGGTGGTTTCCAGATTCGTCCCTTCAGGCATAAACAACTCAATGACAAACTGATCTTTTTCCGCTGCAGGAAATAGTTTTTGATGAATGAATAAAAAGGCGATGCCCCCCACCACTAAGAAGAGCAGGGAAAAAAGGATGGTCAGTTTCGTATAGGCAAAACTTTTCTCAATCAGGTAATTGTAAAAATCCTGCAGACGGTCAAGCACGCCCTTTTTCTCAGGTTTCTTGTCCTCATTCAGGCCTTTTTTAATGAAGTGATGACAAAGCAAAGGCGTGAGAAACATCGCAACCAAATAGGAGCTACTGATCGCAATAGCAACTGTTATCGGCAGGGAATAAATAAACTCACCAACATACCCTGTTAAAATAACCAAAGGCAGAAAAGACCCAATGATCGTCAAAGAGGCCGTAAGTACAGGGATTTTCAATTCATTGGCCGCAGACCAGGCAGCCTCAAAAGTGTTCTTTCCCTCATCCAGCTTTTCCACATAATTATCAGCAATTACAATCGCATCATCGACCAGCATTCCGAGCACCACAATAAGGGCGGCGAGGGACACCTGCTGCAATTCAATGCCAAAAGCCTGAAGTAATGTAAAAGTCAGGGCAACGGTGACAGGAATAGCCACCGCACTGATGACGGCCACCCGAAAGGGCAACAATAAAATGATCACAATAACCACCGCTACAATGGCGATAAAAAACTCCTCAATAAACCGATCGACTGCATCTTCAACATTCTTAGGCTGATTAACGATGAAATCAATTTTTATATCTTCGGGCAATAAAGGTTTCACCTGCTGAAGTGCTGCGGCGATAGCATCACCAAAATCAACGATATTATTACCATCCAGCATTTCAATGGAAAGCAAAAGCGCCTCTTCGCCATTAACACGGATAAACTTATCCGCCTTTTTGAAGCGTCGTTCCACCGTCCCCACATCACGTACACGAACCGTTGCACCTTCAGGTCCCTGCCCAATAATCTGATTTCTGATATCTTCCGTAGAGGAAAAAAGGCTTTGCTCATGCAAGGGAATTTCCTGAGCTCCCAAATTTAACTTCCCTGCAGGAAACAGGTAATTTTCACCCCTGAGGGTTAAAAACAACGACGTCATCGATATCCCATACTGACTTAATTTTGTTAAATCGGACTCGATATAAATGGCTTCCGTTTGCTCCCCTACCCGCTGAATTTTGGAAACTTCGGGAATGGTTCGCAACTGATTTTCAATCTTTTCAAGATAAGTGCTCAGCTCTACCTGGTCACGCTGCTCTGAACGAACGCCAATTAACAGCGCAATAGTTTCCCCGAAGCCCGTTTCCACCACAGGGCCAAGCACTGAAGGCGGAAGACTCATTTTTTTCAATGTATTAAGCTCATGCTGAAGCTTGGACCAAAATTTTTCAGGATCAGTAACATTCTTTTCAAGCTCCACGACTATATAGCCGAGTCCTGCCCGAGAATTAGAAAATGTTTTGGCCTTGCGCACTTCCTTAAAAGTAAAAAGTAACTCTTCGACCTTCCGAACAACCTGTTGCTCGACCTCAAGACTTCCTGCACCAGGATAAGCGACAACGACCAAACCCTGTCTGATATTAAACTGTGGGTCTTCCCTGCGCGACATATGCAGCAAGGCGTATAAACCACCACAGAGAATCATGAAAGTCAGGGTCAGGGTTACCTGCCGATTGAGAATTGCACTTTTAATAAGTTCCATGCCCTACTACCTTTACCTGACGACCATCCGTTAATTTCCACTGCCCAGCAACAATCAGGCTGTCCCCCTGGGAAAGTCCCTGCTCTATCAGCATTCCTTTTCCCACAAGCTGATCACCGATCACCCGTTTTCGAACGGCTCGGTTACCCTGAACAATAAATACAAAAAGATTTCCATCGGGATCAGGGACAACATAATTGGTTGGAATTACCAATTGAGGCTGACTGCCATTGACCTGAATATTAACTTCGGCGACCATCCCCTGCATCAAGTTTTTGGGTGCCTTCTCGATATTCGCAAAAACCGCAAAGCTACGGGTAAGCACATCGGCAGAAGGGCGAATATGGTCCACCGTGGCGTTGAAATAAGATTTACTGATACTTGGTACACGGAAACGTAGACTGTCGCCCACCTTCACTTTTGCAATCTGATTTTCGGGCAATGAAAACTGAATAGAATATTGGCCACTGTGCAACATCGATATCACAGGAACACCCTCCTTTACCGTTTCTCCTGAACGCACAAAAAGACGGTCAACCCGTCCTTGTTCATTTGCTCGAATTTGTGTGTAAGAAAGTTTCCGCTGAAAAACCACCAAATTGGCTTTGGCCTCGGCGAGGGCGGTTTCAATTTTCAGAAAATCGGACTTGGTTAATGATTGTCGATCATACATTTTCTTCAGTCGATCGTATTCACTCTGCGCCTGTGCCATTTTCTTTTCTGCCACAAGAAGCCCTTGCTGATATTCATTTTGCTCGAGCTGCATCAGCAGTTGCCCCTTTTTCACCTGATCGCCCTCTTCGACATATACCTTTCCAATTCGGCCAGGGACAGGAAAAGACAAAGCCCGCTGATTTTCAGCACGAACCTCGCCACTATATTCTAATAAACTATTGATTTTCTGAGTCTTAATCACCTGATATTTAACAGGTATTGCCGCAGCAGGTGCTTGCTGGTTGCTCTGATCCTGACACCCGAAGGCCAACAACAAGCAAAAAAAAGAAATTGCTAAACGCATAAATTACAAAATAGGTTAAGATGATGTTGCTTTAATGTACTTTTAAAGGACAAAACAGTTACATAAAACACAAAAAAAACGGGATAAACCCGTTTTTTTATTCACTAAACTATTCCTATATTTTTGAAATTATTCCTATTCATTAAACTTCCGAATCGATATTCCTGAGACTTTTGGAAAATCTCTGCCCAAGGTCGAAAGGTAAAAACGGATATTCAACTGACCATCCACTACAGTAGTTTGGTACTCTTTATTAATTGCAAAGAATTTACCTGTTCCTGTAGAATTTAAAGCATTGGCCTCTTTCCAAATATCCAAAGCTTCCTCTACCGTTTGCCCCTCAATATCAATATGGAATCGTCGGAAAGCGCCACCATCCCAACGGTTTTCAGAAAAATGCAACTCGACAATGTATTTTCCATTTTCAACATCAAAATCATAACTGAACTCTTCTCCATATCGCTCAGTAACAAAAATCTCCCGCTGCGGGGTGTTCATGATTTCCTGATCTTCAAACCAAGTATGAACGATACCATCTGTAAAATACTTATCCGCTTCAAACGTTTCACCGAAATCATTGGTGAAAGATTCTTTGCCGCCCGCATTAACACTTAGTATCGGTTCCCCTTCAGCCAAATTCAACAAATGCCAATTGACAATGCTCGAATTGGCATTGGTGGTATCATCATCGGCCACCACTTTAATATTTGAAAAGACAGAATACAAGCGACTCGGCAATTCAGCAAAGTTACCTGTAATTTCCCCCGTTTTTGAATTGATGCTCAATCCCGCAGGCAAAGTATCCGCTGACCAGGTCACCCGATCGGTTTCGTTTTGTAAACCAAGATCCATTTTAAATTCATCACCAGGTTCAACTTTTAAAACTTGATCTGCCGCATTCGTGATCTGCAACTGAGGCACAGGCTGCACGTTTTCATCGTCGCTTGAACAGGCGCCTAGGAATAATGCCCCGAGGGCCACTGTGGTCAAAACTTTCCCAATTTTCATTTTCATATATTAGATGTGAGTCAATACTAAATAGAGAATGAAAATAGGATCGAAAGGTTATCCTTTACATCATAAGGTGGGCTGAATAAGTACTTTTTAGGATCAATTTATAGGATTTAAATACATTAAAGGCTGTCGAAAAATAGCTATTGCTGATGTGCTGCGTTATCAAATCGGCCATTGAATTGTTGCCCAATCAGCAAATTTTGATTAATCTCAACGCTACCCTCAGCATTTGGCAACTTCAAAGAATGCCATTTTTTGGAAGCATCCAAAATCATGGATTCCCCCCCAATGGATAAAGCAATCGGCATATTGAAATCTGCGACACAGTTCGTCCAGCGGTAATTTAAATACCCATCCTGAATTTCATACTCCATCACAGGAATTTGCGTGGTACGCAGATACTGATCAAAAAAGGGCTTTAATTCCAATCCCGTTTTGGTGGCCATATATCCTTCTATTTGCGCTGAGCTCACCGTTTGGTGATAAAATGTTTCGTTCAACCCGCGAAGCATCGATCGCCAAAGCGCATCATCATTCACAATTTGCCTAAGCGTATGCAGCATACATGCGCCTTTCACATACATATCGCCAGATCCTTCCTCATTGACACCATAATGCCCAATCACAGGACGATCGTTTAAAATTCTGCTTCTTATCCCGCGCATGTACTCATCGCAGGCTTCCTTGCCTTCATAATATTCTACATACAGCGCTTCGGAATAGGTAGTAAACCCTTCATGAATCCACATATCAGCAACATCTTTATTGGTGATATTATTGGCGAACCACTCATGCCCTGCCTCGTGCACAATGATAAAATCAAAAGTTTGCCCCCAACCCGTTCCAGACAAATCAGTGCCTTTGTAACCATTCTTAAAGCCATTACCATAAGTAACTGAACTTTGGTGTTCCATCCCGAGATAAGGTGTTTGAACGAGCTTGAATCCGTCCTCATAAAAAGGATAAGGCCCAAACCAGTGCTCCAAAGCCTTGAGCATTTTAGGCACTTGCTGAAACTGTCTTTTGGCTTTTTGGAGGTCTGACTTCAGCACGTAATACGAACAATGCAAAGGTCCTTTTTCCCCATCATAGATTTCATCAAAAGAAGCGTAATCTGCCACATTGATATTCACCCCATAATTGTTGATCGGGTTCTTAACCTGCCAGTGATAAGTTATGGTCTTTGTCTTTCGATTTTTATTCACCTCAATCAATTGTCCATTCGAAACATCCATTAAACCGCTTGGTACAGTAATAGAAATATCCATACTGTCTACTTCATCGGCAGGGAAATCCTTACAGGGCCACCATAAACTTGCCCCTTCCCCCTGGCAGGCAGAGGCAATAAAATGTTTTGGTTTTTTTTGACTGACAGAATCCTTGCTCCACACGAAACCACCATCCCAGGGCGGGTTTTTCGCTACGGGTGGTTGCCCCTCAAAGAAAAGGGAAAGCTGCCCTTGCTCGCCTGCTTTCATCACTTTAGGCAACTGTACCATATAAGCATTACCTATCGCGGTAACCTTCAGATTATCGCCATGCTGCACCACACGGGTCAGTTGCATGGGGGCTTGTAAATCGATTTGAAGCGTTTGTCCTTCTTTCAGGGCCACGAACTTCATAATATTCTCCCCAGAAATTGATTGCTGATCAGGAAACACCCGAACATTGAGGTGATAATAAACTAAATCCCACCATGCACGATTGGGACCATTGGCACCTCTGAGGGTATCTTGGCGGGTATATTGTTGAGCCTGAACAGGTTGGTGTACGCTAAAAAGTAAGGCCAAAAGTATCAGCCTGCAAAACGGTTTAATCTTCATATGTGAAGATAAATCTATGCGGAATAAAAACAAAAAAGGAGATGATCATCATCTCCTTTTTTTATCATTATACAGTGCGAACCACCTCTTCAAAAGGCACCCGATGGCGTTCGCCCCAAATTCCTGAAGGTGTCCCTTTTCCACAGGCGATCACCATTGTAATTTCAGTACTTGAAGGTAGATTTAACAACTTCTTGAGTCGCACACTATCAAATCCTCCCAATGGACAAGTATCATAACCTTGAGCAGTCATGGCGTACATAAAGGTCATGCTCGCCAATGAATTTGAGCCGTGGATGGTCGCCATAATATCTTGCTTGCCCAATTCACGAACCATTGGACGGAACAATCCTACCACAGTCGCCATTAATCTTTTGATGCCTCCAAGAACCCCCAGTGCATCATTTCGATAAACCTTAGGCATTAAATCTTTATAGTAAGATTTTACCTTAGCAAATTTATCAGAAGACTCCCCGTACTCATTTTTTAATTTTTCATAATTGAACTCAGAACGGGTTTTCCAATAATCAGGACGAGCAACAACCACCACAAATTCCGAAGCGGTAGAAGCAGCCGACTGCCCCAAACATATAGGCACCATTGCTTTACGCTTATCGTCGCTTTTCACCCTGACAAACTCCCACATTTGCATATTCGAACTGTTAGGCGATTTCAATGCCGATGCCAATGCCGTAGCAACAATGTGCTCAGGCATCTGATGCTCGGTATCAAAAACCCGATTCGATCGGCGTGCTTCAATCAATTCCTCAAAAAGCGTCTGTGTTGTCATTTCTGCTTGATTATTCATATTTGTGTTAGGTACAAGTTTTATGCTATTGTAATCTGCTGACAAATATAAATGAAAATTTATTTATATCGCGCACGATATTAAAATACTTCTGACCTTTTGTTTAAAATGTCGCCTACGATACGTTCGGCATGAATGATCGAGTTTTCAATAAACCATTCATTGGTAATTTTCCCACCGCAAATCACCCCTGCAAGGTAGAGGCCTTCCACATTGGTTTCATTCGTTTGCGGATCATAAAATGGAATCTGGTCCGTTAACTGAACACCAGCTGCCTCTAAAAAGGCATAATTAGGGTGGTAGCCTGTCATGGCTAACACAAAATCATTGTCAATTTCAACAACTTCCCCTACTTGATTTTTGAATTTTACCGATTTTGGAGTGATCTCCAACAGTTCACTTTCATAATGCACCGCAATAGCACCTTCTTTTATTCGATTTTCAATATCAGGCTTCACCCAATATTTCACACGATCAGAGATGGCTCCCTCTCTCATGATTAGGGTAACATTCGCACCTTTTCGATAGGTTTGTAAAGCTGCATCTATGGCAGAATTAGCCGCCCCTACCACCACCACATTTGAAAAGGCATAAAAATGAGGATCATCATAATAATGAATTACTTTCGGCAGCTGCTCCCCTTCAATCTGTAATAGATTGGCGAAATCAAAAAAGCCTGTGGCGATAACGACCGATGCCGCGGTATAGGCATCCTTAGTAGTAACCACCTCAAATTGATGGTCCACTTTTTCAAGTGAGGTAACCTCCTCAAATAAATGAATTTGAAGTTGGTGGCTCGTCTGCACACGACGGTAATATTCCAGTGCTTCGGGTCTTGTTGGGCGCACATTATTCGACAGGAAGGGTACCGCTCCAATTTCAAGATTTTCTGAACTGGAAAAGAAGGTCATATTCGTAGGATATTTATACAAAGAGTTAACCAGGCACCCTTTTTCCAATACCAGATAATTCAACCCTTTTTGCTGTGCTTCAATTGCTGTGGCCATCCCAATGGGCCCTGCACCAATAATGATTAAATCAAAACGCTTCATAGTTCTTATAATTGTATCACACGGCAAAGCATGCTAATGATGGTTCTTAAATTTATTTTGCATGGAAGCGACCCTGTTTTTCAGATCTTCACTCAACAATACTTCCCTCCGCAGATCATGGGCATCCTCGTGAATCATCTTGCTATTGGCCAGGGCATTGAGCTCCAACTTGGAATTTCGGATCCCCATCGGACTACAAGATTTTACTCCTTCTATCAGTTGATACGCATACTCCTCTAATGCTTGTTGATCAGCAAAAACTGCGGTGAAAAGTCCCAGTTGTTCCAAAACCGATTCCCCATAAATTGGCTGCCCCGTCAGAAGGAGCTGCTTCGTTTTCATAAGGCCAATGGTATGAATAAACTGACCATAAATCCGTTCATTCAAAGGAAGTCCCATTTTATTCAGTGGCATTCCCACCTTAATGTGCGAGCGCGCCAAATTAAAATCAGCACAAATGGCGAGGCAAAGGCCACCCGCATACACATCACCTGTAATCAGATTCATGATCGGGATTGGGCACGACATCAGCGCATCAAAAAGTGCTAACATCGGGTTGTTGTCCAAAAAAGATTCAAGCTGATCAAATACTGACAGGTCATGACCCGCACACCATACTTTGGCATTTTCATGGGCACGAATAACCAAAATGCGATCCTGCTGATAATCGATCTGCTGACATAATTCAATCAATGATTCACTCATCTCCTGACTAAAAGCATTCCGTTTATGATCACGGTTTAAAGTCACATCAATGACCCCATTGGAGCGTTGTATTTTGAGCTGTTCCTCTTCCATCTCCGATATTAACAAAAAAAACCTGAAAGTTGATCCTTCAGGTTTATGAATGTCGGTCCCTTGGCGGGAAATCTTAGGGCTGTGTCGCGCAGCGGATAGGTAAGTGCTGATCATCCGCTCGGCTTCTTGCAGGCATCAATCTGGCATTCGGCGACTCAAAGCCTCCAACCCAAGTGGTAATTGGTGGAATGACAATCGTTGAAATAGGCAATCCTCGGGTCAGGACGGCTTGCACCCGCATCAATTGATCTTTGGTAATTCGTGTGGTGTAATCGCGATAATCCATCACATTTGTGTTCGTTCTGAATTCAGGAACTTCAGGACCCTCGGTACACTTTTCTGCCACACCTCCAGAACCATTGTTAATGTAACCATAGGTATCATCGCAAAAGTCAATATCATAAACGCCACTTAGCCCCGTTTGCGGATCCGTCGCGGTACGCTCACAATTTCTTCCAAAAACATGAAATAAGCCCAGGATATGTCCCATTTCATGGGCCAACCACTCGCCGCCAAGTTTGGTCGTATAGGTGTCCTCATTCGCGAAAATATACGGGAAGCCTATCCCATAGTGGTCTTTCACTTGCTGATCATAATTGCGCAGCGACTCCACAAGATAGACACTTGAGGTAAATCCAAGCATGGAATTTTGCTGATTCTGAAAATATGGAAATTCACCCCAGGCGGTTGTTTGGTAAAAATCATCATCAATAGGAATCATGCCCACCCTGACGCTCGAAAGATGATCAGAATTATCAACATAGGAGAAGTCAAGATTATTGTTACGAAAGCTCTCCTGAAACTCGCCAAAATCTCCCTCACCCAATCGGTGCACCACAATGGTATCAATCACTAAACTAACGCCCAATCGAGTAAATGCGGGATTTTCCAGATAGGCAGATTCATTATCAAATAAACGATTGACCTCCTTCACAATTTCTACCAAACGCCCTTCCATCACCTCAAAGTCCTCATCACTTTCTTCAATAAAATAATGAAAAGAAACAGGCACGTTATAAGTATCCATTCGGGGCGGAATTAAATTCCAGTAATAGCCACCCGTTCGATTTCGTTCCGAGGGACCAGGATCCGACTTCTGATTACAGCTAATACATAGAATAATTGCCAGTAAATATAGGGTTGGGTATTTCATCAATAATCTTGGGTTAATGCTATCATTTTGTACGTTGAAAGCCCGTGAAAAAGTACACGCCGAGGCGAAAAAAAGTAGCTAAACCTATAAATTTGTTACAAATTCAAGTTCAAAAACTCGCCCAACCTTTTTTACATACTCTCCAATTTACTAAAACCACAATTATCAATAAACAAAAGTGGCTGATTTTTTCATCTACTGAATTTCTGACCTACATTTTTACGAAAAATCAATCAAAGATAATTATCAAAACAATTTATTGATTTACATCAGTTCAAGACCCACAATTTTCATGTAGTTTTGTCATTATTCACATAATCAATCTAAAATAATCAATGGACTTTTCACATCTTTTTGAAATAGACTACTTTATACTATTTCTCGTGATTGCGATAGGAATGCTGTTGGGACGGATCAAAATTAAAGGTGTTTCCTTTGATGCCTCGATGGTTATTTTTGTGGCACTTTTTTTCGGACATTTGGGCTATTCTATCCCACCCATTTTTAAAACAATCGGGCTGATTCTTTTTATCCTGACGATAGGAATTCAGGCGGGTCCCGCCTTTTTTGATTCCTTTAGAACACAGGGATCAAAGTTAATTATTGTTGCAGTAACCATTGTCCTTTCAGGAGGCTTAACCGCTTTGGGTTGCGCCTATTTATTCGATATCGACCTGGCCATGGCCGTAGGTTTGTTCACAGGAGCACTGACATCCACACCAGGTTTAGCGGCAGCTATTGAAGCCACCAAAGGAGCTGGAGAAGCTTCGATCGGTTATGGTATTGCCTATCCGTTTGGTGTTATTGGCGTGATCTTGTTCTGTCGACTTTCCCCAAAATTCTTCCGCATCAATATTAAAGAAGAAGAAGAAAAATATTATGAAGATGCCAAATCCAATTACCCTTCAATGCTCAACAAAAACTACATTGTAGATAACGAGCAAGTTTTTGGGAAACGTATCGGCGACTTGCTTTTCAACCGAATGACTGGCGCAAATATTTCACGCGTGATGAGTGAAGGCCACAGTATGGTTGCGGATAAAAATTACAGACTGAAAAAGGGTGACATTATCAAGGCTGTAGGAACAGACGACTCACTGGACAAAGTAGAAATGCTGATTGGCCCAACAACAGTTGTTGAGATTCCTAAATCTGAGGATTTTGATGCCCATTGGTTTACGGTGACTAACCGAAAAATCATTAACAAAGAATTGCAATCTTTGGCTTTACTTGAAAACTATAATGCACGGATTACACGTATTCGTCGTTCTGGTGTAGACATGACCCCTAACTACCGTTCGCGCCTTAAATTTGGTGACCGTGTGATGGTGGTTTCTGGAACAAGCAACACCGCTGCTGTTTCTCGATTAATTGGCAATGACAACAAAAGCCTCACGGTGGGAGATTTCTTCCCTGTTGCCGCCATTGCTGTTATTGGTATCCTTTTGGGAAATATTCATTTTGGAAACTTCAGTTTAGGACTGACAGGTGGCGTGTTGATTACCGCGCTTCTATTGTCATGGGTAGGAAAAACTGGCCCAATTCTTTGGAACATCGCAGGTCCAGCGAATGCTTTTTTACGTGAAATAGGCTTGCTGTTTTTCCTTGCTGCAGTAGGGACAAGCGCAGGAAGCAGCTTGGTGGCCACCATTGAAGCCAATGGATTCTCCCTCTTTATTTCAGGTGTAATGATTACAATGATCCCGATGATTTTAGCCATTACCATTGGTCGAATTCTGAAGATTAATTACCTCTCTCTTTTGGGTACGCTAACAGGGGGAATGACCTCTACACCAGGATTGAGTGCCGTAGATGGTATGACCGAAACCAATGCTCCGTCCGTAGCCTATGCGACAGTTTACCCATTTGCAATGGTAATTTTGGTGATTGTCGCTCAAATTATGGGCCACCTTTATGAGCTTGCAACCACGGGCGCAGCTTTCTAAAATTTGCGGATTTAAAACAAACCGTTATACAAAACCAGGGGATTCAAAATTGCTACTGGTCAATTCAAATAAACGTCAAAAAAAGGAGTGCTATGAAGCACTCCTTTTTTTATATCCCCTCACATCCCAAATCCATTTTTGATTGTTGGTCGTTGTTCGGGAAACAATTATTTGAAGGTAAAACATCAGGAACAAAACGGCGCAAATTGGGATCATACAGGCCGTTCTCTATAAAATCAGTGAGCTGATTAATCTCTTCCGCTGATAAATTCAATCCCACAAATGCAGGTGACAACTGACCTTGCTGAACTTCAGGCTGATCCGCTTTAGCCAAATTCTTGTATTCAATCACTTCCCTAACTGACTTATAACTTCCGCCATGCCCCAAAAATGGCGAATCTTTCAGGTTATATAATTGAGGTGTTCTGAATTTAAAATTATCCTTTGGGTTCTTGGTAAAGCCCCCTCTTCCTAATCGGCTATCGAGCGGTACAGTACCAATTCTGCCATTTTCAGGCATATCACTCATGCCTAAAGCATGGAACCCGTCAGAGTTCAAAGCTGGACCCGTATGGCAACTCACACAATTTGCCTTCCCAAAAAACAAAATAGCCCCCTGTTTTTGTTCATGCGATAATGCCTGCTGATTGCCCCGTAAATATTGTTGAAATGGTGCTTGCTCCGCTGTAATGGTGCGCTCATATGCCGCAATGGCCATGCCTGCGGTTTCGGCATTACAACGGTCTTTTTTCGGCAAATTCGCATAGGCGTCGTCGAACAATTTTCCGTAAGTGGCATCATCTTGCAACCATTCTTTGATTTCCAGTCGATGCACTGCAAGGCCTGCAATTGCCTGTGTTTCCACACCTTTAAAACCCAAATGATTCACCGCTTTCGGACTGCCTTCAGTCCATTGCGCTTCAGTCCCAGAATTCTGCCCTTCGGCACCAAACTGACCATTCCACAAAACCAATTCAGTAAATGCAACATTTAAAACGGTCGGTGAACGTACCGACTGAACATCGGCAGAATCAGCCTGTGTATGTTCACTTAAAATTCTTCCTTCTCCCCGCACACCAAATCCATCACCGCCTTCGCCAATACCCTGCATCATACCCGCCTGAAATCCCGCATCTGCATGATGACAGCTCGCACAGGAATAAGTTTCTGCATTTTCAACATATTTAGGTTTGGTACCAATGGCAGTTTCATGAAAAAGAAACTTCCCGAGTGCTATTTTCTCCTTGGTAATCGGATTTTTAGGGTCCTGAGGAATATTACTGAAGTCGGATGAGGATGGTAACTGAAAAAATGATACCCCTTGTTGTTGCCCATGCACCTCCAGTAAACTGTTTAATTGCTGATCCAAATTTACGTCAGGCAATTTCTGATCCTTTGAATTATTGGAACAAGAAAGCTGAACAAAGCTTATCAGCAGTAAGAAATATATGAGGGAAAATTGTTTCATAGCATCTTTTTCTTGAATAAACACCAATTTCTACCCAAGCGTTGAGGCAATAGCAGCAGTTATAGAAGAAATAATTGAATGTAGGATAAAAAAAAGAATAAGATTACCAATACATTCAAAATGACCACTTTAAAGGACCTTCCGACAGGAAAAATCCTGCTGAAGCAGTGTCAAAAGTTCGACCTCTAATAAAATTTTAAACAATCGTTAGGGATATAACCTACAAAAAGCACTTAATTAGTATAGGGTTTTTTCAAAAAAATCTTATCAACAACTAAAACCAACAACATTACTCATTTATAATTCAATCAATTATGAATAAGCTAACAACAATCTGGATGATCATTTTTGTAATGATTGCCAATGTCGCTTTTGCACAAGGGACAATTACCACGGAACAGACTGATCAACCTCTTACAAAAAAAGAGCAACGCAGACTTGCCAAGCAGCAGAAAAAAATAGCGGAAGCGGAACAAGAAGCCATACAAGCTGAAATCACCAAACAGATGATAGAAAGCGGCGCGTTCGTGCTTGAGTCACATACCCTTTACAACAAGTATGGCAGAACAGCGATGGTGAATTCAAACACGAATTTTATCTCCATTGCACAGGAAGAAGGGGTTATGCAGCTCGCTTTTCAGAATATTCCTGTGGGCATAAACGGAATAGGCGGCGTCACCTGGGAGGGTAAAGTTAATAAGTATGAATTCAAAGAGAATAAGCATGGAGGCTATATGGTGAGCTTCAGCTTGTTTGGGTCTGCAGGAAATTTTGACGTTACCATGACTGTTATGGCCTCTGGACAAGCAACAGCGCGTATCCGAGGCAATTGGTCTTCGGAATTAAAATATCAGGGCGACTTGGTTCCTGTGAACAAAAGCAGAGTATATAAAGGCTTTTCGAGATTCTAAAAGTACCATTATTCAAATCAGGGGTGATCTACTCCTTAAAAGATTGCCCTGAAGCCACCTCAACAGGTGGCTTTTTTGGCCTTCATCTGGTTTGTTGCGCTATTTTTTGCCAAGCTGAAACGCGTCAGCAAAGACAAAACAATGGCGAGCATAATCAAGCCTGCCATCGCCACAAAAAGGTAGGCGGTAGTAAATACCGACACAAAAATGATCGGCGCCATAGAACAAGCAAACACCATTAAGGTCGAGTTGAGGCTCTTGGCGGTCCCCATTCGCTCGGCGCCATAAATTTCAGCCCACAGGGCGGTCCCACAAATGCTCCCGAAGCTCAAACTTCCTCCAAGAACAAAAAGCAACAAATACAACACCCAAACCTGTTTCACGAAAATTAGGCAGGCCATCATCATGATTATCGGCCATAAAAAGTAAGGTAATAATCGACTCGCCGACCATCGATCAATCAATGGTCCTGTACTGATTGAACTCAGAATACGCGCCACCCCGAACCCCACAAAACCTGTCGCATACATGGGCAAACTCCAGGATTTTATCTCCAGCAAACTACTATGGTGAATCATGATCCCTGCTGCTAAAAATGGGCAGAAAACAAGGGTAACCGCATAAAGCCAATAGGACGGGCTGCGCAGCAATTCGCGAATAAATTTTTTGTTGGAGCCTTTGGACTGTGCCGTGGTGGCAATGGTGGCAAAAAGATCGACCTTGCCCACCAACAGATAAGCGATGAAGGGAAAAACCACCGCCTGAATAACCGCCAAGGCGCTCCAAAGCGTCGTCCATTCAAAAGTGTTGATCAATACCACCAATCCGATGGGTGCCAAAACTTCTCCTACTGACATTCCGAGAGCAGCAATTGATAACGCTTTTCCCCGATCAGCTTTAAAATATTTCCCCATGGCTGCCGCACCAATCAGCGGCATCATGCCTTGCCCGGTCAGGCGCAGCCCAAAAATGGCAATGCCCAACATCCAAACAGATTGCACCTGCCCCATCAGCAAACAAAAACATGCCGCCAGCAGGGCAAACAACCCACTGCATTTTCGAAGGTCGATCCGATCTACCACTGGGCCGATAACAGACAATAAGACCCCTGCCGCAAAAGACGATACAGCGTAGATATAAGCAAAAGTGGCCGCATCAATGGCAAGCCGAGTACAAAACTGAGGAATGAATAGACTTAAAAAAAAGCTCTGTCCAACAGATGAAAAGAAATAATGGATGACACCATAACTGACTACCTGTGGTGATTTTTTGAGAAGGTTGAAATAGGAATTTTTCATACACTGACTTTGATGCCACAAAGCTATGAAAAATTTCAATCCTATTGTCTTCCCTAACGGTTTTACTGATGGCTGCTTTAAAACTTCACGGCAAAGCCAACCTTGAAACTGCCCCTACTTACTGGATAAGGCTGGTTCAGGTAAGTGAATCTATGCCAATACTGAATAAAAAACAGTCTGAAAATATTCTCCAGCCCATAGCCAAAACTAACATAAGGCGTGCCTGGCTCAAAGGTTGCAAAGCTCGCCTGTGCTTCTTCGGCATTTCGAGCAGCTTTAACCAAATAATTTTCATTCAACAATTTATTTTCATCACTCAATCCGCCCCAGGCAAAATCCCCTTCAATAAGAATCCGTGCTTTGGTAACCTTATTCAGCCACCGCAAACCAGGAATCCGTCCCATAATGGTCCCATTGAAATAATGCTTAACATTTGCGGTAACAAATTGATCACTCACAAATTCAAAGGAATTCATCATTTGGCTGGTCCCGACCAGGTAAGCCAAACTCCCATTCCCCTGATGAACATTCAATAAAGGATAAGGCAAAGGATTAAACACCTTTCCCACGGTAATATTATAGGAGGTTTCACCGAAAAGCAATAATGGGGAATTATTGTTCCTGAGATTGAAAATCAAACGATGATACGGTAAGGTTTCAGATTGATAATCTGCAACGCCATAGGCATATTTAAGCTCCAGAACAGGGAAGCGCTGTGCCCCATTTCGTATCAGTCGGAAATTTTTATTGGCCACTGTTTTGTCTTCAAAACTCCAGCGCAAGCCTACATTCCCCTCAAAAGTTTTAATTTTCCCTATCCGCTCAATCTCAGAAATCGCCTCCTGATTGGCCTGTTCCAAATGGTACATCCGCCCATTGGCCGTAAAGATCCAATCTCTATTGAAGCGCAACGAATAATCAATATCCACTTTCTCAATATAAAAAGGATTTCGAATCGCTAAATTCCCCCATTGTGTAAAGCGAAGGTTTAACTCATAGGGATCTGCCCCAAACTGGCTCATCGACAGTGGCATCAGATCATTAATGTATTGAATTCCAAGCACATGATAATCCTCCCTGCTGAAAATATATTTGGTACTGAGCAAACTTTTAAAATGGTGATCTTTCAGCCCATATCCTCCATAGCCACGAAAATACCAATGCTTGGTACCGAAGGTCGATCGTGCGCCCAAACCAAGCCGTAAACCTTCCACATTGTTATACAGCAAAAAACCGAGGTAATTCCCCACATCATAACGGTCACCATCAAAGAATCCACTCGTCATGGCATTCACCACCTTGGAAACCAAACCAATACTGCTTCGGTTTTCCATGGCACTGATCGCTTTAATGTGTTGCGAGAAATCTGTAACCGTCACATTGAACATGGTATCCATGGCGCCTATCGTACTTTCAGCAGGAATATCAGTCCGAAACGATTCCACTTCCACATACCCTTGCGCTGCTTCGAGATCATTCACGGAAAAATTCATCATGATTTTCGGTACGCCAGGAATACCTGAAATACGCTGCTGATAATTGACCTGTGAGCTCTGATAATAGCCCAGCTGGTTTTTATAGAATGACTGTGTATAAAAAAAGCCTTCCAAAAAGTTAATCCCCGAAGTGTTGGGTAATTTCATCTCTACCCGCAGCAAGGCATAATCCGCTTTATTGATCCATAAATAGCCTTCAAAAAATATTCCTGACCGAATTTTGGGTTCAAAAAGAATTTTATAGGTCACATCCGCTCCAATAACTTCTGTACTGTCCATCAGCCACATATTGTAATTGGCCCGCCAAAAGTTGGAAAGCGGCGACGCAATCGCCTTGTCAAGGACAATGACATTATTCTGAAAAAGATTATCAATCCGATAGCGCTGATCACCCAACACAGCACCAAAAATACTCTGCGCATCAAAGCCCATTCCCTTGCGGGTATTTGAAATATTTTCCTCCAATACCTGACCGCCACCTCGTCCTTGCCGCAGGGTGGTTCCTTCAGCGGCAAATATCGGTATCGGCAAATTCCCCGACCGCACATCTTCAGGAATATCATAATATTCACTGATGATCTTCTCGGCCTCCTTGCCCATCCGCTTGTACAGCTCCCGATCGCCGAGGTCCTTCATATATAACAAAGACTCATTCTTGCGGGTACCGTGCCAACCTTCCTGAAAACGCTGAACCTGCCCTTCCGAGCGGCGAATACATTCCCTGATAATTTCAAAAGCTGGATTTTCTTTCGCCTTAAAAACCACTTCTGTCAGTTCCTGACGCTCAAACTCCAAATGTACTTTCAAAAAATCCTCGACCATATCTGCTGAAATCGCAATGGACTGAGAACGGTAACCAATAAATTTAACAATCAGTGAATCAGGTAAATTCTCCGCAGGAATCAGCATCTTAAAGTCCCCTTGAGGGCCTGTTTCTGCTCCCACCATGGGGTTGGATTTCAGGTACACATTTGCAAAAGGAATGGATTCTTCTGTTCCTAACTCGCTAACACGCCCCTTGAGGGTGAAATTTTGGGCACAGACGGCGGAAGAAAATAAAATGGCGAATAAAACAAGCAGAAGTTTAGGCAAGAGATGCGGATTAAAGGGTCATAATAGGTTGTCAAGCTTGCCTTAAATTACGGCTTTTATAAAAAATGACATAAAAAAAGCCTATCTCTTTTACGAAATAGGCCAATCAATTGATGAATTAATATTATCTGCGATTTCCTAACACTCTTAAAAGCATAATGAACAAGTTAATGAAATCAAGATAAAGGCTTAAAGCCCCCAAAATTGCCATTTTACTTGCATTACCTGCTCCTACTGAAGAAACACTGTAAGAGATATTTTTCAGTTTTTGGGTATCATACGCGACCAAACCTGTGAAAATCAAAACGCCCACGTAGGAAATAATCATGGATAAACCACTGCTTCCGATAAATACATTCACCAGCGAAGCAATAATAATCCCTACAAGTCCCATCATTAAAAGGCTTCCGAGGTTGGTTAAATCCTTTTTGGTTACCATACCATAAACACTCATCAGTCCAAAAGTACCCGCTGTAATTAAGAAGGTTGAATAAACGGACGATTGGGTGTAGGCCATCAAAATCACACTCAACGTCAATCCGTTAAGTGCACTGTAAAGTGCAAATAATCCTTTGGCCGCCAATGGCGACAACTTATTGATCATCCCTGAGATGACAAAGACCAACCCTAACTCAGCGATGATCAAGGCCCAAATTCCCATCCCTGATACAATACTGAATAGGAATTCAGAGTTGAAAGTAAGGTAGGCAAACAAGGCGGTAATGAGCAACCCTAATGTCATCCAGCCATAAACATGCTGCATGAAAACCCGAGAGGCAGCCTCTACATGGGAAGTCCCATGAGAAAAGGTTGAACCACTTCGAGAAGCTTGGCGTTGGTTATTCCAATTTGAATTTTCCATTCTGTATAAAGGCTATAAATTATTGTTAAATGCGAACTAAAATACAAATTATCAAAATTTCTGAAGAGAAAGAAAATATCTCGAAAGAACCGTCAATTTGTTCCTCTATAAACGTTTTAAGGGGCGCTTAGTTGAAAGTCGCCTATAGATTCTCATTAATCATTGATTAAATTATCGATAGAATAATTTCCGATTGTCCAAAATTACCCCCTATTTTATACTTGGCCAAGACATCTGGAGGCGATGACCTGCCGATGCTTGGCCTGACATCATTCTACAATAAACAACAACCTAAAATGAAAAAGATTTTTTTCAGTATTTTTCTGAGCGTAATGGCCGTTGCTGCCAACGCACAAATCACAACACCACAACCTTCTCCTGCTGCTGAGCTGCACCAAACTATTGGACTTTCTAAAGCGGTTGTGGAATATTCACGCCCGAGCATGAAAGGCCGTCAGGTTTTTGGTGGGTTGGTTCCTTTTGGTGAACTATGGCGCTTGGGAGCAAACGCTTCAACAAAAATCACCTTCGATCAGGATGTTCAGTTGGCGGGTAAAGCAGTAGCCAAAGGGAAATACGCACTATATGCAATTCCTCAAAAAGACAAATGGACGATCGTTGTTCACAAAAATCTTACGCACTGGGGTACAGGTTATGGAAAAAACCGCTATGATCAAGCTGAAGATTTAGTGCGTTTTGATGTTCCTACACAGGAAACAAAAACAACCTGGGAATCTTTCACTATTGAGTTCAACAACTTTAAGCCAACAGGTGCTACTTTGGATATCCTTTGGGAAAACACGATGGTAAGCATTCCTGTAACTGTTGAAACAGATAAAGCTGTTGAGGCTTCTATCGCTAAAGCATTCGACCCAAAATCCAAAGCGAATGATTACTTCTCGGCAGCAAGATATTACTTCGAAACGGAGAAGGATTTGTCAAAAGCTGAAAACTGGATCAACGAAGCCGTAAAATTACGTACTGATGCTTATTGGTATTTCAATCTTCAGGCTAAAATTTTGGCGAAGAATGGCAAAAACAAAGAAGCTAAAAAAGCGGCAAAAACATCGCTTCAGCTGGCACAAAATGCTGGAAATTCAGACTATGTAAAAATGAACGAAGCCTTGATCAAAACGCTATAATCAGCGATTGACCAACCCGGTATTTAAAAAATACACTTCCATAAAAAAAGGGAATCCGTACTTGGGTTCCCTTTTGTTGTTTCAATGCAATATTTCTTGTCTTTCGCATATTTCTAAGCCTCCATCAATGCTTCTACGCCTTGTCGAAATTCCACAGGCCAAGCACCAGTTTTCTTCTTGAAAAACTTACTAAAATGCGCTGGATCGGCAAAGCCCAATTCAAAAGCGATATCCTTGATTGAACTGTTAGAACTTACCAGCAATCGCTTGGCTTGCAATAACAATCGGTGATGAATAATTTGCAAGGCCGATTTATTCGCCACCCGCTTGCAGGCACGGTTCAATTGTTTTTCGTGCATTTGCAGATGTTCGGTATAATCGCCCACCAAATGCCACTGTTTGTATTGCGCGTCAAGCAATTCAAGGAAAGAACGGTATCGACATACATAAGCATCTTCCGCTTTTAGTCGCCAGCTGTTTTTGTTGGTCTCCTTTCGGTAGGCAAAAATCATCAGCTGTTCTACCATCCTGACGATCATATTGTCGTGATACGGTTCACGGCAAAATAATTCGACTTCAGTAGACAAATTGGCCAGCATATTATTCAGATAGTTGAATTCATTACTATCGAGAGAATAATTACTTTCAACGCTCCAGTCATTGAAAAAAGAACGGTATTCTTCGGGCAGGTTACACAAAGAAAACAGAACTTCATCAAAATTAAGAATGAAGCCATTGACTTTGGCATTTTCTGCAATTTCGAAATTGTAATGATTATCAGGGCCTAATAGAAAGAGTAAAGGTCCTTGGGTGCTGACTTCTTGCAGATCAACGGTAATTGAACCCGATACATCTTGCAATAATACAACAAAGTAGCCTCCATGATCTGACAAATGCTGATCGTTGAAAGCCTTATTTGTTAATGCATGTATCGGGATGAAGTTCAGGAAATCACATGGGTTGAAGGCCACGGATTCGAAATCATGAACGGTTTCCATCTTCGACATAATTAAGAGGTGTGATTGTTGAGTAGTAGGTTAAATTTACATTAAGATACAAAAACGTCTGATTTTTACCATCATATAGGTAAAAAGAAGAAATTTATAAAATAATTACAATACCCTATCTTCCTCAAAAACAACCAATTAAACCACCCTGAATAACCTCAAATTCAGAATAAAAAATTCCTCAAGTCTAATTTAGCCATATTTTATTTGATTAAATCATAACAAAAGGCACGATTTCCGTCATATTTCTTGTACATAATTGACAATCAACTCAACCAGATTGTCAAGCCATCTTCTGTACATTGCAAGCCGCTATTCAGCATATATGCCCTCGTTTCCTGATCAAGGTGGTGGAAGTAAGTTTCCGATTTCCCAAGACGGTCAAGGTGCTCTTTCACTGCTTCAAAAGAAACATGCCCACCCTTTCCATTATTTAAAAAATTACATTCAATGATTTTTAAATCACAACCATCAGACCAATCAAGAACGGCATCCGTCCACTGTAAATCACCAGAATAAAACACTTTAAATTGTGGGTGATCAATTCGGTAAGCGTAAGCATTAATCGCTTCTGAATGCTTTACCTCAAAACTGTCCACTGCAAAATCAGCCGTAGAAATCCTCTCCCCGCCCAAAGTTTTAAATTGAAGATTCAGCCTTTCCAAATGTCTTTCTGAAGCAGGGTACAATACCTCCATCAGCGCGAATAATTGCGTTTTTAACTGCGCAGGGCCAATCAAACACAAGGGTTGATCTGCCTCATCACTGAAAGCCCGATCGAGCAAAAGAAAAGGTAATCCCCCAAAATGGTCGCCATGAAGATGCGAAATAATGATCGTCCGAAGGTTGGACAATTTGACTTTCCGCTGCTTCATCTGTAACAGTGTGGTGGCACCACATTCAAGCAGTGTCAGCCCCGACTCCGTCTCCATTAAAAAGGCAGAATGAGCCATACCTCCCGCATGGAAGGCATTGCCACTACCCAGCACCAATAAACGCCCAGCCATTAGTTGGACAATTTAATCGACAATCGTTGCCAGTTACCACCATTAACAACCGTCTCGACCCCCGCACTCTCCAACATCGACTGTGCCGTCTTGGCGCGCTTTCCACTTTGGCAATAAACCACTATAGCTTTGTTCTTGCTTTTCAGTTTCTTAAGCTGAGAATCCAAAATATCCAACGGAATATTCATCGCCCCTTTCACATGCCCTTTTCTATACTCCTCTGCGGTGCGTACATCCAAAAATATCGCGCCTTCTTCTTTCAGTTCCTTAACATCTGGCCCTTTAGAACCAAACAATCCTTTTAAAAATCCAAACATGATCGTAATATTTATTTTTATCTAAAGGTAGTAGAAATCTCGCAGTCAAACATCAAAAACAAGCCAAAAAGGATCATTTTAGCAGGAAATTACCTAAATTACCCATAGTCCTTAACCTTTAAATTATTATCCTTGTCGCCCCACACTTTTGACTCCTCGTTACAAAAATACCATCGTCAGCTGTTCATCGGAGATATCCATGGCTGCTTGAGAAGTATGCGCGCACTATGGGACAAGCTGCAGGTTGGGCCGACGGACCTGGTGATTTTTCTTGGTGATTATATTGATAAAGGCCCCAACAGCGCCAAAGTCATTTACCAAATTCAAAAATGGCAAAATGAAGGGCTGCATATTATTTGCATTCGCGGAAATCATGAAGAAATTTTGCTACAGTCTGAGGAACAAGGGCAAGAAGCTTTGGCCGCTTATACCAAAAGAATGAAGTCCACAGATTTGGTGAACAAAAAAGGGGAAATCATCACTTCCATAAAAAAATGGCTACAGGAGCTGCCCTATTTCGTCGCCTCTGAAAAATGGCTGGCGGCCCATGCAGGCTTCGATCTCCGATCGGTTTCAACGATGTTTCAGAATGAAATTGCCATGCTCACCATCCGAAATTTTGAGTATCAGCCCACCGTCGCGGGGAACCGCACCATCCTTCATGGCCACAACCCCATGCCGTTAACTGAAATCCAGCGGCGCATCGCGCAAAAAGAAAAGATTCTTGGCCTTGACAATGGCTGTGTATATAAAGACAGTGCGCACGATATGCAGCATCTGCTCTGTTACAGCTTCACGGAAGGGAAGTTAATTTTGCAGAAAAATATCGAGCATTAGCTGAAAAATACCTCATATCGGTAAAATATCGCACTATTACGCCTAAATTTTGTTCGGATTAAAAAAATATTCTTGATATTTGCAGATTGAACGCAAGGATGGCAATGGAAGAAAAATTAACAAGAATAAATAAGTTTTTAAGTGAGGTAGGTTACTGTTCAAGAAGAGCAGCAGACAAACTTTTGGAACAAGGAAGAATCACGATTAATGGGAAAGTTCCTGAGCTGGGCACCAAAATCAGTGAAGCGGATGAAGTGCGTGTGGATGGCAAGGTGATCCATACCCCCAACGAAAAACCTGTTTATATTGCTTTTCACAAGCCTATTGGTATCGTTTGTACCACTGATACCCGCGTGGAAAAAGACAATATCATTGATTACATCAATTACCCGAAGCGAATTTTTCCTATTGGTCGATTGGACAAACCTTCAGAAGGACTGATCTTTTTAACTAATGACGGCGATATTGTCAATAAAATCCTTCGTGCAAGAAATAATCACGAGAAGGAGTATATCGTAACGGTGGACAAACCCATTACCGATGATTTTATCCGCAGCATGAGTAATGGAATTCCTATTCTCGATACTGTAACCAGAAAGTGTAAGGTTACAAAAATCACGAAATTCAAATTCAAAATTATTCTGACACAGGGCTTGAACCGACAAATCCGAAGAATGTGTGAATACCTTGATTTCAATGTGATTAAACTGAAGCGGATCAGAATTATGAATATTGAGCTGGATATTCCTGTGGGCAAATGGCGTGATATTACCCCTGCTGAACTTCAGGAAATTAACCGCTTGGTTTCTGACTCCTCCAAAACCCACGACAGCTAAAGGCGGCAGCACATTATCCTTTAGTTTTGTCTGAAATTTCACAGCCCACAGATTAATGAGATCGGAAAGATTATACGGACTGAATATCCCATTGATCTGTCGGCCAAATAATTTAGATTATCTGATGCCCACCATCTACTTACCTTTTTAGCCATAAAAGCTTGAATGGTCTGAAAATTGATCGACATAGCACGACTCAAGGTAGCATTGATCAGCAGCTCTCCTCAGCCGTAGCCATTGATTGATGATAAATGATTGCTGGAGTGATACAGGGTTCATCATTTTTAGGGTCCCTTATGAAGCCTGAAAATATGTATCCCCTTAAAAATTAGTCGGTTAATTTTTAAGCAACACATCAAAAAGCTTGATTTTCTGTTGATTTTAAAAACAAGTATTTCGATTGACATTAAATTGATATTAAATATAACCTATTACACTTATTGTTAATTGGATTAATTAAAAATAAGTACCTACTTTGTGGTGTAAATCATATACTAAGTCACGCCATGAAAAAAATCTTTACTGTATTTTTACTTTTATTAAGCATACACGCGTTTGCGCAAAGCAGCATCAGCGGAAAGGTGACCAATGAGGCCAATCAGCCTTTACCATTTGTAAACGTAGCGATAAAAAACAGTTCGGTGGGTACCATAACCGACGAGACAGGTTTTTTTAAATTACCGCCGACAAACTCCACATCAGGAATTTTACTTATCAGTTGCATGGGCTATGAATCTCAGGCCATTTCCCTACAGCAACTGCCGCAGAAAGAACAATTGCATATTACACTCATTGAGCGTGCCACGAAATTACAGCAGGTCGAAATTATTGGTAGAAAATCCGAAAGCTATAAAGGCGACTATACTTTTACCGCCACCAAAACTGGTATGCCTCTGAAAGATGTACCGCAATCGGTAGCTACCGTAACCAAAGAATTAATGCTTGACCAACAGGCCACAAAACTTGGCGAAGTGGTGCAGAATGTGAGTGGTGTATCCCAGTTTACGGCGTATAATGATTTAACCATTCGTGGTTTTCGTTCTAAACAATCCCACCTTGTAAATGGCCTTCGGACGGCTTTCAGCTTTTGGGCGCAACCGAATGTAAATATTTATGAGAAAGTTGAGGTCATTAAAGGTCCTGCCTCTGCCATGTTTGCCAACACCCGACCAGGTGGAACGGTAAACTTCACCACAAAAAAACCGCTGCAAGTCGAGCGTAAACAGGCAAGCTTTGGCGTTGGAAGTTTTAACACCGTCAATACCAATATCGATTTCACGGGACCAATAGATAAAAACGACAAGTTTTTCTACCGCCTCAATGCTGGTTATCAAAGTTCCGACGGATTCCGAGACATGCAGGAGTCGAAATCGTTTTACATCGCTCCTTCGTTTTCTTTCATTCCTACCGAAAACTCCCGTTTCAACGTCGATATCGTTTATCAAAATGATGATCAAAGATTAGATCGTGGTCAAGCGGTTCCTGATCAGTCCACAGACCTGTCTGTTACCTCAAGGACAAATTCCACAGCGAAAACCAATGATTTTATGAACCTGGCCAATTTTTATATGACCATGTCCTATAATCAAAAAATCAGTTCTTGGCTCTCCTTCAATACTTCCTACATCAAATTTAACATGAATGGCGGACTTGGCGAGCACCGAACCAACCGAAAATTCATCAGCGATCAGGAATTGGAAATGCGATACGTTCACCGCGATGAACTTGAAAACGCCGACAATATTTCTTCCTATTTTGTGGCAGAAGCAAACACAGGGGCGATCAAACATACTATTTTGGCAGGTCTGGATTACAGCCTAAAAACTTATGATAAAAGTGAATGGGTGGCTATTGGTGAAAAAGACGGCGTAGATAATTACAAATTCTTTGCCCCCGACAACGGCTTTGCTGATATTGATGCCTACAACAGAAGCGTGGAAATTGCCCGAAATGGAAGTGCCTACACTCAAAATCACACCATTGGCTATTATATTCAGGATCAGATTCAGTATAACAAATTGCAGCTGCTTTTAGGCCTGCGCAAGGAGTTTTATACAGATACCCGACTTGAAAACGGTCAGGAACAGGATAAAAATCAAACCGCTTTACTTCCCCGAATCGGGCTTGTATTCGCCCTTACCCCTCAAATAAACTTTTATGGAACCTACACCGAAGGCTTCGAACCTCAGGATTACAAATTAAACACCGAGCAAAACGGTGGGCCATTTGATCCTTTGAAGTCCGCCATGTTTGAGGTGGGCACCAAAGGCGAATTCTATGACGGAAAACTCTCCGCCACAATTGCGGCTTATCAGATTAATGTGGATAATGTATTGGTGAAAGATCCTTACGATCCTGATAAATTGGAACAGCGTGGTGGCGAAACATCCAAAGGTGTTGAATTCGACCTGTCTGGCCAACTGACGAAAAATTTTAACCTGACGGCAAACTATGCTTACAATCATGCAAGCATTACCGCCTCTGACGATCCTTCGGAAATCGGTCGACAAAAAGAAAATGCCCCTTACAATCAGGGTGGTTTCTGGCTGAAATATCAGGTGGTTTCAGGAAAAGCCAAAGGACTCGGTTTTGGCTTTGGTGGCCACTACGTTGGCGACCGACTTACCAATGTGGAAGGACTGACCTTCGAAAACTATACCCTGTTTGATGCTGGCATATATTATCAGCTTGATAAGATGCGCGTTTCTGCTAACCTGAAAAATATCTTCGATCAAGAATATTACATCGGTGGCTATGGTTATGACAGATTGTTCCCTGGGAGACCACGAAACTTCATGGTCAATCTATCATTCAAAATCTAAACTGGAGCATGAAGAAAATTTGGGCATGGCACAGTTGGCTGGGACTGTATAGTGGGTTGGTGATCATTATCCTAAGTATTACGGGAAGTTTGGCCATTTTCAAAAATGAAATTGATCAAACGTTGAATCCTGCACTCTATCAGGTAAAACCCACAGCAGTAGATCAATTGCCGCAAGCTCAAATTCAAGCAATAGTTCAGCGTTTTGAAAACGTTACGAATTACGCTGTAAACATTAGCCGTGACCCGAAAAGGTCATGGCTTTTGAGTTTATATCAGAAAAATAAACACACTGGACAAAAAGACTGCACGGAAATATTTATCGATCCGTATTCAGGTAAGGTTTTAGGGCAAAGAGACCGATACAAGACGTTTTCTTATACTTTACGAACATTACACATTCGACTGTTTAATCAGTGGTATGGCAGACAGCTGGTCGGTCTTGCAGGAATATGCCTTTTAATTTCGACCATTTTAGGGGTCATTATCTATAGCCCCTTCATGAAAAAACAGAAATTTGGGCAGTTTAAACGCAAGAAAAAAAGGTACAATGACTGGCATAAGTACCTGGGAATTATCGCCTTATTCTTCAACTTCATGATGGCTGTTACAGGTGCCTATCTTGGCTTTCAGCCGTGGATAAAACAGCACATTTATCGTCCGCCTTCACCACAAAAAAGCATCATAGCAACCGCTAAAGTCAGCCTGCAGGACGAACGGAAAATACCGATTAATTATGCAGATGTTAGCGCAAAAGCTTTTGGGATTTTTACTTCTGCTGATGAGCTACGGATTCAATACGCAAAGGCAGGAAATGGAAACCTTGAGGTCGCGGTAAATATGGAGGGGGCCTGTTATGATCCTTTCTGTAATTGGCTTCTGTTGGACAAAGCCGATTTAAAGGTTCTCGATAAATTTGATATTAAAACAGCAACTGCGGCAGCAAAATGGTATTACCTTCCCGAAGGTTTACATTTTGGTCAGTTTGGGGGAGTATTACTGAAAGTAATTTACAGCATTTTTGGCTTAATTACGGGCTTCCTGTCAATTTCAGGCTATATTATCTATCTTAAAAGAGCCAAAAAGAAACGGCTGAAGAAAGGTAAAAAAATCGTTTGGGGAACATTTATTGGCTTACTAATGATCCTGACACTGCTGTTTTTCATCAGTCAAAAAATAGCCGTAAGCCGCCTGTTACTATGGAGCAGCCCAATGGGTTGGGCCGCTTTAATAATCATGATTTTGTTGGTGTATCGCCAGAACAGCCGAAAATAAAAACCTGTTTTTCAGCCCATGATAACACCTGTAAATTAGTTGGTTTCTTCTTTTGAAGTGGCCTTCAAGCCATCAAAAATCCGTTTGGCTGCCATACTCCAAATGCGCTTGTTGTATGATTTAGAATTCTCGAAATAGGTGGCGTATTCTTTATGGCTCATCTGCCCCATGACCATCCCCAATACTGAAAATTTGATCGAAAATTCTTTTAGCAATAGCGTGTCAATTTGTTGTTTGAGTTTGGAATCCTCAACACGTTCCAAATCGAAATGAACCGATCCGAAATACTCACGGACCAATATCAGCAAATGATCATTTAGCGCTTTAAGGATAGGCCGAAGGGTTTCATTCTGAAATGATAGTTTAACTTTATCTGATGGTAAAATTCCTTTAATCTCAGGACGTATATGTAACATTGAATTAAGCTTTAATTTATAACTTAACTACATGTACGAAAAAAAGTAAAAATGCTTCAAAATTTGACCTTTGAAGCATTGATTTTTTATAAAAAGTCCGATTTTAATCTAAATGATAGATTTCCATGATGTCTTTCATCTTCTCATTCATGTTCATATCAAGGTCAATTAGTTTCCCTGATTGAATATCGAATACCCAACCATGAATATCCAGCTGACCGCTATTGAAGGCCCGCTGAACACAGGCGGTCTTCAGTACATTAATACATTGCTCTTGCACATTAAGCTCTACCAACCGCTTATATCTTGCCGTTTCGTCTGTAATAGCATTGAGTTCTTCTTTATGAAGTCGGTAAACATCCCGAATATTTCGAAGGTATGGATTTAGAATGCCCAAATCAGCAGATTGCATCGCCGCCATTACACCGCCACAGAAATAGTGCCCCACAACAATAATTTGTTTGACTTTCAAATGCACTACAGCATATTCCAACACCGACTGTGAACCCAAATCAATATTAGAGACCATATTCGCTATGTTTCTATAGACAAATATATCCCCTGGATGTGCTCCCGTAATTTCTTCTGCAGTAACACGGCTGTCGGAACAACCGATATACAAAATCTCGGGGCTTTGTCCTTTTGATAAATTCTCAAAGTAGTTGTCATCCACTTTTAATTTATCAGCTACCCACTTTTTGTTATTTTCAAAGATTAATTCCAGATTCATATCGGATCGTTAAGATTATCATTTGGATAAATAATCCAAAACATATTTTGCATGTAAAAATAGCATATTTTGAAAATACTCGCCAAATTTTGAGAAGCATTCATCCCTATACTACCTACATATAGATTATGCTTTAAATATCAGATGAAAAAATCGCAAACACACTGATATAACTCATTGAGTATTACATTTCAGCTATCCGAGTACCTTTACAGATATGAAAGAACAAAAAAACATCGCGTTGAAAACCATTGCACCCATATTACTGATTGGAGCAAAAGAGCCAACCACCCTGAGAAACTTGCAAGACCCTGCTAAAATTTGGCGGTTCTTTAAACCATTGATGAAGCATATCGAGGCGTATGAAAAAAATCGGTTCTACGCTACTTTTAGAGCCAGTGCCCCATTGGCTGGTCCTGGTTTCATGGACATCCCCATTGAACGCTGGGCAGCAGTTAAGGGGCAGCACGAAGAACAATCATTGCCCGATGGTTTAGCCTATTCACAAATTGAGGGAGGTTTATATGCCACCTACACCTACCAGGGGCGGGCAGCCGACTTCAATAATAGCCTGGAAAACTTTCGTGAGCAATATTTAGCTTCGTCAGGCTATGAATGGGATTGGAGCCGAGCACAATTTGAAACTTTCGATTCAAACTATGATCCATTGAATGAACAATCCACCGAGGAGATTTGGATTCCCATTATTAAAAAAAAGTGACAAATTGCATTAAAACAATAAGACCCGGATAAATCCGGGTCTTTCAAACTGTCAATTTTTTTTGACGTAACACTACAAGTTTAGAGTATTTCTGAAGTCAACGCTTAAATGTCTCCAGACGTCCTCAAATTATTGGCATCCCATCGATCATTTCAAGAATACCTCTTACATTTCCTTACAAATATCGTATAAATATTTGACTTTTCAACACCCCAAAAGATTAAGCCCCTATCCAAAACTAAGGCGAATTATGCACTCATCAAACAGCAATAAGCTATAAATCAGACTCTTAACTTCATTTATATAAACTTTTTAAGATGAAAAATATTAAAAAAAAGTTTGAAAATAAATAATTTCCAAAGTCATCTAAAGCATATTCTTAACCCGCCTACACCGCATTTCTTAAGTAGCTAATATGGATTGCAACAAATAGGTATTGCTTGATTATGATTTCAAAATAACAAAATCAACTATCATTTTTAATTATAATTATTGCACTTTTTATAAATACCCATCATGATATTCATAAATAGTATCAATTATTAATAAAGCATATTTTAATTATGCCATTTATCGACTACTTACTGACAATTATCACCTTAAAGTATTTCTGAAGTCAGCCAAAATAAAAGAGAACAATTTGATCTGTTCTGCATCGATATAAATTGCGTAGGGGCGCTGATAACATTGATGGTTGACAAGTGCTATTTTTTCCAACAAAATTGAAAAATGCGTGGGAAATGGGAGCTTCAATAATGAAAATATAATCTGGCAACGCTCGACAATATTCAATTTTTCATAATTTTCGTACAGCGACTCCCGAAACTCTTCTTGGGTCATTAATTGAACATTTCTAATAACAAGTCGACTATCAAACTGCACTTGCCCACTTTGTATTTCCGCAAAAGGAATCTGATCTACCAAGCTTTGGAAAATGTGACTTACCAATTCAAGCAGGTGATTGAAACAGCGACTATATTCCTTGATCATTTTTTTGCAAGCGCGCTCAAAGAGCAAAATCTTTTTTTGCTCAAAAGCGGGATTTTTAAAACTGAAGCCTACTTCTATTCGGTTGCTCAATCCGATCCCCATCAGGTTTTTTTGCTGGTTCAACAGTTTTGAAATCCCCAACATTTTTGAAACAGACTCCTCAATTTCCGCCATCAGCCAGCAAATTTTTCGGCTATTAGTGAATGATAACTTTGGGTCAAAAACGCTCATATTAAAAAATGTATTATATCAATGCACAACTGAAACAATTAAATATAAGATAATATTTGAGGATTCAGTATTCTTAAGCGAAATAACAAAAAACAATTTGCAGTATTCTTGTTGAATATTGTCTTAAATAAATAATACTAATATAGGAATACTGCAATACCCATCGGTTGGTAATGAAAATTTAAACTATTTTTATACTATTCTAAACCTTCAATTAATTCACTATATATCAATTACTTACCTACACCACTTCAAAACAACGACCTCGAATACTCCAAAACAACACAATTCCCTTTTTCCATTTATAATTAAATATTACCACTCGCCGATAAAAACAAGCAGTCTAAAAATAGTTTATTGAATATGCCTTTGTAAACACTTACAATTGTATCAAGCTTGAATATCCAATCAAGTGGAAATCTATTTACTTTAATCTTATCCAATAATTGATGAAAAGGGTACTAAGTTTAGTGTTTTGTTGTCTATGCTATTTCCAGATCATGGCACAGGACACTCAAATCAAATTTGAAGAATATGACTTGCCGAATGGTCTTCATGTTATTCTGCACCAGGATCAATCCACACCAAATGTGCAGGTATCGGTAGGATACCATGTTGGTAGTAAAAATGAAGTAGAACACCGTACAGGTTTCGCCCATTTCTTTGAGCACCTGCTTTTCGAAGGCTCAAAAAATATTAAACGAGGAGAATTTGACAAATACTGCTCGAATGCGGGGGGGTATAACAACGCCTACACTACGCAGGATATGACTTTCTATTATGACAAATTCCCTGCTCACCAATGGAAATTAGGATTGTGGCTGGAGTCAGAGCGCATGTTGCATGCAAATATTCTACAAATTGGTGTTGATACACAACGTAAAGTGGTGAAGGAAGAAAAACGCATGCGTTACGCTCGTCCTTATGGTACATTCCTTGACCAATTGATGAAGCATACTTATAAGGTACACCCTTATGCCCACACACCAATTGGTTCTATGGAAGATTTGAACCAGGCAAAATTGGAAGAGTTCATGAACTTTTACAATCACTATTATGTGCCAAACAACGCGGTATTGGTGATTGCGGGTGATTTCAATATCAAATCAGTAAAAGCGGAGATCAATACTTATTTCAAAGATATCCCTAAAGGAGAGAAAGAAATTGTTCGTCCTACGGTTCAGGAGCCAGCGCAAACCACAGAAATCAGAGATGTTGTTTATGATAACATCACCCTTCCAGGGGTATTCATGGGCTACCGCACGCCAGGCGTAGCGAGCAAAGATTATCAGGCCGTTCAGTTGTTCATTTCAGTATTGGCCAACGGAGCATCCTCACGTATGTACAAGCAAATTGTCGATAAAGAGCAAATTGCCATGGCGAGTGAATTATTCAACCTCGATCTTGAATACGAATCAAATTCGATTGTTTACTCTATCGCAAGTCAGGGTGTAAATCCTAACGATCTTGAAAAGAGCATCGACAAAGTGGTTGATAATGCAGTAGAGAATGGCATTACGCAAAAAGAACTGGACAAAGCAAAAAATATTGCGGAAGCAGAATATTTGAAATCTTTGAGCAAAATGGACGATATCAGCCAGATGTTAGCGAAAAACTACATTTTTAAAGGGAACACTGGAGCAATCAATACGACCCTGAATGACATCCGTTCAGTAAGCCTTGATGATATTTCACGCGTAGCGAAAAAATATTTCGTCAAGGATAACCGTGTTGTATTGCAATACTTGCCTAAGACGCAAAAATAATCCTCTATTCTTAGCGAAAATAAACTTATAGAAATGAAAAAACTGAATTTCATATATATCCTGTTGGCCTTCTTCTTTGTAAGCCAACAAGCTTTTGCTCAGGTGGACAGAACCCACGCACCAAAAGCTGAAAAGCCTGCAAAAATCAAACTGAAAACGCCTAAAACTTTCACTTTGCCAAATGGCCTGAAAGTATTGGTAGTGAGTAATCACGAAATTCCAAGTGTTACTTTTTCTTTGCGCCTTTACAACAACCCTGTTTTGGAAGGTTCAAAAGCGGGGATGTCATCCATTACAAGTTCATTGATGGGCAGTGGAACAGCCACGCGTACCAAAGATGAAATCAATGAAGAAATGGACTTCATGGGAACGGCCTTTTCTTCAGGTACCAGCGGAATGTATGTAGAAACCCTGAGCCGATACAAAAAGAAATCTTTTGAGATCATGGCTGATGTGGCCTTGCATTCAAAATTTAGCAAAGAGGAGTTTGAAAAAGCGATGAACCAGGAAAGCAATGGCTTGGCTATGGTTCCTAACAGCATGGATGCGATTTCAAAGAACTTGGTGAATGTTGCCAATTTCGGACACGAACACCCTTATGGAGAAATTGAAACTCTGGAAACATTGAAAAACGTTACTTTGGCGGACTGCCAGTCGTTTTACGAAAATGCCTACACGCCAAACAATGCTTACCTTTCAATGATCGGTGACATTTCCTATAAAGAAGCGAAGGCGCTGGCGACAAAGTATTTCTCTACATGGAAGAAATCTGCCAACAAAACTGTGGCACCTACCGCACCAGAAGCACCTTCAAAAACGACCATCTATTTCTCTGATTTGGAATCTGCTCAACAGTCGAGCATTACCATTACAAACCCTATCAAGTACAACCCAAAAAACAGTGATTATATTGCTGCTAAATTGATGGCCAATATTTTAGGGGGTGGATCAAGTGCACGTCTGTACAAAAACCTGAGAGAAACACACGGCTATACTTATGGCGCCTACTCTTATGTATCACCTAACAGATTCACAGGAGAATTTGTAGCTTCAGGAAAAGTGCGTAACGCAGTCACTGATTCGGCAATTGTTGAATTTATGCACGAGTTGAAAGCGATTCGTAAAGCACCAGTTACACAATTGGAACTTGACCAGGCGAAAGCAACCATGATCGGTTCTTATGCCCGTAGCCTTGAAGACCCAAAGAACATTGCAAGCTTTGCGATCAGTCAGGAATTGTACAAGTTGCCTAAAACTTTTTACGCTACTTACATTCAAAAAATTCAGGCCGTAACTTTGGAGGATATCCAAAAAGCTGCTGAGAAATATATTCAGCCAGAAAACAGCAATATTATTGTTGTTGGAAAAGGCAGCGAGGTGAAAGAATCCTTGAAACAATTTGGCGAAGTTGTTGACTTCGGACCATTTGGAAAAAAGTTGTAAATATATAACTTTTGATTAGTCAGTAAGCCGATCACGGAAGTGGTCGGCTTTTTTTGTGACCTCTATTTTTTTGGCGTTAATGGAAGAAATGCACGCACTCGTTCCTCAAAAGAAGCTTAGTTCAGTGGTAATAATCGATTCAGATCCTCGGAGTCGGCCACCAGGTGCACCTGCCCTTCAACAAGCACCAAAGGAGATTTCAGTAACGAAGGATAATAGGTAAACATTTCGGCGTACCAGGCATCTGTGGGAGCATCGAGCTGCTCAAACCGATGTAAGAAATTTGGATAGAAAGTCGAAGCCTTACTCACCACATTTTGAGCATCCTGCCCTATGGCAGTCACCAAATCAGTAAATACCTCTTTACAACATTTACATCTGCTGAGATCGATATGCCGAAAAACAACTTTGGCCGATTCCAGCTGTTGAATCATCTTTAAGTCCGCAGGATTTTCTCCATTGAAATACACGGCAGGGGTTTGGTGGCTCTTATTCATGGTTTTTTCAGTTTTAAGGCATAAAAAAATTGCCCATCATTGATGATAGGCAATTACACAATAACAAGCTAATTATCAAATAGTTAATCTATTTTTTTGTTTCAAAATAGCTTGCCATTCTCATTTCCATTTCCTGTCGGTCCATTGCCCCAGGGGTCATTGAAGGCTGACCAGGGAACTCCTCCATATGTAATGTTTGGGTAGGGAATGCGAAACGCACCCCGAGGTGTTCCGCTAATTTCATGATCTCAAGGTTCACCTCATGACGGGCCCGAAGCTCATCGCCCCACTCGGGTACTGAAAAGAAAATATAAAATAGGATATCCAACGAGTGTGCGCCATAGCTGTTGAAATAGACATGAAAATAATCCTTACGGGTTTCAGGGTGTTGCCTAACAATCTCCCTGAGGCCTTCCACAAATAATTCTACCGCCGAGGCTGGGGTGTCATAGGTAACCTGAATCATCGTTTTATATCTTCGGTACGAACGTAAACCCATGTTATCGACGGTCATATCAGCAATTTTACCATTCGGAATACTCGTTACAGAATTGTGAAAAGTGCGAATTCGAGTGGAACGAAATCCTACTTCCTCTACCGTTCCATCGAAGCCACTGCCCGTAACCCAATCCCCGATTTGAAATGGACGATCGACGAAAATCATCAGCGAGCCAAAAAGGTTTTTAATGGTATCCTGAGCGGCCAGTGCAAACGCAAGACCACCAATCGAAATACCTGCCAACAGCGTCGTAATGTCATAATCGAGATTCTGTAAAACAAGCAACATCCCAATAATGACCACCACCACTTTAAGGAAGCGGCGCAAAAGTGGTACAAGCTGATCGTCCAGTGTACTTTCAGTAGTACGCGCAACCTTGGCAAAATAATCGCAAATGATATCTACCAATCGGTAAATCAGCACCAATAAAAAGAACGGCTGCAGCAGTCGTAAAATCAGTAAAAATGCCGCCTGAAATTTTGCCGTAAACTGCAAAATGGGCAACATCAATATGGCCAGAGAAATGACCACAAAAAGTGAAAATGGCTTGGATAATGGCTTAATAATTAGACCATGTGTTTTATTGAGCTTGAGGCGCAAAAGCACCCGTTCCAGTAAATTACTGGCAATGTGCGTCAGGACCTGATACACAATCACACAAATACCCAGAATGATTAACAAGCCCAGCACCTGCCAGTAGTAAATGCCCAAAAACTGATTATCGCCCAAACCTTGCAGCATGTTCAAAAGCTTGTCCATTCCGTAAGGATAAACTCGCTGGTGAATCACAGGGATGGCCAAAACCGACTCTTTTGAATAGTACCACTTCCCTTCAATTTTTTCGAGGTACAGCTTGGGAAAATTCTTGGAGATGCGATAAATATGTTCATTGGAAAGGCTGTCGATATAATCCGCTTGCCCTGGAATATCTTTCACAGAGTTATAAAAACCCACCCCATCATAAATCTGCTTCAGCTGCAAAGCTCGCCGTTCAAGCTTCTTCTCCGACATCCCCTGAACAGGAAACAGCGACCGCACAGATTTTGACTTATCAAAATGCTGTTCCTGCAAAAAATAATAGTGATTATTGATACAGCTCCGAGGTGAAATCAGGCTGGTGTCGGGAAGGGTTTCAATCGTTTGTTGTGCTTGTGCCGCCCCCCAGCAAAAAAATAATAATACAAAGACAATATGCCTCATCATCATAAAGGTAGTTTGTTTCATGCAGCAAAGATGTGAAAATCCGCTCATACAAAAAAAGTTCACCCTTAAAGGATGAACTTTTTTTCCCTGATGTTTACCAAGGGGAAATTATGAATTATTCGATTTGATATTCCTGACTACCTGTAATAATACCTCCATACAAGTTTCAAGATTCTCTTCCGAAATGCTTCTAAAACAATACTGAGAAGTGGCTTCGAAAACATCTGCCAACGGCTCCTTCAATTCTCTTCCCTGCTGTGTCAGGTAGATGAGCTTCGAACGCTTATCTTTCTGGTTGGGCACACGCACCACCAAATTTTGCTTTTCAAGGTTATCAATCAAGCTGGTGATACTCGCCCGATTTTTCATCAAACGATCTGCCAGTTTCTGCTGAGATTGCCCGTCCTCGGCCCATAACAATCGCAAAAGACTCCATTGTTCTCTGGTGATGTTGAAGCCCGCTCTGCTAAACTGACTATCCAAAAGATAATTGGACAACCTCGCCACCTGCCCTAAATGAGACCCTAACTCATTTCTCAAATCAACCACAGCGTGGTCCATAATTTCTGTATCTGTCATCATACCTTTTATTTCGTTAAAAAAATCCTGCGAAGAGGCTTTTGCACAACCAAAAGTTTTTTAGTAAAAATGAATGCGGCTGCAACTAAAAGTTAGTACTTCCAATTTTTGACACACTCGACTGAAAATATTTTTGCTGTATTTCTAACGGCAATATAATAGTTTATTTTTGTATACGTTTAATCAATTCCTCATAAACACTATTAAAAATATAGTCTTTAATATAAAAAAACATAAATCGATTAATACCGACCTGTGCTTTAGCGAAATTGACGAAAAAAAGCTGCAAATAAATTATTGTACCCTTTCAGCCCACTGTTCAAAAATAAGCAATTTTTGTTATATACAAGTATTAATATACAGCTTTAAACCATATTTTTTAAATTAAATCATGATTCTTCTCGCATGATAATCGTCAAAATCCACACGGAAAAGCACTGTTATTAATCTAATTTTAATATAAAGATAAGTAAGAAAGAATATTAAGTGAAAAATGTCGTAAGAAGCATCTGAAGTAAAAAGCGACAAAATAGTCCTTTTTTAGCCTAAAAAGAGTGTTTACAACGGGTGAGATCTCTACTATGCCGGGTGGTAAATGAAGGAGGTGTAAGCGCGACTCATCCGATCGTTTTAGGATATCAATTCCGGAATTTGATAGAAGCTTTAACAAATTATTGACATAAATCAGCACAAGCTGGTGCACTAAAGGACGTATCGGTTGGATATTCAACAAAAAAATAATAGTACACTGATCAACAACTATTTATCACCTTCATCATTATATATCATATTTGATTATCCTCAACAGACTCGGCTGTACCGCACAAACCATTCCTGATCTTGCTATGCATATTCTCCTCACGCAAGCTCTTGCTTTACTAAAAGTAACCGCTACCCATTCATAAACACCCTGACATAACATAAGTGTAATGCATTGTTCATGTAATCATTTTGATAAAAATGGCATTTTCAAAGCTGTGTGAATCAAATGAACAAGATTATTTTGTATATTTATGGGAAAACAACAATAGACAAACTTTAGATATGTTAAGATTTTTAATCGCTTTCTCATTACTTATTCATTTATCCTCTTGTAACCTTTCAGAGAAAAAAGAAGCTCAACAAGGGGCAGAAGAAAAGGAAGCTACTTTTTACGGTACTGCATTTGATCTCAATGACATTACCGCCCTGAGTAACATTGAAAAACAACTTGAAAGCAAAGATTCCCTTCTGATTACCACTGAAGGAACGATTGCGGAAGTGTGCCAGAAAAAAGGATGCTGGATGACTTTGCCCTTGAATGAAAATGACAATCTACTGGTTCGGTTCAAGGATTATGCATTTTTTGTTCCTAAGGATGCAGCAGGCAAAAAAGCGATCATGCATGGTGTGGCAAGGAAACAGGTGATCTCTGTAGCGACCCTGAAACATTATGCGGAAGATGCTGGAAAATCAGCAGAAGAAATCGCTCAGATTACTGAGGATGAAATCAAATACACTTTTCAGGCTGACGGCGTGACTTTAAAATAATGAGATTTCTTTCCTTAACCTTCATTGTACTGTATGGCCTGATCGTCTGCTATTCCTGTACGGAAAAAGGCCACACCAAAGAAGAACGCTACCCCAACGGTGGGTCTGAACTTGCCTGGTTGATGCGAGACCTCACCGAGCAGATGGAACAACGCAGACAGTTGCTGCTGGATAACAAAAATCCACAGACCGTCATTCTGAATGTCGGACATTTACTCACTGCCCAACCAACCGAGCAGGGTAAAAATCAAAGTCCGCAATATATCAGTATGGCCAAAGATTTTCAGGAATATATTCTGAAAGAGCCCAAAGAGGCGGCATTGCAAATCGAGCATTTCAATGGAACGGTGATCCGTTGTATGAATTGCCATCAGCAAATGTGCCCCGGCCCCACGGAGCGTATTAAAAAGCTGACAATTGATCGACCATAAAAAAAAGGCTGAACTCGGTAAAAGTTCAGCCTTTTTCATGAATATTCAGGAGACTACAATCTCTTTAATTTCTTCTGATGATCTTCCTTCTCCTCAATTTTATCTTCCAACTTTTTCATCTCTCTTTTCAGCTGTTTGTTTTCATCCTCAATTTGTGAGATGTGACTTTTGGCAGCCTCACCACTGGCGTCATGGTTGTAATCTGTTTTTTCCAATTGGCCATCCGTTAACTCCTTACGGTGCTTTTCTTGTTTTTCGATGGCCTTAATCGTGGATTGATTCGCCTTATATTTATCCTTCAGGTTATCATAGGCATCTTCCAAATCATCAATCTCATTATCATGATGTAAATATTGCGCCTGCTTACCATAATTGACCATAATCGCACTCAACTCCTGGTGTGAAGCCGCATCCACCTCTTGATCAGTGTGTACACCATCTTTACTCTTAAGCATGACTTTCATTTCAGAACCGCCCTCTTTTGTCGGTGTAAAATGGGCCTCCATATGTGCAGGGTGCTCAGAAATCGTGGGCAGTTCAAGGTTCTTGCCCACCAATTTGTTGTCTTTCATTTTCGTCTTGACCTTATGCTCCTTTTTCAGGTATTTGCAAAAGGACTTTTGCGCCTCTTTGCTACTGATGGGTAATTCCATCGCCAAGCAGGACACCATTTCGTCATCGACCTGCATTTGGTCATTTTTCGGTGTCGGAGATTTGGTTACCTGTGCCATCAGGATGGCAGGTAACAGGCAAAAAACAGTAATAAGTATCTTTTTCATAGCAGTTAGTTTATCCTTTAACAAGCCGTTTCGGAATTCGTTTGCTGAAAATTTACCAACAGCTGTAAATTTGTATCAATGGTAAACCTGCACGACCTAAAAAAGCATTATCGGGCATTCCTTTCTTTGAATTTTATATAAATAATATAGATCAGATGCATTTATATGCCCCTGAAGGCAATTTCATTTATATTTTATTAATTTTGTTCTTCTTTTAAACAAGGCCTTCATGGGGCTTGTTTTCTCTTTGAAAACGATAAACTATATATAATGAGTGTTGAACAACAACTGATCGCAAGAAGTGAATCCAAATGTGAGTTATGTGGCTCCAAAACCAACCTGGATGCCTACGGTGTGGGCCCAGATGCGGATGGTTCTGAAGCCAAAAGTATTTACGCTTGCGAAACCTGCCGGACGCAATTGGCCGACGATGCTGCCGTGGATGCCAACCATTGGAGATGCCTGAATGACAGCATGTGGAGCACTGTTCCTGCAGTTCAGGTGGTGGCGTATCGCATGTTGAACCAACTGAAAGCTGAAGGTTGGCCGCAGGATCTTCTTGATATGATGTACCTGGAAGATGATGTGAAAGCCTGGGCTGAAGAAGGAATTGAGCAGGTGGACGAAAATGCCATTAAGCATTTGGATGCCAACGGTGTTGTATTGGCGAATGGTGATTCCGTTGTACTGATCAAGGACTTGAATGTAAAAGGGTCGAGCATGGTGGCCAAGCGAGGGACTGCAGTAAGAAATATTTCTTTGGTGTGGGATAATGCCGAACACATCGAAGGGCGTGTGAACAGTCAGCAGATTGTGATCTTGACCAAATATGTGAAGAAAACTTCCTAAGATTTCCCCTCAACGAAAGAAGGCAAACCTCTATGGCTTGCCTTTTTTTTGTTTCATCGTATTGATGCCCTGACCAATTGGCTGTTAACCACCAACCTCCGCGATAGTATAGGGTTATCAGTCTTGCTTTTCGAGATCATGTCTACAGTGAAATCCTACTACTTCCAGTCTTTAGGATTCCCCTGATGGTCATACCCCAAATTACAACTCATGCAGGCATCTGAAAAAGCCTCATAATCTCCATAAGCAGGCCCCACTTTTCCATTAATGGTTACAATATGGTCGAGTCGGATACTCACCTCCCCGATCACTAAATATTCTGCCCCTTCTTTGTTTTCAATATCGCCAATCAGCCCCTGGGCATCCATCAAGGCCTCATCATCCACAAAATAATTGACTTTTACAGGTTGCCGCAAACTTGCGGTGTCGGTCAACAAGTCATAAAAATCGCATGGGACGGGTAAGTATTTTCCTTTATTCATCATTCATTGCTTTTCTTTATTTAACGGCTGAAATGTTCCCTTGTTGATTTTCGGAAGGTCTTTGGACTGACAATGGCTTTCATTATTCTGATGGCACGGCCCGAAAATATCATTCATTATTTGACGTATCCTAAACCGAGCATCGTTCATGGCAGTTGCGCATCAACTTTTAAAATGGGGATGAAATTACTGCTTTTAGCACAAAGTGCGCTGAGAACTGAAAAAGGTGCCTGATGATCAGTGATTGGAGCACAAAATCTTTCCTGCCACCTTTAACCCGATATTTTTAACCGAGTACTCCATTGGTTAGAACTCGCCTTTAACAAATAAGAAAAAACCACAAGAAACGCAATTTGCAGTAAAATATCAGTCTTCCCATTGAAGGTGGTCGTACGGTCAGATAGCTCGTTCAGGCATGAACCGAAAAAAGGGATTTCCTGCCTGCCTGTTACAGTAGCACCGGAGAATTTCTGATAAAAATTCAAAGGCTATTTTCAGTATTGCCCGCAGAAAGGCTTATATTTAAGGTTAAACAACTAAGGAGAATAATAGGATGGAAGAAGGTAAGGTCATCAGTATTTTCGAAAAAGCAATTCAGGAAAATGTGGAATTAATGCGCCCTGAAGAAGAAATGCGCAATCAACTGGATATTGGATATACCTTTAAAGATAATGTATTGATCATCCAAGAAATCAGACCTGATTACAGGAAGCCTGACGTATATAACAGGTACCCTGTCGCTAAAGCCCGATTGGTGAAAACCACAGGTGCCTGGCGATTATATTGGATGGGGGCCGAACAAGTTTGGCAACCTTATGAACCGAAGAAGCAGGTAACGAACTTAATAGAGTTTTTTAAAGTGCTCGATGAAGATGAACACGCCTGTTTTTGGGGATAAGAAAAAAGAGCGGCTACGGATGGGTAGCCGCTCTTTTTTATGGGCGGAGCAGCTGTTGCTCCCGCTTTGCGAATTCGCGAATAGTGGTCGGTAGTTTTTTACTGAGCAAAGTATAGGCGTCCGAGCATTTCGGTGCCGACTGAAAGCGCGGTAAAAAATGAAGCATAATCATCACCATAATAAATGGTACGGCGGTGCCCTGTCGTTTTTTCAACAAAAAAAACTTGAACGGATTAACCGACCGATACTTAAGCTGTGTTTCAATCTCCTGATTGATCATCGATACCACTTCCGAAAAAGATAAATTTTCCCCGCCCGTAATTTCAAAAGGCCGATTTTTATATTGCTCGAAATTCGACAATAGAATCGCCGACGCCTCCCCAATGTTTTCAATATCTACCCAATTGAATACCGCATTGCCTGCAGGCAGTGTAATCGTGCCGTGCGTTTTCAATTCCTCATAAAGCGTGGTGGTCAGGTTTTGCATAAAATAACTTGGGCGCACGAAAATATATTCCATGCCACTTTCAACGATCAGCTTTTCAATTTTATGGTGTGGAATCACCTTGCTTTTTTCCACGCCCTGCACCGACAAGAAAGCAACCTGATTGATCTGATTTTGCTGAAATGCATCGATCAATGGCTTAAAATAACGATCTACATCCGCCAAATGTGGTGGACGCAACAAAAACACACGATCAACCTCTTTCAAAGCATTAAAAGTTGTCTGATCCTCAAAATCAAATACTCGGAAAGTCAGGCGTTCGTGGGCAGGAAATTGTCCCTTCGCCCGCTCGACATTCCGCACCCCTGCGATAATTTGATCCGTACCCTCCTGTTCTAAAAGGTATTTGATTAAGCTTTTACCAATGTTACCCGTTGCTCCTGTAATGAAAATTTTCTTTGCCTCCATGCGCTAAAAAATATTGGTGTTCTTCTGCTCAAAAATAAAGAAGCCAACGGACTTTTTCAGTATAAAAAGCGATGAAAGGGGAAAATTGGAGGTTAAAGTCATTTGTAGAGATGTTAATCTTAACATCAAACGGTACGGGCTTGTGTGTTTTTACACCACAGCCTACCCACCCTGTAAAGGCATAATTTATTATGTCTCACGTATCGAAGTCGCACAATTCTTCGAAGCTAATACAAAAGGTTATTATAACAACTGTACGGATACACCTATGTGTGTATCCAAACTGTACAAAAATTTACGATGATTCGGGCAGACACATAGGTCAGCCCATACAGCGACCAAAAAAAAATTCGTGGAAAAATATCAGATTATGAATGTCCAGCAATCCACACCCACATCGCATTCCAACAAAATCCCCCCCCGCTCCAACAAAAAAATCCAAAAAACGCCACCCATTCAATAAAAACCACTATTTTTGGATCAAATAATAATTTTTTAAGAATACATAGAGAGGAGACGAGGGGCAGGCATTCTTAATAATTTTAACCTATTGATTAATATACTAACCGCCACTATGCGCCCAACATCTACCTATTTCACCAAAGCAACGATGCTTGTTGCTGTCCTTGTGATGCTTCTTTCTGCCTGTAAAAAAGGCGATGAAATCTCCCCAGCCCAACAGCAGTTCAATACCGAAATGGAAACCCTGCAGGCTATTTTCAAAAGTTATGGCGTTTCGGCAGACAAGGTAGATGCCCGCATGACCACCAAAGAAACCAATATCCAGTCCGTGGATTTCTCAGCTTTGGAATTGACGACTATGGATGAGCGTTTATACACCATCCGCATCCAAAAAACTATTGACTTGCGCAACAACCAACTCGACATGGAAGTGATCAATACCGTGAAGACCAAATTCCCAAAGGTTGAGGTATTGGTTTCAGGGAACCCGCCCTACGAGCAGGATATCGAATTGGAGACCTTGGAGAAATTGGGCGTCAGTGCAGATTCTGAAAGAGTAGTGAAAAATGCTGAGGGTTTTGTGAGTGAGCTTGATTTGTCGGGGATGGATAAGGTGGAGTTGGATAGTGCGATTTTCGAATTCCCTTATTTGACCAAGCTGAATTTAGCCAACAATGACCTTCAGTTTCATCATTTCCAAACACTAAAAAATAGCATAGACGGTATTGAATTGAATTTTGAAGGCAATCCGATCTATGAAATTTCCATGACTGAAATCAGCCGTTTTCAAGAGTACTTGGACTTCAATGAGGTGAAAGCCAATGCGGAAGAGGTATTGACTTTTTATACCAATGATAATTCGGTAAGTGATGAGGAATTACCTGAAGGAAGCTCCTTAGGTTATATTGCTACGATTGACCTTTCTGCGCAGAACATTGCTGACCTTGCTTTACCAACGGAGGATTTTGTGGTCTTGAAAACTGATGTTTTGGAGATTGATTTAAGTAATTCGTCTTTTGGCTTAGATGCTATGATGGATGAAAAAAGGGTTGGGGCGATTTATCCAACAAATGTAGAGGGAAATGAAATTTTAGGAGCAGCAATTGAGGCGTATATTAAGGTTCAGGCTCCTCTGATGGAGGACTATGATAATTTGAAAGATGCTGGAGCTGATTATTATAAAACTGAATTTAAGAAATTACCTTATCCATTTTCAACATTAACACAACCTGATGCTTTTTCTTTTTTCTATGTAAGGACGGCATACAATAATGGAATCTTTGATGTGCAATTGAATCTGTTACAGAATTCAGTTAAAAATGTTATTCCGTGTAAATTTATTGATCGAGCAATTATTGGTTTAGTTGAGCTTTACGCAAATGGAGAGCTAAATACTGATGAATACATTAACTTATTTAATCAACGAGGCACCCCACTTGATATTTCTATTCAGTGTTTTAAGAATGCGAAATTTAATAATGAGTTTAATAAGTTAGACACTGAAATATCATTTGGAAACCCTAATACTTTGGGACTTACATTCGGTATAATGGTTGATACAGCAATAGTTTCGAATCAAGCTTTCAATGGAATTTCGTGCCCGTATTTTGGGTTGGGCATACGTGATGCATTAATTTTTAAAGATGATGTAATAAACATTAGTGTTTATGGAGAGACATTTATTCTTTCAGCAAGAGAGGTGTATATTGAAAATGATATTGAAAGACCAGAAATTCATTTTATCGATGGAAATGGACAGTATTCTGAAAGTAAGAAGGCGAAAAGTGTAATAATCAATAATTTACACGAAGCATCAATGCCCGTTGATGTTTACATAGATTTAATTAATTTTCCAGCATTAGAAAAATTAGTTTTACAAACTAAGGGAAATATCTATTTGGATGAGGAGTTATTGAATAATATAGAGGAGGTTGAAATCATATCGAAAAATATAAACAAATAGCGATGAGGAGTATTTTATGATAATCTCCAAATCCATTTGAATTGAATTTATTTTTGAAAACTGGTCTTAGAAAAAATCTTAAGACCAGTTTTTTTTGGCTATTTTATTCCTTCCTCTCTTGCAGGTGTTTGGTCTTGTTTTCATTCGGAAAATTGAATCAGCATTGTGTTAACCACAGCTAAAGCAATGGCCTAACACAGTAAAACCTGCTGAAGCAGGTTGGCATTTACTTTCAATGAAATAATTTTGGTTAATTGAAGGCTGTAATTCCATCGAAGCACCAGCCCAACCCATTTTAATGGGTTTTTCTTTGATAAGCCAAGGCTTTATCCTTGGTTAAATTATGGTGGGTAAATAATGGATGGTCTTAGTTCGGAGACTAAGGCCAGTCTGAAAAACGAGGGCTCATATTCCTGTTAGACGTTAAGAATAACGTCTCTACGGGGCACAAAAAAACCCGACCAAATGGTCGGGCTTAATCCACTAAACAGCTTGCTGAGTGTCCAGCTCAACACTTTTATTTTTATTAATCTTCTTCTACGGTGAAACGTTCGAACATCAGTTCAAGTAAAGTAATCGCGGATTCGGAAATCACGGTTCCAGGGCCGAAGATAGCGCATACGCCACTGTCGTAAAGCATTTGGTAATCTTGATGAGGAATTACCCCACCTGCAAACACCAAGATGTCCTCGCGGCCTAACTTTTTCAATTCCTCAATCAACTGAGGCACCAAGGTTTTGTGTCCTGCTGCCAATGAAGATGCGCCCACTGCGTGTACATCATTTTCCACACACTGGCGAGCTACTTCTTCTGGGGTTTGGAACAAGGCACCCATGTCCACATCAAATCCCAAATCGGCATAGGATGTCGCAACCACTTTGGCGCCACGGTCGTGTCCGTCCTGCCCCATTTTGGCCACCATAATTCTCGGACGGCGGCCGTCCATTTCAGCCCACTTATCCGCCAGTTCTCTTGCTTCCTGAAACTTATCGTTGTCTGCTGCTTCTTTAGAATACACGCCTGAAACTGTTTTGATGATCGCTTTATGACGACCGAAATGCGTTTCCAAAGCATCGGAAATCTCTCCCAAAGTAGCGCGAACACGTGCGGCGTCCACGGCCAACTCCAATAAATTTCCTTCGCCCGTTGCGGCGCAAACCGACAGGGCTTTCAGTGCTTTTTCTACCGCTTCGGTATCACGTGAAGCTTTAATTTCTTTCAATCGATTGACCTGAGAAATTCGTACCGCCGTGTTGTCCACATCCAATACCTCGATATCGGTGTCATCTTCCACTTGGTATTTGTTCACTCCGGTAATGGTATCCTTTCCAGCATCGATACGCGCCTGCTTACGTGCTGCCGCTTCTTCAATTCTAAGTTTTGGAATACCGGTTTCAATCGCTTTGGCCATACCACCGAGTTTTTCCACCTCCTGAATCAGGTCCCATGCACGGTGTGCAATTTGGTGGGTCAGGTATTCTACATAATAAGAACCTGCCCATGGGTCCACCACGCGACAAACATTGGTTTCGTCCTGAATGTAGAGCTGCGTGTTACGCGCAATACGTGCGGAGAAATCCGTTGGCAAGGCAATTGCCTCATCCAGTGCATTGGTGTGCAATGACTGCGTATGCCCAAGGGCTGCACCCATCGCCTCGATGGCGGTACGTCCTACATTATTAAACGGATCTTGCTCGGTCAATGACCAACCCGAAGTCTGCGAGTGCGTACGCAGCGCCATTGATTTTGGGTTCTTTGGATCAAACTGCTTCACTAATTTTGCCCAAAGCATACGGCCTGCACGCATTTTGGCAATCTCCATGAAGTGGTTCATCCCAATCGCCCAGAAGAACGATAAACGAGGAGCAAATTGATCGATGGTCAATCCGGACTTCAATCCTGTACGGATATATTCCAAACCATCGGCTAACGTATATGCCAACTCAATATCATCGGTCGCACCGGCTTCCTGCATGTGATAACCCGAAATAGAAATCGAGTTGAATTTCGGCATATTCTTCGAAGTATAAGCGAAGATATCACCAATGATTTTCATCGACGGAGCAGGTGGGTAGATATAAGTATTCCGCACCATGAACTCTTTCAAAATATCATTCTGAATCGTTCCCGCCAACTTGTCTTTAGAAACGCCTTGCTCTTCAGCGGCAACGATATAGAAAGCCAAGACCGGCAAAACGGCGCCGTTCATGGTCATCGATACCGACATTTTATCCAATGGAATTTGGTCGAAAAGGATTTTCATATCCTCTACCGAATCAATCGCCACACCGGCTTTACCTACATCACCTACTACGCGCTCGTGATCAGAATCATAACCACGGTGCGTCGCCAAGTCAAAGGCTACCGAAAGCCCTTTCTGCCCCGCAGCCAAGTTTCTGCGATAGAAAGCATTGGACTCTTCGGCAGTAGAAAAACCTGCGTACTGACGAATCGTCCATGGTCGCGAAGCGTACATGGTCGAGTATGGTCCGCGCAAGAATGGTGGCAATCCTGCGGCAAATTTATCATGCTCAATATTTTTGATGTCTTCTTTGGAGAAAGAAGGTTTTACTGAGATTTGCTCGGCAGTGTCCCAGTTTTTATTGTTGATAGAAGCAGCTTGCGCATTGGCTTGTACTTCCTCGATCGAAATTTTTGAAAAATCAGGTTTCATCTGCTGCTATTTTACAATGCCCAAAATTCGTTGAAGATCTGTCAGTGTTTTCACAATGTCGGTGCGAACATGCACGGTACCGTTCAGACCGGCCGCTTTCAGCTTGTCCTCAATGTCCGTTGGATTACCCGCCAACAACAAAGTGGTGTGCAAATCATTGGCACGGAACTCCTTCACAAAAGCCTCGCCCGATTCGTTGTAATCATCATCCGAAGAACAAATTACCACGATATCCGCATCTTTGTGTGCTGAAGCATTGGCCGCTGAAACAGCATCATCGAAGTATGCCTCTTCAGAATTGAAACCTGCTGTACTCAAGAATTCCCCTGCGAAGTTGGCACGGGCACGGCGCATCGCCAGATTTCCATAAAGTGCATAGAAAACCGTTGGGCGCTCATTGCCCTCAGCAACAAACTGCTCCGTTGCCAAACGCAACTCTTCGAAGGTTTTACCGGCAAATTGGGCCTGTAAAAGCAGATCGTTGGCCTCAGTGGTTTGATATTTTTGAGGGTCCAAAGTCTCCATCATGTTTGGGTAGCGGTTGGCACCCACATACACCTGACGGCGCTGACGGATCAATTTCTCCTGAAAATCCCTTACTTCAGCAATTTTTGTTTGAATCTCTTTGGCTTCGAAAGCAGTAAGGAAACCACCTTCAGTCTCTACTTTTTGGAACAGCTCCAAAGCATTTTTTGCCAAAGAAGTACTTAAATTATCTATATAATAAGAACCTGCGGCAGGATCCACCACCCGATCAAAATACGACTCTTCTTTCAGCATATGCGAAAGATTGAGCGCCACGCGGTGGGTCATCGCTGTTGGTTTCTCGAAAGTTTCGTTATGTGGCATGATGCAGATCGCATCTACCCCACCCAAGATCGCCGACATGGCCTCGGTGGTATTTCTAAGCATGTTCACATTGCTATCCAAATAAGATTTAGACCACAAAGAAGAAACTGCAGTAATCTCAAAAACAGATTTGTCAACCGTTACGCCATATTGCTTCGCCAATTCGAAAGCCAACAAACGCAATGATCTGAATTTGGCCAACTCATGGAAGTAATCTGTCGCAACGCCCATCAGGAAGTTGGTCTGTCCGATTGCTTCTTTGATGTCAATGCCTGCTTCGGTCAAAACATCCAATACCGTTACCCATTTGTTCAGGGTAAAAGCGATGTCCTGAACATGTGAACCACCTGCATTCACGAACTCCTGCCCGCTGATCGTAACCGCTTTCAGGTTTGGTGATTGCTCAGTCAATCGATAGACCTTCACCAATTCTTGTTCCCAGTTTTCAGGCAATTTACCAGCGGTGGTATATCGAGCGATGGGCTCATAAGCTACAAATCCGAACAGGTTCGCAGGATCAACACCCTGCGCTTTTACGGCGTCGAAGTAGCCTTCCAATTCGGTTGAACAGCATACATTGGTGAAAGAAATCGCCAAAGCATCCGTTCTGATATCTTTTAATAAAGTGTTGTAATCAATGCCTTTGCATTTGGACGAACATGGCCCCAAATCAAAGATCAATCCCGTAACGCTGAACTCAAGGAGCTGCAAAGCCATTTTATTGGCTTCGGTCTCGTTTTCAACCACAATCCGCTGGTAGTTCACCCACTCGCGTGGTCCCTGCTCAGCATCGGGATTGGTTGGGATAATATTTTTTAGTTCACTCCAATCTATGGTCGTGTCCACATCTTCCAATGCATAATATGGATCCTGTACCTGATTGTTGATTGTTTTCTTCCGAAGCACTTTATCAAAAGATGCCCCTTTGAGGTCAGCGGTCGCCTTAGCCACCCACTCCTCTTTCGTTACCGAAGAAAATTCCTGGAATAGTTTTTCCTCTGCCATTTTAGTGAATATTTAAAGCCGGCGCAGGTAGCGATAATACCTGCGTCAGCCAATGATCTGAATCTTTTAAACTTAAATGTAAAGAGGTATTTATTTGTCCACAGATTACGCAGATTTCCACAGATTTCTGTTTAACTATTTCCTAAAAATCATGGTAATCATGGTCTATAACTAAGCTGTCGAATATTTTCGTACCTATCGGTACGGACGTTGCATGCAACGTCCCTACACACTATAAATCTAATTTTTGTGTGGTATAATTTTATATTTTTGACAGGTCAGGTTATAACACCTCTTTAACATTATGATGACTTGCTTAAACCAAAGTAGTCTCTTCAGCTTTAATCGGCGTGTTGAATGAAATAAAGCTTGGACCAAAACGCTCATGCGCAGCTCTTTCCAATTCTTCACGTGCGTCTGGATGCGACACGTCGATCAATGCCTTGGCACGCTGGGCAAGGTTTCTACCTTTCAATTCCGCCACACCATACTCAGTAGCAACATATTGTGCGTGGGCACGGGTCGTTACCACACCGGCACCTTCTTTAAGGGTAGGAACAATTTTTGAAACGCCACGACCTGTAATGGCAGGCAACGCACAAATGGCTTTACCGCCTTTAGAAAGCGCCGCACCACGCATGAAGTCCATTTGTCCACCCACACCAGAATACATGCGTGTACCGATAGAGTCCGCACAAATCTGTCCGGTCAAATCAACCTCCAAAGCGGAGTTGATTGCCATTACCGCGGGGTTTTGGCGAATCACAGCCGTATCATTTACAAACTGAATGTCCATCATCCATACTTCAGGATTATCGTCCATGAAGTTGTACAGCTTGCGGGAACCCATGGCAAAACCGGAAACGATTTTCCCTGCCATGATTTTCTTCTGACTGTTGTTGATCACGCCTTTTTCCATCAGTGGCAATAAGCCTTCAGAGAACATTTCCGTGTGAACCCCCAAGTTTTTGTGGTTGCCCAAAGCATCCAATACTGCATTTGGAATACCACCGATTCCCATCTGAAGGGTCGCACCGTCTGGAATCATCTCGGCGATGAAATTACCAATGCGCTTTTCTGTTTCGTTGGCTGCCGGAATGTGCAACTCATACAATGGCTCGTCGATATCAAAACAAGCATCGAATCGATCAATATGAATGATACCGTCGCCCATACAACGTGGCATCTGTGGGTTGATCTGCGCAATCAGTACTTTGGCTTTTTCAACACCTGCAGCAACCACATCTACAGAAACACCCAATGAACAATAACCATGGCGGTCTGGAGGCGAAACATTTAACAAGACCACATCCAAAGGCAAGGTGTCGTTGCGGAACAATACCGGAATATCCGAAAGGAAAACCGGATTGTACTGCGCATAACCGGCATCTACCGACTTACGGATGTTTCCGCCCAAAAAGAAAGCGGAGGTTTTGAAACTTTTTGAATATTCGGGTAAGGCATAATCGGCATAACCTTCTGTGTGAATGTGCACCACTTCTACATTAGACAACTCCTCTGCACGTTCCGTCATTGCTTTGGCCAGGGCCTGAGGCGTTGCCGCTCCCCCCTGAATCAAAACACGGTTATTAGATTTTATCAATTTTACCGCTTCAGCGGCATTTTGAACATAATTAGCCATAATAAAAATCGTTTAAAGCTTACGCTTATAGTTAGAAGATGAGTCAGCTTGAATCACTGACTGAGGCTTAAAAAAATATATAGACTCTGATTCAAAGATCTTATTGAATCAGAGATTGTGATAAAATTTTTGCTTAAGCGATCCGCCCAAACCAAAAATGTACGGACGTTGCATGCAACGTCCCTACGATAATGTGATTATCAATTCACCAAGAACGAAAGCATGATACCGGCTGCTACTGCGGAGCCAATTACTCCGGCAACGTTTGGTGCCATTGCGTGCATCAAAAGGTGATTTGAAGGGTCATATTTCAATCCTTCGTGCTGAACAACACGGGCTGAATCCGGCACAGCCGAAACCCCAGCTGCACCAATCAATGGATTCAGTTTGTTGCCTTCTTTCAGGAACAAATTCATGAAACGAGCGAACAACAATCCACCGGCAGTTGCCACGCAGAAAGAAAAGGCTCCCAAAGCAAAGATCTTAATAGAACTTGTCGTCAGGAACACATCCGCTTGTGTAGATGCCCCAACAGTTACGCCCAAAAGAATCGTTACGATGTCGATCATTTTGGTTCTTGCTGTTTCTGCCAAACGCTCCGTTACTCCCGACTCTTTCAACAAATTTCCGAAGAACAACATGCCCAAAAGCGGTAATGATGATGGCGAAATGAAGGTGGTCAGTAGCAAGGCCACGATTGGGAAAAGGATTTTCTCACGTGGAGCAACCACACGTGGCGGCTTCATGCGGATTTTTCTCTCTTTCATCGGCACCAACAAACGCATGATCGGCGGCTGAATTACCGGTACCAAAGCCATATAAGAATAAGCTGCAATGGCAATGGCTCCGACCATATCCGGCGCCAATTTTGACGACAAGAAGATGGAAGTTGGACCATCAGCACCACCGATGATACCAATTGCACCGGCTTGTTGTAAGGTGAACCCTAAAGCAATCGCCCCAATAAACGTCCCGAACACCCCGATTTGAGCGGCGGCCCCCAAAAGCATCAGCTTGGGGTTGGCAATCAGGGTCGAGAAGTCGGTCATCGCCCCAATACCGAGGAAAATCAGCGGCGGATACACCCCGTATTTTACCCCAAAATAAAGGAAATTCATCACCGAGCCATCGGCATACACCCCGGCACCACCAGGAATATTTCCAATCACTACCCCGATACCTATCGGCACCAGCAGCAATGGTTCGTAGTCATAGCGAATCGCCAGGAATATGAAGAACAATCCTACCAGGATCATGATCACATTGCCAATGGTAACATACGCAAAACCTGTTTTCGATAAGAAGGTCATGACACCATGCAGGGCTTCTCCCCAGAAAGTGGTTTCTCCTCCCTGCATCAATACATTGGTCGATTGGGCAAAAGCATCTATATGCCCCCCGAGTACACTTGCAATCATAATGATGAACAGCGCCCCGATAATGGTCTTAAATCTTTTCATAGTTGTCTTAGATTTAAGCGATCTCTACCAAAATATCTCCTTGTAATACAGATTGCTGAGGATTAACTTTTACCGCCGTAATTGTTCCTGAAACCTCCGCAAGGATGGTGTTTTCCATCTTCATGGCTTCCATGGTCATCAGGGTATCCCCCACTTTCACGGTATCGCCTTCTTTGGCCACCACATTGATGATCACCCCTGGAAGAGGTGCTTCAACTTTTTTGACTGCCCCACCAGCATTTGGTGCTTTTACAGCCGCTTTTGGTTGCCCTACGGATGTCGGACGACGAGCCAAGGTCGGCGTTTTAGAAGTTTTGACCTCTTTCTCCATCTCGACGACGTAAGAGGTCCCGTTTACTTCCAGGGTAATTTCATTACCCTCTGCAGCCTTAATCTTGACTGCATAATTATTATCGTTAATTTTAAATTTATAATCTTTCATCGCTTCTGTGCCTTAAAAAATAACCTATCTGGCCAATTGATTGGAATGTGTGGTGTAGATCTTGGAGCTCCATGGCGAATAATTTCTTTTCACCTTATCGATGGTAAGAATCGTGTTCTCCTCATCGTGAGCCTCTTCGAGGAACTGATAAATCCCAGCGGAAATAGCCGCAGCAACCTCTCCCGACATCGCTACTTCTTTATCTGTAACGCCGTCGGCTGCTTTGACTTTCATCTTAACTTTTGGCTTTCTGGCCAACAGGTTAAGAATGCCTGGAAGTACAAATCCAAATACCACAAACAATAACAGCAGGGCCAAAAATATGATTAACATCCCTACTGAAAGGATAATCCACCCCTCTTCCAAAGGATGGGCAGCAGCAAAGTCGTTTGCTGCCTGCGTAACCTCTTGTAATAACATGGCAAAAAATTAAAGTGGAATATTACTGTGTTTCTTCGGCGGATTCACCTCTTTCTTAGTCGCCAATCCTTCCAAAGCGCGAACGATACGGAAACGGGTGTTTCGTGGCTCAATCACATCATCAATAAAGCCATACTTGGCCGCCAAATATGGGTTGGCAAACTTGGTAGAATATTCATCCTCCTTATCCTGAATGAATTTCGCGCGTTCTTCATCATTCTCAATCCCGCGGATATTTCGACCTTCGAGTACCTCAACGGCACCTTTGGCGCCCATTACGGCAATCTCAGCCGTTGGCCAAGCGTAATTCAAATCTCCACGCAATTGCTTACATGACATCACATCGTGCGCCCCACCGTAGGATTTACGCAGGGTGATGGTAATTTTCGGTACCGTTGCCTCTCCATATGCAAACAACAATTTTGCACCGTGTGTAATAATACCACCATACTCCTGACCAGAACCTGGCAAGAAGCCTGGCACATCGACCAAAGTAACCAATGGAATGTTGAAGGCATCACAGAAGCGAACAAAACGCGCCGCTTTAATGGACGACTGAATATCGAGCACCCCAGCGAGGAATTTAGGCTGATTCGCCACAATACCCACAGGGCGGCCATTGAAGCGGGCAAAGCCTATACAGATGTTTTTGGCAAAATTGCGCTGAACTTCCAAAAACTCCCCGTAATCGGCAATATTATGAATGACATCCAGCATATCATAAGGCTGATTTGGATTGTCAGGAATAATCTCATTCAAAGCATCTTCCAAACGATCTACAGGATCATCACACTCCAAATGTGGTGGCTCCTCTAAATTGTTTGAAGGCATATAGCTGAGCATCTTGCGAATAAGCATGATCCCCTCTTCGTCGTTTTCTGCCACAAAATGTGCTACCCCAGACTTGGACGAATGCATGCGTGCGCCTCCAAGGTCTTCGGTCGTAATGACCTCCCCCGTTACCGACTGCACCACTTTAGGGCCCGTCACAAACATATATGAAGTATCTTCGGTCATCAGGATGAAATCCGTAAGCGCTGGCGAATAAACCGCACCACCCGCACAAGGACCAAAAATCCCTGAAATTTGCGGGATAACTCCTGAGGCCATAATGTTACGCTGGAAAATCTCCGCATAACCCGCCAACGAGCGTACCCCTTCCTGAATACGTGCCCCACCAGAATCATTTAAGCCAATCACTGGTGCGCCGACCTTCATGGCCTGATCCATAATTTTACAGATTTTGTTGGCGAAAGTCTCTGAAAGAGAGCCCCCAAAAACGGTAAAGTCCTGTGCAAAAACAAAAACCACACGGCCGTCAATCGTACCGCGACCTGTAACCACCCCATCAGAATAAAACTTCTGCTTATCCAAGCCAAAAGACTTGGTTCGGTGGGTTACAAACATATCATACTCCTCAAAGCTCCCTTCATCACACAACATCTCGATACGCTCCCTTGCAGTGAATTTCCCCTGCTGATGTTGCTTCTCGATCCGTTTCTCTCCACCACCTAAGCGCGCTTTCGCCCGTTTTTCAACTAATTCTCGGATTTTTTCGCTGTTAATGGACATAGTATTCTGTTAATTTTCCTTTGTTAAAAATGGATGATATCAAAAAATATCTAAAAAAATGACCGCTAATGAAGCATTAGCGGTAAGTGTCTATTTTGCATTTTTGTCTTCACAAAGTTCGGTAAGAACTCCGTGGGTTGATTTTGGGTGAAGAAAAGCGATATCCAGCCCTTCAGCACCCTTGCGTGGTGTTTCATCCACCAATCTAACGCCTTTTTCTTTTGCTTCAGCGAGCTGCCCTTCGAGGTCATTTACCGCAAAAGCGAGGTGATGAACACCCTCTCCTTTTTTCTCAACAAACTTGCCTATTGGCCCTGCAGGGTCGGTGGATTCCAGCAATTCAATTTTGGTTTCTCCGACCATAAAAAAAGCGGTTTTTACCTTTTGCTCCGCCACCTCTTCAACAGCGTAGCATTTCAAACCCAAAACTTCTTCATAATATTTTTTAGAAGTTTCCAAGTCTTTTACGGCAATCCCAATGTGCTCAATCTTTTTAATATCCATACTCTATTGGAGATTTTGATTAGTAGAAAAAATAGTATACCGAAATTTGTCTTTTGAATAATTATAAATTAAACCTAACTTTTCGGTCTTGTTTTATGAACGTGTTAAAAGTACATGCCAAATCATTTCATTCAACTGATGAAAGTCAGTATTTAACAAAATCCTTATCAGAATGGCTGCAAAAATGAGAATCAGAAAGCGAAAAATAGACGTTAATCAACTCGCAGACAGGATATTAGCAAAAGATCGAGTAGCCTTGAGCCAGGCCATCACTTTAGTGGAGTCAACTTTGAAAAGTGATAATTTGATTGCCCGCCAGTTATTGGAAAAAATCATGCCGAATACGGGTAAATCCCTACGGATAGGCATTACGGGGGTACCTGGTGTCGGCAAGAGTACCTTCATTGAATCTTTCGGGGAAACTTTGATCAATAAAGGGAAACGCATTGCTATTCTTGCCATTGATCCCAGTTCGCAGCGAACGCGTGGGTCCATCCTTGGCGATAAAACAAGAATGGAGACGCTCGCCAATAACGACCAGGCCTATGTACGACCATCGGCAGCAGGCAGTGCCCTCGGCGGCTTGCACGCGCGTACCCGCGAAACGATGCTTCTATGTGAAGCTGCGGGCTTTGATGTGGTGATGATTGAGACCGTTGGCGTGGGGCAATCGGAAGTGGCCGTGAGTCAGCTTGTGGACTTTTTCTTATTATTAATGCTCGCTGGGGCAGGCGATGAGCTGCAAGGAATTAAGCGGGGAATTATGGAAATGTGTGACGGCATGGTCATTACAAAGGCAGATTCAGGCAATGAGGACCGTGCCAAGATGGCCAAAAACCAATATCAAAATGCGCTGCATATGTTTCCTGCTTCTGAAAAGGGATGGCTGCCCAAAGTGATCACCGCTTCCTCCTACAACAAAACAGGCATGACCGAAACCTGGGAGATGATCTGTGAGTTCGTTGAGGAGATGCGCACCAGTGGGTGGTTTAACCACAACAGGCAATCGCAAAATAAACACTGGATGCACGAATGGATTATTCAGGAGTTGAAATCACAGTTCTATACCCACCCGATTGTGGCTCAGCAAATGGAAACGCTCGAAGAAGAAGTGATGACGGACAAGCGCCTGCCGATTATGGCGGCGATGGAACTTCTTGAGCAATATCATCAGGAAATACAACTTGCAGACGATCCAAAAACGTAAGCTAAAACAGGTCGGTTTTTTCTGTGCCTAATAACGGAATAGTGATATAAATTAATTTTTGCTTTAGTTTAAAATGAAAATATTTTCCTCAGGATGACTGGCATCATCTATTGTAAAATAATGCAATTATGCCAAATTCATCCGATTGAACTATTTCAATATATAGCATTATACTAAGCTAAAATTTATTGTGAAAAATAGACAGGAGTATTTTTTCAAATCTTTTGTTTTTATCTTTAAAGCATCATTATTCAAATTATTTATCAGCTCAACCGATACAATAGTATTGAAAATATAATTTTTTGAATAATACTGACTTAGATCAATTACATAACACGAACCTAATTACATCTATATGAATACCGCATTTTCAGATAGTTTAGCACAGCTCTTCAGTAAAAATCTTCAGCAATTGAGTGAAGAAATCAGCCAATATGAAGGTAAACCACTTGAGTTTTGGGCTGTTCGCGGCATGATTTCTAATTCTGCAGGGCACCTGACCCAACATATTTTGGGTAACCTGAACCATTTTATTGGTCACGTTTTGGCAAAAACAGATTATGTAAGAGATCGTAAAGCGGAATTTTCTACCCACGACATCAGCATTGCCACTTTTAAAGAACAGATTGAAGCTGTTGACGCACTGATTCAGGATACTTTTTCAAAAATGACCGAAGAAGAATGGGCGCAAACCTACCCGCTTGAGGTGTTTAAAAAACCCATGACTACGGCTTATTTCATGCAGCACCTTTTGGCGCATTTAAGCTACCACATGGGGCAAATCAATTATCATCGCAGACTTATCCAATTATAATCATGAAATCCATCGGAGTATATTTAACCTTTGAAGGGCAGTGCAGTGCGGCCATCGATTTTTATCAGCAGGTTTTCAAGGCTGAACTGATCAGCAAAAAAACCTTTGGGGAAAGCCCTATGGAGGCCCCTGAACATTTGAAGGATCAAATCATGCATGCTGAGATTAAAGCGGGGGATTTCTGCCTGATGGCCAGTGATAACCTGATGGGCATGCCCACCGATGGGCCAGGAAAGGTAACGCTTAATATTGACCTGGAAGACCAGCAGGAGCAAGACCGTATTTTTGCAGCACTGAGCGAAAATGGCTCCGTAACCATGGAACTTCAGGAGACTTTCTGGGGGGCACGGTTCGGAAGTCTGGTGGATCAGTTTGGCATTAAATGGATGCTACACATGACATTGCCCAACAGCTAAGGCAGGCAAATGAAAGGGCAGTCAAAAAATGAAAAAGGCCACAATGCATCTCCATTGTGGCCTTTTATATTATTTGTTAACGTTTCCAATCTTCGATTCAATCGATTCAATCTTGGCTTTCATCATCCCTGCCCCTTTGTTTTTCTTCACGTCCATATTCATCACACAATACACACGATCAGCCACAGGCTCCAAAATCTCATAGCTTTGTTCTACCACCTGCAGGGCTTCCTTTACCGTTGGTGCTTCCAGAATAGTGCCCATTGGAGTGAGTTGATATTCAAAGCCACTGTTCTTGATATGCTCAATTACTTTACTAACATACTCGCTGATATGCGCGCCTTTGTCCATGGGGAAAATCGCAAAATTTAATACTGCTGCCATCTTGGTTGTTTTAGATTGTTGATTATTTAAATTGGTCGGTGCAGGTTCTTACATCTGCCCCTTCCCGTAATTTTCGTAAATTTTTCTGCATCATCAGATCGTCCCAGGTGGCGGGAACACCTTTCAGCAGATTGGGCGAGCAAAGGAAAATTACCTTCGTTTTTGCCCTTGAAATCGCTACATTCAATCGGTTGGCAGAAAAGATGAACTGCCCGATATCAGCAACATATTCAGGATCGGCTGCGGTATAACCCACAATCACCATCTCCACGCTTTGCCCCTGAATTTTTTCCACGGTATCAATCAATGGCTGATGCTTCACTTTGAGGTATTTACTCAGCTGATTTTGCACCTCAAGAATTTGCTTGCGAAAAGGGATAACCACCGCAATGTCTTTGATTGACATCCCCCCTTCCAGCGCCTTGATGATCAGCTGCACCAAAAATGCCGCCTCATCCTGATTAATCTGCCTCGCAAACTGGTCACAGCTATCTACCCACACCAGAGGCGCTTTACTGAAAATGGAGGCCCACGGCTCGGCAAAAGTGGCAGCCAGCTGAAACTCCCGATCATGGTTAAAGGCCGAAGCTTTCAGGAAGGTCGGCACTTCTTTATTTGTTTTTCCACTCGGATAAAAAAGCTCTCCAACCCATCGGGCGAGAGTGGAATTCATACGATAGGTGGTATCGAAAGCCAATAAGGTATTGGGGTGATATTTTTCAAGGTGAGTAAGAATACTGCACGAAAATGGGTCATCAGCCATCCCTTCATCGAATATGGGTTCCATTTGTCGCTGATCGCAGAAAAACAATAAACTTTCAGCACCCCAGCTCGCCATTGTTGCCGCCAGTGTCAGGGGAAGCTGCCCTGCCTCATCGACAATCAGGACATCAGCCTTCACCTTTTGATGGTGATACAAAGCGCCATAATACGTCAGCCCAAAAAGACTTTGCGCTCCCCGATGTGCATATCTTGCCGACTGAATTTTCACACCTGCCGAAAGTCCTTCATTTTTATCTGCCGAGCCGAGTTTCACCACATTCAGCGCAGGAAATTTATCGAAGACTTCCGAAAGGGCATTGTTGACCGACTGATGGGTAAAGCCAATAATATTCACCGACTTGCCCGCCTGCAACAACAAATAAATTAACTGACCAAGGACATCCGTCTTCCCAGTGCCTGGAGGGCCCTGAATACCCATGATTTTGGGTAAACTGAGGCATTTTAAAAGTACCTGCCGCTGGGAACTGTTCAAGGAACGACCGAGTTGATCTTCGAGGTCGGCCACTTGTTTGCGCTGCAATGCTGTAATTTCCAGTTCAGGTAACTGAATCCCGTTTGGGGTCATGAGTTGTTTCAGCCAATGTTCTGCGGCCGTGTTCCCTTCCATATTGATGAAAGCTTCGCGAACTTTATCCACGGCATCAAAAGGAATCAAGGTCAGGCGCATGCTTGTACCGTCGTCCAAATCATTTAGGGCATACTGCCCACCAGGATTATAACCGAGCTGAAACCACAGCTTGTCCTCGCCCATGCCCAGCACTTCAGCCTTTACTTCCCATCGGCTATTGTCCTTTGCCTTCAGCATAAAATTCTCGCCCCTTTTCAGCTTTGTTTCATTATAGGGAAGGTGCAGGCAGCCATAGCCGTCAGATTTCAGGAATTTTGTAATCACGAAAGTGGCATTATCAATCATCAGTCCCCGTTCCTCAACCCCTTCAACAGAGAGGCTGCTCAATTCACGAACTTTCTGAATGTTCAATGCCTGTTCTTTCTTCAAGTATGCTAAAAATTGATCAATCATGTAAGGCCTCTTCTATGGTCTGAATTAAAAAGTTTAATTTTTCCAGTCGGTCCAAATCCTTATCGGGATCAAGCACCAGCTGCTCAATCGATATTTGTTGCTGAAAAAAATAATAGAGTTCGTTGAGCGCATAGCCGGGAAATAAACCAAAAAGTTGTTTTTCAATAACTTCCGCAAGGTTCACCACTTCAATCTGATCATCAGACCAGCCTTTAGTCCATTGTTGCAACCGCAAGGCATCAAGACCGTAGCCGATCCACCTGCCCACAAATTCTGGATAAGCGGTCATTTCAAGGGGGATGGTTTTTTCTGCAGTACGCAGCGCTATTGGCCGCTCAGGTTCCTGATCGTCATAATCCAAAACAAAAGGCGTCAGGCTACCAAAATACAACGACTGAATTTTTTCTTTGAAGCCAAAGCCCAGTCGATGGTATGTCTGTACCTGAAAAATAAGCCGTCGATATTCCAGAAATGAAAAGCCAATATTGGCAAATAATTGTGCAGGTGCCTGCAATAACGCTATGGGCCCGTTAACATTTTCCGCTTTTAGCGCCATAATATGATGGGCATTCAGCAAAGGAATTACACTGAGGTGGTTTTCCTGCTGCATAAGTTCGGGAATACAGGCGTATCGCCACTGGCACTTATTGCACGACTTTTTATAAACAATCGGGTGTTGCTCGCCAAGCTCCTCCCACGACAAATCGCGCAAGGGTAACAGCCCTTCGAGGCACTCTTCATAAATCCCTCGAACTTCCGTTAGCTGAACTTTAATTTGCTCTTTGTTCTTGATAATAACAAAGGAATGGTCGTAGGTTTTCTGCTGATCAACAGCAAGCATCGATGCATACCAGAGCAACTGGGTAAGGTGACTCACGGCCACCTGCGCAGAATGCTTCACCTCCCCAAGGCTGTAAGCATGGCCCAAGGGCAGCTGTTCATCAGTATCCTCAAGAATTAAAATATCAGCCACCCCGACGGTAGTCGTCCCATCACCGAGCTGTGCCTGAAGGATCACGGGCTCGCCACGGCGCATGGCATCCAGGGTCAGGGCTTTACGAATTGCAAAATTGTCCCCCTTCACCTCATAAGCCTCAGGGTAGTACATCTCAAATATATCATCCTCAAAGCGCAGACCTTCATCCATCAGGTGTTGCTGATGTGGTGGGGTATCGGCTTTGAGTGCCTCATGACCAAAATAATTAAGCCACGCTTTGCGTTTGCATTGCAGAAAAGTGCCCAATTGATGACCATTGGTGGGTTTAGGCCTTGATTTGATATATTCCTTCATAAGCTTTGCTAAAACAACAAAGTTAAAAAAGCTGAAGAATAAAACAGACCTACACCATACTTTTAAAGTCCAATATCCTGCTTAAATTCTGCATAATGGTTGGAGTAAATCCATTGTTCTTCCTGCTGATAAATTTGAACATAAATATAATCCCGCTTAAAGACCAAAGGCTGCTTCACCTTTTTGCGGAACGTTTCCCCACTTCTCACAAAACCCTGCACCTTGCGCAATCGGCGAACCCGCTTAAAATAGGGATCAACCAACTGAAGAAAATAAGTAAAATACAGGTTATTGGGAGAGGTATTATGCACCACTACCTCCATCGATTTATGGTCACAGATGGCATAAACATGGTGATCGATATCATTGGAAATCAGCCGATAATTGATGGTGTGGAATAGGTTTTGTTCAGCTTGTGGCGGTGTGAATGAAAGCACAAAGAACATCAGGAAAGAAAGCATAATATAGGTTATTTGTTAGGAGTATCAAGGTGCATATTGTTTGACTACAAAGCAAAAGTGTCCGCTGTCCGGTCACCTGTCCGCAGCGTTAGAAATATTTTATATCTCCAAAAAAATTGTTTCAAAATTAACTAAGCAGATAAATCCTTCCTGAATTCCTAACAAACAAAGTGGCCTCAACTCCCATAATGTCCTCCATAGTGCATTCTTCCACAAAACTTCTGCCTAATTCCTATAAAACACCATGTGTTTATTTAGTAAAATATTGATAAAAAATTGTTATTTAAAACTGTCTTATTTTTTAGCCATACAAGGCTTTCCGAGAATCAGCAATAATCAGAGGAATATGAAACACCCACCTTTGAGTATAGTTGCCTATAAAAAAACAGAACGCTATGCCTATAAGAATGCGGAAAGACCCAGACCAGCCTAATCGGGGAAATGGCGGGGGAAATTATCGTGGTGGAAGAGGCGGCGGTTGGGGGGGAATTATTTCCATGCTGCTGCCCTTACTGCTTCGGAACCCAAAATTACTGATTGTCGCAGCGATCATCTTTGGAGCCATATATTTTTTCGGTGGCCGTGAAACTGCCATTAATGTGGCCTCAGCGGTGTTTAGCAAAGGAGCAACCCTTGATCCTAAACAATTTGACCGCGCGAAAATTTACGAGCCCATCATCAATGATCCACAAAACCCCTTGCCGGTAAGGGTATCGCTTGAGCAATTCAGCCCTACGAGGCTGAATCAAGGACAACAGGGCAGTTGTGTTGCCTGGGCAAGCGCCTACGGAGCACGCACGATTCTGGAAAGTTCAGCCACTGGCCAAGCGCCCGATGATGTTCGTTTCAGCCCGTCTTTCCTGTACAACCAAATTAAGCTTGAGGGCTGCCAGGGCTCTTATATTATCCGTGCCATGGAAAAAATGACGCAGCAAGGCGCCGTTCCCTTCAGTGAATTTGGCTATAATGAGGAAGATTGCAGCAATATGCCCTCGGCAGGTTTAGTAGAAACGGCGAGTGCCTATAAAATGAAAGGCTTCAACCGCTTGACTGTCGGAGATAATGTGCAGAAAATTGACCTCAATGCCATCCGTCAGAATTTGGCGCAAGGGGCTCCTGTGGTGATTGGCATGATGGTCGGCGGAAGTTTTATGCAATCCATGAAAGGGCAAAAGTTTTGGCAACCCACACAAGCTGACTATCAGATGCGCGGCTTCGGGGGGCATGCCATGACGGTGATTGGCTATGATGACCAAATGAATGGTGGTGCCTTTCAGATTATGAATAGCTGGGGCGAAGATTGGGGACAGGATGGTCTGGCGTGGGTTGGGTATCAGGATTTCATGCATTTTACCCGAGAAGCCTATGCTGTATTCCCCATGGGAAGATCTATTGACAATCCTGAAAAATTCAGTTTTCAAATCGGTTTATTTGATCAGCAAAACAACAAATACCTGCCCATGAAACAGATTGGCAACGGCATTTTCGAATCCCGCGAGCGCCTGTCGCCTGGCAGCCTGTTCAAGGTGGAAGTCACCAACAACCTGAATTGCTATACCTACATTTTCGGCGAAGAAACCAACGGCAGCTCCTATGTCCTTTTTCCTTACACTGAAAAGCATTCGGCCTATTGTGGCATTGTGGGCACCCGCTTGTTTCCCCGTGATTATTCCATGGAACTCGATAGCCTCGGGCACCGCGACAAAATGGCTGTTGTGGTCAGCAAGCAAGCTTTGGATTATAAAAAACTCAATGAAGCAATCAACAATAATACGGCGGATTCTTATGCTGAAAAATTTAAAAAGGTATTGCAAACTGAACTGATACAGCAAGTTAAATATGTCGATGGCCTACATGTGGAAGCAGAAGCCACCAAGGCTTCAAAAAATACCATGCTGCTCATTATGGAAATTCAGAAACAGTAAATCCAGAAAAAAGTGGTGGGCAATATAAAAAGCGATATCGCAAGCCCCTGCTTTTCAAGCACTAACAGAGTGGTATTAAACCCGTATATGCTATTAACAACTGTCCTTGCACCGCAGGGAATACCGTTTGGGGAAGGCAGCACCTGCCAAACGCAACTGGCATGAAGTGGCGGATCGACGCCTGCATTATGCTACTTCAAATTAAATGTTTAATTTTGTCTTAAAGCATTCAAATTTTTGATTCATGAATAAAGAAAATACCCCCTTTGCTGACCAAAGCTTCCCAACGGACGACAGCTTACTTTTAGCGGCAAAAGACCAATCATATATAAATCAATTTTATACCGATCTGCTGGCCAATGAACTGTTTGTCATCACTGGTGTCAATAAAGCCAAGCAAACTGACCCCAAAGATATTCAAGAAGGCGAACAGGTGAGTTTACTGACTTTTAATGATGGCAGGATTCCAGTATTTACCGCTCCCAGCAGAATTTTCGATGGAAATCATTTTCAGGAGCGAGTGAATTTTTTGCCGATGAACATTCAGGATATTCATGAAATGTTGCCAGATAAAACACTTATCCTCAATCCATTTTCAGAGATTGGCAAAGAAATGCTCCCAGTAGAATTACAGGATTTGTTCGATGGGAAGATTTTTGGAGAACATCAGGCTATCGATGTGGATGAGCAGAATGATGGACAAATGCGCATTGGTATTCCCGAAGATATTCCTTCAGCCATGAAGCTGGAGCTGATCGACCTTTTGGGGAAACATGCAGTGGAGCTGGCTTATTTTGCCATCTACTATACCAGCGAAGAGGAAAGTCTGCCACATTGGTTGTTGGCCTTACAGCATCAGGGAAATTTGGAAGAAATAGCCAACCTCGCAGGGCCGATTATGCAACGGCACCTTCCGGAAGGTTCAGGAATTGAATTTTTGGAACTGAATGAAGAAAACCAACATATGGCTCAGTTCTTTCAGGAGAAGGCGACACCATTTTTCAATAAATAAAAAAAAAGCGTTTCGAAATTCATCGAAACGCTTTTTTTTGCTTTAAAGGTGTTTTAACACGCGCTTATATACTGCGGTCAATAATATTGGCAACTACCTCTGGGGTTACCGACCCACGGTCGCCAAGTTTCGACCAGCCACGTTCTTGAAAACGTTCCAAGATTGTTGCTTTGGTCGAAGCATACTCCTGCGTATAATCAGACAATTTGGTGTCAATACCCAATGACTGATAGAAAGCCGTCGTTTGATCGATTGCCTGCTGCGCTCTTTCCTCAGCCGTTCCTTCTGTAATCCCCCAAACACGCTCACCATATTGTACGAGCTTATCTTTCTTGAGCTCAAATAATTCCTGATACAGGTTTGGGCCAATGATCGCCAAAGTTCGAGCGTGGTCTATGCCATGTAAAGCTGTCAGTTCATGTCCAATCATATGTGTTGCCCAATCCGTTGGTACACCTTGCTGAATTAAACCATTCAGAGCCATGGTTGCCGACCACATATAATTTGATGCCGCCTCTTCATCTTTAGGGTCTTCCATAACTTTCGGTGCCACCTCTACCAAAGTCTGAATAATCCCTTCGGCGAAACGGTCTTGCAATAAGGCGCCCGCAGGATAAGTCAGGTACTGTTCCATCACGTGGGTAAAAGCATCCGCAATACCATTGGCCAATTGTCTTTTGGGTAGCGATTGAATTACCTTAGGTTCAAGAACAGAAAACTGAGGGAAAAACAACGGACCACCGAAAGCACGTTTCTCCTGCGTTTCGGCACGGGAAATAACCGCTCCTGAATTCATTTCTGAACCCGTGGCAGGAAGCGTCAATACTGTTCCGAAAGGCACTGCCTCCTCCAACTGTTTGCCCAGATTTTTAGACAAAATATCCCAGGTATCCCCCTGATAATGTACTGCTGCGGAAATGAATTTCGTCCCGTCAATCACAGAACCACCACCAACGGCAAGAATAAAATCCAATGATTGCTCACGGATAAGTTCAACGGCTTTCATTAAGGTACTGAACTGTGGGTTGGCCTCGATGCCTGAAAATTCTGTCACCTCAAAATCTTTAAGGGCAGCCATCACTTCATCATAAATACCATTTTTTTTGATACTACCACCACCGTAGGTCATCAGGACTTTGGCGCCCGGTGGAATTAAAGTTGACAGTTGTGCGATTTGATCTTTACCAAAAACCAGTTTGGTAGGATTGCGAAATTCAAAATTGTTCATATTGCTATTGTTTATTGTTTCAATATAACGAGAGAATCCTGGTTCTCATAAATTTCCAACAGACAGCTGCCTATAAAGAAGAAAAATCTTGCTTTGCCTGTAAAATCAGCTGAACCAATTCCCCAAACTGAGCAGCCTTCCGACTGGCATCAAAACGTAAAACCGCCTGATAAGCCCATATTTCTTTCACTTCGTGATAAGGTACGGTATTGAATGAAGACGGCCTGAAATTCGAAAATAACATCATGCTTTCTGTTTCAGGAATCATCAGGATATTTCTGCAAATCAGGCCATAAGTTTGATGCAGGATCAGGTAAGGCTGAAAATTCTCGATATCACTTATATTCTTGACATATTTACCCAAAAAAATCGCCCCTTTTGGTAAGTCTGGCGACATTTCATGATCTAAAAGGGTAAAAGCCCTAAAGGTTCCCTCCTCCAGCATCGGCAACTGAATTTTCGGCAACTCCTGAATAAATGCTGGCCGATTAAATTCCTGCAAATACCGATCGTACACCTCAGGGGTCAGCCAATCAACATTTTGCTCACCATCGGTATCTACAGAAACCACCAAGGTTCGGGCCTCCGTTTCAATAATACTTCCTTTATGCTGTTCTGCTTCCCACTGATCGAAAATCAACCTTAGATCCACCCGAATCAAATCATCAATAGAGACCGAAAAAATTTCTGAGATTTTAATCAGGCACCTCAAGCTTGGCTTCACACTATTTAATTCGTAATCTTTATAGCTCGATCGCTTAATTCCCAGAAAACGGGACAACATTTCCTGTGTCCATGACTTTCTAAGTCTAAGAAACTTAAGGTTGGAGCCTAAAAATACCTGAATTTCACCTTCAGCCATCATATGCAATATTAATACATGATTCAATGATTCTATATAGCGAACAAAGTAAGAGAAATGAGGTACAATAAAAAGAAAAAAGGCGTTTTTTGCGTCAAAAAAATGATAATTTTGGCGCTTATATCGTCATTTATAATATTACAGGCATGCAATCAAAAAATTAAAAACTACCACATACCGAAAGGAGCACACAAAAGTGAGTGGCTTCCTACCCTTGTTCATGGAAATAGCATCAGCATAAAATGCCAATTTTCGGAAGGCGCACGGTATCTTCTCCACAATGAAAATCAGTGGGATACCAATAAATTATTTGGCTTCAGTAACAGCCTTTGGCAGAACCATCATAAAAACTCTGCACGCTTTGGCTGGCGATGGAACCCCACGATAGCGCAGGTAGAAATCATTGGCTACACCTATTTTAATAAATCAAGGAAAATTCAGGTATTGGACAGCCTCAGCATTGGCGAACACTTTGAAGGCCACATCACGCACCGCAAAGGCAAATACCAGTTTGAGGGCAAAAATTTTAAATGGGAAACCCCAGCACCAGCAACTGTTTCAGGCTGGCGGTGGCTGCTGTTCCCTTATTTTGGTGGCGATGAAAAAGCGCCTCATTCCATGGAGATAAAACTGGAATATGAAGTAACAGACCTCAGGGAGTAAATGCATTTCCCCGATAATAGCGCTTCATTTCTTTGTGCATCTTTTTACGGTCACGGGCCTGTTGCTTCGGCGAGCGTCGCTTCTTACTACCATTGGCGCGTTGAAACATCCGTTTATAATTCTTTTTCTGGTTTTCCACCACTCTTCGGTGCGTGGCTGAAAATAACGCAAATCCACGCTGTTGTTTAGTGTAATGTTTAACAAATTCTTTTCGGCTTTCATTATCTGCTGATGCTTCTGCTTCCGTAAATACGCCAAAGCCAAATAGCAATATCAGACACCCTATCCATCTTTTCATAGCAGTCCTGTTTTTGTAATAAAACAGGAATACACAAAAAAAAGCGCTCAAGGCGCTTTAATATCGGAGCAATGCCCCTTTTTCATGACTGACCAATTAAAGCTATCACTTTAAAGGTCAAATTTTTAATTATCAGTCAAAATATACAAACTAATCCATCTATAAGTTAAACTAATCGATGTGTTCTTGTCAGGCTTTGTAACAGACCAAAGGCTCTATTGAGGTCCACTTCATCCAGAATCAGGGTAATTTCGTGTGTTGTTGAAACCATTTCCACAAGGTTAATGCCTTCCCAAGCAAGTGTTTTAAGCAACACATAATAAACGCCAGGTACCACGGTATTATCTTGCGGCAAGCGGATGGTCAAAGAAGACAACTGCCCCCGCTTGTTCAGGATACTTTGATCTTCGAAAATTTCTTCAATAACAGGAATCAGTGTAGCGGATACCACCACATTGGTTTCATATACACCTTTGGAAGAGGCCATGAACAACTCATGCGACTCTCTTTGAAGACGTTGAATAAAAATTTCCTGTGACTTTAATAGAGAATCGGAATTCTTAAACGTATAATCAACCAAGTCAGAACGGATAATAATTTCTCCTAATTTGGAAACATAGGTTCGCATTTCTGACAATAGCGTACTTTGTGCTGGTTTAGGCACGTGTCTTTTTATGGCCATTACGATGGCACCAATTTGGACTGATTTACCCATGTAACGTTCAACGTCCTCCCGCATATTTCGGGCAAGAGCAGTGAAGTTAATGATGCCTTCGGCTAAAGATTCTTCTAAAAAAGGGGCTTGTTGAATGAGGTGACTAACGACCTCTTGTACGGTTTGCATAATGATTGTTAGGCTGAAAACTTGGTGTTAAAATCTTTTGCAATTTAAAAAAAATATTTATTTTTCATAACAAACCCAACGATAAACAAACTACTCATGACATCTATCAAAATAGGAATAATCCGTGAAGGTAAAACGCCACCAGATCGTCGAAGCCCCTTTAGTCCGCAACAATGTGCGCAACTCCAGCGGCAGTACCCAGGCTTAAAATTCATTGTACAACCCTCAGAAATAAGATGTTATAAAAATAATGAATTTGAATCAGAAGGAATTCTGATCCAGGAAGATTTATCAGCGGCTGAAATTATTTTTGGCGTTAAGGAAGTACCTATTGAGAAGTTGTTATATAACAAACATTTTTTCTTCTTTTCACACACCCACAAATTTCAGGAATATAACCGTCCGTTGCTTCAAGCAGCTGTTAAAAAACAAATTCAACTCACTGACTACGAATGCCTCACCTTTGAGGATGGCCGACGGATATTAGGCTTTGGAAGGTTTGCAGGTTTAATCGGCGCCTATTTGGCCATGAAAGCCTGGGGCGCAAAACATCAGACATTCCAGCTTCCATTACCCCAGGAGTGTTCCGGTTTGGAAAACATGTTTCATCAGTTGAAAGACAATGTTAATTTCGGACAACCTATAAAAATATATATCACTGGACGGGGCCGCGTGGCGAAAGGTATTCGGGAAATTCTTTCTTTGCTCAACATTGCTGAGGTTGATGCAAAGTCCTTTGCTGAAAAAACTTTTGAAGAAACTGTATTTACCAATTTGGATACCAATGCATATTATCAGCACCAAGAGGCACAGCCCTTCACTACTTCAGCCTTGACTAAAAATCCCGAACAGTTCCGCAGCACCTTCACTGAAGTGGCGCAACATGCAGACATCATCATTACGGGACATTTTTATGATAGTAAATGGCCAAAATTAATTGAGCAAGCACAACGAACTGCCTACCAAAGGCTGAAAGTACTTGCCGACATCAGTTGTGATATTGCTGACCCTATACCTTTTACACTTAGACCAAGCACACTTGCAGATCCATTTTATGATGTTGACCCAGAGAGTCTGGAGGAAAAGCCTGCTTTTTCAGCTGGAAGCTTAACCGTGATGGCAGTAGATAATTTGCCTGGGGCCCTGCCCAAGGATGCTTCAGAAGATTTTGGAAAAAGTATTGCCACCGACATCATCCCTTTACTGCTCAAATCGGATGAAGCCAGGCTTATTGACAAAGCCTCAATTTGTAAAGACGGCAAGCTTAACGCGCCATTTCAATACCTGCAAAGGTGGCTGAACAAGTAAATACAAAAAAAGGCGATTTCAACAAATCGCCTTTTTTTAACTCGATGACCGTTCAATGAAGGTCGTCGGAAGAATTACATGCGGATGCTCGTCGCTTTCCTCCTTCAGTGATTTGACCAACATTTCACAAGCGGTTTCTCCAATTTTTCGGGCAGGCTGTTCCATGGTCGTCAGGCGGGGTGTCACATATTCCGTGGCGGGATCATTGGTAAAACCCACCAGAGCAACATCCTCTGGAATCCTCAAACCCAAATCCTGAATACAGCGCATGGCTTCAAAGGCCACATAATCGGAAACGCAAAATATGGCATCTGGGCGAGGCACGCCCAATTGCAGTAATTTTTTTGCCGAAGCGTAGGCGTCTTCCTTCAAATGCTCACATTCGTAAACCTGTGCTTTGGCAATATCCCGACCTGCATCGGAAAGCGCAGCCATAAATCCGTTGTACCTGTTTTTACAGATGGATAAATTCAACGGCCCAGAAAGGTGCGCTATATTTTGGTAACCCTTTGAAATTAAATGTTGTGTAATTTGATAGGCACCCTGAAAATCATCCACTGTAACTTTGGGGCAATCGATCTGTTCTGCCACTCGGTCAAAGAGCACAAAAGGAATTTGCTTCTCCTGCAGCCGTTCGAGATGCCGGAAGTCAGCGGTTTGTAAAGTCAATGACATCAATATTCCTGCAACCTTATTGGAAGCAAGCATTCGTGTATTCAATACCTCCAATTCAAAATCTTCATTGGACTGACAAATAATCACGCTATAACCATTTCTGCGGGCAACTTCCTGAATCCCTTCAAGGGCATTCGAAAAAAATGCACGGTTAAATTCTGGTAAAATTACGCCTATCAGGCTTGATTGCTTTTTTGCCAAACTTGCAGCCAATAAATTGGGCTCATAATCAAGTGCCTCCGCCAATGCTTTGACCTTTTTTTTGGTCGCGGGATTTACATCTGGATGATCCTTTAAGGCTCGTGAAACAGTAGATTTGGAAATATTTAGCTTAATGGCAATATCTGAAATGGTGATTGGCTTTCTCATAAAAATAATATCCTGCCGCCTGAAGAAGGTTTTTCAGGCATAAAAAAGTGATATTATCAAATGTAATAAATTTTGGAGAAAAAGGAAGTAATCAGCCTGTCAGAGGCCAAAAAAGGACTTTCTAAATATGAACTTCCTTATTGATATTACTCATCCGCAAAGCCACTTTGTCGAGCACTTCGGGTGCACTCTTACGGTCAAGGGCTTGTTTGAAATACAAACTCACCTCGGTTCCTCGACCTACTTTACTGGTAATATCCATACGGCCACCACCTCGCTCCATGATCGATTTCACCATGTACAAACCAACCCCTGAGCCTTCTTTTTTATCCGTAAATCGGCTGAAAGGTTTGGCTATTTTGTCCTGATTTTTTTCTACATCAAAGCCCATTCCGTTATCAGAAATCTTGAGCAATAGGTATTCCCCCACCATTCTTGATTTGACCGAAATTTTTGCGTTGATCCCCTCAGAATACTTAATGGCATTTGAAAGTACATTCTGAATCACAATCTCAAGGCACAATTCATTGAATACAATTTCATCCTTCCGCAAAGTATAGACAATCTGTGGCTTGCACTGCTCGATTAAACTACTCAGGTTGCTTTCCACAAAGGAGGTACATTTCATCAAGCTCAGCTTCTTCACAGGTGCTTCGGTGAATTTCTGCTCAAGCTTGAACATCTCCAGCATCCCCTTGATCTTAAATTCAAGGTTTTTAACAGAATCAACGATGCGGGTAAATGGGCTGCTTTCCGAAAGAAACGGATAATCATGCTCAAGAATCGTCAACAGCCCCTCCAATTGATGTAAAGGCGCCTTTAAATCATGCGCTGAAGAATAGGCAAAGGTGCTATAATATTTCACCTGCTCCCTCAATCCATCGACCTCTTTATCTTCCAGTGTCGGTGAGGATGGGTCAACAGTTGCCTGGCTGGTAACAAATGGCATCAGGCTGATAAAAAACGACCCACGGTTGTTGGTCGTCAATTCTACCCTGAATTCCCAGAAAGTTGGGTTTTCGGTATTGCTGTCCTGAAAAACAAAAGTCTGCTTGGCTTTCTGCTGAACAAAATTTTCATTGACCCAAACACAAAGCCTTAGCATCATATCTGTTTGCTGACTCTCGTCAAAGAAATCAAACCAATCCAATAGCTCACCGAAACGACCGGCGCTACCAATCACCACGCCATCTTCATTGACAATGATGGTTGCAGGCATGACCAAATCCAATAATTCATGATTGAATTCGGTACTGATTCTATGTTGAGCAAAAGAAGGTGAAAACATATAATATATCTTTAGCTAAAATGGGCTTAAAGAGTCAGAAAAAAAACATACTTAATCCGTAAATAATTATCCTTTTTAAAGGAACTCATAAAAATGTTGAAATCAAAGTGAAATGCAGTAAATATTGAAGTATTCGTATATTTTTTTACACATTTACTTACTTGAGACATATATACATCTACATTTATCATAGTATCGCCTTTCTAATGAAATTGTAACCCCCGGTAACTAAATTCTTGTGGTTTTGTTCTTTCAAAACTTCGGGAACTTTCCTAATTTCGGGAGATTTTGGTTTGCTAATCTAAAGCAATGAAAATGGGAATCTCGTTAAATTCGAGGGCTGTACCCGCAACTGTAAGTACATGAATTGATCTCAATCCACTGTTTTTAAAGGTGAAAATGGGAAGGGAGATAAAACAGTACAAGCCAGGAGACCTGCCAAATCCTCTGCTTTTTCAAGTACCCGGGAATTGGTACCAGAACATGCGAGTGGTTGAAGATGTTGAATCGAAACACTTTTGTTTCAAAAACTTACCTGGTTTTTCCCGAAATCAGGTCTGAAAATAATGAAAAATTTACTACCATCTCTATGCATATGCCTCAGTGTTTTTTTTCTGGCATCCTGCAGCTCAAATCAAAACGATCCCACCTCTCCCGACAATCCGGATCATCCGGAATTACCACAAAGTGATTCGGCGAAATACATTCATGAGATTGTTGCTTACCATCCTGCCCCAGGTCAGTTTATCAATCAGAAAATTGGTACGCTTGAAGGCGCAAAAGCCCTGATCGGCAATAAAGACCACCTGCTCAGCCTCGGTGCATTCGGGGGCAGTGTAGTGGTTGGATTTTCTCCGGCAATCCAAAATCTTGACGGTAATGATTTCGTCATCTATGGCAATGCCTTCACGGGCTCGTCAGAAATGGGTATTGTTGCAGTGGCAGAGCAAGAGGATGGTCCGTGGTACGAATTAAAGGGATCCGAATACGAGGCCCCAGAAACGATTAAGGGTTACGAGGTAACTTATCATAAACCTCAAAATGAACTTGACGATATTATTTGGACCGATAATGAGGGCAAAAGTGATACTGTCAAATATATGGGACAGCTTACCCAAAATAAGCAATCGCACTGGCCGGCAAACGAGTCAAAAGATTTTACGGTAAGTGGTACCCGCCTGAAAAGTTTTACCGCCATAGAAAATGGCAAGATTGTCAATCAGAAGCCCGAGGGTGGGTTTGGCTATGCTGACATGAGTATTGGTGGCGATGCTTTCGATATCGATTGGGCGGTAGATGAAAATGGGCACGCGAAAAAACTTCAGCAGATTAGGTATATAAAAGTTTATACCGGGCTTCAGGTGAATGCTTCCATCTTGGGAGAAGTTTCCACAGAGATCAAAGGGATAGAAAACCTGCATTATTCTGCCAAATAAGCCATACGTCAGATGACTCATTTTTTATCAATACTGATGTGTATTGCTTATTTTGGTGCCTTAAATCCTGCCGACACTTCAAAAGCGGTTGTTCTGAAAGGGATTCAGGTTTATGATCTAAAAATCGAGGATCGCCAGAGTTTCAAACAGTCAAAAATAGATTCCTTAACTTTACAGGAAAATTTATCGGCTTCATTAGGGGACTTACTGACCTTACGCACCCCAATATTTATCAAAAGTTATGGTGCCGGTGGAGCGCAAACCATCTCCCTGCGTGGAACGGGCGCTTCGCATACCCAGCTATACTGGAATGGTATCAATTTGAACTCGCCTATGCTTGGGCAGGTGGATTTATCGTTGTTTCCAGTATCTTTTTCCGACGAAGTGAAAGTGGATTATGGTGCCTCTTCCTTATTGTATGGAACAGGTGGACTTGGTGGTGCCATCCATATGAATAATAGGGTAGATTTTCAGCAAGTTACCGATTTTAGATTGTCGCAATCCATTGGTAGCTTTTCTAATTTTGTCAGTTCAATGAGCCTGACCAAGGGAAATCACCTTTGGCAGTCGACGACCAAAGCCTATGTAAAAACGGTCAAAAATGACTTTCAATATTGGAATGTAAATATTGGATCCGAGCCTGTTCATTCCACCAATATCAACGGTGAACAACAGCAATATGGGCTGATGCAGGAAGTTCACCGAAAACTGAATAATGGAGATCGAATCGGTCTGCGCCTGTGGGGCCAATACAACGATCGATCACTACCGCCAACCACCATTACGCCCGATAGCTACGGGTGGCAACAGGATGCAAGTTTACGCTCACTACTGGATTACGAGCGCAAAAGAGCCAATCATTTACTCACTGCCAACGTCGCATATATGAAGGAATTTGTGCGGTATAAGGACAAAAAATCAGGCAATGATTCCCGCAGCCTTGTAGATATTGTGCAGTCGAATATTCGGTTGAACCAAAAATTGAAAGAAAATATTTTCCTTAGACTCGGAGCAAATTATACCCTTGATATTGCCCATTCGGATAACTATGCGGAACCTCAGGAACTGGTAACAATAAGAAGAACGCAGTCCAAACAGGACGTATATTCCGAGCTTGAATACAGCCCCAATTCTGCCTGGACACTCTCGATGCTACTTCGGCAACAATGGATTGATGGCGACCGAAAGCCGTTCCTCCCCTCGCTGGGTTACAAATATCAACACGAAAATAACCAGCAGCTTTGGGCGTGGTCCGTAAGAGGAAACATTTCAAGGAATTTCCATGCGCCAAGCCTTAACGATCGCTATTGGTGGCCCGTGGGCAATCCGGATTTATTGCCTGAAGAAGGCTGGGAAGGAGAAACAGCCTTTCAGATAGAAAGAAAAAGCAGTTCGTCCTATTTCAACAGCGAAACCACCCTGTTTTTCTCCTATATCAATAATTGGATTATTTGGCAGCCGGGTGTTTTCAATCTCTGGCGACCTGAGAATATGACCCTTGTTTTCAGCCGTGGCATTGAACAAAATTTCCGCTACCATTTCAAAACAGGCCAATTGCAGCATGAGCTTTTCACGAACCTCTCATGGACAAAAGCGGAGAATCAAAAACCGAAAAATGACCGCGATGTCTCTGTGGGCAAACAGCTGATCTATACGCCAGTTTTCAGTTTGCAGGCGTATTACAGAGTCATTTATAAAGGCTGGAAAATCACCGTAGAAGAATCTGCTTACGGGAAGCGGTACACCAAAACCGATGAAACACAATACCTTCCCGCTTACCTGTTGACCAATATGGTTGTGGCCAAAGACCTTCGGTGGCACAAGCAACAATTTAATGTACAACTCAGGATCAATAACCTGATGAATTACCATTATCAGTCTGTTGCTTTCCGACCAATGCCCCCAAGAAATTTCCTTTTAACGCTTTCCTATTTTGTGAAATAAATGAAAAAGTTGCTGTTATATTTTGCAATGTTATGGCTCATTTCTGCCTGTAATAACCCTGAGGATGCCCGTCCTGTGGATGTGAACACACCGACCAAGGGGAGCTATCAAAATGGGGTTTTTATTGTAAATGAAGGGAATTTCGACTGGGGTGTGGGCACTTTATCCTTTTTGCATGATGCCACAGAAAATGAAGCTCAACAAATTGACAACCTCATTTTTAAGGAAGCCAATGAGTTTGAGCTTGGCAATATTTTTCAGTCCATGAAAATTATAGGAGGCAAAGGCTATCTGATCCTCAACAACTCCGAAAAAATAGTTATTATTGATCCTTACACCTGTAAATATTTGGATCAGATTGATATCCCCAAAGGGAGTCCAAGGTATCTGGAGCAGGTTACAGACGATAAAGCCTATCTGACCGAACTCTATGCAGGCTGTTTCTGGGTGCTTGATTTAAAAACAAATACAGTGACCAAAAAGGTAACAACAGACGGCGGTTGGACGGAAGGCATCGCTACCATCGGTGATTATGCCTTTATCACCAAGGCTCGCACAATGTATGATTCCAATCAGGCCGATCAGGAACTGCTGAAAATTGATAAAAATACTGATGAGATTGTCGATAGGATGCCCCTGCCTAAGGGGCCAAAAAATGTGGTCGTTGATAAAAATGCTCAATTATGGGTGCTTTGTGAAGGGCAAATTGTTGGGGACTCCCCACAACTCGTTCGCATTGACCCTGAACAGATGAAAATTACCCGACAATTTTCTTTTGATAACCTCACGGCGACCTGGCCTGGCCATCTGAGAATTAATCGGGAGAAAAATACCCTGTACTATATTAACGGTGGGGTGTATCAGCAGCCTATTGACGCTACAACGCTTAATAGCCAGCCTTTCATTCCCGTGGCAGAAAACCAAATTTATTATGGCCTGGACTTAGACCCGGCAAATGATGATATTTATCTCTCGGATGCCATTGACTATCTGCAAAAGGGACTGATATTTCACTATAATCACCTCGGTGAACTGATCTCGAAATTCAATGCCGATGTAATGCCTAACCAATTTGTGTTTTGGCGACCTGAAGAGGATAAATAACAGGCCTTTAAAGCAAATACAAAATAGCTGATCATTAGGAAATCCCTTAGGGCCTCCGAATCATCAGCTATTTTTTTGTGTCATTATTTTTTTGCGCGTTCCCACCAGAAAATCAACATCCGGCGTCGGCGAGAAATATCCGTTGGTTCCAACTTCCAGAAGGTCTTGGGGTCAAGCATCAACAAACTGCCTTTTTCTACGGAAAGATTATTCACCCTGCCACTCAGCGTCACCAGTTCCAAAGAACCCGTCTGTTCACCAAGACTGTCTAATGGCATCACGCCCCAAACAAAATCGTCTGTGTTAATATCATAAATGTCCTCCCCGGCAATTACCTGCTGCTGCAAACAATGGTTTATCCGTTGTGGCGTTAAAGGTAACTCATGGGTTTTACCGTACCACAATGTACTTCCTCCGAGCTTTATTCCGCCATTATATTGCTCACAAAATTGCTCGAATCCACTGTTCAAAATCATGTTGGACAATTGCCCCATTTTCCCCAAAATATCGGGCATACAAAACGATTCCCGGGTATTGGTTTTATCTTGCAACCAACTGAAAAGATTATTGGCAATACCACGAATCTCTTCAGAAGTCCATAATTGGGATACAATTCCGTAACCGTTGAATTGCTTATATTGTGCCGATGACTTGGGCGCCGGAACCACTCCACCCCCAAGATTTTCCATCATTTTTTGTAAACGACGACGCAACCTGTTTTGCAATTTTACAGGTGCCAGTACTTTTATGCCTTCTCCGAAACGGATTAATTCTTCTTCAAGATCTGAGTTCAAAATCAGGTTCAATCTCAAATTCAAACCTGACTCGTCGTAGGAAAGTACTTCCTGAGATTTATGGATAGGCGAAGAAAGTACAAATGGCGCTTGCTTCAAATCCACGGTAAGCAACACTTCTTCTTTCTGATCATCCACAGGCTGACTAACCCCAATGATGTTTTGAAAATAACGATCAAGGTCATGATTTACATTAGCCACATACTGAATAGCGGAAGTGCGTACCTCAACAATACCATCCAAAGCCAATGCCTGTACCGGCACAGCCACTCCCCGAACGCCAATCACGAACCAACGGCCACGAAATTCCTTCAAAAGGTATGGGTGGAAGATGATCTGCTGCGCATCGGCAATCTTCGAATCCCGATAACTCAGCTCAATAGCCTGACGGTGCTGAATAGCATGACTGATCTGTGCCAAAAAAGCCAAACTGCTCTCTGAATCACTTTCTTCAAATTGAAAAATATTCTGTTCAGGAAAACGATGTGCTTCCACCTTGTAGCCCAAACGCTGAATCAGTCCAGCAATATCCTGATAATAGGAAAAGCTCTGAAATTCAGAAAGATCATCGACCACCGCACTGAGTCGAGTAAAATCATTTTGGGTAAGCGGCAGCTTGGTGATCGAAAAATCAGGATCCTCGTAAGTGTAGAATTTACGATCCTGCACCTGAATTTTAGCATTATAGCCTAATTCATCAGAGCGTAACATTTGTAAATCCAATTGCAAAGTTCGCTTCCCAACCCGCTTTCCTTCAGGCAATTCACCGGCTTTAATCAATGCCTGAGTGGTCACCTCAATTAAATCTTCTAATGAATACTTTTGCGCTCGGTCTCGCAAACACTTATCTATCGCTTTATATCTAATTAAAGCGCTCCGATTTACAGCCATAAGTTATTATTTTTGAAAAAATGATTCAGACCACAAATAAGCATAATTTTTTGTAGCAGTGATTAAGAGGAACAATTTAATAAAATGCTCCATAACCAAACACAAAAAAGGAAAATTAAAAATTGACATACAAACAAAGTTTGCAGGTAATCATTAAAAATCACTTAAAAATAGCGCCTTCTTCATGCGGTTGATTTTGATTGATTTTGGGGTGCATCACCTTAAAAAACAAGGGAGGGACCAGCGCAAGCAGCATCATGCCGGGGTAACCTGTGGGTAATTGCGGCGCCTTCTGATGGTGGCGTAAAATTTGATATTTCCTGCTTGCAATAAAATGATGGTCGGAATGCCGCGACAACTCAAACAAAGTCGCTCGACCAAATAGGTGATTGGAATTCCAGGAATGCCAAACTTCTGCGCGCTCATACCTACCATGTTCCAGGACTCTCCGTCGCAAACCGTAATGCTCAATATAATTCACCGTCTCCAGCAAAAAGATCCCGAAAACACCTGCACCTAAAAATGCCAATAGTACGGAAGCTCCGAAAACAACACCTATAAAAACAATCAGAAGCCCCTGAAAAATATGCATCTGAATCATTTGATTTTTCAGTGAAAAACGAGCGAATCCTTTCCGCTGCAATCGATCATTCTCCAACTTCCAGGCCCCTTTGTAGGCACCAAAAATCGAACGAAACCAAAAGAAAAACAGGGGCTCACCCGCCTTTGCTGAGGCTGGGTCTTGATCTGTTGCAACATTTTTATGATGCCCTCGATTATGTTCAATAAAGAAATGCATGTATAGAGAGGTCGAGAGCATTGCCAGCGCAAACAGTTGAAAGTGGCGCTCTTTACGATGCCCAAGTTCATGCGCGACATTTATTCCAAACACACCACACATCAGCCCCATAGCGGTAACATGCCCAAACCAGGAAACAGAAAACTGTGGTATTTGATCGATACTGACAAGGAAAAATGCCAAACAGGCGAAATGTGCACAACAGGCCAACACTAAAATTAAATCGAAGAGCTTGGCATTGGCATATTGGCGCTCCTCATTTTTGCTGATATTCGCTTCGGAGGCACTGAAAAGTAATTCTCCGACTGGAATTACGACAAAAGCATAAAACAACGGCAAAAAAGTAAACGCACCCTCCAGCCGATAATTTAACACCAGCAAACAAGGAATCACGAAGGCAGGTAGATACCGCAAACTATGAATGAAAATAGAAAACTGCATTACTGAATATAAACAATTATATCCAATTATGCAGTTGAACGATCTTCAAAATTTTTAGTGAGGCAACTTGTCCCGCAGCAAACCATAGGTCAAAGTTCCCAATATCGCAAATACAATGGTGATGAGCATGAAACTCGCGCCAGTCCCCAAGATAAAAAACATTGGGCCTGGGCAAGAACCTGAAAGTGCCCAACCGAAACCAAAAATCAGCCCTCCATAGATATAACGCTTTGGGCTCCCTGACTTATCAGCAATCGTGATCGCCTGACCGTTTTGATCATGAACATCATTCTTCTTGATCATATAAGTCCCTAAGGCACCCACCGCAATTGCCGAACCAATGATACCATACATGTGAAATGAATCAAACTGAAACATTTCATAAATTCTGAACCACGAAATAATTTCAGACTTGGTGAAAATAATTCCCAAAACAAATCCGAGTCCGATGTATTTTAAACCTTTCAACAACATACTAAGCTAAAAATAAGGGTAATAAAACATGTACCATCAAGAGGCCGCCTACAAAGAAGCCGATCACGGCAAACAGCGAACGCGACTGCAAGTTAGACAAACCACTGATGGCATGTCCTGAAGTACAACCTCCAGCATAACGCGCCCCGAAGCCTACTAAAAAGCCACCTAAAGCAAGAACCACCCAACCCTGAACCGCAGACAGCGCCTTCCAGCTCATCAACTCAGTAGGGTAAAAATGATCCTGATAACTGACAATATGTAAATTTGCCAAAGCCACTGCCGTGCGTGCATTCACTGCAATGCCCCCCGCGACACCATTCAAATAACGGTGGGCTACAAATGCTCCGAGGACTCCCCCAAAAATGAACAGCAAATTCCAGCGCTGTGTACGCCAGTCGAAATTAAAGAATTCACACTTTTTCCCTGCACCAGCCATAGTGCAAGCCGTACGAAGCACGGCCGAAATCCCGAAACTTTTCCCAAAATAAAGCAAGAAAAGGTACACCATCCCTATAATAGGGCCAGCGACCCACCAAGGCCAAGGCTGATTAATCCAATCCGTCATTTTTTACAAATTACTGATAAACATGAACTGCTGAAATCGAACGACTTGAGCAGTTTTACTTAACTGATAACAAAAGTAATGCAGCCCATCAACAACTTTAGTGACTATTGTTACTGAAGGAAAAGGTTCAATAGGCACGATAAACGCCTATTTTTCAAAACATGATAATTGACAGATCATTAGCCTGAAATTATAATTATCTTTACCACATGAATAATGAAAATAATGATGCCTTGACGGTAGGCACGACCCTTCAAATGGGCAATAGCCAAATGAAGATTGTTAGTATTGAGGAAAAAACATACCCTAACGATCCCAAAAAGTACATGGTATATATTACCGATAAGCCAGTCTATCGGTCACGAAATATTATCAGTGTATATCGGGTAAACCAATGGCTGACGGAAGGCAGAATCAGTTTGGTGAAATAGGCCTTTTAGAGAGCACCCACGAAACACGATTCCCCTATTTTTGTAAAAGGCGGTCATCGATTAACCTACTTATGGCATTGCTTATTCAGCCCTTTGAAAAATTAATTTTCATGGATGATGGCCTGAAAAATTAGCGTACAAAAAAAGGCAAGATTACTCCTGCCTTTCAACGCTACTGCTTATCAATTATTTTACAATTTTTCTGCCTGATTTATCACTTTTCACCTTCTGAACAGTGAGAGTATCATTCTCAAGATCTTGCTGCTTCACCATTTCCTGTTCTGCTGCTCTTGCACGTCCAACTTTATCTGATTTACTCTGTGCCTGAAAATCCTGCACTGTGGCATTACCATTCAGCTTCTCCAGACGGGCTTTCGCTACCGCATTTTTGTTACTTTTAACTTGCGCTTCAGCGTTTACCCCAAACACCAATAATGCACCGACTAAAATTAAGACCTTTTTCATTTTCCAAATTGTTTTAGTATAAACCTTTCAATTAGAATAGTGCATATAACCATTGAATACCGCATTTGGATATTTATCAAACAAAAGCCGCTAATTATCAGTCCGTTTACTTTTTATCCCATTTCAGCACAAATGTTAAATCTGTGCCGAAAGCTGATTTAAATCTGAGGTCTGATAGACCATTCACCTGCCTAAAATGATATTCGAGGGGTCATTTTTAATC
>CANMKE010000006.1 GCA_947498325.1 uncultured Persicobacter sp.
AGAGTTGAACTCGCGACCTCCGGGTTATGAATCCGACGCTCTAACCAACTGAGCTACCTCGCCGAGAGGTTTATTTTTAATCTCCCTTTAAGAGATTGTGGTTTTATTTTGTGGCGAGAGCGAGAGTTGAACTCGCGACCTCCGGGTTATGAATCCGACGCTCTAACCAACTGAGCTACCTCGCCTGTTTCCGTTTGGGAGTGCAAATATAGGGAAATCCTCAGGCAAAAAGCAACGACCTTTTACTTAAACGCCTAAATTTATTTTTCAAAAAAATCTAAATGCTTGTATTAAAGCATATTTTGAGGTCAAAAAAATTTAAAAAAACAGAAGATCGCTTCTTGAGCTTCTAATAAGCCAATAATTTTATAAATTTGCCTTTAATTGGCCTTAAGTGCAATTATGAAGAAACTTGATAAGTTAATACTCCAATCTTTTATTGGCCCCTTTATCGGGACCTTGGCAGTGGCGGTGTTCGTCCTGCTGGCGCAGTTTTTCCTTCGTTATTTCGACGAGCTGGTCGGGAAGGGGCTTGGCGCATCCACTTATTTCGAATTGGTGGGTTATTTTTCAATATTCATGATTCCTCAGGCATTGCCCTTGGCGGTGTTGCTCTCTTCCCTGATGACCTTCGGTAACCTTGGGGAGCATTTCGAGCTGACGGCGATTAAGAGTTCAGGGATTTCCCTGTTGCGGGTTTTACGGCCTATCTTCATCTTTTCAATCATTCTCTCGGGCTTTGCTTTCTATTGTAATGATCAGATTGTGCCCAAGGCCAACCTCAAGGCGTGGTCGTTGCTATATGATATCAAGCGGAAAAAGCCAGCGATGGAAATTAAGCCGGGCGTCTTCTATGGGGATTTGCCAGGTTATAAGATTCGGGTAAAATCGGTTTCCGATAACGGGAAATCGATGAAAAATATGATCATTTACAATCACAGTGATGGGCAGGGGAACAAGGAAGTGATCCTGGCGGATTCTGGCGATATGTATATGATCCACAACCAGCGCTATCTGGTCATGGAGCTCTATCATGGCAACAGCTATACGGAGTCCAATCCTGATGGGGTGAAGTCGGGCTCTTCGGGCTATCACGATATCGCGCCCCTGATGCGGAACCATTTTCAGCGCTCGAAAATGGTTTTTTCAATGCAGTCCTTTGACCTCGAGCGTACCCGTGAGGATTTGTTTTCTTCCAATAGGATGATGAAAAACGTCAATCAATTGGGGCATGATATTGACTCTCTGCAATTGGATGCCAATGCTTTCAGGTATGAGGTGTACAATGGGATGAAGTCAAACAGCTGGTTTAAATATCATCTCAAAGGGCAGGTTGAAGTGCCTGATTTTTATGCCGAGCAGCATCTTAAACGGCAGAAGATCATCAGGAAAATGAACTTTATGAAAGCGAGGGGAAATGAAATTAGACGTTTGGATTCCCTGGCGCAGAATGGCACGGACACCACTGGAATGATGGAGTTGTTCCTGGAGAAAGAGGCTAGGAAAAAGATAACGAAACCAGTGAAAGAAAGTGGAACCTATGGAGGTGCAGCGCAGTCGATGCTGGCCGAAGAGGGCGCACCTTTTGATGTTGATGAGCCTGCGGAAGATTCTATCATTACTCAGCCAATGGTAGCAGCGCAGGCGGAACCGGAAGTGAACCTTTATGCGGACTATTCTTTTGAAGTTGCGGAACAGGCTTCCCTGAAGGTGGACTCCCTGCTGGAGGTGAAGAACCGAAACGCGCGGGTTTATCGCTCGGCACTCTCTCAGTCACGGTATGTCAAAAATACCATCATGTCGCAGTCGAATAAAATAGAGAACAGGCTGAAGTCAAAATACCGCTTCCAGATTGAGTGGCAGAAGAAATTTGCCATGTCTATGGCCTGCGTGATCATGTTCCTGATTGGCGCGCCACTCGGGGCGATTATCAAAAAAGGTGGCCTGGGCTTTCCTGTGCTGATATCCATTGTGTTTTTTATCTTCTATTTCATCGTCTCGATGACGGGCGAGAAGTGGGCCAAAGAAGGGCTCGTTTCTGCATTTGCAGGAATTTGGGCTGCGGATTTCGTGCTTTTGCCTTTCGGTTTGTTTTTTCTCCGACAGGCACGTGTAGACGCCCGATTGTTCGATACAGACTTCTACGCCGTGGTTTTTGATAGAATAAAAATGCTTTTCAAAAAGAAAACGAAGCAAGATGCCCTCCCCGAACAAAAAGGGGAATAGTCTTTGTAATAAACTCCTCCGTAAAGAGGAAATTTAATGCGCTACTTGTTAGATTATCGTGTTTTAATTACTATCTTTGCGGTTCGTATAATAATTATTAAACCTAAATTTTTGCTAGCTATGTATTTGGCAAAGGAAAAGAAAGAAGAAATCTTTGAGAATCATGGTCGGTTGAAATCAAAGGCGGATACTGGATCTGCAGAGTCGCAAATTGCACTTTTCACGCACCGTATCAACCATTTGACTGAGCATTTGAAGCGTAACAAAAAAGACCACTCTACTCGTTTGGGTCTTTTGAAATTGGTTGGTAAGCGTCGTTCATTGTTGGATTATTTGACAAAGACTGACATCACGCGTTACCGTGCAATCATTGCAGAACTTGGAATTAGAAAATAATTTCAGAAATATAAAAGGGAATCCAATCCAAGGGTTCCCTTTTTTTGCTCATTGTAGCATACTTATTTCGTGTGATTTTTCATCGATTTATGAGGAAAATCGCCAATAATTAGATATTTTGGACGTACGAATGACCCAAATGGAGATGTGTCTGGTGGGGTAAATGCTGGACATCGGGTTACTCTTTTTACCTCGAATATAGTTTTTAGAAGATTCGATTTATATAATATTAATATGTATCCAAACGTAATAAACAAAACCTTATCCCTTCCTGATGGCCGTACTATCAGTGTAGAGACTGGTAAATTAGCGAAACAAGCCGACGGTTCTGTTGTGGTTCGCATGGGCGACACAATGTTGTTGGCCACTGTTGTATCTTCAAAAGATGCACGTGAAGGTGTAGATTTCCTCCCTCTTTCAGTTGACTATCAAGAGAAATTCGCTTCTGCTGGTCGTATTCCTGGTGGTTTCTTGAAACGTGAAGGAAAACTTTCTGATCATGAGGTATTGGTGTGTCGTTTGATCGACCGTGCGTTACGTCCTTTGTTCCCAAGTGATTATCACTCTGAAACACAAGTGATGGTGACTTTGATTTCAGCGGATGACAATGCTAAGCCAGATGCTTTGGCATGTTTCGCAGCTTCTGCTGCTATCGCTGTTTCTGATATTCCTTTCAGTGAGCCAGTTTCTGAAGTACGTGTAGCGCGTTCTGAAGGAGAATACGTGGTTAACCCAACGCCTGCTCAATTGGAAGTAGCAGATATGGACATGATCGTTGCGGCGACTATGGATAATATCATGATGGTGGAAGGTGAGATGCACGAGGCTTCTGAGCAGGATATGCTTGAGGCAATGAAGGTAGCTCATGAGACCATCAAAAAACAATGTCAAGTTCAGCTTGAGTTAGCTCAGGAAGCAGGTAAGACGGAAAAACGTACTTACTGCCATGAGACTCATGACGAAGCGCTTGAAAAAGAAATGTTCGAGAAATTGTATGACAAAGTTTATGCTGTTGCCAAACAATTGATCAATAATAAAAAAGAGCGTTCTGCTGCTTTTGCTAAAGTGAAAGAAGAGTACATCGAATCATTGGGCGAGGACACTGAGGTGAACTTGGGCTTGGTAAGTACTTACTTTGGTAAAATCAACAAGAAAGCATCTCGTAACTTGGTATTGGACGAGAAGGTGCGTTTGGATGGCCGTAAGCCTGAGCAAGTTCGCCCAATCTGGTCTGAAATCGACTATTTGCCGTCTGCACACGGTTCAGCAGTATTTACCCGTGGTGAAACACAATCTTTGTGTACCACTACTTTAGGGACGAAGCTTGATGAGCAGATGATCGATGGCGCGATGCACCATGGAACAAACAAATTCATCTTGCATTACAACTTCCCAGGTTTCTCAACAGGTGAGGCGAAGCCTAACCGTGGACCAGGACGTCGTGAGGTAGGACATGGTAACTTGGCACTTCGTGCATTGAAATATGTATTGCCAAGCCCTGAGGATAATCCTTACACTATCCGTATCGTTTCTGATATCCTTGAATCTAACGGTTCGTCTTCAATGGCAACTGTTTGTGGTGGATGTCTTTCTATGATGGATGCTGGTATTCCAATTAAAGCACCTGTTTCTGGTGTGGCTATGGGGATGATCTCTGATGTAGATACTGATCGCCATGTTGTATTGACGGACATCTTGGGTGATGAAGATCACTTGGGAGATATGGACTTCAAAGTAACAGGTACAGAGAATGGTATCACTGCTTGTCAGATGGATATTAAAGTAGACGGATTATCTTACGAAGTATTGGAGCAAGCTTTGATGCAAGCGCGTGATGGTCGTCTTCATATCCTTGGCGAGATGAAGAAAACAATCTCTACGCCTCGCAGCGAAATGAAACCTCATACACCACGTTCTAAATCCATCAAAATCGCTCGCGATATGATTGGTGCGGTAATCGGACCTGGTGGTAAGATTGTTCAGGAAATCCAAAAAGAAACTGGCGCTACGATCGTTATCGAAGAAGTAGAAGAAGGTGGTTTGGTGAACATCTTTGCCGCATCTCAGGAAACAATGGATGCTGCTGTAAACTGGGTGAAAGGTATTGTTGCAATGCCTGAAGAAGGTGAAATTTATACTGGTAAAGTAAAATCAATTACTGCATTTGGTGCATTTATTGAATTTATGCCTGGTAAAGAAGGCTTGCTTCACATCTCTGAAATCAAGTGGGAACGTCTTGAAACAATGGACGGCGTACTTGAAGTAGGCGAGGAAGTTCAAGTGAAGTTGATCGAAGTAGATAAGCGTACTGGTAAGTACCGTCTGTCTCGTAAAGTGTTGATTGAGAAGCCTGAAGGTTATCAGGAACGTCCTGCTCGCCAGGATCGTAATCGTGGTGATCGTAACAACGATCGCCGTGGTGGCCGCGATTTCCGTGACCGCCGCAGAGATTCATAATTTACTGCATGTCAGTATTGTTGGATCGGTTTTTGTTCCTTCTTTAGAGGACACTCGATGCTCATTGGAGATAGTTGTGATTTAGACAACTATCTCTTTTGGTTATCGTATAATATATGTTAGCCTTTGAGCGACATTCGAGTTTTCCTCGGATTCAGTAAACACAAAAAGTACGGATGAGACAACTTAAGATCAGTAAACAGATCACTAACAGGGAGAGTCAGTCCCTTGATAAATATCTTCAGGAAATTGGTAAGGTAGACTTATTGACCCCAGAGGAGGAGGTTACGTTAGCTAAGCGTATTCGTGAAGGAGATCAAATGGCATTGGAGAAATTAACCAAAGCCAATCTTCGTTTCGTAGTATCGGTAGCTAAACAATACCAAAATCAAGGCTTGTCTTTAGGTGATTTGATTAATGAAGGAAACCTTGGTTTGATTAAAGCCGCACAGCGCTTTGATGAAACTCGTGGTTTCAAATTTATCTCCTACGCAGTATGGTGGATCAGACAGTCGATTCTGCAAGCTTTGGCAGAGCAGTCTCGTATCGTCCGTTTACCTTTGAACCGTGTTGGGTCCCTAAACAAAATTTCTAAAACATTCTCTGAATTGGAGCAACGTTTCGAGCGTGAGCCTTCTCCAGAAGAATTGGCGGAAGTTTTGGATGTCAATACCTCTGAGGTGGTTGATACACTGAAAATCTCGGGTCGTCATGTATCTGTTGATGCACCTTTCGTTCAAGGGGAAGAAAACAGCCTGTTGGATGTATTGGAAAATGATACAGAAGATACTCCTGACTCAGAATTGATCAGTGATTCTTTGCGCCGCGAGGTACAACGAGCACTTTCTACACTTACGCAACGTGAGGCAGATGTTATTTCTCTTTACTTCGGATTGAATGGCGAGCAAGCCATGACCTTGGAAGAAATCGGGGAGAAATTCAACCTGACACGTGAGCGTGTGCGTCAGATTAAAGAAAAAGCGATTCGTCGTTTAAGACATACTTCGAGAAGCAAAGCACTTAAACCTTATTTAGGTTAATATCGCTTATAGCATATCAAAATATTCAATGTTAAAAGGTCTCTATAGAGACCTTTTTTTTGTAGAATTCTTCCGATATTTGAGCCATTGAAATGCTTATAATAAAAAACTAAATTATATCAACATGACTACAGAATCTATTGATGTTTTAATCATCGGATCAGGACCTGCAGGTTACACTGCCGCTATTTATGCTTCAAGAGCTGGTTTGCAGCCCGTAATGTATCAGGGAATTCAGCCTGGTGGTCAATTGACGATCACTAATGATGTAGAGAACTTTCCTGGCTACCCTGAAGGAATCAATGGCCCAACGATGATGATGGATTTCATGAGTCAGGCACAACGATTCGGAACAGATATCCGCACAGGTATTGCTACATCTGTGGACTTTTCTTCTTACCCTCATAAAGTGGTTATTGATGAATCACATGAGATTACCGCTAAGTCGGTCATCATCTCTACAGGTGCTTCGGCGAAATGGCTGGGATTGCCTTCTGAGGATGAATACAATGGACGTGGGGTATCTGCCTGTGCTGTATGTGATGGATTCTTCTACCGTGGGCAAGATGTTGCCGTAGTTGGTGGCGGTGATACTGCTGCTGAAGAAGCGACCTATTTATCCAAATTGGCCAACAAAGTCTATTTGATTGTTCGCCGTGATGAAATGCGCGCATCGAAAATTATGCAAGCTCGTGTAGATAAAACACCAAATATTGAAGTGCTTTGGAACTCTTCAACTGACGAGGTTTTAGGGAATGAAGAAGGTGTTACAGGGGTTAGATTGATCAATAATGTAACGAAAGAAAAATCTGAAATTGAGGTTTCAGGATTTTTTGTTGCTATTGGTCATAAACCGAATACCGATATCTTCAAAAACTATGTTAATACTGATGAGGCTGGTTACATTATCACCGAAGCAGGAACATCCAAAACGAATGTAGAGGGCGTATTTGCCGCAGGTGATGCACAGGATAAACTATACCGTCAGGCAGTTACTGCTGCGGGTAGTGGATGTATGGCAGCCTTGGATGCTGAACGTTTCTTGGCAGAAAAAGAGATGGAACTTACACCAGAAAAATAAGCGTGAAAAGAAGTTATTTAATCATGATTTTTGCCATTGCAGTCGCTATGCCTGCAATGGCTCAAAAATCCCAAAAGCACTCTTTTTGGGATTTTTTTAAGTTCAAAAAGAAGCATAAAGTAGAGACGGTCTATATTCCCGATTCTGTATTGAATGCTACGTGGAAAGATGAGGCTTATCAAAAAGAAATGGAGGATCTTGATGATTTCTCCTACGTGTTTGATTCCCTCGAACTTGCTGAATTACAAAAACCTTTGCCTTCCCGTTTTGATTACGACGAGGAATGCCGTACCCACATCGGATCAGTTGAAATTCCATGTTTTTTCTTAGAGAGTCAGGACTTCTTTTCTTCCTGGTCAACAGTAAATCTAAACCCGTATCAGTACGATGGAACCAAGTTCCGCGATACTTTGGAGTTACCGTTGTATGATGAAAGGCACCCCTATGTGTCTCCTATAGCTAAGAAAACGCACATCACTTCCAATTTTGGGATGCGTCGCTATCGTTGGCATTATGGTACCGATTTGAAGGTGCAGACAGGTGATACCATCGTATCCGCTTTTGATGGGGTGGTGCGTATGGCAAAATATGATCGCCGCGGATATGGCTATTATGTGTTGGTGCGTCACTCCAATGGCTTAGAGACCCTTTATGGTCACCTCTCCAAACGTCTGGTTGTTCCTGGTCAGGAAGTAAAGGCTGGCGAGGTAATCGGGCTGGGTGGAAGCACAGGGCGTTCATCGGGTTCTCATTTGCATTTTGAGATCAGGTATAGAGGAATGCCCATAGACCCCATGACAGTGGTAGATATTGATCAGCAGTTGCAGCTCAAATACAGGATTATGGAAGTGACCCCTCAAACCTTTGCCTACCTGAAAGAGGTTCGTAAGGTTGTCCACCATCGGATTCGTCGAGGTGATACATTGAGCCATATTGCGAGAAGATACCATACTTCTGTCACAAAAATTTGCAGACTCAACGGAATGAAACGAAGTAGCGTACTTAGAGTCGGAAAAACAATTCGAGTTAGATAATGAAACTGGATATATTAGTATTGGCCGCACATCCTGACGATGCAGAACTTTCCTGCTCAGGAACGATTGTAAAACACATTCGCGCTGGTAAATCCGTAGGGATTGTTGATTTTACAAGAGGAGAGTTGGGTACGCGGGGTAGCGCAGAAATACGAGACCGTGAGGCCCGCGCTTCAGCGGAGATTATGGGGCTGGCAGTTCGGGAGAACCTTCAATTTGCTGACGGCTTTTTTACCAACGATCAGGCACATCAGATGGAAGTTATCCGAATGCTGAGAAAATACAAGCCTGAAGTGGTGTTTTGTAACGCGAAGGAAGACCGTCACCCTGATCATCAGAAAGGTGGCGAGCTGGCAACCGTGTCCTGTTTTCTTGCGGGCTTAAAGAAGATAGAAACTTTTGATGAAGGACATACGCAGGAAGCATGGCGCCCCAAGGCTGTATATCAGTATATTCAGAGTAATTACATTGCTCCTGATTTTGTGGTGGATTGCTCAGAGGTATGGGATGTGAAAATGGCGGCAGTAAAGGCATTTTCCTCTCAGTTTTTCACGGGTGATACCGCTGACGGTAATGCCGAAGACCAAACCTTTATTTCTACGCCTGCTTTTGTAGAGTTCCTCAATGCCCGAGGGCGTGAGTATGGTCAACATATTGGTGTGGAATATGCTGAAGGTTTTACCACCACTCGATTAATGGGGGTGGATGATGTTTTTGACTTGATTTGATCTTAGTCTGAAAATATCAACATAAAAAAAAGAGCGACTTTCTGAGGTAGATTGTCGCTCTTTTTTTAGTATCCTCTTACGGATAATTGTATCATTTCAAGCTTTCGGCTATCCACGACACCTATTTTTTTCTTATTGGCTGTCAGTACATCAAAAGCGTGTCCTTTAGGAATTAGCGTGTTAATCACCCCTTCCTGGTTGGTTTCCATTTTTCGGCTTTTCCCTGAGTTCTGCTCTTTCAGAAATACGGGTTGGTGACTGATTTTATTGTTGGCTTCATCAAAGACCGTCATTTTGAGCACCGCACTGTTGCTGGTTGGCATCAGTTGGCCGTCATTGTAAAACGGAAGCTGAATAGCGGTAAAGTACCGTTGATTTTCTTTTTTTGGAAGGCTGACCTTTTCAATTTTGTTGGACAGCTCGGTGCTTATCCAATAATGGCCTCCTGTGGGTACCTTTCCGATTACCACGCCTCGGGCATCTGCTTGCATGCTGTATACCTCATGGGTGTGAAGATGCTCCAGTTTAATAGCGCCACTGTAAGGCTGATCTTTTAGATTGTGGAAAGTTATTTGGATCACACTTTCGGAGGCGGTGGGGGTGAGCTCCTGTGCCTTTAATGCAAAAGGAGTTAGGCTTAGGAGAATATAGGCTAAAATGGGTAGGCGTTTTTTCATCTTGTTACTATTATTCGGTTTGTATTTTTATTAAGTGATTTTTGTCGAAATGGTTGGGCGAATCACTTAATAAATAATTCTTCGCTAAGTTATATATTTTAACAGAAACACAAAATAAAAGGACGGCCATAAATTGACCGTCCCTAAATTATATTTATTTCACTTTAACTTCCTTGAAGTACTTTCTTAGAATATCAGCAGCTTGTTGAGTTTCTGCTTCGGTAGGGGGCTCTACGCCCTCCAATTCATATTTCCATCCCATTACTTCCCACTTGTTTACGCCTAATTTGTGGTAAGGAATAAGTTCAATTTTTTCAATGCTTTTATAGTCTTTGAAGTGCTGACCAAGCGCCTCAATATGCTCTGGTTGATCCGACCAGCCTGGAACCAATACGTATCTTAGCCAGAGTGTTTTTCCTGTTTCTTCTCGATACTCTGCGAGTTTCAGGGTGGTGAGGTTGGATGCACCCGTTAATTTTTTGTGCCACTCATTGTCAAAGTGCTTCACGTCGAGCATAACGGTATCCGTCTCTTCCAGTAATTCTTTGGTGTGTTGATCTAAAACACGGCCGTTGGTGTCGAGGCAGGTGTTAATCCCTTCTTCGTGCAACAGCTTAAATAATTCAAGGATTCGAGACCTTTGTAGTAATGGCTCACCTCCTGAGATTGTTACCCCTCCGATGCCTCTGAAGTATGACCTCATGTTTTTAGCACGTCGGATAATTTCTTTTAGTTCAATGAACTTACCTCCTTTTACATCGATCGTGTCAGGGTTTTGGCAGTATAGGCAACGGAACTGGCAGCCTTGTGCAAAAATGACCAATCGAATACCTGGCCCGTCATGCGTTCCAAAAGATTCAATGGAATGAATACGTAATTCATGACTTTCTACGTTGAGGTGGGAGGCGTCTTGTTCTGGAAGCATGTTGTTTGTGTTTTATTGGTAATTGATGCTAAATATCAAAAAAAGGCGCTCGAAGAAAAGAGCGCCTTTAATAATTTGCAAATCTTCAAATTAACCGAAGCTAATTAAAAGAAGTGTATTACATGTTCTCGTGGAAAGTACGAGCGATAACTTCTAATTGGTGTGCTTTAGATAAACGAACGAAGTTTACAGCGTAACCAGAAACACGAATAGTCAATTGAGGATATTCTTCTGGGTTTTCGTAAGCGTCCATCAAAGTTTCACGGTTCAATACGTTTACGTTCAAGTGGTGAGCCATTTCAGCTTCAGTTTCACCGTTGAAGTAACCGTCCATCATGTTCACCAAGTTAACTACTTGATCCTTACGATCAGCACCCAAAGCTTTAGGAACAATAGAGAATGTGTTAGAGATACCATCCTGAGCATCATTGTAGTCCAATTTAGCTACAGAGTTCAATGAAGCAACAGCACCTGTTTTATCACGACCGTGCATTGGGTTAGCACCTGGAGCGAAAGCTTCACCAGCTTTACGGCCATCAGGAGTAGCACCAGTTTTCTTACCGTACATTACGTTTGAAGTAATGGTCAACAATGACATTGTTGGAACCGCGTTACGGTAAGTTTTATGTTTCTTCAATTGCTCGAAGAAGTAGTGTGTGATCTCTTTAGCGATTGTATCTACAGATTCGATATCGTTACCGAACTCAGGATATTCACCTTCAGTTTTGAAATCAACAGCCAAACCTTGCTCGTTACGAACAGCAGTTACTTTAGCATTTTTAATCGCAGACAATGAATCGGCGATGATAGAAATACCAGCAGCACCGTAAGCCATATCGATACCTGGCTCAGTGTCCAAAAATGCAAATTGTGCTTTTTCGTAGTAGTAGTGATCGTGAGTGTAGTGGATGATGTTCATCGACTTCACATATACACGAGCTACTTCGTCCATCGCTTTCTTGAAACGATCCATTACTTCGTCGTAGTTCAATACGTCAGAAGTCAATGGCTCGATACCTTCGATACAAGTTACACCGTCTTTTTCTTCACGACCGCCGTTGATAGCCAACAACAATGTCTTAGGAAGGTTAGTACGTGCACCAAAGAACTGGATACGCTTACCGATAGTTTGTTGAGATACACAACAAGCGATACCGTAATCATCAGATCCGCGGTTTGGACGCATCAAGTCATCATTTTCGTACTGTACAGATGAAGTATCGATAGATACCTGAGCACAGAATTCTTTGAAACCTTGAGGCAATGCTTCAGACCAAAGTACAGTCAAGTTTGGCTCAGGAGATGGTCCCAAGTTGTACAATGTCTGCAAGAAACGGAATGAAGATTTTGTTACTTTAGTACGGCCGTCATTGAATTGACCACCAATAGACTCAGTTACCCATGTTGGGTCACCACCGAAGATCTCATCGTAAGCACCTGGACGCAAGTGACGAACCATACGCAATTTCATTACGAAGTGGTCAACGATCTCTTGTGCACCTGACTCATCCAAAGTACCGTCAGCCAAATCTTTCTCGAAGAAGATGTCCAAGAAAGAAGAAACGTTACCCAAAGACATTGCAGCACCATCTTGTTCTTTGATGGCTGCCAAGTAAGCGAAGTATACCCACTGAGTAGCTTCTTTTGCAGTAGTTGCAGGAGCAGATACGTCGAAACCGTAGAATCCAGCCAATACCTCGATGTCTTTCAATGCATTGATTTGCATTGTAACTTCTTGGCGAAGACGTACTTGGTGAGCGATATCCTCTCCAGATACTTCAATAGCGTTGAAATCAGCTGTTTTAGCTGCAATCAAAGCAGTAGTACCATATAAAGCCAAACGACGGTAGTCACCAATTATACGACCACGTGCGTAGTTATCTGGCAAACCAGTCAATACACCCTTAGAACGGAATGTACGGATCTCTTTGTCATAAGCGTTAAATACCGCTTGGTTGTGATCAGTAACATATTTAAAGATCTCAGTTACCTGAGGATCAACAGTCATTCCACGCTCTTTAACAGCGTTTTCAACCACGCGGTATCCACCGTAAGGCTTCATCGCGCGCTTTAGCAATTCGTCAGTCTGAAGACCTACGATTTGCTCTTCACCCTCAATAATGTACCCAGCTTTGTGGCTTGTAGTAGAAGAGATTGTATGCGTATCGATGTCACGACATCCGTCATTCGCACGCTCTTCTTTCATACCTGCTGCACAAGCTTCCCAAAGTTTTTTGGTTGCTTCTGTTGGACCAGCAAGGAATGAGGCATCTCCTTCATAAGGAGTGATATTCAATTCTACGAAGCTTTTTGGATCAATTGTAGTAGACCAAGCACCTTCTTTAAAGCCGAGTTTTTTAACTTCTGCCATTTCTAAGGAATTTATATTTAAAAGGTATTTTTAAATTATTTGTTAAGCAGCTCTCCAGTTTCAGTAACTACAGAGTCTGACTTGTTTTCATTTTGATCAACATTTTTCAGGTAAATGTACCAGTAGGCTAATCCTACAAATACAAATCCGCCGACAATGTTGCCTAATGTTGCTACAATCAGGTTATTTCCGATGAACTGTCCCCAAGTGATTGGAGCGCCACAGAAAATCGCTGCAGGTATAATATACATATTTGCAACGCAGTGTTCAAATCCAAAGGTGACAAATGTCATCACTGGAAGCCAAATACAAAAGATCTTGCTGAAAGTATCCTTTGCAGAGTAAGCCATCCAGGCAGCCATACAAACCATCCAGTTTGCGCCAACGGCTTTTACAAATGTTACCCAAAGGTGTGCTTCATTTGCCTGACTTGGTAGTGTTCCTACTTTGTGTTCCGCAATATGAAACATATAAGTAAGTGCTGCGCCATGGAAGAATCCGATTTCTTTAGTAAAGAACCAAGCGACCAAGACTCCGCCGACAATGTTTCCTGCATAAACCAATCCCCATACTCTTAACACCGGAAGGAAGCTGGTTTGTTTTCGGAAAAACGGAATCGGCATTGCTGCACATGCACTGGTGAAGATTTCTCCGCCACCAATCATACACATGATGAATCCTACTGGGAAGGTACAACCAAGGATGAAACTTTTCATTCCTGGATCCAAACTTGGGGATCCGCCAGCAATTTGGATTGCAAGCATAAACCCTAATGCGATGAATGCGCCTCCAATAATTGATAATAAAAACAAACGCCCTGTTGAGTGTCCATTTTTTTCGTAAGCTGAATCGCTGAATACTTTAGCGATTTCTTTTGGTTTTAAAAGTGCCATATAATAGTAAAACGTAAATTTTTCAGCGGAGGGTTAGGGTTTTTGTGTTTTTTTCGCTGTTGATTACAATACAAATGTGAAAGCTTTTTTTTTATTTAAACATGACCGATGTTGGCATTAAACCAAATCTTTATCATGTTTTGAGGCTTTTTAGGCCGTTTTTGAGGTTTATTTCAAGTTTTTCACTCTTTGCGTCTTTTTTTGTAATCTTTTTAATTCTTATAAAATGAAATGTCTTTTTTGTTAATAGCGAAAATTCGCTAATAACGAATAAGATCAAGCGATGAGGGTTTGATTATCGTTCAATGTGCTTATCAAATAAATAGAATTTGGATAAACACTTATTTTTTTTGTTTAAAAACATGAAATAACCGTCATTGTATAGGAGAAAAGCATAAAGCATTTAATTTTTAATTATATTTACTCCGAAATACAACCTTATATTAACCTAATGAAGTGTATGAGATTCTTTACTATGTTCTTCCTGCTGCTGATAGGAGCAACTTCGATCAGCCTCGGGCAAACCTTACGACCTGGAAAAGGAGTTGGGGAGTTAACCCTGGGGATGACCATTGATGATGTGACCTGGATTTTGGGCTTTGAGGGGAAGCGCATCAGTTATGATGATTATCTTACCGCCTCGGTACAGTCGAATCCAAAATCCTTACCAGAAACCAAGATTGATTTTGATTATTGTCTGGACTATGTTTTTATCATGACATTGCCTGTGGAGAAAATTTTCATGAAGGATGATAAAGTCGTCATGATTCAATTAAGTAGCTTTCCTGATTACAACAAAATTCTGTGTGAAGATATTGAGACCGACAATGGAGTACGCTTCTTTGAGGATGCCTCGGTGCTTGATCAGCACTTTAAGAAGGGAACTGCGGGCCCGTCAGCATTGCACAGCAATTTGTCCAATATTTTTTATTATAACGAAGGTATCGCCTTCGGTTTAGAAAAGGACAAGATTCGTGCCATGTACATTTTCGATCCTCAATAGTTTTGGTCCATTTTTAATCGAAAATCGACTACTCCAATTAATTCAAAGACCTATGAATATTTTTAGTAAGCCTATTATTCTCGCCTTCTTCATAGGCGCTATCCTTGCCTTTTCCTGTGAATCCGCAGAAAAAGAAAAAGCCGGCAAGGTGAAAGTTGCCAAAACACAGACTGAGCGATTGACGACCATCGCTGATGCCATTCCGGCGCCGTCGGTCATTCCGCAGATGGTTAAATCTACGGGTGTAGCCTATCAGTCAGACCTGATTAATGATATTTCCAAGTCCACCGAATACACTTCCTCGACGACCAAGGCGGCCATCAATTTGGGGATTTATGCAGTGGATGTTGCTTATCTGTCGCTGTATGACCGTTCCAATGAAGCGTTGACCTATATGAATGCTTCGGTAAAAATGACGGAGAGCATTGGCTTTTCTTCCGCACTTGACTATAATATGATCGACCGTTTTGAGAAGAATCTTAATTCTCAGGATTCTTTGAGTCATATTGTTAATGACGCTATTGGAAACGCTGATGCTTATTTTGTGAAAACAAGCCGCAAGTCGCTGGCTGCTTTGATGCTCGGCGGCGCATTTATCGAGGGCTTGTATATTTCTACTGAAACCATTAACCGGATGCCTACGGGCAAGGAAGTTCCTGAGCTGATCAATGTGATGCTTAAACAGGAGCAAGCCATTATTGAATTGGTGGAGCTATTGGATCAGGTGGAAAAGGACGACTGGACTATTGCACTGACGAACTCATTGGAGCAAATTAAAACATCGTACAGCCGATTGGAATATAAAGATTTGCCCGAAAGTCAGGTAAGCATGAAAGTGCCGACGGATCGCTCGCTGCATCTGTTATTCAGGCAAATACATGCGGTACGAAATAACTTTGTCCGATAAGAGTAAAAAAAGTTTATTGATCATACTGGGAAAAGCATTGCTTTTCCCTTTGCTATTTTGGTGGTGTATTTTTTTGTGATTGTTCCTTATGAATGAGAAAACGCTCTTAGTTATCATCCGTTTTTTTGCAGTGGTCATCCCTGAATCAAGTGTAAACTCGGCGATTAAAGAATCTATTGGTCGGTATTGTGCAAGACAGTCAGGGGCAACAGACCTCCGTAAATTTTTTAACTATTTTGAAGAAGAACTGAATTCACCATATATCGGTGATGACTTTTACAAAAAATCCATTTTCAGTACTGTACAAGAAAAGTTCACAACACAGGAACGACTGATGTTGTTGGCCATGCTTGCTGATATGTTGTTCGTGAAAGCGAATGAACAAAGCCGTCAGGGACACCACGACCTTTATTTTGAAGTGTGTGAAGGACTGGGGCTGGAACAAAAGGCAGGCGAGGGCATGCGGCTGTTTTCTATTGCTCAGCGTCCTGAAGAACTCCCAAAGGGACAGGTGATGGTAATTCATGAGCAGCCTGTAAAGGGAGATTTCATTTATTGGCAGTTTGAACGTATCAATGCTTACCTATGCGTGTACCATGCCCCTGTTATAGGCGGTATTTTCGTCCGAAAAATAGGGAAAGGACGCTTGTTTCTGGATAATGTGTTGGTGTCGGACAATGAGGTCTTTGCTTTGCACAAAGGGGGATTCATGCGTCTGGATGGGTCCGAAGATATTTATTATACAGACCTGATCTGGCACTTCTTCCACCAAAACCCGCCAAGTCCTTTCCTTTTTGAGGTGAGTCATGTGGATTTTTTCTTTCCCAATGGGCATAAGGGCCTCAATAATATACACTTTACGGAAAAACACTCCAGCCTTGTAGGGATCATGGGGCTGAGTGGTGCTGGGAAAACAACACTTGTCAATGTGTTGAATGGAAATGCCATGCCTTCCCAAAACCCCGATTACCCCGAAGGTGGAACGGTTAAGATCAATGGAGTGGACATTCATCGTAACCCCGAGCTGGTTAAAGGTGCGATCGGTTATGTGCCGCAGGAAGATGCATTGCTGGAAAAACTGACGGTTCTGGAAAACCTGACTTATTCGGCAAAACTTTCATTATCGCAATTGAAAGATGATGAAATTGACCGACTTGTGATGGAAAAGCTGGAGGCTTTGAGCCTTCAGGAGATTGCGAACCTTCAAGTGGGAAACCCTTTGGACGGCGGAGTTTCAGGAGGGCAACGCAAGCGATTGAATATTGCCATGGAGCTGCTCAGGAATCCATCGGTGCTCTTTGTTGATGAGCCGACCTCTGGCTTGTCATCACGTGATTCAGACAGGATCATGGACGTGCTTCGGAATTTGGCCAAAGGTGGAATGCTTGTCTTTGTGGTGATTCATCAGCCTTCATCAGATATCTTTAAGAGCTTCGACAGGATCTTTATTCTGGATAAGGGAGGAGAGCAGATTTATCACGGTGCGCCAATTTTAGCGGTGCAACGAATCAAAAAATACCATACGGCACGAAATGGTGCCGTTTGTGAGCAATGCGGGAATGTTGAGGTCGAGGATCTTTTTGAGGAAATCGATCGGCAAGAGGGGAGAAAAGATGAGAATGGCAAAACAATTTATAAGCGCGTTACTGCTCCTTTGGATTGGAAGCGGAGTTTTCAGCCATTTTTGTATCAGGTAGAGGAAGCGGTACGAGACCGCATTCGTAAGCTCGGAAAGCAACAGTCTGTCAGTCTTCATGTACCGAGCTTTGTGCGTCAGCTGGGCATTTTTCTCAAGCGCGATGTACTGACAAAAGTTCGGGATTCTCAATACCTTTTGATCACCTTTTTGCAGGCACCCGTCCTGGCGCTGGCTTTGGCCTGGGTGGTGCGATATGCGCCTATCGATACGGAATATAGTTATGGGGAAAATATCAATATTCCCTCCTTCCTATTTATGGCTGTTTTTGTGGCGCTGTTCATGGGGCTTGTTCAGAGTGGGGAAGAAATCCATAAGGATCGAGCCGTACTGAAGCGGGAGTCGTTCCTGAACCTGAGTAATGGGGCTTACCTGAGCTCCAAGCTGGTGATTCTGTTTTCAATATCCTTTATGCAGACCCTCACCTTTGTGGTGGTGAGCGCATTGGTGCTGCAGTTGCCGCAATTTGGTACGCTGTTCTGGTTTTCCCTGTTTACGATTACCTGTCTGGCGAATGTTCTTGGGCTGATCGTGTCGTCGCTTTTTGCCTCGGTAGTAACGATTTATATCAGTATTCCAATTTTGATAATCCCTCAGTTATTGCTTAGTGGGGTGGTGGTGAATTTCAATGAAGTAAACCCTGTGTTGTCGAACGATAGTGCGGTACCGCTTGTCGGAGAAATTATGCCTTCGCGCTGGGCGTTTGAAGGCGTGATGGTCGCTGCATTTATGGCCAATGATTATCAAAAAGAGGTTTATGATTTTGAGCAGAAAAATGCAGAGGCGGAATATTATCAGTTGTATTATATTCCTACGCTGAAAGACCTGATCCATCAGCTTAACAAAACAAATGACACTGACCAGTTTGACAGGCTGGCCCATGAGCTCAATTATCTGGATCAATATTTTGAAGGGCTGAATCAAAAGACGGTCGAGAAAGTCGAAAACCATGAAGGGTTATCTCTCGGGGAACGTGCAGATCTTGAGGATTTTCTCGATGGTGTTTCGGCCTATTTCTCACAGATGCAAGTTGATGCCCAAGAATTGCAGCAGGCCTATTTAACAAAGCGTACTTTGGGAAAAGACAAGCGGAATGCATTTGAGGCCTATAAAAAGCGTTTTTACAACCCAACGCTGGCAAGACATGTGAAAGCGACCAATTCTGTTCGCAGGATTGTTGCTGGCCCAAATCGCTTTATTCAGAAAATTTACCCGATTTATCAGTCACCAAGACCTTACGGTTTACTTGGTTTCAGGTCGATTATGTATGTGCCGAAAAAATATTTCATGGGCTATTACATTTCAACCCCTATTTTCAATGCCTTGCTCCTTTGGGTCGGGACACTGTTTTTCTATCTTTTGCTGTACACCAATGGAATTAAAAGATTATTTCTGCTAATTCAGCGCAATCAGGATTAAATACAAATGCAAAGTTCCCATATCCGGCAATTTTTTGACGCCATCAAGGCGTATCGTTTGGCGTGGCGATTTGTGGTCACTAATCGTATGTGGTGGATATTTTTGGTGCCCTTTGGTCTGGCTGTCGGACTGTTTTCCTTGGTCGATTGGTTGAGCGGGCAGTTGCACATCCATTTATGGGAACTCATCAGCGGGCATTTCCCGATTTTATTAGAACCCTCCTGGTGGTGGGAATTCACCAGCTGGTTGCTGAAGCTGACATTAAAAGTCCTGCTGTTTTTGTTTTATCTGAAAATCTATCGGTACCTGACTTTGTTATTGCTCAGCCCTGTATTCTCCATGGTGTCGGAGCTGCTGCAAAATAAACTGACGGGCCACCAAAAACCATTTAGCTTCGTCGCCACCCTTAAAGATTTTTGGCGTGGTGTACGTGTAGCGTTCAGGAACCTCAGCCGGGAACTTTTTTATTCTTTGATTATTTATGTGCTGGCACTTTTGCTGCCAATAGGTCTGCCGATTTATTCCATATTATTGTTACTGGTGGAAAGTTATTTTTGGGGCGCCGCCATGATCGACTATCGCAATGAGTATTTCGGTTTGTCAGTCAGGAAATCGATTGATATGCAGTCCAAATTTAAGGGCTTGGCCATAGGTAATGGACTGATCCTCAACCTCGGCTTATTGGTGCCTTTGGCCGGGATCACCTTTATGCCGATGCTTGCCCTGATCTCTGCAGGGATCAGTCTTCATCAAAAGCACACAGCCTCCTGATTTTTCTTTCCTGCTGAAAATAGTTAATTTTGCGCCATGCAGAAGGAGATGGATTTGAACGCTTTTAAAAAGGAAGCGGAACAGAAATTAGCAGCCAACAAAACGCTGGGTAAAAATTTAAGAAAAGTGAAGCCGAGAATGCTGGATGAGCTGTTCCAGGAGGCGCATTTCGAGACCTTTGAGAAAATGGATTGCCTTACTTGCGCCAATTGTTGCAAAACAACCAGCCCGATTTTCAAGCAAGGAGATATTGCCCGAATGGCTAAAGCGGTAAAAATGAAAACAGCTGTCTTTATTGATCATTATCTGCACCTTGATCAGGAAGGGGATTATGTATTAAATGAAGCGCCCTGTCCTTTTCTTGCCGCAGACAATACCTGTATTTGTTATGAAAGTCGGCCAACGGCTTGCCGGGAATACCCCCACACCGACCGAAAAAAAATCAAGCAACTGATCAACCTCTCTGTCAGGAATACACTCGTTTGTCCGGCCGTTCTGGATATCTTTGATAAAATCAATGCAAAATTAAATTCCTGAAACTAAAAATAATGTATTTTCAAATAAATAATTAAATTATTTAAAGATTATATTTTCTTTAGACGGAATTGATCCCTTCATCGCAAACGATTGAAATTCCTTATTGTTAATAGTTTGTTATTCTTGAGGTGTCCACTTTAGGTGCCTCCCGAATTATTCTAACAAACTATTAACCAATATGAAGCATAGTTATCTCTTGAAAGGAGGATTGCTGTCACTTGTACTGCTGATCTTTGCAACGCTTTCTTTCGCTCAAACAAAAGTCTCCGGCCGAGTTGTTTCCGGAGATGACGATGAGCCAATTCCAGGCGTCAATATCATTGAAAAAGGAACTGCAAACGGAACGATCACCGATGGCAATGGAAATTATTCTATTCAGGTGGAAGGACCAACGTCTGTTTTGCAATTCAGTTTTGTGGGCTACCAGGCCACGGAACAACCCGTAGGAAATCAATCAACCATTGATATTTCCATGGCCGCTTCTGTATCAGAGCTGTCTGAAGTTGTCGTGATTGGTTACGGTGCAGCCAAAAAGGAAGACCTGACGGGCTCGGTAAAAGCCATTTCCACCGCAGATTTTAATCAGGGCTCCATCACTTCGCCACAGGAACTGCTCAATGGTAAGGTGCCAGGGGTGCAGATCACCAATGCCGGTGGTGCACCTGGAGCAGAATCCACCATCCGTATTCGTGGGGGATCTTCTCTTACTGCAAGTAATGATCCCTTGATTGTGATTGATGGTGTGCCGATCGACAATCAGAAAATTTCAGGGATGAACAATAACCTGAACACGATCAACCCAAATGATATTGAGACTTTTACGGTGTTGAAGGATGCTTCGGCAACGGCTATTTATGGTTCTCGGGCATCCAATGGGGTTATTATCATTACTACAAAAAAAGGACGCGCGGGCGGATTATCTTTCGATTATAATGGTAACGTGGCAGTGAATACGGTGCCAAAAACGATTGACAACCTCACCACTACCCAATTCCGCGACTTATATACGGAGCGCTTTGGCAATGACCCTGACCTGATGGCTTTGCTTGGGGATGCGCAAACCGATTGGCAGGATGCTATTTTGAGAACAAGTGTTACCACTGATCATAATGCCTCTGTTTCAGGATCGATTAAAGATTGGCTGCCTTACCGTGCCTCAGTTGGTTATAGCTATAATGAGGGGATTCTGAAAACTTCAGAGCTGGAGCGTTTTACAGGAAATATCAATTTAAACCCTAAATTTTTTGATGATCACCTGAAAGTGGATATGAGCCTGAAGGGGATGAATATTGAAAACCGATTTGCTGATACAGGAACCATCTTTGGCGCTATTGGCTTTGACCCAACACAGGTTATTCGCGATGAAACCGAATTTGCACCTTACGGAGGCTATTTTACTTGGCTGACTCCCAATGGCCAACCGATTGATATTGCACCGGGCAACCCGGTAGCGACTCTTCAGCAAAAAACCGACCGCTCAACAGTTAACCGATTTATTGGTAATGTGCAGCTTGATTATAAACTTCATTTTTTACCAGAGCTGCATGTCAATTTAAACCTGGGTACCGACCGCTCCAAAGCAGGAGGGAATGTGGTTACCGATCCTATGGGGGCTTTTGATTTTGCCGCCTTCCAGAATGGTGGTGCCAACCGAAGATATGATGAGAAAAAGCGCAATGAGTTGCTGGACTTATACCTTCAATATATTCATACTTTCGAGGAAACAGACCTGACTTTAGATGTGATGGGTGGATATTCCTATCAGCATTTCTGGCGTGAGCAAACGGAAACTGATGTTTTCGGCAACGGAAATATCCGTAATCCTGAAAAAATCGAGCGTTCCGAAAATTTCCTCATCTCCTTCTTCGGAAGAATGAACCTGAACTGGAAAAGTAAATACCTGATCACCGCCACTTTGCGGAACGATAATTCCTCAAGATTCTCAGAAGATAACAGGGCGGGGATTTTTCCTTCGCTGGCAGCAAGCTGGAATATTAACAATGAAGCCTTCCTGAAAGAATCACAAACGATCTCGCAGCTGAAACTTCGCTTGGGATATGGTATCACAGGTCAGCAGGATATTGGTGCTGATTATGGTTACCTCGGGATTTATACCCGTGGACAGACCACCGCTCAGGCGATTGGATATGACGCCAATGGCAACCCGATTTTTGTGCAGACCATCCGACCTGAGGGTTATGATGAAAACCTGAAATGGGAGACCACAACGACTTACAATGCAGGTATAGATTTCGGCTTTTTTGATGACCGATTGACAGGTAGCCTTGATGGTTATTACAGAATAACAGATGATTTGCTGAATGAAATTCCGATTGCCGCAGGATCAAATCTGAGTAATCAGCTGGTGACCAATGTGGGCTCGCTGGAGAATAAAGGTTTTGAATTCTCTTTGGATGGGGTGTTGATTCAGAATACTGATTGGTACTGGACACTTGGCGTTAATGCCACTTATAACGAAAACGAAATCACGAAACTGACGCAGGTTGATGATCCAAGTTATAAAGGGGTAGAAACGGGAGATATTGAAGGTGGAACGGGTAACCGTGTTCAAATTCACTCGGTGGGTTATCCTGCCTTCTCATTTTATGTGTTGGAGCAGATTTATGATGACAATGGTAAGCCTATCGAAGGGGCTTATGTCGATCGTGATAACAATGGAATTATCAATGATGATGACCGCTACCGATATAAAAATTCTGCACCCGCAGTTTTACTGGGAATCAACTCAAGACTGACTTACCATGACTGGGACTTTAGCTTCTCAGGTCGGGCAAGTATTGGGAACTATGTTTATAACAACGTCAATTCCAACAGTGCATTCTACAATAATTTGCAGGTGAATGGCCGATTTACCGGCAATACCACAACGGATATTTATAATACCAACTTTCAGAACCCTCAGTATTTTTCTGACTATTATGTCGAAGATGCTTCCTATTTTAGATTAGACAATGTGATGGTTGGTTATAATTTTCATGAGATTTTTGGCGGAAAGTGGCACGCGCGGGTTTATGCGACGGTAAACAATGTGTTTGTTCTTTCGGGGTACAGCGGACTTGATCCTGAAGTTTTCAACGGTATCGACCGTAACGTATACCCTCGACCAAGGACATTCCTCTTAGGTGTAAATCTCGGATTTTAAAAACTAACGATCATGACTATCAACAATATAAAAAATTTGGCGCTGGCATTCTTCGTAATGCTGGGGCTCAGTGGCTGTCTCAGCGATTTAGATGTCGTGCCGATAGACCCCAATCTTGATACTGCTGACAAGGTGTATCAAACACAGAATGACCTGGAGGGTGGATTGGCAAAAATTTATGCTGGTTTTTCCGTTTCTGGTCAGCAGGGCCCTGCGGGAAATGGCGACCTTAAAGGTTTCGATGAAGGAAATAGCCAATACCTTCGTGGTTATTGGGTATGTCAGGAATTGCCTACCGACGAAGCGATTAACGGCTGGAATGACGGTAACTTGCCGAAAATGAGCCAAATCACTTGGGGTGGAGGTAACGAATTTATCCGCTCCTTCTATTATCGTGCGATTTATCAGGTGAGTCTCGCCAACGAGTTTATCCGACAGGCGAAGCGTTTTGAGGGGCAGGACGGATTTGACCGCGTACCTGAACTGATTGCCGAAGCAAGATACCTGAGAGCTTTCGCCTATTGGCATGCACTCGATTTGTTCGGCAACGGTGTTCCTTTCGTTACAGAAAATGATCCCGTGGGCGCATTTTTACCACCACCTGCTGGTGCAATTAAAGGAGATGAATTATTCAATTTTATCTCTTCAGAGATTAAAGCGATTTTGGGAGAAAACCCTGATGATAACAATTATTTGATCAGCGGATCAGGGACTACCATTTTTGGAAGGGCAAACCAGGGTGCTGCGCGAATGTTACTTGCCAAATTATACCTGAACCATAAATCTTACCTTTCTTCTGAGGATAACCAGTGGTACACTGCGGCAAAAGAAGAATTGGATAAAATTTACTCGACCAATGCGTATAGCCTGGTAACGACCAAAGATGCTGGCTCACCTTATTCAGTATATGAAACGCTGTTTTTGGCCGATAACCAAAAAGCGGCAAGCGAGATCATCTGGGCCTTTACTTTTGATGGGCAAAATGCCAAATCTTTTGGTGGAACAACCTATATCATCAATGCCGGAATTGGTGGGCAGATGGTTTCTACTGACTATGGTACTTCCGGCTCCTGGGGCGGAAACCGTACTACTCCTGAATTTGTAAACTTGTTTGATCAGAAATCACCTACCGACGGTCGTGATCTTTTCTTCACGCAGGGACAAAGCAAGGAGATCAATCAGCAGGATCAGTTTACCCAAGGTTATGCTGTAATCAAGTTCAAAAATAAGAAGCAGGATGGTACTGATGGCTCAAATCTTTCTGAAGGTTTTGCAGACGTCAACTTTCCCGTATTCCGATTGGCAGATGCTTATTTGATGTCTGCAGAGTTGGATTTGCGTTTGAACAATACCGTTACTGCAGAAAACCTGGCCAGAATCAACCAAATTAGAACTCGTGGAGGCGCACCAGCGGTGACCAATGCGGTGGTTGATTTGGACTGGATGATCGAGGAACGTGGCCGTGAATTATATTGGGAAGGGCACCGCCGTACCGACCTGATCCGATTCAATCAATTCACTGGAGGCGCTTATGTTTGGGCTTTTAAAGGGGGTAATTCTTCTGGACGCCCCGTAGAAGACTACTTTGCAGTCATGCCGATTCCAAGTACCGACGTAAATGCCAACCCTAACCTAACCCAAAACCCTGGATATTAATATGATGAGACGTTATATAAATGTACTGAAAACCTTCTCCCTGGCTTTGTTGGCCATGGCGTTTTCAGCCTGTGAAGATACCGACACGCCCCGTATCAGTTCAGATACGCAAGGGCCGCAAATTACCTGGCCACTCAAAGACAACTATGTGCTGACGGTCACCAATGCCGATGAAACTTTTGAAACCTTTGAATGGGAAGCGGTTGATTATGGCGTGGTGTCCCCTGTGAGCTATAAAGTGCAGGTGGCAGAAAAAGGGACCGATTTTGAAACGGTGGAGGAAGTGGCTTCTACCACCGACACGAAAGTGGAGGTCTCTAACAGTATGATGAATGATGCTGTTGGGAAGCTCGGATTGGCACCTTTTGAAGCACATGAAGTTGAGATGAGGGTAATTTCTACCTTGGGGAATAATGGTGGAGGCGTAATTTCTTCTACTGTTGCAGATACTGAAATTACACCATATGCATTGATTGTTACCTGGTATGTGCCAGGTCCATTTAATTTCTGGGCAGAAGGCAATGAATGGTCGCATAATGACCTGGATGTTATCAAAGCCGAAGATGGTCAGAATTTCAGAGGCTACCTTTACCTGGTGAATAAGGATGGGACAACACCGAGTGATTTCAAAATATCGACTGCCAAAGGCTGGGATTTAGGAATAAACTATGGTGCAGGTGATGCCGCAGGAACGTTGAGTGACGATGGCGGAGCTGCTAATATTACCGCCCCTGAAGCGGCTTATTTTCTGCTAACCGTTAACAGTGCTGATTTAACTTACAATTTGCTGAAAACAGATTTTGCGATTATTGGAGCAGCAACACCTGGTGGCTGGGATAATGACACCCCCTTGACATTCAATCCTGACAGCCGTATGTGGGAAGGAACTTATGCAATGAAGGGTGGGGAAGAGTGGAAAATTCGAGCGAATGGAAGCTGGGATGACCCTAACCCAAATTATGGACAAGGAAGTGAAGATGGAATGCTGTCCTTGGGTGGGGATAACTTAGTGTCGCCTGCTGAAGACGGTATGTATGAAATAAAGGTAAATTTGGACGATCCTGAGGCGTTAAAATATACCATCGAGAAAGTGAATTAGTTTAATCTATAGAAAAAGGAGTGCAGTAATTGTACTCCTTTTTTTGCGCTATAATTACAAACGTTTGCATTGAAAAACGCATGGATAAGGGCATTGGGATTCCCTTAAAACTAAATTGTTTTTCATATTTATTATGATTTTTTAACCGAAGAATAATTTCATGCATCAAGGAAAACTACTTTTATTAACAGTTTTTTACTTGTTTATCCAACAAGTATCAGCCCAAAGTATTACCGTCAGCCCTGAAAGGTTTAGGGCTTCTGACGAAATTACAATTACTTGTGATGTCACTGGCAATAGCCAACTCGAAGCACTTTCTGATGCTTGGGCGTGGATATGGGTGCCAGGCGACCCTAATGGGTTCAGTGCTTTTACCAATGTGAACCCTGCAGGTGATGGTCAAGAAGCGGTAAAGTTTACTAAAGGTGAAAATCACATCTGGACCCTTAAAGTTCGTCCTACTGATATTTTTAATGAGTCAGCGGATAAAATCACGAGACTTGGTATCCTTATAAAAGGTCGCGATTGGCCCGATGGACAGTCGAGTGATGTGTTCTTTGATGTGGATCAACAAGGGGTTCTCACTGTAAACATGACCAAGTCCACAGACGATATGCTTAATGTCGGGGAGCAGGTGACTTTTACAGCCACTGCCTCAGAGAGCAGCCACCTTCAAATCTCAGATCAGCATGATGCTGTTCTCAAAGAAGCAGATAATGTTACTTCCCTTAATTATACATTTACAGCTCAAGAAGCGGGGCAATTTTCATTTCACACACAGGCAACTGTTGGAGACGAGACCGCAACAGCTTCTTTGAATGTGATCGTCAAGCCGACCGTTATTGTTGAAAAAATGCCTGAAGGGCTGAAGATCGGTCCAAACTACGATGCCAATGATCCTACTAAAGTTACTTTTGTATTGCAGGATCCTGCGAAACTCAAACAGTTTGTAACAGTAATCGGTGATTTTTATGATAATGCCTGGGCAGTTCAGCCGAATCACGTGATGAAATTGGATGACACTGGCGACGCCAATTATTGGTGGTTGACCGTTACAGGGCTTGAGCCTGGTAAAGAATATCTCTATCAGTATTTATTGGACGGGTCAATTAAAATTGCCGACCCTTATGCAGATAAGATTTCTGATCCGAGTGATCAGTATATCGATGATGCCCGTTACCCAAACCTGATTCCTTATCCAGCAGACAAAACGGATAAAAGAGCCTCTTTCTTTCAGACCAATCAACAGGCTTATCAGTGGTCAGATGCAACGATAAATTTTCAGAAGCCAGAAAAATCTGCTTTGATGGTTTATGAACTGCATTTGCGTGACTTCACGAAGGAACAGACTTATGATGCCGCCATTAAAAAGCTTGATTATATCAAAAGCCTGGGGATAAACTGTATTGAGTTAATGCCTGTAAATGAGTTCGAAGGAAACAGCTCTTGGGGGTATAATCCAAATTTTTATTTCGCAGTAGATAAATGGTATGGCTCGAAAAATGAGTTGAAACGTTTTATTGACGAGGCCCATGAACGTGGCATGGCTGTAGTGATTGACATGGTTTTGAACCATAGTTTTCATTCGTCGCCTTTCGTGAGAATGTATAATCATGGCGATTACGGAGACCCTACTTCGGATAACCCTTGGTATAATGAAAAAGGGAATTTTATTGGGACTGATTTGAACTGGGGTGCCGATTTTAATCATGAGAGCATTTGGACAAAGCAATTGGTGGATTCCGTAAATACTTACTGGATGGATCAATATAAAGTCGATGGATTCCGATTTGATTTCACCAAAGGTTTTACCAATGAAATTAAAGAGGGAGCTGACAAATGGGGAAGCCGAAAGGATGATAGCCGAATTGCGATCCTGAAGCGCATGTATCAAAAAATTGAGGACTTCGGAACCAATGCTTATGTGATTCTGGAGCATTTGACGGACTGGGACGAGGAGGCAATTCTTGCCAAAGAGGGCATGCTGCTTTGGACAGGCGCAGGACCTCACCATGAATTTGTGAAAGCAACCCAGGGTAACAATGCCAACCTTATTGAGCAGTATTACGGCAACAGAACAGGCGACGGTGATCTTGAGGGTACCAAAGCGTTGGTGTCTTATATGGAAAGCCACGATGAGGAACGCCTAAAATATGAAGCTGATATCAATGGAGAAAAGGTCAATGCTTATGACCTGACCAAGGAAGAGTACAACATTGATCGATTGAAATTAATGAGTGCATTCTTTGTTCCCGTTCCAGGTCCAAAAATGATCTGGCAATTTGGTGAGTTAGGCTATGATGTTTCCATCAACCAAATTGAAAAAGACGGTGATGTGAGCGATGATTATCGTACCGGAGAAAAACCTGTGATGTGGGAGTATAATGATGCTGCCGAAAACCCTGAAAGAGTGAAATTGCGCAAGGTTTATACTGCTTTGATGCATCTACGATCGGAATTGAAATTATACGATGCCAGCAAGGAGAACACAAAACTGGAATTGGATGACAATAACAAGATCAAGGTGATTCATCTGAAAAATGCCGAAAATGTTGAGGTACACATTGTAGGTAATTTCGGAATGCAGGGAGAAGAAGTGCCAGCGGCTAAATTGCCAAATGGTACTTGGTATGATTATTTTTCAAATGGTAAAGAAGTAACTTTCGATGGTCAGTCGAATATGTTGCTCGGCCCTGGTAACTTTAAAGTTTACATTAATGAGCCATTGAACGATTACCCCGAAGAAGGCTTGATCAATACCGCACTTCCTTTTTTCAAGACCAATCCTGGTGCCGTTGATAAAAATAAAGAAGCGACCGTGATTTTTTACCCTGCAGGTGGAAATCAGGGTTTAATCAATACGGATAATGCCAAAATGATGGTGAAGGGCATATTTAAAAACCCCGATACGGAAGCTACAGGATCGTTAGACCTCATTAAAGTGGGAGATCGATTTGAAGGCCGATTTGTTCCAAATACGCTTTTGGGGCTTTCTGATGATACTGATTTGATCGGGATGGAAGTATACTTTGAGAATGAAAACGGGGAAAAGGCTTTGGATGAAAATGATCAAGCAGGCTTGATTTCTTTCAGCTTCGATCGGGTAACTTTTAACCCTGAAAACTGGAGAGCAGATGCTGAGGTCACCATTCATTTTGATTTTCATGACAAGAAGATTGGTGAAGAAGAAAACTTATACCTGTGGTCCTGGATCGAAAATCATGAAAATGAAAAGATTGACAATGGAGCTTGGGAACAGTCCTCAGAAAATGCAAAGCTTACCAATTTAGGCCATGGGCAATACGAAATCAAAATGGTGCCTACAGCGTATTTCCATGCTACGGCGAGCCAGATTAAGAATGATGGCTTAAATTTCTTGGTAAAAACCAAGGAAGGCGGAATGAAATCGGATAATTTTGGCCCTTTTAAATCTAATTTAGTAACCGCAATTAAGCCTCAGGTTCCTGAAGCAAAAGTTTTCCCTAACCCAACCTCTGGCATTCTTCACATCAGTAACCTTAGTGGCTGGGAAGGAAACGTGGGCGTTCGTGTCATGAACAGCTTTGGGCAGCAGTTGTATTTTGCGACTTACCACGCAAACCAGCAGGGAGAAATTGTTTTGGATCTTTCCTCTTATGCCAGTGGGCAGTACATTATTCAATTGTACAATGAGCATAAACGCTTGATAAAAAAGATTATCAAATTATAATTTTAACAAATTCTTTTAAAGGTGGTTCATCATTTGATGGGCCTCCTTTTTTTGTTGGAAATCAATGGTTTTCAAGACTTGTAATGACTTATTGATGAGAAATATTACATTCTTAAACCGGTTGATTTTAAGAAAGACTGACCCACGTCATGACTATGGTCATAAAAATCCCTAAATTTGCATTCAGAAAGACTTTATAGTTAACAAATATATTATCATGAAATTTCAATCAGGAGTAATTTTCGGTGAAGAGTTGAATAAACTTTTCCGTTATGCAAATGACAATAAGTTTGCTATTCCAGCAGTAAACACAGTTGGTACTGATTCAATCAACGCAGTTTTGGAGACAGCTGCAAAAGTAAACTCTCCTGTTATCGTTCAATTCTCGAACGGTGGTGCGCAGTTCATCGCTGGTAAAGGTATTGGAAACGAAGGACAAAAAGGTGCTATTGCAGGTTCTATTGCTGGTGCTAAGCATGTTCACGCTATGGCAGAGCTTTACGGTGTGCCAGTTGTTGTTCATACTGACCACTGTGCTAAAAAATTGTTGCCTTGGATCGACGGTTTGTTGGATGCTTCTGAAGAGCACTTCAAAGCTACAGGTAAGCCTTTGTTCTCTTCTCATATGATCGACCTTTCTGAGGAGTCATTGGAAGAAAACATCGAAACTTGTGCGAAATACTTGAAGCGCATGGCGCCTATGGGCATGACTTTGGAAATCGAATTGGGAATCACTGGTGGTGAAGAAGATGGCGTTGACAACTCTGATGTTGATGAGTCTCGTCTTTACACTCGTCCTGAGGAAGTAGATTACGCTTACACTGAGCTTTCTAAAATCTCTCCTAATTTCACTATCGCTGCCTCTTTCGGTAACGTTCACGGTGTTTATAAGCCAGGTAACGTGAAATTGACTCCAACAATCTTGCGTGATTCTCAAGCTTACATCCAAGAGAAATACAACACAGAAGCTAACCCAGTAAACTTCGTATTCCACGGTGGTTCTGGTTCTGAGAAAGCAAAAATCGAAGAAGCTTTAGGTTACGGTGCGATCAAAATGAACATCGATACTGATACACAATGGGCTACTTGGAAAGGTGTTTTGGATTTCTACAAAGGAAACGAAGCATTCTTGCAAGGACAAATCGGTAACCCTAAAGGGGAAGACGAGCCAAACAAATCTTACTACGATCCTCGCAAGTGGTTGCGTGAAGCACAAGTTTCATTCATCACTCGTTTGGAAGAAGCATTCAAAGATTTGAACTGTATCAATCGTAATGCTTAATTTTTAGCATTATAAAAATATTGAATAAGAAAGGCATGAGGTGGTTTATCTCATGCCTTTTTTTTATCTTTACCTATCATTCCGTTACACAGGCCAACTCCCCAACTGGCAGTAATGAATACTTCGAGTGATTTTTTCTCCTTATATTTTTATTGGTTTCAGCTGTTAAAATAACAGCGGTTTTAGCGTCTTTTCAGTGGTTGATAGGTTCTAATAATTTATAATTATCCTTTCTATTACAGTATGAAGAAGACATTTATCTTGGGTTGTGTGCTTGCAATGGGTATGGCCGCCTGTGGAGGTGAAAATCAGAAATCACAAGCTGACCAGCCCGCCAACATCACGTCTATGAAACAGCCAGAAGGCAAAGCGGTCGTTTATCAGGTATTTACCCGCCTGTTCGGAAATAAAAACACCACCAACAAACCATGGGGAACCATTGACGAAAATGGTGTAGGTAAATACGATGATTTTACAGACAAAGCCCTTGATGAAATTCATAAAATGGGGGTCAACTATATTTGGTACACTGGTGTGCCTCACCATGATGTGATCACAGATTATACCAAATATGGGATTTCAAATGACGATCCGGATGTAGTGAAAGGCCGGGCAGGTTCTCCTTATGCCGTAAAGGATTACTATAATGTAGATCCAGATATGGCCGTTGATCCTGCAAAAAGAATGGAGGAATTCGAAGCCCTGATCAAACGTACACACGATCATGGGATGAAGGTCATTATCGATATTGTGCCTAATCACGTGGCAAGAAATTACGAATCTTTGCATGAAGGAGCGGAAGGTTTTGGCGTGGGTGACGATACCTCAGTAGAATACAAAAAAGACAACAACTTCTATTATATCCCTGGTAAGGCTTTTCAAGTGCCCCAGGATAAAAATTATAAGCCGCTTGGTGGAGATAAACATCCACTTGCTGACGGTAAATTTGATGAAAATCCTGCGAAATGGACAGGTAACGGTTCCCGTGAGGCGCAACCGAATATCAATGACTGGTACGAAACGGTGAAAATCAATTACGGTGTTCGCCCTGACGGAACGCACGATTTCCCTTCCTTACCTGAAGGATATGCTGAGAAGCCTGTGGCAGATCACTATGCTTTCTGGCAGGGTAAAGAGGTGCCTTCTTCGTGGGTGAAGTTCAAGGATATCGCCTTGTTTTGGACAAACAAAGGGGTAGATGGTTTCCGATATGATATGGCCGAAATGGTGCCTGTCGAGTTCTGGTCATATATGAACTCTGCGATCAAGCATGTGAATGAAGATGCCTTCCTAATGGCGGAAGTTTATAACCCACAACAATACCGTAACTATATCCATTTGGGTAAAATGGATTACCTGTACGACAAAGTGGAGCTTTACGATACACTGAAGCACATCATGCAAGGACACGGAAGCACCGATCATATTGCGGCTATTCAGACTGGATTAAGTGATATTGAGCACCATATGTTGCATTTCCTTGAGAACCATGATGAGCAGCGTATTGCCGCACCAGAGTTTGCAGGCGACATGATGAAGGGGAAGCCTGCCATGGTTGTTTCTTCATTGATCTCTACTTCACCAACGATGATCTACTTCGGGCAGGAAGTAGGAGAGCCTGGTGCTGAAGATGCAGGTTTTGGAACGCATTCAAGAACATCGATCTTTGATTATATCGGTGTACCTCACCACCAACGCTGGATGGATGGCGGAAAATTTGATGGCGCCAAGCTGACTGCCAAAGAAAAATCATTGAGAGATTTCTACGTACGCTTGTTGAACTTTACAGCCAAGAGCCCTGCATTAATGGGGGAGTATGCAGATATTCATGCTTATAACCGTGAGAACAGTAAAGATTACACGGATAAACTTTACAGCTTCGTGCGTTGGAACAAGGATGAGCAATTAGTTGTGGTAAGTAATTTCGATGGCGCAAAAAGTGCGAAGGTAGAAATGAGCCTTCCTCCAGAAATTGTTAAAGCCTGGAACCTTAAAGATGGAGACAAGGTAACGATGATGGACCAACTTTATCAGAAGGTATCTGCTGATTTGGTTATCGAAAATGGTATTGGCAAATTCAGTGTCAGCCTTGCGCCTTTACAATCTTATATTTTCAAGTTATAAGAAAATCAATAGATGATCTTCAAAAGCCTTTCTCAGTTTGGGGAAGGCTTTTTTGTTCCTAAAGCTTTTTTGCTGCAAATATTGATCGCCTGCCAATAATTTTTGGCACATTTTCGATCATAGCAACCGTTTGCGTAAAAGATTTATCGGCAAAAGAGGTGCTTTTTTCGGCTTTCTTAAAATCCGAGTATATTTGTAGTGTTAAATCGTTAAATTAATAATTTTTTTAACGATTGAAGATCAACTCTTCGGTTTTTTGTTTGTTCTCTTGATAAGGGATTTAGCGCAAAAATATCCGTTATAGATGATTTTTACCCCTGTCCGTCAGGCTTGTATTGATCGGCAGCAATAGATCAGGAAATAAATTTATATACAGCGTTGAGTGCCTTGGTGCTCAATCTTATAGCTATCTTTTTAATATATACAGATGAAAGAACAACCAAAATTATCGTTTTGGCAAATGTGGAACGTCAGCTTCGGCTTCTTGGGCGTTCAGTTTGGTTTTGCTTTACAGAATGGAAACGTCAGCCGAATTCTTCAGGCTTTTGGTGCGGATATCCATCACTTGGGTTTTTTCTGGCTCGCTGCCCCAATAGCAGGAATAATTATTCAGCCAATCATTGGTGGTGCCTCAGATAATAGCTGGTTTAAATATTTGCCCGGTGGACGTAAAGGACGACGTTTGCCCTTTATTCTTATAGGTGCTTTAGCAGCCATGGCAGCCATGTTCTTAATGCCGAATGCAGGCCTGTTTACCGCATTTATTCCTGCAATGTTCTTTGGTGCGATGATGTTGTTGCTCATGGACGCCTCTTTCAACGTGACCATGCAGCCTTTCCGTGCTTTGGTAGGGGATATGGTGCCAAAGAAACAACGTGATAAAGGTTATGCTATTCAGTCGTTTTTGATCAATACTGGAGCTGTGGTTGGTTCTTTGTTGCCGTTTATATTGACACATCTTGGGGTAGCCAATGAGCCTGGTGTTGGAGAAAAAGTAGCTCCTTCTGTAACCTGGTCATTTTATATTGGTGGAGCGGCGCTTATTTTAACCGTTCTTTGGACCGCCTTCAGAACTAAAGAATACTCTCCGGAAGAGTATAAAGAATTTCACCCAGTTCCTGAGGGTAAAAAGGAAAAGAAAAAAATGAATTTGATCAGCTTATTGGTGAATATGCCAAAGCCGATGATTCAGCTCGCGCTTGTGCAGTTCTTTTCATGGGTAGCCTTCTATTTTATGTGGGTATATGCCACCCCTGCAGTAGCAGAACATATTTGGCATTCTACAGATGCGCAATCGTTAGCGTATAATGAAGCTGGGAACTGGGTAGGCGTCTTGTTCGCGGCCTATTCCTTGTTTGCTGCATTGTTTTCCATTGTCATGGCTGGCCTGGTAGAACGTTTCGGGCGAAAGTCGGTTTATGCTACCGCTTTAGTTTTGGGGGGTATTGGCTTGGCTGCATTCCCATTTATTCATGATAAATATACTTTGATTATAGCCATGGCAGGTGTTGGTATCGCTTGGGCAGCAATTTTGTCAATGCCTTTTGCAATACTTTCAGAAGTATTACCTTCAGATAAAATGGGGGTTTACATGGGAATTTTTAACTTTACGATTGCGGGTCCTCAGATTCTTGCTGGTTTGTTCGGAGCCTCTATTGCAACAGCAATGGGTGCGCCAATCTGGATTATCTTTGCGGCAGGTATCTGCCTGTTACTTGGTGCGTTATCAGTCGCATTAGTAAAGCAAAAATAGAAAATTAAAATATTGCCAAATATCTTTATTTGTCATGAATAAGGATCTTTTAGAAACCCTCATTCCCTGAGGGTTTTTTTTACGTCTAAACTTACATGGTTATGCAAACGAGTGCGGAAAAGTTGCGTCTCATATTACAATAATTGTATTGTTAGTCGCTCTTTAAGCGTTAGATTTGATATATGATCAAGTAAGGGATGGTCTTTTTGGTTTTTTTGTAATTACCATCCGCATGTAAGAACGATTATCGTTTAAACTGATTTATATTATATTAGGTGATGCTAATTTGGCACTCACACTTCAAAAGTAAAATTTCAGATGATGAATATTAAAGGTTGCATTTTTGACTTAGATGGCGTAGTTGTAGATACTGCGAAATACCACTTTTTGGCATGGAAAAAATTAGGCAAGGAGCTTGGTTTTGACTTTACTGAGCAGGATAACGAACGCCTGAAAGGAGTCAGTCGAATGCGTTCTTTGGATATTCTTTTGGAGATCGGTGGATTGTCGCTGACAGAAGAAGAGAAGGTTGCTGCGGCAACGAAAAAGAACGAATGGTATTTGGAGTATATCAAACAAATGAAGCCGGAGGAAATCCTTCCTGGTGTCCTTGATTTCTTCAAATCCTTAAAAGAAGCAGGTATTAAAATTGCATTGGGCTCCGCATCAAAAAATGCGGTATTGATCCTCAATATCCTTGATATTAAAGGTTACTTCGACGTGATTGTTGATGGCAACTCGGTATCGAAAGCCAAGCCAGATCCTGAGGTATTTTTGCAGGGTGCTGAAAAATTAGGATTGACAGCCGAAGAGTGTGTCGTGTTTGAAGATGCTGAAGCAGGAGTGGAAGCAGCTAAAAATGGGGGGATGCGTTGTGTGGGTATTGGTGAGCCTGCTGTTCTTTCAAAAGCGGATGTTGTCGTTGATGGCTTCAACGCTTTCACCATCGAAAATTTAAAACAACTATAAATCAACGCTCTGTAAAGAGACGCTGACGAACTATAAAATATGAGATCATTGCTGTTTTCGGTTGGGGAATTGGAAGGCAGCAAGTATTTTCTTTAGAATTTCATTTACTGATATGAACGAATATATAAAGCACTTCGATTGGAATATTGTTGAGGAAGGATTTGATCCTGCAAACAATAGAGTTTCAGAATCACTGTTTTCTCTTGGTAATGGCCGTATGGGTGGCCGTGGGAACTTTGAGGAGAAATATTCTGGCGACAGTCTTTTGGGGAACTATGTAGCAGGAGTTTACTATCCTGATAAAACTCGTGTGGGTTGGTGGAAAAATGGCTACCCAGAGTACTTTGCCAAAGTATTGAATGCGGCCAATTGGTTGGGGATTCATGTACAAGTGGACGGTGAAGAGCTGGATTTGGCTACGGCTAAAGTGGCGAATTTCAAGCGTGACCTGAACATGAAGGAAGGCTTTTTGAAAAGAACTTTCGAAGCTACTTTACCTTCAGGCAAGCAAGTGGCGGTAACTTCTACACGTTTCTTGTCGATTGTCGATGATGAAGGTGGTGCTATTCGTTATGAAGTGAAGGCGTTGAATTTCTCTGGAGATATTAAATTCACTGCTTTTGTGGATGGCGATATCGAGAATGAGGATTCTAACTATGATGAGAAATTCTGGGCGGAAGTTGCTAAAGAAAATACTGCAGGAGAAGCGTATTTGGTGAACGAAACACTGAAAACTGGCTTCCATGTAGCTACAGGAATGAAGTGGGCGATTACTTTGAATGGTGAAACACAAACACCAGCAATTGAAGTAGCCTCTAAAGAAAAATATGTAGAGAACAGTGCCGTTGTTGCGGTAAAAGAGGGCGATGTAGCAACAGTATTCAAATACATCACCAACATCTCTTCTGAGAACCACCCTAAAACAGAATTGGTCAGCAAGGCGAAAGCTTATTTGGCCATGGTTTCTGATAAAGGTTTCGAGCAGATGCTTGCCGAGCAGGCGGAAGCTTGGGCGAAGAAATGGGAATTCTCAGATATTCTTATTGAAGGAGATACCAAAGCACAGCAAGGTATTCGATTTAATATCTTCAACATGAATCAGACCTATACAGGTGAGGATGCTCGTTTGAACATTGGTCCTAAAGGATTCACTGGGGAGAAATACGGTGGGGTAACTTACTGGGATACGGAAGCATATTGCGTACCTTTCTACCTGATGACTGCAGATCCACACGTAGTGAAAAACTTGTTGATCTATCGTCATAACCACTTGGAGAAAGCCATTGAAAATGCAGCGAAACTCGGCTTTAAAGACGGTGCCGCGCTATATCCAATGGTAACCATGAATGGTGAAGAGTGCCATAATGAGTGGGAAATTACCTTCGAGGAAATTCACCGTAACGGTGCGATCGCCTTTGCTATTTATAACTACATTCGCCATACTGGTGATGACCAATATTTGGCAGATTACGGTTTCGAGGTGCTTCTGGGGATCACACGTTTCTGGACACAGCGTGTAAACTGGTCTGTGGGCTTGAACAAGTATGTGATGCTTGGCGTAACGGGTCCGAATGAGTTCGATAACAACGTTGATAACAACTGGTACACTTCTTATATCGCAACGTGGTGTATGGAATATACGACCCGTGCTGTTGAAATCCTGAAGGAAAAATATGCTGACCGCTATGAGGCGTTGGTAGCTAAGAATAACTTCAAGGAGGAAGAGGAGATCAGTAAATGGTCGGATATTCGCGAGAAAATGTACTTGGGTTACGATGAAGAAAGAGGCGTCTTTATTCAGGCTGATGGTTTCTTTAACAAAGAGCAAATCCTGGTAAAAGACATGGACCCTGCTCAGTTGCCAATCGTTCACCATTGGTCTTGGGATCGTATCCTTCGCTCAAACTTCATCAAACAGGCGGATGTTTTGCAAGGAATTTACCTTTTTGAAGAGCGATTCTCAACAGAGGAGATTAAACGAAATTATGACTTCTATGAGCCACGTACCGTTCATGAATCATCGCTTTCCCCTTGTATTCATTCAATCCTTGCAGGTAAAATCGGTGATGAAGAACGTGCTTACGAATTCTATTTGAGAACGTCGCGTCTGGATTTGGATGATTACAATGCAGATACCCGTGATGGCTTGCACATTACCTCAATGGCTGGTACATGGATGGCCGTTGTTGAAGGTTTTGCAGGGAAGCGTGTTTATGATGATGGTATGTTGCGCTTGGCACCATTCATTCCTAAAGAATGGGGTGCGTATGAATTCAACATTACGCATCAAGGCGCTTTGTTGCAAGTTCGCGTAACTGAAGGAGAGGTAACGATCAAAAACGTTTCTGATGTAGCTTTAACAGTTGCTGTTTACGATCAAGAAGTTAATGTAGCAGGAAAAAATGAGATTACTGTTCAAAAGTAATTGTTGATATTTTGTGATATTTTAAGAAGAGGAGGCTTGCCTTCTCTTCTTTTTTTGCCCTTAACTTTTTTACTGAAGCGATTTCAGGATAATTTTAACCGAAAATTTGTTAATTTGTTGAAACTCCTTTGTGCAAGGGATGCAAGATGAGCAAATGAGGAGTTTTCAGAATTAGCATATATGAAGACACAAGTAACAATTAAGGACATCGCTAAGGCGTTAAACATTTCTCCATCGACGGTTTCAAGAGCGTTGAAGGACCATCCCGATATCAGCCAGAAAACCAAAGATGCCGTCAATAAAATTGCGGCCGAATTGGATTATCACCCGAATACCATTGCGCAGAGTTTGCGTAAAAGCCGATCGAATACCATTGGGGTAGTGGTGCCTGAATTGGTGCATCACTTCTTTGCCAGTGTAATTTCCGGGATTGAGGATATTGCCTATAAGGCAGGTTACCGTGTTGTTATTTGCCAGACCAACGAGGATGTTACTCGGGAAAAAATTAACATCAGTGCACTGATTTCTTCGAGAGTGGATGGCGTTTTATGCTCCATGACCAAAGAAACCAAAGAGTATAGTCACTTTAAATCAATTCAAAATCGAAATATTCCCTTAATATTTTTTGATCGAATTTGTAATGAAATCAAGGCGGACTCTGTAGTAGTGCAAGATTATGAAGGAGCCTATGAAGCTGTAGAACACCTGATAGAACAAGGGTGTAAGCGGATTGCGCACTTTAAAGGCCCAGATTCATTGCTGATCACTCGGCAGCGATTAAATGGCTATTATGATGCCATGAGGGAAAGTCATCTGCAAATTGACGAAGACTTAATTATTCAGGCTGATGATCGTGAATCTGCACGGAAGGCGATTTATGATTTGGTCAAGAGTGAAGAACCTATGCCTGACGGTATTTTTTGTGTGAATGATAATGTAGCGGTGGGTGCAATGATGCAGCTCCGTGAAATGGGAATCAATGTTCCGCGCGAAGTGAAGATTGTCGGATTTGAAGATGATACCACATTCACAAGGCTGACCGATCCGCAAATTAGTAGCGTATTTCAGCCCGCCTTTGAAATGGGGCAACGGGCAACCGAGATGTTCCTCGATGAGCTGAAAAGGAAAGAGGCCCATCCAGAAAAGATCTTGGAGCCAAAGACACCACGAATCGAGGTGCTGAAAACGAAGGTGGTGGTCAGAGGGAGTTCCAATGAGCAAGTGGCTCAGCAGGAACGAGCGAGAAGAAATTACCTGGAAAATGTTTAAAATTTTAAGCCTTCTGTATGGAAGGCTTTTTTTGTATAAATAAAAGATCTATTTTTTAGGTGTTTATTTCATGATCTCGTTATATTTCTATTCGTAAACACTAATTGGGTAAAAGCGGCAAGTGCTTTTTATTCAAAATCAAACATATTCTCAATCAATTGAGCGGAAGATCTTTCTTTTTTACCTCAATGACAAATGAACTGAAAATGGAAAATGCTTATTTAGGGATTGATATCGGAGGGACCAATACAAAATTTGGAATTGTAACACGCACAGGGGAATTATTGGAAAAAGTGAAGTACCCAACTGCGGATTTGGCCGATCAGCCTAATGGCTATGTAGAAGCTTTTATTGAAAAATTAGGGGCTTTTCTGGGCGACAATAAGGCGATCAAAAAAGTTGGAATTGGGGTGCCTGGTACTTTGGGGCCAAAAAGACGCAAGACCCTGGAATTTCCAAATATTGTAGGGCTGGGCAATATTGAGTTTGCCAAACGATTGGAGCAGGCATTTCCTGATTATCAATTCCGTTTGGAAAATGACGCCAATGCGGCCGCCCTTGGCGAGTTTTATTTTGGCGAAACAGCAGTGCCTCCTTCTTATATTTTCATTACACTCGGTACAGGCGTTGGCGGTGCGGCGGTCATCAACAAGCAAATTTTTGGCGGAGAAGGTGGCAATGCCATGGAGATCGGTCATATTCCTATCGGTAATGGCAAAAGCCTCGAACAGAGTATCGGTAAAAAAGGCATTGTGGGTATGGCTGAAAAATATATCGGCAGTGGCGAATATAAAACCAAGCTGAAGCTGTCGGATAACCTTGATGCGAAAAAAATTCAAAAGGCCTGTCTTGCTGGTGATGAAGTCGGCAAAAAAGTTTTCCGAAGAGTAGGGAAGTATTTGGCACAGGGGATTGTTTCCAATGTCAGGATTCTGGATATCTCGACCATCATTCTTGGTGGAGGTGTATCCGCGGCCTATGAAACAATTCATCCCGCAATGATGAAAGAGCTCAAGCATTGGCTCACTCCGTATTATCTCGATAAGTTGCAGATAAAAACGGCCTCTTTGGCTAATGAAGCGGGTATTTTAGGAGCTGCCTCTTTGGTTATTGAAGATTAATAGGGTTTTGCCACATGTTGGCAGCCTGATAAAAAAATGCGAGTCCATCCGACTCGCATTTTTTTTGCCTCAACCATACCGAGGGCTCGTATCCCTGAACCATAGACTATTGCTGCAACCCGTGAAAAAAACACACTTTTCTTAAAGTCGCCTTCCTTCAACAAAAAGAATAGTAAGGTGTCTTTGGATTTTCGATGGGTGATATCCGATTTACGAAATAAAAAAACCTGTGGAAATCTGTGTCATCTGTGGACAATACAAAACCGTGAAATAATTTGGGGTTGCGCCACTATTCTTTTTCCTCGGTGGTAATTTTTTTAATTTCTATCAAATGGTCGGTGGCGGTAAAGCGCAACCTGTATTGTACTTTCTCCACAACGCCACAGGCTTTCCCTCCTTCAATATCATAAAAGAAAAAGCGCTGCGATCTGCGGTAAAGTTCCTCTTTGTTGGGCCTTCCGAGTAGTTTAACGATCTGGGTGGTACTTAAATTCTCAAGGGCAGATTCACTTTTTTCAAGCAGTGGCAGTAGTTGCTCCCGTTGGCCGTCACAGCCTGAGCGGTCCGCTTTCCAGGCATGGGTATTGAAGCCTTCAATTTTTGGCGTGGGTCTACAGGCAGAGGCAAAGAGCGCAATTAATAAAAATATATAGACAATCTTGTTCATACTTGAGTTAGGATTTTGATGTAGTGCCGTTCAAAAGTAGCCTTTAAACTGCGGTTTTAGTGGTTTAGGAGCCATTATACTTTGGTGAAATTAGCGCAGAAAGTCGGGAAATGGAAAATTTCCATTAAATTGCTTAGGAAATTAAACAGGACAATGGAGAATTTTTTAAAGTTTTTTAGGACAAGCTCCCTGATTTTGGCATTGGGGATGTTCTTGTATGTGTATGCTTGGATGCCTTCGGGCGTAACGGTATCTATTGATGCTGTGGGCAATGCAGCAACAATCGTTACACGGGATACTTTCTTTTTTGGTGGTTTGGTGTTTTTGGCCTCCATCAATGGTATCTTTTTTATGTTCATCAACCTTTTACAAAACATGAGCTCAGACCCCATGGTCAGGGGGCTTACTTATCGGAATTACTTCTTCAAAAAGCAGATGAGTGACTGGTTTTTGGCATTAAATGGAATTCTAAATTTGGGCTTTGCCATTTCGGTAGCCTTTTTAGGGTCGTACAACAATAGCCAATTTGGGAACAGTACTTTAATCAATAGCACTATTTTCGTTTTTCCTATCGTTTTACTGGCGATGATGGTTTGGTTGGTGGTTATCCTGTCGAAAAATAGGCGGTAAATCCGTTATTTTTTGAGTGGGATTGAATTTTATTTGGTTTACTTCACTTAGGTTTATTAAATTTAGATGGCTTTTTCAGTTCGCTGGTAATTTAGCATGAAAAAGCAGGATTTATTTTTTCACCTTTTGATCTATGGATTAACTGGAAAATGGCAAAGCAACAAGAAGCAATATATACAGAAGATAGCATTCGGTCATTGGACTGGAAAGAGCATATCCGCTTGCGACCTGGAATGTACATCGGTAAGCTCGGCGATGGTTCCTCCGTCGATGATGGAATTTATGTGCTGGTAAAAGAAATTATTGATAATAGTATTGATGAACATATGATGGGCTTTGGAAAGCAAATCGATGTGAAGATTACTGATTATCGTGTAAAAATACGGGATTACGGTCGTGGAATTCCTTTGGGAAAAACCATTGACTGTGTTTCAAAAATAAATACTGGGGGGAAATACGACTCTGGCGCCTTTCAAAAATCAGTGGGGCTGAATGGTGTGGGTACTAAAGCGGTGAATGCGCTTTCTTCCTATTTCCGTGTACAGTCATTCCGTGACGGGCAGACCAAAGTAGCAGAATTTGACCAGGGAGAACTGACCCTTGACTCAAAAATCGAAGCGACAGATCAGCCTAATGGTACTGAAATTACCTTTGAGCCAGATGCAAGCGTTTTTAAGAATTACCACTTTATCCCGCAGTATCTTGAAAATCAGATTTGGAATTACGCCTTCCTGAATGCTGGGCTGACGATCAACTTCAATGGGCAAAAGTTCCATTCAGCGAATGGTCTGCGCGATTTGCTCGAGCGCAAAACCAATGAAGATGATTTACGCTACCCCATCGTTCACCTGAAAGGGGATGATATTGAAATGGCTTTTTCTCACTCCAATCAGTATGGTGAGGAATATTATTCCTTTGTGAATGGCCAATATACCACGCAGGGCGGTACGCACCTTCAGGCATACCGTGAGGCTTTGGTGAAAACAGTGCGGGAATTTTATGGTAAAAATTTCGATGCTGCGGATGTCCGTGCAAGTATCATTGGTTCTGTGGCAGTAAGGGTTCAGGAACCTGTTTTTGAATCTCAGACCAAAACAAAACTGGGCTCACTGAATGTCGCCACTGATGGCCCCACTATGCGGACTTTTGTTGGGGACTTTGTAAAGAAAGCCCTTGATGATTACCTGCACAAACATGCCGATACCGCCGAGGCCCTGCTCAAGCGGATCAATCAGTCGGAGCGGGAGCGTAAGGAGATTTCTGGAATTAAAAAGCTGGCCAATGAGCGAGCGAAAAAGGCGAACCTGCACAACAAAAAATTGCGTGACTGCCGCGTGCATTTCAACGATAAGAAGGAAAAGCCAGAGCGTGAAGAAAGCATGATCTTTATTACGGAGGGAGATTCTGCCTCAGGGTCGATCACCAAGTCGAGGAATGTACAGACGCAGGCCGTTTTCTCTTTGCGGGGGAAACCACTGAACTGTTACAGCCTGACCAAAAAAGTGGTCTATGAAAATGAAGAATTCAACCTGCTGCAACACGCCCTGAATATTGAAGACGGGCTTGATGGTTTGCGCTACCGAAAAATTGTGATCGCTACCGATGCCGATGTCGATGGAATGCACATCCGCCTGTTGCTGCTGACCTTCTTCCTGCAGTTTTTCCCAGATTTAGTGAAGCAAGGCCATGTTTACATTCTTGAAACGCCACTCTTCAGGGTGCGCAACAAGAAGAAAACCATCTATTGTTATGATGAACAGGAGAAGCAAAAAGCCATCAAGAAACTCGGCGGAAAGCCTGAAATTACCCGATTTAAGGGACTCGGTGAGATTTCTCCTGACGAGTTCGGGAACTTTATTGGCGACGAGATCCGACTTGATCCAGTGATTTTGCAGAAGGAAACCAAAGTGGAGGATCTACTGAGCTTTTTTATGGGGAAAAATACCCCAAAACGCCAGGGCTTTATTATCGATAACCTTCGCGTGGAGAAGGATATGGTGGAAGAAGAGGAGCTTTAAGGCCAATTTTTTTGATGCAGTAAAAGGGTTTGTGCCCGAAAAATTCTGAAAGAAAACATGAACGACGAAAATAATATGAATCAGGAGGGACAAGAGCTCAACGGAAACATCAGCGAAGCCACCATGGTTTCGGGGATGTACGAAAGTTGGTTTCTTGATTACGCCTCTTATGTGATCCTCGAACGCGCCGTACCAGCCATTCAGGATGGACTTAAACCTGTTCAGCGACGGATTCTTCATGCCATGAAGGAGCTGGATGATGGTCGATTCAATAAAGTTGCCAACGTGATTGGAGCCACCATGCAGTTTCACCCCCATGGTGATGCCTCGATTGGTGACGCCATTGTCTCTATCGGTCAGAAAGAATTGCTGATCGAAACGCAGGGGAACTGGGGGGATATCCGTACTGGAGACCGCTCGGCAGCACCTCGTTATATTGAGGCCCGCTTGTCTAAATTTGCCCTCGATGTAGTCTATAACGCACAGACCACCGAATGGCAACTCTCTTATGACGGCCGAAAAAAGGAACCCGTAACTTTGCCTGTGAAGTTTCCTTTGCTCCTGGCGCAGGGTGTAGAGGGGATCGCCGTAGGGCTTTCCACCAAAATGATGCCCCACAACTTTGTGGAACTTTGTAAAGCTTCGGTAGATATCCTCAAGGGGAAAAAGGTGAGTATTCTTCCAGATTTCCCAACAGGAGGAATGGCGGATTTCACCAACTACAACGAAGGGAAAAAAGGATCTAAAGTTCGCGTAAGGGCTAAAATTGAAGCCGTAGATAAAAAGACGCTCCTAATCAAGGATATTCCTTTTTCAACCACCACCACTTCTGTTATTGACTCCATTCTGAAAGCCAATGACAAAGGGAAGCTGAAGGTGAAAAAGGTGATTGATAATACGGCCAAGGACGTTGAGATTGAAATTCAGCTTGGGCCAAATCAGTCTCCTGATGTGGTGATTGACGCCCTGTATGCTTTTTCCGATTGCGAAGTTTCGATCTCGCCCAATGCCTGTGTGATTATCGACGATCGCCCACATTTTATGTCGGTGAACGATATCTTGAGGTTCTCTACAGAACAGACGGTGGGCTTGCTGAAGCAGGAACTTGAAATTCGCAAAGGGGAACTGATGGAGAAAATCCTCTTCAGCTCACTGGAAAAGATATTTATCGAGCATCGTATTTACCGCGATATTGAGGAATGTGAAACCTGGGAAGCGGTATTGCAAACGATCGACAAAGGACTCGATCCTTTCAAAAAGGATTTCTACCGTGATATTACTGAGGAGGATTTGATTCGCCTGACGGAGATCAAGATCAAAAGAATCTCCAAGTTCGATACCTTCAAGGCGGATGAAATCATGCGCAAGCTGACCGACGAGCTGAAAGCGGTAGAGCATAACCTTGCCAACCTGACGGAATTTGCCATTGCTTATTTCCGGGATTTGTTGAAGAAATACGGCAAAGGACGTGAGCGAAAAACCGAGATTAAAAACTTCGAGGAAATCAATGCGACCGTCGTTGCAGCCAACAATGCCAAGCTGTATGTCAACCGATCGGAAGGGTTCATAGGAACTTCGCTCAAGAAAGATGAGTTCGTTTGCGATTGTTCAGATATCGATGATATCATCATCTTCCGCCGCGATGGGGTTTGTATGGTAACCAAAATTGCCGATAAAGCCTTCGTGGGTAAGGACATTATTCATGTGGCCGTTTTCAAAAAGAATGACGACCGCATGGTGTACAATATGGCCTACCTGGATGGGGCAAAGAAACGGACTTTCGTGAAGCGATTCCAAATATTGGCCGTTACCCGCGACCGTGAATATTCACTGATCAAAGGGGGAGCGAAATCCAAATTGTTGTACTTCACGGCCAACCCTAACGGGGAGGCGGAAGTGGTTCGCGTGAAGCTTACCGCTGGCTGTCCTGCACGTCAGAAAGTGTTTGAATACGATTTCGCAGAATTGGCAATCAAAGGGCGTGATGTGGTTGGAAATACCCTGACGGCCTATCCGATTTCAAAAAATGGCATCATCAAAATTTCAGATGGTGTATCTACACTCGGTGGCGTAGATATTTTCTTTGATGAAAATATTGGCCGACTGAATTCAGAAGGTAGAGGGAAAAAGCTCGGTAACTTCGTCGATCAGTCCATTTTGTGCGTTTTCCGTGACGGTAGTTATGAACTGACCAATTACGAGCTGACCAACCGTTATGCGGTAGAGGATTTGGTTTTGATTGAACAGTTTGATGCTGAGCGCCCGATTACGGCCATATATTATGACGGTAACAACAAGGCGAATTATGTGAAGCGTTTCATGGTGGAAACCACCACGATCGATAAGCGATTCAAATTCATTACCGATGCCCGCAGTTCAAAGTTGCTCGCAGCAACAACCGACAGCCTGTCGAAGGTGAAGATCACTTATAAAAAAGCGATCGATGGCAAGACGAGTGGTACTTTTGAGCTCGATGTTCTGGCGGAAACCAAAGGATGGAGAGCGTTGGGGAACAAGCTTTCGGCTTATCCTGTGAAAACCGTGGAGATTATCGAAAGCGAATCCAAAACCGTGAAAGCGTCAGCTTCATCAACTGGGGAGAAGGCCGTAAAAGCCGATGATGACAAAGAACAACTGGGCTTGTTTTAAACCTGTCCGTAAAAAATAATTCAAACCGCAGTGTTCAGGCATTGCGGTTTTTTTTATGGCTGAAATTTTTCAGGCAAACGATTTGAAAGAACAGCTCGTTTGCAATGGCAATGAGGACAGCAGAAGAAACCGACCGAGTATTAGAAATGGCATGGGAAGACCGAACACCCTTTGAGGCCATTGAGCAGCAATTTGGGCTTTGTGAAGCCGAGGTGATTAAAGTGATGCGCAGGGAATTAAAACCCGCCTCTTTCAGGCGGTGGCGCAAACGGGTAAACAGTGGGGTGAGCCAGAAACACCTCAAAAAGCGAAACCCAGAGATCGAGCGCTTTCGGTGCAGTCGTCAGCGCAGTATTTCAGGGAATAAAATTGCCAAGCGATAATCATTGCTAAAGCCACCAACCAGCCACCAACCAGCCACCAATAAAAAAGGCCAGTCGTCATGACTGGCCTTTTTAAGAATGATTTATTTTCTGCGGATAAAGCGCGTGTTTAAAACTTGAAAACCATCACGATCTCCTGAATTTTCAGTAGGATGGTCAGTTTATAAATGCACTAAGCAACTTCTACCGTTGGATTTTTTGGTGCACGAACAACGAAGGTCAGTACCAGTGAGATGATCAGCAAGCTGAGGATCAACCAGAAAGTAGCAATGAAACCACCGAAAAGTGAGGCTACTGCAGAACCAATGAATGAACCAATTCCGAAACCAAGGTAGATCAGTCCGTAATTTTTTGTCAAGTTTCTCAAACCAAAGAAATCACTAACCAATGAAGGATAAACTGTGATTCCCCCGCCAAAACAAAAGGCCATACAGCTTAAAGATACCCAGTACAACATTGGGTTAAGGTGTACGAAAAGGATCAGGATAATACCGATCAGTGCAAATATTAAGGCAATGGAGATGGTGTAAATTCTTTTGATTTTATCAGAAAGTACCCCAAGAATCAAACGGCCAAGGAGGTTGGCAGCTGCTACAATAGCGACCGCTGAAGTTGCCGTAGCCGTAGACAAGTGTGCGTAAATTTCACCAATATCTTTTGATACACCAATAACATAAAGACCACTCATACAGATGGTCACGAAAATCAATGCCAATGTCCAGTAAGATTTCTGGTTCAGACATTCTTTCAAATCAAACTGGTGTTTTTCTTCTGAATGGCCATCAGCTGCTTGAACTGTTGATTTCACTTCAGGAGCATCAGACATCAATAATCCACCAATGGCAACCAAAACAATCATCAAAATACCCCAAATCTCGAAGGTCATGTGCATATGCTCATGAATCAGTAATTGGTTATTGATAAATTTAAATCCTAAAGCACCAAGGCCATAAGCGCCAATTGTGAAGGCAGAAATCAGCCCCTTTTTCTCTGGGAATTGTTTCACACAGTTGGAAAGGGTCATCAGGTAACCGATACCATCTCCCAAACCTACCAGAATACCACCGAAAAGATAAAGCATCAGGATATTACCTGCGAAAGAAGTAATGATCAAACTCAATCCGAGGATTAAACCTGCCGCAATGGTCGTTTTAGTGATCCCGAAACGATCCTGAATCTTTCCAGAAACCGACGAACCAATAGCAAGGGCAAGGCTCATCAATCCAAAGGTAAAAGCAACTGTTTTTATAGGAGAGTGTAAGGCTTTTGAAAGTGGTGCATTAAAAAGGCTCCACGTATAAACCGAACCTAAGGCAAACTCTGTAATCATCGCTCCGATGAAAGTCCGCATTCGATTTTGCTTGTTAATTTCAGAATTCATAAAGAATTTTTTAAGTAAGTTAATCGATGATCTTAAATCGAAAACCATACCATGAAATTGTTATCCTTATTGGTATTGATTTGGTAATTATCCACAGATCACTGAATTATGATGCTTGCATTTGTTTTTTAATGACACAGATCAGATTTTAATCGAAATGTTTAATTGCAAACTAAAAATGTGATATCTATTTTCGTGAAAAAAAAGTATGTTTTTTTCGCGGAGCTTATTACTGTCGATGCGTTTTAATCTCAGCAGATTTGCGAAATACAATTCGATATCAAATAAATCATTTGTCAGAAAGCCTCTTACCCGAACTTTACTGTATATGCTGTGCAGGTGCTCCTTTGTTTTCTGATGCGTGTAGTACGGCTTAAAGCAAATTGGGCGAAACCAGAGAAACAGGGAATCTGTGGCTGAAAGATAAGATGATATTCAAGGGATGTAGCATTGATGAGTACGATTCCTCTCCTGCACGCTTTATTGGGTTTTTAAAATGGCGTAATTTGCCGTACTTTTGCGCCATAAGCATGAATAGTAAAATGGAGGATAAAAAATCAATCGACCCCAAGGTGCTGGAGGCCGCCAAAGTGGAATATTTCAGACCTTATATTACGGAGGCGAAGGTGAATTTGCTGGAGAAAGTCATGGATCAGCGCACCCGTCAAATCACCGTAATTCTGGAGGATGTCTATAAGCCGCATAATGCGTCAGCGGTATTTCGCAATTGCGACTGTTTCGGGCTACAGGATTTGCATATCATCAACAACTCTTCGGAATATGAGATCAATCCTAATGTTTCCAAAGGGGCATCCAACTGGGTGAGTATGCACCGTTACGAAAAAGAAGGGGCGAAAAATACGGCCGATTGCTATGCCAATTTAAAGGCGCAGGGCTACACGATCTACGCCACCTCGCCAAATGTGGAGGGAAAAACGCTTGATCAGGTGGATTTGAGTGGGAAAGTGGCCATCGCCTTTGGTAATGAGGCCGATGGGCTTTCTGAGGAAGCACTGGCAAGTGCCGACCACCATTTGCGAATTCCTATGTATGGCTTCACTGAATCTTTTAACATCTCCGTAACAACGGCCTTGTGCCTGCACCATTTGGTGGAACGCCTGCGCAAAGAACGCAAGGATTGGCACCTGAGCGAGGAAGAACGCCAATTCCTGCGATCGGTTTGGTACACGGGACTTGTGCGCCATGCGGATTTGCACATCAAGCGTATTATTGAGGAGCTGGCCACAGCCAAGTAATAGAAAATAAAAGCACCTTCAAGGGTGTTTTTTTTTGCCCTGCCCTGCCCAGAACGGGAACAAATAAGTCCCCCTTTTTTTGTGAAAAGTAAATTGGTCGGTGAATAATTCGGGCGAAGTTAGATCTTGCCCTTCAACAGTCGTATGGATTATCAGATGCCACGATTGATCAGCACTTATGGTCCGTCGGTGATTGGCGTCTGTTTCGTTTATCAAAAAATGAATAATTCATGAAAATGCTTGAAAGCCTTCGTTGGCGTTATGCCACCAAAAAATTTGATGCCTCAAAAAAAATCAGTGGGGAAGACCTTGAATATTTGAAAGAATCCATTCGTTTGTCGCCAAGCTCGTATGGTTTGCAGTTGTTCAAGGTACTCATCATTGAAGACGAGGATTTAAGAAAAAAATTGCGCCCTGCAGCATGGGATCAGTCGCAGATTACCGACGCTTCCCACCTTTTTGTTTTCTGTAATTACATTAAGGTTGAAGATGAACATATTGATGAATATGTACAACTGAAAGCCGATGCCCTCGGGATAGATTTCTCCGAACTCAGCGGCTATGGTGATTTTGTGAAAGGGGTACTGAAAGAAAAAGACCCTAAAGAGGTTACCGCCTGGACCGCCCGACAGCCATACATTGCCTTGGGGAATTTACTGACTGCCTGCGCCACGCAGAAAATCGACGCCTGTCCAATGGAAGGTTTTGAGCCTGAAAAATTCTCCGAGATTTTGGGCCTGGAAGCGGCCAACCTTCAGCCTGTGGTACTGGCAACGGTGGGTTACCGCTCTGCTGAAGATCAGACCAAAGACCAGCCGAAAGTGCGTAAGCCTGCCGACCGTATTTTTGAAAGCCGTTAAATCGGACCTTTGGCCACAAAAAAACCATGCAGGATGCTGTGTGGTTTTTTTATTTTTTCGGCATGGCCTTTCCGCTGAGTAGCGCCCAAAGTCCCAAAGCTGGGCCCGCAGCAAGCACCATATATAAACCCGATGGAGGCAGCACGACTTTTAGCAACGAAACAGCCTGAATGCTGAGAATTGTGATGGCATAGCCTATACAATTGACAATCGTCAGGGCAGTTCCTTTCAGCTTGGCGGTTGTATTTTGGGCGACCAATGTTGAAAACAGGGGCGAATCCATAATCACCAACCCTCCCCATACCAAAAGAAAAATAAGGAAAAGTCCCCCGCTCGGCTGGGCAAAAAAGAGGGGAGAAAGCAAACAACAGGCAGCCGATGAGGCCAAAGCGATCAGGGCTGTTTTTTTTGTGCCGAATTGTTTTGAAAGGTAGCCCCCGAGCACACAGGCTATACTGCCTCCCGCAATAATGAGGAATGCCCAAAGCGGTATATTGAATTCGCTTTGCGGGTGTAGCTTTTCGTAGCTCAGGAGCATGAGCGGCACAAAAGCCCAAAAGGTATATAGCTCCCACATATGGCCAAAATAACCGAAAGCCGCCGAACGGAAGGGGCGGTTACTGAAGATCTCCCGAAGGGCACTCAGCCGAAATTTACTGCTCGCTTGCCGATAAGGACCGTCGGGCACAAGCAACACAATTGCTGTCCCGCCAAGCAGAGAGAGTACAGAGGTGATGATCATCACCATTCTCCAGGGCAGGGCGTAGGCAGGGTTTTTCAGCAGGTGCGGAAATGCTGTACCTATCACCAGTGCGCCCACCAGATAGCCGAGGGATTTCCCAAGTCCCTGTTCATAATAGTCCGCAGCAATTTTCATCCCCACAGGGTAAATGCCCGCCAAAAAGAACCCAACAACAAACCGAAGTCCCATGAGGCTCCATAGCTGATGGCCGGGGAGCAATACCCCAGCATTGGCAAGTGCCGCCATAATCGCACTGCACAGGAATACTTTTGATGGTGAAAAACGGTCGACGATAGTGAGCACGGCAAACGTGAGGGTGCCAATTACAAAGCCAAATTGCACCGATGAGGTAAGTAAGCCCATGGCACCGTCTGGAAGGTGGAAATGCTGGATAAGATCAGCAACGACACTATTGCCGGCAAACCAAAGGGAGGTGCAGCAAAACTGCGAGAGAATAATGATCCATAGAAGATGTGCTTTGGCTTTTTGGGGCATGTGTTTGGTGCTTTTCAGAAGAATAGTTCGCCTTAAAGCTATTGGTTTTTTGCTGAATTTCAAACAGTGCAAACAAGAGAAGCCGCACTCAGTAGGGTGCGGCTTCTGCCAGTGGGTCTCCATTTTTAGCGGATGCCTTCAATAACGATCAATGAAAGGCCTCCCGTTCGTTTTTTATTCCTATTGCTTGAGGATTTGCTTTTGAACGAGCCCGTGGCTTGTCCGAAGCTGCACCACATAAATGCCCTGAGGAAGCTGCGCCACGGAAATGCTCGCGGTATTGGATACCAGTGGCGTATTGAGTACCTCAACCCCCTGGCTGTTGAAAATTCTCAGTTGTTGCAGTTGCCCATCGAGTGTACCGATGTTCAGCAGGTGTTTCACTGGATTTGGGAAGAATTTTACGGATGGTGCGCTCGCTACCATGCTTCGGGCTTGAGGAAGACCGTAATAGTCGGCAAAGCTGTTGGCATATTCATAGCCGTTCGAGTTGTCCCAGTTTATCGACCAGGTCATCCAGCCACGTAAATCTGGATAGCCCGAAGGCTGCTGTAAAACGTAATTCCCTCCGAAGGAAATCCCCTGCGTCAGGTAATCCAGGGCCTTGTGTACTTCGGCAGGTGTTGTATAGCCTCCAGCAGGTGCAGCCGCGGCAACACAAGGCAAGCCAATAGCCACCTGATCTTCGCGGAAAGCAGGGAAAAATCCTGCGGTACTTTTGGTGTCAAACCCCTGAAGCATCATCTCGGTCATGGCCACAATGAAATCTGCCGAAGCCTGACTGTAAATGTTGCCGTCGTTGGCAATCACACTTCCCGTATTGTATAGCTGCACATGTACATATTCAAGCTGATCCCTGAAAGCGTACAATATAGGCAGGTATCCTCCCCATGAGCCACCGTAGGCGTTTTTACCCCCTTGCACGTAGGCTGTTTCTGGCGCTGAGGTCAGGATGAAGTTGGCAGGGAAATTCGCCAGTACCTGCTCAATACCATCAATGAAATTGACGATGCGAGGGGTTTGTGGATTTTTAAAGTCCACATCGCCAGCGTCCAGGGTAATCGACGAACCCTCGAGGTCAATATCAATGCCATCAAAACCATAATCGTTAATCAGCTCGGTGAGGGAACTCACAAACTTGCCCTTTTCAGTTTCATTGTCGAGATGAACCACCCCGTTAGCACCACCAAGGCTGATCAGTACTTTTTTGCCCTGTGCCTGTAAATAGGCTACATCTTCTTTGAATTCCTGACGCGACGCCTCAGTAGGAACATAACCCGCATTGTTGATATCTATTGGGTCAAAAACCATCGTATTGTCCGTGTCCCTGACTTTTGGTTCTGCAAAGGCAATACACACCACATTATAGGTGTCGTTAATGTCGCGCAAGCGGATATAGGGTGCAGATGAATTTTGCCAGTTATGCCAATAGCCGACCAGTACTCGGTTTGCAGCACTTGTCGAAGCGTCACGGAAGCGGATCGATATTTCTTCAGTCGTTGTGTTTCCGTCATTGTCCGTAGCGGAGGCCGTAATGGTGTAGCTTCCGTAAGCGGCAGGGCTGAAAGTGGCCGTGTTGCTGTTAAAGGTTTGTCCATCGACGGTAATTTGCTGACTGTCAATGGTGCCATCATCCGTTGCGCTAAATTCAATATTCACCGGATCAAGGTTATTAAACAGTTGATTATCCACCGGGCTGGCGAAGGTGATCACTGGCGCACCTGGCGTACCTCCTCCTGAAGTACCATCGCAATCCTTGATGAATTTCCACCAATGGTCGGCGGTGCCCGGCGTTACATTGTACAGGTTGGAGGTCAGGGCTTCATAAATTTTACCCTCATGAGCGACCTGATCACCGGTATTGTAGATGCTCGGATATTCCGCATAAGCCTCCAGACCATCGCAGTCGCCACCAACGGCAGGAGCTTCAATCGTTACCGTATGCTCACTGCTTGCTGTTAAGCCCTCAGCATCCGTAGCGGTGGCTGTGATGGTGAACGTGCCATAAGCTGAAGGGGTCCATTGTGCGGTGCTCGTTGACCAGGACTGATTATCGACCTCAATCAAAGTGGAGGCAAGATTATTGTCAGCATCCGAGGCGGTAATGGAAATGTCAATGGCGGATAATGTTTCCTGAACGATGGTGGCCTGATCTGCAGGTTGATTGATTTGCACCGTTGGCGCCTGATTCACATTCGGGTCGCTGATCGTGATGGTCAGGCTTTGGGTGGTCGTTTGCCCGGCATTGTCTTCTGCGGATGCCGTAACCACATAATCCTGATAGGCCGTTGGGGTAAAACTCACGGAAGTACCTTCGGTGGTTGTGCCATCAACGGTCAGGCTTGTTGCGCTGATGCCCAGGTCGTCAGTGGCCGAAAAGCTGATGTCAATGGCTTCAAATGTAGCTTGTTCAATAAGGGTGTCTGCCGTGGGGTTGGTGAAGGTAATCACTGGTGGCTGATCGGTATTTTCATCGCCGCAAGGCGCGATCAGCTGCCATGCTGAAGGGCTTTGCCCTGGTGTTTCACCAAGCGAATACCATTTCAGGAACAGGTACACACTGCCTTCAAAACTGACCTTCATGCCGTTGGTCTGGTAGGTCGTTGTTGCATTCCAGCTGTCGTAATCAGCGCAGTCGAGGGTTGTCCCTGGACAGGCGGCTACAAATTTCCAGGCATCAGCATTTCCAGGCACACTGGCGGCGGAAGCCTCCCAGGCCGCTCGGTATTGAAGCCCCTGATAGGAGACCTCGCTGTCCTTGGGGTACACTTTCGCTTCCCAGGGATCGCCGCAGCTTTCCGCTACCTCATTGATGGTGACGTTGATGGTCTGGCTTGCCGTTCCGCCTTGGTCGTCCGTAGCGGTGGCGACGATGGCGTAGGTTCCAAAAGCTGAAGGAGTCCATGCGGCCGTGGAAGTGCTGAAGGATTGCCCATCCACTTCAATGCTTGTTTCGCTGATGCTTCCATCGGCATCATCGGCAGTAATACTGATACTGACTGCCGTGAGTGCGGACTGATCAATGATAGCACCGTCGGCAGGGCTTTCAATACTGATGGTCGGAAGTTCATTCGGACAATCCGTCCCCGCACATTCAATGTTTACTTTGATCGTAGCCGATGCTTTTTCGCCATCGTTATCTGTCGCTGTAACAGTGATCGTCTGTTCGCCAAAAGCTGAAGGAGTCCATGAGGCGGTATAAGCCCCCTCGGTCAGTGTGCCATTCAGCTGAAGCTCGTTAATTTTAAATATTACTGAAGAGATGCTCCCGTTGGCATCAGTGGCAGCGGCAGAAAGTGATACAGGTGCAAAGGCAGTGCTTTGCGTAATGAGGTCGCCATCTGCAGGGCTGTTAAAGCTGACACTCGGTGTGCCATCGGTCTCTGCAAAAACCTTATTGACGACATTTACCAATGGCGATTTGGTGTTGGGGCAGTAGGGCAGGTTGTCGTAGGTGGTTTGTACAGCACCCAAATCAAGATCACCAAAGACTTGCCACACAATGACGCCCCCAATTTGGTGGTCGGTTACATACTTGGCTTTTTCACCAATGGATTGTTCGTTATCGTAACTCAGGAAATAATTTCCATTGGTGCGGTAGGGTACTTTAGCCTGATCGTCCCAGTGCTCGGTCCAGTTAGAAGATTTGGTGAGTAAAAACTGGTAGAAAGGGGTGGCATCGAAATCACCAAAATTGGTAAAATCTCCAGCAGTACTGACTGGACCATCGGGCTGAACAGTTTTGTTCACCTTCACGGTTGCTTTGTTCAGGGCGGCCTCGCCATCGGTAATTACCCCACGACCATAGAAGCCCAGCCCCATCGTGATTTTTGATGGTGGAATGTTCAGCTCGTCGCGCATATAAGTGAAGGTATGGTCCCATGAGCCTGGGCCATATTCCTCTCCCTCGTAGTCGTACAGTGGGCTGTTATGTCCTGCGATATTCGACCAGCCACCATGGAAATCATAGGTCATCATGTTATAATAATCCATGATGTTATTCAGCTTGCTCCACTCAAAATCTTTGATCTTCGCGGGCTGTGCGGCAAAAGCAGCGGTAATCAGTTTGTCGGGACCAATTGCGTCACGGATTTCCTGCATCATCAGCGTGAAATTCGGGTAATCGTCAGCCCCGAAATTTTCTATATTCATGCCCACATTGCCAGGGTACTCCCAGTCGATATCAATGCCATCGAAACCCATCGCAATGAGCTTTTCGCAATCGGCCACAAAATTTGCCCGAAGCTCAGGGTCACGGGCCATTTCAGGAAAATGTTTACACATCGACCACCCACCTATCGAGGCCATAACTTTGACATTGTTGTCTTTGGCCAGCTGGAAAAGGCCTGGGGCACCTCCCGCTTTTTTCATTGGAATGGGCAGGTCTCCTTCAAGGCCCGTGATGGAATTTTGCCACCTTGTGCCATTTACCGAAAAACCGGCAGCGATCGCCTCCTCGGTAAGGGTATGAAGTTTGTCGATTTCACCATAGAGGAGGTAGTAATCCCAGCTGCTGTAAAGGTCTGGATGCAGAATTTCCCCGGGTTCCTGCGTTTGTCCGGTTTCATAGATGCTTTTATTTCTAAGGTCACCGGAATGAATGGTGCCGTCTTTGGCCACGCCGAAAAAGGAAAAGTTGAGGATAGTGTATTGGCTGTAATCAATATTGAGCTGATTGTAAGCACCTTTGGCGGGAACGCCATGCTTGCTGTCTTTCCAGGCATCCCATTGGGTAAAATAGCCGATAATTTGCTTTTGATGGTCTTTGGTGTCATGCGAAGCATTACCATTGACCTGCGCCATAGACATGGTGGTGCCAGCCAGGCAGAGTAGCACCAGTAGGGCATACTGCTTGAGTAGGGTATTAATAATTTTCATGGTAAAAAGTAAGTTGGTAAATAATACACGCTGGCCATTGTGTATTATTAATTTACCATTTAGTTTTTATAAACAAAATTACATGATTAGGGATATGAACGATAGTGGTCTTCCCGTTTTGGAGTGTGTTTTTAGTGTGTAACTGAATGATAATGAGTTGTTTGTGGTGTTTTGATAGATATAGGATTGGATGAAGGAGGACTGAAAAGTTACATGGAGCATGTTGTCATTTTATTGAATTAATTCAATAAGTTAAGGAATCTATAAACCATTAGTTTTAAGTGTTTTAGCTGATTTTGAGGCTTAAAGGTAATTTTTTCATGTATTTTATAAACAGTGGGGGTACTCGTAAGAATCGATATATAGTCAATCGTTTGATTTTTACCACATTGGGCTAAAAAGTCGCTGCTGATCATTGTTGGGGATTAAACATAAATTAGTAAGTTTATAAATAATCGCCTTTTAATTATTATTTATTAAAAATTACAGGACTTTTTTAGTGAGTATCAGACTTTATTGATGTTGTTTTTGTTTCTTCGGCACCGTTCGCTGCAATATTTTACTTCCTCCCATACTTTTGCCCACTTTTTACGGTATTCAAAGGGCTTTTCACACACCACACATACTTTCTGCGGCAAATTGGATTTGGTATATTTCTTTTGATTTGCATTCATCAAAGCTTAAACCAGTTGTGCCTCAATTTACCCCTGATTATTGTTAGGTATAGAGAAAATCATGATGGCAATTTGCGTCATTTTACAGGCATTGATGAAAATTTTGTTATTTTGCGGTCAGATCATTGCTTAATTGGCAAGATATCATCAAACAGACCTTTATTCTATCAATTATATGAAAAACCTTTTATCTCTTATAGGAAATACCCCTTTGGTGGAGCTGGCACATCTGAGCCCTAAACCCACGGTGAAAATTTTCGGAAAGCTTGAAGGGCACAACCCTGGCGGTAGTGTGAAAGACCGTGCGGCTTATGGAATGATTAAAGGTGCCATGGATCGTGGCGACCTGCGTCCGGGCATTAAATTAATTGAAGCCACCTCCGGGAATACGGGGATTGCTTTGGCCATGATTTCCAGATTAATGGGTGTGGAAATCGAACTGGTAATGCCCGAAACAGCCACTGCTGAAAGGGTGAAAACCATGGAGGCCTATGGCGCTACGGTAACGTTGATGTCGGCAGAGGCAGGAATGCTCGGCGCCCGCGATTACGCCAAGTCGAAGGTGGAAGAGGGCGGCTATTTTATGCTGAACCAATTCGATAATCCTGATAACTACGGGATGCACTACCGGACTACCGGCCCTGAAATATGGCGGGATACGCTGGGGAAGGTGACGCACTTTGTTTCAGCTATGGGTACGACGGGTACCATTATGGGCACCTCCCGCTACCTGAAAGAACAGTCTGATGCGGTGAAAATCGTAGGAGTGCAACCTACTGAAGGCTCTAAAATTCCAGGGATTCGCCGTTGGCCTGAGGAGTATTTACCAAAGATATTTGATCCTAAAAGAGTGGACCAAACGATTGATGTTTCGCAGGAGGATGCCCGAGTGATGGCCCGCAGACTGGCCAAAGAAGAAGGTGTTTTTGGGGGGATGAGCTCTGGTGGGGCAGTAGCAGCAGCGGTTCGACTTGCTGAAACGCTCGACGAAGGACTGATTGTTTGCATCATCTGTGATCGGGGAGACCGTTATTTATCTTCTGATCTGTTTGGTTGATGCCTCCTCGGTTAAAGTGGAATTGGTTCATTAATCGGCTTGTTGTTTCAGTAACCATTACTTTGATGGATGCGCAGTGCCATCATCGTTGATTTTAGCCAAAAAAAAGCCTCATCATTTTCAAAATGATGAGGCTTCTTGCTTAATGGATATTTATAGTGTCGACAGAATCGGCCAAACGATATGCAGTATGATCGGGCAGAGGATTGCGGTGATGACCCCACAAAGTCCTAATGCCAGCCCTCCATAAGCAGCATGCTCTTGTCCTTCTTCCGCAATGGCAGCAGTTCCCACCGCATGGGCACAGGCTCCCATGGCCATACCCATGGCTTTTGGGTTTTTAATTTTCATGGCCTTCAACATTGGTGGCCCGATAATCCCTCCGAAAATCCCCACCATAATCACAATAATGGCGGTGAGCGATGGAATACCTCCCAAAGCGCCAGAGATGCCCATGGCAATTGGGGTTGTTACTGATTTCGGTGCAATAGAGAAAACAATTTCTTTCGCTCCACCGAGGAGGTAACAAAGCACTACCCCAGAGAGAATACCTACAAAACAACCCAACACCAGTGAAATCAGGATCGGCTTGCTTTTGGACTTGATTTCTTCGATCTGGAGGTAAAGTGGTACGCCCAATGCAACTACGGCAGGCCCGAGGAAGAAACTGATAAACTGACCACCCTTATTGTATTGGTCGAAAGTAATGGCTTCGTCAAATAAAACACCAGTCAGTTTTAAATACATGATCAGCAGGAAAATGCTGAAAAGTACAGGGTGAAACAGAAAGAAGTTCTTCGTTTTTTTATAAATAAACTGAGAGATCAGATAAGCCACACAGGTAAGTGTAAGGCTGAATTCTTTGGTGAGCAGTATAGCGTGTAAATCATTCATCATTTGCAGGGGTTGGATCCAATTTGGACATGGTTAAAGATACAACAACCAATATCAGTACTGTACTGACGGCGCAAGAACCTAAAATGGCCAGCAAATTGGATTGCAGCATGTCGATATAATTGATCAGTGCCACGCCCGGCGGCACGAATAAAAAGGCCATGTTCTTATTGAGTAAAGAGGCAAAAGCCTTCACATCTTCCAAAAGAAGAACTTTGAAGTGCAGGGCGGCGGTCAGTAGCAGCATCCCGATGATGCTCCCTGGAATGGAAATATGTAGGAAAGTCTGAATGATGTTTCCTATGAGTAAACATCCAAAGATGTACGCTAAACTTTTTATCATAGTCTCACTGTAATAGTATGCTTATAGCAGTACAAGAAATATACCCGGATATTGTTTTCTGAAAGAAAATTTTACCCGAGTATATTTGATGTCGATTATTATAATTTTACTTCATTATCACTGTTCTTGCCCTCAACAAAATCTTTGATATTTCCTAAAGTTACTGCTGCAATTTGCTCCAGAGCCTCTACGGTAAAAAAGGCCTGATGCGAAGTGATGAGCACATTCGGGAATGCCAACAGGCGGGAGATCAGGTCGTCATTAATGATGGTATCTGACAGGTTGTTGAAAAACAGGCCTTCTTCCATCTCATAAACGTCCATGGCCAGGTAGCCCAGTTTATGTGATTTAAGGGCGTCGATAGCCGCACGGGTGTTGATCAACCCACCACGGGAAGTATTCACCAACATGGCGCCGTCTTTCAGTAAGCTGAAAGTATATTGATTCATCAAATGGCTGGTCTCAGGGGTCAGTGGGCAGTGCAAAGAAACGATGTCAGAGCTTTTCAGCAACTCGGTCAGTTCCACATAACGAACCCCTTCGGTTTCATAGGCTTTATTCGGATATTTGTCATACAACAAAATATTACAGCCAAAACCTTTCATGATATTGGCGAACATCATCCCGATTTTACCTGTTCCAACAACCCCAACGGTTTTGCCATTGACATTAAAACCTGTCAGGCGAGACAAAGAGAAGTTGCCATCGCGCACACGGCCATAGGCACGGTGGATTTTTCTGTTCAGGGTCATGATCAGGGCTACGGCATGCTCCGCCACAGCTTCAGGGGAATATGCAGGGACACGGCGGACACTGATGCCAAATTCCTGAGCCGCCTCAAGATCCACATTGTTAAAACCAGCACAGCGGAGTACAATTAACTTAATGCCATAGCTGTGGAGTTTCTCGATGATCTCGCGGTTTAGTTTATCATTCACAAACACACAAACGGCATCAGAGTCTTTAGCATAGGCTACTGTTTCCTCGTCCAAAGCAACACGGAAATACTTGAATTCAAATCCGAAGTCTACATTGGTTTTATTGAACCATTCCTTGTCGTATGATTTGTAAGAGAAAAAGGCAATTTTCATGGTTTCATTGTTATAGTGAAGGAAAGCATGCTCTGCATTCCCTAAATTGGGTTCACAGGATAGCCTTGGAGCGCCTCAGCACCCAAATCCACCCTTAATTGATCATCACAAAAATAAGACTTTATGATTAATTTTGATAGTCGAAAAAGCGTATCAGAAAGGGGTTGGGCTTAAGGTTGTCAAGATTTTCTTTTTACGCCTGATTTTTGACCGTTATATTGTAATACGGCCGATATCCGCAGGCCTTTGTCATTAATATTGAAATAATTTTTTTTATTTATTTGTTTTTCCAAAAGCGGAACCTTTCCCCATTTTTTATTTTGTCAGATGAAAGTGGCGATGCCTGCGTAAATCCCCTCAATATTTCGTATATTTGTGGACTTATGCCGCCTTCAACGTCTTGGGCTGTTGTTTTAAGCTGTCAGCGTAGGCGAATTGCGAGTTTTGAAACTATATTATCTTCAATGAATCATATTAGAAATTTTTGCATCATTGCACACATTGATCACGGTAAGAGTACATTAGCCGACCGTTTGCTTCAGGAAACCTCTACAGTAGGTGACCGCGAAATGCAAAATCAGGTGCTTGATGATATGGATCTTGAGCGTGAGCGCGGGATCACCATTAAGTCTCATGCCATTCAAATGGACTATGAAAAAGATGGTCAAAAATATACACTCAACTTGATTGATACTCCAGGTCACGTGGATTTCTCCTACGAGGTCTCTCGTTCGATTGCCGCCTGTGAAGGAGCATTGTTGATTGTAGATGCTTCGCAAGGGGTGGAGGCACAAACCATTTCCAATTTGTATTTGGCAATGGAGCATGACCTGAAAATCATTCCCATCCTAAATAAAATTGACTTGCCTTCGGCAGATCCTGAAGCGGTATCTGATGAGGTGGTTGAACTTTTGGGTGTAGAATATGACGAGATCCTGACTGCCTCAGGAAAAACAGGGGCAGGTGTTCCTGAAATTCTTGAAGCCATTGTTGATCGCATTCCTGCACCTTCAGGCGATCCTGAGAAACCTTTGCGTGCGATGATTTTTGATTCTGCCTACAACCCATTCCGTGGGGTGGAGGTAATCTTCCGTATTTTTGACGGGAAATTCAAAAAAGGCGACAAGGTAAAATTCTGTGCTACAGGACGTGAATATAGTGCTGATGAAATCGGTATTATGCGCCTTGAACAACACCCACAGAAAGAGCTTGGAGTAGGGGATGTAGGTTATCTTATCTCTGGAATCAAGGATGCCCGTGAGGTAAAAGTCGGGGATACCATTACGCATGTGGATCGCCCAACAACGCATATTGTCAAAGGTTTTGAAGATGTTAAACCCATGGTATTTGCGGGTATTTACCCTGTAGATACGACAGAGTTTGAAGAGCTGCGTTCTTCAATGGAGAAATTGCAGCTGAACGATGCCTCTTTGGTTTGGGAGCCTGAAACTTCTGCCGCACTTGGCTTTGGTTTCCGTTGTGGATTCCTCGGAATGCTGCACCTCGAGATTGTACAGGAACGTTTGGAGCGGGAATTTAACATGACCGTGATCACGACCGTCCCTTCGGTACAGTTTGTTTGTAAGCGCACCGATGGCGAAGTGATTAATATCAATGCCCCATCCGAGATGCCAGAGCCGAACTACATCGACACCATGGAGGAGCCTTTTATTAAGGCGCAGATCATTACCAAATCAGAATTTATCGGCCCGGTGATTGGTTTGTGTATGGATAAGCGTGGGCTCTTGATGAGTCAAACTTACCTGACGACCGACCGTGTAGAGTTGATGTTTGAATTGCCACTTGCAGAGATCGTATTTGATTTCTTCGATAAGCTAAAAACCATTTCTCGAGGTTATGCTTCGCTGGATTATGAACTGATCGGTTTTAGAAAATCTCACCTTGTCAAGCTCGACATCATGTTGAATGGCGAAGGCGTAGATGCCCTTTCTGCCGTTGTTCACCGTGATAAAGCCTATGAGTGGGGAAAACGCCTGTGTGAGAAATTGCGTGAATTGTTGCCTCGTCAGCAATTTGAGGTAGCGATCCAAGCCGCGATCGGTCAGAAAATTATCGCCCGTGAAACAGTAAAAGCTTTGCGTAAAAACGTAATTGCGAAATGTTACGGTGGTGATATTTCCCGTAAGCGTAAGTTGCTCGAAAAGCAGAAAAAAGGAAAGAAACGTATGCGCCAGGTGGGTAATGTGGAAATTCCACAGGAAGCATTTATGGCCGTGCTTAAATTGGACGATTAACCGTTTAATCAATAGATATTAAAAGCTCCTTCTGATGTATTTCAGAAGGAGCTTTTCTGTTTTTAAGCCTTTCTTAGCAGTGGTCTTTGATGCTGAGCCCTTACATGTTCTGAAGAATATTCTCAAAATTTGATATTTATTCTCGGATTACCTTGATTTTTTTAACACGTGTAAGTAAGTTTAGGCAAACAATTTTTTGCTATGTTTAGAGCCTATTTATCAACCATCATTATTTGTAGCTTTTTTGCAGTTTCCTGTGCCAATAAGGTCGGACAGCAACAAGAAGAAGCGAAGCAACCGAACATCTTGTTCATTATGTCTGATGATCATGCCTATCAGGCCATCAGTGCCTATCAGGACCATCTGATTAATACTCCCAATATCGACAGAATCGCCAAGGAGGGCATGCGATTTGATAACGCCTGTGTTACCAATTCAATCTGCGCCCCATCTCGGGCGGTAATTCTTACCGGTAAGCATTCTCATATCAATGGGAAGACTGATAACTATTTTCCCTTTGATACTTCCAATGTAACTTTTCCTCAGCTGTTCCAGCAGGCAGGTTACCAAACGGCGATGTTTGGGAAGCTGCATTTTGGAAATGCGCCAAAAGGATTTGATGAATATAAAATCTTGCCTGGGCAAGGGGCATATTATAACCCGACATTCATCACCAAAACAGAAGGGAAGAAAGATTTTCCAGGCTACGTTACGGACATCATTACCGACATGACCCTCAACTGGCTGGATAAAGAACGTAAGGAAGACCAGCCGTTTATGCTGATGTATTTGCATAAAGCACCGCACCGTGAGTGGTTGCCGGCAGAACGTCATATCGCTGAGTACGCCAACAAAACATTCCCAGAGCCTGCTTCTCTATTTGATGATTATGAAGGGCGTGGCACTGCAGCGCATACGGCGGAAATGAATATTCTCGAGCACATGAACTGGGCTGGAGATTCAAAAATTTATCCTGAGGTAATGGATGAACTCGGTATTCCTGATGCTTCTGGCTGGGATCATAAAGCCTTTAACCGTGAGCGTAAACGAATGACCGATGAGCAAAAAGCCAACTGGGATAAAGTTTATAAGCCGATGAATGAGGCCTTCAAAAAGAACTTCCCGAACATGACCCGTGAAGAAAAAATGAAATGGCGTTATCAGCGTTATATGCAGGATTATTTGGGGACCATTGCCGCTGTGGATGAAAACGTAGGGCGCGTGTTGGATTATTTGGATGAGCATGGTTTGGCAGAAAACACCTTGGTGGTTTATACTTCAGATCAAGGATTTTATTTGGGTGAACATGGGTGGTTTGATAAACGATTTGCTTACAATGAGTCTTTCAAAACGCCTTTGCTGATGCGCTGGCCTAAGGAGATTAAGGCAGGGACTGTACGTAATGAAATGGTACAAAACCTTGATTTTGCACAGACCTTTTTAGATGCTGCAGGCATTGATCAGCCACAGGATATGCAAGGTGAAAGCCTGATGCCTCTCTTGACCGGTAATGATCAGGATTGGGACCGTGATGCCGTTTACTACCATTATTATGAGTACCCATCGATTCATATGGTGAAACGTCATTATGCGATCATTACCCAAAAATACAAGTTGATTCACTTTTATTATGATGTGGATGAGTGGGAGTTATACGACCGTGAGAAAGATCCACAAGAGTTGACCAATCAATACAATAATCCGGAATATGCATCAGTTGTGGAAAGCCTGAAGGGGCAGCTGGATGAGTTGCGAGTGAAATATAAAGATTCCAATGAGTTGAATCAGGCTTATATCGATAAGTACTTGAAGAAGGTGAGTGAATTTCGATATAATGTAAAAACCGGGAAGTAATATGAGAAATTTCATGCTTTTCTTGAGCTTGCTGATCAGCTTTCCGCTGTTGGTAAGTGCTCAACAGGTTGATTTCAAGCCGATACCCAAAGTTTACCCTACACATTTCCCTGCTCAGGAGAAGGTCATTGCCATGGTCAATGCTGCTGATTATGGGGTGTTGGGCAATGGTGTTACTGACGTTACGGAGCGCCTTCAAAAAGTAATTGACCGCCTCCATAATTGGGGGGGCGGAACGGTGTTTTTGCCAAGGGGTGGTTACCGCCTGACCAAACAGCTGGTTTTGAGGCCAGGGATTACCTTGCGCGGCGACTGGAGGAATCCTGAAGATAAGTCCCAAAAGGGATTGGGAACAACGCTGATGATTGAGTGGGGACACAATACCAAAGGCGCTCCATCGGGTGATGATGCCGCTATTCTAATGGGGCGCTCTGCCGGCCTGACGAATATGGCGATTTGGTACCCATTGCAAAATTTTAAGCAACCGGTGCCTTATCCATGGACCATCAAACAGCCCTTTGGTAATTTTGCCACTTTGGAGAATGTAACGATGATCAACGTATGGAATGGCATCAAGCTGGGGCCAAGACCCAACCAATTCCTGACGGTAAAAGATCTTTACATGACTGCCCTGAATATGGGCTTTGAGCGCGACCAGGTTTACGATTGCGCCCGAATGCATAAAGTGAGAATTTCTCCGAAATATTGGATAGATTCCCCTGCGCCCAATAGACCGACCTCGCAGGTGGATATTGCCAAATTCAGGCAATATCTCCGCCAAAATGTGATCGGGGCCCATATTGGTCATTATGCTTGGACGTGGATGTATGACTGGGAGATTGAAGATTGTAAAGTGGGGATCAGGACAGATCGCTCCTATGTGAAGAAAAATCACAAAGGGCCCAATGGTGGATTTGTAAAGCTCAGATTGATCAATAATCAGATCGGAATGCTGATCGGGGACAACAATTATCAAGGGTGGGCGGTTTCGGATGCCTTCATTTCGTCGAATTTACCGAATGCCATTGGAGTGCAGTTTAAGCAAGATTTTGCAACGATAGCGCAATTCAACGAGGTCGTTTTTGATAAAAATCTAAAGAATCCAGTGATTCACCTTGGCAAGGTGGGGACAGCCACTTTTGTTAACTGTGAATTTTTGGGGCATGCTGAGGGTGGTCGTGATATTGATGTGAAATCAGGAAATATTGAGGTGACTCAATGTGCTTTCAAGGGGGAGAAAGACCATGTGTTCGTAGGACCGCAAACAGTTCAGGCACAATTGCTTTCCAATGATTTTGCCACCAAGCCAGATATTCTGAATCAGGCAAAAAATCAGTATAAGGTATCGATCAATCATGATGTGATTGCCTACCAGTCACCGAAAAAGGATTTTCAGTACCTCGATGAGCGTTTCATGCCAGCCACCGACAAAATTTTCGATGTGACAGATTTTGGTGCCCTCGGCGATGGAAAAAAAGATTGTACCCGTGCTTTTCAGCGTGCAATGAAAGCGGCCAAGAAAAAAGGAGGCGGAACGGTGTTTATCCCTGCAGGAGATTTTGTGCTTACCGCTCCGGTGGTGGTGCCTTCGGGTGTGGAGTTGCGCGGAACTTATGAGGTGCCACACCACCCGCTAAATCAGTTTGCCCAAGGCAAAGCCTGGGGAGTTCCGGGTAGTGTGATTTATGCTTATTATGGGAAAAACGAACCTGATGCACCTGGTTTAATTCAGGTAGAATCCAATGCCTCGGTGCGAGGTTTTCGAGTTTGGTATCCGCAGCAGCGAGTTAAAGAAGAGGGTTTTACACCTTTTGCCTGGACCTTGCAGGGCTTGGGTCCCAACGTCTGGATGAAAGACATCACTTTTGTGAATAGCTATAACGGGGTGGATCTTGGTTCTCATGAAAGTACGGGGCATAAGGTGGATTTTATCGCCGGATGTGTGCTGAACAAAGGACTTTGGGTCGATCAAAATAAAGGACTTGGGCAGATAAAGAATGTCCATTTTATTGGTCACTTCTGGAGTAACTCCCACTATCCTGGAAAGCCAAAAGACTGGAAACAGGATCGTGCGCTGATCATGGAGACCCTTGAGGCATTCACCTACGGGGAGACAGAAAATGAGCAAACCTTGCATACTTTTGTGTTTGGCTCCAAGATTGGTCAGCATTTTGTCAGCGGAAAAAATGGCCGTGCTGCGAATGGATTATTTGTCGCTCACGGCACAGATGAATCACAGATCTCTTTGGCCTTTGATGATATTGGGGACCGTGCTATTTTCCACAACTATCAGTTGGTGTCCATGACTTCTCCGCACGTGAAAAACTATTTGAAAATCGGGGATCAGGTTAAGGGTAAGGCGACCTTTGTCAATACCCTCGTTTGGGGATTCAATCCTGGACCAACCACAGGTATCGAGATGAAGTCTGGGCATTTTCAGTTTGAGCAGATCAATTTCACCAACCACGCAGACAAAGGACATTTTGGTGTCGATCAAACAGGTGGGAAGTTGTTGATGATTGCCCCTCGTTTTCGATTAAGATCTGAAGGTCCAATGGGCCCAAAAGGAATGTACACCACCGGAAAATATTTCCATTTCGGAGCCGAAATCGATCAGGCAGAGATTTATGGGGTGTTCACCAATTTTCCGGCACAGTTGCCACAGGCAATCGTCGATGAATCTAAGGGTAAAGTGAAATGGAATTCTAATATTCCCTCGAATTTTTAAGCACGCTTTTAAACTGTTGAAAAAAGAAACGGGGGCGAAGTTACCGTAATGATTTACAAAATAGTGCCCACTAAAAGGTGATTTTTTGATCAATAAATAGTGCTGATCACTATTTGATTTATGCCCCTTGTTTCATTTTATTTTGGAAGTAATAAGTTTCATTTTCAGATTAAAAGGCTAGCTTTAAAACATAAAAAAATCGCCAGTTATCAATGAATAACTGGCGATTTTTATTTTATTCAAATGCCTAATAATATGCAATTAATGAGCACCTCAAGCATTGGATTTTCCCCAATCGAGGGTAGTGAGCGTTTATCTTGAGCGCATAAATGAGCTTTAATCTACATAAACATTCTCTTTCACACTATCTCGGAAAATAACAGACCCAGAGAAAAACTCATCCTGTATTTTCCCATTGGAATTTTTGATCAGATAAATCAGGTTGCGTACTGTTTTTTTGGCGGCCTCCATAGAATTTAACTTCACGCTCGATAGTCGGGGGCGTGTGAGGCGTGCAATGGCAGTATCTCCAAAACCCACTACACCCAAATCTTCAGGAATTCGAATATTGGCTTCTTCACATGCGCGATATACCCCCAGTGCAGTGGAGTCATTTACACAAAGGACAACCTCAGGTAATTCCTTGTGTTTTTTCAAATATCCTTTAAAGGCTTCATAACCACTTTCTTCTGTAAGCTCTGTGGTGATGATTCTGTCTTCATGAACAGGCAGATTCCTGCTGTGCATTCCTTCAGTAAAACCATTAAGGCGCATTTTACCAATATTGATATTCTGTGAACCTGACAGATATAGCATATTGGTGTAGCCCTTGTTAATAAGCTCTGTTGTCAGCTGAAAACTCAGGTCATAATCTTGAAAGTAGATACCAGCATCATTGATGCCCACAATTTTACGGTCAAAGAAAATGAAGGGGATCTGATTTTTTTTAATGATGTCGAATACTTTCGTGTCCAAATCAGTTACCGCCGTATCGATGATAATTCCATCTACCTGCATGCTAATCAGCGTTCGAATGGCCTGCTGCTCTCGCTCCTTATCCTCAAAGGAGACCATCAGAATTACCCGATAGCCCAACTCTTCTGCTGTCGCATACATCTGTTCTGTTACAGAACTAAAAAAGGAATGGTTAATTTTCGGAAATACGATACCGATGGTTTTGGTGCTTTTATTTACCAGACTTCGCCCAATAGTACTCGGGACATACCCGACCTCCGCAGCGACTTTCTGAATCCGCTTGCGGGTTTCAAGTGCAATATCTTCATGATCCTGCATGGCCTTGGTGACCGTCACACGTGACACTCCCACCAGGTTTGCGATATATTGCTGGTTGATCTTTTTTTTCTCCATTATTACCTATTTTGTTCGGTCTTTTTAAAACCTTTATACAAAGTAATAAAATTTATTGAATTATTACTTACACGTGTAAAAATAATCACTATATTAGTCTTGTAATACAATATCAATCTACAAAACAGTACCTCCGATGACGCTTAGATCAAACCTAAAATACAGCCCATAGCACGATCTTTTATCTTTTTTGCCCTGAAAGGATATTAGGATGATCATTTTTAACAGTCAGGGCTTTCGCCAAAAGATTGCAGTGTGAAATTCGTAAAAGTGCGAATACTGTGATTTTAGGCTATTTTTCCAAGCCCTTTTTGTGGTAAGTTATATGTAAGTGTTTTTTACGCCACTGTATTACTTACCTATGTAAACTAAGGGCGCTAATAAATTTTATTGACAACCCATCATTAACTAACATCATGAGCAATAAATATCAATTGCCGAATCAGGCCCGCATTTTTCAGAACTGGGTAGGCGGCACATGGAAGCCCTCGGCGAGCGGCAAAACTTTCAACCGAATAAGCCCGGGACATGGGCAGGAAGTTGGGCAATATCCACTTTCGCAGGAAGAAGATACGATTGAGGCCATTCAGGTCGCTAAGGCAAGTTTTGAGCAGGGCCTTTGGAAGGATATGTCGGGTATTGATCGTTCAAAAATTGTTGGTCGGGTGGCGGAAATTATCCGTCAGCGTTCCGAAGAGTTGGCTTTGATAGAATGCCTTGAAAGCGGTAAGCCGATCTCGCAGGCACAAGATGAAATGGAATGGGCGGCTGGTATCTGGGATTTTGCTGCAACAATGTGTCGTCATATTCAAGGAGGTGCCAATACGAACTTGGGACCCGACATGACCGTGATGACCATTAAGGAGCCGGCAGGAGTGGTAGGGATGATTACCCCCTGGAATTTTCCGCTGTTGATTATTTCACAGAAATTGCCCTTTGCCCTTGCTGCTGGCTGTTCGGCTGTAATTAAACCTTCAGAGATGACTCCCGGCACTACGCTTCTTTTAGGCGAGATCTGTCAGCAAGCGGGCGTGCCCGATGGCGTAGTGAACGTATTGTCGGGCTACGGTAACCCGGTGGGAACCACCTTATCGTCCCATGCTGATATCGACATGGTAACCTTTACCGGTTCAACGCAAGTCGGGCGCATGATTGCTAAATCGGCGGCTGATACCCTGAAAAAGGTGGAGCTGGAGCTTGGTGGTAAAAATCCGCAGCTTGTATTTCCTGATGCCGACCTTGATGTGTTGGTGGATGCCGTGGTGTTTGGTATTTTCTTCAATATGGGCGAATGCTGCAATAGCGGCTCGCGGATCATCATCCATGAATCGCTGAAAGAAGCTTTTGTAGAGAAAGTGGTGGCGCATGCCAAAAAGATGAAATTTGGCGATCCGTTGGATCCTACGGTGAAAATGGGAGCGATCATCAATCAACAGCAATGCGATAAAATCATGCATTATATTCATAGCGGCGAAGAGCAGGGAGCTCGCCTGGTGCTTGGTGGTCGTAAACTCGACACGCCTGATGGATTGTTTATCGAACCGACCATTTTTGCTGATGTAAGTCCTGAGATGGACATTGCAAAGGAAGAGATTTTCGGCCCGGTGCTATCGGTGATTACTTTCAGTACAACGGAAGAAGCTATTGCGATTGCCAATGGAACTGAATTTGGACTGTCCTCTGGAGTGTGGACCAAAGACATCAACACCGCAATGATGGTCAGCCGTAAAATTGTGGCAGGAACGGTCTGGATCAATAACTGGATGTCTGGATTCCCTGAAGTGCCCTTTGGAGGAATGAAACAAAGTGGCTTGGGGCGTGAACTCGGCGTGCATAGTGTAGATGAATACCTTGAAACAAAATCGATCCTAATTCAGACCAACCCCACCGCTGGTAATTGGACCACCGGCGAATAATTTTTTTCAACTTAACCAATACTTACGATGTTTAAAATCATAGATAGCGATCAGGCCGTCAGCTATATCAAAGATGGCCATACCCTTGCCATTGGCGGTGCAGGTGCAGGCCATGCTGTGCCCGACAGGCTGCTCCAGTCATTAGGGGAAGTTTTTGAGCGGACAGGACACCCAAGAAACATCACCTCCATTCACCCTTGCGGAATTGGTGATAATGACCAACGAGGGCTAAATCATATTGCCCGAGAGGGACTAATCAAAAGGGATGTTGGTGGTTTTTGGGGCAATGCACCAAAGATGACCGCCCTGGCTAAAGCCGGAAAAATCGAAGGTTATAACCTCCCACAGGGGGTTTTGAGTCATTTAATGCGTGCCTCAGCTTCCAAAAAGCCGGGAATTATTACCCGCGTAGGATTAAAAACCTTTGTTGATCCACGCCTCGAAGGAGGTAAAGTAAATGCCGAAGCCAAAGACGATTTGGTACGTTTGATGCCTATCGATGGGCAGGATTACCTGTTCTATCCTTCTTTTAAAATTGATGTGGCTTTCATTCGGGGAACTTCGATTGATTGTGAAGGAAATTTGACGATGGAGCAGGAGGTCGGCTTTTTTGCGATGATGTCCATTGCACAGGCAGCCAAAACCAACGGCGGAATTGTGATTGCGCAGGTGAAGCAGGTGAAGGAAGGTCATTGCGACCCTGGGCATGTTAAAGTGCCGGGTAATTTCATTGATTATGTGGTAGTGGAACCAGCGCAGGAGATGACTTTTATTTCGGGCTTTGAAGAAGCATTGGTGAAGCGAGATGTAGCCTACCAAAGTGATGACCTCGGACTGGAGGGCCTAAAAAAGGTGATCATGCGTCGGGCTTCGATGGAGTTGGAGCCAAATGCTTTTGTGAATTTGGGCTATGGGATGTCGGATGCGGTGCCGATTGTGGCGAATGAGGAAGGGATTTGTGATGAGCTGACTTTCATGATCGAGCAGGGCGCTTCGGCAGGTATTCCTACTACAGGCTTGAATTTTGGTGCCATGTACAACCCGTCATCGATCGTGGATGATGGCTATCAGTTTGATTTCTTTCAGGGGGGTGGATTGGATATTGCCTTTCTCGGCTTTGCACAGATCGATAAAAATGGCAATGTCAATTCCTCCCGCTTCGGAAACGTACTGACGGGCTGTGGAGGATTTATTGATATTTCTCAGAATGCTAAAAAAGTAGTTTTCACCGGTTCTTTTGCAGTGAAAGGCACTCAGGAAATCACCGATCAGGGGGTAAATGTAACCTATGCTGGCAAAGCCAAGAAGTTTGTGCCGCAAGTTGAGCAGGTGACTTTTTCAGGGGAATTTGCAAGGGAAAATGGACAAGAAGTTTTTTATGTTACTGAAAGAGCAGTATTCAAACTCACGGATAAAGGGCTTCAATTGATTGAAATCGCCCCTGGTGTGGATTTGGAAAAAGACATTTTGGCGATGATGGATTTCATGCCCGAGATTGCCGACGACCTGAAGGTTTGCCCTATCAGTATTTACAATGGAGAAAGCCTTGGGCTGAAAGAAAAGTTCAAACAGGTGGAATTGGTGTGATGATTTGTAGCGGCAGGGGAAACCCTGCTGCAACCAAATGATATATTTATGATTTTAACAGAAAAAAATAACGGCATACTCAAGGTTACCCTCAACTTTCCGCAGAAAATGAACTGCATGGGATTTGAGATGTTAACCGGATTGCAGAAGGCGGTTCAACAGGCCAAAATAGACGAAGAAATTAAGTTGTTGCTCATTACTGGAGCAGGAGAAAAAGCCTTTTCTTCGGGCGCAAACATCAAGGAATTTCAGGCACTCACAGGCGAAAAGGTCAAGGAATGGATTCGCCTCGGTAATGAGGTGAACAATGAAATCGAAGCCCTCAGCATTCCGACCGTAGCTTTAATTAATGGCTATGCGATGGGTGGAGGCCTTGAATTGGCGCTGGCTTGTGATTTTCGCTTGGCAACACCTAATGCCCTTTTGGCTTCACCGGAAGTGAAAAATGGTTGGTTGCCTGGTTGGGGAGGAATGACTCGCCTACGTAATCTATTCGGTGAACCGCTGGCCAAACGCCTGGTGTTGGCGTCCGAATATGTGGATGCTCAGGAGGCCTATCGCCTGGGTTTGGTAACTAAAATTGTGGAGGAACAAGAGCAAACAGCTACTTTTTTGAATGGCCTGCTTGAAATTAAAGGAGCAGCCTACGGCATTGCGAAATCCGCTTTGCAAAACCCACACCGCCGAACTGATGGGGTAGATGTAATTTTTGATGTGCTGGCAGTGCAGATTGCCAATGAATCTTGATGATTTTGTGAATAGCTTTAAATAGTCCAAGTGTCTTGCTTGGACTCCTTGTTCACAAATAGGCAGAGCAAGACCACGATTAGTAGAAAATAAAATCGGGGGTAACGCTTCAAATCAAGGTCTCAAAAACATCGACACAACATAACATGAAATAGACCATGAAAATAAACCAAACATTAACCTTTGATCAATTGGCAGAGGGCATTGATCAGCTTTCTGAAATAATTAAAATAAAAGCCAAATCCCTAAATGCCAATTATGATCCGCAAAAAGGATCACCGGTATTTACGGTGGAGGGCAAATATACTACACGTGGCTGGACCGAATGGACGCAGGGATTCCAATATGGTATTTCCATTTTGGGCTTTGAACTGACAGGGGATGAGGAATTGTTGCGCATCGGGAAGGAAAAAACCCTCAACGAGATGGCGCATCACCTTTCACATTTTGGGGTGCACGATCATGGTTTCAACAATATTTCCACCTATGGAAACCTGCTTCGCCTGTCGAATCAGGGTAAATTTGAGGCCTCCGAATGGGAGAAAGAATTCTATCGACTGGCTTTGAAGATGTCCGCTTCGGTGCAGGCAAAACGCTGGACAAATATTCCTGAAGGCGGATACTTGTACTCGTTCAATGGACCACATTCTTTATTCATTGATACGATCCGTACGGCAAGAATCCTGTTGTTGGGTCATCAATTGGGCCACCGTATGCTGGAAGAAAATGATCAGCAGGTGGATTTGCTCAACCGTGCCGTACAACATGCGATGGTGTCTGCAAAATACCTTGTTTATTATGGCGAGGGAAGGGATTCTTACGACGAGCGTGGCCGTGTTTCTCACGAAGGGATTTTTAATACCAATGATGGTAATTACCGTTGCCCGAATGCCCAGCAGGGATTTTCAGGCTTTACTACCTGGACTCGCGGTCTGGCCTGGGCGATGGTTGGTTTTTCGGAATTTATTGAGTTTATCGACGCCCATAAAAGTGCGGTGAAAGATTACGCAAATGTGCGGGAAACACTTATGAAAGCCGCTCAGGCAACTTGCGATTTTTATATCGACAACTCGGCAGCAGACGGGATCACTTATTGGGATACGGGCGCACCAAAATTACACCTTTTAGGCGATTGGCGAAACCGTGATGCGGAGCCATATAATGATTTCGAACCGGTCGATAGTTCCGCTTCGGCGATCGGTGCTCAGGGAATGTTGCGCTTAGGAAGATTGCTGCTCGCTGACGATCCGCAGTTGAGTAAGAAATATACGCAAGCTGGTCTGACCACCCTTCAAGCGCTTTTGACAGATGAATATACAGCACAGGATGTCAATCATCAGGGGCTGCTATTGCATACGATTTATCATGAGCCAAACGGCTGGGACCATAAACCACAGGAAGGCAAAGCCGCCGCAGGGGAATCCTCGATGTGGGGCGATTATCACCTGGTAGAGTTGGCCGTGTTGGCTAAGAGCATTGCCAATAATGGCTATTATCGATATTTTGATGATATTAAATAGGTTGTTGATTAAAACAACTGTTTAGGGGCTGTTGCATGACTATATCTGAATTTATCCCACAATTTTTTTGGTCACTGTATGGGCGACCTATGTGTCTGCCCGAATCTTCATAAATTATGGGTGGTCTGGATACACACGTAGGTGCATCCGTACAGTTAAAAAAATAATCCTTTGCTTTAATTTCCAAGTATGGTCTTATGCAATAGTCCCTTACCCAAAACGGTATTTTTTTGTATCGATAATTGAAAAATAATTTATCATGCTGATCCTTCTAATCAAGGAAATCATGGTCAAAAATCGACAATACTCCCTTGATAAAACCTTAGGTCTGCCATGCAGGGCAACCCCTACAATGAAAAATTTTTTACCCTTCCCAACACCATGAAACACCTACTACCATTTTTTATCCTAATCTTTTGCGTCGCCTGCCACTCCAATCAAACCAAAGTGGAGGTCGATGGTGAACTATTGGGTTATTTTACGGCTGGAGAAACGGTATCCCTTCAAGCGAAAATTCCCTCGGGAAACCATTTCCAATCCTGGAAAGGAGCTGAGGGATTCCTTTCTGACCCTTATGCTGAAACGACCACTTTACAGGTTCCTGATCGAAAATCGGTACGCCTTCACACCACTTTTTCCTCCCAACAACTCAGTGGGATTTCGGATATCGATCAGATTTTTGATGAAATTCAGACCCAACCTACCAATATAACCAATGTAAAGGCTCACCGTGCGGCGCTATACCGCTGGTGGCGATTGTTGTGGCGAAAAGGCTATGACCTCACGGCTGTTCAGCTACTTGCTGATGCGCTTCTACACACCAACAATGAAAACCCCAAAGCTCCGGCAATGGTCGATAGTGCCTTTGGCAGATTATCCGCTTTGCAGTCAGAAGGGAAAAAGATTCAGGAGGTAAAAGCCAATAGACAACCTTTCAATGGGCAATTTACAAATTGGGGTTACTATAATGGAACGGAAGGGCATCATACAGGATTTAGCCCTGATCAGGGGGCTACTGAAGGTAAGTTACAATGGCGCTTTCCGAAGGGGTATTATTCCAATGCTGCGCCTGTATTGGAGAATGGGAAATTGTATTTATCCACGCCGGCGATTGACGTAATGGCAATGTGTTTGGATGAAAATACTGGAGAGACAGTATGGAAAGCGAGACAGTATGGCGAGAATTTTTATGAAGTTCATGGGGCACGTTGGGCTCCTGTTTTGGGGGATAAGCAGGTTACTATTCGTACTGATTATAGTCCTGCTTCAATCAAAATTTTGGATAAAACAACGGGTCAGCCATTTGTTGGCGATACAACCAAGGTCGTGCCTTTTGCTTATGTCCGAAAGGGCAATCAACTGGTGTTTGCAAACCAGCTGACGGGAGAGGACTTAAAGGTGATTAAAAACAATGCATATTATGGTACATCGCCATTATTGAGTGGCGAGTGTGTTCTAATTGGAGACCGTTCCGGCCATTTATTTTGTTATGATTTGAAAGGAGCATTGAAGTGGAAGCAACAACTTGATCAGGGGATTGTCGGGGAGATTAGTGTAGATCAAGGGGACGCCTATATTCCTGGTACCACCGATAAATTATATAAAATCAATCTTTCAACTGGAGAGATTGTATGGACATTTACATCCATTTCGCAACTTGAGCATGCGGCCCAATTTTTTAGCCAACCACTTTTGTTGGGGGACAAATTAGTGGTCGGTACGGCCGCTGCTCAAGTCTTTTTACTCGATCGAAAAACGGGGGAACGATTGCATGAAACTAAGGTTGATGATTGGGTGCGTGCAAAGCCCCAAGTATTTGAAGAAGATGTTTTTGTGGCGGATTACGCAGGGAAGATGTATCGTTTTGACCTGACTAACTCAGGATTGAATTTGAAATGGAAAAAGCAAGTCAGTACACATCCAATTACAGCGGATTTGGTGGCTGGCAAAAAGTATATTTATACCGCCAATCAGCAATGGGTATTGCAGGCGATTTCTCCCGAAACAGGTAATACCGTTTGGAAAAAAGGCATTGTCGAAGGGCAATGGGAAGATGGCGAATTCCATATGGCCGACTGGGCAGGTGGCTTGTTGGGCTCGCCCGTTGTTGCCGATGGTATCGCCTATATCGGTGGGCCGGATGGTTTTGTCAATGCCGTTAATGTGCAGACAGGAAAGGAAATCTGGAAATTTGAAGTCGGCAGCACCATTTCAATTGCGCCGATGGTAGCGGATGGAAAAGTGTTCTTCGGCTATCTCGGAGCCAACACCGAACACTATGGTTACAATCATCCAGGGGAGGTTTTTGCCCTCAATGCCAAAACGGGTGATGTGGTCTGGAGAAATAAAGAATATGCAAGGGTTTGGGTAGCACCTGCCTACAAAAATGGAAAGCTGTTCTTCGGTAATACCGATGGAGACTTCTTCGGGGTAGATGCCAATACTGGTCAAAAGCTATGGTCTTTTTACACCGGAAAGGGGACAATTAAAGAAACATTACCCAAAGATACCCCATTCACCCACGGTTATCCTGCAGGGGTATATTCTGTGCCTGTCGTGGATGAAAACATGGTTTACACAGGCTCCTGGGCAGGATTTTATTATGCTTTTGATCAGCAGACAGGAAAGGTGAAATGGCGAACAAAAACAGGGTTCAATGACTGGGGAGGTTTGCCGGACTCTGCGGCGCCAACACTCTGGAAAGGTAAATTATATGTTCAGAAATTCGGTTCACGAATCGCTGCCATCGATATCGAAACAGGAAAGATCAGCTGGGAGTGGAACGCCCCCCGCGGCTATCTTCAGAATGCCACTGTGGCGGCTCATGATGGAATCCTTTATGGTTCGATCGTTCGTGGTGTTACCAAATTGCCCATGCGTTCGGCAATGTTTGCTTTTGACGATCAAACCCACGAGCAACTATGGACGGCCGATGGCATGGGAGGATTGACGGCACCTGTCATTGCTGGAAATCAGTTGATTGCGGGTTCTTCAGCGGATGTTTTCTTGACGAGCAGAAACAGAAAAACAGGTGAACTCCTCTGGCGATACAACATGGGTGGTGAAATGCTCGAAAATGTCCCGGCAGTCTATGGAAATATGGTTTTTGCCCTGAGTAAAAACGGTTATTTGCATGCCGTCAAATAGCAACTGATCAATACCTATCGCGAGATTCCCTCTTGTGATAGACTTTTCTGGTCGTGGCCTCCCGCTACGACCCATAATTACTGCAAGCGTCCGCTTGCTAATCAAAAGATTGAAACCATGAAAAAAACAGCCATCTATATCATTTGTCTTCTTTTGTCCTTACCATCATTGGGGCAAAGCATCATTGAACAAACCAACCTGTTTATCGGAACGGGTGGGCACGGACACACTTTCCCACATGCGATGGTGCCTTTTGGCGCGGTGGCTGCGGGTCCCGACTGGGCACAGCGTGGCTGGGATGCGGCAGGAGGTTACCATTATGATTCAAAATCTATCCTCGGTTTTTCACAGATTCACCTATCGGGCACAGGACTGACCGAGGCAGGGGATTTTCTGATTCAGCCAACGGTCGGTAAAATTCAAATCAATGCCGGAAAGCCCGATGTTATTGATGATGGCTACCGCAGTCGTTTTTCTCATGAAGACGAACAGGCACATCCTGGTTACTATCAAGTTCGCTTGCAGGATTATGATGTGAACGTGGAAGTAACCGCTACTGAACGTACGGGTTTTTATAAGATGACCTTCCCGAAATCGGATTCTGCTCATGTCTTGATTGATTTGATGCATCATATCAATGGAAATGCGGGTTCAGTGAAACATGCCTCCCTTTCAGTTAAGGATCAACAAACGGTAACGGGTTATCGCCTGACCAACGGCATTTGGGCGAACCATCGTCAGTTGTATTTTGCCATGCGCTTTTCCAAGCCATTTGAGTCGAAACTCATCTATGATGCGAACAAATATGGCTTTACCAAAAAGCATTTTTTCAAAGACCTCAACCATCGGGTGAGTGATAAACTCAAGGCGGTTTTCAATTTCAAAACCGAAGATCAAGAAGCAGTTTATGTGAAAATTGCAGTTTCCTCTGTGTCGGCAGGTAATGCGTTGGAGAACCTTGAAAAAGAGATCCCTGATTGGGATTTCGATCGAGTAAAAAAGCAGGCGGAGCAAAAGTGGGAAAAGGAGTTATCTAAAATAACAGTCAGTGGAGATCAAGATCGAGTAGCGAAATTCTATACGGCGCTGTACCATAATTTTATCCATCCTACCTTGAATCAGGATGTGAACGGGCAATATCGTGGAATGGATCACGAGGTGCATCAGGGGCATGATTTCGAGCATTATACCATGTTCAGTCTTTGGGATACTTTCCGAGCAACGCACCCGCTTTTGACCTTGACGCAGCCCGAACGCACGGACGACATCATGAAAACCATGACGGCTTTTCAGCAGGAAAATCCCGAAAAGATGTTGCCGATGTGGTCGATGTATCAGAATGAAAATACTTGTATGATTGGTCTGCATGCCATTCCTGTTTTGGCAGATGCCTTTTATAAAGGACTTTACACGGGTAAGAACGATCGATTGTTGGAAAGCATGGTGGCTTCGGCGGAAAATCCTGGCGTGGACAGCACGGCGGGTCGTGCGATTTATCCGGCTTATTACGGACAAAAATACTATATCGAAAAAGGCTACCATCCGAATGATGTGGTCAGAACGGGTGTAAGTGTAACCCTTGAGCATGCTTACGACGATTGGGCACTGGCGCTGGCCGCCAAGAAAATGGGGCAGGATGATGTGGCAGAAAAGTACCGTCAGCGGGCACAGAACTATCGCAATGTTTGGGACAAGGAACGACAGTTTTTCAGGGCTAAACTGAATGACGGAAAATTCCGCGAGCCATTTGATCCACGTGCCTACCACCGTGAGGATTTTCATGACCGTGATTATACCGAAGGAAATGCCTGGCAATATCTGTTTTTTGTGCCTCACGATGTTTATGGCTTGGCTGAACTGATGGGCGGTGAAAAACAGCTGGAAAGTCGATTGGATGAACTCTTTACTTTGCCGTATCAGGGAGAGAGTTCAGTGGGAGATGTCTCTGGTTTAATCGGTGATTATGCCCACGGAAACGAACCATGTCACCATGTCGCTTATTTGTATGGACATGTGCGTAAACCCTCCAAAACCCAAGCGTTGATTCATCGCATTGATCGTGAATTTTACAAAAATGCGCCCGATGGCTATATCGGCAATGAAGATGCAGGGCAGATGTCAGCCTGGTATGTTTTCAGCGCGATGGGCTTCTATCCGGTGAATCCTGCCGGAGGAGTTTATGTGTTTGGGTCACCGTTGATGGAATCTGCCTCGATCAAAGTTGGGGATGGCAAAACCTTCAATATTTCGGTGGAGAATTATTCCCCCGAAAATATTTATATCAAATCCATCAAGCTCAACGGCAAGAAATATCAAAATGTATTCATCCGCCATGAAGACATTATCAAGGGGGGCAAGTTGGAATATGTGATGACCAACAGACCCACACGCTGGGGCGAGAAGTCTGAGCGCGTTCCTTTTGCCGATGGTGGGCTGTAAATAATTGCGGCTAATTATAGATTAACATTTCTGATGGGAAAACCCTCAGAACATTACATTGTAACAATAACCAATTATATAGAAAGCCCAACTTCTTTTGTTAGAGGTTGGGCTCCATTTTTTCTGCAATTAACGGTTTTTGATACATGGCTGGTATATTAGCCTCCCTCAATAGGTTTTTTATTGCCTCTTCCTGTGTTTTCTACTACATAAGACGTATTTAACACGTGTAAAATAAATGAGTTTCATTAGTGAATTATTCCGGAGAATTATTAATTTTATTATGTGGGTCACCTTTAGGAGGTCTTCGTTTTTCAGAAAGCCGCTCCTCGAGCCATTGCGCAATTTTTTAATACAGATAATTCAGTACCCAGTACTGTTGCAAAACCCAAATGAAACCTATTATCATGAAACATTTTGACTTATCAAAAGTGCGGAATACTTTCCGCTGCTTGCTATTTTTATTTATTGCTTTTAATTCAGCGCTCTCGGTAGCGCAACCCAATATTGAATATCCCATAGAAGTCTTCAGGGTTCGAAATGAGGCCAATACTGCCTGGCGCGAAACGACCGTGGTGCGGGTGGATACCAAGAATTTTCAAGGCTCGGCGGGTTGGCTGTATCTTAGAGTGAATAATCTTAATAATAAGGATGCCCTGAAATACCGTGTGCGAAGCTACAAAAACGGTACAGCTGAGCCGTGGACTTCCTGGCAAAATTCAGCACCTAATTTCAGTCAGTTTCCTGTGGATCTTGCTTACGGCGGACTCGGTGGCGGTTTCGGAACGGTAAAAATGAGTACTCCCATCAGTGGGTTTGTGGCCAATGCAAGACATGATATTGAATTCTGGTATGACTATATCGATGGGACGGACGAAAGTGGCTTCAGAATTATTGAGATGGCACTTTGGCAGACGAACGATCTGTCGGCAGAGGATCAAATAGCCAATGCAGCGCAGCCAGTTGACCCTTCTCAGTGGGTAGGGCCCTATGATGGAATGGCTGAACAGGCTAATATGCGCAGTGCTGGAGAAGATTTGTGGTTTGGGAGAAATGGTGCGCCTGCCCTGATCGACGGAAAAGGCTCGCCAATCAAGGCAAGTTGTTCCGACTGTCATGCCTACACGGGCTACGACCTGAAGTATTTTAATTATTCCAACGAATCTATTATTTCCCGCGCAACATTTCATGGCATGGACCATGAGCAGGGAAAGCAGATTGCTGAGTATATCCGTGACCTTAATTATTTGCAGTCGGCCAAAGGGCGGCCATGGCAGCCTCCATTTCAGCCAGGGCCTGGTGCTGATGACAATAAGTTTGAGTGGGCCGCAGGGCAGGGACTTGAGGCTGTTGGTGCCGATGAAAAAGTGCTTTTACAGGATCTTTTTGGTGGCGAAAACCCTTCTGAAAGTCAGATTGAATCGGTGATTAATAACTATGAGGGAAATACCAATATCCGGACGCAGCGAATAGCAGTTCAGTTCCCGGACTGGAACGAGTGGTTGCCCAAAGAGCACCCCAAAGAAATATTGACAAACGAAGAATACAACTTTATTGAAAATGCCTTTTTTAATCTTCGTGAGGCGGTTAACAGCAGTACAAAGATCAATAATCTTAACGGCAAAGTAGGGGTCAGTGGCGCCCATAATAATAATGGAGTATTTGAAGCTGTCGGGAATTTTGCACGGGAAATTCATAAGGTCATCCGTAGCGATTACAGTATTGTTACCCCACGTTCGCCGTGGTGGGCTGATGATCGAACAACCTTGGCGGTAGAAGAAAAAAAACGGAGCCTGGCCGCATGGTATGGGGTCAAGCTTTTCGATGTCATCCATCAGTTTAATTTGTATCAGATTCAGGATTTTGGAAACATCCCTAATACAGAGGAGGAGCATCAGCAATGGCCCACAAGACAATGGGCGGTTTTTCAGAATGCTGCACATATTATCTCCGGAAATCGAGGAAAATCTTACTTTCTGACAGATGATACCCCGCTGAAGCAGACAAAAAGCATTTATATGTCTTCCATTTGGTATCAGGTACAATTGAGCCTCACGCCTGGCCACCGTCGCGGCGGACAGGTGGAACCGAATGATTTTGCCTACAATTTACAACACATTCACCGGCTTGGAGCGCAAACGGGGGTATATGAGCCTGTTCGCTTCTTTCAGAATTACCTCAAAAATGCTGAGCAGCGCAACAACGGGAAGCTGCCCAACCAGACCAACCAGTACTTTTTGGGATGGAACATGAGAGAACTTTCTCCGTGGCGACTATATGGGACAGGGAAGGGCATTACCGACACTTTTGATGCCCTCGATGCTGACTTGTGTTTCCGCCTGAGAAATGAATTTTGGGAAGCCACGGCAAATCGGTTGAATGGATTCGGTGATAATGATTGGCCACGGACGGCCGTTAATGTTTGTGAACGAACAGACTATCACCTGGAAAATCGAAATGTAATTCCTGCGAATGGGGCGACCAATGGAGGCGACTGTGTTTTCTTTGATCGACGTTCTTGTGGCGGATGTGATGATTCGAACGATGCCGTGGAGATCGATGCCATTTACACCTTGCTTTACCTTACACAGGATGGCGAGGTGATGTCGGAGGATAATTTCAACGACCTGCGGGATTGGGCCAATGCCTCCTGGGATTATACCGCATGGCCTACTTTTGCTGGTGGAGGGTCACCGCCGCCTGCTTCGGGCATTGAGCCTGGTGTCTATCATTTCGTCAACCGACAGTCAGGTCGGATGCTAAGAACGGTTTCTTCCACTCAGGGCAATGGCGGAATTGACTCGAATGTTGCTATGGTTGAGGCAGGGGATATCAGTGAATTTGTAGCATGGGAAGTTATTGAAACAGGTACGGAAGGACAATATTATATTGAGAATGTAGGGGCAAATGGCAATAGGCTGTGGACCAACAATGATGAAAGCCGAACAGATTATTTGCTGAAAATGAAATATGGTACCTGGACGGGAGCATTTACGCGCTGGTACATCCGTGAGGCGGCATCTACTAATGGCAAGGTTTACTATTGGCTGACTTCAGTAGGGAATGATCGTAACGTGTGGGAGAATGATAGCTATTTGGCCGAGGATCGTAATTATACCGGCAATAAAACCCATTGGGAACTGGTGCCTGTGGATAATCAGCGGGTCGTTTCAGATAATGAGCCGGCGAAGGTGTTGTTTGCGCCCAATCCGGTAACAGAAAGGTTGACTATTTTCAATGCGGAAAATAAACAAATCGACTTGCTGAATATTTCCGGCCATTTGGTAGCGTCGGGTAAAGGCTTGTCTTTCATTGATATGCGTCAGATGCCTTCCGGGATTTACCTGTTGAGAATTGATGGCAAGGTTTTCAAGGTTCTGAAACAATAAGAACAATAAAAATTGGAGTGCATAAGGAAAAGGCGGGTACGCTTGGCGCTTTTGCACTTCAATGATTTAAAGCAGGTTTGAAGCTTGAAAATTTATCACGAAGATAGGGCTTTTGAAGAAGTGATGAAGAGTGTCATTTCTCAGCCTATAAATAGCCATTCCTTTCTTGGAGGCCTCCTTTACCTGAAAGAATAGAAATAGATTTTGGATGAGCAATGGGCGATATCCAATTTGCGAAATATAAATTAGCTTAAAATCAATTCCATCAAGATGAATCGGCGGGAGGCTGGAAGGTTTAAAACGATTTACTTTCTCCATCTGCTTGAATTATCAGTTTGAAGCCTTTTATTAGAGAAATATCGTTGCTTGATGATTGATAGAGAATGATGAGACACAAAAAAACGGCAGAGCGCTCAGGCTTCTGCCGTTTTTTTTATGGAATATAAATTATAAAATATAGAAAGGATCAATGTAGTCTGTAATCCTGCTGTGAGGCCATTCGGTATTGTCAATCCTGATGGCGCCTCCGATAGTTTTTCCTGGTTCTTCCACCATAAATTTGTGGATGATTTCTGCCATCGATTCAAAAGGAATCAACTTAATGGCTTCTTCCATCGGGAACCAGCGGATGTCTGTGCAGTCGGCAGGAGGAACCGGCGTTCCTGAAGTGTATTCTGCCGCATAAAAATGAAAAATGATGCCAAAGGGTGCCTCATTGTAATATTGATTGACTAAAGCGCCCAGATGCGGATTTTTGATTTCTACCCCCACTTCTTTTGCCATGATCTCCAGGGTCTTTTTTATTGACTCTGAATTATTATAGCGCTTGCCGATCGGCTCCCAGATGCCTTTGTACTTTACAAGCAGTAATTCGTTGCGCTCATTTTTGATGCAAAATTTGAAATAGGAAAAGTTCTTTTGTGCTATTGCTGTTGTCGCGAGCAACATCAATAACATCAAGGTGGTCAATTGTTTCATAATTGTTTATTTTTTTTACACGTGTAAAATATAAACTTTAGACCGACTCACCAACATAACCCGCGTTTTTGTGATGATCATTTTTATAAAATTAACAGCTTTTTTAAGCGTTATATTAAGCTTTTTTGCAGAAACATGATTATTATTGCCCAAGAACTTAATTTTTACTTGAAAATATTATTCCCTACAATTTGTCTCTTTGATTTTATTTCTTAGCTTTACTTTACACGTGTAAGTAAGCCGTGTGTAACTAACATCCAACATATTTTTTTAACCTACTCCTACTAAAATATGAGAAAATTTTTATGGCCGTTATCAGTGTTTTTGGCCGCTCTGATGCTACTGAGTTGTCAGAAAGAAGAGGTCAAACCTCTGGAACCCAATGAGAACTCCAGTGTCTCGTTGAGCACGATTCTTCGGGCGCCATCGACGATGGATCCGAAAATTACAGAAATGAATAAAGTAACCGATGATGCCCCGACACTTGCAATTGCCAAATTGCTTCAGGAAGGGAATGATCAGATTCGGAAAGCGGGTATGTATCTTAATCCGGCAGGAGATGTAAGTATCTCTAATGAAAAGCTGGGGGATAAATCTACGCAAGGTGCACCCTTTGTTTACAACTTTAAGGTGGAAGACAAAGTGGTAGCTTATCAAGTAAGCTCGAACCAGGAGGTTTATTACCATGAGGTATTTACGGACGAAGGGCAGATTATCGATGCCAAAGAAACCAAGCTTGATAAATTTAAGCAGGGTAATCTTGTGATGGGAGGCGACAGCCTTGCCTGGCAGCAGGATGATCTTGGCGCATTACATTATCAGATTGCTTATGCTGATGAATCTGGGGCTCGAAAGAATCAGTCTGTAACGGCACATTTTAATGGTACGCATGATATAGCGTATGCAGTGAATGACATCAGACAGTATGAAATCTATCTTAATGCGATGGGGACTTCGGGTCGCTTGAAGCAATATAGTGAAGATGGGCAAGAGGTTGTGTATGAAGGTCCATGGCCAACACCTCCACCACCAGAAGATTTCTCAGGAGTTCGTATGCCATTCATCAATGATGGTGGATTGGATATGGGTAAGCGCACTGTTGCGAACATGGAGAAACACCTGGCGAATGATGCGATGAGAAATGTGTTCAACAACATGAATTTTGTACTGAACAAAGTAGGGGAACTGGCCTATTATTTTAACCCGCCAGAAACTGCGCATACATCCAATACGCCAGTATATGGTGATGCTGACCTTTGGTGTTTGACCTACGAATGGATCAATGAAGATCTTAACGTTGGGATTGCTTATCAAATTTCTACTTCAAGATCTGATTATTATCATCACCTGATGATCCGTCCGGCTGATGGAAGTACGCCTTATGTGCTGACCTACGAAGGAAAGCAGTCAAGGGAATCATTGACCGACTGTGAGGTTTTCTATAAAAATGACCCAGCTGAGGTGATGCTGCGAATGAAATTCAAAATTACCGAAAGCCGTGCTTATTATGAGTACCTGCAGGAGCGTGCCAACTTTGTAGACATCCTTCCGATGGCTGTTGACAAAACAAATGCCGATGCAGAGTTTGAATGGCGATTCCGTGATAAAAAACAGGTGGATAAAGATTTATATGACCTGGTACCGGCTGACTTGGTACAGTGGTTAAAGGCTGCCTTGAAAATGAATGGTGAGCAAGGAACCTATGATGATGCCTTTGGTGATTCAGGAACGTGGGGAGATCAAAACTAACAGTAAGACAATAATATCATGAAGATAAATATTAAATATTTTTTGACTGTTGGACTGTTTCTTCTGTTCAGCAGCCTCACCACCTATGCCCAACAAGTTCAGGTAGCAGGAAAGGTGATTGATACTGATGGTGCGCCATTACTTGGTGCGACCGTCCAGATTGAGGGGACCACCAACGGAACCATTACGGATATGGAAGGGAAGTTCTCCATCACCTATAACAAAGGTCCGGAGAAAAAACTACATATTTCTTTTATCGGCTATAAAGACCAGTCCATCCTGATTGGTAACCAAGCCAACATTGAGGTGATTTTGGCCGCTGATGTTCAGGAACTTTCTGAAGTAGTGGTTACTGCCCTCGGGGTGAAAAGAGAAACCAAATCATTGGTGTATGCACAGCAGGGTGTCGATAGTGAAAGCATGAAGGAGGCACGTTCTCAGAACTTTATTCAGACCCTTGCCGGAAAAGCAGCGGGTTTGCAGATTTCTGCTTCACAAACGGCAACAGGTTCCAATAAAGTATTGATTCGTGGGGTTTCTTCCCTGACAGGAAATAACGCTCCCCTTTACATTGTCGATGGTATTCCGTTGGAGAATGAAAATCAGGATAAAGGAGTTGCTGTCTGGACAGGAATGGGAACGCAAAACCTTGACATGGGAGACCCGCTTGCGCAGATCAACCCAGACGATATTGAAGATATTCAGGTGCTTAAAGGTGCCAATGCTTCTGCATTGTATGGTTCACGTGCCGGTAATGGTGTGATTATCATCACGACAAAAAAAGCCAAAAAGCGCAAGAAAGGTGACCTCGGTGTTACGGTGAATTCTAACTGGATGTGGCAGCAGGTGAATCAGTGGCCCGATTACCAGTATGTATATGGATCGGGTATGGGCGGTGCAGTAACCCTTGACCGACAGTGGCTTGATGAAGAAACAGGTTTGCCGATGATTGCCGGTTCGGCACAGGCATATGGTGGTCCATTGTTGGGCTACGAGGTGATCGATGTTACAGGTGAGCGAGGCCGCTATTTGGCGGATAAAAATAACGTGCGGGATATTTACCAGACCGGATTGACGGCAGCAAACTCTGTGAGCTTGGAAACGGCATCCGATAAAGGGTGGTTAAGGTTCTCTTTTACCGATACACAATCTAAGTGGATGATTAAAAATCAGGAAGAGCTTGATCGTAAAAACTTCACGCTAAGAGCACACATGAAAATGTCGCCGAAGCTTTCTGCCGATGCCACCATGCTCTATACTCACGAGAATGTAAAGAATAGAATGTTCCCTAACGGGAGTATCAAAAACCCGGCCTTCTCTTACCTTCAAATGTTGCCTAACTTCGGAAAGCATAATTTGATCCCTTATAAAGATGAAGATGGTAATCAGTTGCGTTTCCGTGATGTTTGGTTTTCAAACCCTTACTGGAACATGAACGAGCATATCAATGAAGATCGCTCGAACCGTATCCTGACCAACCTTTCGCTTTATTACCGACCAATAAAGGGGCTGACCATTTCGGCAAAAGCCAATGGAGATATGTTTTTGAGAAAAGGGTATGAATTTACGCAGTATGGATCCTCTTTTGATCCGGATGGTAAATATACCCACATGAGTTTCGATGTTTACAACTGGAACTTTGAAGGGATGGCGGTTTATAATAAGCGATGGAAAGATCAGTTCAGCCTGAATGCTACGCTCGGAACCAACGCTTATATTTATGACAACAAAAGCTCAAGAACAGTGATTGATCAGCTGTTAATGCGTGATCTGGCTTCGGTATCCAACAATGCGGGTATTGCACGGGTTACTCAGGGCTCATCAGCTTCGGTGATCAACTCGGTATTTAGTTCTGTTTCCTTGGGCTATAGAAGTACCTTCTTCCTTGATGGTACCATGAGAAATGACTGGTCTTCAACTTTGCCTTCTCATAACAACAGCTTCTTTTACCCATCGGCAGGTACAAGTATTGTATTTTCAGAATTTTTGTCCTCTCGACGCATCATTAACTTTGGTAAACTGAGAGCCTCTATCGCGCAGGTAGGTAACGGAACGCGTCCTTTCAGGGTGTTTGATTACCATAACTATGGCGGAATTTACAATGATATCCCTTGGACCTCCAACACGCCGAACCGTCAGAACCCTAATTTGCTGCCGGAAATTACCACTTCTCTTGAGTATGGGGTGGAGTTGAAATTACTTGACCGTGTGAATCTGAACGTTACTTATTACAATTCAGAGTCAAAAAACCAGATTGTAGATGTGCGCCTGCCGGGTTCTACCGGTTACAATACCGGAACCTATAATTCTGGCTCTCTGACCAACAAAGGTTGGGAGATTTACATGGGACTTGACGTTGTGAAAACGAAAAACTTCTCTTGGTCTGCGGATATCAACTGGTCGAATAACAGAACTTATGTAAATGACCTGGGCGCTTTAGATCGATTCAGACTTTCCAACTGGTTGGCAGTATCTTCTAATGCCGAGGCTGGCATGCCTTATGGCGTGATTCGTGGAAGAAAGCAGCGCATCGATCCAGTAACAAACACTGGTTTGGTATATGCTGACACCGGCCTGCCTGTTTTTGATGAAGATCAAATCATTGGTAACGCACAACGCGACTGGACTGGTGGGGTGAAAAACACCTTTACTTACAAAGGGATCTCGCTTGGTGTTTTGGTGGATGTAGCCTGGGGAGGGAAAGTATTCTCCGCTTCACGCCAACGACAAGGACAGTATGGCGTGGCGGCATATACACTATATGGTCGTGACGAACACTTGTTCTCCAGCAGAATATTGAGTGAAAGTAATGAAGAGCGCAGAGGGGAAGGCCTTTTTGGTAACCCTTATGAGGATGATCGCAGCAAAGGGGCATTGTACCCAGGGACAAAATACGAGCAGTTTGATCCGGATGGTGATGGCAATGGCGTTTGGGTAGCAACAGGCAAGCCGAATGATGTTTATATCCCTTCTAATACTTGGGCATTTCAGGCCATCAACGATAACCCTCGTGCAACCTTTGATGCTTCTTATGTGAAGCTGAGGGAAATTACTTTGGGCTATGACTTGCCAACCAAAGCACTTGGGCCATTCAAAGCTGTAAGAGTTTCAGCAGTGGGTCGTAATGTGGCTATTTTGCATCAGAACACCCCTAAAGGGATTGACCCTGAGGCTGCAGCAGGTCTGGGGATCGAGTTTGCATCCTTCCTGCCAACGGCTTCTTACGGTTTCAATGTTAAACTATCATTCTAAACACAGCCATGAGAAAATACCTTAACACATTGACCTTATGCTTGTCGCTGCTGATCGGATTGATGGCCGCATGTACAAGTAACTTTGACGATATCAATAAAAACGAATATGTTTTCAAAGACACCGAAGTGGAGTTTCTGCTGCCAGGTGTGATGAAAAGTACCCTCGACCTGGTTGGGGGAGAGATGAACACCTACATGTTTCTGCCATATGCGCATTATGCTGGCGGACAGCAAGGGGTGATGCCAGAATTCTTCTACGAGCAGGTTTGGACCGATGGCTGGTGGAGGCGATGGTATGTTCAGGTGATGAAAAACCTGGATGAAATCGAACGAATTCATAACGTGGACAATAAATACGCTAACCGTATTGCCATTGCAAGAATCTGGAAAAATTATGCTTATTCAGTAATGGTTTCCACTTACGGAATGGTACCTTTTGAAGAGGCGCTCAATGCACCGGACGATATTAAAGATGGGATTTTCAACAAGTTCGATAATGAGGAATTGATCTATGAGACCATCCTCACCGACCTGAAAGCTCAAAGTGATTCACTGACGATCAACATCGATAAGGATGTCTTTAAAAATGACCCTATTTACAGTGGAAGCAATGATAACTGGATCCGTTTTGCCAACAGCTTAAGACTGAAAATCGCCATGCGAGTTTCTGATGCTTTTCCTGAGCTTGCCGCAACGCATGTGAATGAAATCATGAACAATGATTTGCCAATGATTGAGGACAATATGCAAAATGCTGTACTCGATTTTGGGACCATCGAAGAAAACTGGTCATTTATCTATTCCAACGCGGTCAATAGAAACAACCTCTTCCTGTGGCCAAAAATGAACCACCAGTTCATGGTTTACCTCAAATCTTTTAAGGATCCCCGTACTTCGGTATTCGCTGATCCTGCCAAAAAGCCTTTTGAGTTTGTAGATACTTTATTCTCTCAGGCGACCAATGCAGAGGTGGCGGTTCGTTATAAAGTGCCATATGTAGGCTGGCCATTGGCGAGAAATTACGTGTTGCCTGACTGGGATCTGGATCCTAACCTGAATCCCTTACAATCTACTGAAAGAGACAATTTTGCTGATTTCAATGAGGATTACCTCAAGCAGGATATGGCTTTCCCAATTGTTACTGCCGCACAGGTAAGTTTCTTGAAGGCTGAGGCAGTTGTTCGCGGCTGGGGTGCTGGGCAGTCGGCACAGGAAAATTACCTTAATGGTATCGCACATTCTTTTGCTCAACATGGCATCCCAAGTTTAGCCTTTGATGAATATATCGAGCAGGATGGTGTTAAGTGGGGAACGGTCAGTGAAGGTGACCTGAACTTTTGTGGAATTGTTAGCTCTTCGGTAACTGAAGACCCACTCGAAAAGATCATTACCCAGAGATGGATCGCAGATTTTAACCAAGGTCATGATGGCTGGTGTCTGCAAAAAAGAACCCGCAAGATGATCATGAGCCCACACTTGTTGCCATCCCGTAATTTGGCATTGCGTTACCTGGATTTCCCAGAGCGTGTAGTTTACGGGGCTGATGAGCGTAATCTTAATACCAAAGGCTACAATGGCATGCTTGAGGTTCAAGGTGGCGACGATATGACCACCCCAATTAAAATCAGTAAGTCGAAAGATCACCTGCCAGCGTGGGAAAAATACCCTGCAAAATGGTCATGGGATTTTGTACACGCTTATTATGGTGAGAATGTCGAAGACCTCGATAAGGCTGGGGTTGCATATGAGATAATTAAATAAATGCTGAGCGAGATGAAAAATATTAATTATATATTATTGTTGGCGGTATCAGCGATGCTGTGGTCATGTAATAATGATGTCCCAACAGCTGACGACCACTTTTTGAATTATGAAATTCCTGATGTGGCTCCAGAGTTTGATTATACCGTAGGTGCCCATTATGGTGGTTTTACCTGGAACTCGAGAATGAAGGAAGTGCCCGTTTTAGGCAATTATACCTTCAACGATCCGGCAGTTTATGAACAGCATGTAAAATGGGCAAAGCAGGGCGGCATTGATTTCTTTATCATGAATTTGCGCTCGGCTTATGTACCCAATCAGTTTACGCAGGACAGTACCTACCTTGCAGGATTGCAAGAAGTGGAGAATGCTGCTGAACTTAATTTTGCACTCGCATATAATTATGCTGCCATGGGCTTGAGCAACGAAAACCGTATTGAAAACTCCGTAGCTGGTGTAGATGCCATGGTGGAGGATTTCAAAAAAATGACGGTATTCTTTGATAAAGAAAACTATCAGAAGGTAGGCAACAAGTTTGTGGTTTATATCCGTCAGGCGCAGGATTTACATGCTCATGACAATCAGGCAGTTTTTGCCAAAATCCGGGAGGAAATGGCCAATTACGGAGAAGGTTATGAACTGTATCTGATTGCTGAACAATGGCAATGGACGCCTCCTATGCGTTATGCCTTCCGCTTCAAAAATGGGGTGGACGCGGTGTCGCATGTTTCCTATGCTTTGGTGGACCAGGCTTCTTATGACCGATACGTGATGTTCCACCAATATACCGATCAGGCTTTGGTGTATTCAAGAGATGTCCTTTCGGAAAATGACTTGGACTATGTCCCTCAATTTTCACCCTCCTTTACGGGCAAAATTTTAAATTCTGCAGCAAAAACTTATGACTGGCCGAAGGATGAACAATGGTTCATTACCAATTGTAACATCGCCAAAAGAAGTGCTTCGGCAACGAGAATGGTGATTTTGGACAGCTTTAACAACTGGAGCCTCGATAAGCAGGTAGAGCCAGCCCAAAGCTATGGTGATGACTACCTGAAGATCCTCAGAAGTCAATTTAAAGTGAACTAAACCTACAGTGATGAGAAAGATTTTTTTATTTTTTATAGGGCTCATCGCCTTTTCTGCCTGTCAGAAGGTAGAAGAAGAAAACCTGGTATTCAGGGAGTCCATTCAAAACCCCAACGGTACTTTGAATGTCCGTGGGGTAGCTGACTACAGCGAATTTATCAGCTTGGTGAGCACACAAAACCCGCTATATGACCAGGCAGTACTGATGGGTGAAAATTCGATCAGTTTGCAGGGAAAAGAGGTCGGTAATGCGGTAGCTTCTCTTTTTGAGGCGACCATCCCGCTGCTCGATGTGTTGGTAACACCTGCAAATGCAACTTTTCAATATAATGATGACAGCACGCAGCTTACACTAAATTATCGATTGGTGATGATGTCGCAGCCGGAAGATGAAACGCAGGAGTCTGTAATGGAAACCAATTTCATCAGCCAGGTCATTACCCTTAGCGATTCATTGGTAGAGCACCGTTATGCTTCCAGTACCAATGCAGATCAGCAAGGTCAGGAGTTTATGATGATTAGCAGAACACCTAACAATGTGTCAGGAGAAATTAAGCTGTTTTTCAGTGAAAATGCGACAGAAGAGTTGCCCGATTTGAGCACTAAATACACCCGGAATGCAGACGGATGGACGGTAGCGGTGAGTACAGATGGCAAGACCGAAATCAGCAACACATTCATAGAAGATCAAAATGGGAATGCGCTTGGAGGAGAGGTTATGCAATCTGAGGAGGAGTCTTTGAAGTTCACTTCTACTTATGATAAGGCCATACAGGGCGGAGCATACATGGATGGCAATGGGGTAACCACTGACTGGAAGAGTAACCTGGTACCGTTCCATTTGTTGGAGGTATTTGGAGAAATGAAGGCGGTAAAATTAACCATTGATCAGACTTCGGCAGGGGCAACGTTTGGCAACAATATTGTTCCGATGATTCAGATTTACAATGGGTATTTACCTTATTTCACACCAACCGATGAAGTGGTGGTAACCTTCAAAGAGGTGGAAGGATACAAAGCAGTGTCCAATGCTTTTGAGGTCAGTAACACGAAAGTTGTCTATGATATCATCCTTCAGGATGACCGTACTGTTCACCGTGTTTATCAGGAAAATGATGACGAAGTAATGGTGCTGTTTCTTGATGCCTATGAACTCAATGCCACCAAGGAAGGGGTGATTAAGGAGCCTACTGCTGAAGGCGAACTGAATCACCGTCACGATTATTTCCATTTACTGACATTGACCATCAGTGGGGAAGAGCAGTCGATGGAAGTATTGAAGCCTTTACCAATTGCCGAGGGACAAGATGGTCCTGATGACATCCGTCGACAGGAATTTATCTTTACGCTCAATGGCGATATGGGAAATATCCAACGTCACACTAACGTTACAGCCTTCCCTGTTGGGGAAGATAAGGGCGGGCCTTATCATGTTCGATATATTGCTGATTGGACTGATGCAGGAATGCATGGCGTTTATACTTTGAACTCTCCCTGGTGGAATAACCCCATCGAAGAAAACGTTTCCTGGTAAAATATAATTTGGTTAATTTCAAAAGAGAGGGTGTGAAAGCGCCCTCTCTTAAATTTTTAGCGATGAGCAGACAATTCATTTTTCTTTTTTTCTTTTTCCTTATTGTAAATCAGTCTTTTGCTGATAATAAAGACCACTTTATTAAAAGTGGAGACCCTGAGTTGGATGCGGTGCGCCAAGAGGTGGTGCAGGCGCCGACCGATCGGGGAAATTTTAAATTTCGGGCGATCAAGATGAAATTGTGGGCGGCCATGCTGCAACAACAGGGCGTACCTTTGCCGGAATATGTGGCGGTGGATAATGCGCTGAATAAGGTTACCCGATGGAATAATTTAAGGTTTGGCGGGGAGCCTCAGCAGTTCAGTGCCTCGCAGGTTGCGGAGCTGAGTGATATCATTGGTCGTGGATATCAGGTATTGGAAAAATACCAAAAGCAGGCTTCTACTCAACCGTCCTTGGCTTTCACTTCTTCACAACAGCCGATTGATGCTGCTACCCAAAAAGAGATTCCATGGACTTCTTATAAGGGCAATAAAAACCTGAGTGGATACACCGGTGCCAATGGCCCAACCAAAGGAGAAATGGCCTGGAAATTCCCTGTCGGACTGGCTTGGGAAGTGCAGCCACAGATTGAAGGTGATAGAGTGTATTTGTCGTCGCCGGGCGTGCGAACCAATATGTTTTGTGTCGATCTGAAAACAGGTGAGGAGCACTGGAAAACACAGCAAATTATTGAGATCATGGGCGATCAGCTCTACCATGCTCCTAATAATCAGAGTACGCCAGTAGTGTTGAAAGATAAAGTGTTGTTCAGGGAGTTGGGTGCAAGAGGGAATTCTGGCCCAACGAAGGAAATTGTGGTGGTCGATAAAATCACAGGTAAAATTGAGCGTGAAATCTTGGCCGGGCATGTAGATTATCGTGCAGGAAATGCGCCTTTTGATGCTGATGAGGACATGGTGGTTTATACCTTCGGGATTCAGGATATTCATGATACGCCACCGAAAACTCAGGCGGCCAATCGCGTGATCGGGAAAAATATCAAAACTGGAAAAGTGATGTGGGATTATATGGTCGGCTATACTTTCGCCGAACCTGTATTGCATCAAAAAAGAGTCTATGTCGGAACGCAGGACGGCTATATGTATTCCTGGGATGCGACCAAAAGACAATTCTACCGTCCAAAACCTCAGTGGCAGTTCCGTGCCGGCGGGCCGATCAACAAACAACCATTGGTGTTGAATGATCGCCTGATTTTTGGTGCGAATGACGGCAAAGTTTATTGTTTGAATAATAAGACAGGTGAGTTGATCTGGTCTTTTGAGGCAAAGGAAAAACAGGCACATGCCTTCAGTCATTTTACCACACCATTTGTTTCGGATAACAAAGTATTTATCGGTGCAGCTAATGGACATTTGTATGGTTTGGACTTGGAAAGCGGAAAAGAAATCATGGATTTCAAAGCCGATGATTGGATCAAGTCCGCACCGGTAGCCAAAGGAAATCAAGTGTTCTTTGCTACTTTGAAAGGAACCCTTTATGGAGTAGAAATCAAGAAAGGAAAAGTAAAAACCTTATTTGAAAAGCATATTGCTCACCATCCGATTTTGGCGGATTTAGCCATAAAGGATGATATTATTTTGGTCAACGATACCGACCTCTATGCGCACGCGATTTCCACCAAAGGAAAGACGCTTTGGAAGAAGAGTTTGATTGAATCTTTTGAGAAGGATGGTAATCGTATTTTAACCGATCAGATTGCGGGTGGAGCCTATTATCAGTCTAAACCTACCGCTTCGAATAATACCATTTATTTCGGAACGCCGATGCGCTTTGTTTATGCTGTCGATAGCGAAACAGGTAAAGAAAAATGGAAGTTCGAACTGGGGGCCTCCATCTCCGGTGCGCCGACCATCTATAAAGATAAAATCTATGTCGGACAGCAAGGAGGAGAGGATGAATTCTATTGTCTCGATGCTAAAACTGGAGATCTGATCTGGTCGCAGAAAGTGGACTGGGTGTGGGGATCGGCGACGGTTTCCGATGGTATGGTTTATGTGCCGGGTATCGACGGTTATGCCTGGGCTTTGGATGCCAATAACGGACAGATCGTCTGGCGCCAGCCATTCAGCAAGTCGGTTTGTAGTGAGCCTGCCGTGGATGATGAGCGGGTATATTTCGGCTGTTGGGATGATTACCTGAAGGCTTTCGATAAAAAGACTGGTGAGATCATCTGGCAATTCAATGGTGCTGGTACCGACTCCGGTGTGGCGATTGTCAAGGATGGAAAAATCTTTGTCAAGAATAAATGTATCGATGCCAAAACCGGCGAGTTGCTTTGGGAATTCAAGGATGGCAACAACATTTTTAATATTACGCCTGCAGTCCATGATGGCAAGGTCTATATGTCTTGTTGGCATGGTTTGGGGCTTGGCGGTGTTTGTGTGGAGGCTGTGGTTTATTGCATTGATATTGATAGCGGAAATTTACTCTGGACACAGAATGGCGCAGGCTTGAGCAGTCCGGTGATCGGTGGGGAAGGCGACGTTTATTTCCCAAGCATTGCCGATCCCTATTTTTATTGTGTGGATGCGAATGGAAATGGCGATGGTACGACCAAAGTGAAGTGGATGTATCAGATGGGCAACAAGGTGGAGGAATCAACGCCCGCACTTTACAAGGGAAAAGCCTATGTGATGTCGTCAGATGGTTATATCCATGCGATTCAATAATATTTCTTTAATACTGGTCGTAGGCTTCTGTCTACGACCAACCCTAATTTCAAACCTATGAAGCCATTTTTTTATTTTACTATTTTAGTCGCCTTTTTGAATACTTCCTGTCGGCAGGCTGAAGTGAAGGAATCCACCACTGAAACCACGCAATTTACCCACTATGTAAATCCATTTATTGGGACAGGCGGCCATGGCCACACTTTTCCTGGTGCTACGCTTCCTCATGGAATGGTACAATTAAGCCCCGATACCAAAACCAACGGTTGGGATGCCTGCGGAGGTTATCATTTTGACGATCATTCGATTATCGGTTTCAGTCATACCCACCTGAGTGGTACAGGAATTGCCGATTACGGTGATGTCCTTTTCATGCCGATTGTCGGTGAAAAACCATTGGTTCGAGGCGAAGATAATGATCCGGACAAAGGCTACCGTTCTCGTTTCAGTCACGATCAAGAGTCCTCAAAACCGGGCTATTATAGCGTTCAGCTGTTAGATGATCAGATTCATGCTGAACTGACGACTACGCTCAGAACAGGTTTTCATCGTTACACTTATCCAAAAGGAGCTACCCCAAAATTGATCATCGACCTAACACATGTGTTACAGGAGAGATTTAATAAAAATCAGGTGAATGAATTTAAGGTAGTCAATAAAAATACTTTACAAGGAAAGAAAAATACCAAAGGTTGGGCCAAAGATCAAACCATCTATTTCTATGCTGAGTTCAACCAGGATTTTGATATTCAATTTTTCAAAGATACCGTAGCGGTTGAGGCTAAAGAAGAATTAACGGCCAAGCGCGCAAAAGCTATCTTGACTTTCAAGAATTCAGACCAACCATTGTTGGCAAAAGTAGGTATTTCAGCAGTTGATTTTGAGGGAGCCAAGAACAATCTGATGACTGAAAATGCTCAGTGGGATTTTGATCAAGTAGTGGCTTCGGCAGAAAGAACTTGGAATGATGCCCTTGCTGTGATTGAGGTGGAAGATGAACAATTGGAGCAGAAGAAAATCCTTTACACTTCCTTGTATCATACGCTTATTCATCCGAACGTTTTCTCTGATGTGGATGGTCGATATTTGAAAATGGACAAGACAATCGGGCAGTTGGAAGAAGGAGAAAAGATGCACACGGTATTCTCTCTTTGGGATACTTTCCGGGCGTATCATCCTTTACAGACCATTATTGCACCTGAAGAGAACGAACAGTATATCCGAAACCTTTTGAGCAAATACCAAGAGGGAGGCATCTTGCCTAAGTGGGAATTGGCAGCAAACTACACCGGAACGATGATCGGGGCACATGCGATATCAGTCATCACAGATGCCTATGCCAAGGGCCACCGTAACTTTGATGTTGAATTGGCAATGGAAGCCATGAAGCGCTCATCGATGTACGATTCATCTAATATTTTGGCACCGAACAAAAGGGTACTCAATAAGATGATGGCTCCAGGAAAATATTATAATGAAACTCTGGGCTATATTCCTGGCGACAAAGATATTGAATCAGTAGCCAAAGCAATGGAGTTTGCTTACAATGACTGGGCGTTAGGTGCGTTCGCCAAGAGCATAGGACAAAAAGAAGATGCGCAGTATTTTACTGATCGTTCCAAGCACTACAAAAAGTACTTTGACGCCTCGACCGGTTTCATGCGAGGAAAGATGAGCGATGGCAGTTGGAGAACGCCTTTTGACCCACAGGCATCGAAGCATAGAAAGGATGATTATTGTGAAGGAAATGCTTGGCAGTGGACTTGGTTCGTGCCGCATGATGTAGCAGGTTTGACAGCATTGATGGGCGGTCAGGAGAAAGCGATTACCAAGTTGGATCAATTCTTTTCGATGAGTTCAGAGATTACTGGAGGACACCGTTCCAATGATATTTCCGGAATGATCGGTCAGTATGCGCATGGTAACGAACCGGGTCATCATACCACATTCTTCTATAATTATTTGGGTCAGCCTTACAAAACACAGGCTTTGGTGGATTCGGTGATGTATCATTATTACTTCAATGATCCAAATGGCGTTGCCGGAAATGAGGACTGTGGGCAGATGTCTGCTTGGTTCATTTTGAATGCTTCAGGTATTTATCAGTTCTGTCCTGGGGAAACCACTTACACTATCGGGCGTCCGATTTTCAAGAACTTCAAGTACAATTTACCTAATGGTAAAGCCTTCGAAGTGAAGACGGTAAACAATAGCCAAACCAATAAATATGTTCAGAAAGTAAGTCTGAACGGTAAAGAGTTATTGACACCATTTATCGATTACCAAGACATCGCCAAAGGTGGTTTGTTGGAATTCGAAATGGGGGATCAGCCGAATAAAGAATGGGGCAAGAGCCAACAAATTTAAATTCTATGTAGGGTCAGGCCTATGTGCCTGACCTTATGTCCAATTTTTTGTTTTCCCTATCGCGAGACTCTGTCTCGTGATAGGAATTTGAAACAAGGCCTATCACGAGAGGGACTCTCGCGATAGATCAAATACCAACATCAACCAAAACCAACATGAAAGCGAAAGTATTCTTATTTTTTCTACTTCTGCTGACAGTCAATTTACAGGCGCAGGACATTAAATTTCCTTCTGGTGATCAGGAGCTTGACCTTATGCGTCAGCAGGTCAGTGAGCAACCAACCGAATGGGAAGATTTCCGCTTGCGTTGTTTTAAAATGAAACTATGGATGGTTTTGCTTCAACAGCAAGGAGCAGACTTAACATCCTACCTCGATATTGATAAACGCTTGCGAAAAATTGTCTGGTGGAATACCATTTTCTGGAATGAAGGTAAGCCGCAGCAATTTACGGAGGAACAAAAAGTCAAGCTTTGCAAGATTGTGGATGATGGTTTTATGGCTTTGGAACAGTCTCAAAAAAAATTGGCAGAACATCCGCCGTTGGTGAAGAAATCGGACCGTCCTGCTTATGCGTCTAATGAAAAGTCACCTAACTGGACGCATTATAAAGGAGATAATGGCTTGAGTGGTTTTACCGGAGCGATGGGGCCGCAGCAAGGCGAAATGGCTTTTAAATTTCCGGTAGGATTACCATGGGAATCTGCGCCGGTCGTGGATGGCAATGTCGTTTATTTATCTTCTCCCGGAATGCGTGAAACCCTATATGCGGTTGATATTCATACGGGAGAAAAGCTGTGGACGAACCGTCAGACGGCCGAGATCATGATGGATCAGATCTATAATACACCAAGCAATATGTCCACGCCTGTGGTATTGGAAGATGTGGTGATGTATCGGGAATGCGGAAGCCGAGGCAACAAAGGGCCGAGCCGTGATTTGGTCTATGTTGATAAGAAAACAGGGGAGACTATCAAGCAAGTTGAGGCTGGTCATGTCGATTACCGTGTGGGTTTACCCGCTTTCAGTGCCAATGAAAAATATGCTATTTTCCCACATGGGGTGCAGGATATTGAAGCTGTTCCGGCGATTGCTCAGTCATTTAATCGCATTATTTGTCGAGATCAGCAATCAGGTAAAAAATTGTGGGATTTTAATATTGGTCATACCTTCTGCCCCCCGGTTTTGGATGGGAATCAAGTGTATGTTGCGAATCAGATCGGATATGTTTATGGAATGCGTGCGGACTTGAAATTATTCCCCGCTTCGAGTAAACGATTGGCTTGGCAGTTTCGAGCAAAAGGGTCTGTGAATGAAGAAATCACTTACGATGACCGTAATGTTTACTTCGGTGATAATGCGGGTTTTGTTTATGCTTTGGATAAAAATACAGGGGCTGAACGTTGGTCGTATCAGGTGAAAAATCCCAATCCAAGAGCTTTCCGTCATTTCTCCAAACCATTGGTGCATCAGGGCAAATTAATCGTCGGAGGGGCTAATCAGGAATTATATATTTTTGATAAGGAAAACGGAAATCTTGAAGCGCAATTGAGTATGGATGATTGGGTAAGAGCACAGCCTACGGCACAAAATGACCATCTTTTTGTCGCAACCATGAAAGGTTCTCTTTATCATATCAGTCTAAAAAATAAAGCCAAGATTAAGGATAAAATCAAGATCGGTAATCATGCCGTTTTAGCGGATTTGGTCAGTACCGATCAGTATGTTTTGGTTAATGATACAGACCTGAAAACACGATGCTATGATTTGAAAGGTAAACTGAAATGGGAGCTGAGTCAGATTGCCTGTTTTGAAAAAAATGGCAACAGAATTCTAACCGATCAAATTGCTGGTGGCGCAAGGTTCATGTCTAAGCCTACCGTGGTGGATGGTGTCCTGTATTTCGGTACACCGATGCGATTTGTCTATGCAGTCGATGCCAAAACAGGTGAAGAATTATGGAAATTTGAAGCGGGAGCTTCACAATGTGGTGCGCCGGTTTACGATCAAGGGAAATTGTACTTTGGTGTGCACAGTGGGGAGGATGAATTCTACTGCGTAGATGCCAAAACCGGAAAACCCGAATGGACACAGGATATTGGCTGGGTATTCGGCTCTCCCAATGTTTCGGACGGAATGGTCTATGTGCCCAGTATCGATGGGAATGTCAATGCGATGGATGCCGAGACGGGTGCTCTGATCTGGCGACACCGCTTGGATCGTTCGATCTGCAGTGAACCGATGTTGGAGAAAGATCAGGTTTTCTGGGGAAGTTGGGATCATTACCTGTATGCGATGGACAAAAAGACCGGACACATCAACTGGAAATTCCCTTTGGATGGAGGGACAGATTCCGGTGTGCCGATTGTTAAAAATGACCGTATTTATTTGCCGATTGGCGGACCTCGTTTTCGTTGTCTGAACGCCTTGTCGGGTGAGGTGCTGTGGGAATATTTCGAGCAGGGAGCGACCTTCAATGTAACGCCCGCATATCATAATGGAAAAGTATTCGCCTCTACTTGGCGGGGTGTCGGATTGGGGGGGATTTGCGTGCAGTCGATCCTGTATGGAATGGATGCCAGTACGGGAGAAGTCCTTTGGGAACACCCTGGTGGTGGTTTGAGTGGGCCGGTAGTGGGGGCCGATGGGACCGTTTATTGCGCTTCGGTTTCAGACCCTTTCCTTTATGCGATCAAACCCGAACCCACTGAGGACGGCAGCCCGCAAACCCTTTGGATGTATGACCTGGGCAACAAGGTGGAAGAATCCACACCGGCACTATACGACGGAATGGCTTACGTGATGTCTTCTGACGGTTATCTACATGCGATAAAATAATGAATTTTTCACACGACTGATATGTATTTTTATTGGTTAATTTATAGGTGATTATGAAACATTTAATTTGCTTTTTTTTGTGTTGGATATCTGTAAATCCACTGCTGGCTGATCATGGAGCGAAGCACCAATCGAAGTCACGGTTTATGCAATATGATCAGCTTTTGATGGCCGGCTACCAGGGTTGGTTCAGAACGCCTGGCGATCCTTCCGGGGAAAACTGGTGGATTCATTATGGTAAAAACGGTTTTTTTGATACAGAACATTGTACTATTGATCTATGGCCTGATGTTTCAGAATATAAGAAAACCTATGACACCCCATTTTATTTTAAAAATGGCGAACAGGTGAAGGTGTTCAGCAGTGTCGATAAAAGCACATTGAACCTGCATTTTCAGTGGATGAAGGATTATCAGATTGATGGGGCTTTTATGCAACGGTTTTATGTAAATCGCTACATTCCTGGAACAAAAAATACCATGACAAAGGTGCTTGAAAATGGAATGCAAGCGGCGCAAAAGCATGAACGGGCGTGGGCGGTCATGTATGATTTGTCGGGGATGAATGCCTCAAATACTGATTGTCAGGATATCATTGATGACTGGAAATATTTGATTGACAGCATGCGCATCACACGGCAGGGGAAAAAGCAAACTTATCTTTATGATCAGGGGAAGCCTGTAGTTGCTATTTGGGGACTTGGTTTCAAAGAACGCCCCTATGATACCTTTAAAATTCAAATTGAAACGCTCTTGGATTTTCTGCAACATGACCCCGAATATGGAGGGTGTGCGGTGATGGTTGGGGTACCTACTTACTGGCGGACACTGAAAAATGACTGCATAACCGAGCCCAAATTCTTGGAGGTCATGAAGCGTGTCGATGTCATTATGCCATGGATGGTGGGACGTTTCGATAATCACCCTTATGCATTGGAGAGGTATAAGAAGATCGTTGCTGAGGATCAGGCGTGGTGTGATACCCATCAGATAAAATATGTGCCGGTTACTTACCCGGGTTTTAGTAATCATAATTTGAGTCTTTTTGAAAGAGGCGAGGAGGATAGTTTTCCGGTGAATATGATAAAGCGGGAGGAAGGACTTTTCTTTCAGCAACTACTACAGGCCAATATCGATGCAAAAGCAAGCAACATTTATGTAGCGATGTTTGATGAAATCGATGAAGGAACGGCGATATTTAAATGTATTAACCGAAAACCGGCGGGACCACTGGGTTTCTCCACTTATGAAGGGATGCCATCCGATACTTATCTGAAAATTGCTGGAGATTATGCACAAAAGTTAAAGCGGGTAAAGAAACGGCCCTCAAAGTAAAATAAGCAGTTTACTGCGATAAAAAAATTAAACCAAATACTGGTCGTTGTTCGCTGCAACGACCCCAAATTACTGCAAGCTGTTGCTTGCCATCAACACAATCTAATCTTATGAAACGCCTATCAATTTTTTTATGTATTCTTCTTATTCATAGCCTTAGCTATGCGCAGGAGTTCACCTCAAAATATTCTTCCGGAGATGAAGAATTGGATCAAGTAAGAAGTGAAATTCAAGTCGTGCCTACCGATAGAAGTAACTATGCTTCACGGGCTATTTTGATGAAACTTTGGGCAGTATCTTTGCAACAGCAGGGCGTCCATATTTTCCCAAACTATGCAAGTATCGATACCCGTCTGCGGGCGATCTCAAAATGGAATCCGATGTTTCATGGGGGGGACGCACAGGCATATACGGACAAGGATATTGCCGGTATTGGCGAAGTATTGAAGGAGGGCTATCAGGTGCTTGAAAATTACCAGCACGCTTTGGTGGACGACCCAAAATCAGTATTGTTTGCAGTGGGAAATCAACATGAAGACCCTGTAAAACCGTCCACTTATTCCAATATCGATTGGGCGCAATATCGAGGAAATTTGGGTAGAACAGGCTATACAGGCGCTCAGGGGCCGACCAAAGGAGCGACCAAATGGCGCTTTCCGGTAGGTTTGGCTTGGGAGGCTGCTCCGGTTGTGAAAAATGGCGTGGTGTATTTGACCTCACCGGGTATCCGAAATTTCTTATGGCAAGTGGATCTGAAAACGGGTCAGCCGATCAAGGTGTTCAAACAAACGCCTTCACTGAAAGGGGACCAACTGTACAGCAGTCCGGCGATGGCATCAACACCAATCCTTGACGGCGATCATGTGATTTTGCGTGAAATGGGTAGCCGTGGAAATCGTGGGGAGTCTAAGAACATTGCTTTTCTGAACCTAAAATCAGGAAAGATTGAAAAGAAAATAGATGCAGGCCATGTGGATTACCGTGCGGGTTATGCGCCGGTACAAGCCAACGACAAAGTGGTGGTTTTCCCTTTTGGTATTCATGATATTGAAGATAAGCCTCCTGTTTGTCAGCCGTTCAACCGCATTGTGGTTAAAGACAAAAAGACAGGCAAGAAGAAATGGGACTTCAACATTGGGCCGACCTTCTCTTCTCCGGTTTTGGATGATTCTTTAATCTTTGCGACCAATCAATTTGGCAATTTATATGCACTGAAAACTTACCAATGGTTTGCTCCTGCTTCGAGTCATCGTATTGCCTGGGAATTTCAGGCCGGTTCGGGCATCAACAAGGCAGTGGCTGTCAATGATCAAAAAGTAGTATTCGGAGCCAATGATGGTTTTGTATATTGTCTGGATAAGAGAAACGGTCAATTGATTTGGAAGAAATCTTTCGGGCAGAATCACCAACAGGCGTTCCGTTATTTCTCTACGCCTTACCTAAAAGATGGGAAAGTATTTATTGGTTCTGCGGATAAGCAGATGATGATTTTGGACATCGAAAACGGGGAGGCCTTATTCAAAGCTCAAGCCAATGACTGGGTTCGTGCAACGCCAGTTGCGGATAATCGAAATGCTTATTTCTCAAGCATGGACGGCCATATCTACCAAGTAAATCTTCATAAGAATAAGTTCAAAATTAACTGGGAGAAACGTTTCGGTGAGCACTTCATTTATGCGGATTTGGCTTTGGCCGATGGTCATCTTTTGTTCAATGATTCGGATCTTTATACTTTCTGTATCAGTGAAAAAGGAAAAAAAGAATGGCAATTCAGCTCCCTTAAATCCTTCAAGGATGAAGAAGGTTTCCGAATTTTCATGGATCAACTGGCTGGTGGCGCCTATTACCAATCTAAGCCAACGATTGCCGAAGGAAAACTATTCATCGGGACACCATCTCGTTTTATCTATGCGCTGGATGCTGAGAGTGGTGAGCAGCAATGGAAAACTGAAATCGGTGCAGCCATTTCCGGATCTCCTGTTTATGACAATGGAAAAATCTATGTCGGTCAGCAAGGTGGTGAAGATGAATTTTATTGTTTAGATGCCAAAGACGGAAAGATCCTTTGGACGCAAAAAGTAGGATGGGTATGGGGTTCATGTGCCGTGTCTGACGGTTTGGTATTCTTGCCAGGTGTGGATGGTTTTGTGAATTGCTTGGATGCTGAAAGCGGACACATTGTTTGGCGTCACCGTACCGAGCGTTCGACTTGTTCGGAGCCTTTGGTGGTGGGTGATGAAGTGTTCTTCGGTTCATGGGATCATTACCTGTACAAGTTCGACAAGGCAACAGGGAAATTGAAGTGGAAATATCAGGTAAATGGTGGCTTGGATTCAGGTTCACCGGTTGCTGGTGAAGGAAAAGTATTCTTGCCTGTAGGTGGAGGTACTTTCCGAGCGATTGACCCGAAAGATCATAAAATCCTATGGACGCCAAAATTGGAAGCGAAGATGTTCAATGTAACGCCTGCTTATCATGATGGGGTGGTCTATATTTCTACGCTGAATGGTCAAGGCTTAGGTGGTGTTCCGGTAGGTGCGGAGATTTTTGCCGTGGATGCCAAAAATGGACAGTTATTGTGGACTTTTGAAGGCGGGGGTGGATTGAATGGCGCCATCATTGGATCGAATGACAGAGTTTATTTTGGCTCTACTGTAAATCCTTATTTCTTCTGTGTAGATCCAAAAGGAAATGGCGATGGGACCACTAACCTTTTGTGGCGAGTACGTATGGAAAACAAAACTGAAGAGTCGGTTCCGGCACTTTACAATGGCAAAGCCTATGTACTGAACTCGGGTGGTTTCTTGCATTGTATTGAGTAGTTTCAGTAAAACACAAAAAATATACGGGGGATGATTTTCCATTAAGCTATCGCGAGACAGATTCTCGCGATAGTTTGGTCGTCTCCTCCAATACTAAGTTGATTCTTTAATCTAACATAGAAATTTTTTTGGATAGCTGTACGGATGCACCCAATGTCATTAAGTTAAGTGCCTTACCCCGTAAAGACGTTATTTTTAACGTCTAACACAATGCTGATTTCTCTTGGATTAATTCAAATTGTTACGTGAGGCATAATGAATTATGCCTTTACAAGCACTTCGAATTTAGGCCTGAATCACCCCAAAATCCTTAACTTAATGACATTACGGATGCACCTATGTGTGTATCCAAATTATTTAATATCTGCTATGATTTGATAACCCAAATAAAAGCCTAAATCCATGAAAATACGCCTGCTCACCTCATTCGCCTTTAGTTTTTTGTTCTTATTTTCCTGCACTCAACCCAAGGAGGAAACCTTTCAAGCACCCAAAGATTTCATTCCTTCTGGCAATGCTGAATTGGATCAGTTGCGCATGCAGTTTCGGTCGGTTCCCACGGACTTATCCAATTACAATGAAAGGGGCGTGATGATGAAGTTATGGGCAACTTCTTTACAGCAACAAGGGGCTGATCTCGGTGATGGCTATGTTGTGGTGGATGATAGTCTTCGGGCGGTGGATAATTACAATCCTGTTTTTACCGGAGGAGCGGAAAAGGTGTTGTCTGATGTTGATAAAAAGCGATATGCAGTTACGGTGCAAAAGGGATTGGGTATTTTGGACAGTATTCAAAACCATTTAACCGAAGAAAATGAAAGCCAAAAGTTGGTTGCTTCAGTAGGTACGAATACAGCCTCCGTAAATCAAACACCATGGCCAAACTATCGCGCCAATGCGCAAAGAACAGGCTTTTCGGGTGCGCCTGGTCCCACTCAGGGTGTGGTTGATTGGAAATTTCCTGTCGGTTTACCTTGGGAATCTTCGGCTTTGATTGATGGGGATAAAGTGTATTTGTGTTCGCCTGGTATGCGGAACATGCTGTTTACCCTCGATTTGAAAACGGGAAAAGTCATTCATGAAACCAAGCAAAAAGCCAACCTGCGTGTGGATCAACTCTATGGAACGCCAGCACTGAACAGTACACCTGTTTTGGTCAATGGTAAAATTTTAATGCGGGAATTGGGAAGTCGTGGTAACAAGGGCGATGCCAAGGATATTGTAGTGATTGATCAAAAATCGGGAAAGGTTACGAAGGAAATTACCGCCGGACATATTGATTACCGTGCGGGTTATGCGCCTTTTGATGCCAATGATAAATATGTAGTTTTTCCTTTCTCCCACCATGATATTGAAGAAAAACCGCCTGTTGCTCAGGCTTTCAATCGCATTATTTGTAAAGATTATGAAGGAAATACACATTGGGATTTCAACATCGGAACGACCTTTTGTAATCCTCATATCGATAAGGAATTAGTGTATGTCGGCACCACTTCCGGTACCTTATATGCGCTGAATCTCGAAGGACATTATGTGCCAGCTTCTTCCGAGCGTATTGCTTGGGAATTTCAGGCGAAAGGTGCTGTAAATCAGACCGTGAGTACGGATGAAATTAATTTGTATTTTTCGGATAACGCAGGTTGGGTTTATGCCCTGAATAAATACAGTGGTCAGTTGGTTTGGGAGAAGCAAATCAGTAAAATCACCATGGATACCCATCGATTTTTCAGTAAAATTAATGTTGAAAATGATCGACTTTATGTCGGTGGAGCTGATCAATTGATCTATTTTATTAGCAAAAAAAATGGAACCGTTGAGGCTTCTCAAAAGCTGTCGGATTGGGTGAGATCGAAGCCTGTTCAGATCGGAAAGATGACTTATGTGATGACGATGGATGGACATCTCCATCAATTGAATGCACAAGCTGAAATATTGGAAAAAGTAAAAGTAGGAGATCACCGATTCTTTGCTGATTTGGCTTATGCTAATGGGGTTTTGGTAGCTAATGACGCCAACTTTACGGCCTTTGCCTTTAATCCTCAATTAGAAAAATTGTGGCAGTTCGATTTCCTGAAGAGTTTTTATAATAAGCATAATGAACGCATTCATACCGATGAATTGGCGGCCGGTGCCTATTATCAGTCCAAACCGACAGCAGATTTGGGGATGGTCTTTGTGGGAACACCTTCGCGCTTTGTATATGGCATTGATGCGCTGAGCGGTGAGCCCGTTTGGAAGACAGAGTTGTCAGGTGCGGTTTCAGGTGCACCGGTGATTGATCATGGAAAAATCTATATTGGCCAACAAGGTGGTAGCGATGAATTTTACTGCTTGGATGCCAAAAGTGGTAAGGTGCTATGGAAACAAAATATCGGCTGGGTTTGGGGATCCGTCAATGTATCTGACGGAAAGATCTACGCCCCAGGCATTGATGGTTATGTCTATTGTTTGGATGCCGAAGATGGAAACATCTTTTGGCGTTACCGTACCGACCGATCAACCTGTGGTGAGCCGTTGGTGATGGGCGATGCCGTTTATTTTGGTGGATGGGATCATTATTTGTATAAATTCAATAAAGAGAATGGAGATCTGTTGTGGAAATTTCAGCTTAGTGGTGGCTCAGATTCAGGGGCTCCCGTTGGTGAAGATGGCAAGATTTTTCTACCTGTCGGTGGTGCTTCTTTCCGGTGCTTGGATGCGATGACCAAGGAAGTCCTTTGGAAACCTCAGCTCGATGGCGAGATTTTCAATGTTACTCCCGCCGTGCATGATGGACAAGTGTATATTTCCCAACTGATCGGCAAGGGCTTAGGAGGCGTTCCGGTGAAAAATAAAATCTATGCGCTGAATAAGGACAACGGACAAAAACTTTGGGAATTCGATGGAGCAGGAGGCCTGACCGGTGCTGTGATCGGTTCCAATGATCGCATTTACAGTGGGGCTACAGCCAATCCCTATTTTTATTGTCTATCCAAAGAAGGAGAATTGTTGTGGAAGGTTCGAATGGAGAACAAGGTGGAGGAGTCGGTTCCGGCGCTGTATATGAATCGTGCTTATGTACTGAGCAGTGGCGGATTTTTGTACGCGATAAAATAAGGGATAATAACTGGGGTTGTCGCATAATGATAAATTGAAATTGTAGCAAGAAGTTTTATTTGCTCGCTGTACGGGCTGACCTATGTGTCTGCCCAAATCATAAAAAATATTGGATCAATTTGGATACACACGTAGGTGCATCCTTGCAGCTAATAAAATAATCTTTTGTGTTATGCATAAAAAATCGAGTTGTGAAACAATCTACATTGCTATAAAGAAACAAGTAAAACACACCATACTATGAAAAGAGTCAACCTAATCATTTTACTCTTCCTATTACCAATAATGACAATGGCGCAGCGGTTCCAGGCCGACTGGCCAATGTATGTTTATAATTTCGGTGGACTGAATAAATTGCCTGTTAAAGAGCAAAAAGCACTGCTAAAAAAATACGGCTACCAAGGCGTGGCGCTGATGGCCAATAACCGCAAACAGATGATCGATCTTTCGCCTTACTTTGATCAGGCGGATGCGGATTTCCCGATTCAGGCGGTGTTCTTCCGATATAATCATCATGATCCGGAAGCTGTACGTGAAGGCTGGAAGCAGGTGGTGGATCAGGTTTCGGGCACACCGACTGCTTTCTGGTTCATCATCGGTCGGGATGTGATGATGCCGCATAAAGAAACCCTGGCTTTGCTCGAAAGGGTGGCCGATTATTGTCAGGAGAAGAATGTGATAATGACGATTTATCCGCATTCGGATGATAATATCCCAACTGCAGAAGAGGCATTGACCTATATCGAGGAGATGGATCGCCCAAATGTGAATATGGTGATTCATTCCTGTCATGAGATCCGTTCAGGTAATGGAGATCGATTGCCAGAAATCATAAAAAAGGCAAAAGATCATTTGGCCTATGTAACGATAGCAGGCAGTGATCGTCAGGTGGATCGTTCGACGCCGATGACTTTGGAAAATAGTACCATCATGGCGCTTTACCGAGGCAATTTCGATTTGTATCCAATGCTGAAAGCGCTGAAAGAGATTGAATACAAAGGAGCGGTTGGTTTTATCAATCATCAAATCAAAGAAGCGCCTGATCAATATTTGGAAGGTTCAATGGAGCAATATCAGTCGTGGTTGAAGCAATTGAACGCCCCACCTGCGGAAGCTTATGATGCACCCGATCAGGTGTTGTGGCATGCCAAAACGAAGCAGTGGTTTGTTTCCAATTTAGGGGGAGGAATTTCTTTGGATCGTGATGGTTACAGTTGGATTTCCCGTCTCGATGCTTTGGGTAAAGTGATTGATCCGGTGTGGATTGGCTTCGAAGAAGGCTTTGATGCTATTTCGGGCATGATTTCCGATGATCAGTATTTGTATGCTGTCGATCGTGATGGTGTTCGTCAGATTGATATCGCCCAAAGAAAACAGGTTGCCTTTTATCCTATTCCTGAAGGGGAATTTTTGAATGATATTGCCCTGGCCAAGAATGGGGATTTGTATGTGTCGGATTTTTTCGGCGATCAGATTTTCCGCATCATTCCAAAGAAAAATAAAGTCAAACTGTTCCTGAAATCCGAGCGTCTCGAAGCACCGGATGGCCTTTATATGGAAGACGGATATTTGGTCGTAGCCTCTTGGGGTAAGTTGATTCCTGGAAAAGGATTTGACACCTCGAAAAAAGGGGATTTGCTACGAGTGGATCTGAAGAAAAAGACCATTGAGCCACTGTCTGATAAATTGGTAGAATTGGGTAATTTGGAAGGCATCACCAAAGGCAATGGTAATTATTACATTACGGATTGGGCATCCGGTGAAGTGATTAAAGTGGATAAGGATTTCAATCCAAGCATTTTGATCAAGGGATTGAGTCACCCGACGGATCCTGATTTTTCAGCGGAACAACAACGCCTCGCTTTTCCTCAACATGGCACCAATCAGGTGTTGTTTGTGGATGTGGAGGAGAAAAGCGTTATGAAGCAATAAATGTAGGGACGTTGCATGCAACGTCCGTACCGATAGATAGAAAAATACCATTGCTGGTCGTAGGCGCCTATCTTCAACCAATCATATCCCACCAATTTTTTTACATAAAAATCAAACAATGAAACCCCTCAACCTACTTCTCGCCCTTCTACTTTTACCCCGCCTTTTATGGGCGGATACCGTTCCTTTTGTATCTTCCGGCGATGCCGAGATTGATGCTGTGCGCAAGGAAATCAATGTTCAGCCCACCGACGAAAGCAATTACGCCAAGCGACTTTTGCTGATGAAACTCTGGGCAGTTGCGCTTCAACAGCAAGGTGTTTATTTGGGCGCTGAATACGAGCAGGTGGACTTGGAATTGCGTCGGGTATCCAAATGGAACCCTGTTTTTCAGGGACTGGAAGGACAGGTTTATACTGCTGCTGACATCAAAAAGATAGGTGAGATTGCAGGAAGGGGCTACCAAATATTGGAGGAATTGCAACGTCAATTTTCTGAAAATCCGGAATCGGTCGGTTATGCGCATCAGCAAGGAGAGGAACGCCTTACTTTTACCGATGCGCCTACCGATTTACCGTGGGCAGATTATCGTGGAAATGCGCAGCGAACGGGTTTTTCAGGTGCCGATGGACCGGTAAAGGGTAAATTGGCGTGGCGTGCTCCGGTGAGTATTCGTTGGACTTCATCGCCCGCTTTTGACGGAGACACCCTTTACTTGGTCAGTCCAGGCATGCGGAATATGCTCTGGAAGATGGACGTGAATACCGGAAACGTGTATGAGGTGTTTAAACATACGCCCAAACTTCAGGGCGATCAGTTGTATTCAGCCCCTGCGATGGCTTCGCAACCTGCTATTGTGGGTGATCATATTTTCCTGCGACAGATGGGGAGTCGTGGAAATCGTGGAGCAACCAAATACATTGTCAAATACAACCGTTACTCGGGCAAAGAAGTCGATCGTTTTCTGGTAGGGCACGTGGACTATCGGATGGGTTCGGCGCCTTTGGCAGTGAACGAAAATTTCCTTGTTTATTCATACGCCATGCATGATATCGAAGGGCGTCCCCCATTATGCGAGCCTTTCAATCGTGTGATTTGTCGCAATCCAAAAACGGGTAAGAAATTGTGGGATTTTAATATTGGGCCATTCTTTAGTGATCCGGTTTTGGATAACAACCGGATCTTTGTGGGGAATGCTACTGGGCAGTTTTATTGCCTGAAAGCAGATCAGTGGTATCGTCCTGCTTCTGAGGAGCGCATCGCTTGGGAGTTTCAGGCGGATGGTGAGTTGAATCAGAATCCACTGGTAACCGATAAAGTGGTTTATTTTAGTTCGAATACGGGATGGCTTTATGCGGTGGATCGACAGACAGGGAAGTTGAATTGGAAATCCAAGCTTGAAAGAGCTACGGGACATTTTTCCAAATTATTCTCGGCTCCTGTTCTGATTCCCGATCATGAGGCATTGGTTCTTTCTTCTGCACAAAAACACTTGTTTGTTTTGAATGGTGAAACAGGGGATTTATTGGCGAAAGCTGAGTTGGAGCAGGGAAGCTATGCAGGAATAGGAGTCGAAGGAAACGATTTGGTGACCGTTGATTTTTCTGGTAAGGCTTATGGATTCGAATGGACGGGTAAAAAGTTGGTTACCAAATGGAAAAAACAGGTCGGCGAGCATGAGGTCTTCAGTCAGGTGAAGATCAAAAATGGTAAAGCGATTTATACGGATGGTCATCTGATGGCTTATGCCTTGGATGTCCGAAATGGTAAAAAGCTTTGGGAACATTCGATCATCAATGCTTTCAAAAAGGATGGGCAATATATCGGAACGGATCAGATTGCTGGAGGGGCGTATTATGAATCCAAGCCGACAGCGAACAATGGTAAAATCTACATTGGTTCCCCTGCAAGATTTGTTCAGGCGGTGGATGCTCAAAGTGGTAAAATCCTGTGGCGATTTGAAACCACCGGAGCTATTTCAGGTGCGCCCGTAATTAATGACGGTAAAATCTATATTGGACAAGAAGGTGGTGATGACCGCTTTTATTGTTTGAATGCAGAAACGGGCCAACAGCTGTGGACACAAAGCATCGGTTGGGTATGGGGAAGTGCCAATGTTGCGAATCAGAGGGTTTTTGTGCCTGGCGTTGATGGTTATGTCAATTGCCTGAGTGCCGATAATGGCGCTATTTTGTGGCGCTACCGAACCGAACGATCTACCTGTACCGAGCCTTTGATCTTGGGCAATGATGTTTATTTCGGTGGCTGGGATCACTATATGTACAAATTTGATCAGGCGACAGGAAAGCTGAAATGGAAGTTTCAATTAGGAGGCGGTTCAGACAGTGGGGCTCCAATTGCTGGCGATGGCAAGCTGTTTCTTCCTGTGGGTGGTGGTACTTTCCGTGCGCTGAATCCCGAAACCAAAAAGGTAGAATGGATTCCTTCTTTGCAGGGGAAAATGTATAACGTAACGCCAGGTTACCATGATGGTAAAGTGTATTTGTCCTGCCTCAATGGACAAGGTATCGGGGGAATTCCGATCAACAATCAGATCTTCTGTGCCGATGCCAAAACAGGAGAAATCGAATGGACCTTCGATGGTGGTGGCGGCCTGACCGGTCCTGTGATTGGTAATAACAATCGCTTGTATTTTGCCTCTACCGCTTCGCCTTACTTTTATTGTGTCAAACCCAAAGGCAATGGCGATGGTACTACCGATATTCTGTGGAAGGTGAAAATGGAAAACAAGGTGGAGGAGTCTGTCCCTATTTTGTATAAGCGAAAGGCTTATGTGCTGAATTCAGCGGGGTATTTGGTGGCGATTGAGTAGGGGAAATCCTGCTCTATCGCGAGAGTCATCTCTCGTGATAGCCTAACCATTATCCTGTAAAGGCATAATTCATTATGTCTCACGGCTCACTTTTATCCCATGGTTTAATTCCCACGGGTAGCCATCCGAGGCTATTGGAAATGTACCTTCGGCACATGCATTCCAATACAACGCATCAGGAAAAATCACTAACATCACGTCGGGGAGCAACCCACTCGCAAGCTATCACTACAACACCCTTGGATTCCGTGCGAAAAAGGCTAATTTTGAAGCTCAATCAACCGAATACTACGTGCGAGATGCATCAGGAAATATTGTAGCGATCTATGATCAAAACCTCAACCAAAAGGAGATCCCACTCTATGGCAGTGGCCGACTCGGTGTGCATTTTATGGATCAAGATGAAAACGTCTTTGAGTTCAAGGATCATTTAGGCTCCGTTCGTGCCCGTGCTTATTGGAATGGAGAAGAGCTCGTCACCGACCAATGGCGTGATTATTATCCTTATGGTTTGCAGATGGATGGCAATAAAGAAGGAAAAGACACCCGCTTCGGTTACCAAGGAGATTTCTCCGAAGAAGATGGGGAAACGAACTTCAACTTCTTCGAAGCCCGAGTTTTTGATCCTGTGATCGGTCGATGGATGGCGGTTGATCCTGCAAGGCAGTATAGGAGTGGCTATGTGGGGATGGGGAATAATCCAGTGAATGGGGTGGATCCCAACGGAGAGGAATGGTATAAGAACCTTCAAACTGGTGAAGAGAGATGGTTTTTAGGAGTTTCTGGTGATTTAGATGGATGGGAGTCTTTGGGTTTTGTCGATGGACTGGATCATGGATTGGATGCAATGACACTTCCAGGAATTGTGATTGCTCCCGGGTATAATGCACATGAGGCTGATGCTAAATTGGCATTTAATGATCATATCAGACAAGGACAAAATGATTTTTTGAGGGCAAGTCTTAAAATAACAGCTGATGCGACCGGGAAAATGGGAGGCTATACTACAGCCGCTGGAATGGGTATTGGGGTGTTTTGTCTACCTTTAGGAGCTACAGTCATAGGTGTAGGGCAGGTTTTATCTAGGACTGGTACTTTGTTGACAATTATTGATGGTAGTTTAGATTGGGGAAATAGGAAGGGAGAAGTTGTTGTTAATACGGCATTTTTTATTATCTCAAATGGCAATTCTGAAATATCCAATAAATTCGGTAAAGCAGTTTTTCAAAATAAGAACACAATGATAACAGTTGATAATGTTGTGACTACAAGTCAAGAAGCTATGTCCCAAGTTTTCAATAATGGTTTAGGTTTCAAACGATGATCTATGAGTATTTTATTAATAATGATGTTGACTAGACCTCAGGAAATTGTTTGTGGTATTTTATTGATTGTATTATTATTTTTAATTCTTATATATCTTTACTTTACTCATGGAACAACAAAGGGCATGGAAGAGCCTGTGCGGTCTATTGTAAGTAGTCGTCGTAAAGGCCTTTTTGTTCTATGTTTTATATTAGTTTACGCCATAATTCAGTTGTTATTTGATATTCCGTCAGGGGTTGATTAAAACTGTATTTAAATTGTTAAGGTATACATTGAATAACCTATTTTTTAATTGTTTGTTAAGGGTGCTAAGTTATTGACTGTCAGTCAAAAGTTAATATTTCACCAAGCCAATCAACCAAATACTACGTGCGAGATGCATCAGGAAATATCGTAGCGATCTATGATCAAAACCTCAACCAAAAGGAGATCCCGCTCTATGGAAGTGGCCGACTTGGTGTGCATTTTACCGCTCAAGATAAAAACGTCTTCGAGTTCAAAGACCATTTAGGTTCCGTTCGTGCCCGTGCTTATTGGCAAGGCGCAAGCCTCACCACCGACCAATGGCGTGATTATTATCCTTATGGTTTGGAGATGGATGGCAATAAAGAAGGAAAAGACACCCGCTTCGGTTACCAAGGAGATTTCTCCGAAGAAGATGGGGAAACGAACTTCAACTTCTTCGAAGCCCGTGTTTTTGATCCCGTAATCGGTCGTTGGATGGCGGTGGATCCGGCAAGGCAGTATGCGAGTGGCTATGTGGGGATGGGGAATAATCCTGTGAATGGGGTGGATCCTGATGGGAGGCGGGCTGAAGGAGGCGGTGAAGGTATTTGGGATAGCATAATGGCATTATTTCATTTTAATAGTTATCAAGATAAAAATGAACTTTTCAAGGGAGTAGAGTCAGGTAATTTAGATTTACAAGAAGAATGGGCAAACATACAATCTTCACTCATTGAAGTTTATGAGAGTTATGTAACCCCTTATCTCTCAGTATCAGTTGGAAAACAGACATCTGAAAACTATCCAATAAGTGGTTTTACAAGTTTGACAATTACGAAAGATGGTATTTATCAAACAATGGGATTAGATATGACTGCCTCAGCTCCAGGAGCATCTTTAATTTCTGTTTCTGGATCAGCAGGATATATATTTGGACCAAAAGATGGTATTCCTGGTTATGGGTTAGGTCTTTCAGGTGGGGGCTTTGTGGGAATTGAAGGAAGTCGGTCGGTATCCATATTTCCTATGGAATGGGGTAAAACAGGTTCTATTGGAGTTGTTCTTAGTACAAGTCCTGCATATGTTAGTGGAAATGTTGGCTATACGTGGAAGTTATATGAGTTTTAATTGTATTGAGTACCAATTATATAGATATGGTGTTTATTATTTTCTATATTCTTTTTTAAGAGGTTTTATTGATGGTAACTTATATGGTTCAGGTTTAATGATTCACTGGGTTTTATTTTATATTTCAGCTTTTAGTATAGCTTTTTACACTATTTCAATGCTATTCAAAAAAAAACAATTCTTTAGGAAGGTCTTTCTGATCCCTTTTATTGTTACAGTTTTTGTTTTTGAGTTATTCTTTGTGAAAATATCTCTTATTGAGCAAATTTTAAGTTGGTTTTAAAAAATACGATTTAATCTTTACTCAACTTGAAATAGATAAGAAGAGCACTCGCAAGCTATCACTACAACACCCTTGGATTCCGTGCGAAAAAGGTTAATTTAGAATCTCAATCAACCGAATACTACGTGCGAGATGCATCAGGAAATATCGTTGCGATCTATGATCAAAACCTCAACCAAAAGGAGATCCCGCTCTATGGCAGTGGCCGATTGGGTGTGCGTTTTGTAGAGGCTGATGATACAGACAGTAAAAACGTTTTTGAGTTCAAAGACCATTTAGGCTCCGTTCGTGCCCGTGCTTATTGGGAAGGCGCAAGTCTCACCACCGACCAATGGCGTGATTATTATCCTTATGGTTTGCAGATGGATGGCAATAAAGAAGGAAAAGACACCCGCTTCGGTTACCAAGGAGATTTCGCTGAAGAAGATGGAGAAACGAACTTCAATTTCTTCGAAGCCCGAGTTTTTGATCCTGTGATCGGTCGCTGGATGGCGGTCGATCCCGCAAGACAGTATGCGAGTGGCTATGTGGGGATGGGGAATAATCCTGTGAATGGAGTGGATCCGGATGGGAGGGATTGGTATGAGGTAGATGGTAATATTCAATGGTTTAGTGTTTCAGGAGACTTTACGGATAATTCAGGGCATACTTATTATAGTCTAGGGGGAGGCGACTTAGTAGTTGGAACAAGAATGATGGTCGTTGATTCTTGGAATGATATGATTTTACCTTATCAATTGAACTTGTGTGAGGATTGGTATGAGCCAATAAATGGTGCTACTTTTGATTTTTATAGTGCTGAAAAATCAACTTCAGGACCAATAGCAACTATAAGAGGAAATACGGTTCCATGGAACATAAGCGAGTCAGCTACAATTTCTCCAGGGAGATATTCTTATGTGTCTCAACCTAGAAATAGGTACCCCAATGAAAGAGCGTTGTATCTAAAACAATTCCAAAATTTAACCAATGATAAAATTCCGTTGTTAAATGGCTTTAATGGAAATAGTTCTAGTCCAAATTATGGGAAAGATTATGCATCTGAAGTATTTATCCATAGTGGAAATAAAGGGTATTATAGACTGACAACTTCTTCAGGAGGTAAAATATCATTGGCTTGTCAAACAACAGGGTCAAGGCCACTACACAACCAATTCATGAATAATATATCAAAGTCAAGTACTGGGGTATACTTTCTAAGAGTAAAATATACAAATAATCATATTTCACATTTGTCACCAAATTTAATTACATATTAGCATGTTGTATCTTTTTTTTTATGTCCTTATAATGGGACATCAGATTGATAGAGTTGAAAAGTATACAATTTGGGTAGAGGAACCTACTTCTATTGAAGTAAATTATATGAGAGCTATATACTTGTTCTCAAAAAAAGAGAATATTGGTTATTTTTATGATCCCGAAATAGGTAATTATTTTCCTGTAACATTTGAAAAAGCAGGAGATACAATTATCGTTCAACATTATCGATACAGCAATGTAGATGATTGCAGAATTAAAACGTTAAAAGCCTTTTTACATAAAAATGGAGAATTTTTGAAGCGAATAAAAATGGTAGATCACCTTGGTAATGAGGAAAAATTAAATGGATTTTTTAAAAACAATGAAAGCTTTTCATTGCCAGATCCAGGTTGATACTATTATAGTGATTAAGTATTCATGAATTTCTTATCAAATAATTATTTAATTAGTTATATAACCCGCTGGTCGTAGTTGTCAAACTACGATCAGTGGGGGGATTTATTGACTATCACGATAAAAAGGGAAGGAAGCATAAAAAATTTGCACAACACCAACCAAGATGAAAATAACCAAGCATTCACTCAAAGCAGGCATTTTACCCACCACTATCGGGATTGTGCTGCTGTTGGTGGTCATGAGTTCAACAATGATCTTAATGGGTTATTATCATCGAATGCATATTCATCAGTTGAAGCGTTCGGCAGATCAGGGGGTATTATTGCAGCAGGGCGTGCAATTGGCATTGGCAGCTTATGCGGATGATCAGCTGAATGAGCAGTGGCAGGTTTTTCCTTTATTTCCCGAAGGGCAAGATAGCATTCGGATAAAACTGAAAACTTGGGGAGTCATGGAAGTTTGTCAGTTGGAGCGAACAGCTCCCTTTCAGCACTGGAAGAAGGCTTTTTTTGTTGGGCAACATGGCGAACGCTTGCGCAAGGAAGCCCTTTTTTTGTCGGATCAAAAGAGCCCTTTGGCCATTTCGGGAGCGGCATTGATCAAGGGAGATGCGGCGCTTCCGTTGAGTGGGATCAAAAAAAATTATTTCAATCGCCAAGCTTACAGTAGAAGTGAGTTGGTATTTGGGAATATCAGTCATAGCACGGCTAAAATGCCACCGTTGAACAGTAATCTGTCCGAATTTTATGAAAAGGCGATGGGTTTAGTCAACAATGTGAGCCAAGACTCCCTGCTGCGTTATGGTATTCAGCAATCATTTGGTAGCGATACGGTGGCGCATTGTCGATTGGAACAGCCGTGGCTACATCATGCTGAGGCGGAAGGTCAAGTGGTGATTAGTCATCCTGACTCCGTCGTGGTGATGGGCTCAAGTTCCTTGAGTTCCATAGTGGTTTGTGCCCCCAAAATCATTATTGCCTCAGATTACGAAGGCGAAATTCAAGCACTTGCAGCAGATACCCTCATTGTAGAGCAGGGCGCACAACTTCAGTATCCTTCCATTTTGGTTTGTTTGGGTAAATCCAAAGAAGCTTTATTACAGATCGAAAAAGAAGCTCAACTTTCTGGTCAGGCATTGCTACTTTGTAGTTCAGGAGAACAGGAAGAACAAAATTTTATATTGGAAAAAAATGCACAAATTATGGGGAGTGTGTATTGGCTATCACGAGAGAGGACTCTCGCGATAGGGTGAATATTGATGTGGTCGATATCTGATTTGTGATATTCGATTTCCGATGGGCGAAGGGTTCAACCCATTTTAATGGTTTTTTGTATTGGTAGGCCAAGGTTTTATCCTTGGTGAAATCGGATTTAACGGATAGCGCATGTGCCGAAGGTACATTTCCAATAGCCTCGGGTGTGAACCCGGGGGGATTATGGGAATTTAAACCATGGGATAAAGATGAGCCGTGAGACATAATGAATTATGCCTTTACAGGATGTAGCTATTGCCAACAGCAACCCACTCGCAAGCTATCATTACAACACCCTTGGATTCCGAGCGAAAAAGACTAATTTAGAATCTCAATCAACCGAATACTACGTGCGAGATGCATTAGGAAATATCGTATCGATCTATGATCAAAACCTCAACCAAAAGGAGATCCCGCTCTATGGCAGTGGCCGATTGGGTGTGCGTTTTGTAGAGGCTGATGATACAGACAGTAAAAACGTTTTTGAGTTCAAAGACCATTTAGGCTCCGTTCGTGCCCGTGCTTATTGGGAAGGCGCAAGCCTCACCACCGACCAATGGCGTGATTATTATCCTTATGGTTTGCAGATGGATGGCAATAAAGAAGGAAAAGACACCCGCTTCGGTTACCAAGGAGATTTCGCAGAAGAGGATGGGGAAACGAACTTCAACTTCTTCGAAGCCCGAGTTTTTGATCCCGTGATCGGTCGCTGGATGGCGGTCGATCCCGCAAGGCAGTTTGCAAGTGGCTATGTGGGGATGGGGAATAATCCTGTGAATGGGGTGGATCCGGATGGGGAGGATTGGTATTATTATTTTGATGAAGGCGGTTATTCAAGAGTCATGTTTGATAGGGAGTTGACGGGACATCAAGAAGGGTTATTTTATTTAACAGATAATAAAGCGAGTATTTTTGAAGTAGCGGCAGTCTTAGATTGGCATGGGGATAGAGGTAATGCGGGAAATGTTCTGGCTAATGAGTTTGTACGTGGATGGGTTGAAGGGACTATTAATGGCGTTCTTTACGCAGGGGGAGTTGCAACTGTGATAGTAGACGGTATCCAAAGTGGATTTACCCACCAGTCTTATTTGTATTCAGAGAGCATAAAGGTTGGTAAATTTGAATTTGCTATTGGCTACAATGAGTTTACGATTGATAGAAATTTTTCTAATTATAGTATGACGGCAAGAAGGCTCGAAGGCTTAGAGGACGGAGGTGCAGCTCTCAATTCTGCTCTAACATTTGTTGGATTAGGGGGAAAAGGACAACCATTCCTAAAAATTAGTACACCATCCCTTTTGATCAATCCTTTTACGCCAAAAGGTTTAGCGGATTATACTTTTGAAGGTTTTAAGATGAGGTTGCATCAAGTAATTACCGATACGGTTTTAAAGGATAATTATAACGAAATGAAAAATAACACTTTAAATGAATAATCCAAGTATTTTTGGTAGGCTTCCTATCGATCAAGAATTATTAATTGCATTTATGGTTATAATCATTTGGTTTGCAAGGTTTGGCGGTTGGCAATTTTTCAATAAACTTTTTATTAGATATGTTATTTATAGAGGGGATCGAACAAAGGAGGCAAAGATTGATGAACCAGAGGGGTGCCTTGTTTCCATCATTGTATTTCTAATTTTTATGTTTTCGGTATTTGCCATATTTGCTCTTATTATTAATTATCTCAATGAACATTATGTGATTAGTGATTGAGGTATGCCTTAGGTTCTATATTAATGAAAATTAAAGGTGTGATACATATCGTGAGATGTAATGAATTATGCCTGTACACGATGAACTGGCTACCAAGATAGGTTCCTGAGCGGTAATCTTTGTTTACCTCATGGTGGCATTAAAAATGTTTTCTGTACGGACGTTGCATGCAACGTCCCTACCTTTGTGGGGTGGTTTTTTTATTTCACCACAGCTAAAGCAATGGCCTAACAGTGTTAAACCTGCTAAAGCAGGTTAGTGCGGATTTCATGGTAAAAACGTCCCCAGACATATAACCTTTTTGCTAACTGGGGTATTCATTTGAAAAGCAGGCCTAACCCATTTTAATGGGTTTGACGGTGATAGGCCAAGGTTTCAACCTTGGTGAAATCAGATTTAACGACCAAAAAGGTGCGCCGAAGGTGCATCTCCAATAGCCTCGGGTGCCAACCCGTGGAAAATAATAGGTAATACAGCTGAGCCGTGAGACATGATTAATTATGGCTTTACAGGATGATTGGCTATCACGAGAGGGACTCTCGCGATAGGAGTGCGCCGAGGGTGCATCTCCAATAGCCTCGGGTGCAACCCGTGGAAAATAATATTACAATAAAACCGAGGGGTGAGACATAATGAATTATGCCTTTACGGGATTGTCGGTTAAAGGCGGTGCAATGTTTGGTGCCGATTGAGTAGGGGGATGAAATGCTCAAAATAAAAAAAGGCTCAACAAAATGTTGAGCCTTTCTATTCTTATCACTTCCTGATTAAAGTGTCACTGATACTACAATACTCTGATGTTTCATATTGTTGCTGTCTTCAAGACCGTTAAATAAGTTCGACAAGCCCAATTGGTAACGGATATCAATTGGACACTTGTTGATGTAAAAACCACCACTGAAAGAAAGGCCAAAATCCATTTTCTTGAATTCAGGAGCTGTAACTTCAGGACCAAGCTCATCGGCTTTTTTGCCGTTTAACTTGTAAGTGTTATCTACCAATAAAGCACCGTATCCACCGAAACCGATGAATGGACTAATACCTTTTGTGCCTAATTTAAAAACGACAGGCATGATGTGCAATTCTGCGGCATGCTGAATGTACTCTTCTTTTACTTTAACGCCAGCTATGTCCATTGACTGAACATGTCCACGGTAAGCATACAAAAGTTCTACTTTGTAAGAATAATACTTGTTGTAGAATTGTTCAAATACCAAACCTGCGGTACCACTGAGCATTTCCTCGGTAGTGTAACCATCCTGTGCGCCATTGAAACGGTAAGATGGTACCGCCAAGCCCACTTTAAAGCCTACACGAAGGTCTCCTTTGTCGAAAATAGATTCTTCTTGAATAGCTGGCGAAGTGCTTTCTTCTGTGGTTGTTTCTTGCGCAATGGCGTTAGAGATAAAAAGCGATAGGAAAAGAGCCAGTCCTAAGAATAGGTTGTTTTTGTAAAATCTCATTATAGGTTGATTTAAAAAAGGTTGTAATTAATCGCTAAATTAATAAAAAATAGTAATAATCAAGTAAAAAAGAGATTAAATATCACTTTATGATAGGATAAGTGCATTAATTGACTTTTTGATAATATGACAGTTATTCAGGAAAACATAGATGGTATCCGCTAAAATTCAAACGAATGAATAAATACAGTAATAGCTCGTAGGGCCTGATTTTGGGGAGTAGGGAATTGGTAGAGGTTTATTGATTTCCTCGAACAGTAGTATTATCAGTGGGAGCGCTGCTTGTTTGGGGAAATCGAATTGGATTTTACTCATTCTGCAGGTAGTCAGGGGATTATGTGCGATTTTTATTTCTGTTACGCTGTAGGATATTTTAAGCTTTAAATTGCGGATCAGAACCTAAGGTGTAGCAGGGGGCGAATGATTATTTTGCGCTTTAAGCTGAGCGATCGTGGAGAAGCCTGTTTGGTTAGGGGGGTAGTGGTCAAAAAATATGATAACCAATTTTGGCGTGGTGGGCTGCGTAAGAAGTGTTTCCCTTTTGTGGTTGCTAAGTGATGGTCAAAAAAAATCGCCTTGGTTTATTACCAAGGCGATTAATATGCTATAAAATATAATATTTATGACGCTCGATTCTCCAACCCACTGCCTACCCAGGCAATTACTTCAGCAAAAGGGTAATCGGCAAGTACGCCAAAACCGCCGTCTTTTTTCTTCCGCATACGGGAGAATTTTGGCATGGCCATACCGGCCAGGAAAGTGGCGAGGTATCTTGGGGTAATGTGTTTTTCGTCGAGGGTTTTGAGTGATTTGGTATAGACCTCCTCAAAATTGAATGCCTCATCAATTGGCGTAATTTCCGCTAATGCAGGGAAATCAGCCGCCTTTTTTGTTTCACAGTAAGAACATTTACCGCACTCATCCCAGTCAGTTTCCTCCCCAAAATAGGCGGAAAGCTTTTTGCTCAGGCAACCTTCTCCCTGAAAGAAAGCCATCAGGTCACGCAGGCGCTGAATTTCCGTCGCTTCACGTTCCTGGAACATCTGATCGTATTTGTCAGTGAAATCCTCAATGTCCACCCCTTCAGGAATGTGCAAGTTGTAGGCCTCTTTGAGTTTTTTGGCCTCCAGCTTCATTACATTTTGCTCTTCAAGCTCTTCCAGAATTTCAATAATTTTAAAACGGTCGCCGGCAGGGAAATTCTGCTTGATCTTTTCAAAATCAATGGTGTACCACATTCTGGCTTTAGGGCTGTATTTGAAGATGGCTTCCGTCAGGGCTTTTTTCTCGGCATCCATTGGGCGTGTGATCCGCTCCATCAGAATCACCGGATTGGCTTTGTATTCGGCATAGTAGGAGTGAGAAGGGGTCAGCAGGCCTTCATTTTCAAGATATACCAAAAAGGTGCGCAGGGGTGTTTGTTTGAAATTGGCATTGAAGGACAGATCATAAACCTGGGGTTCCCAAAGGTTATTTTCCGCTCTTTTAATGGACCTCAATACCCTTGCCACAGATTCTTTGTCTGGGGTGTCGCCGTAAACGAAGTTTTCAAGCACGGGCAACTGGGTGGCATCAGCCATCATAATACACTGGGCGTCTTTGCCATCACGGCCGGCACGACCAATTTCCTGTGAATAGTTTTCAATCGATTTGGGTAGGTGATAGTGAATGACATGGCGAATGTCAGATTTATCAATCCCCATACCAAAGGCGATGGTAGCCACAATTACGGTGATTTCACCGGTCATGAATTTCTGCTGAATATCTTTTCGCTGATCGTTGAGCATCCCGCCGTGAAAGGCAGTAGAATTGATGCCCGCTTCCTTCAGATAATAAGAAAGTCGTTCGGTATCTTTTTGCAAAGTAACATAAACAACCGCCGAATCCTGATCATGTTCTTTGAGGTATTCAATCAGTTTCGCCTGTCGTTCTTCCTCTTCATGTGGCTCCACCTTCAAGATCAGGTTGGGGCGATGAAAACCGGTAATTGAAAAATTGTCGAGCGGAATATTGAACTTTGCCGCCATATCTTCATAAACCCGTGGAGGGGCAGTGGCGGTAAGGAGCAGCACCTGCGGAAATCCGAAATCTTTCATGTACTGCGGAATTTTCATATAATCAGGGCGGAAATTGTGCCCCCATTCCGAAATACAGTGGGCCTCATCAATTACAAGCAATGAAAGCTGCAATTCATGGAGAAACTGTCGGAAGCGCTCATTCTTAAAGCGTTCCACGGCAATGAATAATACCTTGTATTTTCCGGCACGTAAGTCTTCCTGAATTTTTTTTGCCTCTTTGGGTTTGAGGGTGGAATCGATACGGCAGGCCGGAATATTGTTTTTGTTTAAGAACTTTAACTGATCCTGAATCAAAGCAAGTAAGGGAGAAACGACCACCGTCAGGTGCGGCAACAAAACCGCCGGTAACTGATAACACAGTGATTTACCAGAGCCTGTCGGGAAGATTGCCCCAGCAGATTCGCCGTCTACCAAAGTCTGAATAACCTTTTCCTGTCCACCTCTAAAAGTATCAAAGCCGAAATGGGCTTGTAAATGTTGCTTTAATTCGCTCATAGTTCAAATAATGATTTGGTGTATATTATACATTAGTCCCCACAAATAAAAAGGTCAGCCCTATTATTTTTGTGCTATTTTATGCCGTTTAGGCACAGGCAGGGGCTTATCAAAAGGAAATGAGATGGATAGGGTAGAAATGAGCTCCAGGCTTGCTGGGGATCATTTTGCCATCTGTTTTTTGTTTTCAGGAAAAATCAGGTCAATAAAAAAAGGCGATGCGGTTGGCATCACCTTTCGAGGGCTTTGTTTAAGCAGTTTCCTGGGCAGGTTCCTGCTGAGGTATATTTGATTGTGGTTGTTTTTTTAATTGAACTGTTGGCTCACTCGGCAAACCAAAAAGGGGCACGAAGCGGTCCCAGCCGGTAATGGTCAAGGTCAGGATTGTTACCACAGCAATCATGGCCATGAAGTTGTACTGAATGATGTCCATTGGGTCGAAATTATAAAATTCCTTTGGGTAAACCGCCGAGGCAATCCCTACATAGAAGCCGATATAAACATGCCAAGGAATCAGTTGTGAACCAAATACCCCGAGGGCATCAGAAAAGGTGGCATTACGGAGGCGTAATTTGTAAAGGTCCGCTTCTTCGCCTTCGACGTTTTCATCTACCAGGTTTTTTATCATCGGCCCGACAGTTACAATCTGTGCCATTTCATCAGATAAAGCAGCATTCCCGAGAATGGATAACACCCCATTGCAAAACAGCAACTGACGCACATTTCTGACCAAATAAACCACCAGTTTGGAGATGGGCTCAAAAGCATTGATTTTACGCATGATCCCCCCGAATGCGGCCACCCACATCATCATTACAATAACCCACGAGCCGGCATTGGAGAATCCTTCAAAAACCAGTTTCCCGAAAGCTTCCGGCGAAACGACCGTTCCCTGAAGCAGCCCAAAACCAAAAGCACTCAGGATACCGATAAACAGGCAGCCGATGGTTGGCAAGCCTTTGACTGCCGCAACCAGTACCAATATCAGCGGGATGGTCATGAACCACGGCATTCCAGTTTTTACCTGTTCCAGCAAGGCGACTGCGGAAGCTCTTTCCGATGCCAGGGCAGTCCAGGCAGATTCCGGAATAGCATTGATGGCCGAGACGGCGTCTGCGGTGGTGGAAGGCAGATCCATAAAATAGCCCACCAGTCCAAAGGTCAATGCTCCGAGGATCAGTACCGATGCTGACCATACGCCTTGATGTCGGATTCTGTCCATTACTTCCACCTTCTGAATGCCGGAACTGACAATGGTAGTGTCGGAAATCAGTCCGATATTGTCACCAAAACAAGCCCCGCCGGCAATAGCACCGATGGTCAGGGCGACGTGTCCACCGAGAATGTGATTCAGCCATAAAAATACGGGTGCGCAGGCGGCAAATGTCCCCCAGCTTGAGCCTGTCGCAATGGAAAGAATGGCAGTAACCAACAGGCCAATAACGGCAATACTTTGTGCCGTAATCCCCATGTTCAGGGCAATATTGATAATCGATGCACCCACGCCCGTGGCCATAAAGGCTTCCGCCATAGCGTAAGCAGCCATCAGGATGAAGAAGACCATCTGCATCTCCTTCACGTTGTCTACGGCGGCTTTCAGTATATTATTAAAGGAGATTTTTTCGGTAAAATAAGCGATGATGGAGGCGTAAAGGGTCGCGATAGGCGCTGCCAGCAGTACGTCGAGGCCCATAATCATCAGGGAGGCCAGTACGAATACTGGGCTGATTTTCAATAATGCATTCATTTGATGTTGGGGGTAATATCCTGTTGTTTTCTGTTTGTGGAGGTAAACTTAAGGGTTTTTAATGCAATAGTTATGAAATGTTATGTTTCGTATTGATTTGTAACATCGTGTTATGAAACAAACAAGTGTTTGCTGCCCAAAAGGTACCTCAAAAAGTCTTATAGCGGTTTGGAGTACGCCATAGTTAATAATTTAAGTATTCGGCGTTTGAAATCAAACAAAACACTGTATTTAAATAACATCTTCTGTTATATTTTTAAAAATTCGGTCGGTTTTTGTTTCTTTGACCCAAATGAGGGAAAGGTAATTTTTATCCATTATGGATATTATTAGTTTTGTCTGTCTAAAATAACCTAACACGATAATTAAGTCATGGAAGAATTAAAGTCAATTATAGATAAAGCCTGGGATGACCGCTCTTTGTTGCAGGATCCTCAAACGGTCGAAGCAATTGAAACGGTTGTGGAGATGTTGGATAAAGGAACTTTGCGTACTGCGGAGCCTGTAGGCGACGATTGGCAAGTGAATGAGTGGGTGAAAAAAGCAGTAGTGCTTTATTTCCCTTTGCGTAAAATGGAAACGCTTGAGGCGGGTCCAATGGAGTTTCATGATAAAATGAAGCTGAAAACCAATTATGCTGATTTGGGTGTTCGTGTGGTACCGCATGCGGTGGCACGTTACGGTGCTTATTTGTCGCCAGGTGTGGTGATGATGCCTTCATATGTGAACATCGGTGCGCGGGTAGGTTCGGGTACGATGGTGGATACTTGGGCAACCGTAGGATCATGCGCTCAGGTGGGTGAAAATGTACACCTTTCTGGCGGTGTTGGTGTCGGTGGTGTTTTGGAGCCATTACAGGCTTCTCCGGTAATTATCGAGGACGATTGTTTTATCGGTTCTCGTTGTATTTTGGTGGAGGGTGTCCGCATTGGAAAAGAAGCTGTTTTGGGTGCCAATGTTACCCTTACAGGATCTACAAAAATTATTGACGTTACGGGTGATGAGCCTGTAGAGTACCGTGGGTATGTGCCTCCTCGCTCAGTCGTAATTCCAGGAACATTGCCGAAGAAATTCCCTGCGGGAGAGTTTCAGGTGCCTTGTGCATTGATCATCGGGCAGCGTAAAGCGTCTACCAACAAAAAGACCTCTTTGAACGCAGCCTTAAGAGAAAACAACGTGTCTGTTTAAGAATATACGTACGAATAAATTTGTTGAAACCTTTGGTCTTCGGATCGAAGGTTTTTTTTATGAAAATCGAAAGCATCAGCATTTTTATCCTGTAGAAAATCGGGCCTTTTGTGGTACATTGGAATTTAATTAAGAAATCTTTCCTGATCATGAAGAATACCCCACTCATGCTGGCCCTTGGGTTTGCGTTAATCTCTTGCAACCCAGCGGAACAACATCAGCAAAATAAGAAGGAACAGCCCCAGCAACAGCAGGCGTTGGTGTCGAAGCTTGACCCGGCACATTATGGCGATTTTGTGCTGAAGGATGCTTACGAACAGCGGAAATCCGGTGCCGACTGGTTGGCCATTACCATCTCGAGGGTGAATGAACGACAGGTTGAAGTGAAAGTCCGAAGCAGGGCAGACAAAAAAAAGCCGACCTGCACGCTTGACCGTCTTGGGCAAATTGAAAGCCCCGATGTGGTGCGGGTGCGCATTGACGACAAATCTGCCTTGTTGAAATTCAGTGGGCAACAACTTCAGGTGCTGCCAGCTTCCGATGATGATGCTGGTATACTTCAGTATGTGTGTTCTGGCGGGGGAAGCCTGGCGGGAACTTATGAACAGGTGCAATCCCTTGATGCTGCCACCCTTGATGCTCGGCAGTTTGTCCGTAATTTTTTCAATGCAGGTACAGGAATTGAAATGGCACAGGAGGGACAAAAACTGTCCGTCGCCCTATATGGCGAGAAGCGCAACGAAACATTGCAATTTCCAGTAGAGGGGACGGTTTATAATATGGAATCGGAAAATTTACCGGGGGATGGTTCACTGGCGATCATGGTTTACAGTAAGGGAGAGAAGCAGGCTGTGAAGGGCTTTTTGATAACCCCTGATGCACAAATTGAGACCATCGAAATTCCTCGCCCTGAAAACCTTGCGGATGCTTATCCGAATTTTCATGGTCATGATGAATACGCTTTGGTCGAAAATACCCTCATACATCGCTATCAACAATATCAGGATGGCAAAGCAAATGGGACCATGACGCAGGTTCAGTATAAGCTGAAAACAACGGATGGCCAGTGGCGGTTTATCAAAGATAAAGTGGTTTCTTACCCTTTATAGCTGTAGGGCAGCATTTAAGGCGGCTTAGGCGCAAGATGGCGTACTGTAAATCCTTATATTTATTAACTAAAATATTGGCATTCTGATGGCAAATTGACTTAATTGCTGTATAAAGGTTATTTCAATTGAATTTATGGGTTATGGATGAGTTTGGCACCTGGATATATATTATAGGCGGTATTTTATGGTTTATTTATAAGGTACTCGGTAAAAAAAAGCCGCAAGCGTCGGATCAGCTTTATGAAGAAGAATCGGGCTCAACGGCACAACAGGAGGATGAATTTCAAAAATTGCTCAATGAAATGATGGGCAAACCTGCTGAGGTGAAGCCACAAAATTCTTTTGAGGATAAGGATAATCTTTTTGATGATGAGGACGATTTTTATGAAAATAAGGAGGCCTCCATTTGGGAAGAGGATATCGACGAATTGCCAGTAGAAACACCTCCGATTACCGCGTTGCCTGCCGAGGATGAAAATCCTTATGAAAGGTTTCAGTCGATAAGTGATCGTCAAATTGGTGAAGAAACAGCAGAGGAGGTTTTTGTATTCAAGAAAAAGAAGCCAAGCCGACCTTCCTCACCCACAAAAAAACTCCTTAGAAGTAAAGGCGGGCTGAAACAGGCGGTCATTCTATCAGAAGTTTTAAACAGAAAATATTAAGTCCCTGATATGGAGAGGTGGATTACTGAAAAGCGATTTCCACATGTTGATGACCATTGCTTTAGCGCGTATTAAAAACTTAAAGCCTGAAGTAGAAGATTAGGTTTTTAAACACGCTCATAGTTAAGCCGTCGGTCAGAACTTATCTCGGAAAAAAATACGAATGGATTTAAAAGGGGAGGGATCCCCTTTTTTTATGCTTAATCACTCATGGCTTTAAAAAGGAATAAATTAGAAAAAGATCTGGGACTGTCGCTGGAGTCCAAACAGACTGGGCGCGTGGTGCGGCAGGATGGCGAATTCAATGTGAGATATCATGGGGATCGTGAACTGAATCACTACCAAAACCTGGTGTCAGTTTCCTGGCTGAAATTTTTTGTTTTCTGTACCAGTATGCTGGTGGGGATCAACCTGATGTTTGCCACCATTTTTTACACCATTGGCGTGGAGCACTTTTCGGGCATCCATACATTGGTGCCTGCCGAGCAGTATTACTATTTTCTTTACTTCAGCTTCCAGACTTTCTCCACAGTGGGTTATGGGGGAATTGCGCCAGTGGGACATTTGGCGAATATCTTTGCAACCCTGGATTCCCTGGTCGGGATTCTTTTTGTCGCCATTACCACCGCCCTGTTTTTTGCGCGCTTCTCCAGGCCGCAGGCGAGTTTCCGAATTTCTAAAAAAGTGCTGCTTTCGCCATATAGGAATAATTCAAAAGCACTGATGTTTAGAGTAGTGAATAACCGTCGGCATGCCATGTCGGAGGTTTCAATTCGAATCGCTTCAAGGTTTGAAAAGAAAACACCGCAGGGGACTTATCAAAGTGTGTTTGCGGAACTGAAACTCGAAAGAAGTGAAATTATGTTTTTTCCTTATAACTGGACGATCGTCCACGAAATTGATAAAGATAGTCCCTTCTATCATTTTTCGGCACAGGACTGGCAACGGCCTTTTGAGTTGTTAGGAATTATGAAAGGCTTTGATGATGTGTATGGGCAGGTAGTACAGCAGCGTATCTCCTTTACAGAAGAGAATTTTGAATATGGGAAGAAGTTTACAAAAATGTATTCCCGTGCTGCTGATGGGGTAATGGATGTGTATATGGAGGATTTGGACACCTTTGAAGATGCCCAAATACTGAATTAGTCTATTTTATGGAGGCAGACCTTGGCGTCTTTCTCTGTTTTTTCTTTTAACACGACCTTTTCAACTTTAACAGTTGGGTTATCCGCAGCCTTGCAGATGGTAGTGTTTACATTTTGAATGGGGCTACTTTCCTTTGCGACACTTGCACCATCACGGGTTCCGAGATACATGAAAAGTAAAAATACGGCAAAACTTAAAATTGATTTCATAAGTAAAAAAATTGAGCGTTGAACAATGAGGGGGAATTGTTAATCCAAATGTAAACAAAAATTCATTAAATCGCTTTAACTGAATATTGTCTTCTTATTAATATAGTGATAATATAAATCATTTTTGGACTTTTAGATAACTTTTTTTCATCTGATTTTAATCTCGATGAGTGTCCTATTTGAAAAAATGATATAAATCATGCGCTTAACCTTGTTCTGAAGTAAAATTCTTCATTGCTGTATCAACGGATCAGTAGCCTGAAAGATATTCAGTGATTATTTTGCAGGAGGGCTTTTGGCGTTAAAATGGATTTTTATTATACCTTTGCGCAGTAAACTAAACGAGAAAATGGCAGAAATAGGACAGGACTTAGCGCAAGCAAAGCGCTTGTTGGAATCCGGGGAGCTGGTAGCGATCCCGACAGAAACAGTGTATGGTTTGGCCGCCAACGGCTTGAATGCACAGGCGGCGGCGAAAATCTTTGAAGCCAAAGATCGCCCTTCTTTCGATCCCCTGATTTGTCATACCGACACCATGGACAAGGTGGAGCGCTTTACACAAAATATTCCTGCGCAGGCTTATGCATTGGCTGAGGCATTTTGGCCAGGGCCGATGACATTGTTGCTGGAGCGCCAAAGCAATGTTCCCGAGCTTACCGTTAGTGGATTGCCAAGGGTAGGGGTGCGAATTCCCAATCATCCACAAACCCTGAAGTTGCTGGCAAGCCTTGATTTTCCCTTGGCTGCGCCTTCCGCCAACCCATTTGGCTACATCTCGCCAACCACTGCCCAGCACGTAGATGATCAACTTGGTGAAAAATTAAGTTACATCATTGACGGAGGTCATAGTGAAGTGGGGATTGAATCCACTATTATTGGGTTCGAAAACAATATGCCGACAATTTACCGACTTGGGGGATTGTCAGTTGAACAAATCGAAGACGTGATAGGATCTGTGCAGGTTAAGGCGCACAGCTCTTCAAATCCTTCCGCACCAGGAATGCTGAAAAGTCATTATTCGCCTTCTTGCCCAGTGATATTAGGGGAGAAGCTTGAAGAGATGATGAAGGCCTATGCTGGAAAAAAAGTGGGGATTTTAGGATTTGATTACGGCTTGGAGGATGTGGCTGCTGAAGATCAATTTATTCTTTCCGTAAAGGGAGATCTTAAGGAGGCTGCCACACGTTTATTCACAGGGCTGCGTTATCTCGATAGCAGAAAGCTCGATTTGATTATTACGACTCAAGTCCCTGATACAGGCCTTGGCCGTGGTATCAATGACCGCCTGAGAAGATCGGCGGCTAAAGGATAGCTATTAATAAAATAGAAACATAATACGGAGTGCTCATTGGAGTGCTTCAAACAGAAAATAACACTATGAAAACAGTAGACAATTTCAATTTCGCTGGCAAAAAAGCCGTTGTTCGTGTTGACTTGAACGTTCCATTGAACGAAGATATGACTGTACGTGATTACACTCGTATTAATTCTGTGGTTCCAACAGTACAAAAAATCGTTAAAGATGGCGGTTCTGCGATCTTGATGTCCCACATGGGTCGTCCAAAAGACGGATTCGAGGATAAATTCTCATTGAAGCACATCGTTGCTGACTTGTCTGAGAAGTTAGGTCTTGAGGTTAAATTCGGTGGTGACCCTATCGGAGAAGAAGCTGATGCCATGGCTGCTGACTTGAAAGCAGGTGAGGTAATGTTGCTTGACAACTTGCGTTTCTACAAAGAGGAGAAGAAAGGTGATGAAGATTTCGCTAAGAAATTGGCTTCACGTGGTGATGTATGGGTAATGGATGCTTTCGGTACTGCTCACCGTGCACACGCATCTACTGCTGTGATCGGTAAATTCATGGCAGATAAAGTTGCTGGTTACACAATGGGCCGTGAGATCGAAGCTTCAAGAAAAATCTTGGAAGAAGGTCAAAAGCCTGTAACGGCTATCATGGGTGGTGCTAAGGTTTCTGATAAAATCTTGATCATCGAGAAAATGATCGAAGTATGTGATAACATCATCGTTGGTGGTGGTATGGCTTATACTTTCTTCAAAGCAATGGGTGGAAACATCGGTTCTTCTTTGTGTGAAGAGGATAAATTAGAGTTGGCTTTGGAATTGATCGAAAAAGCAAAATCTAAAGGTGTTCAGTTGTTGTTGCCAGTAGATTCATTGGCGAACACAGGCTTCTCTAACGACGGCGTTTGTATCGAAGTAGATAACATGGATATTCCTGAAGGACACATGGGATTGGATATCGGACCAAAAGCTGCTGCTGAATTTTCTCAGGTAATCAAAGATTCTAAAACAGTACTTTGGAATGGTCCAATGGGTGTTTTTGAATTCGAAAACTTTGCTGAAGGAACAATCGCAGTAGCTAAAGCTGTTGCGGCTACTACTGTAAACGGTGGATTCTCATTGATTGGTGGTGGTGACTCTGCTGCTGCTGTAAACTCTTTAGGTTTCGGTGACCAAGTATCTTATATCTCAACTGGCGGTGGTGCTATGTTGGAAATGATGGAAGGTAAAGTATTGCCAGGTATGGCTGCTTTGGAAGCATAAGAAATAAAGACCAAAAGTCTTAAAATAAGAACAGCAGGCCATTGTGGTCTGCTGTTTTTTTTATGCATTTTTTACGGTATCGCCTCTATCAGGCAAACGACCTGTTTGGCACCGTTGATCTCCTTTTTATAGTCGTCATAACTGATGTCCTGCGTAGCAAGAAACTTGTTGAGGTCATCACAATCATTCAACTCCTCGGTTAAAGTAACGAGTTTCGTAAGTTCATCACAGTTCAGGTCGATCAGATCTTCTACACTCTTTGGCGCAATAGCAATGAATTGTGCAAATTTGGAAACGCAATTAACGTCTTCCTTGATTTCATCAACACTGCAAGCACTGAAGCTCAAAGCAGTGAACGCAAAAGCGAAAAGTAAAAATGTTTTTCTCATTAGGTTGAAATTAGATTAAAAAACGCTTCAATTTAATTAAAAAAACATCATTATGAAGCCTCAGAGGCATTTTTCAAAAGGGTGTTTATGGTCTCCTGACGGGAGGATTCGTGTATCCGCCTGAGATTTATGCATTTAGGGCACCAAAAAAAAGCGGCAAATATGATATTTGCCGCTTCAATTTATGCGCGTGTTTAAAACTTAAAATCCGCTTCAAAAATTTGGAGGATCGCAGAAGTGCTGAAGGATTATTTTTAGCAAATAGCATTACTGTTGTTGCAAAATAATTCAAAATCAATTCCAATCACCCGATTTCGCAGTTTTAGGTACGACTTAATTTGCAAGATCTTCTAAAGAACAAATAAGCTCTTTGGTCGCCTTAATCGTTGAGTGGTAAGTCTCATAAGTGAAACCTTCCTCAGTAATTGCATCTTCGAACTCCTGACATCCCTTAAGTTCTTCAACCAGGTTGAGAATCTCTCCCATGCTCTCACAGTTAAGGTTGTCTTCGTCTTCCGCTAATTTTGTGAGTTCAGCTATTTTTGCAGAACAGTTAATTTCTTCTTCCACTTCATCTTTACTACATGAGGTGAATGAAAATGCTAAAAATAAAGCTGCGATTACAAATAAATTCTTTTTCATAGGTGTTGTTGAGTTTAGATTAAATTTAGATTCAAATTTATATAAAATATGCTTAATAGACAATAATGGGCTGATTTTATTTGTCGAGTAAAATATTTGGGGGAAATTGTTATATTTTAAACGAAGTAGGAGCGAAGTCTTGAAATCAGCAAAAATCTTAACTTTTTATTTTTAATAATATCAAGATGAAGTTTAGTGTAGCTAATTTTTTAGGTGGTATTAACTATTTTTATGTAAAAATATTAAGTTTGAATATTATTAATATTAATTATTTTACTTATCTAATATTTAATTTTAAAGGAACAAAATGGGTAAGCTCCTGTTAGTGTGAAGGTAGAATTACTTTGGTGATTTTATCGAAACTAACTATTTACCAAAAGAATAACCTTATGAAAAAGTCAAGTATTTGGAAGTCGGCCTTGGCAGTTGTTGCTGTTGCGTTTGCTGTTGCATTTACTCCTAAAGAGAAGGAAGAAGATTGCAAGTACTATGCTCATTGTGAAAGCCATGAGTGGATGGGGGATGTAAGAGAAAATAAAGATGATGCCGCTCAGGACTGGCAGGACCACTTGCAAAAATGGCCAGAAGAGCAACACGAAGGACAGGTAAAAATGGATTGTGATGGACAGGGCCATATGGAAAACAAGGATCACGATCGTGGTGATCAGGGACATAGCCCATGGAACAAGCAGGGGAATGACATGAACCATGAATAAAAGTGTTGGACCCCACTGATGATTAACACACTTCCGATGATGCGGTAATGGCTTGCCTTGTGGTGATTTGAAGAAATGCTCACCATTCCTTTAAGGTTCAAGCTGATTGCCCAATATTTTGGAGCACAATACAAATTGAATACCTAAAACTAAACACTATGAAAACGACAAAATTATGGATGATGGCATTAGCGGCAGTAATGGTTGCTTTTGTCTTCGCTTTTACGCCTAAACAAGCTGATGAATCAGTTAAAGTTGATCAGATTCAGGAACAGGCTATGGTACTGATGGTCAGTGATACGATCGTTCACGATGCAGATGAAGGCATGGAAGGGATGGATCCTGAAGCCACAGATGAAGATATGGAGAATGAAATGAAAAATGCTCAGGATCATATGGATGATGCGCATGATCAAATGAATGATGAGATGCACAAGGGGCATGACCATATGAAAGATGAGATGCATAAAGGTCACGATCAAATGAAGGATCAATCGGATAAGATGAAAAATCAATCTGATTATTAATCATCTGATGATTGTAAACAGAAAAGGTCAGCGATTTGCTGACCTTTTTTTATTAATTGATAATGAGTTGAGTAGTGTCTGCCTTCGCTCCGCTTTGTAAATCAAGCGACAGATCATTTAAATGTCCAGTCAACTTTATTTTTGAGTAATCATCCAATGTTGCTTTCAGAAATTTCGAATGGACTTCTGCGGATAAATTAGCATGTTTCCTCAACAACACTTCAAGCGAATCGGCATTAAAAGGGCTGAGGATTGCAATGGAAGAATAATCATAAGCCTGTGCGAATCGCAGCGGCTTGGGCAGCACCAAAGTCGCCTGAATCTCATAAGCCTCCGAAACATTGGCACTTTGCGCCAATCGAATATCGAGCGTATTTTCAAACTCATGCACTAACACATAGGGCAGGATATTTTTATCTGCGGTTAATTTGAGGTTGGGCTGTTCTCCTGTTGCTATTTTCAAGTGAATGTGATGGTTGAGCATCAGTCGGTTCAAATCGATATTTTCCAACGGAACCGTTTTACTTTCCATGGCACCTTCGGGTTTAATATCAAAAGTCTCGGTACAAGCCGACAAGCCAAGAACGACCAACAGGGATAGAAATATATTTCTCATTTTTTCTGAATTAAAATTCGATACGATAAGCCAAAGATGGCAGGATAAAAAATTGATCATAACGATCCATTTGCCCCGTCACCATATTGTATTTATAGCCATTGTAGGTTGTGGAAAGGGTTGCATTTTTGAAATCAAGCGTCCAACTGCTCGTGTAGTGTTTGTGGTTGGTTTTGATATAAATAGAAGCATCCACAAAGATATTGTCAGGGCTCTTGACACTGAAGGCGCGCGTTTGGTCATAAACAGGGTGTTTGGCTTCGATAGACTCTTGATACAACAGCGGAGAGTGATAGCCCCCACCCATAAAGTTCCCCTTGATGTTCAGTCCAAGTACCCTCTGTTTTTTGTGACCTTTCAGGATGAACTCTTTTCCCGCCAGCATATTGACCACATATTGATTGTTAAATTTGGAGTTGCGTTCTGTGCCGTTGCCGTCCGTGTATTGGGCATCGAATAGGGTAGCGGTCGTCATCCAATACCATCCCTTGTGAAAACTGCGGTTGACCGTCAGCTCCACGCCCTTATTGGTTACCGTTCCCGTATTCACCAACGGGTGATCCACCAACCATTCTTTGTTGAAGTTCGCCAACGAATAAGACGTTCCCGCCTCAACAGGCACATGGAAAAAATGCTGATAGAAGCCTGCAATTTTAACGCTGAAATAGTCGCTCAATGCCCAAGAATAATTCAGCACATAATGGTCGCCCTGTTGCATTTTCAGTTGTTCATTCAAACGGTTGCCCAAGCTGTCGGGCGTATAATAAATCGACAATTGCTCCCTTTGGCTGTGTCTGCCGTAGGCAAAACCCACCGAATGCCCATGCCCCAAATCAAGGACGGTATTCATCCGTGGCTCGATGGTGGTTTCGTTTGTCAAACCAAAATGCGACAAGTGAACCCCTGCATTAATGGTCAGATAATTCGTGGGCTGAAAAGTTCCATTCAGATAGGCTTGCGCAAAAGTGGTTTGCTCCTTGAAATTCGCCAAAGTATCCACCACGGCTTTCTTTTCTTTTGGCTGAGCGACTCTGAAATCAGTACCAAGCTGATCCAATGTAAAGCCCGTCTGTAATTTTACCTTCTGACCGATAGGCTGTGCATAATTGGTTTGCAAGGTGTATTTCCATTCGTTCAGTTCATTATTGGTATGGTCATAGAATTGATCTTCCACCTCATCGTACCATTTTGTTTTGTAGGAATAAAAATTACCTGTCGCCACCAAGTCTGTCTTTAAATGCCCACGGTTTTTAAAGCTGATCTCATGACTGATACCCGTTGCGCCAACCGCCCAATGCATGTCTTTCTCAAACCAATCATTCTCGTATTTTGGGTATTTGTATTTGGTCAAAACGCCTTCTTCCCATTGTTCCTGATATTCATATTTAGGTTTGAAATTGGAACTTTGTCCGCCAATTCCCCAAAGCTTGAACGTACCCGCTTTGGCCGTTGGGAACTTCATATTAAAAGAAACATCATGGTAATCGGGCGCTTCACTTCCCGACATTCGGCCAATCGTGCCCAAAGAAGAAACACGCGCTCCAATATTATAAGTGCTTCCGCCACCTTTTTTGAAATAGCCTTCCGCACCTGTTTCAATGCCCAGCACACCGACCTGTGCAAAATACTCCCGCTTTTGGGCATTGCCTTCCCGCAGGTGCAAGTCCATTACGCCCGAAGAGGCATTACCATAATCGGCAGGGAAGGCCCCCGTCAAAAAGTCCGCATTTGCCAGCATATTACTGCCGAAGATATTGACGAAACCACCACCTGCGACATTGCCACCCGCCAAGTGATTCGGGTTGAAAACTTCCACGCCTTCCACTCGCCACAACATGCCCTTCGGTGAGTTACCCCGAATCACCAAACCATTGTCCTGCAAATTGCCTGTCGTTACCCCCGCAAAGGTGGAGGCCAAACGTGCCGGATCACCGATGCTACCCGCCATTAATTTTGCCGACTCAATCTTGAGGGTTTCACCACTGAGTCCCGCCATTTGATTCATGGGGCGGTTATTTTCATAAGTGGCACGAACGGTTACCCCCTCCAACTGTTTCAGGCTTTCGTGCAAGCTGAAAGTAAGCACCTGCGATTTACCCGAGGCCACTAATACATTTGCAATCAGCTGCGGCTGATAGCCCACAAAACTCGCTTCCACATCGTATCGGCCAATTTCCAATCCATTGATCTCAAATTGTCCTTTGTCATTGGTAATCGTTCCCTTTGCCTGATCCATAATTTTTACGGTTGCAAAAGGAATCGGCGCTTTTGTATTCGCATTGATCACCTGTCCGCTGATCGTCTGTGCCCAAGAAAGGGTTGCAAGCATAGAGCACAGTAACAGCATTGAAATTTTCTTCATCATCTTGTAGGGTTATTCTTACTTATGTACTGTTTGGATGTTGAAGATTTCATTTACCCCTATTCGATTTGAAAAAAAAGTGTAAAAAATACCGGGTTGACTTTTAACTTGAAAACCAGCAATGCCTGTTTTTTTGCCATTGTCTGCTGATAAAAATAGGGGCTAAAGACGAATTATTTACCATCTGAAATATTTTCGCTTCATGTTGATGCTTAGGCTTTTGTGTGGGGTTTTTGCAGTGAAATTCACCTGCGGATTTTGAGCTATTTCTACACTGTTATAAGTGAAAGGACATTTAAACTTAACAGAAAGATGAAAAAGTTAGCAGTTTTAGCCGTAGCATTGCTCTTAGGATTTGGAGCTCAGGCACAGGAAGTGAAAAGCAATAAAAATGCAGTAGCCAAAGCGCGCATCGAAAAGATGAACAAAAGCGAAGTGGCTGAATTTACGGCAAACAGCAAGTCTGATAAAGTGGGACGTGCTCAGGCACAAAACCAAATGATGGTCAAGCAGCACGATCAAGAAAATGAAACGGTGACTGTCAAAAAAGTAAAAAGTGATAAAACCACCCGTAGGTTGGTGAAATAATAAGTTGATGTTTAGGTTGAATAAGGCAGGTCTGTTATATACGGGCCTGCCTTTTATTTTGGGGCTTGGTGTAGTCCTCAAAAATATTGAAACAGGCGATTAACTACATATTTTCTACTGTCGTAGGGACGTTGCATGCAACGTCAGTACCGTGAGGTACAAAAAAAATCTACCACTTAACTATGGTATGAGCACTACATTTCCTCTATTCATTGAAAAATCACTCCAATTTTGTGAATCAATATAGCTGTATTCGGAACATTGGCTAATTTGGGAGCAAATCATTAGTATATACAAACATCACATTTCAATAGGAGCGCCCTGATAAGAAGGTCGCTTATGCTGTAATGGTTGATGAATAATTTTTTAAATATGATAGTACCTTCGAGTTATCTGATTTCTGTTTTATTGTGTGTAATTACCATGTTCTGTTGGGGTTCTTGGGCAAACACCCAAAAGTTAGTTTCCAAGTCGTGGCCCTTTCCATTATTCTATTGGGATTACGCTTTGGGAATCTTGATATTGACGTTTTTGTCGGGAATGACCTTCGGTAGTTATGGGGAAGTGGGCAGAAGCTTTCTATCAGATCTCCAGCAAGGAGATTTAAGTTCCTTTGTATCTGCCTTCATCGGTGGGGTGGTTTTTAATTTAGCGAATTTATTGATTGTTGCCGCCATATCGTTAGCTGGGATGGCGGTTGCGTTCCCCGTAGGTATTGGTATCGCTTTGGTATTAGGAGTAATAATAAATTATATGGCGGCCCCTGTTGGGAATGCAACCGTTTTATTTACAGGGGTGGCAATGGTTACGGTGGCCATTATTCTTGATGCGGTCGCTTACGGGAAGTTGCCAAATCAAAAAGCAGGATCAATGAAAAAGGGCCTTTTGTTGTCTGTTTTTGGCGGTGTTTTAATGGGCTTTTTCTTTCGCTTCGTAGCGGCCTCAGTTTCAAATGACTTTGTAAATCCGACAGCAGGCTTATTTACTCCGTACAGTGCGGTTTTTATTTTTTCAATAGGCGTATTTGTCTCTAATTTTTTATGGAACAGTTGGTTCATGTATAAACCCATCGACGGGGAGAAAAGTCGGTATAGCGAGTATTTCAGTCTTGGTAGTTCGAGAATACACCTTATTGGAATTCTTGGGGGAGTAATTTGGGCCATCGGAATGGGGCTTAGCATGATCGCCTCCGAAAAGGCAGGATTTGCCATTTCTTATGGCTTAGGTCAAGGCGCAACCATGGTCGCCGCCGCATGGGGGGTATTCATTTGGAAAGAATTTAAAGGGGCGCCTAAAGGGGTGAATTTGTACATATTCCTCATGTTTGCCTTCTTCATTTCAGGATTGGCATTGATCATTGCCTCCCGTTTCGTTTGATTGCGCTGAACAGGCAATGAATAAGGCGGGGACACCACTTACTCGTGTCGTATACCGGGGAGGTTCTCCGCTTGAAGGATGGGTTAAGATGTAATGAATGCAGTCTTTATTAGGAAAGATTTGAATAAAATGCATAAAAAAAGCCCCGATGGGTTAATCGGGGCCGAGGTAATTTTGGTATTAGTTTGCGCTTTAGTTTGATTGTGAAAAGCGAAATCTTTTGTGTTGTGGGTTGTTTGTTTACAGTTTCAATTAACGCTCGACGGGAGGTATTGTTTCAGAAATAGGCTAAAAAAATCAAATTAATTCGATGATTGAATATTTCAGGCTTGATTATGAGCGGGTTAGCAGGTGCTTTTTTTGATGCAGGAAGTGAGGGGCTTTAGGCAAAATAGGTTGGATTGTTCTCAATCGCTTGATCAGTAAAAATGTAATATTTTGTTTGATTTTAAGCAAAGTTAAAAGGTAAGGATCTTCGAGACTTTTTTCAAAAATGACTTTTTCGTGCTATTTTGTAGCATCGGAATTTTTTACCTGAATAAATTATGGACTTCAATCAGATCAATAAACGGCGCACAGCTGGCCGGAGGCTTAAAAAAGCTTATCGAAGAATAGAGGCTTTGCTTTACGAAATTGGAGACAAGCAACTTTCTTACGCCTTTGTTACGGAAGTCAATCGGCAAATTGCGGGCATTAATAACTTTCAGGAGAACGATCGGCTGTTGGCGGCGCATATCAATCAGCTTTATGAAGAGTTGTTGACCGAACTGGAGCGCGATTTTGAACTGGTCCCCAAAAATTATTTTCAGCAAAAGTGGCTCCTTTATGGGGTTTCTGTGATTGGTTTGCCGATCGGGCTGATCATTGCAATTATCAATCATATCCCTGGGAATATTATTTTGGGGCTGCCGATAGGCCTTTTGATTGGCCTGCTGATTGGGATTGAAAAGGACAAAAATGCCAAACGCGAAAATCGGCAGCTGCAGGTGGAACATATTGAACACGATCTGCTATGATTAGTCTACTCAGGACAGATGCATTTCATCATGATTTTTTGTTTTTAGTTCGCTTGCTTGATCGGGAGCTGTCTGCCGATGTCGGGAAATTACCTTCTTTTCACCAACGATACAATCGCTTCGATCAGGTTGATCATATCGTGCTCGCCTATGTGGGTGGGCAGGTAGTGGGGGCTGGGGGTTTCAAGTTGTTTGATCAGCGTTCGGTGGAATTCCGGCAGATGTTTATTTTGCCTAACTTTCGGGGGCAGGGTATTGGCAGTAAAATTTCCCAAAAGCTCAATCAATGGCTGGCTCAATTGCATAAGGAGGCTTGTGGTCCATATACAAGCATTCATCGACTCCGGAAGCTTCCTGTGGAAATGGCTTTCAAGGATAAATCAGGGGTGAATTTCAGACCAATTCAGGGCAGATGAAGTGGAGATTGCTTCATGAAAAATCTTTCGTGAGGGCTTTCAACTTCAATTTTAAAATGTAATTTCGGCAAAAAAAGTGTATCAGAAGTCTAATTAAGTGAAGGGCATGGAAAAGACAATGGATGAATGGATGGTGTTTATTGCTGATCAGCAGAAGAACAGTATTCCGAGGTTACATTCCATCTTCAGAAGACAAATGGAAGCGGTAGTTTTGGCAAAGATGGAAGCCCGAGGCTATGCTAATTTTAAGGTCGGGCATTTGGTGTTGCTGGCCAATATTCAGCCCACGGGGTCGATCAGTAACGAAATGGCCAAGCTGGCGCAAATCAGTAAACAGGGCATGAACAAGGTGGTGCAGTCGCTGAAGGAGCAAGGTTACCTGTACACCGAAGACCACCCGACAGACCGCAGGGCGCAGATGATCAAGTTTACAGAAAAAGGCAAGGTGTTCCGCTACGATTTATATATGGCGGTGCAGGAGATTCGTGCAGATTTCGAAAAATCGGTTGGAGCCGAGGAAATGGCGCAGTTTGAACAGACCCTTTCGCGGCTTGTGAAGATGGGCATGACAAATATTTCATCCTAAAAAAGCAAAACCTCTGGCAATTATACCAGAGGTTTTTATTTGGGAGGATTATTACAAATTATTCGGCGCTGGCCCAATAATGAGTGCTGTTCAGTCGGAGGGCTTCCAGGTCAGCATTGCTCAAATTGAACTGCTGATGTAAAGAAGCCAGCTTGGCATTGAGCAAGGCTGTTCTCGCATTCTGAAGATCTACATAAGTGATGGCACCATTTTTATACTGCGATTGCGCCATTTCGAGGGCTGTTTGTGCCTGATCGATCAGCGTTTGTGCAGATTGCAATTTGGCCTGGTTGGTTTGAATTTCTGAAACCAGCTTGGTCCACTGTTGCGATAAATCGGTGATCACATTTTTTGTAGACAATTTTGAAACGGACACTTTTTTGCGTGCCATATGATTTTGTAACCTTACTTTATTTCCGTGGAAAATAGGCACTTTGAGTGTCAGCCCTACACGGTAATTAAATTTCAGTTCGTCAAGTTCTGGAACAAACCCGTTTTTGTAACCCACTGCACCGTCAAGGTACAAGGCAGGCAAACGGCTTGATTTGGCCGCAGAGAGGTCCATGCGGGCAATTTTTTCTTTGGCTTGCGCAATCTGGATTTGGGTGTTGTTTAGCCAGTTGGAAGCGCTCTCAGGGCGCTCAGGAAGCATTTGTGCAGGCCACGACATATCTTCCACTTCGTCACTCAGGTCGGCATGTTCTTCGCCAGTAAGGTAGGCTACCGTCGCCAGAATTTTCTGTTCACCATTCTGAAGGTCATAAAGCTTGTTCTGGGCGTTTTCTATCTGAACTTTGATATTCAACAGGTCCAGCTCCAGTGCTGTACCATTATCAACCCGAGACTGAATCAAGTCTTTGGTTTCTACCAATACCTTGATATTGGCCGTTTGCACTTTCAGGCTTTCCTCAACAAAACCAAGGTTCAGGTATAATCTTGAAAGTTCAAAAGCCAGTTGTTCTTCAGCCTGCTGAACACTCAAATGGGCCGTTTCTGCTTGCGCTTTTGCTTTATTGACCTGGCTGTTTACTCTGCCAAATCCCAGCAACAATTCACTGGCTTCCACACCAACATTTTCATTGTTGTTGGGGAACAGTTTCAAGTCTACCCCCTGTGGGCCAATAGGTAAAGTAACCGTTGGGGAAGGGGCAACATAATGATAAGAAGCCGAGGCGTCGATCATCGGCAGTCGGTTACCCTTCTGGAAAGAAACATAATCTTCCGCCAATTTTTCCTGCAAACGAGCAGACTGAATATTTGGGAAATTGGTGAACGCTTTTTGAATCCAAACCTGAAGGGTTTGAGGGGCTTTATTTTCTGCTTTTACCTGAAGGCTCATCGCAAGGGCGAAAGCAATAATTATAACTTTTTTCATGGAGTCAATACTTAAAATACTGAATTAATGACCAGCCTCTACTTTACCGTTGACTTTGGTCTTTTTCATGATCAGACAGATCGGTAATATACAGACAAAGAACACGCCAATTACCTGAAATGAAGATACATAGGTAATGGTGTAGGCTTGTTTGTCCACAAGGCCTTCAATCATCCGCATGGCGGTGGCACTTGCCTGGTGAACATTCACTCCTTTGGCAATTAAGCCGTGCATGATCAAGTTTTTCTTCTCGACAAATGCAGGATTGTCTGGGGTGATAAAACTGATCAGGTGGCCGCGTACACCCGCTACTTTACGCACGATGTAGGTGTTCATCAGGGCAATACCAAAGGCACCACCTAACTGACGGATCATGTTGTTGATGGCCACCCCTTGCGGGATTTCTTCGGGCTTCAGTCCGGCAATTGCCTGATTGGTGATCGGTACAATGGAAAATCCAAGACCAATACCCCTGATCAGCAAAGGCATTACAAAGAAGACCATTCCTGCCATTGGGCTCGCCAGTGACATCCAGAAAGAGAAGATCGCATAGACCCCAAAACCAACAAAAAGCAGGTATTTTGGGTAAGCACCTTTTTGCATCAGTTTACCGACAATCGGCATACAGAAGGCAGAGAACAAGGCGCCAGGAATCAGGCTCATTCCTGTTTCTGTGGCGGTGTAGCCCAGCAGGCGTTGCATCCATACGGGATACACATACATGGAACTGTACAGCCCAAAGCCGAGGATCAGCGCAATGAAGGTGGTCATGGCCAGGTTGGGGTCTTTCAGGATTCTGATGTCCACCGCCGGCTTGTCTGTCCTCAGTTCCTGCCAAATAAACAGGCCGAGGGTAAGCACGCACAAGATGGCAAGTCCTAAAATCAGCTTGGAGTTAAACCAGTCTTCTGACTGCCCACGCTCAAGAATATATTGCAATGATCCTACCCAAAGCGCAAGGAAGATAATTCCCAGACGGTCGATGTGAATCTTGCTGCGATCGATATGATACTCTTCTGGTTTTTTGTCGATGTAAAGAAATACCATCGCAGCGGCCAGAATTCCCAAAGGAATGTTGATATCGAAAATCAATGACCAATGGTAATTATCGACAATAAATCCACCGAGTGTTGGTCCGATGGTTGGTCCAACGATCAGCCCCATCGAAAAGATGGCGGAAGCAATCGGGCGCTCTTCGAGTTCAAAGGCATCGAAAAGAATCGACTGAGAAGTAGAGAGTAACGCCCCGCCACCAATTCCTTGCAGGATTCGGAAAAATACCAGCATCTCCAAAGAGTTGGAGGCCCCACAGAAGTAGGAGGAAATGGTGAATAATAATATGGAATAGAAATAATAATTTTTTCGACCGAAGTAATTGGCTAAGAAGCCTGTCAGGGGAATGATGATTACGTTGGCAATCGCATATCCAGTGACCACCCAGGAGGTGTCTTCGATCGTGGCACCGAGGTTACCACTTATGTTCGTCAGTGCTACATTGACGATCGTTGTATCGATCAGTTCAAGCACTGCGGCAATTACCGTAGTTGCTACGATAATCCACTTGACAAATCCTTTAGCTGCCATCCTGTGAGTTTTTAGTAGGCTACTGAAACATCAACACTCAAACCTGAGCGAAGCAATTTTGCTGCTTTAGCGCTTTTGTTTAATTTAATGATCACCGGCACACGCTGCACAATTTTCACGAAGTTACCTGTGGCGTTATCTGGAGGCAATAAAGAGAATTTTGCTCCTGTGGCTCTTGAAATACGGTCTACTTTTCCGCTCAATTCCAAATCAGGGTAAGCGTCTACCGACACTTCAGCCTCGTCTCCCACTTTGATATTCTCCAGCTGTGTTTCCTTCATATTGGCGACCACATAGAAGTTTTGATCATTCACAACGGTAAACAATGGCTGTCCCGCAGCGACAAATTGTCCAGGCTCGATGGTCATCTTTCCGATGCGCCCTTCAACAGGTGCTTTTACCGTGGTATAAGAAAGGTTCAGTTCTGCTTGTTTCAATTTAGCCTTGCGGATATCAACAGCAGCTTCTGCTTTTTTGATGGCCGAAGCCGCAATATTGATGCTCTGTTTAGCAAGGGTGATTTGATCCTGCGCAACAGCATATTTTTGATGCATCAGATTGTATTGCGCCGTAGCGTCGTCAAGGGTTTTCTGTGTTGTCGCGTGATCTTTGAAAAGATTTTTTGCGCGGTTTAAATCATCCGCCGCTTTATCGTTGGCAATTTTGCTGGCTTTTGCGGTTGCTTTTACCAAATGCAATTTTGCTTCTGCCGCTTTCTTGTTGGCTTTGGCCTCAGCAAGGGTCGCGATGGATAAATCCAAATCGCCCTGTGCAGCAGTAACGCCGATTTTATATTCTTTATTGTCAAACTGAAGGATGGTCTGCGCAGGCTTTACAGCATCATAATCATTTACGTTCACCGCCGTCACATAACCTGTTACCCGACCAATGACTGGATACTCATGTCCTTCAATCATGGCATTGTCGGTGGTTTCGTGGTGAAGGTTATACATCACCGTCTTAATACCATATCCAAGACCAATCAGGATAATCAGTCCTATAATATATTTCATTTTGCCTGACGGCTTTTGTTGTCCTTGTTGATTTTCGTTTTCCATAGTCATAAGTGTTTTGATGTTACAAAAGTAAACTAAGCTGACTAAAAAGACAACTTTATTGACTAAAAAAGGTCAATCTAATTGACTTTTAATATTTTGACTATGATTCGTTATAGTATTGATTTACAGATATGTACAATTTTATTCTTTTCTTGTTCTTTTTGAGGTAAGATATAGGGATTGCTAAAATACCTTTCATGAATTATCAAATCGGCAGTAGCTTTATTAAAGGATCGTGAGGAAGTGTGAAAACAACAAAAGACAACTTTATTGACTAAATAAAGGTCAATTTAATTGACTTTAGGATTTATTTTTTATCTTTGTGGAGATCACAGGACGATAAGATGAAAAAGGAGAAAAGTTTAGACGAGTGGATGACCTTTATATCGGCGCAGCAAAAGAATAGCATTACCCGCTTGCATGGCATCTTCAGAAAGCAAATGGAAATGACTGTTTTGCAGGAGATGGAGGCACTCGGTCACCCCGATTTTAAGATTGGTCAGTTGGTATTGCTGGCGAATATCAAAAATGAAGGGTCGATCAGTAATGATATGGCCAAACATGCGCAGATCACCAAGCAAGCGATGAACAAGGTGGTTCATGAATTGAAGGAGAAAGGCTATATATTCACGGAAGCCCACCCGAGCGACCGTCGGGCTTTGATGATCAAATTTACCGAGCGGGGGAAGGTTTTCCGTTATGATTTATATTGCGTGGTGAAACGATTGCGTCAGAATTATGAGGATGTGGTCGGTGTTTCTGAAATGCAACAATTTCAAAACACTTTGGAGAAGTTGGTAAATGCGGGCATGAAACACCTTCCTGCTCACTGATTTTACCTGACGGGTTTTACATCGTTCAGCCCGTCTTCAATAAGCTGATCGAGTCGTTTTTTTATCTCTGGTATTGCCCGTTCGAGTTCCTCCAGTTCCGAAATCACATAGTATTCCTGTTGGATATTGCTTTTTTCAAAGGGGTTGTTGAATATCGTGTCAATATTAAAGGGCAATTTGCGGGATTCCCCACTCACAGAAAACAAGGATTCTTTAGGGCTTGAAATAATGCCTGCACCATAAATCCTGACGGCCTCCCGTTCCTGAATCAGTCCAAATTCCACCGTAAACCAATAGAGCCGTTGTAAAAGTGCAATGGCTTTTTCATTTTGGGTATATTCCAGCGCCATTTGAGCATAAGCCTGTATAAAAGAGGCGTAAACAGGGTTAACCAGCAAAGGGACATGCCCGAAAATATCATGAAACATATCGGGCTCTTCGATATATTCCAGCTGTTGCTCATTTCTGAGCCAGGTGGAGGCAGGGAATTTTTTTTCCGCCAGTGCCTGGAAAAAATCCTCTACGGGGATCAGTCCTTTCACCACCGTAATTGACCAGCCCGTAGCTTCCATCAGAACTTTATCCAGCGCTTCAAAACGGGGAATTTCTTCCCTTGAAAAACCAATTTTGTCCAAAGCTTTCAGGAATGGCGTACAGGCATATTTGGGGACAATCGCCATTTGTCGCTCATAAAGCTCCCGCCAAATTTTAAAATCTGCATCCGAATAGTCTTCATATTGTTGTTGCATACTGATGAAATTTGATTTCAGGTAAGTTTTAACCATCTGTTACAGTAGAATACCGTTACTGAAAATATACGTTTGTCTAACGGGCTCGTTATTTCTTGATTATTAATATTTGAAATAGCACCATGTTTTTAGTCTGTATTTTCGCATAGGCTCTTTAATGTGCTAAAAAATTTACAAATAATTAAAAAAATATTAAATTAAGTTAAACTTCACCCTTAACACTACCTACAATGAACAAAGTATTTGAAAACGCTGACCAAGCGCTTTTTGATGTGCAGTCTCATCAAACCCTGATGCTTGGGGGCTTTGGGCTGTGCGGTATTCCTGAAAATTGTATCGCCACCCTGGCAGGCTCCAAGCTCGAAGGGCTTACCTGTATCTCCAATAATGCAGGGGTGGATGATTTTGGCATTGGCCTGATGCTGCAAAGAAAACAGGTGAAAAAAATGATTGCCTCCTATGTTGGGGAAAATGCAGAGTTTGAGCGGCAGTTGCTCAGTGGAGAGCTTGAGGTGGAGCTTATTCCGCAGGGATCTTTGGCGGAAAGGTGTCGGGCTGGCGGAGCGGGAATACCTGCTTTTTATACGCCTGCAGGTTTTGGTACAGAAGTGCAGGGACAAAAAGAGGTGCGGTGGTTTAATGGGAAACCCCACATTCTTGAACATGCCCTAAGGGCAGATTTTGCTTTTGTAAAAGCCTGGAAAGGCGATCATGAGGGTAATCTGATATTTAAGGGAACGGCGAAAAATTTTAATCCCGTGATGGCGATGGCAGGAAAGATTACCGTGGTGGAGGTGGAGGAGCTTTATCCTGCTGGGGCGCTTTCAGCCAATGAAATTCACCTGCCAGGGGTATTTGTCCAACGCATTTTTCAGGGCGAAAATTATGAGAAGCGTATTGAGAAACGCACCGTTCGCCAAGCCTAATTGATCCACTTTAAAACCAACCAAACTTATGTTAGATAAATATGGAATTGCCAAGCGAATAGCACAGGAACTCACCGATGGGGATTATGTGAATTTAGGGATTGGAATCCCTACGCTGGTGGCCAATTATATTCCTGAAAATATCAGTGTTACCCTTCAGTCCGAAAACGGATTGCTGGGCATGGGGCCGTTTCCAGAGGAAGATCAAGTGGATGCCGACGTGATCAATGCTGGTAAACAAACCATTACTACTTTGGCAGGATCGGCATTTTTCGACTCCTCGCTGAGCTTTGCCATGATCCGCGGAGGGCATATTGACCTGACCGTTCTCGGGGCGATGGAAGTTTCTGAAAACGGAGACATCGCCAACTGGAAAATTCCTGGAAAGATGGTCAAGGGCATGGGCGGGGCGATGGACTTGGTGGCTTCGGCACAGAACATTATTGTGGCGATGATGCATACCAACAAAAATGAGGACTCCAAATTACTGAAAAACTGTAGTTTGCCCATCACTGGAGTAGGTTGTGTAAAACGGATAGTGACCAATTTGGCCTTGCTTGAAGTTAGGGATGGGGCTTTTCATTTGCTGGAGCGCGCACCAGGGGTTTCGGTAGCGCAGATTCAGGAAGCGACAGCTGGGCGGCTGGTTGTCGAGGGGGAAATCCCTGAGATGAATATCGACTAAAAAATAAATTTCACCACTATGCCATATTATCATCAGTCGGGTAGCATTCCCCCAAAGCGCCACACCGTTTTCAAGAAAGCGGACGGCAGCTTTTATTATGAGCAGCTGTTTGGCAGTGAGGGCTTTTCTGGGGATTCCGCTTTGTTGTATCATTTGGAGCGGCCTACTCAGGTTAAGGAAATCAGGGAAAAGATTGACGTGCGGCCAAAAATTGCCGTGGAGCACAATGTTCAGGCGCGGAAGTTTGTCGGCTTTAATTTACCCACGGAAAAAGATTTCCTGAGCGCTCGAAAAACAGTGCTTTGCAACAGCGATGTAGCGATTGCCCTCGCATCGCCAAGCAGCAGTATGCATGATTATTTCTATAAAAATGCCATGTCGGATGAATGCATTTTTGTGCATCAGGGATCGGGGGTTTTACGCACCATGATGGGCGAAATCCGATTCGAGTACGGGGATTATCTCATAATCCCCAAAGGGGTGATTTATCAATTACTTTTCGATACCACAGACAACCGCCTGTTGATCATTGAATCCAACAGTGCAATTGAGCCCCCAAAGCGATATTTAAATAAAAGAGGTCAGTTTTTGGAATCGTCGCCTTACTGTGAGCGAGACCTGAAACTCCCTCAGCATTTCGATCCTGTGGCGGGGCGGGGCGATTTTATGGTCAAAATTAAAAAACAGGGGTTTATCCATCAGGTAGTGTATGCCACACACCCTTTTGATGTGGTCGGCTGGGATGGCTGCCTTTATCCTTATGCCTTCAATATTCATAATTTTGAACCCATTACAGGAAGGATTCATCAGCCACCGCCAGTACATCAGACCTTTCAGGGGCATAATTATGTGATCTGCTCGTTTTGTCCTCGGTTGTACGATTACCATCCTGACGCCATTCCAGCGCCATACAATCACAGTAATCTGGATTCCGACGAAGTGATTTATTATGTCGAGGGAGATTTTATGAGCAGGAACGATATCGATCAGGGTTATATCACTTTGCACCCTTCGGGGATCCCCCATGGTCCGCACCCTGGCGCCATGGAGCGAAGCATCGGGAAAAAAGGCACGGCGGAATTTGCCGTCATGGTGGACCCTTTTCGTCCGCTGTCCATTACTGAAGACGGACTGAAACTCGATACTGGTGATTATTTCCGATCGTGGCTCGATGATCAGCATTGAAAATTTTGTCAATAGAAAACTAAAAGCAAGCGACTGCCGATCAGTGAATCGAGCAATGATTTCAGGTATTTTGCACACCAGTTGAAAGCCTGAATAAACGCCCCCTCAATACCCATTGCCACGTGAAAGCAAATGTTTTCGGATTGATCGTGGCCAAATAAAGCCCATTATTTCACCCAATGAACCAAAATAAACCACAATGAATCAACATACCGAAAACCAACCATCTGCAACTCCTGATTTTTTACCGATCATGGGGACGGATTACATTCAGTTGTATGTCAGTAATGCCCTGCAAACGGCGCACTTTTATCAGACCGCCTTTGGTTTTCAGCCCCTGGCGAAAGCTGGCCTTGAAACGGGGAATCAGGCGGAGGCCTCCTATGTGCTTCAGCAGGATAAAATCAGGCTGGTGATCACAAGCCCTTTGCAGGCCGACAGCGATATTGGCCGACACATTGATGTGCACGGCGACGGGGTGCGTGTGATCGCCCTTTGGGTGGAAGATGCCCAAAAAGCATGGGAAGAAACCACCGCCCGAGGAGCGAAATCGTTCCTCGAGCCACAGCAGTTACAGGATGAATCGGGGGTGCTGATTCGCTCAGGAATTCACACCTATGGCGATACCGTGCATGTTTTTATTGAAAGAAAAAATTATCAGGGCGTTTTCCTGCCAGGGTATGAAGCCTGGCAACCCCAGTATCAACCCGCTGCGGTGGGACTGAAATACATCGACCATATTGTGGGGAATGTCGGCTGGAATGAAATGAATACCTGGGTGAAATTCTATGCTGAAGTGATGGGCTTCAGTCAGCTGGTTTCTTTTGATGATGAGGATATTTCGACAGATTATACTGCGCTGATGAGCAAGGTGATGTCCAATGGCAATGGGCGGATTAAGTTTCCGATCAATGAACCTGCCGAAGGAAAGAAGAAATCCCAAATTGAAGAATATTTAGATTTTTATAATGGGTCGGGCGTTCAACATATTGCCGTGGCTACCGACGATATTGTGGGCACTGTTCAGGCGTTGGTCAGTAGAGGGATCGAATTTTTGCAGGTTCCAGGCTCTTATTACGATGATTTACAGAATAGAGTAGGGAATATTGAAGAAGATTTGGAACAATTGCGAGAGTTAGGTATTTTGGTGGATCGTGACGATGAAGGCTACCTTTTGCAGATTTTTACAAAGCCCGTAACGCCAAGGCCAACCCTGTTTTTTGAGATTATTCAAAGAAAAGGAGCGAGATCTTTTGGCAAGGGGAATTTTAAAGCGCTCTTTGAAGCCATCGAACGGGAGCAGTCCAAAAGAGGAACGCTCTAAATTGTCCGATAGTAATACCAAACCTATACCACCAACAATCTTAGTCAATACACTATGACCGACTACTACCAAAAGATGAATTCGTGGGTTCCTGTCGATCCCGATTCAGGATACACGATTCACAACCTTCCTTTTGGCATCTTTTCTACTCCTGAGTTAAGCCCACGTGTTGGGGTTGCTTTAGGGGACTACATCATTGATATGCGAATGCTTGCCCGTCTTGAATTCTTGGAGGCACTCTGCATTGATACCACTGTATTTAACCGTGACAGCCTCAACGACTATATTGATTGCGGGCGAGATGTGTGGAAAAAAACCCGTCAGATTCTGATTTCCCTTTTGCGTGAAACAGATCATGATTCCCCGCTTAAGGATCATTTTGAGCAGGTGTTTGTTCCTCGCCGACGTGCCATGATGCACCCGCCAATTAAGTGTCAGGATTATACTGATTTCTATTCCTCTCTTGAACATGCCACCAATGTGGGTAAAATGTTTCGTCCGGATAACCCACTGATGCCCAATTGGCGACATATGCCAGTGGGATACCATGGGCGGTCGTCTTCTTTGGTTACTTCTGGCCACGAAATTATTCGTCCTCAGGGTCAGATCATGCCCAAAGATGCTGAAAAGCCTGTTTTTTCTGCTTCCAAAGCCCTGGATTTTGAGCTGGAAATGGCCTTTATCGTCGGTAAGAAGACGGAAATGGGAGAGCAGGTCCCTGTTGATCAAACTGAAGACTATATTTTTGGAATGGTGCTTTTTAACGACTGGTCCGCAAGGGATATTCAAAAGTGGGAGTACCAGCCATTAGGGCCATTTTTGGGGAAATCTTTTGCCTCGTCCATGTCGCCGTGGGTAATCACAATGGATGCCCTTGAACCTTTCCGCTGTGAGGGCCCTGAGCAGGAGCCTGAAGTTTTGCCCTATCTGAAACAGCAAAAACAGGCCACTCATTTTGACATCAACCTTTCAGTGGAAATCCGTCCAGGGAGGTATGCTGATCTGGAAGTGGTTTCAAAATCCAATGCCAAATTTTTGTACTGGAGCATTGATCAGCAGTTGGCCCATCAAACGGTGAATGGCTGTAATATTAATATCGGAGATATGATGGCCTCAGGGACTATTTCAGGCCCAACGCATGATTCCTGTGGTTCTTTACTTGAGCTGACCAAAGGCGGAAGTTCGCCCATCCTTTTTAAAGATGGACAGACCCGAACTTACCTGCAAGATGATGATGTGGTGATTCTTAGAGGTCATTGTGAAAAAAATGGAATAAAGGTGAGTTTTGGCCATGTCAGGGGATATATCGGGCCTGCCCGTGAACCTTCAAAGTAAAACAAGAGTTTATCAATAAAAGGGGAAAGCTTCGGTTTTCCCCTTTTTCTTCACTCAAAATTCTACGATCGATACCCTTAATTTTTTATGATAATCAATCCTAAAGAACAAAGTATTGGTGATTTTCATCGTCTGATGCTCAGCGCTGTGGTGCCGCGGCCTATTGCTTTTGTCAGTACCATTGATGCCAATGGACATGTAAATCTGAGTCCCTTTTCCTTTTTCAATGCTTTTGGTGCCAATCCGCCAATCCTGGCTTTTTCCCCTGCGCGCCGTGTGCGAGATAATACCACCAAGCATACCCTTGAAAATGTACTTGAAGTCCCAGAATGTGTCATTCATATCGTGAATGGTGCCATTGTGGAGCAAATGTCACTGAGCTCCAGTGAATACGATGAACAGGTCAATGAATTTTTGAAAAGTGGCCTGACGGAAAAACCCTCGACCATGGTAAAGCCTCCCATAGTGCAGGAAGCGCCTGTGGCATTTGAGTGTAAAGTACAGCAGGTGGTGGACCTCGGCGGAAAAAAAGGATCAGGGAATTTAGTGATTTGTGAGGTGATGGTTGCTCATGTTCGCGAAGGGTTGTTGCAGGAGGATGGTTTGATTGATCCACTTCGATTGGACCCTATGGCGAGAATGGGGGGAAACCTTTATTCCAAAGTTAATCATGATAGTCTTTTTACAATTCAGAAGCCAGGGGCTACTTTGGGTATTGGTGTGGATCAGTTGCCAGACTCGGTGCGGTTGTCGCGTATTCTTACGGGCAATGAACTGGCCATTCTTGCTGGTGTTGCAGAAATCCCAAAAATTGAAAGCGATACCGTTTCCGGAAATCAGCGGAAAATAGAAAAAATGGCACAAAACCATACCGAAAAGGAATTGGTCGACGTGCTGCATTCTTATGTCAAGCGCTTGTTGGCTAAAAATAAAGTGCAGGAAGCCTGGCAAATGTTACTGCTGTTTTCGGCACAGGAAAAAGATATATAAAATTATTCTTACCGTATCGAGGGAGGCGGTTTGTCATTAGAAGTTGATTACCTGCCGATATTCTTGAAGTGGGGGCTGTGAATCGGTTCGTTATTTGTTTTATTGCGTTGGTGCGCATCCTTTTTCAAACATAAGGAATAGCACCACTACTATAAATTCAAGTGATTGATTATGAAAGAATATTTCTTCATAGGCGCCCTTATTCTTTGCCTCTTCGGGGTAGGGGAGTATATGACACACGAAAATCAACAGCAAGAGAAGGTCGAGTACAAAAATGCTGTGAAGGTTGTGCAGGGCTTTCAGCACCATCACGTTTTGGCATATAAAGATTCCACGCTCGAAGGAAGCGGTACCCCTTTATTGGTGGATACGGTCGTGCTTACCTCCAGGCAAAATGCACAAGGTTATTGTAAAGGATATGTGAGGGTACATGATAATCACTCTCCTTTCAGTTTTAGAATTAATGGATACTTCTATTTTCGTCGTGGTCAGGAAATCCTGAACGGCTTTATCTCTGGTTTTGGGCAAGCGCACGTATGGCTCAGCCGAATTCGGAAAGTCTCTCATCAATAAAAAAGGTTCCTGTGATGGCAGGAACCTTTTTTTTGTACTTATCTCTTTTTCAGCGATAGTGTCAGCTGAAATTCCGCAACCAACTCCTGATCAAACTTCTCAGGACAGGTAGCGGTAATTCTAATTTCGTCGGTAACACGCTCACCAGAAGACATACATTCCATCACCATTTTTTGTATTTTCTTGCCTTCCTCGCAGTGGAAAAGCACATCCGCCTCTGGTCGTTTAATGAAATTTGCGTGAAAATCCTTGAACACCAAATTGATCGGGAGCTGTTGCTGCTCAATCATCGAGAAGGCCATAAGGCCACCTGCGACATCGGCACCGACGGCCATGGCGCCGAAGTACATACTGTTGAGGTGGTTTTTTGTCTGGTTTGCGAAAGGGATTTTCACCGTTAGGGCTTCAGGGGAAAAAGCGGTAATTTCTGGCTGGCAGAACTCAATCATGGGAACTTGCTCGTTGGCAAATTTACGGAGCATTGCGTTTGCAATTTCAAGCATAAGGCTGAATTTTTAGGGTTTAGATGAAAGTTAAGACGTCGTTTTAGAATATAACGAAAATTATATAAATACTGAAATTTAACATTCGGTGTTCTGTGCGGATATTTGGTCAAAGTTGAATTTTCACATTAAAATTTCGTTTTTAAGCATTTTATCCCTCTAATTATTATGGGAATTCCTGACAGATACTTTATATTCGCACTATTGATAAAAACGTACTGATGATGTTATAATCGTGCTGTATGGGGTTTTTCGGGGCATTCGGTAAAATGTTGCGCTCGAAGGTTGGCCTATATCAGACAATAAATGGCATCAGTTACAGGAAAGCAAAAGATAGATGAAAAGACATTTGAAAAATGCCATTGCAACAGTAGCCCTTGGTGCTTCTGTCGCATTAAGTGCTCAGGCACAAGATATTTCCACCAACAAAAAAGATGGTGGGTATCACTTCACAACGATCAAAAACCTTGAAGGTGGATCTGTGAAAAACCAAATGAGAACAGGTACTTGCTGGTCATTTTCAGCATTGTCTTTTTATAACAGTGAAGTAAAAAGAATTACAGGAAAGGACGTCAACCTTGCAGAAATGTGGGTGGTACGTAATGCTTATTTCCTAAAAGCGGAAAAATATGTGCGCATGCACGGAAAAACCAACTTTGGTGAAGGTGGCGCATTCCACGATATTCCTGCTGTAATGCGTAAATTCGGTATTGTTCCTGAGTCGGTTTATGAAGGAACGATCCCAGGCCAAACGGTGCGTAACCATGCTGAATTGGAGTCAGTATTGAAAAATATGCTTGACGCCTTTATCGCAAATAAGTCTAAAAAATTGTCGCCAGCTTGGAAAGATGCCGTGAATGGTGTTTTGGATGCTTACTTCGGTAAAAGACCAGAGAAATTTGAGTACCAGGGTAAAGAGTATACGCCAGCGTCTTATATGGCTTCTTTGGGCTTAAACCTTGATGATTATGTTTCGATCACTTCTTATACACACCACCCATTCTACAAGCCATTTGTGTTGGAGGTTGAAGATAACTGGGAGTGGAAACAATCTTACAATGTGCCAATGAATGAAATGGTGGACATCGCCAAGCATGCGGTAGAAGAAGGTTATTCTATTGCCTGGGGTGCTGACGTTTCAGAAAAAGGATTCTCTTACCGTGACGGATTGGCTATTGTTCCTGCGGATGGTATCAGTATCAAGAAATCAGGTAAGGACAATAAAAACTTCTCTGATGCAGGTGCTAAAAAATCATCAAGTGCATTCGATACGCCTCAGAAAGAGGAAGAAATTACGCAAGAGATGCGTCAGAAAGCTTTCGATAATTATGAAACGACTGATGATCACGGAATGCACATCACGGGCTTGGTGAAAGACCAAAATGGTAAAGATTACTTCTTGGTGAAAAACTCTTGGGGTAACTCCAATGATATCGACGGTTACTTCTTCGCTTCTGAGCCTTACTTCGCTTATAAGACGATGAACTATGTAGTCAACAAAAATGCATTGACAAAATCAATGAAAAAGAAATTGGGAATTAAGTAATTAATTCTTTTCAAAACAGAGAGGCTATCTTTACGGGTGGCCTCTTTTTTTTGGTTAAATATTTATTATTTTTGAGTAACAAAATATAAAATCAATACTATGCAATATCGTTGGATGAAGATCATGGGTTTAACCATGATGATGGCAGGATCTGGATTGGTCGCTCAAGCACAGGACAGTTTTAAAAATATGGAAGATGGCGCTTACCATTTTACCGTTGTAAAAGATAATGATGGTGGGGCAGTGAAAAATCAATTCCGTACAGGTACTTGCTGGTCATTTTCAACGATGTCATTTTATGATGCAGAGGCCAAGCGACTTAGCGGATCGGAAACCAACCTGTCGGAAATGTACACCGTTCGAAATGCCTATTTCATGAAAGCGGAACGTTATGTGCGATTGCATGGCAAAACACAGTTTGATGAAGGTGGCCTGGCTACTGATGTGCCAAAGGTGATGCGCCGTTTTGGGGTGATGCCAGCATTTGCCTACGAGGGAAATATCAAAGGGCAGGGGCAGGTTCGTAACCATGCTGAGCTGGTGGCTGTGCTTAAAGCCATGTGCGATGCCTTCATCGAGAACCATTCCCGTAAGTTGTCTCCAGCATGGAAAGATGCCGTAAATGGCGTTCTTGATGCTTATTTCGGTGCTGTTCCAGCAGATTTTAAAGTCGATGGGAAAACCTACACCCCAAAATCTTATATGGAACACCTGAAACTTCAGCCGCAGGAATATGTGGCATTAACGAGTTTCACCCACCACCCATACCATAGTTCTTTTGTGGTGGAGGTGCCAGATAACTGGTCGAGAAGTACCGCCTTCAACCTGCCTTTGGAGGAACTGATGGCGACGCTTGACGAAGGACTTGAACAGGGTTATACCGCCGTTTGGGATGCGGATGTGAGTGAACGTGGATTTATCCATGCGGCAGGTTTAGCAGTGCTTCCAACGGATGAAATGACCAAGGCCGACCTTGATGGCAAACACTATGTGGCGGAGCAAACGGTTACTCCGGAGCGTCGTCAGGAGATGTTTGACAATTATCAAACCACCGACGACCACTTGATGCATATCACGGGAATCGTTAAAGATCAGGAAGGAAAAAAATACTATATCATTAAAAATTCCTGGGGAGCTGACAGCAACCAGACGGATGGTTATTTGTATGCTTCGGAGGCTTATGTGAAAGCTAAAACGATCAGTTTTTTCTTCAATCAGTCTGCATTGAGTAAGCAAATGCAAAAGGCTGTTCGATAGGTGATTGACGGTTAATAAAATAGATGATAATCAAAAAAAGCGACCCGATGAAGGTCGCTTTTTTTGATGAATCAATTTATATTTTTTCATAGATACAAAATGTCATATCATGTGTATGTTCATGATCCTTAGGGTGATATTCCTCACTGACTTTTTTCCAGATGGCAGGGTCGATAGGTGGGAAGAATGCATCGGCCTGTGAGAAGGAGGCGTGGACATGCGTGATATAAAGCCGATCGACATCCTGAATCGTCAGGTTGTAAATTTGTGCGCCACCGCAGACCATCACTTCGCGATTTTCCGCTGCAACCAATGTCCAGGCTTGATTGAGATTTTTAGCAATTTCAAAATCCCTGAGCTGGAAACCTTGCTGTCTGCTGACGATGATATTTCGGTAATCTGAATGTTCCATATCTGGCGACTCCGCCGTTTTTCTACCCATAATCGTGGGCAGCAGTTTGATTTTATCAGTGAAAAATGCGGTGTCTTTTGGGAGGCGCCAAAGGAGTTGATTCTCTGCTCCGAGTTCTCCATTTTCGCCAATAGCGGCAATAATCGCCGTTTTTATTTCTTTTCTTTCGCTCATCAGTTTAAATGTAAAACAAAAAAAGGCTTCCCCGAAAGAGAAGCCTTTAAAATTATTATGAAAAAGGATTACCAGATCACGATACGGTCTTTACGTACCATTTTCGAATCATTTTTTAAGTCGAAAGCTTTTTGGAAAGGCTCGAAATTACTCAATGGAGCATAAGCTCTGAAGAATCCTGGTGAGTGTGGATCAGTCATTACTTGCTGACGCAAAGCTTCATCACGCGCTTTGGTTCTCCATACTGTTGCCCATGACAAGAAGAAACGTTGCTCAGGAGTGAAACCGTCGATTTTTTCCTGACGACCATTTTTCTTCATGTCGTTCATCATGGCATTGTAGGCCAAAGTTACACCACCCAAATCGGCAATGTTTTCACCCAATGTCAATTGGCCATTTACATGAACAGAATCCAATACAGTGTAGTTATTGAACTGCTCAGTTACTTTATGCGCCAAGGCGTCAAAACGTTTGCCATCTTCTTCTGTCCACCAGTCTTTTTGGTTTCCTTGTGCATCGTATTTACGACCCTGATCGTCAAATCCGTGTGTGATTTCATGACCAATCACCGCACCAATACCGCCATAATTAACCGCTTTGTCAGCTTTGTAATCATAGAATGGAGGCTGTAGAATGGCCGCAGGGAATACGATTTCGTTGTTGGTAGGGCTATAATAAGCATTTACCGTTTGCGGTGTCATTCCCCATTTTGTTTTATCAACAGGCTTTCCAAGATCACCGATCATATCCTGATAATCAAATTCATTTGAATTGATCATCGTTTGTAGGAAAGAAGAAGTGTCAACATTCAAATCTTCGTACGATTTCCACTTGTTAGGATAACCGATTTTTACATTGATGTTTTCCAGTTTTTCATGGGCTTTCTCTTTGGTTTTTTCGCTCATCCAAGAAAGCTGATCGATACGTTGTCCCAATACGGTACGCACGTTTTCAATCATTCCTGCCAACATTGTTTTTGCTTCTTCAGGGAATACCTTCGCTACGTACATTTGGCCAAAACCTTCGCCAACAACACCATTAACAACAGACAACATACGCTTCCAGCGTGGACGCATTACTTTTGCACCGCTCAATTTCTTTCCATAAAAGTCGAAAGATAGCGTGACAAAGTCATGGCTCAGGTAAGAGGCATAAGTGTTCACTGTTTTGAAAGTGAAGTACTGCTTCAGGGTATTTACTGAAGTTGTTTTCAAAATACGACCAAGACCAGTGAAGAACTCAGGCTGACCAACAATAACTTCTGGAACTTTTGCCTGAGGGATTTTTGCAGCCTGGAAGAAATCCGTTACATCAAAATGAGAGAAGGATTTATCAAAATCCGCCGTTTTCATTTTGTTGTAGTTTTTCTCTGGGTTACGCAGCTCAGCACGTGATCTTGAAATCTCTGCCAATTTGGTCTCGAAAGCCAAAATGTCTTTGGCTGCTTTTTCTGCTACCGCTGGTTTTTCACCAACTTTTGTCAAAATAGCGGAAATATACTTTACGTAGTCCTGACGAATACTTTTAAAGTGCTCATCTTTGTTCAAGTAATAGTCACGATCAGGAAGCGATAAGCCTCCCTGACGGAACCAGAAAGCATTTTCTGTAGAGTTTTTACTGTCGGTGTACACATAGCTTGTGAACAAACCATAAACCCCCTGTGCATTCAGCTCGCCCAAAAGTGAAGGAACCTGCTGCTTGTTGGAAACACTGTTGATCTTGGCAAAAATAGGCTCCAAGGCTTTATAGCCCGCAGTTTCAATTTTAGCACTGTCCATTCCCAACTGATAAACCTGAACCGCCTTCAGCTGATCACCTGTATAAGTGTCGATGTGCTTGATGGCATCGTCCATGATGTTTTTTTGAGCGCTGACGTTACGGTCACGTAACTCATTAAAAGCACCCCATCGTGTTTGATCATCAGGGATTTTGGTTGCTTTTTGCCAGCCACCATTGGCAAAGTTATAGAAGTCATCAGAAGGGGAAACGGACTGATCCATGTTTTTTACATCGATGCCGTGTACTTCTGTGTCTGCATTTGCCTGGGCTTTTTGCTCTCCATTATTGCAAGAAGCAAGCGTGCCCGCCATAGCAACTGCTAAACTGAGGGTAAGGAATTTTTTATTCATAGAATATTAAAGTGATTCTTCAATTATCCTACAAGGTAAATAAGAAAAGTCGATTAATCCGCTAAATTTTGATGAGTGGAAATATTTAGCCAAATACGGTAACTCCGAGCGGTCACAATGTGTTATGTATTTGGATTTACAGGGTGCAGCGTGGTCTCCCTTTCATTATAACCTAAAAAATATAGCATATGGCACGGTCGAATTTAGCTTTGGTGGATTGCATACGCAAAGCGGCAAAAAATATTGAGCAAAGTGAAAATTATCAGTGGGGGCACATGGGAGGGTGTAACTGTGGGCATCTGGCTCAGGAAATTACCAAGCTCAGTGCCAAGGAAATTCATACCTATGCTTTGGCCAACAGAACAGAAGGGGACTGGTCGGAACAAACTGCGGCCTATTGCCCGACGAGCGGTTACCCGATGGATATGGTGATTTCGCTAATGTTGGATAAAGGGCTTGATGTGACTGACCTGAAGCACCTGGAAAAGCTAACAGACCCGAAAGTCCTGCGGGCAATGGCACCGGTGCTGATGTACCCAAAGCATAACCGTAAAAACGATGTGGTACTGTATATGCGCACCTGGGCAGATATTATGGAAAATGAGTTGTTACGCAGTGTAACAGTGGAGGATTATGAAAAAATAGAATTATATTAATAAGTCCTGATCTTCAATATGTTCAATGTAATGAATGAAGGATCAAAGGGGAATCAAATGTCAGTGAGTTTCGTTTATAATTTAAGTCGAATGTTGTACTTAATGAAGTTTTATGGAACCTGAAAATTTACCTTTTGAGAATGAACATAGTCACAATCCATCAGTAAATGGGGAAGAACGGCCCAAAGTGCTTCGAGATATTGTTGATGAAAATATTGACAATTTGATGGACGACCTGTTCGCTGATATGGGTTTTGATTTTGAAGATTGATAATTATATGATGCCGACTTCTATATGGTCGGCATTTTTGTGTTTTTGAATTTTTGAGGCGTATATTTGTGCAAATTATTAATAATTATGGCGAAGAAATCTTCAAACATCGTTTGTAAATATTTCATCAATGAGTTTGGTGACTATAAAGTTTTGGTGCAGGTAAACCCTGTAACCATGGAGGGGGTAGAATTGATCGTACACCCTGATAATAAGATTGAAAAGACAACCATGACCTTCGATGAAGACATTTATGAAGACTTGGAAGAGGACAAATTTCAAGAGACCAATGGGCTGGCTTTCAATTTGTATTTAGGGCAGGCAGAGGGTGACCTTCCTGCAGGTGAAGAATAAGCGAAATCGCTATAAATGAAATAAGAAATCGGCTTGTTGGCCGATTTTTTTATGCCTAATTTTTCGACCAACGGCTGCTGAAATAGTTTATAATGGGAGAACCATCATCATATTACCATGACATTTCAGGAAAAATTATCCAACTTAAAAGATCGGTTGGAAGGGAAAATCCCAGAGGATAAGTTGAAAATTATGCATCAAGCGACTGAAGATTTAAAACAGTCGGGCCTGAAGAATTCGGTATTGGGCGAAAATGAGCCCGCGCCTTCTTTCTCATTGGTCAATCAAAACGGCGTTCCCATATCGAGTAAAGACTTATTGAAAAAGGGGCCTTTGGTACTGACCTTTTACCGTGGGGTATGGTGCCCCTATTGCAACCTTGACCTCGCGAACCTGAACCATTACGAGGCAGAGATACACGATTTGGGTGCCCAGATGGTGGCGATCTCCCCTGAAAAGCCGAGCTACCTGAAAGAGATTATCGAAACTCAGCGGTTGCGTTTTGATATTCTGCACGATAAAGATAACGAGCTCGCCAAGGCGTTTCAGCTCGCATTTACTTTGCCTGCGGACCTGATTGAAGTTTATAAGGCTTTTAATATCAATTTGCCTGAACATCAGGGCAATGAAGACTGGATGCTTCCAATGCCTGCCCGTTTTGTGATTGATCAAAGAGGGACAATACGATATGCGGAAAGCGAAGAAGATTACCGACAGCGGCCAGACCCTGACGAACTGATGTCCGCGCTGAAAAAGCTATAAACGAAAAAAGCTATCTGACAGACTCAGATAGCTTTTTTTATTAACTTTTGATCTTAGGATCTACCAGATGACGATTCTGTCTTTTCGTACCATCGGTGTGCCATCTTTAATGTTGAATGCTTTTTGGAAAGGCTCAAAATTACTCAGCGGAGCAAAAGCACGGTACTGCCCTGGCGCATGTGGATCAACCATCACCAATCGGCGTTTAATTTCATTTCGCGCTTTCGTTCTCCAAACGGTAGCCCACGACATGAAGAAACGTTGTTCAGGAGTGAACCCATCAATCTTGCCAGGTCTGCCATTTTTCTCAAGGTCTTTCAACAGCGCATGGTAAGCCAGCGTAACCCCACCAAGATCGGCAATGTTTTCGCCCAGGGTCAATTGGCCATTCACATGAACGGAGTCAAGGACGGTATAATCATTGAACTGCGCAACGACTTTTTGTGCAAGGGCATCAAAATGCTCAGCATCTTCTTTTGTCCACCAGTCTTTCTGGTTACCATCGGCATCATATTTACGGCCTTCATCATCAAAACCATGCGTGATTTCATGACCAATAACGGCACCAATGCCACCATAATTAACCGCTTTATCAGCTTTATAATCATAGAAAGGCGGTTGCAGGATTGCGGCAGGGAACACAATTTCATTATTGGTAGGCTCATAATAAGCATTGACCTCCTGAGGGTTCATTTCCCATTTGCTTTTGTCAACAGGCTGCCCCAGTTTATTGACCATATCACTATATTCAAACTTGTTGACATTAATGATGGTCTGTAAGAAAGATTGCGGATCGACTTTCAAGTTTTCATAGGATTTCCATTTATCAGGATATCCGATTTTTACCGTAATTTTGTCCAGCTTTTCATGGGCTTTTTTCTTGGTCTCCTCACTCATCCACGAGAGTTGATCAATACGTTCTCCCAAAACTGTTCGAATATTTTTTATCAGTCCTGCTGCTTGTGCTTTCGCCTCCTCAGGAAATACCTTCGCTACATATAATTGCCCAAAACCTTCTCCCACGGTAGCATTAACAATGCTGAGGTTGCGTTTCCATTCTGGTTGCATTTTCTTGGCGCCATTGAGCTTCTTACTGAAAAAGTCGAAAGTCAATTGGTGATATTCCTCCCCAAAAAAGGAAGCGTAACTGTTGATGGTTCTGAAAGCCAAATAATCTTTAAGTTCATCCAAAGACAATGCGTGCATGATTCTTCCTAAATGCTGAAAGTAATCGGGTTGCCCAACGATGATTTCCTTTGCCGCGGAAGCATCAATATTGGCCGCTTTCATATAGGCAGTCAAATCAAAATGAGCAAAAGAGCGATCAAATTTACTTGCAGACATTTTGTTGTAAGTCTTGTCAGGATTCCGAAGCTCGGCGGGAGTCCAGGAAATTTTTGCGATTTTTGACTCTACATCCAGAATGTGTTTTGCTTTTTGCTGCGCCACGTCCTCATTGTTACCCATTTTGGTGAAAAGGGCGGCAATATAGTCTGCATAAGCCGTTCGGATACTTTCAAAATGTTCGCTTTGATCCAGGTAATACTGACGGTCAGGTAGGGTCAGGCCGCCTTGCTCAAAATACAGGGCATTTTCCTTGGAATTTTTTCGGTCTGTACTCACATTGGCATCAAAAAAGCTGCCGACGCCCAAAGTAGCTAATTGTCCAGCAAGTTCGGGAATCTGTTTTTTATTCTTCACCTTGGCAATAGCAGCAATGGTCGCATCCAGTGCCGCGTGGCCTTCTTTATTGATGCTTTCGGTGTCTTTGGCCAAGGCATAAATTTGAATGGCTTTGAGCTGATCACCTTTGAGCTTGTCCTTATTTTGCAAGGCTTGTTCAATAATTTCCTTTTGGGCCTTCACATTTCTTTCTTCAAGTTCATTGAAGGATCCCCACATGAGTTGATCATCAGGAATATTGGTAGAGGCATCCCACCCACCATTTACATATTTGTAGAAATCCTCGGAAGGATCAACCCGTTTATCCATGTTTTTGATATTGATACCATGGACGGTATTGTCTTTGGGTTGCTGTGCGGGCTCTTTTTCGCTACATGCCATGAAGCACACGGAAAACAGGGCAGTATATCCGATTTTACGCAACGGATTTTCAATCATCATAATTCAGCAGTTTAAAGTTTGATCGAAAAGTAACAATTGAAATTCAATTGTTCTCTAAATTTTTGATGAATGGAGAAATATGGAAATGGTCGAATGATATTGTTTATGAAAAATCGTCATGTCTAAAAAAGACATCTTACTTCTCCATCTTTATATTAACAGGGGAGTTTATTGATGGTTTTTGCTTGACAGGATTCTTTTATCGCTCAGCTGGTTTTCATTAAATTTTTTAACGGGCCTGGGGAGCCCTTCTTCAAGCGGGAATTTGATCATAAAAGTAGTCCCTTTCCCCAGTTCACTCATCACTGTTACCGTTCCGTGGTGGAGTTCAACAAACTGCTTCACGAAGGCCAGCCCGATTCCCGTTCCTTTAATATTTTCTGTATTTTTTGCCCTGAAAAAGGGATTGAAAAGTTTGGGGATTTCCTTTTGCGCAATCCCAATTCCCTGGTCGGTAACAGAAATGTTATAGTGTTTTTTTGAGGCCGATAATCGCAAAGAAACGCGGTCACCATTTGGGGAATATTTGATGGCATTGGACAACAGGTTGCCTAAAATGTGTTCCATGAGATAAGTGTCGGCATACACGATCAGCTGTTCTACATTGGCGGAAAACTGAATACGGTCTTTGCTTTCAGAAAATTTTTGTTTGTCCAAAATGGTATGGATAAAGGAGACCATGTCCAATTGCACGGGCTTTATCTGCACTTCATTGGCCTCCAACTTACCAAAATCCAGTAATCTTTCCATCATCACAGTCAGGCTGTTTACAGAGTGAAAAACCTGGTCATATTTTCGTTTTGCAAAAGCATTTTCTTCACCTGAATGCAGCTGAAGGATTTCTATGGCACTGTAAATGGTCGTCAGTGGGGTTCTGAATTGATGGGACACCATTGCGATAAACTCATTTTTCATTTTATTGATTTCGAGTTCCTTCTTCAGAGAGGACATCAATTGTTTTTCATGCTCTTTTTGTGTGGTAATATTCTGAACAATCAGCTGAACAAAAGCGCCATTTTTCTTATTGCGGAGGTGCTTTTGGTTGATCCGTAAATATACCCGTTGCTGAAAGGCACGAAAGTCACTTTCATAAACCGTATCTCCCTCCTGTGGTCTTACAAGGCTGCGGAGCAGGTCCAATTGTTTTGATGCCCTCATTGGTCCCAGGATCCTATCCACGGAAGCACTTTTATACCTGATATTGAGGTCATCATCAAATTTGACAATAAAGAAGTCATTTTCAATCGCCTCAATCAATTGTTGCTGATCTTCATTGGTGTCTTTCAGCCGGATCGCTCGGTGATTGTCCTGTCGTTTGAAAAGCCAAAGCGAGATGGAAGTCATGGTGTTCACGGTGATGAGTTGCCCAATCCTGCCAGGTAGGACATCCTGCATTGGGGCGGAAATTTCAGGAAACAGCAGGTTGATTTTTACCAGCGCAATAATTAACAGGGTAGAGAAAATAAAGTAGAGGCCATGTTTTCGGTTGTCGAGTAAATTGTAATTGATCACATGAAAGCAAATCAATAGAAGAGGAGATGGACCTACAATTCCGCCCATGGCGACAAAATCTGTAGTAAAAAGGACCACTTCCGAAGAGAGAAATAGCAAAAGGGCCCAGTTGAATTTTCTGAGGTACCTGTTAAGGATCAGTACCAAAGAATTGGCCACCACCAAATAGCTGAAGGCGAAAAGATAGATCTTTGGCAGTTGAAGTGTTGAATGCAAGAGGCCGTTAATAAGCGCGGCCGAGACCATTATTAAAGCAATAATGTTCACGACTTTTTCAGCCAAAGTGAATTTGGAATCGGTACCTGTTAATTGACTAAAAAGCCTGATTATTCCATTCATGTATTTTGTGCTACATCATTATTCCTTATTATTTATAGCCTTTTTAGAGAAATAAGTTGATGATTACAGCATTTTTTTAAGGGTGATTTACAATTATTTCAAAGGATTCAGAGGTGCTTTCGTACCGCTAAAAGATCACCTTTCAAGGGTATGGCTTGTTTTTGGGTAAGGGGGCGGTGCTTGTTGGGTGAGGGTAAATTGGTAGGGAAGCTTCAAGGTAAAGACCGTCGCTTTATTAATGGTACTTTGGACATTGATTTCTCCACCGTGGAGCTCCACGATTTTTTTGACAAAGGAAAGACCAATCCCCGTTCCTTTGATGTTTTCTGTATTTTTAGCCCTGTAAAATGGCTCAAATAAGTGAGGGATTTCCTGTGGTGAAATCCCTATTCCATGGTCTTTAATGGCCAATTGACATTCCTGCTGACCATATTTCAGGGAGATAAAAATATCGCCCTCGGAGTATTTTATTGCATTACTGATCAGGTTAATAATCACATGCTCCATAAAATAGGGGTCAAGGTTCAGGAGTCGTTCTTCGCCCTCGACCGTAGCTTTAATGCGGTCGATCTTTAAATTGTGGTGAAAGCGCTTCACCTGTGTTAGAAGAATAGCTTTCAGGTTGGTAGGCTGAACACGTGCCTGCAATTCGTTGGCTTCCATTTTGCCATAATCGAGCAGCCTTTCCATCATTTCGGTCAAAGAATTGATGGCATCAAAAACCTGATTGAAACGAGGCTCAACGGAGGTGCTGGTCAATGGTACTCCTTCGGAAATCTGATATTGAATAAGTTGATTTGCCGACTGAATGGTGGTTAATGGCGTCCTGAATTGATGAGAAACCATGGTGATAAATTCATTTTTCATTCGGTTGAGCTCCGATTCTTTTTGTAAGGCATTCAGGATTTTGTTTTCATGTGTTTTTCTGTTGGTAATATTTTGAACGATCAGCTGAATGTTCTTACCCGTTTCAGGATCGTCAAATTCATGCTGATTCACACTCAGATAGATTTCTTCTCCATTATCAAATTGGAATTTTTTTTCATAGGTCACAGTTGCCACGCCCAGATGTACCAAGGATTGCAACAGGCTTTGCTGCGCATCTTTTGGGATTGTTTGAAGGATTTGGGTCGTGGAGGGGCTGGTGTAAATTATTTGTTGCTGATGATCGAACTGAACGATAAAAAAGTCATTTTCAATGGCATGAATTAATTGATGTTGGCGGTTGTTGGTATATTCTAATTTTACGGCCCGCTGACTGTCTTTGTGTTTGAAGATCCATAATATTGCTGTGGACATGAAATTGATGAGCACAAACTGAATCAGGCGGGAGGTATTGATGTCGCTAATCTCATTGGAGAGCTGCGGTTGGTAATAATGGACCACACATAAAGCGGGGATGAGGATATTGAAGGTGATAAAGTAATGGAGGTGAAATTTTTTGTTTAGCAGATTAAAGTTAATGATATGCAAGAGGATCAATAAAATCGGTGCAGGCCCGGTAATTCCTCCCATAATGAAAAAATCAGTGCCAAATACGGTCAGTTCAGAGAGAATAAAAGGCAATAGGGCCAAATTATGCCATCGGAAAAAGCGATTGAGGGTATAGCTGACAACACCGCATAGCGCAATGATTGAAAAACTGTACCGATATGGTTCGGGCATCGCTAACTCCTCAAATAAGACGAGGTTTAACACGGAAGAAAAAGTGGCAAAAAGGGTGATGGCGTTCAAAGTCCGCACGGCAAGGGTGGTATGGCGATCATCCCCAATGATGATATTTATGAGATGCTTTAGGTGGATCATTGATAGTTGATGTATTTTTCAGGTTTAAAAATTTATGGCATCACCTCAGTAAGGTAAGTCGATTTTTTGGGTAGAACGGTTTGCGCTTTCAGTAGGCAGGTAAGGAATAGTGATCATGAATTTTGAACCTTCTGAAGGTTTGCTCTGAACACTTACATTTCCGTGGTGAAGCTCGACGAACTTCTTTACAAACGATAAACCAATGCCTGTACCTTTAAAATTCTCCGTGTTTTTTGCTCTGAAAAAGGGCTCAAACAACCGCTCAAGCTCAGGGGGCGAAATTCCAATTCCCTGATCGATGAAGGCGATCTGATAATCTGCCGCCTGAAAATGAACCTTAATCTCTATCGGTTGCTCAGAATACTTAATCGCATTGCTGATCAGGTTAATGATGACATGCTCCAACAGGTTGGCGTCGGCGTACACGGGCTGTTTTATTCCTGCTATCGATAAATGAATTTCCCGATCATTTTTTCGTTGGTCAATTTGCCGGTTAATCAGTGGCAGCAAGTCTATTTTTTGATAGCTTGGCTGAAGGTCATCGGCTTCAATTCTGCCAAAATCAAGTAATCGCTCCATCATGCCCGTTAAGGATTCAATGGATTCGGAAATTTGATTAAACCTTGGCTGATATTTCGTCGGTGGCTTTTTAATGTCTTGTTCAATTTGATAGGCAATCAACTGATGCGCACTTTGGATGGTGGTCAGTGGAGTCCTGAACTGATGAGAAACCATGGTGATGAATTCATTTTTAGCCTTGTTTAACCGTGATTCTTTTCTCAGCGAAGCATATAGGTTTTCTTCATGGTTTTTCTGCTGCGTAATATCCTGCACAATGATTTGCGTGTACTGTCGGGCAGTGGTAGGGTTGAATACCTTTTGGTTAATTTTCAGGTGAACGTTTTTGCCATTAATCTTAATGGTTTGTTCCCGTACCTGATTGTTTCGGTGAGGATCAATTAACTGTGCCCAAAGCCGGTCAATTTGATTTGGCGCAATTTCAGGAAAAATGCTGTTGAAGGAGTGGCTATGATAATATGGCTTTAACTGGCGATCGTACTGTACAATAAAAAAGTCATCTTCAATGGACTCAATAAGTTGTTTTTGGTGATCATTGATTTCCTTTAGCTTTTGGCTTCTTGTATAATCTTGTCGCTTGAATAACCATAGCGCTGCCGAGCCCAAAAGGTCTACGGATAAAATCTCCCCTATGCGGCCAAAAATTTGATACTGAAGAGGTGCTGAAAGGTCCGGGTTGATGAGGTTGTATCCGATGGCGATGAAAATCAGACTGGTACTGCATAAAAAATAAAGAGGATGATGCTTAATATGTAGCATATTGTAATTCAGCATATGGCAAACCATCAGGAATATAGGGCTCGTGCCTACAAGTCCACCCGTACCGACAAAATCAGAATACAGCATGGCCAACTCAATGGAAAGGAAAATACCGAGGGCAATATTAAATTTACGATAGTAGCGATTGAAAATTAATACCAGAACATTGGCGACGGCCATATACTTGAAGGAGTAATTATATGCGGGGTGAAGGTTTATGTTTGGAGCCAAAAAGATCAGGCAAAGTATGGCCGAAGCAATCATGACCAATGCCGCTGCGTTGATAATTTTTTCGGAAAGAGAAAACTGATCGTCAACGCCGAGAATATTTAAATAATTGAGCTTTCGTGCCATCTACAATGAATAAGGATACTAATTAATTATATCCTTTTTTGAGGATGAGGTTCTGAAAATTGGCTTTTTAATTATATTCGGTTGATTTAAGTGAAGAATGCACCCTTGAAGGCTACTCCTTATCCTTCTGTCAAGTAGAGGAGGGAAGCACCAAAAGCATAATAATGGAAGACTTCAATATGGAAATGTGATCCGTAAAGCAGATTGATATTAGCCGATTTTATTCCGACGGTATTGCCTTGAGTGTCGGCTGCACAGGCATATGTATTTTGAAGCAGGCACCTTGACCAGGCACGCTGTCTACTTCTACCGTTCCGCCGTGGAGTTCAACAAATTTTTTCACAAAAGACAGGCCGATACCTGTACCTTTAAAGTTTTCGGTGTTTTGTGCCCTGAAAAAGGGAGTGAATAATCGGCTGAGTTCCTTTTGGGCAATCCCAATCCCCTGATCTTTGACCGACAGTGCGTAGGTCTCACCCGTGTATTGCAGTTGAATCCTGACCTGTTTCTCAGAATACTTCAAGGCATTGGTCAACAGGTTAATCACGATATGTTCCATGAAATAGGGATCCGCAGACACCCTTTTCGATTCCCCTGTTACCGAGAAATTAACCCGCTCGGGAGAAGTCCTGTTAATCTGTTTCTGAATAATACTTTCCAACTCAATCTCCTGGAAAGTGGGGTTGATCTCGTTGGCTTCCATCTTACCATAATCAAGGAGTCGCTCCATCATGCCCGTGAGCGATTCTACGGATTCAAACACTTGATTGAACTTGCTCGTCATTCTCGGACTGTCTTCTTCAGGAACCACTTCTTCCATTTTGTACTGGATCAATTGGTTGGCGCTCTGAATGGTGGTTAATGGTGTTCTGAATTGATGGGAAACCATCGTGATGAATTCATTTTTCATCTTATTAAGTTCCAGCTCTTTGCGCAATGCAAGGTTGAGCTGTTTTTCATTGTCCTTTGATTCCGTAATATCCTGAAGAATGAGCTGGTAATTGTTCTCCTCTTCATTCGGATAATAGCGCTGATGTACCCTGAAATAGCGTTTTTTTTGCAGGTATGTATAACTGACCTCTTGTCGGAAGTTTTCTTCTTTACGGTGAATAATTTTTTGCAGAAAAATACGAACCTCCTGGGCTGACCAATTAGAAAATTCATTCATGAAGGATTGGCTCGCATAAGTGAGGTTGAATGCCCGATTGGCCTTCAGGATATAAAAATCAGTTTCGATGGCCTCAATCAGTTGTTCTTGATCCTTGAGGTTTCGATCCAGTTTTTTTCGTGAGAAATAGATTTGTTTTTTAAAAAAGATGAGACCGATCAAGCAAAGCACATTGGCCGCAACGAACTGGGCATATCGTGTTTTTTCTGACAGGTTGATTTCTGGTAACTCAAGAAACAGCTGAAGTTGTTCCCCAAACTTAAATAATGTAATGACAAAAACGGCACTGATCAGGATATATGGAATTTGCTGATGGGGCTTGAGCAGGTGAATATTAAAAACATGAAAACAAATGATCAAGAGCGGAAACAGACCATAAATGCCTTGGATGGCAATGTAGTGGGTCGTTACCCCAATGGATTGCAATAGCAAAAAGCAGGCAAAAGCCAGGTGATATTTTCTGAAAACCCGATTTAGAATTTGAGAGGTAATGGATAAAATTATACCGCTGAACACCACCTCCTTCATGGTCACCGAAAGTCCCAATACCTCATTGGCCGTTAAAACGCAAGAAGCAAGAAGTGCCACCATGAAGGTAAACGAATTGAGTACACGCTCCTCCATTGTGAACAGGGAGCGAGTACCCATCACGAGGGAAAGAAAGGCGCCAATGGAAGATATATGCTTTCGAAAATTCAAAATAGGTCAGGGTCAGTATTGTGATTTACTATGAGGCACTGGTTTAGGTATTATTTTTCATTCGATTATTGATAATTTTAAGAGGCTGTTCATCGCCTTTGTTCGGCGATTCAACCGGTACCATAACTTGCTGCGGGTTGATCGGGATGGTAATCCAGAAACAGGAACCCTGCGTTAGAACACTCTTGACGTCCACAGTCCCTCCATGGAGTTCCACGAATTTTTTAACGAAAGATAAGCCGATGCCTGTCCCTCGAATGTTTTCTGTGTTTTGTGCTCGGAAAAATGGATGAAATAGCTGATCCAATTCATTTGCTTCAATACCAATCCCATAGTCTTTCACCAAAAGTTCATATTGCTCGGCTTCGAAGGTCAGTAGCATATCGACCTGTTGCTCAGAATATTTTAGGGCGTTGGTCAGTAGGTTGATAATGATGTGTTCGAGAAAATACGGATCAGCATTCACTAATCTTGGGGTGCCTTCGATACCAAATTGAATACGTTCAGCAGAAGTCCGCTTAATTTGTTTTTCAATAAGTTGCTCAAGATTGACCTGCTGGAAAGTAGGCTTAATTTCATTGGCTTCCATTTTACCATAATCAAGCAAGCGTTCCATCATGCCTGTCAGGGATTCCACAGATTCAAAGACCTGGTTGAAGTTATTCTTCAGCTTTGATGACTCTTCCGCTGCTGTCATGGCATCAACCCTTAACTGAATCAGTTGGTTGGCACTTTGAATCGTCGTTAAAGGGGTTCTGAACTGATGAGATACCATGGTGATAAACTCATTTTTCATTTTGTTGAGTTCGAGTTCTTTGGTCAGTGCAAGATGCAGCTTTTTCTCGTTATTTTTTATTTTGGAAATGTCCTGTATAATGAATTGGTAGTTGTTTTCGGACTCGTGGGGGTAATATTGCTGATGGATTCGTAAATACAGAGGGTGTTGATTAATGGTCAGGTCCAGCTCCTTCTCAAAGTTTTCTTTTTTTTGAAAGCTATGCTCTTTCAGGAAATTTTGAATATCGATATGCGACCATGAAGGAAATTGATTTTTGAAGGAATCGCTGATGTGGGTAATGGTCATATCTTTATTGGCCTTCAAAATGAAGAAATCTCGCTCAATGGCATTGATCAGGTGATGTTGATCTTTCAGGTTCCGATTCAGCAAAGTTCTTGAATGGTGTATCTCTCTTCTGAAAATGACCAACCCCACCAGGCAGAGGATATCGTTGGCAATAAACTGGGCTAAACGAGCCTGATCGTCAGCGGCTGAGAGCTCAGTTAATGGAAAAAGCGGGCGTAAATAATCAGCAGTCAAAATTAAAAGGCCAATACTGACTGAGCTGAGAACGATATATGGCAGGTGCTGCTTTGGCTTGAGCAGGTTGATGATATAAATGTTGAAAGGGAGGATTAATAGCGGGAATATGCCAGAAATGCCTTGGGCATAAATATAATGTGTAGCTACGCCGATAAAAACCAATAGGGAAAAGAGCAGGAAGGCGAGGGTGAATTTCCGAAGGAAACGATTGATAAGATGCGACGCTGGCGCCATTATAACAGCGAAAATGACCATTTCCCGAATGGCCACTTTCACCTCGAAAACTAAATCTAAGAGCAATACCGCAATTGCAATAATAGAAATCGAGAAGGTGAAAGCATTCAAAATTCGCTCCTCAGGGGAAAAATTTGGACATGCACCAACTAAAATATTAAATTTACTGGAGTGGGTATTGTCTTGAATTGATGGGGTCAAAATAGCGTCATTTAAATCCTATATATTATGCTACGAGGAAAATGTTTGAGGGATGAAATAGTAGGATTTATCTTGTTGGTGGTGGTTCAAAGCAGGAGATAAATGGTCAATAAAGCACATCGGTAAACAGGAAGAAGTGCTGCAAATTGCTGTTTTATTGATAAGGATCATTTTTTAACAAACGATTGAGCTGTTGTATGATGATTTTCGATAGGTTAATGATGTTTTATGAAGTTTTTACTCTATTTTTAATGCGTAAAACTTACCTAATCGACCTTAACCTAACAGAAAATGACAAATCGTTCTTCTCTTTTGTCTAACCTTAAACATGATTTTCCTGCGAGTATTATCGTGTTTTTAGTTGCTTTGCCCTTATGCCTGGGGATTGCCCTGGCCTCAGGAGCACCATTATTCAGTGGTATTATCGCTGGTATTGTGGGGGGTATTATTGTGGCGACCTTAAGTGGCTCTCCTTTAGGGGTGAGTGGCCCCGCGGCAGGTCTGGCCGTGATCGTATTGTCAGCAATACAGGAATTGGGGAGCTTTGAGCTCTTTTTGTTTGCCGTAGTGGTGGCAGGTGTTTTTCAGATTATTCTTGGTCTTTTTAAAGCAGGAATTATCGGCTACTATTTTCCGTCCTCTGTCATTAAAGGGATGCTTTCGGGTATCGGAATTATTATCTTCCTGAAGCAAATCCCTCACGCTGTCGGGTACAGTGCAGCGCCTGTGGGAGATTTTGCCTACCGTCAGATAGATGGCGAAACTACCTTTTCAGGTTTACTTAAAATGTTTGATTTGTTAAACCCTGCGGCCATTGTGGTTGTAACGATTGGTTTACTCATTCTTATTCTTTGGGAACAACCATTTATTAAACGTCAGGCTTTTTCAAAATTTATTCAGGGACCACTCGTTGTTGTACTGATGGGCGTAGGCCTGAACCTGCTTTTTCAGCAAACAGGCTGGTTAAGCTTTGATGCCGACCAGTTGGTTCGTATCCCTGATGCAGATTCTTTCGATGGGTTTTTAGCGCAATTTACCTTCCCTGATTTCAGTCATTGGGCAGATCCAGAGATGTATGTGCTGGCAGCGACCATCGCTATTGTGGCCAGTCTTGAAACGTTGCTTTGTGTGGAGGCAACCGATAAACTTGATCCTCAGAAGCGGGTAACGCCTACAAATAAAGAGCTTATCGCCCAAGGGGTTGGAAATATTTGTTCAGGTTTGATCGGCGGTCTGCCAGTAACTCAGGTGATTGTCCGAAGTTCTGCCAATATTCAGTCAGGTGGAAAGTCGAAGTATTCGGCCATCTTACATGGTGTTTTTATTCTCGTATCTGTTATTGCTATTCCAAATATTCTGAACCTGATTCCTCTGTCAGCCTTGGCTGCTATTTTGTTTTTGGTAGGATATAAGTTGGCCAAACCCGTTATTTTCAAAAATATGTACATGAAAGGCCGTGCTGAGTTCTTGCCTTTCTTGATCACGATTTTAGGGATTGTATTTATGGATATGCTGAGTGGTATTGGCTTCGGATTGGCCATCGCGATTATGTTTATTCTGTGGAATAACTACCGTAAACCTTTTCATTTCGATACAAAAGATTATCAGGAGGGGCAACCGATCAGACTCCGTTTGTCGGAAGAGGTATCCTTTTTGAATAAAGCACCAATTTTGCGGACATTGAAATACCTGCCTAACAATACTGTCGTAATTATTGACGCTTCAAGTACGCGATGTATTCATCCAGATGTGCTTGAAATTATTGATGACTTCGAGGAGAATGCTAAAACTCGGGGTATTGAGTTGCAGCTCATCGGGCTTAGTCAACCTACAGAAGATGATCCCGTGAAATTGTTGCGTAATGCAGTGCAACGTGAGGTAGAAACGGTTCATTAAAGACTAAGAATAAGAAATCGGTCAAAAATAACCAGTGAAATGAGACGGGTGATCTTTGCCCCTCAAGAGGAAGGTTATTGTGCTTCAATTGCCGATCAAAATTCACCCGCCATCTTTTTCTGGATGCAGGGCACTTTTTGCTAAAAGCAGTGATTAGGCCCTCTAAATGTGACCAAGGACATTTATTTTAAAATAACAAACTCGGATTATTTCAAAAATCCGAGTTTTATTCCATCGATGACCATCCCTGTGCCCATGATGGCAATGACCAATCCCATGATTTTGCCGATCACGATGATTAAGTTTTGACCTAATTTTCTTACAATGATATTGCTCATCCTGAAGCTCAGGTAGCTTAGAAAGCACATGATGGCAAACATACCGATCACGATCGCATTATTAATCAAATTTGTGGAGGTTACATGACTCATGGCAGTGACGATTGTGCCTGGGCCCGCAAGGATCGGAATAGCCAGTGGTGATATCGCAACACCATCATCCACTTCAGCATGTTCTCCCTGATGGTGAACATTGGACTTTTTAGATTGCAGCATTTCAAAACCGACATAAAACAACAGCAGTCCGCCTGTAATTTTAAAGGCAGGAATAGTGATGCCAAACACGCTGAAAAGCACATTGCCCAGCACCACAAAGGCCGTTACAATCACAAAGGCCGTAATGCAGGCGGTTCGAGCAATTTTTTCACGTTGTGCCTGCGGGCTGTCTTCCACAAGGCCTAAAAAAACAGGTGTATTTGCAATCGGGTTCATGATCGCAAAAAAACCTGTAAATACACTGAGCGCAAAAGCAAAATAAGAGGATTCCATCATTGGAGAATAAGAGCTGTTTAAGGGCGGCTATTTAAGAAAAAAAAATCAACTTAAACAGTTAAATTTTAAAGGCATCGTTTAATCTGATTTCAACCTCATGGCTTTCATCTGATCAATAATCAATTGATGTTTCTTGAAATATTGCTGATCCCGTTCCAGCTGATCTTTCAGATTCTGAATTTTTTTCTCTCGGATACTTTTTTCTACCTGCAACTGAAACAGGCTTTTATTACGCTTTTTGCAGTAGTTGGGAGAAAATTCATCACCTTCAGCCTCAATCAATAATAAGTTGTGAAGCTCCTCAAAGAGCGTTTTTTCCTTGCTGAGCTTGATGATTTCCTGCTGACATTTCCTCAGATTATATTTGAGGGTACGGTGATCTATAATGACTTCTGAGAGTAGATTTAATCGGCTTTTGTGAACAAGGCGATCCATGGATTTCCATGAGGGGGTGGGGGTAGTTTCTTGTTCCATACCTGAAGTTTTAATGTGAATGTTCCGTTTTGAGAAAAGGTTTCTTTTAATGCTAACTTGCAGGTAAATGGTTAGGTTGTAGGGTTTTGGTTGTTTAATACACAACTTTATGTAAGAATAATACTTAAGTTGAAGGAACATCCAGCCCTGAATCAGTAATGCTGAAGAGGTGAAATGATGTTTGTAATTAATTCTCTTTTTTGGTCATGTAGTTTGAGTGTTGAACCAAAAGAACGGTTTTATTTTTTTGATGATGGAAGAATGGGGATGTAAGAAAATAAAAAAAGCAGCCAATAGCTGCTTCGGAAATTAATCCTCTTCTAAAATCTCTTGAACCCGTCCGACTTCGCCCGTCTCAAGCCTTACTTTTATGCCATGTGGGTGTTGGGGAGATTTTGTCAAAATATTTTTCACAACACCTTCCGTTCTTTCTCCTGACCTTTGGTTGTGTTTTTCTACAATCGACACATATTGGTCGATTTTAATGTCTTTTCGATATCTTCCGTTCATGCTTTTTTTTCAAAGTTACAATTAAATATTCAATTGCACAGACCGCTGCTGATGAAATGAAATTTAGGAGCCTTGAAAAGAATTGACAGCAGATAGATTTTTTACAGCAGGGCTTTTTTTTACCTTGCATTATGAATTTGACCAAAAAAGTAATCTTGGCTTCTCAGTCCCCGAGAAGGAGGGAGTTATTGCAAGCCCTCAATGTCGATTTTCAGGTGCGGGTAAAAGAGGTGGATGAGTCTTTTGATGCCACAATGCCAGCAGCGGAGGTCGCTGAATTTTTGGCCTGCAAGAAGGCCGCCGCTTATGATTTGTCAGCAGATGAATTGTTGATCACTTCGGATACGGTGGTCGTGGTGGACGGTAAGGTATTGGGCAAACCGATAGACCGTGCCGATGCCATAAATATGATTGAATCCATGTCGGGGAAAACCCATCAGGTGATTTCGGCTTATTGCTTGCGCACGGCCAATGAGCAAATCAGTGGTGATGCAGTTACAGCGGTAACTTTCAGGAATTTGTCTATTGATGAAATTCAGTTTTATGTAGACACTTATAAGCCCTTCGATAAGGCAGGTGCTTATGGCATTCAGGAATGGATTGGAATGGTCGGCATCGAAGAAATCAAAGGATCATATTACAATGTGATGGGGTTGCCAGTGGATAAAATTTACCAGGCCTTGCAAGCTTATCGTCATCAAGAATAAATGCCCCTCCATCTAAAAATAGCGGAGGGGCATTCGTCATAACCCAACATTAACCTGTTGATTATTTGGCAATTAGTCTGCCAATAAATTTCAAAGGTCTTGATTCAGTTATATATATAAATTTTCGTTAGGTAAGTGATATATCGCTAAAAATTGGCGTCAAAGAAGGGGCCTTTGGGCTATTGCTGATTTCCGCTTTGGGATTTATTTTCTCATTTTGGGAATTTGACCAATAGCCTTTTTGAACTAAAAGAATAAATAATAAAATAATGAATATAGGTGATCGCGTTCGATTAATGCATGATAATCAAGAAGGAATTATTGTGCACATCACAAAAAACAATATCGTTGAAATTGAAATTGAAGACGGTTTTGTGATTCCTGTTGCTGCCCGTGAGGTGGTGGTGATCTCGCAAGAGGAAAACAACTATTTCGGTAACGATATGGCAGAGGAAGGGAACAAGCAGCATAAAACAAAGGACGATGAGTTTTTCGTGCCTGCCAAGCCTGTAAGTTCCGCTCGGGGAGTGTTTATGGCTTATACCAAACTCGGCCACGAAATCCTTGAAGCGATATTAATTAACAACACCGATTATACACTGGTATTTTCAGTGAGTGAAGAATTGGAGCACCATAAACATCACGGTGTTGCTGCGGGAGTTATTCTGCCTAAAAATTACCAACGCATCCATAAACGCTCGATCCGTACTTTCGACGAATGGCCTGCGCTTAATGTGCGATACATGATGCATTCGGAAGATCACTTTGAAGAGGCTGGGCTTTTTCAGCGACGCCTGAAATTTAAGGCGGCCAATTTTTTCAAAACCGAGAAAGAAGCGCCAGTATTGAATGAGTCTTGCTACCTGGTGCAGATTGATCAGGACGTGAAAACGGTGGATGCTATTGAAATCTCTGAGAAATTAAGTCAGCAACAGGCCAAAGCAACACTTGCAGGAGATGGTTTGCGTGTGGTGCGCCCTGCCGATAAGGTCGATCTTCATATTGAGAAACTTTGCGATGACCCTGAATTTTTAAAAAAGGAGGAAATGCTCGAGATTCAAATGACGCATTTTGCCAAGAAACTCGACGACGCCATAGCCACAGGGATGGATGAAATCATCTTCGTTCATGGTATCGGTAATGGTACCCTCAGAAATAAAATTCATAAGTATCTTTCCAAGGCAAGTCACGTAAGATTTTATGAAGAAACGGAAAAGACCCGCTTCGGCTTCGCTGCCACGCGGGTAAAAATAAAATAGATCTCCCCCTCAAATCGCTGAGGTGTATTCCTAATTTTATTTGTTAAGTTAGAAAAAGTGTGAATTTCACGCTTTTCTGATTTTTTATAAAAATATAAAAGCTGCAAATAGGGGATTTCCTTTGCAGGAATCCTATATTTGCAGTGTGCAAGCTGGCTTATCGCTCCTGTTTAATCAGGTGAGGAAAGTCCGGGCAACAAAGAGTACCGTACTTCCTAACAGGAAGGGCGCCATTTCGATGGTGTACAGAAAGTGCCACAGAAAATATACCGCTCCTCGGAGTAAGGGTGAAAAGGTGGGGTAAGAGCTCACCGCGCTATTGGTGACAATAGTGGCAGGGTAAACCTTACGGGTTGAAAGACCAAATAAACCGGCAGTTCGTGCTTTGGCACGATAAGGGCTACTCGTCCGATGTCGGAGGGTAGGTTGATTGAGCCTGTCGGCAACGGCAGGCCCAGATAAATGATAGGCGTATTCCTCGGAATATACAGGACCCGGCTTACAGGCTTGCACATATTTTCCCCTTTTACAGTTGAAGAATTGAACCTATTCCCATTTTGGGAACTATGATTTTACCCAAGAACTACGAACGACATGCCTAAAATTCTTATTATTGATGATGAACGCAGTATAAGGATGACCCTGAAGGAAATCCTCGAATATGAAAAGTTTGCTGTTGATGAAGCTGCAGACGGAGAAGAGGGTTTGAAAAAGTTGCAAATGGGTACCTACGATGTAGTGCTTTGTGATATTAAAATGCCTAAGATGGATGGTATGGAAGTATTGGAAAAGGCGCAGGATTTAGGTATTGAAACCCAGTTTGTGATGATTTCTGCACATGGGTCCATTGAAACTGCCGTGGAGGCCACAAAAATGGGTGCCTTTGATTTCGTTCCAAAGCCACCAGATTTGAATAGATTGCTACTGACCTTGCGTAATGCAATGGATAAAAAGAGCCTGGTGAAAGAAACCAAAGTGCTTAAAAAGAAAGTGGCACGCAAATACCAAATGGTAGGTAGCTCTGAGGCATTGTCTGATGTACAGTCCATGATTGAAAAAGTGGCCCCAACCGATGCCCGAGTATTGATTACCGGGCCGAATGGTACGGGTAAGGAATTGGTTGCGCGCGCCTTGCATGCCAAGAGTGAGCGCTCGGGTTCCCCATTGGTGGAAGTCAATTGTGCGGCCATCCCTTCTGAATTGATCGAGAGTGAATTGTTTGGTCATGAAAAAGGTTCCTTTACCTCCGCGCACAAGCAGCGTATTGGTAAATTTGAACAGGCCAATGGAGGAACGCTCTTCCTTGATGAAATTGGTGACATGAGCCTGTCTGCGCAGGCGAAAGTGCTTCGTGCATTGCAAGAGCATACCGTTACAAGAGTAGGAGGAGACAAGGACATCAAAGTAAATGTTCGGGTGTTTGCCGCGACAAATAAAGACCTCAAAGCGGAGATTGCTGAAGGTAACTTCCGTGAGGATTTATACCATCGCCTGAGTGTGATTGTGGTGAATGTTCCTGCGCTGAAAGACCGTAAAGAAGATATTCCTGAATTGGTCGATAAGTTTTTGGGAGATATCGCTATGGAGTACGGTAACAGTGCAAAAACCATTGCTGATGATGCTATCAAGGAGCTTCAGAAAGGAGATTGGACAGGAAATATTCGTGAACTTCGTAATGTAGTGGAGCGTTTGGTGATTATGTCTGATAAAGAAATTACCAAATCAGATGTTCAAAAATACGTGGAGGTTTAGTGTCTGTTTAAGGCTTAAAATTCGCAACGAAAATTTAGCGTGTCGTAAAAGTGATGAAGGATTATGTTGAGGGAATAGCATCGCTATGCTTGCTCAATAATTCAAAATCAGTTCCAATATTCCGAATTTGGAGTAGGGCAGTAAGTATTTTGAAACACCCTTGATTCACTGACATCTTAAAATATTAATAAATTCAAGAAAGCAAACTGTCTCAGTTTGCTTTTTTTATTTCTCAAAAATAGATTTTTATATATTCTTGAATTTTCAAAAGTGGAATATGGTGATTAATTTGATCTTAAATCATATCATCCTTTCCTTCAATGAAAAATTTATTCTCCATTTTTAGTGCCTCCTTGTACCTGACGCTTTCCCTTTTCTGTGGTTGTGCAGGTGAAAACTCAAGTGTTAAACAGGAGTCGGCGCAAAATGCTAAAGAGATCACCTTTGCTTATGTGAATTGGGCGGAGTCCGTCGCGATGACCTATTTGGCGAAATCTGTACTAGAAGCCAAGGGCTATGATGTGAAGCTCTTTCAGGGCTCTGCCACCGAGGTGTTTTCTGCCTTGTCCAATGGCGATGCCGATGTTTTTCTGGATGTTTGGTTGCCCAAAACACACCAGCACCTCGTCGATCAGTTTAAGAATGATATCAACCCCGTAGGGCAGACGGTGGCGAATACCAAAACAGGTTTTGTCGTTCCTGCCTATATGGAGCATGTAAATAGTATTGCCGACCTCGATAGTGTAGCGGAACAGTTCGGCGGAATGATTGTTGGTATAGATGAATCCTCTGGTTTGATGGAAAAGGCGAGGCAGGCTATAGCCACTTATCAGCTAAAAATTAATTTGGTGCCTACTGATGGCAAGCGGATGGTCTCCAGGCTGCGCAATGCTGTTCAGCAGGAAGAGCCAATCGTGGTTACTTTGTGGCGTCCACATTATATCTTTGCCGATACCAAATTGAAATTCCTGAAAGATCCGCTCAATGTTTTCGGGGAAGGGGAGTCGATTTATGTCTATGAGCACCGTAAATTCTCGGAAGCGGACCCCATATTGAACAGGTTCCTGAAGAATTTTAAATTGACCAATACCGAATTGAGCAGGCTGATGGAGGCTTTTGAAGATAAAAAAGAAGATCCTGAGATGAGTGCCAAGAAATGGGTGGAGGCGAATAAAATCCTGGTGAATTCTTGGTTTAATTAAATCGTTGTATCTTTGCAGGGAATTTGAAAGTGCCTTGGCGCTTTCATGCTTGTTGAAGAAGAAATAGAAAGAAAAGTATCCTATGGATAATAATGATATAATCAGACAAATCCGTTACACCTTTGATTTTGGTGATGATAAAATGATCAAACTGTTCGCTTTGGGTGATCTGGAGGTGGATCGTGCGACGGTAAGTGACTGGCTGAAGAAAAAGGACGACGAGTCTTTTGTGCAGATCCCTGATGGCGCGCTGTCGCGTTTTTTGAATGGGCTGATGATTGATAAGCGTGGAAAGGCGGAAGGCGTCGAGTACAAGGTGGAAGATCCGATTACAAACAACGATGTGCTGAAAAAGCTGAAAATCGCCCTGACGCTCAAGGATACTGATATTTTGGATATGCTGAGTTCAGTAGATTTCAATTTTGGGAAGCATGAGTTGAGTGCCCTGTTCCGTAAACGTGGGCAGCAGCAATATCGATTGTGTAAAGACCAGGTGTTGCGTAATTTTTTACACGGCATGCAATTGCGCTTCCGTAAAGAGATTGATCATGCCAAGCGTGTGCGTGAGTACCAGGAGGCGACCAAGCCAGTAAAGGGAAAGCCCAATTTCAATAAGTTTAAAAAGAAGAAATAAATCTTCTGAAAAAAAGATAGACCTTTTTATAAAGGTCTTTTTTTTGGCTCAAAAAAGTATGGGCATGAAAAAAGCCCAAAAAATTGGGCTTTTTAATAATTCTGGTAATGAATATATTAGTATTAAACTAGTTTAACATTAATCGCATTCAATCCTTTTCTTCCTTCAGTTAGTTCGTATTCTACGAAATCACCTTCTTTTACTTCCTCTGTACAACCAGTAACGTGTACAAAGTACTCTTGTTTTGTGTCTTCATCGATGATGAAGCCGAAGCCTTTCTCATCATTGAAGAACTTTACAGTTCCTTTTTTCATTATTCAAATATTATTGAGTCAAAAGTAAGGCTATTTTTTAGGATCTCAAACATTTCGTCGATAATTATTGATTTTTTTTCAAATTTATTAAAAATCACGCTTCCGCTGAGGGCTTTTAAATCCTGAATTATGCTAAAATGGGCTATTAGAGGCGTTCAGGACGCTATTTTGGCGTATTCTAACCGTAACTGCCCATTTGTAATAAATGTTGGGCTTTCGTAGCGATTAAATTCCAAATCGGGATGGGGCAAAAAAAAGACACCTCATTGGGTGTCTGAAATATTATACTGGTTGAAGTGTTTCAACCATCACCTCAATGGGTGGGCGCTTTTTATCTTTGTTCCTTTCAATGTTGGTATATTCAAGGTGATTGAGTTTTGGTGCCTCAGCTTCGAGGTCTCCGCCTTTGGTTTGTACCTCCTGCAGGTATTTGGCCATTTCATTCATTGCATGAATAACCTGGTCTGAATTGGTTTTGGTAATTACGATCTTTTCAGGAGAATTCTCGAAATACATATCAATCACTTCCTGCGAAAGTTCATTCTTTTGTGCCGTATTCAAAAATGCCTCTTTAAAGACTTCCTCAAAATTTCGGAAGATGGGCATCGTGGCCTTTGGGTAGTAGAGGGTGTAGAGTGTTAACGCATTGGTAATAATAAGACCCTTTTGACGGCCGAACGAAACCTGGTTCACATACCAATTATAAATATGTGGTTCTGGCTTCTCCTTGGCAATAGGATAAAGTTTTGTGATTTTCTCATTGACGATTTGTGTACAACTAAATATCATAGGTGAAAGGGGGTTAGTCTGCTCGAATCAGGAGACTCGAATAAAAGTATTTATCAGCCATCGTAGGGCATGGACATAGTATCTTATACGCAAAAAATATTATTCTGCATGAAATTTTTGTAAAGAAGTCGGTAAAAAACTTGTTTTGCTTTAAAATGTTATATTTATTTTGGTATTGTTGAATTTTTTTTAGTCCCAATACTATCGATTTTCACCGCAGGAGCGCCAAAAAAAAGCCAATGCAATTCTGCACTGGCTTTCTCAAAAAAATTTTTTTATTTCAGCAATTAACCTTGTAGCCACTGCCCTGGTGTAATCGGAATCCAGGTAGTGCCGATGCTCTGTCCGCCTGACTGAAAATAAGGCTTGATCTCCAGTCTGATATTATGTGGGTTTTTATCTGTAAGCGCCTTAATAATTCTTGTAAGGCCGCTGTTCCCCTTGAATGTTTCTCCCAAGTGGTATAAATCAGCCACTTTTATCGCAACAGGCAATACCTTCTTCTGGTCGGGCTGAATCTCGAAACCCTCTTCCTGCTGGCCAAAGTTATAGGTGAAAGCGTGTGAGGCCTGATCTGCCACAACATTCTGAAAAGCATTGGCACGCAAGGCACTGATATGTCGAGCGCCCACCGCAATTTCTATGTCAGCAGGTTGCCAATCGCCATTTCCGTCTTTTACCGACAGGCGAACATCCAGGCGGCTCATGGCTGCCTCGCGGTTGGTTGTATTGTGCGCAACCACATTGGCGATGAAGACAAGCGGTAACTGTGTTTTGGTGTTCTTCATGCCATTATGAAAGCCATCGCCACTGATCCAGCTGCTGATTCCACCAATGAGCTTATCAATGCCCTGCTCGCCGAAGGTAACGGCCGCCTCTTTAAATACCTCATTGTAATTGTTGGATTGCACGGCGTCTTTCATGGTGTGAAAGCTGATTGCCCCAATGGTAGCATCTCCAATGGCTGGAATTTGCTCCTCCTGGTCACCCCAAGAGTAATGAAGATTGAACATGTTGAGTGCGTCCATAATTTGGTCGCAACTTTGCAGGCTGACGCCTACACAAACCAATAGCGCAAGGAGCGTGAATTTTAGTTTCATAAGTCAGTTAATTATTGATAAATCCCCCAGTGGCAAACCATTCTGGCGCAATCCACTGCGGAAAGGAGATATATGTTCTTCAAAATTAATGGAGCGTGATTATTCGACGGCATGAACCCGACGGCTTTAATGAAAATTGATGCTATTGGAAGGGAATTTGAAACAGCTTCAGTAGGGCGGAGAAGAAGGTAAGGCGGCTGATCAGTGATCTTTCGGGTAGCTTCCTGAGCTAAAAATGAATACTCCGAATATTATTTCGTATCTTTGGGGCTGATTGCGCAAAACGGCGCATTTAGTAAACGATATATATGTCATTTGAAAATTTAGGATTATCGTCTTCATTATTGAAGGCGATCGAAGAGCAAGGCTACGACAAGCCATCCCCAATACAGGAACAAGTGATTCCTGTAGTGTTACAAGGGAAGGATGTGTTGGCTTCTGCTCAAACAGGAACAGGAAAAACAGCCGGCTTTACGTTGCCTATCTTAGAGCAATTCACAGAAAATCCTCATCATAATCTCAAGAAGAGAAACATCCGTGCGTTGATTCTAACGCCTACCCGTGAGCTTGCAGCTCAAATTCAGGAAAACGTCATCAATTATTCTAAGCATGTAGATGTCCGTTCAACGGTGATCTTTGGTGGTGTTAAACAGGCCGCTCAGGTTCGTGCATTGCAGAAAGGCGTTGATATTTTGGTGGCCACGCCCGGTCGCTTGCTTGACCTGCACAATCAGGGAGAAGTGAAGCTGAACAAAATTGAAGTTTTGGTTTTGGATGAAGCCGACCGTATGCTTGATATGGGCTTCCATCGCGATATTCAGCGCATCATGAACTTGATTCCATCAAGTCGTCAGACATTGCTGTTCTCCGCGACATTCTCTACAGAAATCCGTCGCCTGGCCTCTAAATTCCTTACCGACCCCGTAACGGTAGAAGTTGCGGCAACCAACACCACCGCCGAACGTGTGAATCAGTCTTTCTATAAGGTGGATAAAACGTCGAAGGCGATGGCCGTTATTCATTTGTTGGAAAAATGGGACGAGGAGCAAGTTCTTATTTTCTGTCGTACCAAGCATGGCGCAAGTCGCCTGAGTAAACGACTTGAGAAGAAAGGGATTTCTTCCGCAGCCATCCACGGCGATAAAAGTCAGCAACAGCGTATTCGTGCGCTTGAAGGCTTTAAAAAAGGCGCCATCCGTGTTTTGGTAGCCACTGATATTGCTGCGCGTGGTTTGGATATCCCCTTGTTGCCATACGTGATCAACTATGAGATGCCGAATGTGCCTGCAGATTATGTTCACCGAATCGGTCGTACGGGTCGTGCCGGCGCAAGTGGTGATGCACACTCATTGGTGGGACAGGACGAGACAGAGTATATGTTGGCCATTGGCAAGCTGTTGAAGAAAGCCATCAAGGCAAAGGTGTTGGAAGGTTTCGAGCCTTCGGACAACCCGCCGAAGATTCCTCAGCACAATAAGCCGTCAAGCAATAAGCCGACAAGAAAGCCCAATGGTGGTGGAGGATTCAAAAAGAAACGTCCGGCAGCAGGAAGTGGCAACAGCGAGCAGGGAGGCAACAGAAATGCTCGAAGTGGCAGACCGAATACCGGCGAAGGCAAAGCGAAATTGTCGAATAATCGCCGTTCGAACCGACGTTAAAATTCGTGCGTAGCGGCATTGCATGCGATGCACCATATGCAATGTCTCACGCCCCAATGCTATCGCGAGAGTCCCTCTCGTGATGGCAATTTTAAGAATTATCAAGAACTGTCGCACAACTCAATTCTTTGAATGAAACCGAAGGCTTGTTTTGATAGCTGTACGGATGCATCTATGTGTGTATCCAAACCACATCAAATTTATGATGATTCGGGCAGACACATAGGTCAGCCCATACAGCGGTCAAATTACGGTTGTGTAAAAGTTCAAGCAGTATGATAATTTGCCCACAGATTAATGGGATTTATGAGATTATATGCGGTTCATACCTAATAATGTATGATGATGAAGATATTTAATTTTACGGTTTGTCTGAAAGTTACAGAAAATATTTATTCGTCATTTAGAAAATCCTTTTAATCTCATTAATCTGTGGACAATAAAAATGATGCAGTATTTGCGGGTTGCGCCACTATTTTACTGTTGTAGTCCAAGCGAGACGCTTGAACTACAAATAAAAACAACATTACAAAAATGATTTCAGTTGACGGACTAACCATGGCGTTCGGAGGAAGAACGCTTTTTGAAAATATTTCTTTTGTGATCAATGAAAGCGACCGTATTGCCTTGATGGGGAAAAACGGCGCTGGAAAATCAACCTTATTAAAAATCCTTGCGGGCGCACAACAGCCTTCGCAGGGGAATTTGTCAGTGCCCAAAGATCGCCGAGTGGCTTATTTGCCTCAGCACCTTTTGACCGAGGACGATGCGACGGTGATGGAAGAAACTTCCAAAGCTTTTGCGCACATCCATGCGATGGAAGCGGAGATCGAGGAGCTGAATCAGCAATTGACCACCCGCACCGATTACGAGTCGGACAGTTATATGAAGCTGATCGAGAAAGTATCGACCTTGAGCGAAGCCTTTTATTCGATCGAAGAAACCAACTTCGAAGCCGATGTTGAGAAAATCCTGAAAGGACTGGGCTTTACGGCGGAAGATTTCGACCGTCCGACAAGTGAATTCAGTGGGGGATGGAGAATGCGTATCGAGCTGGCGAAATTGCTTTTGCAAAAGCCCGATTTGATCCTGTTGGATGAGCCGACCAACCACATGGACATTGAGTCGATCCAATGGCTGGAAGAATTTTTGATCCGCAGTGGCAAGGCAGTAGTGGTGATTTCCCACGACCGTGCCTTTGTCGATAACATCACCACTCGAACCATTGAGGTAACGATGGGTCGCATCTACGATTACAAAGCCAAGTATTCCGACTATTTGGTGTTGCGTCAGGAGCGTCGCGAGCAACAACAAAAAGCCTATGACGATCAGCAAAAGATGATTGCCGAAAACAAGGCATTCATTGAGCGATTCAAAGGAACCTATTCCAAAACCAATCAGGTGCAGTCGCGCGTGCGGATGCTCGAAAAGTTGGAGTTGATCGAGGTGGATGAAGTCGATACCTCCGCTTTGCGTTTGCGCTTCCCACCTTCGCCAAGAGCGGGCGGTTTCCCTGTCATGGTGCAGGATTTGAGCAAAAGCTATGACGATCATTTGGTATTCAAAGAAGCCAACCTGACCATTAAGCGAGGCGAACGTGTTGCCTTTGTTGGGAAGAATGGCGAAGGAAAATCCACCATGGTCAAGGCGATCATGAAGGAGATTGATTTCGAGGGAGAGATGACCCATGGACACAATGTGCAGATCGGTTATTTTGCCCAAAACCAAGCCACGATGATGGACGAAAACCTGACCGTTTTCCAAACCATTGACGATGTAGCAGTAGGGGAGATCCGAAACAAGATCAAAGACCTGTTGGGTGCCTTCATGTTCGGCGGTGATGAATCTTTGAAAAAAGTAAAAGTATTGTCGGGAGGAGAGCGCACCCGTTTGGCAATGATCAAACTGTTGCTCGAGCCCGTGAACCTGTTGATTCTCGATGAGCCAACCAACCACCTCGACATGAAAACCAAGGACATCCTCAAAAGCGCCTTGCAGGATTTCGACGGTACCTTGATCTTGGTATCTCACGACCGTGACTTCCTGACAGGATTGGTGGATAAAACCTATGAGTTCGGAAACAAGCAAGTGAAAGAGCACCTCGGCGGTATCAACGATTTCTTGGCTAAAAAGAAAATGGCGACGCTGAAGGAGATTGAGAAGTAAAGCAAAAAGAGAATATTTATTAAAGAACAGATCCACTTGGGTCTGTTTTTTTTATGCCCAAAATATAGATTGTATAAGAAAAAAGGATTGCCTATCTTATATATTTTAAAATCAACCAAGCAATGAGAATTCTAACCTGCATAATTTTTTTGCTCCTTCCATTTTTTGCGAGCGCACAACTTCAGCCTATCGGGCAGTTTTTAGGGAAAGGCGGTGTTCCGATTAATGAGTATGTGGATCGGAATGATCCTCGTACTGAGGAAATAAGTCTTTTGTTAAATTATTATTCTGGAGAAATACCAGCTGAAGGTTACAGTATAGAGGGAGAAGTCAGACCGATAAGGTTTATGTGGAAAAAGGACGAAAAAGTACTGGATACCCTTAGTGGTAAAAAAGTGCCTATTCATATGTTTGAATCAATTAAAGTTGGGGATGATTCCTTAATTGTGAATTCACTAATAAAGAAAAATTATGCTTATCGCTGGGTAGGTACATGGGGCGGTTGGGAATTTTTCGAGACTCTTGATAGTGACAATTTAGGGTATTATTCAGTGTATTTCGTTCGAAAGAAAGGTGATCAAAACCTTCTTCCGCTTTTAAAAAAGAGGTCAGATAGAGCGCATTCAAAAGACTATTTTCATTGTAACCTGATGAATGAAATTCCTGCCTTGGTTAGCGCTAAAAAGTCAGGATACTTTAATGGAGCGTCAAAACAATCAGCCTTATTTAAACTTTTCGAGTATTCTTTCAAAGCAGAGCATCATTTGCCAACCTATTTCAATGAGCATTTTGTGCAAGTCTCCGATTCTATAAAAGCGCAGGTGATAATGAAGGTGGCTTTCGATGAGGAGCAGCAATTTGTTGAGCGTTATTATAATAAAAAAGGTCAATTGCTCGAGGAAACAACTAAAGTGTCGGGCTTGGATGAAAACCGTAGATATACTTATCTAAAGGCAAAGGCTTATGATATTGGTAAAGTACTGCAATCGGTATATTCCTTCCCAAATGAGGGCGTTGTTCGTCGTAAGGTAATTAAGGTTAAGAAAAAACAGCGGGTATTTGACTATTTCCCCAATGGCCAACTACACTACGAGTTTATGGTCTATGAAAGCGGATACTGTAAATTTTTACAAGGGTTTGATCAGGAGGGTAAAGGCTTCTTAGTAAAAGGAAAAGGTCGGGAGTTTATTCATGATCGAATTCGTGATATAAATATTTATCGCGTGTTTGAAGAGGATGAGATGACTAAATCAGTTTATCAGAAGGGAACTGGGTATGTATCTCAGTTGCATACAAGGAAGTTTAAAGCGTCGGAGCAAGCAAAGATGGTAAAAAAATTCGATGAGGATAAAATCATTGAAGTTACTGAAGGGCAGAAGCAAGATGTTTATGTGGCAATGTATCTTGTGAAAAGAACGTCAAGCTTGGCTTCAGTGGATAACCTCACTCATTCAGTGGATCTGGAAGAGGCCTTTGTTGATGGTTGGGTTGAAGCGAGAAATTTGAGTTTGACTGGAATGGATGAAAGCCCTATAAAAGATGGGGTGTTCGTGTATGAAGTTCCGATGCAGATAAAGGTTGGGTATGAAGGGGTGTTTTATGGATCCCGTTATTACGGAGTGCAACACCATATGATACATATGCAGAATTTTCACCACCCAGTAAATTTTAATTATGGAGGCTTTTAATCGATCCCCATGTGGCGGGCTCTCGGTTTTTATTGTGCCTATTGATCATTTCGATTGATCGTACAGTATTAAAGGCATCAGAGCGTAATTTCTCCCTGATGCTTTTTTTAGTCTTCCATGGCGACCTGATCGCTGGCATCCGTCCGCGTCCAGTCTCCGACTAAAAAGCCATCGGAATAGGTTCCTTTTGCGGTAATTTTGCCGTTTTCATCATATTGAATATAGGTGCCATTTCCATTTTTTATGAGCTGGTAGCCAATGCGATTGTAGTATGATTTCAGTTTGAAGCGCTCCCGCTCAGACTGCCCTTCGGCTACGACTTCCCAATAACCTTCTTCCATCAAAAGGCCATTGTCGTACCACCATTGCCATCGTCCCATCTTTTTTCCCTGATCAAAATACTGAATGCTTTTGACTGCTCCATTTGGGTGGTAATAAACAAATTGACCGTGCGGTTTACCGTCAATCATTTGTCCTTTTCGGTGCAGAATGTGGTCAAAAGTATAGGATTGACCACGGCCATTTCCCTGTTCAATGCGGTAATACCTGGCCTCGGTTTCACCACATAACTCGTGGTTGTTATTCAGGTACAGGGTGTCTTGCGCCAGTGGCGTCAACAGATAGGCGAGAGGTAAAAGTACAGACATAAAAGTAGATGGATTAAAAGCCTTTAATTTACAATATTTTTTATCAATATAATATATCGTCAGCGTTGATTTTTTAGATCACATCCAACATATTATTTTTCTAAATGAATAGTCTGTATCTTTGCAGGAATTCTAAACAGGGAGTGAAAACTCAAAATTTGACATGCAATAATATGAAGTGGGAAGCGGATACTTATCTTTTTCAGACTATTCAGGGAGAAATGAATTTAGCGATGGAGGGACACGAATTGTTGTCTGAAAACCCTCTGACTTATCAGGTACAAGCCAGCGGAAAGGAACTTCGTGTACAGTTTGGCGAAGAAAATATTGTGGTGTTTGAAGGCGATCAAGAAGCTCGTACCATTGCTATTGCGACCATTGATGAATGGGTAGATGAAGAAGCGGAAGCTTTGGGCTTTTTGGATGAATTTGAGGAGGAGTAACCTTCGGATTTATCCATTCAAACATTAATTAGAGCTACCCGTAAATAGCGCGTATTTTTCTTGGAGGCTCCTGCATCAAAAAGGACAGAAAGAGGTTTTTGATTTGCGATGGGATATCCGATTTGCGAAATAAAAAAATCTGTGGAAACCGGTGTAATCTGTCGGCAATATAAAATAGTGCAATAATTTGGGTTGCACCGCTCTTGGGCTTGAAATGCTTGTTGAGACATAATTCATGATGTCTCAACAAGCATTTTTGAATAAATCTAAGGGCAAACCTGAAAGATCAGCGTTGTGTTAGACGTTAAAAATATCGTCTCTGCGGGGTGCTATTCTAATCTTAAATGACATTGGTTCAGTCGATACAGCGGATTAATTACTATGAATCCTATCGGGGGTCGTTGCATAACCATAAATTGATTTTGCCCTACAAAATTTTATTTGGTCACTTTAGGGGGCTGACCTGTGTGTCTGCCCGAATCATCATAAATTTTGGTGGGTTGGATACACACATAGGTGCATCCGTACAGCTCACGAAATAATATTTTGCACTATATGCAGAGCGCTGAGTTGTGCGACAGTCCCTGATCACTATAACAAAAACAAAAAAAATCCCACAACTTAACGGCTGTGGGATTTTTCATTTTCACCCTTATTCAACAATCTCCACATCACTCGCTTTGAGTTTGCACTGATCCCATTTTGGGTGCTGAACAATCATCTCTTCCAATAAATACTGAGGCCACTGATCCAAAGCATCAGCCTTGAATTCGACCAGCAAAGTAGGGTTTTCTGAATTTGGATTACTGATTTTCATAATCGTAACGACCTGCCCCCCCAATTGCAATTCATTCTCCAATGGGTTCACAACACCATCTTTGATCTTGACCAATTGTCCGCGTTTATAAGTAGTTTCTGCCATAACAGTTTTATTAATTTAAAGCTTTAATACGTGAAATTATCAAATTGCAGACCAATCCACAAATTTGATTATCTTTGCAACAAATAATAAGGAGAAATTATATGAACCCAATTGCATCCATGGACGATACGATCGTCGCATTGGCAACGCCACAAGGAGTGGGCGCTATCGCTGTCATCCGTCTTTCGGGAAAAGAGGCGATCGCAATTTGTAATAAAGTATTTCGTGGCAAAGACCTCACTAAGCAGGAAAGCCACACGATTCATTTCGGTACCATCCGCGATGGAGAAAAAATCATTGATGAGGTGTTGGTGTCGTTGTTCATCGCGCCGAAGTCTTTTACCAAGGAAGATGTCGTAGAGATTTCCACCCACGGCTCCCCTTATATTATAAAGCAGGTTATCCAATTGTTCCTGCGCGAAGGGGCCCGATTGGCCAGGGCTGGGGAGTTTACCAAGCGCGCCTTCATGAATGGGCAGTTCGACCTCGCTCAGGCCGAGGCCGTAGCCGATTTAATTCATTCGGATTCCGAAGCAGCACACAGCGCGGCGATGAATCAGATGCGTGGAGGGTTTTCAGCGGAAATTGCTGCCCTGCGTGATCAGTTAATTTACTTTGCGTCGATGGTGGAGCTGGAACTTGACTTCTCGGAGGAGGATGTTGAGTTTGCCGATCGCACGGAACTTCAAAATCTGGTCAATAGGTTACAGACGGTGATCAAGAAACTGATCGATTCCTTTGATCTGGGGAATGTCATTAAGAACGGCGTGCCTACCGTAATCGCGGGAAAGCCAAATGCGGGAAAATCTACCTTGCTCAATGCCCTGCTGAATGAAGAAAAAGCGATTGTTTCTGACGTCGCAGGAACGACACGGGATTTTATTGAAGATGAAATTCACCTCGAAGGACTTTCATTCCGATTCATTGATACGGCTGGTTTGCGAGATACCGACGACAAGGTGGAGGCCATCGGCGTCGAGCGAACGCGTGAAAAAATGAAACAGGCATCAGTAATCATTTACCTTTTCGATTTGGTGAATGAATCGCTGGAAGACATTAATGCTGAAGTCAAAAATCTCGAAGCGCAGTCGATCCCATTCATTAAAGTAGGCAACAAAATTGATGAAGCGGATGCCGAAAAAATCGCCAGCCTGCAAGTACAGGACGGCTGGTTATTTATCTCCGCAGGAAAGAAAGAAAACCTGGAAGAGTTGAAAGATCAGCTGGTGTCGAAAGTCAACCTGCAGGAAATCAAGTCTGGCAATACGGTGGTGACCAACGCTCGCCATTACGAATCACTGATTCGCACCAGCGAAGCATTAGACAATGTGACTACCGCCATTGCCGCCCAAATCTCTGGCGACCTGATGGCCATGGACATCCGCGAAGCCCTACATTATTTGGGGGAAATCAGCGGAACCGTTACAACAGATGACCTGCTGGAAACCATTTTCAGCAAGTTTTGTATCGGAAAGTAATACCTCCGACTGTCTAAGAATAATACTACCGAAGCCCTGCTATCTTGCTGATAGTGGGGCTTTTGTCGTTTTATGAAATTTGTCCAGTTGGTATAATCCATTACATTTGAGAAACAAGTCCGTCCCTTTTGAGAAATTTCAAGGGGAGAAAGGGACGGAGATGCCTCGTTTTAGGGGAGAGTTTTTTGAACATCAGTGAACAGTAATGAACAACTATGAACATCAGTGAACAACTATGGACAAACAAAAAAGGAGAGAAGTTTGAACGTCGGTGGACGTCAGTGAACAAACAAGGGGGGAGTTCTTTGAACACCAGTGAACAGTAATAGACAAACTCGGCGAAAATGAAAATGCAGAAAAATTGTCTTTACTGTAACCAGGAATTTACAGCACGGGCCACAACGACAAAGTATTGCTCGCATAAATGCAATCAACGGCACTACAAGCAAAAGCGGAGGGAGAAGAACATCGATAAAGCGCTGTCTGAAAATAACCTTAGGGTGCTTTCGGCTATTCGTGCTAAAAATAAGGGGCAGACGGTTGCTCCACCTCAACAGGAGGAGTTTTTGAGTATACCACAAGCTTGTGAATTAATGGGGGTTAGTCGAGGAACTGTCTATGGTTTAATTAATAAAAATACTCTCAAAATTACTAAATTAGGTAGGAGGACAATTATTAAAAAAAGTGAAATACTAAAACTATTTAACCATGGAAACAATCAATAAGCAACCAACTGCAACGGAAATAGAAATGCTTGTGGCAGAGACCAAGAGCCTGTTTATTCAGACGATCTGTAATGATTTCATTGCCTTTTGTGAATCACCCGAAAATCAGTTCAAAAAGCTGAAAGTGAAACTCGATGATTTTGGCGATCAAATATGGCGGAAATATTTAGTCCCTCTAAAGTCTGCTCAGCTAAACGGGCAAACGCTTAACAATCCGCTTTTGGACCATCTCTATATGGAGCTTCCCTTCTATTTATCTGAATTTGAAGAGGGGTACCAATGGAAGGCCCTGATCGAATCTACCATTCCAAAACTGCAAATCAAATTTGGGGTGGATCATTACGAAACCACTTTCGAACCGCAATGGCTGACGGAAAAAAGTACCGACGCTTGGATGACTTTATTGGCTAAGTTCATGGTGGTCCACGAACTGGTTGAGAAGGGGGCATTTTTCAGGAATCAGGTATTTATTGATGGCTTGAAGGCTTTGGGTGCAACTCCATTATGTAATAAAATTGAGAACTTATCCCCTCCTCCTACGCCTGAGCGTCTCTCACGTGAAACTGAAAACCCACCAATAATTGCTCAATTGATGCGTTTGGAGATCATTAGCAAGCAAGGGCTTTTTGAAGACAAAACGGACCAAGCCCGCTATTATTCCGAAACTTTACAACTGGAGAAAAATAAGTCTGGGTATAGTGCCCATTTATACGCCTTATTGAAAGCTGGAGCGCCATTGTATGGTAAAAGCCAGGATCATGTTTTGGATTGCTTCAATAAATATGTGGCGCAATATTTACCTCCTGCAATGAGGGAAAAAGCGAGGGAGAACATCGAAAAAGGGACAGATGAAAATGAATAATTTTGAAAAATTTTGGGCAACACAAACATTTGAGAGACTCTCAAGGGTCTCTCAAGCCCCCCGAAAGTGGTAAGTTTTATATATAACCAAACAAATTAGTTATGGACGCATTAATGTTTACCATCAAGCTCAGGAAGAAGCCCATAGCCAAAGGCTTAAAATTCTCACTCTTCCTCGATATTCATTTCAAGGGGCAGCGTTATAAAGACTATCTCCGCTTGCATATTTATGCATACCCCAAAGACAAGCTCGACCGGGAATATAATCGACAAACCCTGGCAAAGGCCGAGAAAATAAAAAAGCTGAGGATAAAGGAGCTCAAGGAGTCTATGATCGTCGAGAAACCGACTAAAAGAAATATGAAATTTATTGATTATTTCGTTGAGCAACACTGGAAGAAAGAATCTGCCTCAAGTCAAAAAACATGGGAGTCAGCATTGGGGACCCTACTACAAATTGACTGGGTACACGACATTCTACTGATTCATGTGGGCTACGAAGAGTTAATGATGATCAGGTCTTACTTTCTTAATGAGGCACTTTCACTTAAAGGGCAAGGTCGAAGGATCAGCCAAAATACAGCGCAAACCTACTTTAACAAGGTCCTGGCTACCATGAAGGAAGCGTTCATGGAAGGAATCCTCATGACTAATTTGGCGGATAGAGTAGAGCGAATCAAGGAGCAGGAGGTGTACAAAGACTATCTGACCATTGACGAGCTCCATGCCTTAGCAAAAACGCCCATGCCTTATGGAGACTTAAAAAGAGCTTGTTTATTCAGTGCCTTGACCGGTTTACGTGTTGGAAATATCAAAAAGCTACAATGGCAAAATGTGATCACGAATGTTAGCGGTCAGACCTATATTCAATTTGAACAGGTCAAGCGACACAACGTTCAGCAGAATCCACTAAATGAAGAGGCTATTTTACTTTTGGGAGATCGCCAAAGTCCAGAGGAACCTGTTTTTCCATCGATCAAATACAGTTCATGGAATAATATGAGGATCAAGCAGTGGGTTATGAATGCCGGAATCAAGAAAGACATCACCTTCCACTCTTTCCGCCACACCTACGCTTCGAACCTGTACCAAACTACTGGGGATATTTACTTAACCCAGCGGTTAATGGGCCACAAAAGCATCAAAACAACTTTAAGATATGCCAAGCACAGCCTTGAGCAAAGCCATCAAGCCATGGCCAATTTTCCTTCAATTCTTAAACCTAAAAAGTAATGGAATATCAACAAACAGAAGCTCCCTTGTTCAGTATCAATGGAGAAGTATTCGAAAAACAAATGAAACGCTGGATCAAAGAAGCAATGTTGGAGTTGCAAAAAGACCCGCAGGCGATCGCCAACCAAGTAGATCAAAATGGTCTGATGGATACCAAACAGGCCTGCCAATTTCTTAACCTATCCTATTCAGCCCTAAAAAAGCTAATGGATGATCAGATTGTGGTTCCGATCAAGGCGGGGAAAAAGAACCTGTTTCTACCTTCTGCACTCCTGAAAGATTTGCAGGTGAAGCGTAAACTTGAAGCAAAAGAAGTTGAGATTAAAGAGAAAAAGATCAGCCAGGCCGCCGAATTAATCAAAAGCTATAAGGCCAAACACCAGCATAAAAAATTCGAGGCATAAAAAAAGAGCCCCAGCTTTCGCCAAAGACCCATCTAAATCCACTTAAAAATACGGATTTTTCCGCAGAAGGCAAAAATCTTTTAAGGTCTTTGGTAAATCAATTCCTTTCTTACCTGACAAAACGCCCCTGTTTGGGGTGCAGGGAGCGTTTTGTCTAAATTTTACCAAAAATATGACTATTCAGAATATTGGCGCCTTTTCAGAGGTGTCCTCTCCGTTAAGCGAAAGCAAGTCCTTGAATCAATTTCCCTTAGAAGTTTTTCCTTTCAGAATTCAAGAAGCCCTTCATCAGGTGAGCAACACGCTTGGTTTTGATATGAACTACCTGGCGTCAGGTGTCTTAACGACCACCAGCGTAATGGTCGGCGCAAGGGCGCATGTGCGAGTAAAGAAGGGCTGGTCCACGCCATGCAATCTATGGTCAGTGATTATTGGTAACGCTTCGAATAAGAAGAGTCCGACGCAAAAGTTCAGTATTGACCCTTTGAACCAACTGAATCTTGAGGCCATCAAAACATACGAGGAGAACCTGAAAACTTGGGAAATTGACTATGCACAGATTGAAAACAAGCAAGAAAGGGAGCTCTATTTGGCCAATAATCCTGCCCCCGAAATCGTCAAATTCATTGTCAAAGACATCAATCAGGAGGCCCTGGTAAAACGCTTCAAAGCCAATCCGCACGGTCTTTTATTGCTTTATGATGAAATTATGGGTTGGGTGAAATCCATGGACCGGTACAACAGAGCCGGAGATGTCCAGTATTTCCTAAGCCTATACGATGGGGATACCATATCGGTGGACAGGGCGAGCTATCAGGCCACGGTAACCAACCCTTTTTTGAGTATTTCGGGAGGAATTCAACCTTCAAAGTTGTTCGATTTGTTTTCGGATGGCCGAAAGGATGATGGTTTTGTATATCGATTTTTGTTCACTTTTCCGGAGAAAGATACCTTTACGGAACTGACTACCAATTCATGCGATGATGCCTTTGAACGCTATCAACTTTATATGCAGGAAGTCCATCGATTGGCATGTAGCTTCGAGCTAAAGTCTCCTTTCCAGTTAAGTAACGATGCCTTAGAGATATTTTTGAATTACTACAATCATCTGTTGCGAGAGGCACAAGGAAATGACCACCAGTGTTCACTCAGAGGTAAAATCCTCGGATACATTCCCAAATTTGCAGTCCTCTGGGAGTTTATCCACCTAAACGACACCAGGCTAAAAAGAGGGGTAGTCAGTGCTGAAGCCATTGAAGCATCCATCAAGATCGCAGAGTTTTACCGCCATCAAATAGACCGGGCATTTTTTATTGTCAATTCTGCAATCAACCTGAAAGGCATTGAATTAGAAATTTATAACCACCTACCATTGAAATTCACCAAAAAAGAATTGCAAAAGTTGGTAGAGGAAGCTAACCAGGCCTTACGCAGTTATGAAAGGTCCATTGAGCCCAAAGGAAAATGGATTAAAGAGGGCTTGGTAGAGAAAATCACACAAGGCAAATACCGAAAACTCAAATAAAAGTGTGGCGGAAATGGCGGAAGTGGCGGAAACTCCAATACAGACCATTCAGGCGGGTTTTTGGGAGGGGCATGCCTGTTTTTACTGAAAAATTGTTGGCGGAAAGTGGCGGAAAAGCAGACTACCCAAAGTGAGTTTCCGCCACTTTCCGCCAAATAATTCATCCTTTTCACAGCCTCCAACCCCTGTATACAGCTTTAGGAGGCTTATTTGAGCACTTTCCGCCACTTCCGCCACTTCCGCCAACCTCAAAATTGAAAAACCATGATAGACCAGAGTTATACCATACGATTGGATCAAACCATTTCAGACCATAGCAAGAAAAAATTTACCTGTCCATCTTGTAACAAACCCAAGCGATTTGTGCGCTACTATGATTTCGAAAAACATGAATACCTCCCTGAGCATTTCGGGCGATGTGATCGACAGGAAAGTTGCGGATATTTCAACTCACCAGATAAAGCATATTGGGCACTAAGAAAGAACAACTACGATAAGGAAGGTATAAGTGCAAATTCGGCATTTATGAATAATGAAAATGTAAATTTCCACAAGCCACCATCAAAAACATCGAAGCAAAAATCCGGCAACAACAATAAAGGGCAGGCCCCTAAGCACATCAGCGCAAACTTTGCACTTAGGAACAAAATACCCTTTCACTATTGCCAACCAACGCTCAGTGGATCAGATCAATTCAGTAATACAATCGAAAGGTGGTTTGGGAAAAGGGCCAAAGATAAGATCATCAAGCGGTTTTTAATCGGTACAGATAGTCAATGGCCACAAGCCACCATCTTCTGGCAAGTGGATACCGACATGAATTTACGTGCCGGAAAAATTATGCAATACGATCATCACCTTAAGCGAGTAAAAACCGGTGGTTCGGCACGCATTAACTGGGTACATAGCCGACTGAAAAAGCAACAACAATTGCCGGAGAATTTTCAGCTGGAGCAATGCTTCTTTGGTGAGCATCAATTAGCTACCGCCGGAGAACACGATCAAATTGTATTAACTGAAAGTGCCAAAAATGCCATCCTGGGTTGGTTGTGGAAACCGGAATATATTTGGCTGTCCACCGAGGGAGTTAATGGCTTCAAACAAGAAAAATGTGGGGAGTTGGAAGGCAGAACCGTTTACCTGCTACCTGATTTTTCTGATCAATGCCGCGCCGATTGGAAAGGTAAGGCTTTGGCTATGACCAGGGGCTTAGACATTGATTTTCGCATGATGCAGATTGGTGCCCACTTGAATGACGGTACTGATATAGCTGATTTGATCTTGGGGAATCCACAGGTCCGACAACGGATAATGCAGATTAATGAATTGGTGGACCCCAATTTATTTGGGCCATTAAAAGAAAGCTCGCAAAGTATCGAGGAGCAGTATTTAAAATTGCTGAAGTTTTATTCTCAGGATTTTGAAAAGGCCTATGATGTGTTGTGCCAAATACGAGAGAATGGTAAAGATTGGTCGGTTCATAATAGCCCACAAACTATTATAAGTATTCAATAGGTATGTGAAAAGCAGTGCAAGAGCACGATCAAAGTACCCTTTAAGCACGGTTGAAGTACTATAAAAGCAGGTTTAAAGCAGGGGTGGAGTGTAGAAAAGTACAATGAAAGCACTATAAAAGCGCTATAAAAGTACCCTGAAAGTACTATTTTTAGTGATTTTGGGTGCTTTATCGTGGGGAGTAGTGTTTTGGCGAGTGGGTGAATAGGTTGCGCAGACGGGTCAAGAAGGCCAGGATTATTCTTTGCAAAATTTAATTTATAACATTCTCACTAACTCAATTGAGCTGCTTTTTTGTGGCAAGATGCAAAAAAGGAATAGAGCAAAACATAGGGGCGAGTTTTATAGAGGAAGATATTTTGAGATGTGACGCCATTAATTGTTCAGCCACAAGTTCACCGAGGCAAAAGCACTCCAGCCCAAACTTAGTTGATCCATCTCATTCAAGCCCGTCGGCTGGTTCATGCGATAGACATTCACGCCCAAGCGATGTAACTCCCGCCCTTTTTTATCCAAGGCACTCCAGATCAAACCACTGTACAAACTCCAGTAATCCCTGTTTTCTCCTGAAAAATCCTCCCCCTGACCCAACTCAGGATTATAGCCATAGACAGGATCCCACTGACTCCCCGTCGTGAAACCATCACCATTCAAGCGGATGCCCGACCAAGCCAAGCCCATGCCAAAAGACAGGTCATGCAGTGGACTCAAACGCACCAAATAGGACAAGGAGCCACCCACCTCCTGCATCTTCACCCCCATATTGTCCGAAGGCTGTTCATTCATAAAATACAAACCTGCACCTGCCTGCAGGGTGTTGTCTTGCGCATCTACCCAGGGCATGACGGCCGTGAAGATAGAACGATTTCTGCTGATACCGCTTTCATACGCCTGACTGCGATGCAACAGCCCGACACTGAAATCTTCCGACAAAGCGGAGCTCGCCGGGGCATAGCGCAAGGCGGAAAAATCCCGCAGGGCGCTGAAGCCTCCCATCTGGGCGTGTGCCCAGGCGGGGAGGGTAAGGGTGAATAGGATGAGGAGTAATGGTTTTTTCATGTTGGGTGGTTGATTTAAAAATAGATGCCTCTAATGTTGACTAATATTACTCTAAAAATGGCCTTAGCCTTTCCTTTTCAACATATTGATTAAACTTTTGATTCATAGTATCTTCTTCCCACTCAAATTGTAAAATCTTGTGATCTAAAAAATATTTATACACTTTCTCATCAAAGTTTCGCATATCTAAAACAATACGCTCTTCTTTTCCAGTAGGCAATGTATGTTTTTCTTCGTTTTCAGAACCTATGGCATCTGTATTATAGTAAACTTTTGTAGCTATGAACTTATCAACATCATTTAGATGCACTTTATACTCTTGAGGCATATCAACGCGTTCACGCTCTCCAAATATGGATCTAACATTCTTTTGAGGATCAACGGGGTCACCAAAAAGCTTGCCTTTTTCTTCTGTATATACTCCTGGACGATAAACCTCATCAATTGTATTGACAAAACCAAGATAAGGTAAATCAGTAAAAGGTCGATCTAATAAGCAATATCGATAAAACCGATTAATCTCTTTGCCTTTAATTTCAATAGATAAATGGATACAATATAACTCTTCAACATCTTTAGTTTTAATATCTCTAATGAACCATATTACTTCTTTTTCTATGTTTTCTATTAAATTAATTTCAATAGGTACTTCCAGTGAGTCATAACTCATCTTATGATATCCTTTATTCTTTAATCCTTTAACTAATTTTAAATCCTTAAGTATTTCATTCTTTTTTATACCTACACCAACCCTTTTATTGCCTATTCCATATCTAATAGGACTGTCTTCAAGTAAAACAAATGACCTATTATTATATATGCCATTACAATTTTTTATTTTATAATTTCCCATGAATTTTCTACATAATTATACTTATACTTCACCATTAATTGCCCATCTATTCCACTTCTAAATTCCAAAATATCACCTTCCTTGTATTCTCTACTTATCCCTTTTTTAAATTCATATTCAGGCTTTAAGCTTGATTTACTTCCAGCAAACCCTGTATTACACATTGGACTATGCTTAGGGTGCATATTACCCCATCTAGTCGTAGTATGCCCAAAACACTGAACTCCCCACACCTCTGGTCGTAGTCTCCGTACTACGACTAGGGGTGTAAAAAGCACCCAATCCACCCACCTCTTGCATCTTCACCCCCATATTGTCCGAAGGCTGTTCATTCATAAAATACAAACCTGCACCTGCCTGCAGGGTGTTGTCTTGCGCATCTACCCACGGTATGACCGCCGTGAGGATAGAACGGTTTCTGCTGATGCCGCCTTCATACGCCTGACTGCGATGCAAAAGCCCCACACTGAAATCTTCCGACAAAGCGGAGCTCGCTGGGGCATAGTGCAAGGCGGAAAAATCCCGCAAGGCACTGAAGCCTCCCATCTGGGCGTGTGCCCAGGCGGGGAGGGTGATGGTGAATAGGATGAGGAGTAGTGGTTTTTTCATGTTGGGGGTGGTTAATATAAATCTATCAATTTAATTTTTTTTAATAAGAATGATAAATGTACATCACCTCTTATTTCGGTGTGCTAAGATCCTTCAATTCAAATTGATGAATATACAAGCCATTTAGTCTATTGATCAACATAAAAGACTGGTTAGAAACTTCATTGTTTATAACATATATTTGTTGAAACCACCCTAAGCCACTAAATAGCTTTTCAAAAGAATTGAATGAAGATAAAATTCTCCCAGTCTTTCTTGACCTTAGAGTAAGTAATATAAAGGAATCCTCACAATCTTCATCATCTAAGGAACAAGGATTTTGTTGAATTATATAGTCTTTAAGAAAATATGCATTATAAAAACCACCATTTACAAACCATTCAATTTCACCTTTTTTATGATTAATACACAAACCACCACCTGTATAAATGAAATTTTTATCATAGTGAACCACTCTTCCTAATCCGTCAACACTAGATCCATCGATTGTCCACTTAACAGTTTTTGATTCACTATCAAAGAAATAAGCTCTATCGCTAATAGAAAAAAAGACTCCATTTTCGATTTCCATTAAATTAGAGATTCCATATTCTTTACTTGATGTAAATTCTTGAACAGATTGACCTGTATAATTATCAACAAGCCAAATAATCTTCCCATCTCTTCCATCTAAATAATCGCCATATAATATTGAATATTTGTCTGAAAACTTCTTAACAAAGGTATTGAGACCAAATTTTGAAATAGAATTAGACCACAATATTTCCTTTTCATTATTAAAAGGAAAAGCATATATGCTTAACGGATAAGATTTGTGACTTTTATTATCATATTCTTTCTTAATTTGTACAATTGGTGTTCGATTAGGTAATATGGCTAACGATTCAAAAGGAATAAAAGGTGGATATTGTTCATTTTTCAAACGCTTACTATATTGATCTTGATAAAACACATATCCATTTAAACAATAAATTGATTTTAAATTTAAGTTATTGAACAGATTTCCAAAATATGAACTTTTGTAAGATAAACTAATTGAATCACTAAAATTAAATAAAATTGTATCTCCTTCTGTGATAGAAATTATACCATTACTCACCTCTCGTCTTGATCCTACTAAAACTCCAGAATCTAAATTGTTTAAAAATTTTTCAAATTTAGAATCTACAACACTATTATTTAACTCGTTTGGGAGAGGTAAATTTAAAATATTCGGATCATCTAAATCAATAACACTTTGTGGGAAGGCTTTTGCCCCCATGACAAACAATCCTAAATAAATACATTTAATAATTATACTTTTCATCTTTGTCTATTTTATCAAAACTATTTAAATATTTTTTTATTTCTAGCAAATCAATTTTATGAACCATTTTCTGCCAAGATCTGTCTGAACGTGGTGCTTTTCTAAGTTCAAAATGCATAAAGTCTTTAGTAGTACCATAGCCCCCCCCCCCCAAAGCAATCTCATACTCTCTGACTCCACATCAACATTAGTATAAATAATATTTTTCACAAAATCGAAATTATACGAGCAATACCCATTTTTAAATACCTCATAACCCTTATAGGACCTCCCAATCTCGTCAGCAAATTTAACCCAAGGCCCTTTCAAATTTTTGTAAAAGGCATATGGATCCATCCCAAAGATTTGTCTACATCTTTTTTTGAAACTCTTTAGCTCTTCCATGTTTTCTTTACTGAAAGCAACTACCTCCGAAGTTATATCATTAATTTCTTCAATTTTTTCATCTATCACATTATTGTAATGAATCACATCTACCTCTCCAAAGTTATAGTGAAGTATACTATCTTCTAATTTTCCATACATTAATCTTGTATTCAAAATAGCCTTCAAATACGTTTTTATTAATTCATTTTTATGAATTTTAGCAAAATAACCTTCAAGTATAACTTCAGATATTTCTTCAGAATTACTCAAAAATATCTTATCAAAATTAAAGCCATCATTTTCAAACATATTCAACTTACTTCTCAATATTGACTTAGAAGAAATAATATCAACATTATCTTCACTTAATTTCGCATCAGTTAATAACTTAATTAATGTTTTAGCTCTAGTCTCAATTATGGCATTATTAACTAACAAATGAGAACTATCAACAGTGTGAAATTTCTTTTCTTTAAAAAGTGATGGCATAATTACTGTTTCAATATATTCAAAATCAAAATTACCATTTTTAAATATTTTGCTTTCACCCACGCCATCAATTAATTGTTTTGATCCATCAATTACCCCCCTAATTTCATCTGCATCATTATAAACTTGTATTGCCCCTGAAATATCTTTTGTATTTATTAAGGTAATTAGTTTGTATATGATACTATATGTTTCTATATTTTTACTCCTCAAATACGGGTTTTTATTTTTGTCATAATCAAACGCAAAACCCAAACCATGATCAGACAATCCCCCTCCTGCAGTAGACATACGAGTGAAATTTTGCACCAAATCTGGATGCTGAGAACACAATGAAATATAATTAGCTGTATGATCACTATTTGATACTGATCTACCTAATTTTTCTTCAATTTTTCGTAATACGTATAAAAATCTGATATTTATTCCACCTATTTTATTCCCCATAAAATCACCACTTACAATGTGATCATTTAAATAGTCTATACCATTATCATATATACTATCTAAGCCAAATTCCTTTAATCTTTGAGTATAGTGATTCCTTGTACTTTCATAATAGCCTTTTTGGGAATTATTTATTTTTGAAGCATTTACCAATCGGTCATAATCTTTTTCCCACTTATTCACTGTCCAATTCTTGCTACTAAATTTATAGAATAAACTATAAAGCATATTTGGCGACTTATTTTCACCAATAACCTCATCGATAGAAAAGAAATCTATTTTGGTCTTTGGAACTCCTATATATATAGAAAAGTCATCCAAATCCTCATAATATGTATTATTAACTTTATTCTTACCATCCCATAAATATGAGTCAGCTGTTTTATCAGTTAAAGTATCTAATAAAATAATTTCTTCATTATGTTTAATAAACACAACAGGATTATAGTTGTATAGCTTAGATGAATAATTTTCTAATTTATATGATATTTTTAAACTATTTTTTTTGACTTCAAAATCATCGCTTATTTCCTCAAACTTTACAACTATGGGGTGTTCATTCAATATTTCCTGCTCACTATCCTCATCCCCTTTCTCAATCCCCAACACCTTCAAAGGCTTATGCAGCAGCGGCCATTGGTAAGCATACAATTCCTTGGAAAGACCATTGGTTGCTGAGCTTGCCGAAGTATAATCCATCAAATTATCGGTTGTACCTGCTGGGGCTTTCTCCTTTCCGAATCGATCAAAAGTATGTTGCAGATTAAAGGCGCCATGCCCCAATTCGTGGGCAAGGGTGTGGAATGTTTTGTCTTCATCTTGCTCCTCAGGATCTGTGGTATAAACAAATCCATAAGCACGTCCTTGAGGGAAGAATCCTTTAAGTCCTGCTTTGCTGGCAGCTGGTGCCCAGAAGGCGACCAATTCATCTTTGCCTCTTTGGTGTACTTTTTTGAAAGCACTAATTAAAGTTCGCTGTTCTGATGTATAGGTGGCCAAACTACCATGTTCCCCATCTCCTGAGGCTAATTTTCCATCTCCGTTCTCATCCCAAGGAAGGCCTGTCATTTTGCCCAGGATCTCCACTTCAAAATTGATGAAGTAATCTCCAAAAACGGAAGCGAGATAATTTTCTACATCGGCTTTGCTCGGTGGTTTGATTTCATCTACGGGCTTGATGTACAGCTTAATGGTTTTAGGTTCGAAAGGCAAAACGTTGATCTTACCCAAGATTTGGTCTTGGTTATCGACAGAAGTATAAGCTTCCCAAAGGGTCTTTTTGCCGTTGAGGGCGAAGAGTTCGGTGCCGTTGGGCTGCCCTTGCACCACATTGGCTTTTTGATCCACTGGTCGGAAGAAGATGGTTTCCTTGCTGTCAGTGGTATAGTTTACTTTTCCTTTCTGGCCTTCTTCAATGGCGATGAAAGGGTAAAGTTTGGTCGGTCCTTCGCAATCAAGGCCATCAAAAACGGCATCGTCAAAACCTCGTCCACCGGCATCGAAGGCGGTGGCGTTGTTTTTGGTGAAGGTAAGGGTGGCGGTTTTTGACCAGTTGGTGCAATCCTCTCGCAGGGGCAAAACATCAGGGACCTCCGGACGCACCTGTCCCAGCAAGCCCAAGGGCCATAGCAACAGTGCGAATAAAAGGTGTAAGGTTGATGTTTTCATTGTTTTTTTATTTACACCATGGTTGAAACCATGGCCTAACAGCGTTAAACCTGCTAAAGCAGGTTAGCCCTATGTTTTAATTGAAGCCGTGCATTCAATTGAACCACTAAGCCAACCCATTTTAATGGGTTTAACTATGGTAGTCCATTGCTTTAGCTGTGGGGTTATTTCAGTGATTTTTTGGGTCGTAGCGAGACGCTACAACCAGGGTTGTCCCTCCTGCATCTTCACCCCCATATTGTCCGAAGGCTGTTCATTCATAAAATACAAACCCGTCCCTGCCTGCAGGGTATTGTCTTGCGCATCTACCCATGGCATGACCGCCGTGAGGATAGAACGGTTTCTGCTGATACCGCCTTCATACGCCTGACTGCGATGCAACAGCCCGACACTGAAATCTTCCGACAAAGCGGAGCTCGCAGGGGCATAGCGCAAGGCGGAAAAATCCCGCAGGGCACTGAAGCCTCCCATCTGGGCATGTGCCCAAAAAGGGAGGGTGATGGTGAATAGGATGAGGAGTAGTGGTTTTTTCATGTTGGGTGGTTGATTAAAAAAATAGATACTTCTAAAGATCTTTATAAAATATTATAAACCGTTATTCGTAAAATGGTCTTAGTCTTTCCTTTTCTCGTTCCTCTACATATTGATTAAATTTTTGATTCATAGCTTCCTCTTCCCACTCAAATTGTAAAATCTTGTGATCTAAAAAATATTTATACACTTTCTCATCAAAGTTTCGCATATCTAAAACAATACGCTCTTCTTTCCCTGTAGGTAAGGTAATTTTTCGTTCATTTTCAGAACCTATAGCATCTGTGTTATAGTAAACTTTTTTAGCTATGAATTTATCAACATCATTTAGATGCACTTTATACTCTTTAGGCATATCAACGCGTTCACGCTCTCCAAATATGGATCTAACATTCTTTTGAGGATCAACAGGAGCACCAAAAAGTTTGTTTTTTTCTTCTGTATAAACTCCTGGGCGATAAACCTCATCAATTGTATTGACAAAACCAAGATAAGGTAAATCAGTAAAAGGTCGATCTAATAAGCCATATTGATAAAAACGCTTAATCTCTTTGGCTTTAATTTCAATAGATAAATGGATCCAATATAACTCTTCAACATCTTTAGTCTTAATATCTCTAATGAACCATATTACTTCCTTTTCTATGTTTTCTATTAAATTAAATTCAATAGGCACTTCCAATGAGTCATAACCCATCTTATGATATCCTTTATTCTTTAATCCTTTAATTAAATTTAAGTCCTTAAGTATTTCTTTCTTTTTTACACTTATACCAACCCTTTTATTACCTATTCCATATCTAATTGGACTGTCTTCAAGTAAAACAAATGACTCTTCAGTTAACAGCCTATTACAATTTTTTATTTTATAATTTCCCATGAATTTTCTATATAATTGAACTTATACTTCACCATTAATTTTCCATCTGTTCCACTTCGAAACTCTAATATATCTCCATCTTGAAGGTGTCTTTTAGCATCATCTACATATTCATATTCAGGCTTTAAACTTGATTTACTTCCAGCAAACCCTGTATTACACATTGGACTATGCTTAGGGTGCATATTACCCCATCTAGTCGTAGTATGCCCAAAACACTGAACTCCCCACACCTCTGGTCGTAGTCTCCGTACTACGACTAGGGGTGTAAAAAGCACCCAATCCACCCACCTCTTGCATCTTCACCCCCATATTGTCCGAAGGCTGTTCATTCATAAAATACAATCCTGCACCTGCCTGCAGGGTGTTGTCTTGGCCATCTACCCACGGTATGACCGCTGTGAGGATAGAACGGTTTCTGCTGATGCCGCCTTCATACGCCTGACTGCGGTGCAACAGCCCCACACTGAAATCTTCCGACAAAGCGGAGCTCGCAGGCGCATAGCGCAAGGCGGAAAAATCCCGCAGGGCGCTGAAGCCTCCCATCTGGGCGTGTGCCCAGGCGGGGAGGGTAAGGGTGAATAGGATGAGGAGTAGTGATTTTTTCATGTTGGGGTGGTTGATTAAAAAAATAGATACTTCTAAAGATCTTTATAAAATATAATAAACCATTATTCATAAAATGGTCTTAGCCTTTCCTTTTCTTGTTCCTCTACATATTGATTAAATTTTTGATTCATAGCTTCCTCTTCCCACTCAAATTGTAAAATCTTGTGATCTAAAAAATATTTATACACTTCCTCATCAAAGTTTCGCATATCTAAAACAATACGCTCTTCTTTTCCAGTAGGCAGTGTATGTTTTTCTTCGTTTTCAGAACCTATGGCATCTGTGTTATAGGAAACTTTTGTAGCTATAAACTTATCAACATCATTTAGATGCACTTTATACTCTTTAGGCATATCAACACGTTCACGCTCTCCAAATATGGATCTAACATTCTTTTGAGGATCAACGGGAGTACCAAAAAGCTTACTTTTTTCTTCTGTATAAACTCCTGGGCGATAAACCTCATCAATTGTATTCACAAAACCAAGATAAGGTAAATCAGTAAAAGGTCGATCTAATATGCCATATTGATAAAAGCGGTTAATCTCTTTGCCTTTAATTTCAATAGATAAATGGATACAATATAATTCAGAAATATCTTTAGATTTAAGCTCCTTAATGAAACTTATTTCTTCAAACCTTTGGCTTTCTATTAACTTTATTTCGATAGGAACTTTAGAAAAATTATAATCCATTTTTGAATACCCCATACTTTTTAATCTTTTAATCATTTGTAGATTATTGAGTATTTCGTTTTTCAAAAATTCAATACTAATTCTACCAGCTCCTATACCATAATAAATAGGTCTATTATTAAGTATTACATATGACCTACCAATATAAAATCCATCACAATTTATTATTCTATGATTTTCCATGATTCATTATCAATTGAAAACTTATACTTCACCATTAATTGTCCATCTGTTCCACTTCTAAATTCTAAAATATCACCTTCCTTGTATATTCTACTCATCCCTTCTTTAAATTCATATTCAGGCTTTAAGCTTGATTTACTTCCAGCAAACCCTGTATTACACATAGGACTATACTTAGGATGCATATTTCCCCATCTAGTCGTAGTATGCCCAAAACACTGAACTCCCCACACCTCTGGTCGTAGTCTCCGTACTACGACCAGGGGTGTAAAAAGCACCCAATCCACCCACCTCCTGCATCTTCACCCCCATATTATCCGAAGGCTGTTCATTCATAAAATACAAACCCGCCCCTGCCTGCAGGGTGTTGTCTTGCGCATCTACCCACGGCATGACGGCTGTGAGGATAGAACGGTTTCTGCTGATGCCGCCTTCATACGCCTGACTGCGATGCAACAGCCCCACACTGAAATCTTCCGACAAAGCGGAACTCGCAGGGGCATAGCGCAAGGCAGAAAAATCCCGCAAAGCACTGAAGCCTCCCATTTGGGCATGTGCCCAGGCGGGGAGGGTGATGGTGAATAGGATGAGGAGTAATGG
>CANMKE010000007.1 GCA_947498325.1 uncultured Persicobacter sp.
CTGCTGATACCGCCTTCATACGCCTGACTGCGATGCAACAGCCCGACACTGAAATCTTCCGACAAAGCGGAGCTCGCTGGGGCATAGCGCAAGGCGGAAAAATCCCGCAGGGCGCTGAAGCCTCCCATTTGGGCATGTGCCCAGGCGGGGAGGGTGATGGTGAATAGGATGAGGAGTAGTGGTTTTTTCATGTTGGGGTGAGGTATGAGTATTGGTTTAAAGATTTAGACTATTGCTTGCTTAGGATTTATTGCCATGACAATCTCCACAGGAACTACCTAAATGTTTTCTCATTAATTTAAGACTTCTTTTAATTCCATTGGTCAAAAAACGGATTTATCAACCAGTGTGCATAAAGATAAAATTCTCTGAAATATATATTTTTACTATTGAGTTGAGTTTTTTTATTTTACAATACTATTATATTCTTCAGGAGCTATACGTTTCGCTTCCTTCAGATATTGAACTTGCTGACTCGCATACTTAGACATTTCAAGCCCTTTATTACACCCAAGTTCATAACCAAGCCAATAAACTCTTTTAATAAACTCCTTAATTGAATCTGACGACTCATTACCACTAGCCAAAATGGATAGACCTTTATTCATTAATTGACACTTCTCTCTGACAAGACTTTCCTGAACTGGATAACCCGTTATGTCAATAGCATCAATTTTTTTCACTAAGATAGTTAATGTCATTTTATGGAATTATAGTTTCTACTTTTGTAATTTCCCATTTGGATGAATTCAATATGAATGATTGAGTAGCCCCTCCTGTTGTTCGATAACCTTTTTGTAAAGTCGGAGCAACAGTGCTTTCAAAAATATCAACAACGTCTTTTGCTACCGCCTTATAAACATCATATTCAACTGAATGACTTCCTAACGGAAGACCCAACTTCTGTTCTAAACCTCCCAATTGTTTTAATTCATCTAGTTGATCTTTTGTAAGATAATATGATGACTGAGTTAATTCATTTCCTTTAGGGATAACTTTAAATAATTCTTCACCTTGCCTAACAGTTCTCTTTATTGGAATATCACTACCTGATTCAATTAACTGATTCAAAAATTTTTCTTTTAAATGATCAGGTAAACTTTCAGAATAACCACTTAACATTTCATTATATAAATCTTGTGGCAAGTCAGCTTTTGTCTTCCCATTTTGTGGAGCAAACTGATCATAACCTAATCCATATTGCTGTTTAATATCATCAATATTAAAGGTTCTATTAATGAATTTCTCAGGATCAGATGTGTTTTTCAAATCCTCAATAAATTCCTGTTTCTTTGTCAAGTTATTATCGAGGTAACGGTTGACTTTTGTAAGTTTATCAGGTTTAGACCTTAATGCCTGTGAAACGTTCACATCAACCAATAATTTCCAACTCCCCACCAACCCAGGCTTACCACCCAAGCCCTTAACAAAATCAGCATTATCTACACAATCACCAAAAAATGTACTTTGAACCTCAGGAGTCAAATCATCAATTCGCCTGAAAAGATCATCAAATTGATTACTTGGAACATGCCTCATCATTTGAGCCAGGGCGGTGGTCTGACCGTTTGTGGCATTGATGTATGTTTCCAATTTGGCGATTCTTGCCTCAAAATGTTGTCCGTGCAGGTTTTTGAGTACTTGCCATTCCTCGCTTGATAATCCCCATTTCAAGTTTGAAGGCAATAGATTATCACCTACTCGTAGTCCTGTAGATTCTTCAATGATCTTGGTATATAGTTTCCCACTTTTAGGGTCTGCCTTGTCAGCAATTTTTGGGCTGAGGTCATTCAGTGATTTTTGCAGATTGGTCGCATAAATATCCCTTGCTGATGCACTTAGGAAAACAACGGTCGAAACGGTAGAGAGATAACTATTCCACTCCTGACAGAATTCACAATCTTTGTATTCTTCTGTTTGACATAGGTTGTTACTCACTGTTGTTCCTACATCACCTATAAATAAACCTGCACGATAAGCTGCCATCATGGTATGACCAGCTTTCAAACTTCGCATGGCTAAGTTTATTTCTCCAACGCCAAGTGTCAATAAAGCCACATCTATTACCACACCACGGGTTTTGGCTGCACTTTCCATGTTCTCTTTATCCAAATAATGCTTCACCAAAATAGCAGGCAGATAAGTAAGTTGATCTTCAGGATCCTCCGCCATTCTGAAACCCATTGGAGAGAAAAGGTTGGCTATACTATTGACTCCATCGGTCATATACCTGTCATGAGTATTTGCATGGTATTTATAAGGAAGCCCAATCTTGCCATTTTCGAAATCAAGCTGGTTTTTTGCATGTCCCCAAATATCCTTGGTTACATTTACCGTGTAAGCATCCTCAAAATCAGGCATTGCGGAAGGAGTAGGATAAGAAGCCATCCAATTCGCATAGATTTCGCCCATAAACCAGTCTTTGGTTTCATCATCAAGGCTCTTGTACATCTTGACAACTGCCGTTGGATTGGCCTCAAATTTAGATTGAAGTGCAATTCGTTCTTCAATGGATAGAATGTGCTTCATTAACAAAGAAGAAATCATTTGACGAGTATCATCATCAACCACCCCTCCTTGACTTTCACTTAGTTCAACCAATAATCTCCACCTTTCATCCACACTTATTTGCTCATACTCACATGGCGTATAATAGGTCAAATCATCAATCGACAATTGACCTGATGCAACTGCAGGATAAGAGGTGAAGTTTTCCAGGTTCTTTTTAAGGCTGGATTGTAATCGATTAAAATAATCTTTTAATACACTACCACCTTGAGCAGATAATATGATCTTTATTTCTTTTCCATTGGATGTAAACAATGACATGACCTTTTTATCATGTAAATCATTCTTATACTCAGGGAAAATAAATTGATTACTTTTTAAACCGACCAATTGATAGTGGAAACTACCTGCTTGAACAGAAAACTCTTGAGGTGCTTCTATTCGAAGCTTGACTCCATTATTTCGATCTACTTCAGAAAGATCCAAAATGTCTGCTAAGGCCGTTCCTAAATATGAATGTATATTCATATGCCATTCACTACCAAAAGGCCAAGCAAATTCAATCGTCTCCTGTCCTCTTAAATTGGCACAACCAAGGGTACGAATCAAACGAGCAAATGCCATCGCCGTATTTTCCGTAATAATCTCACTATCCCCATCACTCTTCTCAATTCCCAACACCTTCAAAGGCTTATGCAATAATGGCCATTGGTAGGCATACAATTCCTTGGAAAGGCCATTATCATAGTCCATCAAATTATCGGTCGTTCCTGCAGGGGCTTTTTCTTCTCCGAATCGATCAAAAGTATGTTGCAGATTAAAGGCGCCATGCCCTAATTCGTGGGCAAGGGTGTGGAATGCTTTGTCTTGATCTTGCTCCTCAGGATCTGTGGCATAGATAAATCCATAAGCACGTCCTTGAGGGAAGAATCCTTTGAGACCTGCTTTGCTGGCAGCTGGTGCCCAGAAGGCTACCAATTCATCTTTGCCTCTTTGGTGTACTTTTTTGAAAGCACTAATTAAAGTTCGCTGTTCTGATGTATAGGTGGCCAAACTACCATGCTCCCCATCTCCTGAGGCTAATTTCCCATCCTCGTTCTCATCCCAAGGAAGACCTGTCATTTTGCCCAGGATCACCACTTCAAAGTTGATGAAGTAATCCCCGTAAACGGAAGCCAAATAATTTTCTACATCGGCTTTCGTTGGCGCTTCAATGTCATCTACGGGCTTGATGTACAGCTTAATGGTTTTCGGATCAAAAGGCAAAACGTTGATTTTACCCAAGATTTGGTCTTGGTTGTCGACTGAAGTATAAGCCTCCCAAAGGGTCTTTTTACCATCAAGGGCGAAGAGTTCGGTACCATTGGGCTGCCCTTGCACCACATTGGCTTTTTGATCCACTGGTCGGAAAAAGACTTTCTCTTGGCTGTCGGTGGTATAGTTTACTTTTCCTTTCTGCCCTTTCTCAATGGCGATGAAAGGGTAAAGCTGGGTCTTATTATCGCATTTTACGCCATCAAAAACGGCATCGTCAAAACCTCGTCCACCGGCATCGAAGGCGGTGGCGTTGTTTTTGGCGAAGGTGAGGGTGGCGGTTTTTGACCAGTTGGTGCAGTTTTCACGCAGGGGCAAAACATCAGAAACCTCCGGACGCACCTGTCCCAGCAAGCCCAAGGGCCATAGCAACAGTGCGAATAGAAGGTGTAAGGTTGATGTTTTCATTGTTTTTTATTTACACCATGGTTGAAACCATGGCCTAACAGCGTTAAACCTGCTAAAGCAGGTTAGCCCTATGTTTTAATTGAAGCCGTGCATTCAATTGAACCACTAAGCCAACCCATTTCAATGGGTTTAACTATGGTAGCCCATTGCTTTAGCTGTGGGGTTATTTCAGTGATTTTTTGGGTCGTAGCGAGACGCTACAACCAGGGTTGTCCCTCCTGCATCTTCACCCCCATATTGTCCGAGGGTTGTTCATTCATAAAATACAAACCCGCCCCTGCCTGCAAGGTGTTGTCTTGCGCATCTACCCACGGCATGACCGCCGTGAGGATAGAACGGTTTCTGCTGATGCCGCCTTCATACGCCTGACTGCGATGCAAAAGCCCCACACTGAAATCTTCCGACAAAGCGGAGCTCGCTGGGGCATAGCGCAAGGCAGAAAAATCCCGCAGGGCGCTGAAGCCTCCCATCTGGGCGTGTGCCCAGGCGGGGAGGGTAATGGTGAATAGGATGAGGAGTAGTGGTTTTTTCATGTTGGGGTGGGTGGTTCTCTAAAGTAGTATTTTATGGATGAGTTAGTGAAATATTAATACAAAGACATTGAAGTATATAATTTTACAAAAAATACTTCGGGTTAATTTATCGGACTTACTTCTAAATTATTTATGAAATGTTTAAAATCATCAGCCAGTATCGTTAAGCCATCTTCTATTGCTTCGTCCATCCTACAGAAATATATCTTTCCATAGTCTTTTTTTTGTATTGATACAACAAACAGCCATCCTCCTACATCGTCTCCAAATGCAAAATATTTACTTTCAAAAAAATCATTTAAGTCTTCAAACACTTTTTGTGCTGATAATTCCATTTCAGAATCAAAAGGATAAAAATGATGAATTTCATATTCTTCACCAGCTATTTTATATAAATTTTCCTTTACTATATATGGATTTTGACTCAATAAAAACTCCCGATAATACTTTGGAAATTCTATATCATTTTCTTCTTCAAATAAGGATATTTCTTTATGTAAATTTAGCCTTCCTGCTTTTTCAACTTGTAATTTTTTCATACTTAATTTGCATATTTTGTTCCTGAATAGTTTTCATATTGCTTTACTGAGCCTGTGTGAGGCAAACTACCTGTATGATCAGATGTGTTAACTAATTGCATCGTACATTCTCCAGTTGCAGGATCAAAGTCATCCATATGATGCCACGTATAACCTTTTGGTGCTTTCGTTGTCGAAAAACCAGCTTTTTGATTAGCTCTATGAAAACCTCCATCAGTTCCTTTTCGTTTTCCTGATAATTTTATTTTCACAATATTCTTTTGATCGCCTGTCACTGGATATAACCAGTCTGTATTTCCAGAAAAATCAGGTGTTAAACCATTTTCACTAATTGGGGGTTTACCTGGCCTTCCTGCTTTGTTATAAGCATTTGTATATTTGAAGGATTTGACTTCTCCTTTTGCAACCCTTTCAACTGTTACTACAGTCCTTGTGGAATTACTACTTTCTGTAATTATAACTAAACGTCCTTGAAGATCCTCAAAAGTTCTTTCAATTATCTTACCATCAAGGTTTGTTAGCAAATTTGATACTTCATCATTTGCTATATTTTTTGAATTCCTTGAAAACCATCTTATAACCTTAGAATCAGTTCTAAGTCTATCTGATATAGAATTTCCACTTTTGAATAGTTTCTTCCAACTCCCTACCAACTCAGGCTTACCACCCAGTCCTTTAACAAAATCAGCATTATCTACACAATCACCAAAAAATGTACTTCGAACCTCAGGAGTCAAATCATCAATTCGCCTGAAAAGGTCATCAAATTGATTACTTGGAACATGCCTCATCATTTGAGCCAGGGCGGTGGTCTGACCGTTTGTGGTATTGATGTATGTTTCCAATTTGGCGATTCTGGTCTCAAAATGCTGACCGTGCAAGTTTTTCAGTACTTGCCATTCCTCGCTTGATAATCCCCAATGCATGTTTGAAGGCAATAGATTATCGCCTACTCGTAGTCCTGTGGATTCTTCAATGATCTCGGTATATAGTTTTCCGCTTTTAGGGTCCGCCTTGTCAGCAATGCTTGGACTGAGGTCATTCAGTGATTTTTGCAGATTGGTCGGTTCATAATAGCCCACAAACTATTATAAGTATTCAATAGGTATGTGAAAAGCAGTGCAAGAGCACGATCAAAGTACCCTTTAAGCACGGTTGAAGTACTATAAAAGCAGGTTTAAAGCAGGGGTGGAGTGTAGAAAAGTACAATGAAAGCACTATAAAAGCGCTATAAAAGTACCCTGAAAGTACTATTTTTAGTGATTTTGGGTGCTTTATCGTGGGGAGTAGTGTTTTGGCGAGTGGGTGAATAGGTTGCGCAAGAGAGGGTGATGCGCTTTGTGGGGTTTAGGCTTGTTGTTTCTTAAGTGCAATTTCATTATGTATTGACCTATTCAGTTTAATTTGTAAGGATCGGTAAATTTTTCAAAAAGGAGTAAGTTATAACACTTGGGGGTATGAGCAGAAGTCGAAACAGAAACCTCCTGAAAGACCGAAAAAAAGTCAGAAAATATCAGCCAGTTCCCGATCTCATTACCCCCCAAAACAAGTGGTGAAACAGGAGAGAGTTTCAAAAAATACATCTATCAAAAAATATCCTTCCCAGAAGAAAAAATGGTTGTCAGTTACTGAAATAGCAGAGATGAAACGGAGGCTTTTAGAGGATCTTGAGAGAACTTCAGGTTATGCAAATATTTGTAATAGGGTAGAAGAGGGTGAGGCTCAACAAACAGAAAAGCCGATAGTGAAGAGTGCCCGCTTAGATTTAGGGGTAATGGATGAGCATCATTAAGTTATGGATGTTGAAGGATTCAACAGAGTGAATTATTACTATCATGACATGAGGTACCCGCCCTGTTGATAAGCAATGCACAATAATTTTGTATATTTACCCTATCATTAGCAAAATGAACCACCGATGAACCAAAGAAGAGCATTACCCATTGGCATACAGACTTTTAAAGATCTACGCATAAGTAAAGATGATTACCTATACATTGATAAGACTCAGTATGTTTACGAAATGACAAAGCTCTCTAAAGGATATTACTTCCTTTCTCGTCCTCGTCGTTTTGGGAAATCCATGCTCTGCTCAACTTTGGAATCTCTTTTTGAAGGCAAGAAAGAACTGTTTGAAGGGCTTTATATCTATGATCAATGGAATTGGGAAGAAAGCTATCCAGTGATCCGAATGGATATGAGTGGGGTGAATTATAAGGACATTGAGTCTGTTGATAAGAAACTTCAGTTTGTCCTTAGTACCAATGCCAAACAACATCAAATTGAATTTAATAAAGATGAGCTTTTGGGAGCTCAATTGATGAATTTAATTGAGGCTATTGCTCATAAATATCAAAATAAAGTGGTCATTATTATTGATGAGTATGACAAAGCCATTCAGGACACTTTATCCAAGGAAAATGATTTAGCCTCTGAAGCATTAGATGTGTTACGTGGTTTCTATTCCGCTATCAAAGCTTCTGATCAGCATATTCGTTTCTGCTTCATGACGGGTATCACCAAGTTCACGGGAGTTGGATTATTTAGTGGCGCGAACAATTTCAATGACATCACTTTAAGCACTAAGTTCAGTGCTATTTGTGGTTTCACGCAAAAGGAATTGGAATCTTGTTTTGGTAATTATTTTGATGCGATCGATATGGAAGAAGTCAAGGCGTGGTACAATGGCTACAACTACCTTGGCGATCGTGTTTACAATCCATTCGATATTCTTTTATTTCTTAATCGTGAAGGCGATTTTGATAACTATTGGTGGGATACAGGGCAACCTCATTTTTTGACCAAAATGTTTGAGCATGGGAAGTATGAGACCTATGATTTAGACCATTTGGAGTTATCTTCTCAGGAGCTGAAACAATTCACCCTCACTAATCTAAACTTAGCTTCATTGCTATGGCAAACCGGCTACTTAACCATCAAAGAGGTTATTCAGGAGCCATTTGGGGGGAAGAGTTTTGTCTTGTCTCCGCCTAACAGGGAAGTGCAGATTTCTCTTAATATGCTCTTTCTAATTAGTTTAACCTCCGTAGAGTCCAATCGGACATTGAAGCGAAACGAGGCGGTCAGGAGCTTATTTAAAAATGATTTAGATGGTTTTGAGGCGAGTGTAAAAGCCATGTTCTCTGCCATTCCTTACAATAATTATGTACAGAGCAACCTTCAGAAATATGAAGGATTTTATGCGTCGGTAATGTTTAGCTTTTTGGCTGGCTTGGGCCTGAAATGTAAGACGGAGGAATCCACCTCTCACGGTAGAATTGACATGGTTATGGAAAGTCCTACACATATTTATGTCATAGAATTCAAGCTCAATGCGTCCAAACCTGCTGAAGGCAAACAAGGGGAGGCCATTGCTCAGATTCATGAAAAGAAATACTATGAACCTTATTTAAATGATGGACGCAAGATTGTATTGATTGGTATGCACTTCAATGAGCAAATACGAAATGTGGACCATTTTGAGGTGGATGAGTTGGGCGCTTAGCGGCGGCACGTATAATAAATCGTGAAGTCGATTACTTCATAAAAGATACTTAGCCTATACATCTATATTGAATGCACGAAGGCATCATAGTAAGACCCTGAAGAAGGATGTTTTATTTTTGAGGGAAAAACACCATTAATGATATTTCGTGTACTTAAAATCATATTTTGCTCCAAAAAACAAATTAAACATCATAAATTCATATTATTTTTTTAAGTGCAAAATCAGTATTCGTCCCTCGGGCTGTCCGAATCCCTAAAAAATGTACTTAGGAAGCCCTAATAGGGGAATTCCATAGGCTGTATCGGAAAGTAATACCTCCGATCGTCTAAGAATAATACTACCGAAGCCCTGCTATCTTGCTGATAGTGGGGCTTTTGTTTGTAGAAGAGGCAATGATGTTGTCAAGGTGTTTTTTTGAATCTGAAAATTGTAGATAAATGAATCGTTAATTTGATTATCTTTATTGATCATTTTTATTCAATCGCATACGCAACATCAATGCTATGAAAAACCTTTTCTTAATCCTCGGAGGGATGATGATGTCCCTTTCGGTGTTGGCGCAAAATCCGTTATGGATGCGCTATCCTTCAATTTCTCCTGATGGTGAACATATTGCCTTTTCTTATCAGGGGGACCTTTACGTGGTCGCTGCTGCTGGTGGTGAGGCGACGCCAATAACGAACCATGTGGCGCATGATTTTTCGCCAGTTTGGAGTCCTGACAGTAAGCAAATTGCCTTTGCTTCTGATCGGCATGGTAATTTTGACCTCTTTCTGACGACCGTGAATGGCGGACGTGCCAAACGTTTAACATTCAATTCCACCAGTGAAATTCCGACTTCTTTCACACCAGATGGGCAATCCGTATTGTTTACTGCTCAGGTCTTGGATGATGTCAAGAGTGCGCAGTTTCCTTATGGCCGACTTGATGAATTATATGCCGTAGGGATCGATGGGGGCCGTCCAAAGCAAATTTTGACGCTCACTGCCGAGCATGCTCAATACAGCGCTGACGGTACAAAAATTCTTTATCAGGACAAAAAGGGGTATGAGGACCCATGGCGAAAGCATCACACAAGTGCGGTCACCAGGGATCTTTGGATTTATGATGTGGCCTCAGGGAAACATCAACAGATTTCTGATTTTGAGGGGGAGGATCGTACACCAGTTTTCTTTGATCAGGATCAGCGTGTGGCCTACACCAGTGAGGTCGATGGAACCCTGAATGTTTGGACTATGACAGTGGATGGCCGTGATAAAAAGCAGCTGACCAAACTGGAGAACCACCCTGTTCGATTTTTTTCTGTATCTAAAAGCAATATTTTTTGTTTTGGATATGATGGAGAGATATATACTTTAAAAGAGGGAGGGTCTCCTGAAAAAGTTGATATTAAAATCAATAATGATCAGAAGTTAAACAATATTGTTTTTGAGAAAAAATCAAGTGGAGGGCAGGGGATTTCCGTCTCTCCTAATGGTAAAGAGGTCGCTTTTATTTTACGAGGCGATGTTTTTGTAACTTCTGTAGATTACAATACCACTGTTCAAATTACGAATACGGCTGAACAGGAAAGATCAGTGTCTTTCTCTCCTGACGGACGATCGTTGGTTTATGCCGGTGAGCGAAGTGGCAGCTGGAATATTTATGTTGCCAAACTGGGGAAAGACGAGGAAAAGTATTTTATCAATGCAACGGATATTCAGGAGGAGGTTATCACTGATGCGCCAGTGGAGGAGTTTCAGCCGAAATGGTCGCCAAAGGGTGATGCAATAGCCTATTTGGAAGAAAGAACCACCTTAAAAGTGATCGATCTGAAAACCAAAACAGCAAATACCATTTTGGCAGGTAGCTTTAATTATTCTTATTCTGATGGGGATCAGGCTTTCGACTGGTCGCCAGATGGCCAATATCTGGCGGTTCAATATTCGCCGAACCAGTGGACTTCTTCGGACATCGGACTTGTGAAAGCTTCCGGCGATGGGCAGGTGATCAACCTGACGGAAAGCGGTTACAGCAGTACGGCTCCTCGTTTCGTAATGGACGGAAAAGCCATTGTTTATGCCAATGACCGATATGGCTATCGCTCTCATGGGAGCTGGGGGGCAGAAGATGATGTTTTTGCCATTTTCTTAACCAAAGCGGCTTATGACGAATTCAAATTGCCGCAAGAGGAATTCGACCTGTTGAAGGAAGCACGAAAAGCGCAGGAAGATCAGGAGGCTGAAGAAGAGAAGTCTAAAAAGAAGAAGGCTAAAAAAGGCAAGAAAGCGAACGAAGAAGTCGCTCATTTGGCGATTGATTTTGAAGGACTGCAGGAGCGTGTGATGCGCCTTACGATTAATTCTTCCTTCCTTTCCGATTACCTTTTGTCGAAAGATGGTGGCCAACTGTATTATATGAGTCGTTTTGAAGGTGGTTATGATTTATGGAAAAAAGATATCCGCAAAAATGAAACAAAGCTTGTTTTGAAGTTAGGTGGGGGTGGTGGAAACCTGCAGTTTGATGAGGAGATGAAAAATATTTTCTTTGAAACAGGTGGCCATTTTGCCAAGATGGACATTGCTTCTGATAAGCGTAAAAATATTAATTATCAGGCGGAATATTACCTCGATAAACAGGCTGAGCGTAGTTATATGTTTGAACACGTTTGGCGACAGGTTAAAAAGAAATTTTACGACCCAGAGTTGCATGGCGTGGATTGGGCATTTTATAAATCTGCCTACATGAAATTTATTCCACACATCAATAATAATTATGATTATGCCGAGATGTTGAGTGAGCTGTTGGGCGAATTGAATGCCTCGCATACAGGTTGTAGATATTATTCGAAGGCCGAGAATGCAGATGCTACCGCAACGCTGGGCGCTTTTTTCGATCAGGAGTATGAAGGCAACGGACTGAAAATTGCCGAGATTATTGAAGGCTCTCCACTGACGCAGGTGGCTGCGGATATCAAAGCGGGAATGATTATCGATGCAATTGATGGACAAAAGATTTTGGCTGGACAGGATTATTTCCAATACCTGAATCATAAGGCCGGGAAGCCTACGAGATTGGAAATTTCGGACCAGGGAAAAATGCAAATGGTGGTGGTGAAGCCAATTGGTAAAAGTGCAGAAAATAGCTTGCTTTATAAGCGTTGGGTGAAATTACGTGAGGAAGAAACCCGGGAGGCTTCCAATGGAAAGATCGGTTACGTACACGTTCAGGGGATGAACAGTGCAAGTTTCAGAAATGTATATGCCGAAACTTTGGGTAAGAATTATCATAAGGATGGCCTGATTGTAGATACACGATTCAATGGTGGTGGCTGGCTGCATGATGATTTAGCCACCTTTTTGAGTGGGGAAGTTTATTGTACTTTTGCGCCAAGAGGGCAGAAGTTTGGTGCTGAACCGATCAATAAATGGTCGAAAGCCTCTGCCGTACTTTGCTCTGAAGGGAATTATTCAGATGCACATGCTTTTCCATATACCTATCAAACCCTGAAAATTGGGCCATTGGTTGGGATGCCTGTACCCGGGACGATGACTGCCGTTTGGTGGGAAACCCTGCAGGACCCCTCGTTGGTTTTTGGCATTCCTCAGGTAGGTGTGCAGGATATGGAAGGTAATTACCTCGAGAATCAGCAGGTAGAGCCAGAGTTTAAAATTGCACAAGACAAAGATGTGGTGATTCATGGGACGGATCAACAATTACGTAAAGCGGTGGATGTTTTGTTAAAACAAACCCAAACTCTGACCGTCGAATAGTAGCATTTATAATGCTGCTCAGTGGAAAGCACTTGCAGGGGGGAATCTTTTTTTCCTCATGCAAGTGCTTTTTTTATTTAATATTCTCCATAAAAAGCACATTGAAGTAGACTCTTCAAAATCGCACGGCGGTTATTCTGTTGAACATAATGTAATAGGGGTGAGTGAAAAGTTTATCGAGTAATGATCTACCTCTTTCCATTGAATCACCCTTCAATAAGTTGAAAACTTTATCCGCTGTGTAGCGCTGTAATTGATTACGGCCAATACCCTGCTGATGCTTAAGAGAGTGACTTTGCTTCGTCTGATATATCTTTGTAAAGAATAACGTCACTTCAAGCATTTCAAATATGAGCTCGATTCACCTGAAATCGAGGATTAACGATAATACCACCAAGCCCTTAATTCCTATTCTTACGATAAGAAGAGCATGGGGAATTGTTTGCCATAAGCATTCGACTCCTTATCTTCGCCTCATTATTTTAACCATTGTATTTATTTAATCAGTGCCGGGGCGAGGCATTTTTTGTTTTTCATAGCGCAAAAGACAAACATGCTACAGGTTTTGATGATTAGATATTCAATAGATGGTCGAAAAATCATAAGGAGTTCAAGTAATTAAAAAAAATAGAAAGTATGTTGAAGGCAGATGGTTCGGTGGATTTGTCAATCCCACGCCGAAAATATTTTATGGAGCGTTCGGAGATGACGAATTGCCCAGAGTGTGGTGCGGAACTGAAGGGGCAGTCGAGTGCGGTGCTGATCAGTGTGGTGTCAGAATTGGATGAAGGTACTTTTGTTACCAATAATAACGACAGCCATTTTTGTACAGCATGTCCCGTGGTGGCCTATAATATGGATCCGTTGCTTGCATCTGTTCGAACCAGTGTGGCTGGGGCAGAGAAGGAAACGACCCGTTTTATGCTTCATGGCGTGGTGAATTTTGACGAGTACCCCGAGGAAGATCTGGAGGAAGACGATGATTTACCGGTGGTAGAATTTTTACCCGACTTGAGCAGTCAGCCAAGAAGTGCCGAGGATAAAGTAGGTCGCAATGACCCATGTCCGTGTGGAAGTGGGAAGAAATATAAAAAGTGTTGTGGCTAAACGTATGCCGAATAGTGGTTGGTGTTGTCTATCCGCTGACTGAATTATAGTAAAAAAAGGTCTGCGCCAGTGATTGGAGCAGACCTTTTTTATTCCGTCAATTACGAGAAGGCTATTTAATCCACGTCCAGCGGTGCCAAAGCTGCTCGAAAGGCCCTTGACGATGATGTTTGAGCCACCAGTTACAAAATGTAATTTGCACGATCAGCATGGCTATGCCGATCAACAGACTCAGGCTTGTTCCACAATATTTGGCCAGGTATAATCCATAACCAAAATAAACAACCCCTCCAAAAATACTTTGAGTAATGTAATTGGTCAGGCTCATTCGGCCATAGGCTGTTAGGGGTTTAGTGATGCGTTTGAAAGTGGTGTTTTCAGCCAAAAGCATAAAAATGGATACCCATATCAGCGTAAAGGAAAATTTGAACCACATATCGAAAACAATACCAAGGGTTCGTTTTATTGCCAGGAGCTCAGCTTGCTGAAAGTGGTTTTTCGCAAAATACAACGGAATACAGCAAATGGCTGCCCCCATAAAAATGCGTTTCCACCGTGCTATATTTGACGGGCTGTGTTTGAAAAGCGAACTTTTTCCAAAGTATAGCCCCAGCAAGAAAAGCCCGATGGTTTGTGTGAACCGTCCATTTTCGATGGCCCAAAGCATGCTGAATTTTTGCCCGTTGGTGATATTGGAACTGATGGTTGTCCAAAAAGAATCGGTGTGTAGCGCATCCATTACAGGTTGCCAATACTGTGCATAAAGCTTGGCGGGGAGGCTGAAATCGCTATCAAAGGCCGACCTTAAGTACAACAGCCATTCAACGGGCTGCATAAGAAATACAAGGGCGGTGAATAGGATAAATTTCGCACTTTTATTTCTGACAAAATACAAGGATATGCCCGTTACAGCGTACAGCATGAGTACTTCGCCTGGAAAAAACAAGGCATTAAAACAGGCAAATCCACTGAGAAGCAGCAAGCGCCATAAATACCTTGGGCCGAAATCCTTGCCAAGTTGTTGCTGCTTGTGGTTCATTAAGTAAAAAGTGAAACCGAACAACAGGGCGAAAATGGAGTAGGTTTTGCCCGCAAAGAGAAAAAACATGCCGTCCCATAAATGTTGATCCAACTGATTGAGCCAATTGGCTTGACCTGCCTTGTCTGGGAAGAAATAAAAATTGAAATGCTCAATATTGTGTAAGAGCATAATTACCATGACCGCAAAACCACGAAGGATATCAATAATGGCGATGCGTTCTTTTTTTAAGGAGTGGAGGTTAGTCTCGGTAGGGGTACTACGCAAGGTTGATGTCATCTGTCTTTGATTTTTTTTCAAATATATCACATAATTAAGAAAACCACTGTGATATTCGACAGGTCATAAAAAAGCCTTTCCCCGAAAAACAGAGAAAGGCTGTAATTATTGTTATGAAACACCTGAGGAAACAGTATTTTGAACTTACTGCCCTTGTTCCTCAAATGTCATATTGATATTGGTAAAGGCGTAATTCAATGATGCAAAAGTCAATGCGAGGTCTTGCTGTGCCAAAGGGGATGCCCACAGGTCAATATATTGATTCATTTCCTGGTCAGTAATATTCCGATACGAATACAAAGACATCATTATGACTTGCTCTTTGATTTTCTGTTCAAAATTAGCGGGGAACATCGCTTTTAAATTCGACGAAATTTCTGCCTCACTCAATCGATCTTCAGCGGGTAGTTGTGCGTTAACACCCGTAACAATGGACGTCATCATATTTTTGAGTATCGAAGTCATGTTCTCGGAAAGCCTTGCCGTTTCATCTAATTTTATAAGCTGCTGAATTCTTTCCTGACTTGGCGGATCAGACTCGAAAGCCTGAAAGTAAGCGATCATGTCCTGCTGCTGGGCAGGATCATTCGCCTTCAATTCCTCTTCCATCACCTTCTGAATCAGAGGGGTCTCATGAAATTTGATGTAGTTCTTTAAGGTCTTTTTATCAGATTGCTGACCAAGGTATTTTTTGATATTCTCGAGCATCTTTTCTCCATTGAGCGTATTGGTCATGGTGGTGGAGAATTGTTGAAACTCTTGAGGAGAGTTAAAGCTGTCTTTTTTCTCCGCAATTTTAGCATCCCTCAGCTCATCTATCTGACTGATTGCCGCGGACAGGCCTGAAAGGGTGATGTATTGCTCAATTACTTTTTCGGGGGTGCCAGCAAAAGTATTGAAGCCAATAGCAAGTAAAGCAAATAATATAAATAACTGTTTTTTCATAGCTAAATTATTGTAAATCAATGGTTCTGTCGATAACTTTTAAGTTATTTTCTGAATTGGCCTCAATGCTCTCCATACTGAGTAAAGGCCATCCATAAGCATGGAGCTCGGCCCCTATATATTTGATATGGGTAATTTTTGGAAGCTCCTTTACGTTGATGTTTCCCAACTTATAATGAGAAGCATTTTGTTTCAGATACTCATGGGTGATGGCTGTAAGTTGATCGGAGTCACTTTCTTCAACCGATCGAAGCACAAAACTTTCGTTTTCTTCAAAAATTTCATCAAGAAAAACAGACATTTTTATCTGTAAAGGACCCGCTCCCAATCGGTTTTCACGATCAACTACGGCCTCATACACTTCATTAAGTTCATATTGCAGCCCATGAAAATAATAGAATTGAGCGTATTCCTTCCCAAACTCATTGGTGTAGTTGTTCAGAGATGCCAAATGGTGAGTTAATTTCTCCAGATCAAATTTATAATCCTGATTCTTTTTAGCGACTTTCTTGGCTTTTTTCAGTGTTTTAGACATATGCTTATTAATCGCCTTCCAATTGGAAATTCCCAGAAGCTTGCCATTCTCATCCGTTTTTACCTGAACAGTAAGGCCTTCTTTGGCCATTGCTGAAAGATGGTGAATAGGGTTTGGCTGATTGTCTGTAAAATCGCGGTAATGCCAATTGATCAGATATTCTGTGGCTGTGGAATCGGCAATGCTTATATCTACAAAATACTTTGTTGCGTTGCGGTCAAGGGTGTCGGTGTCCTGTATGCGGTAACTTTCTTCAGTAATCAGATAAGTCTGTTTTTCACCAATGTCCCAATAGCCAATGACCTGAACAGTAGAATCGGCCATATTGATTTGAGCATTAGCAAAACTTGCCAACAAGCAAAGGGAAAAAAGAAAAATAAATTTTTTCATGCGTAAAAATTCGTGAAGGTAAATGCCAGGAATTACTGGTCAAAAGTTGATAAACTTACTTAATGTAAATTTAATATTTATATTTGTTTTGCTCAAAATTTTATCACATTTATGTCTACGTTAGCGTGTGGAAATGATATTAATAGAATAATATTCAATCCTATTGCTATGAAGAGCGAAGTCTAAGCGGAGTGAAAAGTTGGAATTTCTGAATTTTGTTATTCACCTTCCTGTATTTTTGCTGATCGATTAATTCGGTGGGGCAATTTTCATTCATCGGCCTACTGTTGATTTGATTAATATCCTGAAAGTCAGTGATTAAAGATGATGCAATTATTGAGAGAGGTGATGATATCGAATTGATGTTTAACAATAGTTGAAAAAGTGCCATTGTATCGGTACATTTTTTTTGATGTCCATAAAAATGGATGCTGTTAAGCTGTTTACTGTAAGCGGATTCCCCTTAGAGGCGAGGTGCATTTTGAAATGGGCGTTGCGTTTGTTCGCAATTTTAGGGTTTTGCAAGATCTGATTCGCAAGACTACTGTTGCAGATTAATTTTTATGTTGAGCTCAATGAATATATTTTCTGTTCAATGAACCTAAGGGAATACAAACATCGTTTTTTTTATTTAATAATAAACGATAAACACCTTATGATTCGCCCCCAACCAACAGAGAATGAAGCGCAAAGATTGGCTAAGCTGAAAGACTATGAGATTTTGGATACGCCTGATGCTCCCGAATATGACGATTTCACCAGAATCGCCTCCGAAATTTGCGGTACGCCAATTGCTTTGATTTCTCTTGTTGATGATCATCGACAGTGGTTTAAATCCAAGGTCGGCGTTGATGCTACAGAAACGCCTCGGGAACTCGCTTTTTGTGCCCATGCCATCAACCAGCCCGACGAGATTTTGGAGGTGAATGATGCCCGTAAGGATGAGCGCTTTCATGACAACCCGCTGGTCACTCAAAATCCCCATGTAATATTCTATGCGGGCTCGCCCTTAGTTACCCCAGAAGGCTATGCCATTGGTACTTTATGTGTGATCGACAATAAGCCCAGGGAAATGTCAACGGGGGCGAAAGAGGCCCTTAATTTATTGGGAAAGCAGATCGTGAATGTTTTGGAGTTGCATCGGAAGGAGCGGGCGATTCGGTCGATCAATGATCAGCTCAAAGCAGAGATTGCCCTGCGGAACAAGCGAGAGGAGGAGTTGATTGAGGCCCGAAATTCCGCCATCGAGGGGGAGCGGGTTAAGGATCAGTTCTTGTCCTCCATGTCGCATGAAATACGCACCCCACTGAATGGGATTATCGGCATCACTAAATTGCTCAGTGATCTGGACTCTATTCAGGGGCAAGCGAAGGAATTTGTGGATCATATCGATTTTTCTGCCAAACACTTATTGCGGATCGTGAATGATATCCTTGATTTTGCAAAGATCCGTCAGGAGAAGGTTTGTTTTGAAAATACTGATTTTGAATTTGAGCAGTTTATGGAAAACCTGAGCCATAACCTTCGACCAAATATTCAAAAAAAGAATATCGGCTTTTCCCTGAACATTGCGAATGGCATTCCAAAAATTCTTCGTGGCGATGTGCATCGCTTGGGACAGGTGCTGCTGAATTTAGCAGGTAATGCGATTAAGTTTACAGAAAAAGGCGAGGTGAAGATAAATGTGTCGGCGGGGGCTGTTCGTGAAGGTAAAATCCGACTGAATTTCGAGATCTGTGATTCAGGCATTGGCATTTCCGAGGAGAAAATTGCCCATATTTTTAACCCATTCACACAAACAGATGAAACCATCGCCAGAAAGTATGGCGGTACGGGTTTGGGCTTGCCGATTTCCAAACAACTTATTGAACAGATGGGGGGTGAAATTGAAGTGAAAAGTGTGCTGAATGAAGGGAGCACATTTAGTTTCTACCTCTATTTTGCGATTTCAGAGCTTGATTTAATAGATACTGAACAGGAGCAAGAAATTAAACCTGAAGATATTCCTGCGCTGAACATTCTTTTAGTGGAGGATTTTAAACTCAATCAGGTGGTGGCCAAACAGCATTTGCGGAAATTTGGATTTAAGGTAACCATTGCGGAAAACGGGCGTGAAGCGTTGAATTGTCTCTCTGAAAGTGTTTTTGACGTTGTCCTGATGGACATCAATATGCCCGTGATGGATGGCCTGGAGGCGACCAAAATTATCCGCGCTCATCAGGCATTGAAAGATCAGTATATCATCGCGATGACGGCCTCTGTTCGTGAAGCAGAGGTGAAGCGATGTTTTGACGTGGGGGTGAATGATTTCGTTTCCAAGCCTTTTGAACCAAAGGATTTGAGAGACAAAATTCTGAAAAGTTTGAGGGTCGGGAAGTAGGCGGTCGCCTGAGAGAGCACCTTAGTGCTCCACCTCTTTTTTGTTGATCTCTCGCCACGCTCCTTCAGGAATGTCGAGCGAGAGCCCTCCAATTTTGCAGCGGTGTAAGGCTGTAACTTTATTTTTTACCGCAAAAAACATTCTTTTAACCTGATGAAACTTCCCTTCAGTGATGGTCAGTAAAACCTGTTTGTCATTGATCATTTCTATTTGTGCCGGGGCCGTAGGCTGTTTTTCCCCTTGCAACATTACCCCTTTTTCAAGCTGTTCAATGGCTTCTTTGGTTATTGGTCGATGGAGTTGAACTTGATAGGTTTTAGGAACCTTGCCCGCAGGTTGCATGATATTAAAGGACCAATGCCCATCATCGGTGGCAATGAGTAGTCCTGTGGTGTCGGCATCGAGTCGGCCTACGAGGTGCAGTTGATCAGTATCGGGGATATTAGTAAGTGAAAAAACAGCAGGGTAGTGCTCGTCTTTATTGGAGCAAATGGTGTCGGCGGGTTTATGGATCATATAATATCGGAAGGGGCGAGGGGTCAGGACTTTTTGGTCAAAAACAACCTGATTGGAAGCATGAACCTGATGGTGAGGCGCTGTGATTTTTTCTCCATTCACCTGAATTTTTCCTTCCGCAATAATCAGCGACACTTCCGTAATGGTCAGGTCAGTACATTTACATATGAATTTATCCAGTCGCATGTTTTTGCTTTAGGGCAAAGGTAAAAAAAGAAATGTCAGCTTGAAATTTCTACTCGATTTAGAAAGGAAAATAGACTGCACTTTGGTGGCCTAATTTTACGAAGGATCAAATATTTAAGTAAGATGATGTTTTTAGGATGGATTGTGTTGTCAATAATTGTGGGAATGCTCGCAACAGACAGAACCGTTGGGTTTTGGGGTGGTTTTTTACTGAGTCTGATTTTGTCACCTTTAATAGGTTTTATCATCACTATTTTGAGCAGCGAGAAGGAGGATATACAATATCAAAAGATATTAAGGGAGGAGCAAATGCGGGCGATAGCCAAGCGGGCGGTCCAAGATCAGGAAGGTGAATAAAAAAAAGGTTAGCCGTAATATTGTGGCTAACCTTTGTTGTATTTAGTTCTAATTTGCTGTTATTCGCTTACATAGGCGTCGTTGTGGACGGCCTTTACTGCTCTTCCCGATGGGTCGGCAGAATTTTTGAAAGACTCATCCCACTCGATTGCTTTGGCAGTTGAGCAGGCTACCGATGGACCTCCAGGAACACATTTAGCAGCATCCTCTAAAGGAAATAGCTCGTCAAAGATTTCTCGGTACAAATAGCCTTCTTTCGTCAGTGGCGTATTGTATGGGAAGCGATAACTCGCATGTTCCAGTTGATGGTCAGAGACCTTTTCTTCTGCAACTTCTTTCAGGGAATCGATCCAGTTGTATCCAACACCGTCTGAAAATTGCTCCTTTTGGCGCCAAACGACCTCATGTGGCAAGTAATCTTCAAAACATTCACGAAGGATGCTTTTTTCCATTTTGCCGTTGCCACACATTTTATCTTTTGGATTGATGTTCATAGCCACATCCAAAAATTCCTTATCCAGGAATGGTACCCGTCCTTCAATACCCCAGGCGGCCATCGATTTGTTGGCGCGCGCACAGTCAAACATGTTTAAGGCCATTAATTTACGCACAGATTCTTCATGAAATTCCTGAGCGTTAGGTGCTTTGTGGAAATACAAATACCCGCCAAAAATCTCATCAGCACCTTCGCCAGAAAGCACCATTTTTATACCCATCGCGCGGATTTTTCTCGCCATCAGATACATAGGCGTAGAAGCACGGATGGTAGTGATGTCGTAAGTCTCGATATGGTAAATCACATCCCTGATGGCATCAATGCCTTCCTGAACGGTATAAGTTAATTCATGGTGAACGGTCCCGAGGTGATCCGCTACTTTTTGTGCTGCGGCTAAATCCGGAGCGCCTTCCAAACCAATGGCAAAGGAGTGCAGTCGTGGCCACCAAGCCTCAACTTCATCGTTACTTTCGATTCTCATCTTTGCAAATTTCTGCGTAATGGCAGAGGTGATCGATGAATCCAAACCGCCAGAAAGCAATACACCAAATGGCACATCAGACATCAACTGTCTTTTTACCGCTTGCTCCAAGGCTTCTTTCAATTCTTCTTTGTTGGTTTCTGCATCTTTTACCGCAGAGAATTCCATCCACTTGCGTTCGTAATAGCGCTGTGGAGCTTTGCCTTGCTCAGAATAGACGAAACTTCCTGGAGGAAATTCAGAAATACTTTTACAAACAGGAACAAGAGCTTTCATTTCTGAAGCAACATAATAGTTGCCGTGTTCATCAAAGCCTTGGTACAAAGGAATAATTCCAATGTGATCCCGCCCGATCAGGTAAGCATCTTTTTCGGCATCATAAAGAACAAAAGCAAAGATACCGTTCAGGTAGTCGAGCAGTTTTTCCTTTTTCTCCTCATAAAGGGCCAAAATTACCTCACAGTCAGACTCTGTTTGGAAATTATAGTCAACAAATAATTCTTTCTTTAATGCTTGATGATTGTAAATTTCACCATTTACGGCCAAAACATGGGTTTTGTCGTGGTTATACAATGGCTGTTCGCCGCTGTATAAATCAACAATGGCTAAACGCTCGTGAGCGAGAATCGCTCTGTCTGATGCATACACCCCTGACCAGTCTGGACCACGGTGGCGAAGTTTCTTGGAGAGTTGCAAAGCCTGAGTCCTAAGTTGCTCAGGGTCTGATTTGATGTCTAAAATTCCAAATATTGAGCACATATCATCAATAGTTTATTTTTATCTTTTTTCAAAAAGGAGTAAGCTGAAAAAAGTGCCCTAATTCTCGTAGGGCGATTGTTTGGTTAAATGATTGTCGGGGAATGATCTTTAATTGTGTAATTGTTAATGAATATCCCTTTCTGTTAAAACAAATTAAACGAATTTAGTTTTTGATTGCAATAAATATAATGAAAATAATAAATATATGCATAGGTGATAAAATTAGCCTATTTTTTTTAAGGGTTTGATAATTGGGGTTTGGTGAAACGGCCTCTGTTGCCATATTTGCAATATTTTCTGAATTTGATCGATTATATATCTATAATTTGCTGAAATTTTATGGCTCTTGTCCTCTTGACTGGTCCGTTTTTGAACGAGCCCTTAATAATAATCTATATTGAGCCGCTTCTGAATTTTTGATTCACCGTTTTAAGTCCAGGCGCTCTTGGGGCTCCTGAGATAAAAGGGACCATAGCCATGGGGGAGGAAGCACAAAAAAAGGCCTTACTTTGCAGTAAGACCTTAGCGCATTATCAACTAATAATTTTTTATTCAAATCTTTCGAGCATTCGCGTGAATTGCTTGGCATTTTTATATCCAGGCTCAACACTTGTTGCGTCTTTTTCTGGTTTCAGTAACAGAATGGTAGGATAGCCTGGTACCTTGAACTTCTTGGCCAACTCAGCATAAGTAAGGCTTTCCCCCTTATAGGTAATTCGCTCTGTTGATTCAGCATCAATTTTCACGGCATAAAAGTCTTTATTGACCGCCTGCACAACATCTTTATCTTTGAAAGTGGTTTTGTCGAGTTTTTTACAATAGCCACACCATGAAGTATAAAAATCAATCATGATATGCTTGGAAGGATTTTTCTCGACCATTTTCATGGCATCCTCAAAAGAAATCCATTTAATTTCTTTGTCCTGACCACGCCCAGCGAAGGAAGCGGTACTGATTAAAAGGCAAATCAAGGCAAGTATTAAAGGCTTTTTCATCATAACGTTTCTTGGTAATATATTTATCTACGAAGGAAAAGGAGTTTACGACAGCGGTAGAGGGTCGGCTATTGGACAAACACCTCTACTTTAGGGGTATAATCGAAATATTGATTACCAAATCAAGGATGATCAATGATTGTTTCGATATTTCCGTTTACTTGCTTGTTGCGGTGAGAGTTGCTTCTAAAGTTGCCTTATTGGTACGTCTTTTATTGCGTGATATGTAGCCATCAGTAGGAGAAAACAAAAAGGCGAGCATAAAGAGTAAACCACCCACAGAGGCCATTGCACCCGCAATAGACCCATCGACGGCATAGGCGATATAGTACCCGAGGACGGAGGTCAGTACCCCAATTACGGCGGCATAAATGAGCATTTTTTTCAGTTCATGGGTTAACAGGTAGGCTGTTGCGGCAGGGGTTACCATTAGCGCAATGACCAATATGGCACCGACGGATTCGAAGGATGCCACCGAGACAAGCGAAACCATGCCCATAAGTGCATAATGCCAAAGGGTGGTCGAAATGCCAATAGCGGCAGCAAAGGCAGGATCAAAAGTAGACAGATACAGCGCCTTATAGCAAATGCTGATGAAAGCGATGATGACCACCATCACGATAGCACCAATCCACAGGGCGCGTGGGCCAAGGATGGTTCCGGCATCGGTAATCCATAAATCAATTGGAACATAGGCAATTTCTCCATACAAAACACAATCCTGGTCGAGGTCCACTTTTCCAGCGAAAACGGTAATTAAAATTACACCTACTGCAAAAAGCCATGTAAAGGTTACGCCAATAGAGGCATCGGATTGTAAACCGCCTTTATGATGAAAAAATTCAATGATAAAGGTGGTCAGGATGCCGAAAAGGGCTGCGCCAGCGAGCATCACCACCGAATCTCTTGAGCCGGACAGTAAAAAGGCGATCACAATACCAGGTAATACGGCATGAGAGATCGCATCGGCCACCATGGTCATTTTCCGCAAGACCAAAAAACAGCCGAGCAAACTGCAGGAAACCGCAACACAGGCTCCTGTAAGAATTATTAATAGATCGTTCATGTTGAGTCAGCTTAATGGTAAGGGATTTCTTCATCGTGAGGGTCACGGTCGGGGAAGTCGAGTTTTTCTTCCAACCGTTTTTCCAGCTCAGGCGTGATGACATGCTCCATTGTTTCAGCACTGTCATGCACGTGGTCAGGGTCGAGGTTCAGGTAGGTGGTAAGGTACACTTCCCAAAGTCGGTGCAGTTTCACAACCCTTTTGGCCCTTGCCACCCCTTCGTTACTCAGCCGGAAGCCTTTCTTTTCATTGATCAGGTAGCCGTCTTTTTGAAGGGAACGAAGTCCTTTTTTTAGTTTCCGAAGGCCCAGATTCGGGCGAATTTCCAATAATGCTTCCGCGCTGTAATGCTTTTTAATGTCCTCTTTGTTTTTTCCCAAATAGAAAAATGACTTGAGAATATTCTCCGTCAGGATTTTGTGCTGGTTTTCATACTGCCTGCGGAGTTTAAAAATGATGCCTCGATTTGGCGCAAATAAAATGGAAATCAGGGCAATTGTGGTCGCGATGACTACGATCCACGGGCCTGTTGGCATGCTGGGAGCCACGTAGGAAATCATGGCGCCACTGAATCCCGAAAATGCACCGAAGAGGGTGGCGAACCAAACCATTTTAGGCAGGTGATCGGTCCAGTATCGGGCCGCTGCAGGTGGCGTAATCAGCATTGCTGCCATCAGCACAACTCCCACGGCTTGTATGCCAATCACCACCGCCAAAACAGTGAGTGAGGTCAGTAAAAGCTCCAGCCATTTTACGGGCAGGCCTGTGGCGGAAGCAAAATCCCGATCGAAGGCAATTAAGGTGAGCTCTTTGAAAAACAGTAATATCAGCGCCATAATGGCCAGTCCGACCGTCAGGAAGATGATCAAGTCGGAGCCGACCAAAGAGGCCGCTTGTCCGAAAAGAAAATGATCCAGCCCCGACTGTTCAGCATAGTCACCATGCTGAATGAAAGTCATCAGCAAAATGCCGAAACCAAAAAACACTGACAGGACCAGAGAAATGGCCGTGTCTTCCTTGATTTTTGAATGCTGACTGATGAAATTAATCAGCTGAAGGGAAAGCCACCCTGTGGTAAAAGCACCAATGATCAGGTAAATAGGGTTTTTTACGCCCGTCAGTAAAAAAGCTAAACATACCCCAGGCAAGACCGCATGTGCAACGGCATCACCGATCAGGGCCTGCTTTTTCAGAAAGGTGAAACAGCCCACCAAAGCCGAGGAGGCGGTCAGGATGATGGCTCCGAGGGTTACCATCCGAACACTTGGATCCTGAAAGGAAAGAAATTCTAAAAGCGCTTCCATAGTTGTTAATTTTCACGGTTAGGGAAGGCCTGGTTTTTCAGTTCCTGAGAAAGGTCGGTCAGTAAAGAAAGGTTACCGCCATAGGTTTCTGCTACAATCTCATTGGTCAGTACCGATTTTGTTGGTCCTGAAGCCACCAGTCGGGTGTTAAGCAGGATAATCCAGTCGAAATATTTTTGGGCGGTTTGTAAATCATGGTGCACTACAATGACTGTTTTGCCCTTTTTTGTCATCTCCTGCATCAGTTCCACGATGGCTTTTTCGGTGGCCATATCTACCCCCACGAAGGGTTCATCCATAAAATACAGATCGGCATGTTGTGCCAGTGCACGGGCAAGAAAAACCCGTTGCTGTTGGCCGCCGGAAAGCTGAGAGATCTGGCGGTGGGCAAAATTCTCCATATTCACTTTATGCAGGCATTCCATGGCAATGTCGAGGTCGGCTTTTCTTGCGCGGCTGAACAGCCCAATCTTGGCGTACCTGCCCATGAGCACCACATCTTTCACCAATGCGGGGAAGTCCCAGTCAACAGTGCCACGCTGGGGTACATAACTGATACGGTCACGAACTTCATCGAGCTTTTTATCGAACATTTTGACGTACCCACTGGCCATAGGCAGAAGGCCCATCATGGCTTTGATTAAGGTGGATTTTCCAGCGCCATTAGGCCCCATGATGCCCACAACAGCTCCTTTTGGGAGGCTCAGGTCAATATCCCAAAGTACTGGTTTACGGTCATAGGTAACGGTTAAATCGTGGACTTCCGTTACGGGATTTTCTACGTGATATATTTTTTTGCTCATAGTGGTTGCTATTTGAGTGCCTGAACAATTGTTTTTAAATTGGCGCGCACCATGCCGAGGTAAGTTCCCTCGGGGGTGCCTTTTTCGCCCATGGCATCGGAGTACAGGCTGCCTCCGATTTTCAGTTGGTGCCCCTTTTGCTGGCAGGCCTCAACAACAGAAGAAATCGCTTTGGGAGAAACCGAAGATTCTACAAAGATGGCTTTGATGTTTCTTTCGATAATAAAATTAACCAAATCGACACGGTCACGAAGACCAAACTCCGACAGGGTTGAAATGCCCTGAAGTCCGCGCACTTCTATACCGTAGGCTTTGCCAAAATAGCCAAAGGCATCGTGGGCGGTGATCATGACCCGCTGTTGTGCAGGAATCTGTTGAATTTCGCGCAGGATTTGCTGGTGTAATGCCTGCATGTCCTTGCGGTAACTCGCTTCGTTGGTTTCGATCATCGAAGCCCAGTCAGGGTATTGTTTTTTTAGGGCAAGTGCAGCTTCCTGAACAGCGATATCCCAGATGGAGAGGTCGAACCAGATATGCGGGTCGTGCAGGTCGGTATCGTCGATGCGCAACAATTTGTGTTCAGGAATCGATTGTGCCAAAGCGACGACGGGACGGCTTCTGCTGAGTTTTTCAAGCACTTCGCCCATTTTTCCTTCAAGGTGAAGCCCATTATAAAAAATCAGGTTGGCACGGGCCAGGCGGTCAATATCACCATGGGTCGCTTTATAAAGATGGGGGTCCACGCCAGGGCCCATCAGTGAGATGACATTCGCGCTGTCCTGCACAAGTTGCTTAACCGCATCGGCAATCATGCCTGTGGTACAGACAATATTTTGCTTGCCATTATTCATCTCAGGATGACGGTCACAGGCGGAAAAAAAAAGGAGGCTGATTGTTCCTGCAAGCAGGAGAAGGGTGTTATTTTTCACTCACGTAAATGTTTTTTGCGACTTCTTCGGAAATATATAATGTGCGATCGCTAAGAATAATTTCAAGGGAATTATCAAAAGGTATTCGTTCCTTAATCATGATATCGGCATTGATGCTCGCCTTAATCTTGTCGAGGTATTGTAAAAATAAAGGGTTGTTTTCTTTTACCGCAGCAATCACCGAAGGGGTGTTGACCTTCAGTTCGGAAAGCAGAATTTTTGGAATATCTTTGATATTTCCTTCTGCATCTGGGATTGGGTCACCGTGAGGGTCTTGTTTAGGGTAGCCTAAAAATTGATCCAATCGGCTGATGAGCAGGGCGGAGTCAATGTGCTCCAGTTGCTCGGCCACCTCATGCACCTCACTCCAGGTAAAATTAAGGTGCTTGACCAAAAACACCTCCCATAAGCGGTGCTTCCGAATGACCAGCAAAGCGATGTTCATCCCACTTTCAGAAAGCGTTGCCCCCTGGTACTTTTTATAATGAATCAGGGCCTTATTCGACAGCTTTTTCAGCATATCGCTCACCGATGCGGGTTTGGTTTTAGTCAACTCTGCGATTGAGGTGGTACTGACCCCCTGTGGTGTTTCGAGTTGTAACTGATATATTGCTTTAAGATAATTCTCCTCTACAAAACTTAAATCCATACTGTTGTTGCGGTTATTATGGGAGGTAATTTAATATTTAGATTGATCTAAAAAAAAATTTAGTCAATAAAATAATATGGTTCGTAATTCAGTTTTGAATAATCTTTGATTGTAAGAAGTTTTGTTGTAATTTTTATTAGAAATGTCAGCTATTTTTCCATCAGAATAGTTAAGAACCTATCAAGGGAACACAACTGATTTCGATAATTATATATCTTTGAATAATTATCTATCAAAATGTGAATTAGAATATTTTTAGATGTACGTTTGAGCTTCGTTTAAACCTATATCTTATAACTTCATAACAATTACCATATGCTTATTCGTGATCGGATAAAAAAGATTTTGGAAGTCATAGGTGACGGCATGTTTGAAAAAGAGGAGGTCACCTCTTTGGGCGTGCTATCGGCTATCGCAGGAGAGAGTATTTTTATGTTAGGCCCTCCTGGTGTTGGAAAAAGTATGATTGCCAAGCGGCTGAAGCATGCTTTTAAAGAGGGGCGATCTTTTGAGTATCTCATGAATAGGTTCTCCACCCCTGATGAAATTTTCGGACCTATTTCCATCAAAAAACTCAGTAAAGAAGATAAATACGAACGCATGACGGAAGGCTACCTGCCTGGTGCCACGGTGGTGTTTTTGGATGAAATCTGGAAGGCAGGACCAGCAATTCAGAATGCTTTGTTGACGGTGCTGAATGAAAAGATTTATCGCAACGGGGACAAAGAGATTAAAGTGAAACTCCAGGCCTTGTTTTCGGCCTCCAATGAGTTGCCGGAAGAAAATAGCGGTCTTGAGGCTTTATGGGATCGTTTTCTGATTCGATGTTTCGTAGATCGGATTCTTGATGAAGAGAATTTTTACCGAATGCTCACCGAGCCTCATACCTCCAATAGCGTTGTGCTCGAGGAGTCTCTGGTTATTCATCAGGATGAAATCACAGAATGGGACCTGGCTATAGAAAAGGTGCGCCTGCCCAAGAATATTTTATTAACCCTGACGACCATCCGTAAAACCATTGCCAAGCACGGGCAAGGGTTGAAGGAAGGCGAATCTCCACTTTATGTATCTGACCGTCGGTGGGCAAAAATTGCACGTCTGCTGAAAACCTCGGCATTCCTGAACGGTAGGGAGGAAGTCAACCTTGCGGATTGCTTGCTAATATCGCCCTGCTTGTGGAGTAAGCCATCGGAAATTGAATTGACAAAAAAGTGGGTTTCCCAGGCAATTTTTAAGGTAGGTTTTCCTGCAGAATTTAAAATTCCTTTGGTGGAGGCGCAAATTAATTCTTTCCGAAGTGAAGTCATGGAGCAGGCTTTTGAGGTGAAGCTCATGGTAGAGAATGTGCCGCAGGTGATTAACGGGCAATACCATACTGTAATGGAGTTTCCGGGTTTCCACAAGAATATTCTTGCCGAGGATTTTGAGTTGCTCAGCGGATCAGTTCAGGAAATTACCCTATACTCAACCGCTGGAGGCGAGCAGACTTTCAAGGCGTCAAAGATCTCCAATATTGAAATAGAGATCGAGATCAAAAATCATTTTCAGCGTTTTACGCTGGTGAATATTGAGGAAACGGTAGAGAAGCATATTCGAAAGAAGGTTTCTCCAGCGACGATTGAAATTCTCAACAAACAAAAAGCAGACATTCTGACTTATTTGGACAAAGTGGCCACAACACTGGTGGAAGTTCGGGAAACAGGTAAAGACCATGAATTGTCTTCGATCTTCCTGACCAAAAAACAAACCCAGGCCATGGATTTCAATTTACAGATGATCATGAAGGAAATTGTTTCACGCAAGACCGAGGTAGAAAAGATAGGAATGCAGTATGCCTGATTTTAAAACGCAGTTAGAGGAATTTAAGCTTTTTGGACGCTTTGGGAGCGAAGCACAACGCACCGACCTGGTGGCTTACATGGAGGCTATATGTAGCAATAAGCCCTATGAAGGAGGCGAGTTGTCGGAACACCTGACGGGCCCGATCAAAGAGGTTTTGGATACCCCTGGGCTGCAAGAATACATGCTTGGGCATGCTGATTTTCAGAATTACGTGTTGTTGGAAATCATTCAGCAACTTGATGCTAAATCTGTTCATAATATCGAGCGGGGGATCAAAAGGCATAACCGCTGGAAGCGGGTGTCTTCCGAGGTTTGGTATAAGTTTCTGGAATTTCTGAATCATATTTTCGCCTCTTCGGTTTTTGATATGAATCATCGGGTGTTGGGTACCATTGAGGTTAAGAAGCTGAAAGGGAAAATTACCAAGAAAGGCGATTTTACCAAAAACACCAATTCACTGATTCAGACCTTGCGCCAAAACCTGATTCCGCATTGGTCCTCCGAAAGTGGGCAATGGAAGGATGTTCCTTTTGATCTGTTGGCGAAGTATGAGTCACAGATGCAGAATCATAAGGCATTGGATGAGCTGGTGGCTAATTTGGGACGTATGGATCGTGCCATGACGCAGTCAACGTTCAAAGAAGTGGAGGAAACGGAAATTCCCTCACTGGTGAAAAATCCGATTAAAGATAAGGAAGAAATCAAGGGAATAACACAAGGGGATGATTTGCCCTATGTGTTGCCTGGAGAAATAGCATTGCTGGGGCAGCCAGAAACCGAAGACCTATTTTATCAGCGGTTTGTGGAAAAGAAGTTGCTGGAATTTGACCTGATCGCCGATGCGAACAATGATGCCAACAACAAAAAGAAGGCGCCAAAATCCAAAAGTGAAGACGGTAAAGGGCCTATTATTTTGTGTGTGGATACCAGTGCCTCAATGATGGGGAAGGTGGAAGAAGCTGCCAAAGTGATCTGCCTGGCCATGATGAAGCGGGCTTTGGTGGATCATCGCCCATGTTATGTGGTTGCTTTTTCCCAAAAAATTGAAGTGCTTGAATTGAGCGGCGTCAGTGATGAAATTGAGGTCTTGTTACAATTCCTGAGTATGTCGTTCCATGGTGGCACCGATGTTGGGGAAGCCTTAAATGCATCCCTTGAACTGATGAAAAACCAGAAGTTTCACAAAGCCGACATGATCATGCTGACGGATGGTAAAATCCCGATGATTGATCCTGGCTTGCGATCTCGTTTGCTGAATGCCAAAACTCGAGGGAATCGTTTTTTCTCGATTATCATTGCTGGGACAGCTTATGAAAATGTACATTTTCCAAGCTTTACGGCTAACTGGCGCTATAACCCCATGAATGGGGATGGGTTCCAGCATATGGTGGAGGAGCTTCGGAAACTATAAACTTAAAGGTCGTCTTCGATCTGATGAATATCAATGGAATCAGCCGTTAGCGGTTGGTTCCATTTGTGTTTTAGATAGGGGCTAAGGCACAATACCAACCCCAGGGCAATTCCCCAGTTGCACCATTTTTTTCGGTAACCCCAGAAACCAATCAGCGATAGGGCAATCAGCCAAAAGCCGAGCACCATCATTTCGTCGAAATATTGAATGCGATGCATCGCGAAAGGCTGTTGTGCCAAATATTCCAAAAAGCGTTCATGTTGTTCAATTATATAGCTCAGCCACTGGCCAAGGGGTTTGGCGATGACAGAGAGCGGACTGATCACGATCATCAGCCAGCCTGCTACAAAGAAAAATGGAATACTGATACTGACTAAATAATTGGTCAGGAATCCCCAGTTAGAAACCTCCTTGAAATAAAACAGGATAAGTGGAAGGGTAAATACTTGTGCGCAGAAACCTACAAGTGGAATGCTGACAAGGACCTTGGTGATCCTGCCTCTAAAGTGTCGGAAAAGTGGAGGAAATAGCCAGCCAATTCCCAACACAGCCAAAGAGGATAACTGGAAGCCTAAATCAAACAGTAGATTTGGTGAAAATATCAGTAATAAATAGCAGGTCCAAAGTAAAGCATTCAGCAGGTTAAATTGCCTGCCTGATATTTTGGCAAAAAGGAAAATCATTGTCATTCCTACCGCACGATAAACGGAGGCGCGATCTCCAACGATATAGCAGAAAGAAAAGAGGAAAATCATTATGAGGAGCGCCTTGAGCCATGGTAAATAGCGTTTTTTCGGATTGATTTGAAGTAAGAAAAAACAAAAGCCCAAAACGATACCGACATGCATTCCGGATACCGCCAAAGTATGGGCAATACCAGTTTGCCGATAACGGTTTTTGATGGTGTCGGTATGTTGGTTGTGCCCCGCCCAGCACAAAGGGGCTAAAAGTCCTATGGCTTTTGGTGTGATATTTTTCCCCAAAAGATCGTTTAATAAGTTTTTTATTCTCTCATTTTTTATATTGGTTGTTGGGCTGGAAGTGTAAGCTATGTAGCTATAATTATTGTGTTTTTTGTGCTCCAGTAAAATTTCAACGCTTGAGTTTAATGGCGGTTTTTGTTGCGTAATTTCTAAAAAATATACTTCATTTTTAGGAATCCATTGTTTTTTAAATGTTTCAGTACTTTTAAAATAACCTGTTTTACCTTTGAATTTAAAAAAGTGACCTTTCAAGATTAGCTGTTGCTCAGCTGAAATTTTCGTATCAGATTGTTGGGTAAAAGGGATCAACAGGCTAACCGAAACACAAAGCAATATTTTTGGCCACTTTGTCGCTTTTTTTAGGAATAGCCATGATGTAAGAAAAATCACTAAAATCAATAAAAACGCAATACTATGAATTAAATCGATGGTTTTCGACCCTATTATTCCTAAAATTAAGCTGAAAAGTAAAACAGATATCTGTGTTGTCCTCATTATTAGATAGTTAATTTTCTGTGTTTACGAGGGCGTGATGAAAATGGCATATTTGGCATTAAATCTTAGGAAGTTATGTTTTATAGACTTTTCGATTCATTCCAAAAAAATATATAGTGATATTGTACCAAAGTATTTATCTATAATACTTGTGGAATCAGCGTTTATGAGTCAGTCAATTAATCCGAAGGTGAAAAATAAGGAGGTCCTTGAATTTTTGCTCTCCTCACCAGAGAGAGAGGATTTGCTGTCCTTTATTGTAAAGGAATTGGTTGGTTCGCTGAATCATCATGTGACAGGTAAGAGCCTGCTTTATGTTGATACCGAAGACCAGTCGCTGGTGCACTTTTGCACCATGACAGAGGATTTTGATCTGGCGGGACGCTATTGGGATGCTTTAAGCCTGATTCAAACGGACATCAAAAAGCATCAAAAGCACATTCCACTTTATACGCCATTTGATACCACAACTTGCAAGGCAGACCCACTCTTTAGTTCACTCGCAGATATTCACATGCCTTACCATTTGCTGGCGCTTCCCCATCAGGGGTGTGGTATGTTATTGCTCGTGTTATTTTATCAAACCCCAAGCTTAGCTGTTCATGTCCCTGAATCTGACCTGCATTTCCGTTTTTTGGTAGAACGGCTTGTCGGTATTTTTCATAAAGAGCGAGCGAAGTCTGTGGGTGTTGACCTTCGTGCTGTCCCTAAGCGAAAGACCTCCACTTTAGGGATACTGGTGATTAACCGACAGGGAATCATCCAGAATTTTAATCCTATCGCCAAGAAATTACTTGGGTTGGAAGAATCTCCACTTGGCCTGTCAGTGCTTCGATTTACCCCCGTTCGACTTCGGGATAAACTGATTGCCATTTTCCTGAATAAGAACAGGAGTCAGAATCACTTCGAGGAGGTTGAATACTACTCTCCGCTGATCATCAATCAACAGCAGACCACTACCAAATTACGATGGTGTTTAAATTGCTCCTTTCAGGGAAATCAGGAATTGATTTTGATTGAGATCGAGAATCCTGGCAATATTGAAAATCCCCAGAGTTTTCTTAACGGCAACTTCAAGCTGATGCGGAAGTTGCTCGAGAATATTCCCGGAAGTATAGGGGTGATAAATTTCCGGGAGAACTTTCTGGAATTTCCCGATGATGGGATTTTGAAGAAAATGGGTTATCTCCAAATTGCTTCCGATACCGATATGATTGAATTTGTATCGAAGGTGATTCATCCCAAGGATGCTGCCTGGTGGAGCAACCTGATTCGTCAGTTTAACATTAATCAGCCCAATGAGAAGATCGTTGAGTTCAGGGAAGAAAAAGGCAATTACCTTCAGGTGTTGTTGAAGTTCGTGCCTTTTCAGTTAGAGGATGAACCTTTCGGAGAAAATGCCATGGTACTTGCCATGGATGTTTCTCATTATTTTGATTCAGAAAAATCATCAGAAACAACCTTGGATACGCCCGAAACTTTGTCACTTTCGTCGGGTTACGGCTCATGGCAGTGGTCAAGAGCGGAAGGTTTGCGGGTGTGTTCAACTTTGGCAAGCCAGTTAAAAATGCCTATTGACGATCGCTATGATTTTCATGAGCTTGACCATTGGCAACGATTCTTTTCAAAAAAGTCACTGATTAGTCTTCAGCAATTGATAGATCGGGTAGTGGCAAGAAAAGGTCGTCGTTTTCGGTTGCATCTGCCAGCGGTTTTGGCGGATGGCAGTCAGGTATTATTGGATATCAGAGGGGAAATTGATCAATTTTCAGATCAGTCTTATTATTACAGAGGGATCGCTTTACAGGAATCATTGGTGAACGAAGTGCTGACCGCAATACCGCCTGTGTTGCAGTCAGACCTGTTTTCTATACAGGACTTTCCTTTGCCAATCTGTGAGACGGATGAATTTTTAAATATCACGGATAAAAATACGAGCTTTGACCGTTGGTTTGATGCGTCGATAGATAGTGCTTTGACTGATGTGGTAGAAGTGGGCAGTAAAAGCTTGAAGTCGTATTTTGCTGATGCCATAAAAAATCATGAGGAGTTTTTCAGCCTTCAGCTTAGTTTTAGCATGCGAGGAGATCGATTGTCTAAAATTGATCTTTCCGCTTTGCTGCAATTTGATGCCAATCAAAAGTTTTTGCGTGCGGTGATAACTTTCGCTCATGCTCACGAGGCAATGATGGAAAAATTTGAAACTCGCGAACAGGAACTGAAAGAATTGAAGGCCAGTCAGGAGGATTATTTCTCGAAAATTGCTCATGAGTTGCGGAACCCCATTAATGGGATTATGGGCTTGAGTGAGCAGTTGCTTCGATCTAAAATGCCTGAGGATGACAAAGCGGGTATTCGCCATATTTATTTCAGTGCGCAAATGGTGTATAATTTGTCGAATGACCTTTTGGATCTTTCGAAGGCCAAGTCGGGGATGGTGAAGTTGGAGTACCGTGATTTTGATTTCTTCCAACTGATTCAGATTCTTGAGCGCACCATTAAAAATCAAAAGCATAATTACAATAATGAACTGAGCTTTCATATTGCAGAAAATATTCCGCAGTATATCAACAGTGATGCCCTAAGGCTCAATCAAATCTTATTGAACCTGCTCTCGAATGCCCACAAGTTTACGCTTGGTGGTAAGGTGTCGCTGGAAGTTGAAATGGCGGGAACGGAGGAAAGTCCCAAGCTGAAATTTATCGTTCGGGATTCTGGTATTGGGATTCCCAAAAGTCAGATCTCCAAAATATTTGACCCTTACCGACAGGCAACAAGAGATGTAACCCGTCGTTTTGGTGGGACAGGTCTGGGGTTGTCGATTACCAAAAGCCTGGTGAGCGTATTCAATGGAGAAATATCGGTAGAATCCATAGAGGGAGTAGGGACGACCTTTGAGGTGATTTTGCCTTACCGACCATGTAAAGCGCATCGTATAGAGAGCCCGCAAGCGTCGAGCAGCTGGTCGAGCTTGAAAGGGCTGAAGGTGCTTTATGTAGAGGATTCTGTGGTGAATCAGTTTTTGATGAAGAAAATATGCGATCAGGAAGGGATCATTCTTCGGACCACGGCTTCGGGTTTAAATGCCATGGAAATTATTAAGTTTGATACCAATTACAATATCGTGCTGATGGATCTGAGCCTGAGCGATATTACTGGTTTCGAGGCCACACAAGGGATTCGTTCCCTGGGAACAAAATATCATGCGAACATTCCTATCGTAGCACTGACAGCAAGTACCAAAGATGATTTGGGGCAGAAAGTGATTAAGGCAGGGATGAACGATATCCTGCTGAAGCCCTTTTCAAAAGAGCAAGTGTATCTTGTATTTGCAGAATATGCGCTGCCATTTAAAGGATTGAAAAAATCCATGCACCTTGAGCCCGTTCAGCACCTGCAAAAAAAGGTGATTGATTTTGAACGAATGAAGACGGTATTCACTCAAGAGGATGAATTTAGTGGTTTTATTGGAGTGGTTATTCGTGAATTTGAAGACGCTAAAGAAGATTTGATCGACAGTTTGAGTACGCAGGATGCAGTGATCTTTCATAAAGTGATGCACAAACTCAAAAGTAGTCTGGATGTCTTTCAGATGGAGGACCTTAAAGCCTATCGGGATAGTATTCAGGAGGTTTTAAGCAAAGGGGAACAGCTTTCGGTGGTGCAAAAGTCAAATTTTGAAAGTGCCTATTCTAATGTGTTGGAGGAGTTGAATAATACGATGGGGGCATTGTTTACAAAATAAGGCGGGTGGTTCCCAATAAAAAAGAGGTCAGTAAAATTTACTGACCTCTTTTTTATTCTTTAATCATTAGAAAATGTTTTTGCTGATTTTTAATGATCGATTCCTCTTTTTTGTTAAATCCCAAGGTTTGGTATAATGGAACGGCCTCTTCCGAGGCAAACAAATAAATGGGGAAACCTGCGGTATTCGGGTTGCATTGTATATCCTCAAGCACGGCAACACTCATGGCTTTACCGACCCCGCATCCTCGGAACTTCGCAAGCACGGCAAATTTCTCAAGCCTGATGCCCATTTCTGCAAAGCGCCACCTTGCCGACCCACAAAAGGTACCATCCTCATCATGCGCAATGAAGTGTTCAGAGACCTGCTCAAATTCATCCACTTCATCTTCAAATCGGCCACCTCTTTCGTCAACAAAAACCTGTTCTCGAATGGCAAGGGCTTGAATAACTCCTTCAGGAGTTGAAACTTTATTTACCTTTATCATAACTGATGGTCTATCAAAATAGAATTATGTCCCCGAAATTTTTCGTTCCGTTTAAACTGATAAATAAAGAAGATTATTGTTAGAATCAAAAATGATTTTTAACTTTTTGATTTTATGACCTTGTTTTTTGTTGGTCTTCAAATTGATCGTAAGCACGGATAATGTGTTTTACCAACTTATGACGAATAACATCTGAAGCCTGTAAGCGCACCACGCCAATACCTGAAATACCTTCGAGGATTTTTAACGATTCTTTTAGTCCAGATTTTTGTTTCAACGGTAAATCTACTTGCGATTCATCACCTGTAATGATCACTTTGGAGTTTTGCCCCATCCGTGTCAGGAACATCTTAATTTGCATCGGTGTAGTATTTTGCGCCTCATCCAAAAGAATAAATGCATCTTTTAAAGTTCGGCCACGCATATACGCCAAAGGTGCAATTTCGATGATATTGTTTTCCTGAAAAATCTTGAGTTTTTCTGCAGGAATCATATCGTGCAGGGCGTCGTAAATCGGACGTAAATAGGGGTCAAGCTTTTCCTGAAGGTCACCAGGTAGGAAGCCCAGATTCTCACCTGCCTCCACGGCTGGTCGGGTAATAATGATCTTTTTGACCTCTTTATTTTTGAGGGCTTTCACCGCCATAGCCACAGAAATATAGGTTTTTCCTGTTCCTGCAGGGCCTAAAGCGAAAACCAGATCATTCTTTTTTACCGTATCAACCAAAGTTTTTTGGTTCTCTGTCCGTGCTTTGATCGTGATGCCTTTGGTGCCGAAAAGTACCGCGTCATTTTTCAGATCTGTAAAGACGGGCTGGTTTTCAGAAAGGTAATCTTTGACGACCTCAATGGTGATTTTGCCGTATTTTTTATGATGATTAATCAGCATATTGATCAAGTCATTGATCCTGAGGATCTCATGGCCTTTGCCTTTAATGCGGATTTCGTTGCCCCTTGAGACGATCTGTGCATCTGGAAATGCACTACTGATTTCGTTCAGGTTCAAATTAGCGACTCCGAGGATGTCAACAGGGGAGAAGCCTTCTAAGGTTATTACTTTTTCAATCAATGGCTAATTGAGTTTAAAATTTGCGAATCAAGTCTATTGACGTATTTTTGCCCTATTACAAAGCTAATGATTTTTTTGATTCAATTATGGGACTGATAACATTCTTGTCAGATTTTGGTGTTAGTGATCACTATGTAGCGGCGGTAAAAGCGCGAATACTACTAGTGAACCCTGAGGCGAAGATCGTAGATATAACCCACCAGATAAAGCCATTTGATATTATTCACGGCTCCTACGTGCTTGGTGCTGTTTTTCGGGATTTCCCCGAAGGTACGGTGCATTTGTTTGGTGTAGATTCTTTTTCCACGGCCACTACGCGCCACATAGCAGTAAAGCTTGAAGGGCATTATTTTGTTGGGCCAGATAACGGTTTATTGAGCCTGATCAGTGAAGAGGCCCCCAAGGGAATGGTGGCACTGGAGCTTGAAGACGGGCTTTCTTCAGCCTTTCCGTTGAAGGAAATTTGTGCGGCAGCGGCGGCGCGCCTTTCGTTGGGTGAAGCACTGCCAAAAGTAGGGACTTACACTTCGGGGCTGGAAAGATTTATCAGCAGAAAACCACGCCTGACCAGCGATCAGATCATTGGGCATGTTTTGCACGTGGATGGTTATGGAAATTTGGTGACCAATATCAGCAGGGAAGATTTTGAGAAGCGTACTGCCGGCCGAAAATATACCATCAGGGTGGCGCGTGAGCGATTCAAGGAGGTGCATCAGGCCATAAGTGATGTCGATTACGGGGACTGCTACCTGATCTTCAACAGCCGAAATGTGCTGGAGGTGGGGATCAATAAAGGGAATGCTTCCCAGTTATTGGGGCTTCATTTTGAGAGCCTGATCAGTGTGCAATTTGAAGAAGAGGAAGCGCAATAGAAAAATAGGGGGGAGGTTATGGTTTCTGAAAAATGAACATTTGCCTCTCGTAGCCTTTATCAGTAAAATAAAAAATGGAGGGAAGAACGTTGAGTTTTGCTTTATGGGCGATCTGGTGCATTTCGGCGGCTGTGGGCTGTTCTGCGCGTAGTACGCCCCATTGCTGACGTAAAATCAGCCGTTGGTCGGACTCATAATCGCCCACTTTTTGAACTTTTTTCGCTGGAAGGTCGATAAAAAACCGGCCATTTTTTTTCAGGGATTTGCTGAAATGGGTTATTCGTTCAATTTTTTCATCATAGGAAAATTCCATGATCCCCGACCACAGCCACAGGAACACATCCGTATCGGGTAAATTCAGGTTGGTCATCAGGTCCGCACAATCAGTCGGGGTGCCGTGTCCGAGGTGGGCATTGGCATAATCCGCAAAGCGCTGCGTGCGTTCAATGCCCAATAGCTTGTTGCTGAACCCCAGGGCGCGCAATCGGTACAAACTTCGGCCATAGCCAGAACCGAGCTCTACAATTTGCTGGGCATCTTTAATTTGCTCAAAGATGGTCTGTATATCTATGCCACTACTAAAACCCGTGATTTCCGCAAAATTCTGCAGTTGTTCCACTTCCATTTCCTCATAAAATGGGCGGTTTAGTAAGTTTAAAGACATATTTAGTTAATTTTATGGTATAGATTGCGTCTGTAGATTTACAAACTTATTAAAAGATAATAAACAAGCACATCAATTTAAAATATATTTGAAGATGAAGAATCAGATTATTTTGGGTGTCGTCCTTTTCGTGTTTGCGATGGGCAATACAGCTTTTGCCCAGAAGCAACATAAAAACACAAAAGATGGTATTCAGTGGATGACTTTCGAGCAGGCGATTAAAGCCAATGAAAAGGAACCAAAGAAAATTATGATTGATTTATACACTGACTGGTGTGGCTGGTGTAAAAAAATGGATAAAACCACCTTTGAACATCAGGAGGTCGCAAAGTTTATCAATGAGCATTATTATGCCGTGAAATTTGACGCTGAGCAGCGTGAGGACGTCAATTATAAAGGACATACCTTCAAATTTGTTCCCAATGGACGCAAAGGCTACAATGAGCTTGCCGCAGCACTCACAGGCGGGAAGATGAGCTATCCGACGATCGTATTCATGGTTCCTGTGGAGGACGCTGCTGAACTGACGCCTATCCCTGTTCCAGGTTACCGCGGACCGAAGGAGTTTTATCAGCTGGCAGATTTTATTGCTCAGGAGGCTTATAAAGATAAAACCAAGACTTTGGAGGATTTCTCGAAAAGTCATCCTGTGCCTTTTAAGGATTAATGTTACAGCAGGAGTGATCAGTCGGATTGTTAAGGACTGAACGCTGTTGATTTCAGGTGCCTCAGGAAGATTTATTTCTTCATATCAGGTTGCCGTTAGGAATTCTTACTGATGCTAAAAAAAGCTCGATCGTTATTGATCGAGCTTTTTTTATTCTGCTTTCTATCGGTGAATGATCAGTTTGTCGGTCATCCATTGCCCGTGAAGTTTATATTTTATCAGGTATAAGCCTGGCGTTGTATTGTCAAATATGATCTCCGTTCGGTGTCCATCATAATGTTGATCGAACTGAATTCGATGGCCTGAAACATCAAACAATTGAATGCCCTCAAGTTCCGCATCAATATACACCTTGCCTACATTTGGGTTGGGGTAAAAGCTGTGGTGAATTTGCGGAAGCTCGTTGTCCAGCGGAGGAACCTGATTGCTTTTCAGGAACTGAAGCCTGATCATCAAAGCGCCTTCAACATCCTGATTTTGTACCCACTCGCCATTGGTATTGAAATACATTTGGTCGCCTGCATCATGGTTTTTGTCGAGCCCTACGGGGATACGGTCATTGGAGCTTTGCTGGTAACCTACATAAATATCGCCGTTAACCGCTACCGAGCCCACATTGTAAGTTGTGAAAGGCTGCTCGAGGGTGCCTGGTGTGGTGGTTACTGTTCTGGTAACAATCGGGTCGTCGTTCAGGTCGCGCCAAATTTTCAGAGTGATCGGTTGCCCTCCCTGTGCAAAGCCCTCACTTCGCCAGTTGATTTGTACGGCGGTGAGAACGTCATTGGTCGGCACATTGAATTTATAAGCCAGCTGCCCTTGTTGTTGTGCAATTCCTGCAGCATATTCCGCCTCGCCATCATCATAGGCCAGAATGTTGTCAATCACGGTATAACTGACTGTCGTGTCGTTCATCTTAAGGTCGATGCTGTCCGCATAAACATTTCTTCCGAAAGCATCCTGATACCGCACCAGCAGGGTGTCGTTAGAGGATATTTCACATTTCATGGCCAGGTAAAGCGAGTCTGAATTGTAGGCCAGCAGCTTGTCGGGGTCAAGGGTGGTGCTTTCAAAATCTTTGAAGGTAAAGCCGTTGATGAGCCCCAGCGAGGTGTTCAGGTTGGTCTGCTCAATCACCTGATTGGCGATGGTGTCTATGACTTCAAAAGTATAGGAAACCAATTGTGTCTGGTTGTTGTGATTATAGGCCTGCACCTTACTGCCTTGTATAAAAGCATCAGGATCCGTTTTGAATTGCTTCATAGGGATCATGGTGTAAGGAGTGAATGGGCTCGAAGGTTTTTTGGTCAGGGTTCTGTCCACATAGGCCTGATCGTTGACCGTTGGATTTTCAGGGTTTTCGAGGAAACGTCGCTGATCCAAATGCACATAATTCAACAGCCAGTTATCGAAAGCGCCAGACTGGTTGCCATAAGCCTGAATTTTAAATCGGAAGCCTTCATGTAAGAATGAGGTGTCTACTTTTACCGCAAACATTCTAAATTGTTGGGTAGACAGGCGCGGATCGCTGCCGTCAATTTCCCAAATATCGTCATAGGTGCCTTCTTTTTCGAGGAATGAAATAATCAGTCGATCCCTGCCATTGGGCGCGTTGGCCAATCCTTTAGGCTGAAGGAAGAAAGTCAGGTAAGTGCTGTCGGCGGGTAACACCTGCGATAAATCGATGGCCTTGGAAGTCAAGGCGTCCGTAGGGCCATAGGCGATACCGTTGGTGTTGTAGGGTACGCCACTTGCGTCAACGCCATCAAAAACCATCACCTGGTAACTCGGGCTATTGATGTCAATGCCAGAGCGCACGGTAACTTTCTGTTCATCTTCCCACCAATGCGGATTCGGCAGGTGGTCACTTTGCGAAACATCATCAAAGAAAGGCAGCTGAAGCGTATCGGAAGAGCTCATGGCAATGCGTGCATGATTTGCTCGTTGCGCTTTCATCAGGGGCCATTGCTGGATTTGAGCGTGAAGTTGATGAATGCCAAAAAATGAAATGAGAAAAAGAGCCTTTAAATATTTATGCATGGTATAGGAGGATTCAAAAATCAAACGGCTTAAATATACTGAAATGCCTATGGAATCAGTATTTTTTTATGGAAAAAGAGCAGGGGTGGGCGGAAATAGCACAAAAAAACACCCTCCACAAAATGAGAAGGGTGTTTCCTGTTACCCGCGGAAAACCGCTGTTTTAAGAGGCGGCGTACGGTTAAAAGGTACTTACACTGTCGGCTTGTTCAACAACGGGTGTTACCCACAAGTCAATTTCCTGTCCGACATGTACTTTTTCGTTTTCAGCAGGGCGTTGCTGTTGCACCACATAATCCAGCGAATCATAACGCTCACGTGGCTTAATATTGCCCACTTTCAAAGAAGCGCCTTTGATGGCCAGCTCCACCTCATCCAATGGTCTGCCGACATAGTCCTCGACCTCAAAGGTGCGTTTGCCATATCCATCACCGACCACAAGGTCGATCGTCGATCCCTTGGCAATTAAAGTTCCTGCTTCCACAGGGCTTCCTTTATATTCCTGTTTCAGGACGGCATTTTCCGCCAAATCTGGCTCATAAGTGATTTCTCCCATTTTCAGCTTTAGGCTGTTCAGCACAATCTGCGCATTGGTCAGGGAACCATCCACCAAATTAGGCATCGGTACCTTCGGCGGGTTCATGGCATTGAGGGTGAGGTAAATTTTTCTGTCGGATTTCACCTTTGTGCCTGGCTCAGGAAATTGCTTGATGACTGCCAAAGGTGGCAGGTCGGCAGAAAATCCAGAATCAGCATCCACCTCAAAGCGCAACGAACGGGCGGAAAGCTCTGTTTTCAAATCACTGAAATTACGCTCCACCACATTGGGTACCGTAACGGTTTGGCCGTGTTCGGTAATATTGGGAAGGTAATAATAGAAATAGCCGATCAACAGGGCTGACCCCAAAGCACCAAGAACTACCCAGTGCAGCAGGATGTCAAGGAAAGATTTAGGCTTAAAAAAAGACATATTTTTGTGTTTTTATGGAAGGGTTTATCCCTTGAATTATTTCGTGAAAGCGGACTCAAAGTGAGTCTCTTGCTGAAGGGCCTGCTGGCTGCGTTTCATTGCCATGGCGATCAGCTGATTGATAAGCGCAGGATAACTGATGCCCGAATGTGCCCATAATGAAGGGAACATTGATACATCCGTAAAGCCAGGAATCGCATTGATTTCATTCACCAGCACGCGGCCATCGTTGGTGTAGAACAAATCGGCACGGGCGAAATCATTACACTGAAGGGCTTTGAAAGCCGCCACGCAATGTGCCATCATTTCTTGATGCGTACTTTCTGGAAGATCAGCAGGGACCTGAATTTTGGCACCTTCCGGATCTACATATTTCGCCTCAAAAGTATAGAAAGCATGTTTGGGATTGATGATCACTTCCCCTGCATAAGATGCGCGGGTATCCTCGTTGCCAATAATGCCACATTCAAGCTCACGGCCAACTACAAATTCCTCGATCAGCAGCAGGTTGTCGTATTTGAAGCCCTCGGCAATCGCTGTTTTGAAGGATGATTCATCGGTGATTTTTGTAACCCCGACAGACGACCCCAAATTGGCAGGCTTGGCAATGCAAGGCAAGCCGAGGTGTTCTTTTACCGCCTGAAAAGTGATCTCTTCTTTTTGATCTTTGCGGAAAGCCAAATATTTGGCTACAGGAATATGATTCGCCTCAAGGAGGTGTTTGGTAATGACCTTGTTCATGGTTACTGAAGCCCCAAGGACGTCGACGCCCACGCATGGCAGACGTAAAATTTTCAGTAAACCCTGCACGCTGCCATCTTCACCATCCGTGCCGTGAAGCACTGGGAAAACCACCTGCAGGCGAACAGCCTCCTGCGTATCAGTATTCAAAAGGAAAGGGTCTGAAGGATCAACATTGAGTTGAACATTACCTGTTGGGGCAAAGGGCTGGTCTGGGGTCATGCCAAGGTGCCAAGCGCCTTTTTTGTCGATACCGATAGGGAACACATTGTACACCGAACGGTCGATATTTTTTAGAACATTGGTAGCGGATTTGAGCGAAATTTCATGCTCAACAGATCTGCCACCAAACAGAACGCCAACGTTTAATTTATCCTTCATTGATTATAATTTCATTTTATATTATTGCCCAAAAATAGAGAATTAATTGTCAAAAACGGTGCGGCCTCCCTCAATATTCTTGCACGAATGGAAAGAAATTTAACAGGCAGCGGCTATGGGATAAAGAACCTTTTGACCTCATGGTGCTGCGGACTGTTGATTTGCAGGAGGTAAATCCCTGAGGCATAGCCTTGTGTGGGTAGCGGGCAGCTGCCGTGCAGTACGCCTTCGAGGATTTTACTGAAAACCTGACGGCCATCAATACTGACGATCCTGAGCGCCACATTGGCCGTTTGGGGCAGTTCGTAAACCAAATCATAAACGGCAGGGTGGCTCCCTTTGGTGGTCAGTCTGAACATTGGCTCATCTCCTCCCGAAGGGGAAATGGTAAACTGAGATTCATTCAGTTGCAGTAAGCGGTTGATTCCCACAGGCTGAATCCTGAGGTTCTTCATTAACAGGGAGGAAGAACTGTTATTCTGACCGTCCAACACCAGGCGAATGGCCTGATTTCTGAAAGGCGTCAGGTCGATATAATGCTTTTTATAGCTTTTGCCTGCGGTATTTTCAAAATCGTTGTCGGTGAGGGTTTTAAGGCGCAACAGGTTTTCGTTTTCAGGTTCGGAAATCAGTACACTGAATTGTGGCATAAAGCTGCTGTTTTCAGGGGTAACGGCCGTCTGGAAAGTGAGTGTCAGTGAATCTGATGGTGCTCCATCAAGGGGGAGCAGTGGGGAGATCAGGTATTGGGGACTGACGGATTGCTCCTCAAGGGCAGCGACAAAAGGTTCGTCCTCCTGTTTTTTGCTGACCCATTGGGCACCTTCAAAATTGGGCACCTGCCAGCCATCGGAATTGATGAACGGGTTATCAAATGCATGAAGATAAGGCAAACTTGCTGTCGCTGAATTGGCGGTAAGTTGTTGTTTTTTTTCCGCAAGAATTAATGCCGTATTCGGTTGGTGATTCACGCTGTCCACGGTAACGGTGAATAATTCGGACTGTTCAGGGAGTTCCGTTAATTTGAAAGCAAGGGTGTCCGCGGATTTGGAAGCAATATTTACCTCGGTGGCTAAATCAGCCTTAAAACTGCCGAAGTCAAGGTGGATATTGACGCTGGTGACCTGATTTTCCCCAAAATTTCGCAGGACAACTTTTAGGCTCGTCCGATCGCTGTTGGCAATCACTTCGGGGCTCAGGATTGCCCCAAGGCTAATGGCATTCTCCTCGAAATCTGGGTCCACCAAACCGTGACTGTCGAGCAGGGAGGCTCTTCGAGGGCTATTTTCCAGAACAATATGGGCTCTTGTCGCCTGATCATGGGTGAAGGCGTTCATACAGGCGTCAAAGGTGTAATCCATATAGTTTTCATACATGTCCTCCGTGCCGCAGGAAAAGGGTGGATTGGCACCAAAGTTGGCGCAGTCGCCCTGTGTTTGCCTTGCCTGTGGAGGGGTGTCAGTACAAAAATCATCGGAATTACAACCGCCCGCACCACTTACGTGCAATAGCCCAAAGAAGTGGCCGATCTCGTGCGTCAGGGTTCTTCCCAAATCATAGTCAGGGTCAATGTCTGGAAAGTTTCCCTTGGCGATGGATCCACAGGCAATAAAATTAATCACCACTCCATCCTGCAGCGGGGCACTCGGGGCGCCTACACCACCAATATCTGTTTCAGGCCAGGAAGCATAGCCAAGAATGCCGTCACGCAGAGGGGCTACCCAAATATTGAGGTAGTCTTCTGAAGGCCAATAGGAGTAGGATTTTAGCTCGGCATCGAGGGAGGAGTTGCCCGAAGGGTCGCCCCAGTTGTTTCTCAGGCCATTTACTCTGGTGATGCCAGTTGTAGGGTTACCGAAAGGATCCTGTTTAGCCAAAACAAATTCAATGTTCAGGCTCGAAGCCACATCCTGAAATTCGGGACGGGTGAGGTTGGCATCGGCATTGGTTCTCTGGTAATCTTCATTGATTACGTCGAGCTGGGAGAGGATCTGCGCGGTGGAAATGTTGGAGCCCTCGCCAATTTGTTCGCCAGGGCGGTGAATGATATGAAAAACCACAGGAACGCGATAGCGTGTTTCATCCTCCTGTACGGCTGTTGAACGCAGGCGCTTTTGTTGCTGAATTTTCTTGGTGGTCATCCAATTTTCAAATTGCGAAGAGGGCGCATTACTGGAGGGTCCGCTGTAATAGTTTTCTGAGGAACAGCGGGGTTTTATGGGGCCGACATTCTGCGCAAATGAAGGGAGGGACGTCAGCAGGAGAAAAAATAGGAATATATTTCTCACAGGATTGGGGTTACTGTGGTGGAGAATGAAAAAGCTATAAACCAGCTCTGCCTTCAGATTGATTTATAGCTTTTTAAAATTATAAGTATATTTATTTTGAAAGAGGGGTCAGGTTAATCGCAATTACTTCTTTAATGGAAGGGACTTGCTTTTTTATCGCTTCCTCGATGCCTGCCTTCATGGTCATCGGCGACATTGGGCATGAGCCACAGGCCCCGATCAATTCAACTTTGACCGTATGATCTTCAATGATCTCAACGACCTTGACATTTCCGCCGTCAGATTCAAGATATGGACGGATACTTTCCAAAGCCAGCTCGACCTCCGATAACAATGGGGATTCTTTCATGACAATTATTTTGTAATAATAACTCTTTCAGTTTTGTCTAAATTGGCATTGCGCATCGCTACTTGCTGTGCTACATTTTGCGCCAACACATCGAAAGCCTCGGATGTGATACTATCTTTCATAACGGCAGGGTACCCACTGTCTCCACTTTCGCGAATTTCCTGTACCAGAGGGATTTGACCCAAAAATGGCACCTTGAAACGTTCGGCCATGTGTTTTCCCCCATCTTTACCAAAAATATAGTATTTGTTCTCTGGCAATTCTTTAGGAGTAAAATAAGCCATATTTTCAATTAAACCTAAAATCGGTACATTGATTTGTGGCTGCTGGAACATCGATAGTCCTTTTTGTGCATCTACAATGGCGACTTTCTGTGGGGTAGTAACGACAACGGCTCCCGTAACGGCAACATTCTGAATCAAAGAAAGGTGGATGTCGCTGGTGCCTGGTGGTAAATCGACCACTAAATAATCGAGCGCTCCCCATTTGGTGTCGCCCAGAAATTGCTTGATGGCTGAAGTGGCCATAGGGCCCCGCCAGATTAGCGGGCTGTCAGCAGGAGTAAGAAATCCGATCGACATGACCTTAACGCCATATTGCTCAATGGGCAAGATCCAGGTTTTTTCGCCTTCTTTTTCCATCTCGGGTTGCTCATGCTCACAGTTGAACATGGTTGGGGCGGAAGGGCCATAGATGTCAGCATCCAGCAAGCCTACTTTGGCGCCTGTACGTGCCAAAGCGACAGCAAGGTTGGCAGAAACCGTAGATTTTCCTACGCCTCCTTTTCCCGATGCCACAGCAATAATGTTCTTTACTTCAGGTAGAAGGGGCGTTTTAGCCTGTGCACTTGTTACATCGTGTGTCATCTCTGGAATAACTTCCAGCTCACTATCGACCAACTGATGGATAGCCTCAATACAGTTATTTTTGATCAGCTCCTTGAGTGGACATGCGGGAGTGGTCAGGACCACCTTGAAGGCTACCGTTCGGCCTTCAATTTTAATGTCCTTGATCATGTTAAGGGTTACCAAATCTTTCTTCAGGTCGGGGTCTTCAACCGTCGCAAGGGCTTTTATAATTTGTGATTCATTGATTGTCATTGATATATAAATCTATGATGAAGCCAAAGGCATTGATGTTGGTGGGTGGATTGAGTCCCTGGGGCACTCAGTCCTGTTTACCGACATGAAATTTAGGCTTTAAAAGATAAACAGACTCAAAATTAGTTATTTTTTTTGAATTTATATTTCATTATTCCTTCGAGCCCACATTTTAAACAGCTTGTGTGGCTGAACTATTAGTTTTGTGGTAAAATAAAGCTAAATTTATCGTATAGATTGTCTTTCAGGCAGCATCTTCCTGTTTTATGATAGGGATATGCTTGATAAATCAGTACATTTGTAGGCTAAATTAGACAGGGATTTTTAACAAGAAAGTAAAGCATTGGGTATTAGTCAAAATACTGTTCAGCAAGTAAAAGATAGTATGGACATCGTGGATGTGGTGTCGGATTATGTCAGCTTGAAAAAAAAGGGACAAAACATGTGGGCTCCTTGCCCTTTCCATGAAGAGAAGACCCCTTCGTTCTCGGTGGCACCAACGAAAGGGTTTTACAAATGCTTCAGTTGTGGAAAAACCGGCGACCCAATACGCTTTGTGATGGAGATGGAAGGGATGGAATTCCCCGAAGCCATTCGCCATCTGGCGCAAAAATATGGCATTCCGATTGAGGAGACCAAACTGACAGAGGAAGTTAAGGAGGCCATCAGTTTCCGTGACCGATTGCATCAGGTCATGCATTTTGCCAAAGAACTCTATGTTCAGAACCTGTGGGAAAATAAAACCGGACGTGCGATAGGTTACAGCTACTTGCGCGAACGGGGAATGACCGACGAGATCATCAAAAATTTTGAGCTCGGCTATTCACTTGAAGAGTGGGAGGGATTTAGAAAGTCGGCAGAGAAGATGAACTATACTGTTCCTGAAATGGAAGGAGCAGGGATGGTGATTGTTAAGGATGACGGCAAAAAAGTTTTCGACCGCTTCCGTGCCCGCGTGATGTTCCCTGTGCACAACCTTTCTGGGAAGATCATTGCCTTTGGTGCAAGAACGTTATCGACCAATAAAAAAGAAGCCAAATATCTTAACTCACCCGAAACAGAGATTTATCATAAATCTCGGGTGCTTTATGGTATTTATCAGGCAAAAGAACGCATCAGGAAAGAGGATAACTGTTACCTTGTAGAAGGCTATACAGATGTTATATCCATGCACATGTCGGGTGTGGAGAACGTGGTGGCCTCCTCGGGAACCTCCCTGACCGAAGATCAGATTAAACTGATCAAGCGTTTTACCAACAATATTACCGTACTTTTTGATGGCGACAGCGCAGGGGTAAAAGCCTCTTTGCGTGGGATTGCCATGATTTTGGCCGGAGGGCTCGATGTGCAGGCGGTCGCCTTTCCTGAAGGGGAAGACCCGGACAGTTATTCCCGCAAGATTGGGCCGAACGCTTTCCGTGAATACCTCAGCGATAAGAAAACCGACTTCATTACCTTCATTACGAATGTAATGCTGAAGGATGTTGGGAACGATCCGCTGAAAAAAACGCAGGTAGCCCGTCAGATTTTGGAAGTATTGGCCAAAATACCCGACGCCATCAAGCGGGATGTTTACCTGAAAACCTGTGCCAAATTACTGGAGATTTCTGAAGAAGCCCTGAAAAAAGAGCTGCAGGGAATCTTTGAGGAGGAGCATAAGCGCAGTCAGTACCGTCCGCAGACCGGAGGGGCATCAACGCCACCGCCGTCAGCGCCACCACAAAATTACCCAGATTACGAGCCCGACTGGGCACCCTCGCCAGAGGAATTGATGGCTATAGGTGAAATTCCTGAGCCTTCAAAAACAAATGTCCCAGTACAGGAAACGGCCTATTCCGCAGATGTAGAACTACTTCTTCGGCATGAGCGTGAAGCCCTGCGGATGTTATTGTGCTATGGGCAACTGGATGTGGAAGAAGGGAAGTCTGTGGCAGTGTATCTGCAGGAAGAATTGCAGGGCGTGGACATTCTTGAAGAACGGCATCAAGGAATTTTTGAGGTATATTACAAACGCCTTGGTCTTGATCAGGATGTTTCGGGCACTGCGATGCTGGGAGCTACCGAAGGTGAAGAACGAGCGTTGGTGGATGCCCTGATTTCCGTAAAATATAAATTGAGTGGATGGATGGATCGGCACCAGATCAATGTGCCCGTGGAGCAGGATAACCTGGGGCATAATCTGTACAAGGTCATTGTTAACCTGAAGTCGGCACATTTCGACCGTATGGAAGGACAATTGCAAGCACAGCTTGAGGAAAGCCATATTTCTGGCGATGAACAATTGATGATGGAAACGCTTGCAATGATTGTAGAGCTGCAAAACATGCGTAAGCAACTGCATCAGGAGGCACACCAGAACAGGTACAAACTATAACGGTTTCTCATCCAAGCATGAAAAGTAAAGACAACAAACATATGAAAAACGAACGACTTTTAGACCCCGTAGAGGAAGGCATCGAGGCCATCCGCAGAGGTGAGGTGATTATCGTAGTGGACGATGAGGACCGTGAAAATGAAGGGGATTTTATTTGTTCAGCTGAAAAAGTAACCCCTGAGATTATAAACTTTATGGCCACTCATGGTCGTGGTCTGATTTGCGCATCCCTGACAGAGGAACGATGTGCTGAGCTGGGGCTTGATATGATGGTCGGGAAAAATACGGCAGAGTTCGAGACCGCCTTTACGGTTTCTGTAGATTTGATCGGCCATGGTTGTACCACAGGAATTTCTGCCCATGATCGTTCAAAAACGGTGCGTGCATTGGTGGACCCCAATACCAAGGGGACAGATTTGGGCCGACCAGGTCATATCTTTCCTTTAAAAGCCAGAAATGGTGGGGTGTTGCGCCGTTCGGGGCACACTGAAGCAACCATCGATTTGGCTCGCCTTGCAGGAGACCAGCCAGCAGGTTGTTTGGTGGAAATCCTTAACGAGGATGGCTCCATGGCTCGTTTGCCTCAGTTGCGGAAAATTGCGGATAAACATCAGCTTAAATTGATTTCTATTGAGGATTTGATCGCCTACCGTATGCGTCATGACAGCTTGATTGAGCGTGAAGTGGAGGTGGCTATGCCTACTGAATATGGGGATTTCCGCATGGTGGCCTACAAGCAAAAAACAACCGGAGAGAATCATTTGGCTTTGGTGAAAGGAAGCTGGAAGGAAGATGAGCCGGTATTGGTGCGTGTTCATTCCTCCTGTGTTACCGGCGACATTTTTGGCTCCTGCCGATGCGATTGTGGCGAGCAATTACATCGGGCAATGCAAGCGGTAGAAAAAGAAGGTAAAGGTATTGTTCTTTATATGAATCAGGAAGGTCGCGGGATCGGACTGGTCAATAAGCTGAAGGCCTATGAACTGCAGGAGCAGGGTTACGATACCGTGGAGGCCAATTTGAAGTTGGGCTTTAAATCGGATCAGCGGGATTACGGCGTTGGGGCACAGATTCTCCGTGACCTTAATGTGAGTAAAATTCGTCTCATTTCCAATAATCCCAAGAAACGTATGGGACTGACAGGCTACGGACTGGAGATTGTCGAACGCGTTTCTATTGAAGTGAAACCTAATAAATTCAACGAAACCTACCTAAAGACCAAGCGTGATAAAATGGATCACGAAATTCTGAAAGGGAAATAATGGATGAAAATATACAAAACTGCAAGTTATTCACTTGCAGTTTTTTTTTGCTCAATTTTTAGCACCACCGAAGCCCTGTCATGTTCATGGCTTGTTTTTGTTGATCCCTTTTTTTACTGATGTGTTTTCAGTATACCTTTACAAGGGATTGAATCAATCAGTGGGTCCTCGGAGTCCATTCGGATTATTACATCGATATTACATCCCTTCAGTAACTTAACGAACAATAAGGGGGTTGTTGATAGTACACCAACCTGTTTAACATGCGCCTTTTGATTATTATGCTTTGTAGTTTGTCGCTGAGCTTTCCCCTGCAGGCGAAGCATTTTTATGTTGATAAGAATAATCCATTTTTTGATGCTTCAAAACAGGGGGTTCAGCCAGGAGATAGCATCATGCTTGTTGCGGGCAATTATCCTTTTGTTGGATTGGTGAATATTCGGGGAAGTGCGCAGCAGCCGATATTGATCCTTGCGCAGGGCGGACAAGTAACAATTGGAGGGAAGGGACACCACTATGGTGTGAGTATTCGTGACTGTCAGCATTTTCGGTTTACGGGCAAAGGGCTCCCTGGTATTCAGAATGGAATCGTGATCACAGATCAAAAAAATACAGGCCTGGGAATTACAGGAACGTCATCAGATTATGAAATTGACCATATTGAAATTTCTAAAACAGGCTTTGCAGGTATTCAGGTAAAGTGCGATCCTATTTGTGATCAGCCATCTACTTGGGCAGAAAACTTCACGATAAAAAATATCCGTATTCATGATAATTTTATCCACGATACTGGCGGCGAGGGGATGTATATTGGTCATACGGGGCACGCCATTAAGCAGGGTAACTGTAAAGGGTTGCACCCTCCGAAAATGAGCAATGTTTATATCGCATTCAACACGATTGAGCGTACTGGATGGGATGGAATTCAGGTGACCAATGCTATTGAAGATGTTGTGATTCTGGGGAATCAGCTTATTGATTTTTCGCAGGCAAAACACCGAAATCATTCGTCGGGCATTTTTGTGGGAGAAGGCAGTTACAATGTTTCGGTGTCCAATAATCAGGTGATCAACGGCAACGGAGCCTCTTTGGCCCTTTTTTCTGCCAATGCCATGATGGTGTTCAATAATTACATTTCCTTCAGTGGTGCTGACGGAATTTACATCGGGAAACGCATCAGCAACCCTGCCGAGCAATTGGTCATTACGGGCAACACGATTGTCAACCCCAAAGACCATGGTATCATTACTTATAATAGTACCATCGGCCTGACGGTCATCAGGAACAATATGATTGTTGAACCACAGAAAATTTATGAGTATAAATTTAAGAAAAAGGCCCGTGCCTATATCATGATCCCCGACCATGTTACTGTGCGGCTGGACAGTGTGAAAAATTTGAAAATCCCCCAACTTGATGAAAAGGTAGGGGAGCAAATTCGAATGAATAACCCGCGGTATGCCGATAACGACAAGCTGTTTAATTTTATTTTCGACAAGAAATTTAATGCTGAAACTGCTGATTGATGGTCTTGTGGATCGAGAATGAAAGGATTTGGATTTTTTTCTTTAATCCCACGACTTTTTTGACATAAAATCGTTTTATATTTAGTGGAATAAGTCAACCTCCTATACAATGAAGCAAAAATTTCTTTTCGCCATATTTTTCATTTTCTGTTTTCAGCAACTCAAAGCACAGTCGTCGAGGCAGTTCCCCTCAGAGATGTGGCATCTTGGGGAGTTGGTGTTACTTAGTGGCGATACCCTTTCTGGCGCATTAAAGTATGATTTTGGCAATGATGCCGTTTTGATAAACGCCAAAAATAAAATCAGAACCTACAGTGCCCGAAAAATCCTCTTTTTTGAAATTTATGACTCCACAGTGGAGGATTACCGCGAGTTTTTTGCCATTCCTTATCGGGTAAGGTCGAATTATAAAATTCCAGTGATTTTTGAAGTGCTGCACGAAGGTCCGCTGACTTTACTCTCGCGGGAAGAAATTGTACAGGAAACCACCGCCCAAAATTACAATTATGGCTATTATGGTGGATTCCCTCAGAATAATTATTACGCCACCCAAAGAAAATTACGACACGATTATTTTTACCTTGACCTGAAAGGGAAGGTCGTTTCTTTTGACATGAAGAAGCGGACACTACTGCATATCATGCGGCGGTATTCTTCCGAGATTAAGCGATTTGTTAAGGAGAACAGACTCCATTTCAATGATCAGAATGATCTAATCAGGATTACCGATTACTATAACACCTTGGTATCGGAAGGTAATTCTAAAGTAAAATCATAAAAATGGAGGGGTTAAGCCCCTTTTTTTATGGGCAAACACCTTTTTAGCATTTATCTTTGCACAAAACGAATTCAGTAAAACTTATGAATAAACCATTAATCCTAATTACGAATGATGACGGTATCACCTCGCCAGGCATCAAGGTTCTTGTAGAAACCATGGAAAGAATAGGGGAGGTCGTCGTTGTGGCACCCGATTCTCCACAATCAGGTATGGGGCACGCCATTACTATTGGCGAGGTTCTGCGGGTGAAAGAAGAAGTGCATCTTTTTGGGGATGTAGAGGCTTTCAGTTGCTCTGGAACCCCTGCCGACTGCGTGAAAATTGCTAAAGCGGAAGTTTTAAAAGGTAGAAATATTGATTTGGTGGTCAGTGGGATCAATCATGGCGCCAATACTTCTATCTCGGTGCTTTATTCAGGAACGATGTCAGCGGCGATCGAAGGGGCCATCGAGGGCATTCCATCCATCGGATTTTCTTTATGTGAGTTTGGTTGGGATTCTGACTTTTCCCACGTGGTAAGATATGTTGAGCGTATTGCACGCAAGGTATTGGAAAATGGCTTGCCAAAAGACATTACCCTGAATGTCAATTTCCCTGTAAAACAGGAGGAACCTATACGCGGCATTAAGGTCTGTCGACAGGGCCGTGCCGTTTGGCAGGAGGAATTTGATAAACGTACCGACCCAATGGGACGAAATTATTATTGGATGGCTGGGCAGTTTAATAACCAGGATACTGGCGAAGACAATGACGTCTGGGCAATCGAAAATAATTATGTAGCGGTCGTTCCTACTCAGTTTGATTTATCGGCTTATAAGGCGATTGATTTGCTCAAAACGTGGGAATTATAATTACCAAAATATTGATGAAGCCTGAGGTAACCCTGCCTCGGGCTTTTTTTTGCCCAAACTATTTTTAAATCTTACACAGATGAAAATAATAATTTTATTTGGTAGATATATTTTATTCAATATGAATGCGGTTTGAAAGGCCAAAATTCAAATTTGAATGAAAAATGATGATCATTTTATGAGAATGTTTCATCAGAATTAATTTCAGTATGTCTAAGATTAACTATTTTTTACACCACCCACTAACTTTTCTAACAACATTTGAGCACGATTTAATCGTAATAAAATTAAACAACTCAAATATGAAAAACCTAATTGCTTTGCTTTCGATAATTACATTATTCTCCTGTTCAGAAGATGTAGTTCCTCAGTTTATTCAGATTACTCCATACGAAATTCAATCTCAAACCTCCCAAATTGGGGATGGTAGTATGATGGTTGGTACGTGGCGAGTAACCCAACTACAATTCGATAATTATAACTCAGTAGATACTTTATATGCAAGTATGGAGTTAGTATTTGGTAAAAATGGCACTGTTGTGGTGAATGGCTCAAAAGTAGATGGGCAAGGGGTATGGCAAAGTGATCCTAATAACAATCAGTTATTTGTTGCGGGCTTACCTTTGGTGTTTAATACAAACCATCGTTTAAACGAAGAACGAGATCAAGGGAATCCGGCTTGGTTTATTTTTAACGACAATAATCAATTAGTAATATTTGATAATAACGATAGAGAAAAATTTATATTGACTAAAGCTAATTAAGAAGGCGCCCCTCGGGGCGCTTTTTTAGTAGGGGTCTACATCGCTAATAATATGCGTTTTTGCAAAAGCTTTTTGAGCGTAAGTTTCAATGACTGCCTGCTGAATCAATGACTTCACCCTTTTTAAATCCACACCCTCCCGCTCAATTTTTATGGTAATTTCCCGAAGGAATAAGTTGCGGATTTTTGAGATATAAGGGGTCTGTGCACCGAGCACACGTTGCTTACCAATCCATTCCTCCAACACGGCATTTAAATACAGGGCGGCCTGCTGACATACCTGCTCATCGGGATTTTTTATGGTAATTTTTATCAGTCTCCGAAAGGGAGGGTACTGAAACTCTAAGCGTTCGGCGAGTTCCTGTTTGAATAAACCTTTAAAATCCTGCTGAATTACTTTTTGCAAAACATCCTGATCTGTTTGTCTGGTTTGGATAATAACCCTTCCTTGTTGTGAGGCTCGGCGACCAGCTCGTCCTCCCACCTGTGTAATCATCTGATATGCCCGTTCATTGGCTCTGAAGTCAGGGAAACGAAGCATTCTGTCGGCATCTACCACTCCCACTAAAGTTACCCCACCAAAATCAAGTCCTTTGGTTACAATCTGTGTACCGATCAGAATATCAATTTTTTGTTGTTCAAAATCATCGATAATCACCTGGTAGCTGTTTTTGTTCCGTGTGGTATCCAGATCCATACGTTGGATACTGTAATCAGGGAAAATATTTTGCAGATCTTCTTCAAGCTTTTGGGTACCAAACCCCTGAGTGGATAACTTCACCGACCCACAGGCAAAACAGTCCATCGGAACTTTGTCCTGATGCCCACAATAATGGCAGATCAATTCATTGCGGTGCTGGTGTAAGGTCAGTGAAACAGCGCAATTCGGGCATTGATGGGAAGTGCCACAATCTTCACAGATAAGTATTGGGGCATAGCCGCGGCGGTTCTGGAAGATAATCACCTGCTCGCCTTTACCCACCGTTTCCTTGATCGCATTGATCAGTACGCTGCTGTAATCACCAACCATGGTTTTCTTTTTGCGCTCCCTGCTAATGTCTACCAATTGCATTTTTGGAAGTTGGGCATCGCCAAATCTTTCTGTCAGTTGTACCAAGTGGTACTTCTTTTCCTGTGCCAAAAAGAGCTGCTCGAAAGAGGGGGTCGCTGATCCCATAATAATGGGGCAATGGTGTAAGTGTGCCAGGATCAGTGCCGCATCTGCTGCATAATATCTGGGGTTGGGCTCATGTTGTTTGTAGGAAATCTCGTGGGATTCATCAACGATGATCAATCCCAAATTGTCAAAGGGTAACAATAATGAAGAGCGCACCCCGACGACAAACTGAATTTGCCCATTAACAACACCATTCCATACCTCTACACGTTCTTGGTCAGAATATTTTGAATGGTAAATTCCCATTTGTTCCCCAAAATAATGTGCCAGTCGATCTACGATCTGGGTGGTAAGGGCGATTTCTGGCAACATCAAAAGCACCTGTGTGCCTGCCTCAAGGGCTTGCTGAATGAGGTCTATGTATATCTCTGTTTTCCCTGAACCCGTTATTCCATGGAATAATACGGGCTTGCCACTTCCCATTCCTTCGATAATTTCGGCTTTGGCTTTCTCCTGCGCTTCGGTAAGTGTAATGGTGGATCTGTCAGGGATTTGGTCACGGCCGAGGCGGGAAACCTGTACTTCAAACTCCTCCATAATCTGATTTTTTACCAGTGTTTTAATGGAAGATGCAGACACATTCTGTGCGACCAAAGCCTTTTTTTCCAAACCAACATTGTTGAGTTCAGGGTGATCAAAAATATTGACAGACTGAAGATATCGCATCACACATTCCAGTCCTTTTTGCTTTTTTTCAAGCAAGCCAAACAATTGATTTAAGGCGGTTTCTTCTGCCCAATGCGCCTTTAATCGGACTCTTTTTTCTTTTTTAGGATTGTATTTTTCTTTGACATGTTCAAAGATGATGATGGCCTGCTTTTCAATCAGGGATTTGATATGTGGGGCGTACTGCTTTACACCGATAATTTTAGGCACCTCTTTCATGTCTACATGTGGGTGCTGACTCAAATGCGCCAAAAGCAGCTGTTCACGCTCATTCAACGGCTCTTCTGTGGTCTCTAAATCGAAATCAGGGTGCAGCTGAACCCGTGATTCCGAACTGATTTTCATGCCTGAAGGTAGTACCGCTTTCAACACTTCCCCAATAGTACAAAGATAATAAGAGGCCATCCAGCGCATAAATTGGATTTGAACAGGACTGACTATGGGCTCATTATCGAGGATATTATCGATAAATTTGGTGTTGTATTTTGGGGGATTTTGATGAAGTTTATTGATGATTCCCGTGGTGATTTTTGAGCCAAACGGGACAATTACTCGAAAGCCGACTGAAAGAAAGCCTACCATATTAGGCGGGATTTCATAGGTAAATAACTTAGGAACAGCAACAGGCAAGATCACATCGGCATAATGCGCAGGTGATTTTGGCGTATCGAATAAAGACATACTCAAATTTTTCAGGCATAAAAAAAGGCAGTAAAAAAATTACTGCCTTTAAATTTATCATTAATTCTTTAAAACAACCCGCTAAACTGGCTCAAAACCACTAAAATTAATATATAAATAATGACCGTTCCAATGGCCTGACGCTTATGATAGCGGCGGTTTTTACCAATAATTTTATCCCAGGCGTAAGTGATAATCAGAAAAGCAAAGGCGATATTTATGACCAAATTCACCACAATTATTGGCAGTAGCGGCAATAATGCGGAAGCGTCTGCCGACTGAAGTGCCTTAAAATCAATCGTAGCACTCTCGGGCATTAGGGCGCCGATAAGCGTGCTGATCACGATGTAGCCAATAACGAGAATCCAGGTTAAATTAATGCCCTTCGTGTCTCCTGTGCGCCGTAAATTGGAAGAGAACAGGATAATTCCTAACAGTGGCGTGATGAAAATCGACGTCAGAGCAATGGATACCTTTGAATACAAACTTGGTACAGGCTGCAATTTTTTGTCTTTGATCAGCTTGCTGATCTGCTCCTCGTTCAGAACAATTTTCTTGCTGCCATCCGTTTGGTTGGCCACCTGAATGCCTTCTCCCTCTTTAATTTGCGGCTTCGGTCGTTCTTTGCGATCTTTTATTTCTTGTGCGGCCGCTTCAACGTAGAGCGCTGCATATTTTTCTCTATTCTTGATAACCTCCGAAAGTTCTTCGTCGGTCATTTTGACCATGGTCCCTTTGAAATAATTTGCCAACTTTGATAATCTTTTGGTGGACACTATAACTGTATGCAAAAATGATGCTTAATGCTAAAAATTGGGGTATGCCTATTTTTTAACGCCTGTATTTTTGCGCAAAGTTTAATTCATACTTGAATTAATGTAATAATTGCCAGCAGACAATGTCGTGATTTTTAATTTCAATAATACTCGTGAAGATATGAAAAATCTTGAAGGTTTGGGGCTATTTCCCTGCGGCTGTTCTTAAATTATTTTGAATAGTGCTACATTCCTCCATTACCGTCTGATATTTTACCCATAGATTTGCACGGAATTACACCTTTTACAAAATTCTCCCTATTTGATGTTTTGCCCAAGAATTTAATCACAGCAAACCACCCCATAGGATTTCATTCTTTAGGGGATGTGGCATAACGATGATTGCAATTAATCAAACCAAATCAAATTTGCTCACACCCATTTAACCCGAAGTAAAGGAGGGGCAGCATAAAATTTGGATATAGCGCTTCCATGGACAGTTGCGTAACAGCCTCTCGATTCCCTAAAAATATTCTGTGCGAAATTGTACAATCTGTGGACGTTAAAAATACCCTGAATTGAAGGGGTAATCGCGCTTATGTCAGGCATTTTCTTGTTGCGCTTTCAGCGACTGAATTTCAGCGGCTAAGTCAATATGGTCGGGCAGGGCAGCCATTTTGGACAATGTTGTGCGAATGAATTTTTGGTGTTCAGGGGTTTGCGGGAAAAATGGGCGATGCCGTGCGGCTTTTTTCAAATTCCCGACCAACTTAACCTGTGCCTGTGCCGAAGCGCTGAGGTAGGTGGCCTTAAAGCGGTCATAAATGATCTCTTCCGCCAAATGGCTGGGGTGGGTAAGGTCATCAGCATAATATCGATAGTCGCGCAGTTCGTCCATCATAATTTCAAAAGCAGGGAAATATTCGCAGCAGGAGTGCTGACTGACAATTTCATCCACGGCCAATTTCAATATAGCTTTGGAATTACTGTTTTGAACAGCGCCATCTTTCAGGTGACGTACAGGACTTACTGAAAAGAGGATCTGAATATCGGGCTGAAGGTTTTTTATTTTAGGCAACAGTTTTCCAAATTCGGAAGTGATTTGAGCAATGGTCAGCATTTTTCGGTCAAATGCTTTGGCGGGTATTTTATGACAGTTCCCTACCAACTGTTGATCACTTTTTCGGTAGTAAACAAAAGCGGTGCCGAGGGTAATAATGAGGAGTTTGGATTCGAGAATTTGTTTTTTTACCTGCCGCTGTATTTTCGTCAGTTTGTCAATCAAAGCCTCCTTCGAAAGCTCGGCACAATCGGAATGAAAATGAAAATGCCGCCACACCGATTGTACTTCTACAAGATCATGCACTTGGATGGGGTGCTCGTCCATTGCCCAGCTCAGGGCATTAAACACACTTGCAGGGTTGTACAAAGCCCCATAGGGGTTGCTTAAAACCTGAAAACCTCCCTCCTGAAGTCGAGAGCCAGTAACTTCGGCGAAACAAGATCCTATGGTTAAGACTTTATCCGCAGGCTGCAGGCTGATATTTGTTGTGGGATTTGGAACTGCTGTTGTCAGATTCATAATGGTAAAGGGCTCGTAAATCAGCTGATCGATTTCCTAACTTGATGAGGGGTGAATGTTATTCAGTAAAATGAGACTGTTGCATGACGACATGCGTGATGCGACAGCCTCTTTATCGGTTAGTGGTGTAAGCCGAAAATACCGATGTTTTTTTAAATATAAACGCAAGAACCATCCATTATTCTTAGGATGGACAGTTGGATTAGGCGTTATCGTGGGCTTTGTTTTAACTACTCGCTAAACCCACTGTCATAAACCGATTGATCTATGGATAAAAACTGAAATTATTCAATAGACAGCACCTTAGTCGGTGGTTTTTGCGGTGATGAGTTCGTAAATCAGGTGACTGGCCAGTTTAGCCGTGCGATCATCAATATCAAATTTCGGGTTGAGCTCGGCAATATCCATGCTCAATAATTTCCCTGATTTGGCAATTCGACGGACCATGGAGGAAATCACTTCAGGAAATGTGCCGCAGGAATTCAATGCGCTGACTCCTGGAGCGAAAGGCGCGGAAAAGACGTCCATATCGATGGTCAGGTAGATGAAATCACAACGATTGATGAATTTATGCACCGTATGCGCCAGATCGTGAATATGGCTGATGTGCATCTCGTAATAAGGCACATGGTGCACATTCAGCTCTTCAGCAGTCTGAAATAATTTTCGCGTGTTCGCCGCAGGGTTAATACCCATGACTTCATATAAAAAAGGGGTGTTTTCTGCTTTGCAAAGTTCCGCAATTTGAAAAAATGGTGTTCCACTCGAAGGGCCTTCGGTAGGTGTCCGCAGGTCAAAATGCGCATCAAAATTGATGATCCCCAATTTTTTGTCAGGATGGTGTTTTTTCACCCATTGATGCAATCCCTGATAGTGCCCAAAAGAAATTTCATGTCCTCCACCAAGGACGATAGGCAGTGTGTTACGTTCCAAAAGCTGGCGGACGCGTTTGCCAAGTTCTGTCTGCGCATGCTCCATATCGTGATTGACACAGGAAACGTCGCCTGCCTCCAAGAGTTTGACTTTCGCCTCGTCGAAATGAACGGCAGTACTGCTCATTACTTTTCGCATGACTTCAGGGCCTTTGACAGCGCCAATACGTCCCTTGTTTCTTTTTACACCTTCATCACTGCGGAAACCTAAAAAGGCAAAACGTTTACTTTGGTCATCTAATGGAGAGGAGGCATCAAGGTCCAAACCTTCCACTACCTGATGCCAACGGTGGCCTAACGATCCGTCTTCAATATCAACTCTTCCATGCCATTGGCGTAAATCGGGGCTTGTGTAGCTCATGAGAATGTAATTGGTTTTTAGATACCGAAATTTAGTTATTCTTAGGCTGAATAGAAATTACCCTCACCGATTTTTATTTTTTGTCCGTTTTCGACCTAAAAAAAAGCGATACCAGTGGATGGTATCGCTTTTTGGAATTCAGTTATATTGTGGGTGAAAATCGGCTATAATTTTACCCAGGATTTATCGTTATCCATAATTTTAACGGCCTGAATAAAGGCTTCATTTTGTTCATTGAAAATCGGGTAGAAGCCTTCATTATCCCAAATGCTTCTCGCAACCTGCGCCTTAATTCGAAGCTTGATCATATCTTTTGAAGTTTCATACTGCTCTTTATTGAACTTGACATCGAGCTCTTCTGCCGTTTTGATCAAATCTTTAAGCATCGCCTCTGAAACTCGGAAATTCTTACGGAAGTCTTCATACTTCATTGCCTTTAATTTCTTGGCATTTTTCTCTGAATATTTGATCGTGTATTCTCTCAGCGCATTAGAGTAGAATAGCTTCACGAAGTAATCGCTTTGGTTTGCGGTATCCAATGGCACGAAATAATCAGGCATGATTCCACCACCACCATAAACGGTTCTTCCATGAACGGTTTTATACTTCAGGCTGTCATTCATCTTAATGCTGTCGGCGTGGAAAAACTCACCGTGTTCATACCTGTTGAGCCTGTCATTGAAATAGTCCTCCATATGTTTGGCGTCATAAGGCTTTTGAATCGAACGACCACTTGGGGTATAGTATCTACTGATTGTGAGTCGAAGTTCCGAACCATCATTCAGCGGAATAGGCATTTGTACCAAACCTTTACCGAAGGAACGGCGACCAACAACCAAGCCGCGGTCATTGTCCTGCACAGCACCCGAAACAATTTCCGAAGCCGAGGCACTTCCTTCATCAAGCAAAACAATCAATTTTCCTTTTTCAAAAAGACCAGGGCGTTTGGCGTAATATTGCGTGTTGTAGCGTTTTTCTTTCCCTTTGGTATAGACGATCAGGGCGTCGTTGTCCAAAAGATCATCTGCAATTTTTACCGCCCGATCCATATAGCCTCCTGGGTTACCCTGAAGGTCAAGAATCAGTTTGGTCATGCCTTCATTTTTCAGTTTTTTCAAACCATCATGGAACTCCTGATAGGTGGTTGCCGAGAAACGGCTGATCTTCATATAGCCAATTTCGTGATCGACCATATAGGCCACCTCCAAAGAATTTTGAGGAATTTTATCTCTTACAATATCGAAGTTTAGGAGTTCCTTCGAGTTTTTGCGGTAGATCTTGACATTCACTTTGGTGCCTTGCTCACCTCGGAGCATATCCACTACGTCGCGGTTGGAGATTCCCGTAGAAGCAATATTTTCGCCATCGACCTCTACAATTTTATCCCCACTTTTTATCCCTAACTTTTGAGAAGGCCCACCACTTAATGGAGAGACCACATATAGTGTGTCGCGTAAAATATTGAACTCAATACCTATGCCATAGAATTTTCCTTCAAGCTGAGATTTTGACATTTCTAAATCCTTGGCAGGGATATAGACGCTATGCGGATCTAATTTTTCCAGCATTTTTGAGATGGCAGTTTCCACCAAATCTTCCGTGTCTACTTCATCGACATAATCCCGCTGAATATAGCTGACAATATTGGAAAATTTATGAATGGAACTGATGAGTGAGTTATTTTTGGGTGATTCATTACCCGCCATGGTGGCGCCAATTAAAATACCTGCAATTAAGCCCAGGGCGATAAAAATCGGTAATTTAATGTGAAACGCTGAATTTTTCTTGCTACTCATTCTATAATGTAATGTTAGATTAATTGCAAAGTTGAAATGCGAAAGGGTGAGTTTCGCCTAATAATTATAAAATTAGGCATAAGTTGGGCATAATCTTTAATTTCCCAAAATGGGATTAATGAATTCTTTGCTTTAAATGCCAATTCTAAGGTATTTATTAGATAAGTACGTAATATAAGTTAAAAGTTATGGGATTTTTTGCGTTTGCACTTTACAATTATAGCAGTGTCAAAATTACTGTTGATGGGGCAGGAGCGACTTTTAAATGTAAAAAGCCAAAATATGGGGTTGTTTTGGACTTTTTAAAGGGTTGTCGGCTTCTGAATATTGTAGCTTTTTAAACTGACCAAAAAATAAAAGTGACGGATTTATTTGCTTGCAAATATATTTTAATGCTACATTTGGAGGAAACTTTAGGGGTGCCTGATCGGCTGAGATTATACCCTACGAACCTGATGTAGTTAACCCTACCGAAGGGAAAAGTGAAATTCTTCATGATGTGTGTACCCTCCTGAGCGGTGGTCATTCCTATGGTTTTAGGCGTTGATTTTTCAAGCCTGTATTAGATTTTAATCGATACCATGCTATTTATAGTATTTTACCGATTCAATTTTTCATTTTAGGAGATGATAATTTACCTCAACGAAACTGCAAAGGAGTGCACGGATAATCTTTCCCTTGCCCAATTTTTAAAATCTGAACAACTTATTGAAGCCTCGGGTATCGCTGTGGCGGTAAATCAGTGTGTTGTTTCACGTGCCGATTGGGAAACTCACCTTTTGCAATCCGAGGATAAAGTTCTGATCATTCGAGCAACACAAGGAGGATAAACCATGAAAAAAACAGAAACCACACCTACTACGGCGACCATTACCCGTTCGCCCTTTCCAGCATCAAAAAAGGTATATATCCAAGGTGAGATTCACCAGGATGTAAAAGTGCCCATGCGGGAGATTTCTCTTAGCCCCACCAAGATTTTTGGGACGGAAAAGTTGGTGCCCAATGAGCCCGTGGCTGTTTACGACACCTCAGGAGTATATACCGACCCCTCAGAAAATGTGGATGTTCGGCAAGGGCTGAAGCCTCTGCGTGAGGCGTGGATCCGTGGACGAGGCGATGTGAAACAACTCGAAGGAATCACTTCAGCCTATGGCAATGAGCGGCTAAACGACGCCTCATTGGATGAGTTCAGATTCAAGGCGCTTCGGAAGCCGCTGATTGCCAACAGCGAGCAACCCGTTACCCAAATGTATTATGCCCGACAGGGAATTATTACGCCTGAAATGGAATATGTGGCCATTCGTGAAAATCAGCGACTCGCTGAGGTGAAAGACCGTGGCGTGGAGCATGAGGGCGAGAATTTTGGGGCCATGACGCCAAGAGAAATTACCCCAGAGTTTGTGCGTCAGGAAGTGGCTTCAGGCCGTGCGGTGATTCCATCGAATATTAATCACCCAGAAATTGAGCCGATGATTATCGGTCGGAACTTTTTGGTGAAAATCAACGCCAATATCGGTAATTCAGCCGTAACCAGCTCCATAGAAGAGGAGGTAGAAAAAGCAGTTTGGGCTATTCGTTGGGGGGCAGATACCGTGATGGACCTTTCAACGGGGAAAAATATCCATGAAACCCGTGAGTGGATCATTCGCAACTCGCCAGTTCCAATTGGTACCGTACCAATCTATCAGGCCCTTGAAAAGGTAAAAGGGAAGGCTGAAGATTTAACATGGGAAATTTTTCGCGATACCCTGATTGAGCAGGCAGAACAGGGAGTGGATTATTTTACCATTCACGCAGGGGTGTTGTTGCGCTATGTGCCCATGACGGCCAAACGCCTGACGGGTATTGTTTCCCGTGGAGGCTCGATAATGGCCAAATGGTGCCTGGCACATCATCAGGAAAATTTCATTTACACCCATTTTGATGAGATTTGCCAAATCATGAAAAAATATGATGTAGCCTTTTCTCTTGGAGATGGATTGCGCCCAGGCTGTTTGGCGGATGCCAATGACCGCGCGCAGTTTAGCGAGCTTGAAACCCTTGGTGAGTTGACCAAAAGAGCATGGGCTCAGGATTGTCAGGTGATGATTGAAGGGCCTGGCCATGTACCGATGCAGATGATCAAGGAGAACATGGAAAAAGAATTGCGCGACTGTTTTGAAGCGCCATTTTATACCCTCGGGCCATTGGTTACTGATATTGCCCCTGGCTACGATCATATCACTTCAGCTATTGGTGCTGCACAAATCGGATGGTATGGTACGGCCATGTTGTGTTATGTAACACCGAAAGAGCACCTGGGGCTGCCCAATAAAAAGGATGTCAAAGACGGTGTGATAACCTATAAAATTGCGGCTCATGCTGCCGATCTTGCCAAAGGACACCCTGGGGCTTATGTCCGTGATAACGCCATGAGTAAGGCCCGTTTTGAATTCCGCTGGGAAGATCAGTTCAATCTTGCCCTTGATCCAGACACTGCAAGGGAGTTTCATGATGAAACCCTGCCCGCTGAAGGAGCGAAGGTAGCCCATTTTTGCTCGATGTGTGGGCCAAATTTCTGTTCGATGAAAATCACGCAGGAAGTGAGAGACTATGCGGACAAAAATGGCCTTGATTCTGAAGAAGCGATAGCCAAAGGTATGGAAGAAAAGAAGCAGTTATTTGAAGCTACGGGTAAAGAAATTTATCAATAAATGAAAGTGCGGCTCATCTCACCAACGCATGCTTTAGTCGATGAAGCGGCTTTGGTGAGATCGCTCTTTGATCAGGGGCTGCATGCTTACCACTGGCGAAAGGCACCATTTAAGCCCCAAGATTTTCAGGATTTCCTGAAGCAGCTGCCCATGGGTTTTCATCAGAGAATATGGGTGCATTTGTCTGAAATACCTACTGAAAGTCTTGGTGAGGTGAACATTCATGCCAAAGGGGAGCTTGCGGAGCAAATTTGTGCTGCTGAAGAAAATGAGCAGCAAAAAATGTTTGCCAAAGGTAACCAATGGAGTACCGGAGCACACACGATAAGCGAGCTGAATGCCCGAAGAAAGTGGGCTCCTATTTTATTGGTCAGTCCTGTTTTTCCGAGTATCAGTAAAAATAATTATCAGCCTGCGGATACCAGTTTCGGCAGTCAATGCCTGAAAATATTCCCCGATGCAGTTGCTTTGGGCGGGGTAGGGAAACCCCAAATTCCAATTTTAAAAGATTGGGGATTTAAGTCCTGCGCTTTGATGGGCAGTGTATGGGTGGGGGCTGATGAACCACTGGAGAATTTTAAGCAAATAATGACGATTATCAATGAAAGCTGATCGAACGACAGTCCTGAGCATTGCAGGTTTCGACCCTTCTGCGGGTGCAGGTGTGCTTGCTGATGTGAAAACTTTTGAGCAACATCAGGTGATGGGGCTGGCCGTTCAAACGTGCTGGTCTGCGCAAAACGAGCAGCATTTTGAGCAGGTGGGCTGGCTGAAAACCGCGGAGATTATTAGTCAGCTGAAGGTTTTACTTCAGCTTTACAAGCCGCAGTACATTAAGGTTGGACTGGTGCCTTCATGGGCTGCTTTGCGGGATATTTTACAGGTCATCAATTCACAGGCACCATCAGCAAGAATTATTCTTGACCCTGTACTTTCTGCTTCTGCAGGCTTCGAGTTTCATCAGGAAGGGCATCGGATTTTTAAGACGGAAATTCTTCCTCAACTATTTCTGATTACCCCGAATGCCGAGGAGTACAAACAATTGTTTGGTAGCCAGCCCGTAGAAAAGTGGCCTTATGCCGCTCATCTTTTACTGAAAGGAGGTCATCGGGAACACCACCTTGGTGAAGACCTGTTGGTGGAAGGAGAGGGAATTTCGGTCATCAAAAGTAATCGGGGAAAGTTACCTTCCAAACATGGTACGGGCTGCATATTAAGCGCAGCGATTACCGCCCAGCTTGCTTTGGGGCAGGACCTGAAAACAGCCTGCCATTTGGCAAAAGAATACCTTGAACAGCGAATGGCCTACCACGAAGGGCTATTGACATACCACCATTTATAAGTATGGAAAGATTAATCTATATCAGTCAGGGAAAAACCCCTGCGATACAACTTGAAAATATTGCCTTTGCCTGTCAGGTGGGGGTGAAGTGGGTGCAGCTACGCCTGAAAGATTGTGATCCGAAGGAGGTGAAAAAAACAGCCTTTGCCGCACAGAAAATCTGTGGGGAACATCAGGTAAAACTGACGATCAACGACCATGCGGAACTCGCCTTGTCGCTTGGTATTCCTTCTGTTCATTTGGGGTTAAATGATATGCCCACAGATGAAGCGCGAAAATTATTGGGGCCTTCGGTGGAGATCGGCGGTACCTGCAATACTTTTGACCACCTGAAGTGGCATTGGCAAAATGGGGTAGATTACGTAGGACTGGGCCCTTTTCGATTTACCAAAACCAAAACCAAGCTCAGTCCAATTCTTGGTATTGAAGGCTATCAGCGGCTGATAAAACAAATGGCCATCGCCAATATTGAGCTGCCTGTTTTTGCGATTGGGGGAATTAAAGCAGACGATGTTTACCCCCTTTTCAATGCAGGGGTTTACGGCATCGCGATTTCTTCGGAGCTTCATCATCATCCCGACCCTGAAGCCTTTGTGAAGTTTGTCGAAGGAATATTTCAATTAAAAAACACAACAACATGTTAACCATAGCCAACCGAACATTTCAGTCCCGTTTGTTTACAGGAACGGGGAAATTTGCCTCTTCCATAGAGATGGAAAACGCCCTGCTGGCTTCCGCTTCGGAACTGGTCACCATGGCTTTAAAACGGGTAGATGTCAATGATGAACGTGATGATATTTTATCACACCTGCAACATCCGCACCTTCACCTTTTGCCCAATACCTCGGGGGTCAGAACTGCCAAAGAGGCGATTTTTGCCGCTGAACTTGCCAGGGAGGCCTTGCAGACGAACTGGCTGAAGCTGGAGATTCATCCTGATCCTAAATATTTAATGCCTGATCCTATTGAAACCTTGAAGGCTGCCGAAGCCCTGGTGAAAAAAGGATTCGTGGTTTTGCCTTATTGCCATGCTGATCCTGTGCTATGTAAACGCCTTGAAGAGGTGGGGACCGCTGCCGTAATGCCACTGGCGGCGCCTATTGGCAGTAATAAGGGATTGGAAGCAGCGGCTTTTTTAGAGATTATCATTGAGCAAAGCAATGTGCCCGTGGTGGTGGATGCTGGTATTGGTGCACCGTCTCATGCCGCGCAGGCAATGGAGATGGGGGCTGATGCGGTGCTGGTCAATACTGCTATTGCCGTCTCTGAAAACCCAACGCAAATGGCTTGCGCTTTTAAGCTTGCTGTTGAGGCAGGACGATTAGCTTATGAAGCGAAATTGGCACCAAAACAAGCGGTGGCACAGGCAAGCAGCCCACTGACGGATTTTTTAGCTGAACTTGGGGGCTGATGGATTCATTTAAATCATTGTTTTCGGAATATCGATGGGAGGAGGTCAAAGCCAGGATTTATGCCAAAATGGCAACGGACGTCAGGCGGGCATTGGCAAGTAAGCACAGGAATCTCGAGGATTTCATGGCCATGATTTCCCCTGCCGCGGAACCGTTTCTCGAAGAGATGGCACAGCGCAGTCATCAATTAACACAAAAGCGTTTTGGGAAAACGATTCAGATGTATGTGCCGATGTATCTCTCCAATGAATGTCAGAATATTTGTACCTATTGTGGGTTCAGTCTTGACAATAAAATTCCGAGGCGGACACTGACGGATGCCGAAATACTTAAAGAAGCCTCCACGATAAAGGCGATGGGTTTTGAACATTTGTTGCTGGTAACGGGTGAGGCAAACCGTACTGTGGGTGTCCCTTACATCAAGAAAGCCATGCGCTTACTGCGTCCGCACTTTGCAAATTTATCAATGGAGGTGCAACCCTTGGAACAGCAGGAGTATGAAGAATTGATTGCGGAAGGGCTGAATCAGGTTTACATTTATCAGGAAACCTATCACGAGGCGGATTACAAAATTCACCATACCAAAGGGCGAAAATCCAATTTCGATTACCGGCTGGAAACTCCCGACCGTCTGGGTAGGGCAGGGATTCATAAAATTGGCCTGGGGGTGCTGATTGGTTTGGAAGACTGGAGAACCGACTGTTTTTTCAATGCATTGCATTTGTCATATCTTGAGAAAAAATATTGGCAGACCAAATATTCGATCTCCTTTCCGCGCCTTAGGCCATTCAGTGGAGGGCTGGAACCTAAAGTAGCGATGAATGACCGTGAGCTTGTTCAGTTAATTTGTGCTTACCGCCTGTTCAATCAGGAGGTGGAAATGAGCCTCAGCACAAGGGAACATGAGGTTTTTCGAGATCATGCCTTCAAACTTGGCATTACTTCCATGAGTGCGGGATCGAAGACCAACCCAGGAGGTTATGCGGTGGCGCCACAATCGTTGGAGCAGTTTGAGATTTCCGATGAGCGGAGCCCCGAGGCGATTGCAAAAATGCTGCAATCCAAGGGTTACGAGGCTGTTTGGAAAGACTGGGACCTTTCCTATGATGTGAAATAGGCGCAAAGAAATGGGAGGTGCATTTAGCAACCTCCCCTAATTTTGGCTTTCGTGGAAAAGCCTAACACAGTATTTTAAAAGTCAAGAATTTTGAACTCAGTCCTTCGGTTTGCGGCATGCACTTCCTCTGGGCAGTCGCCGTTGGGGCAGGGCATTTTTGGCTGTGTTTCGCCATAATATTTATAGACCAACCTAAAGGGCTCAATGCCGAATTTCTCAAAATAGGCCAGGGCAGATTTTGCTCTTTTCTGAGAAAGAACCTTATTGTATTCGTCCGTGCCTCGTGCATCGGTATGGGAGGAAAGTTCCAAAACGATGTCGGGATTATTTTTTAGGATGCGGATAACCTTGTTGAGTGTTGTCCGAGATTCAGGGGTAATGGCCGCTCGGTCAAATTCATAATAAATGTTCTCAATGTCGAGAATCTTATTTTTTTTCAGTCGCTCCAGCGGAGAGATCCTATTGATATTTCTCATTTGATTTAAGGGCACGCTTACGGTTTGTTCATGACTCATGAAGTCCGTTTTCTGAGCCAGAATGAGGTATTCGCTCCCTGGCTGTACGGAAAAGTCATAGTAACCATCCTCAGACTCATACGACCTGACATCGCCAGTATTTACATCTTTGAGCACCACTACGGCTTTAGGTAAAATGGTATTGGAAGTACCGTTCACCACCTTGCCAGTAAGATGCGGGGTGTAACCTTTGCTCAGATAAATCTCCTTCTCGATGGTTTTATTTTCAGTGAACCCCTTGGTGTCGAAAGCGAGGGCTTCCGTGGTGTATCGTTTTTTATCGCAATTGACCTTATATGCAATCTCAGGATTCAGGCGGATAAAATATTCGCCAAATTCATCACTGACCCCACGAACCACTTTGCCTTTATCATCAATCAATTCAATGCTTGCCATGGGAATGGATTTGCCATTTTCTTTGTCCTTTACCGTAACATTGAGGTCAATCATGATATTCTGAAAATGGTAAATGTCGTCATTGCCATTTCTTGCCCCTCGGTTGGAAGAGAAAAAGCCCCGAAAATCTGTGGAGTCCCTGCCAATCAGGCAAATCCCAAAATCATCTTTCTCGGAATTGAAAGGGGCACCGAGGTGTTCCACTTCCCCATATTTATCACCTTTCACTTTTACCCTGAATAAATCAAGGCCGCCAAGCCCTGGGTGGGTGTCTGAGGAAAAATACAGATAGCCGTCATCAGCAATATAGGGAAACAGCTCATTGCCATTGGTGTTGATGCTTTTTCCAAGGTTTTCGGGCGTGCCCCATTTTCCATAAGGTGTTTTACTGCTTTTATAGAGATCTGTGCCACCATAGCCATCGCTATAATTCGTGACCAGATACATGGTTTGTCCATCTTTACTGATGGTCGGGTGACCTTCGGAAGAATGCTTTTTATGAAAGTTTAAATGTTTCGGTTTGCTCCACTTTTCATCCCCTTCCTTTTGGGTGTACATTATCTGTAAGTTTCGCTGCTCCCGTTCGTTGGAGGTGTTTCGTGTAAAGTAGAGGGTTTTGGTTGCCTGGTCAAAAGTAGCCGGCCCTTCATGTAGTTTTGAGTTGATTGTTTTGGGCATTGCTGTGGCATCATCAATCTGACCAATACCGTTGAGTTGCCCTTCAAATAAGTTGATAAAGTGCTGATTATCCCATAAGTACCGCGATTTGTGATATGCGCGAGAGGAACACCAGATCAGTTTATCTTCAACAACCGTTGGGCTGAAATCATTAAATTCACTGTTGAAATTAGTGGCTTCCGCTTTAACGGCGAACTTGTTCACCGACAGGCTGCTGTAGTTTCCACAGGCGCGTAATTTGGGCATAATGAGTGCGCGGTCTTCGGGATGGTAATTGAGGTATCGTTTCAGTACCACCCGAGCGGCCTTGTAGCTTTTTTGACTCATCAGCAAATCGGCATAAGGCAACATCAGTTCTGTTTTTGCAGGGTATAATTTGATCAGTACACGGTAGGTTTCCAGGGCTTCAGGGTACCTTTTGGCCGCCATATAGGCCTGCGCCAGCTTTTGTGTTACCTCGCCACTGTTTTTTGTGGCCAGGTACTTACTGTATTCATCAATAGCGGCGGTGTATTCATGTTTTTTGAAATGCTTGTCCGCTTTGATCAGTGTTTTTTGTTGTCCAAAACCATTCAATGCAATGATGGCCGTCAGTAGGGTAGTGAGCAGTAGTTGTTTCATTGTTAGAAATATCTTGGGCTGAAAATCGCTTCATCCATTTTAAAGAGGTCGAAGCCTATAAATATTTCATGGGTACCAATTTGTTGTGGGCCCAAATCCGAAATAGGATAATCATAAGCATAGCCAAACCACCATTGGGGTTTGGGGTGTATTTCTGCCATGACCGCCAGGCCGTCGTTGGATCGGTAGGTGGCCCCGACCCAGAGGTAATCGTTGAAGATCGCCGTGATGTTGGCATCTACCTGAAATGGCCGCCCACTGACCTGCTTCATCAATACTGCGGGTTTTAGCTTAACAGATGAAGAAACAGGGAAAATCGCCCCAAAGGTGATGTACATATGGTTGAGGAGCTGTGCCTGTGCATCGGGGTTCTCCTTGTTCAGTCGGTGTTGCATAAGCTGAGGCAAGGAGATTCCTGCAAAGAATCGCTCTGAATAATAGTAAGCGCCTACGCCAACAGTGGGCAGAAGGAAGGATTCATTGTTGAGGCCAAACAATGGGTCGTCAGGGTCCTGAATATTGAGTTCATCCCAGTTGTTGTTGTATTGAATAATCCCCCCAGTTACCCCCAGGCGTAAGGAGTGTTTTTTGCTGAGCGGAATTTTATAGGAATAGCTCCCGTTAAAGCCGGTGGTTCGGTTAACCCCGAGCTGGTCGTTGTAAACGTTCATTCCCAGCCCCATTTTTTCTGTCGGTTGCCCGTGCAGGGAAAATGTGGCTGTTTTAGGTGCTCCTTCAAGCTGCGTCCATTGGTGGCGATACAGTAAACTGGCGCTTACCCAGGCACGGCTTCCGGCATAGGCAGGGTTGTACATTAAGCCATTAAACAGGTATTGGGTGTACATCGGCTCTTGTTGTGCCTGGCAGAACAGGCTGAAAACAGAGCAAAGCAACGTGATATATAATTTTTTCATAGGTTAGCGTTGAATGGTGATGAATCCTGAAAACTCTTCATCAATGCCTACAATTTTGAGTACATAGTAATAGGTGCCATCGGGCAGTGGCCTGTTGCGGGAGTCGGTTCCTGCCCAGTCGTTTTTATAGTTGGAGACCTGATAGACTTTTTCTCCCCATCGGTTGAAGATCAGCAGCTGATTCTTGGAGAACTGTTCCAAATCTTCGATATAAAATGTTTCATTCAAACCATCCCCGTTTGGCGATACCGCATTGAAGATGTTCAGGGCAACCTGTTGTGTGATGTTGATGGTTACCATAGCCGTATCACAGAGATCACTTTTGGAGTCGTAACAAATGGTGTAGGTAAACTGGTCCGTGCCCACAAAAGAGGTGTCGGGGACGTAAGTGATAAAGTCCGTTCCGGGATAGATTGTGCCATTTGTCGGTTGGGTAATTATTTTAAAGTATGGCGGCAGATCCATCTCCGAATCCCTCGGATATTCATCATTTTCCCACGGGCTAATATCAACCCCTTGATTGATGCTTGTTTCATAAGTATCGTCCACTGCTTGAAGGCCTTCGAACATGGATAATCTGATATTGGAATTTTTACAATTTACTTTCTGTCCATTTTTCCTTTCACAAACTTGATAACAGATGTCCACATAAGACGTGCTACTGCTTGGGTCTGGGGTATATTCCAGCATCAGGCCAGAGGTTAGTGTTGCAGTGCCAGGGAATTCAGTATCACAGAGAATGACGGTATAATTTTCCGGCAATTCATCATTGTCAAGGAAATCGATCGTCGAGGCGCCTTCAGGAGCAATGACCTTTTCATCATTGGCAAGGGTGAAGTCTTTGAGCTCTCCAGTGACTTCCACCATCACGAAGGAAGTTTTACATCGGCCATAGATATCACAAACCTCATAGCAGAAAATGATAGGCTCATTGCTTGGAGATGCCCCTGCAGTGTACAGGATACTAAGCCCGTCAGCAACCACAGTACCGAATGCGGGCTGGCTACAAACGGTTACTGATTTTATTTCATTGGCAGAGATATTATCATTTTCTGTTACGGGTACCAATACGGATTGATTGACCAATACACTTGCCTGGTCCGTATTGAGTTTCAGTTCCTCGGGCTTTTGGACATCAATAATTACAAATGCCTTAGCGCAGTTACTGGTGATTTCCTCATCACAAATCTGATAACAGAATACCGCTGTTCCGAAGAAGGTTTCCGCTGGAGTGAAAAGGAAAGATCCATCATCATTCAGGTCGGCAATACCAATATCAGGGCTTAATGGCTCGCATAGTGCAACGGTTACCGGCCGGTCGAATTGGTCATTGGCTTTTACATCCACGATGACTGGGGTTTGGTGAGGCGTGGAGATAAAGTCTTCCTCAGCATCGAGAGCCTCCATGGCATTGATACTGATGAAAGCCAGCGCCTGTGTACACTGCCCGTCTTCACTACAAAGCTCATAGGTAATGATTTCGGTTCCTGTGAAGGTCGGTTTCGGTGTGAAGGTCAGGGTGGTATTGTCCAGGCTCACGGTGCCATTCAAAGAAGCCGATACAATATTCATCGATCCGAAAGAACCATTAACGATGCGATCGTTGGCAAAAAGGTCGATAATGGCCACCTCTCCCTGCTGAATGTTTTTACTGTCGGTCTGGGCAATCACTTCAGCATTTGGCAGACGAACTTCATAAGTAAGGTAAGTTTCATCGCACTGGTCGGCAAAAGTTGGTTGGGTGTTACAGACCTCATATTTGATTTTGAAAGCCCCCTCTTGGTTGGGGTCTGGTGTAAATTTGATTTTTCCGTCTTCCACAACTGCAGTTCCAAAATCGGGCTGTTCAGTAATGTTGATGGTATAATTTGCAGGAATGATAAAATCCTCAATAAGGTTGGGGTTGAAAACCTCTGGCGCATCGGTGGGCTGAATATAATAGGTCAGCGGATAGACCTCAGGGATCTCGTCCGCAGGCACTTCCTGTCGGTGCACAGTAATGAATACCAATCCTTCGGCACATGGGCCTTCGCTGGTACATAACTGATAGGTGAGGATGTCTGTACCGAAGAATCCCGCCTGAGGGGTGTACGTCAGTGTTTTGGTGTCGTCGGAGAGTGCTATTGCACCACCGTTTATAGACGTGGCATCGGTCGTGATGGAGGCAAAAGTACCACTGCCCAAGTCATCGTTGGCGAAAATATTGACCTCAGCGGTTTCCCCCTGATTGATGATTGCAATATCAGTTTGGGCAATAATACTGATGTCTGGAGCGGTGATGTCATAATTCAGAATGCTCTCATCGCACTGATCGGTATAGCCTTCACGGGTATTACAAATACGATATCTTATTTGCGCCACACCAGACTGATCCGGTGTTGGGGTAAATTTGATGTTGCCGTTATCAACAGTTACACTGCCTTCCGTGGGTTGTTCAATGATGGTCAGTTCGTAATTGTCAGGCAATTCAAAATCACTGATATTCCCTGGAATGAAAGTTTGCTCTGGGGCATTGCTTTCGATATTCAGTGTTAAGGCATGAATATTAGGGATTTCACTTATTGGAATGGCCGTACGATTCACGCTGATGAATAATTGCGATTGCGCACATACAGCTCCTTTTGAACAAAGTTCATAGGTGATAATCTCAGTGCCGAAAAAGCTCGGATCGGGAATAAATTTCACCTGATCGCCTTCGATGCTTACCGTTCCGTTATCCCCACCTGAAATGATGGAAATACTTTCAAACTCATCATTTTCTATCCGGTCGTTAGCGACCACATCAACCGTAACTTCTACACCTTGCGGAGTTGTGGCTCCATCTGTCTGGGCAACAACAATAGCGGAGGGCGCATAAATGTCATAGGTAAGGTATGCCGATGCACATTTATCAGTGTGTGCAGGATCCGTATTACAGATCTCATATTTTATGCTGTAAATGCCTGCTCCCTGATTTGCATCGGGTACATAAGTGATGACGTTGCCATTCAAATTGACGGTACCGTCTGTGGGCTGTTCCAGAATGGTGAGCGCATAGTTTGGCGGTAAATCAAAGGCCGTTATGGTGGCAGGGTCAAATGCAGGAATAGGGGTGTTTGCTGAAAGGTTATAGTTAATCGTGTAAATCACCGGACTGTTGTCATCATTCGCTTGAGGATTTACACTTACAAACAATTGGGATTGTGCGCAAGGCCCTTCCTGACTACACAGTTCGTACTGGATAATCTCAGTGCCAATAAAATCGGCATTAGGCGTGAATGTAATGGTTTTGTCGTTGACGCTAACCGTACCATTATCAGAAGTCGGGTTCACCAACGTAATGGATCCGAATGTCCCATTATTAATCTGGTCATTCTCATATACATTTACACTTGCAACTTCCCCTTGCTGAATGATATCACTGTCGGTTTGGGGTGCCACCGTGGTCGATGGATAGAAGCTGTCGAAGGTCAGATACGCTTCGCTACACTGATCATCATATTGTGGCAGGGTATTACAAAGCTGATATTTGATTTTAAAGGTGCCCTCTTGAGATGGATCCAAAGTGTATTTAATGATTTTTCCATCAACGATTATGGCATCTCCTGCCTCAGGTCCCTCTATCAAGATAATTTCATAGTTGGGTGGCAATTGAAATTGCGGAATTTGGGCAGGGTCAAATACGAAAGGAACAGCATCGGGCTGGGTATTAACCTCGACAGGGAAAATCGACGGAATTTCATTCGGGTCGATGACGACCTCCACAACGGCAAAGGCTTCTTCACAAAGTTCAGGGTTGTTGGTGCTACAAACACTGTAACAGATGATTTCCTTACCAAAGAAGTTGTCATTGGGCACATATCGTATTTCATTTTCCGCAGTAATGGTTGCCGTACCATTGACTTGCGTGTTACAAATTTGCAGGCTGTAACTGTCATCTTCAGGAAGCTCGGTGTCATTAATCAAAACATTAATGTCGATCGGGCTTCGGTATGGGGTTTGGGTTTCATCGTCGGTAAGCTGAACATTCCAGGCGGTAGCTACCTCAACATTAATGATATTGGAATGGCACTGCTCTCCAGTAGGATCACAAAGGGTATAGCAGATCGCATCCTGCCCTTCGAAGTCTGTAGGAGGCGTATACTGAATTTGCTGATCGGCCAAAACGGTTGCATTACCCTGGGTCTGACCCGTATTACAAAGGGAAATGGTGTATCCTTCTGGAGCTTTGTCGTTGATTGTAGGGTCGAAAGTAATGGTCGTGTTTGGTGTGGTATTCACATCATCTTCAAGGGTAAGCACGGTAATGTCATAGTCGAATGGGATGACAATTTCGCCTGTACTACAGGCCTCGTCCTCCGTGTTGGGGTTCACACAGACCTCATAGCAAAATTGCGCCTGTCCTGCTTCTGTAATATAGTCAGGAATGTATTCAAGAATTTTGTTATCGATAACTGTTACGGTACCGAGTTCAGGGTCTTCACATATGGTTAAGGTGTAGTTTTCCGGCAGGTTTTCTGCTAATTCATCAATGTGAATTTGAAAAGGGCCAAAGGTTGTCAGGCTGTAAAAGGAATCTTTTAGTTTAGGCGCCTCATCGGGAATAACCTGTATGATTACATAAGCCGGGTCACAGGCTTTATTGGCACCTGTTCCAACACATAATTCATACTCAAGGGTATCCTGACCAATAAATCCATTGACAGGCGTATAGGTCATGATGCTATCTTCGACCGTTAGGGAGCCATTTTTAAAGTGGGAGAGAACGTTAAAATCTACACTTGTATTGGCTTGGTCATTTTTTAGGAAATTCAGGGAAATAGGGGTGTTGGCACCCGTATATCCTAAATCATCTTCAGCATTTGGGGCATCATTACAGGGAATTGTTCCTTCGAGCAGAGAAATGCCAAAAGCAATGCCACCCAGAGCGCCAGGCTTTGATCCATAAAATTTGTCGGCACTGAAAAGCACGCTGTTTTCCTGAATGGTTCCAGCCTCCCCGCCCGTTGCCGACCAGGTGGTTTGATTTAAATACTGAGCTTTACTGAGTGATAAGGTTCCGCCACCGCCACCACCGCCTGGGCCGTAGGCATCCTGTACGTTGCCTTTGTAGGTGTGTCCGCCATTTCCACCGTTGAGGTCGATCAATAATCCTCCCGCTACACCGTCGGCATCAATGAGCACACTTCCGCCGGCACCACCACCACCAGAAGCATTGTCAGTAGTGGAATTGGGGATTCTGTCTGCGGAAACGGTGGCAAGTGCAGGGTAGGAGCCTCCATTTGCACTGATTTTGTTGTTATTCGTGATCAGGTAATTAGCGGAAAGAATAATGATCCCCCCACCATTTTGTCCTCTGGAATGACGACGGTTTTTAAAGGCAGAAGTACCAGAGTTTTGATGTCCGGCACCACCGCCACCACCCATAAAAATCTTATTGAAGGAGGTGAGCTTGAAATTGTCCGACAAAGACATTCCACCAAGTCCACCGATCAGTTCCCCAGGGGTATTGCCATCATTGCTGTCATTATCTGTAGTGATTCGTCGCTTGGTTTGAAGTGCACGACCGCCCAAACCTCCAGCGCCATAATTCGCACCACCGCCACCACCGGCATTGTGATTATTTCCACCACCACCACCGGTAATAATCTTCCCTCTTCCATAATTAGAAGGGCTTACGTTCTGGGTGACAGGGAAGGCCATGGATTCTCCTTTGCTACCGCCTATTGCCTGATCGGTAAAGGCATACTCAAAGGTGTTTTCTCGATTTCCCCCTCTTGCTGTTTGTCCTCCTATATAGCCGATGGAATCTGCAATTACTGGTGCGTTAAGTTCAAGTGTACCATGTGCAAGGAGAAAGACAATCCCACCTGTTTTACCGTCCCAGGGTTTTGCGGTAACTTCAGCGGTGACCTCAGCATCCAACATGTCGGGGAGCCCAACCACCTGAACACCGAAGCCCGGATCATAATCCCGGAGGAGCTTATGTGTAAGTACAAGAGTGTCCCCGACAACCGTCAGGACCGTATTGACTTCGAAATTTCCAGCGTTAGCCATATCAACAGCATCGCCATATTCGTTGGTTTGAGCCGTATTGAAGGTCGCACCTTTGGATTGGTGGATCAAAATTTTATCGCCTATGGAAAAACCTTCCGGATTGGTGATTTTGAGCTTACATTTCTGCTCATTGATCCAGAGGACCTCGCCATATTCATTGACGATTCCTGAGAGAGGCACAGGGCTTTGTGCCTGAAGTGAGGAAGGTAATATGAAGAAAAGACTGAATAAAAGAAAAGCCATGTCTCTTCCAAAGGATGGAGCAAGGATGTTCATTAGGTTAATGATGTTAGGTGGTTACTGTGTTAACCCTTTATACGAACACCGTGTGTTTTTAAACCCAAACATAACCGCTATGTAATTAATTAGAGGAGAATCCGTGCAATGGCCCTTTTTATGGCTGATTTAGGGCTTTAGGTGGGGAATATGGCGTGGCAGTTGTACTTTTTAATGATGTGCGGATTGAGGCGTTTTTGCGAAAAAAAGCGCAACAAAAAAGCCTGAACAAAATCAGGCTTTTAATTTTAGTCATTATACTGACTCATGGTTCGGTTAATTCCGATGCTACAGAATCCGTGAATCATCTCAATGGCTTTATCCATGAAAAGGGGGAGTTCTGCGAGATCGCCTCCTTCAAATTTCCCCAATACAAAGTCGACTTGCTTGCCTTTGGAGAATTCATTTCCGATACCGAATTTCAGCCTTGCGTAATTTTGTCCGCCAGTGAGTTCTTCGATATTTTTCAGGCCGTTATGTCCTGCGGCAGAGCCTTTGGCCCGCATACGCAATTTGCCGAAAGGCAGGGCAAGGTCGTCCACGATCACCAATACATTTTCCTTGGGGATCTTGAGTTCATTCATCCAATGGCGTACTGCTTTCCCACTCAGGTTCATATAGGTGGTCGGCTTAATCAGGTGAATGTGTCTCCCTTTGAATTTGTACTCAGTTTTGAATGCCAGACGGTCTGTCTGGAATGCTACATTTTTACTGTCCGCTAATCGGTCCAATGTCAAAAAACCAATATTATGGCGTGTGAGTTCATATTCTGGTCCGATATTACCCAGACCAACGATTAGATATTTCATGATTTTTAGATCATAATAATGAAGGAGGTCCCTTCAGATTGGCAGGAATAAAAAATCCCCACGTTAAAACGTGAGGATTTAAATTTTTTAAGATCAGTGGGAAGCTTATGCTTCTTCTGAACCATCTTCGCCAGCAGATTGCTTCGAACGCAATGCACGAGGAATCTCAACTGTAGCGATAGAAATAGTTGGGTTGTTCAAAATTTCAAGTCCTTCTACAGGTACTTCACCAACTTTAACTGATTTACCCAATTCCAAAGTAGAAATATCAACTTTGATGTTATCAGGCAAAGCGTTAGGCAAAGCTTTAACTTTGATTTTACGCAATTTCGTAACCAAACGACCACCAACTGCAACACCTGGAGAGCTTCCTTCGAAAACTACAGGCAATTCCATTTTCATTGGCTTATCGTCGTTCACCAACAAGAAATCAGCATGCAACAAATTTTCTGATACTGGGTGGAATTGCGTGTCTTGCAATACCGCTTTGTATTCAGTTCCTTCAATGTTCAATTTTACGAAGTATACGTTTGGAGTGTATACCAAGTCGCGGAACAAGTATGCTGGAGCGTAGAAGTGTACTTGCTCTTCTCCACCGTAAAGTACAGCAGGAACATTACCTTCTAAACGTAAATCTTTAGCATCCTTTTTACCAAGGTTCGCTCTTTTAAACCCTACAACCTCAATAGTTTGCATGATAATAAATTGTTAAGTATAAATAAATATTAAAAGCCTGTTCTTGTTATTCACTCAAACAGGCGTGCAAATATCGGAAAATAAAATAAAAAAAACCACAAGTATTCCGAAAATACTTGTGGTTTCAGTGATTTAATAACCAACTAAGAAGTTCGTCTTAAATAGACATGCCTTTGATGAACAAAGAAGAAATCGACTCATTGTCGTGAATCTTACGGATCGCCTTACCGAAAAGCTCACCAACAGACAATACTTTGATTTTCGAAGACTCCTGACGCAATGGAATGGTATCTGTAACCACCAATTCAGTCAAGGAAGAATTCTCAATGTTTTCATAAGCCTTTCCTGAAAGGATAGGGTGTGTAATGACTGCGCGAACAGATTTAGCACCTTTTTCCAATAGAATATCAGCTGCTTTGCACAAGGTCCCGCCTGTATCGATGATATCATCAACAATGATAACATCAGCACCAGTAACATCACCAATCACCTGCATAGAAGCTACCTCGTTGGCACGCTCACGGTGCTTGTCACAGATCACCATATTGGAACGGAAAATCTTGGCAAGGTCACGCGCACGTTTTGTTCCTCCAACATCTGGAGCTGCGAACAAAAGGTTCTCTAAGCCCAAAGAAGCCAAATAAGGAACAAATACAGTCGCTCCTTCAAGGTGATCCACAGGAATATCGAAGAATGCTTGAATTTGACCAGCGTGTAGGTCACAAGTCATGATGCGATCAGCACCAGCAGCAGTAAGCAGATTAGCTACTAATTTGGCAGCGATAGGCACTCTTGGCTTATCTTTACGATCTTGACGAGCATAGCCAAAGTAAGGGGCTACAACAGTTACGTATTTTGCCGAAGCACGACGGGCAGCATCTACCATTAATAAAACTTCCATCAAATTGTCTGATGGAGCAAAAGTAGATTGAATGATGAATACATCACAGCCACGAACGGACTCTTGGAAGGCAGGGCACATTTCGCCATCACTAAATTTACTGATTTTTACATCACCAACCTCTGTACCATACTGGTGGGCGATTTTTTCAGCTAAATATTGAGACTCAGTACCGGAGAAGATTTTTACCGCAGACATTTTTTGAATAATATGTTCAAAGTGTTGTAACGATTTAAATAAGGCTGAAAATAGTAAGCTTCGACCTTATTCAAATTGTCCTATTCTTTATTAATAGCGATGCAAAGGTAAGAAAAAAATTAAAAATCACTTCTGAAAACAGAAATAATAACGCCGCACTGAGCGCTGAAAATCCCTTTTTTCACCTTTCGAAAAGCTATTTGCTAAGGAAAACACGCAAAAAGGGGAGTTGTTTGAAAAATACAAGGCAATTAGCTGACTGAAGGTGGCGGAATGCATTTTTTCTCTCTGAAATTAAAATCCTCGATAAATTAAAGTTTATAGCATTTTAAGTATAAAGATGTCTCTCGGATTTAGGAAGTGTCTGATATGTACATTTTCATGTTGTCGCTATTTTACTGTCTTCAATGTTGATCTTTTAGGTACGAATTTGTGCGGATCTTTTTGCGCTCTTTTACTTGTGTAAATACGCAGGGTTGTTTTCCATTTGAAGTGGTAAATACCGCTTGAATTCGATGTGGCGTTTCACTCACCTTCTTTCATCATCGGGGGGCTTAACAGTCATAAAAAGCGGCTTTATTTCAGCCATAAGGCGGTATGATTTTTCTGAGCCACTTTCGACGATACAAAAATCCTGTTTGTTAAAAGGTTTATTGATAAAACTAATGATAGGATAGGCAATGCAAATGAGAAAAATCACAATATACACTTTGGAAACGATTGAAATTTGCATAGTTTCGAGCGTTTTTAATGTTATATTAACTTAACCTCAATCCTAATTGTCAATGCATGATCGAATAATAGCGTTATCCTTTGAGCTTTTCAGTCGTCTGGGGATACGGTCAGTGACCATGGATGAAATCGCAAGAAAGCTCGGGGTGTCAAAAAAAACCATCTATCAGTGTTTTCCCAACAAGGAGGCATTGCTTCTGGCTACGCTTGAACAGGAATTTGAAAAGCAGGAGCAGCAAATGCGCTCCATTATTGATTTGGCCGCTGATCCTGTCGATGCTTTTCTCAAACTGTCGGGTTTTGCTAAAGAAATGCATGCCCGCAGCAATCCGCTCGTATTGCATGAAATTGAGCGGTACTACCCAAAGGGCTGGACTGCCTACTTGGATTTTAAGCATAAAGTGGTGCAGCATAACATGAGTGCCCTGCTTCAGCAAGGGGTGGATCGTGCTTTTTTTCGCCAGGATCTCAATGTGAAAGTGATGGCAGTGTTACGCATGGAGCAGCTTGAATATTGTTTTCGTCCAAATTTGTTTCCTCGGGCGACCTTTCAGTACGAAGAGGTGTATCAGCAGATCGCGGATCATTTTCTACTCGGAATTGTAACGGAAAAGGGCCTCCATACCCTTCAAAATATTAACCAATCAAACAAAACAGCAAACTAATCATGAGACTTTTGATGATGATTGCCCTCTGCCTCATGCCATTTTTGGGTAGGGGACAAGGCTCGACTTCACTGAATTTGCAGCAATGTATCGACATTGCCTTACAGAATAATCAGGCCATCAATAAAAGTGAGGCCGGTGTTCGGGAATCTCAGTACAAAGTAAAGGAAACCATCGCCATTGGTTTGCCGCAGGTGAATGGGCAGGTAACCGCCAACAATAACTTTGCCCTGCGGACCTCTTTTATTACGGGTGATTTTTTAGGAGGAAGTGACCCTAGCGCCCCGCCGTCAGCGTCACCAAGCGACCAAATTACGCCCATCAGTTTTGGGACCAGCTATGATGCCAACGCCACCCTTTCGGTGAGTCAGCTGATTTTTGACGGCTCCTTCTTTGTAGGACTTGAGGCAGCAAAAACCTATGTGGATTTGGCTCAGAAAGACCTGATTCGCGCGGAAATTGATGTGGTGGAATCGGTAAAGAAGGCCTATTACCTGGTGCTGATCAATAAGGAACGACTCCGCCTGGTGGAACAAAACCTTGGCCGATTGGACACCTTGCTGAATGAGACACAATTAATGTTTGATGAAGGTTTCGCGGAGAAAATTGATGTGGACCGTATTCGTGTATCTTACAATAATATTAAATCGTCGCTGAAAAGCTCACAGCGAATGATCGAGTTGAGCCAAAGGTTGCTTTCTTTCCATATGGGAGTAAATGTTAATGCGCCCGTAATGGTGGAGGAGCATATCAGTGATATTGCCTTTGATCCAAGTATTCTCGATGCAGACCTGGCTTTTAAATCTTCGGATCGGGTCGAGATGCAACTCCTCGGGGTTCAGGAAGACCTGGCTAAATACGAACTCAAGAACATTCATGTACAATACCTGCCAAATTTATATGCAGTAGGGAATATGGGTTACCTGACGGGGGCAAATACCATCGGTGGCCTGACCAAATTTGGGACGCAATGGTTTGGCTTCGGAACCATTGGGGTGCAATTGAGCATTCCGATTTTCGACGGACTCATGAAGCGCCAAAAAGCACAGCAGGTACGGATGCGACTTGAACAACTCGAGTACGATCAGCAGCAAACCGCCATGGCCATTGACAATGAGGTCTTTCAGTCGAAAGCCAATTTGCTTAGCGCAATCGACCAGCTCACCTTTGAAAAAGAAAATATGACCCTGGCCAAAGATGTTTTTGAAACCACCCGCCTGAAATACCAGGAAGGTATTGGAAGTAACATCGAATTGGTGGACGCCAACAATTCTTATATCACCGCTCAGGTGAATTATTTCAATGCATATTACGATGCACTTTTAAATAAAGTCAACCTTGAAAAATCCGTTGGGCAGCTGTATCGCCGCGGTTTATAATAAGCAAACAACCTAACTATGAAATATTATATCTTTTTAATGATCGGAGGCCTTGTGGCAATTTCTGCCTGCAATGATCATTCCCTTGAAAACAAAAAAGAGGAACTCTCGGAATTGCGTGCCGAACTCGCAGAAACCAAAGCGAAAATTAAGGTCGTTGAACAGCAAATCCTGGACCTGGACCCCGATGCCTTTAATGCCTCAGGTTCGGTATTGAATGTGGCCACAATCCCCGTTCGCAGCCAGTCTTTCGAGCATATGATTGATGTGCGTGGTGAAGTACAATCCCGCAAGAATGTGATGCTTTCCGCAGAAATGATGGGCCGTGTGGAGAAAATTAATGTGGTAGAGGGAAGTGTAGTGAAAAAAGGGCAGTCTTTGTTGCACCTCGATGCCGATCAGGTGGTCAATGGTATTGCTGAGGTGAAAACTTCGCTGGAGTTTGCCGAGAAGATGTACAAAAAACGTGCAGCGCTCTGGGAGAAAAAAGTAGGCTCGGAGGTACAGTACCTCGAAGCTAAAAACCAATACGAAAGCCTGCAGCGGAAATTGGCGACGCTAAATTCGCAGCTCGATCAGGCGAGGGTAAAAGCGCCTTTCAATGGGCAGGTTGATGAAGTGATTGCCAAAGATGGCGAGGTGGTTTCTCCAGGCATGCCATTGTTGCGTTTGGCGGGAAGTACTGATATGTATATCCGTGCGGAGGTTTCTGAGCGCTACATTGGTAAGTTTAAGCGTGGCGATCAAGTAACGGTACGTTTTCCTTCCCTGAACAAGACGGTAAATTCTACGATCGCCTCGCTGGGGCAGGTGATCAATAAAAGCAACAGAACTTTCACGATTGAAATTCGCCTTGACGGTGAAACAGAAGGCATGGTCAAGCCGAACCTGTTGGCAGTTGTTGAGGTGCGCGACTATCAGGCTGACGGGGCGATTGTTGTTCCTACCAAACTGATTCAGAAGGATTCTGAAGGTTACTATGTGTACACCGTAAAAACCGATGGCAAAGCCCAGAAGGCACACCGCTCGCGGGTAGAGCTTGGTAAAAGCTTCCGTGGTGAAACGGAAATTACCCGTGGGCTGACTGATGGCGACGAGGTGATTACCGAAGGTTACCGTGAGGCAGCACAGGACATGACCCTGCAGGTATTGAAGCCTACGGCGGAAGTTGATCAAAAATAACAAGCACAGCCATGGAAGAGAACAATAAAAATAAGCTTGACAAGGAATTTGGGCTCACCAGCCTGGCCTTGAACAATAGCTCCACTGTTTTTGTGATGACATTGCTGATTGCCGTTGCTGGTATTTTTCAGTACATCAACCTGCCAAAAGAGAACTTCCCAGAAGTGGAGATGCCTACCATTTATGTGGGGACAGTCTACGCCGGAAGTTCGCCCGCTGATATTGAAAACCTGATTACCCGACCGCTGGAGAAGGAAATCAATACGGTAGAAAATATTGACAATATTAAGTCCACCTCCGTGCAGGGGTATTCAACCATTGTGATTGAGTTCGTTACTGGAACTGATGTAAAGGATGCCTTGGTGAAAGTAAAAGATGCGGTGGATAAAGCCCGTTCAGAACTGCCAACAGACCTGAAGCTGGAGCCTGATGTGTTTGAACTTAATTTCTCGGAATTCCCGATTCTTAACATCAACCTTTCGGGGAATTATTCCCTCACACAGCTGAATGATTACGCCGAATACCTTGAAGATGAAATTGAAAAATTCAGGGAGATTTCCAAAGTTGAGATCCGTGGTGTGGGCGAGCGTGAGGTGAAAATCAATTGCAACCCGTACCTGATGGCTGCCCGGGAAGTTTCTTTTTCGGACATCGAAATGGCCGTGGCCAATGAGAACGTCAATATTTCTGGGGGGGATGCCCTCTCTGATGGCGTGCGGAGAAATATCCGTATTCTTGGGGAATTCAAAGACCCACAGGGATTACTGGACATTGTTGTGAAAGCCGAAAAGGGAAATATCGTTTACTTGCGCGACGTAGCGACGGTGAATTTCGACTACAAAGACCCAGAATCATTTGCCCGCCTCGGGAGTGAGTCCGTAGTGATGGTCGATGTGGTGAAACGAAGTGGGGAGAACCTGCTTGCCGCTACCGATAAAATTAATGCCCTTCTTGCGAAAGCAAAAAAGACGCACTTTCCGAAGGACCTGAAGATTGTCATGACGGGCGATCAGTCCAAAGAAACCAAAACACAGGTAAGCAATTTGGAGAATAACATCATCTCCGGGGTGATCCTGGTAGTGTTGGTGTTGTTGTTCTTTTTAGGAACAAGAAACGCCCTGTTTGTGGGAATGGCAATTCCGCTTTCTATGTTCCTTTCTTTCCTGATTTTGGGAATTATGGGCGTAACCATCAATATGATCGTGCTCTTTTCGCTGATCATGGCACTCGGAATGCTGGTGGATAATGGTATTGTGGTGGTGGAAAATGTCTATCGTATGATGGAAGAAGGCCTTTCACCGATCAACGCTGCCAAAAAAGGTGTTGGTGAAGTCGCTTTTCCAATTATCTCCTCCACAGCCACCACGCTTGCAGCCTTTTTGCCCTTGGCCTTCTGGCCGGGAATGATGGGCGAGTTTATGAAATATCTGCCCATTACGCTCATGATTACCCTTGGTTCTTCGCTGTTTGTTGCCTTGGTGATTAATCCTGTGTTTATCGCTCAGTTTATGCGTGTACAGGGAGATGGCCCCGTAGTGAACAAAAAACGGGTAAATTACTGGGGATTCGGACTGATCATCGTTGGCCTTTTGGTCTTCGGTCTTAAAATGCTCGCTACGGCGGGAATTCAGAACCCTGCAGTTTTGGAATCCAAAGTGGTACATTATAATGTGGTAGGAAACCTGCTTGGTATAACGGGGGCTATTATACTGCTGAACGTTTACGTACTGACGCCTCTGGCGGAAAAATTCCAGGCGACCTTCTTGCCCTGGCTTGAGAACATGTACGAAAACACCCTTGCTACCGCCGTAAAAGGCCGTTTGCCTTATGCTTACTTCTTCGGAACGGTGGGCTTGTTGGTCCTCTCTATTGTATTGATGAAATATTTTACGCCTAATGTGGAGTTTTTCCCTACGGGAGACCCGAAATACGTGAATGTTTTCATTGAATATCCTGTAGGAACGGATATCGAAGAAACCAACCAGACAGGACTAAAAATTGAGCAGCAGCTCGCCGAAATTGTTGCGCCTTATGGAGATGTGGTGGAGTCCATTATCTCGAATGTTGGCGCTGGAACGAGTGATCCCGGCGAGATGTCAGTGGGTGGAGGAAAAACACCGCACAAAGCCAGAATCACCATTAACTTCGTGGAATTTGCTTTGCGTGGCGAGGTGAGTACCCGCGAGATCATGAATAAAGTGCGGGAGGGCGTTGGTGGCCTTGCTGGGGTGTCCATTACCGTGGATCAGGATAAAGGCGGACCACCGACAGGTAAACCGATTTCTGTAGAAATTATCGGTCCGAAGTTCGAAAAACTGATCAGTATTACTGATGAACTGAAAAGCGAAATCAGTGGTGCCGGGATTTTGGGAATTGAAAAGCTGAAATCTGACTTGGAAGTTGGCAAGCCAGAAATGCTCGTGAATATCGATCGTGAAAAGGCTCGTCGATTTGGCCTCTCTACCGCACAGATTGCCATGGAAATTCGTACGGCACTTTTTGGTAAGGAAATTTCGAAATACAAAGAGGGTGAAGATGATTTTGAAATTCAGATGAGACTCGATAAAGACTATCGTTATGATATCGAGGCGTTGATGAATCAGAATATTACCTTTAGAAACCAGTCTGACGGACGAATCCATCAGGTGCCGATTTCTTCGGTGGCCACCATCGAACTGAGTTCCACTTACGGTGGAATTAAGCGAAAAGACATGGACCGTGTGGTAACGCTTTCGTCCAATGTGCTCGACGGCTACAATGCCAATAAGGTGAATGATGAAATTCGCCAGGTGGTGGATGAATTTCCGGTGCCTGACGGCTACACCATTAAGTTTGGAGGTGAGCAGGAAAAGCAGGCGGAAGAAATGGGCTTCCTTTCTGGAGCTTTGCTGATTGCGGTATTCATGATCTTTTTGATTATTGTGGCGCAATTCAATCAGGTAACCACACCATTTATCATTATTACCTCTGTGGTATTCTCTACCATTGGTGTATTCCTCGGATTGGTGATTTTCCAAATGGATTTTATCATTATCATGACCATGATCGGAATTATTTCCCTGGCTGGAATTGTGGTGAACAATGCGATCGTTTTAATTGATTTTATTGGCTTGAAGAAAGAAGAAAAGTTACAAGCTAAACAAAATAGTGATTTGAAACAGGAGCAGGTTCGACTGACCACTTTGGAAATGCGACAGGCGGTTGTGGAAGCTGGGAAAACCCGTTTGCGCCCAGTGTTACTGACGGCAATTACCACCGTTTTAGGGCTTGTGCCGCTTGCTGTGGGAATCAATATTGACTTCCTTGGCTGGTTTGCACATTTCGATGCTGGTTTCTATATCGGTGGTGATAATGTAATCTTCTGGGGGCCTATGTCTTGGACGATTATTTTTGGATTGACTTTCGCAACCTTTCTTACATTGGTCATTGTCCCGGTGATGTATATTATTGTCGAGGATATAAAACTAAAGATCAAATCAAGAGTATACTAATATGTAAAGGTTGATTGATTAAATTGTAAGGGGAGAAATCGTAAAGATTTTCTCCCTTTTTTTCTGCCCAGAATGTTGTGATGGCCATTTTTGAGAATGATTAATCTTAAACAATATTGGTTTTCATACTTCTGCTGATGAAACTGATTTTGACGTAGTTTCCATTTAGTTTGAAGGTTTTTCTGTCAGTAGGTCAAAATTATTCTCTGAAAAATGGTGTATTTTTGATAATTCCTTACGTACTCATTAATAAATCACATACATCAACCAACACTTTCAATTTTCATGATTTCATTTGAAAAAATTGTCCCTGTTTTCATCTTCCTGCTGATCATGCTTCTGCTTGATGTTTACATCTTTCAGGCCGTAAAGTTACTCGTAGGAAACCTCAGCAGCAGGACGATAAAATATGTTTATAACATCTATTGGGGCGTGGCCATTTTCTGCCTATTACTGACCCTCGCTTTGGGCTTGAGTGGCCCGGCTTCCCCATTGTTGGCGCATCGGCAACTGATCCTCACGGTACTGACCATCACCTATTTCTCGAAAATGATCGGGTCGATGTTTTTAGTGCTTGACGACATTGTTCGCGGTGTTCGGTGGATGGCCGATTTTCTAAGTTCAAAATCAGTATCAGAAACCGTTACCACGGAATCCCTTGCAGAAGAACGGTCGGCAAAAGGGGTAAGTAGGGGGGAGTTCCTCTCGAAAGCCAGTTTGGTGGGCGTTGCAGTACCGATGGCCACCATGAGCTTCGGGATTATCTCTGGAGCACATGATTATCGTATCCGTCGCCGAACGGTTTATCTGCCAAATTTACCTCAAGCTTTTGATGGAATTCAGGTGGCGCAGCTTTCTGATATTCACACAGGTTCCTTCTTCAATAAAACAGCCGTGAAAGGCGGCGTGGAGATGCTGATGAAAGAGAAGCCGGATGTGGTATTTTTTACGGGCGATCTGGTGAATAATGTTGCAGAAGAGGCCCGTGATTATGTGCCGATATTCAAGGAGGTAAAAGCGGACCTCGGGGTATTTTCTGTCATGGGGAATCATGATTATGGCGATTACCAGCGTTGGACTTCTGCGAATGCGAAAAACCGGAACTTCCAGGATTTTAAAGAAGTCCACAAAACAATGGGCTGGGATTTAATGCTCGATGAAAACCGTTTGATTACCGTTGATGGCGCCGATTTGGGTGTGATTGGGGTGCAGAATTGGGGGACAGGCCGTTTTGCAAAATATGGCCAACTTGACAAAGCCTATCAAGGGATGGAGCATGTGGCTACGAAAATTTTGCTTTCCCACGATCCAAGTCACTGGGATGCGCAGGTGCGCCCTGAGTATGGAGATATAGATTTAACCCTCAGCGGGCATACACATGGCTTTCAGTGTGGCATAGAAATTGGCGATTTCCGATGGTCTCCGGCGCAATGGCGCTATAAGCAATGGGCTGATTTGTATCAGGAGGGGCGCCAGTACTTGTATGTCAATCGGGGCTTTGGCTATATTGGCTATCCGGGCCGTATTGGTATTTTGCCGGAAATTACCATTTTGGAATTAAAAAAGGCCATTTCATAATTTGAAATAGCCTTGACAATTATTGTTTTTTCCAGTCGTCGGAGGTACTTACCTCGATGGTGCCATTTTTATACACCAGCAGGAAGTCTTCGAGGACTTCCTCTTTGCACCCTCTAAATCTTGCGCCTGCGGTGCTTTTAAAGAAAATCGGGTAAGATTGTCCATATTTCCTGTTGAACCGTACGGCGCTCCCTTTTGCGTCTTTGATCATGCCCCACTGAATGGGGATAGGCGTATTTTTACAGGGCCCAAAAGCGTAATCGTATTTATAAAAGCCCGTTCCGTCTGCGTGGAGTTCAAGGTATCCGCCTTGTGCGCCTTTGTATGTACCGACGAATTTTTTCCCGATCGAGGCATTGACCTCAATGCTTTTGCCATTATAGCTGAAGACCGTGGAGCTGTTGTTGTCAAAAAAGAACAATGACATCAGTATGGTAAAAAATAACTTCATAGGTTGATGTGGGTTGGGGTTAATCTAATTCAAAAGGAACAAATTCACTGACGTTCCCATCGTATTTGTGCACTTCCCTGATAATACTCGAACTGATGGCCGCATATTCAGGTGAAGTGAACAGAAAGACCGTTTCGAGGTCTTTGTTCAGGTGCCTGTTGACTTGCGAAATACTGTTCTCATACTCAAAGTCCGTGGTGTTTCTCAGGCCTCTGAGGATATAATGGGCATTGATCTTCTTGGCGTAATTGGAGGTCAGCTCCTGATAAGTGGAAATCTTTACATTGGGATTGGCTTCAAACAGCTTCTCCATTTTTTCGATCATCCCCTCTACTGGGAAATACCGATTTTTGTTGGTGTTATGGCCAATAGCAATGTGTACTTCATCAAAGAGCTTTAGCCCTCGATTGACGATGTCTTCATGCCCTTTGGTGAAAGGGTCAAAGGAGCCGGGGAAAATAGCGATTTTTTTCATAGGGGCTAATTAAAGAAAAACCTTTGTAAAGTTATTTACAAAGGCTCAATGAAAACACATCAAAATATGCATTTTCCTTTATTTCATCAAAATGATAGGGGTAGAAAAGCGTTTTTGGGCGCTGTCCCATCTCCATATTGGTAAAGACTTCTTTCAGCTTCTTAAAGTGCGGACTGTCATCAGCAATAAAGCCGTAGACCTTAATCGGGCAATGCCTACTCAGTTCCTGTTCACTCAGGATCATCATCAGGTACTGCACGTAATCATCAAATTTCTTGATCGCAAACTGATTGTAGAACCGCAGCTGTTGGCCCTCACTAACAATAATATGCATATAAAAGCGATCGATCAATATATTCACTTGCTCGCCATCGGTTTTGGTTTCCGAAAAACAACCGTTGATCAGGCTGTTGGCCTGATGCACAAACTGAATGGTTTTCTGTTCATACTTTTGCTGAAGCATTTCCACCAGATTATTGTGCGTGTTGAATACATTAATGACACTCTCATCCTGCAGGCAGGGGGCGCTGAGCGTTGTACTGTTGCTGTGAACCACCGGGCTCACCAATGATAAATAATTTGAAGCTTGTTCGGCTTTGAAGAATTTTGCCGGAACCAGTGCGAAGGTGTTTGATTTTATACAAATCGTCACTGTTTTCCAGAATCCTGCAGGCAAAAGGGGATGTTGCTCGATAATTTCATCGATCAGCATCGCGTGTTCCTGCCCGTTGTCCGCTTCCTGTAAAATAAAGTCATCTAACAAAAGACAGCGAGAATCCCTGCTGTCGATGATTAATGCCTGCATGTCTTTCCTGCCGATCTCCAGAAAGAGATCGTAGAAATGCAGATCATCGATTGAGAGCTTCTCGCTGTCTAAAATATGATGAACTTCTTGGTAATTAAGTTTACTAATGATATTCAAATTAATAATTATTCGAAGTTACCAGCAGTTGTTACTTCAGTTCTTGAACCAATTCTTAGTGGCTTACGCGCAAAGATATCGTTATCTTCTTTACGAGTAGGATCAACAGGATCGATATCTTTCACCTCGAAAACAGCTACGTCGTGGTTTCCTTTTTTCACTTTTCCTGCCCAGATGTCGAAGCTTTTCGAAGAACCAGGAATCTTGTTCAATTTCGAAGGATCGAAGTTAGGGAATTTTTCAGGAGTAAAGATAGTATCACGTACGGCAACTTGGTCCAAAGTATCTACTTCAACCCAAACAGAATCCGCACCGTAGCTCAAAGATTTAATGTACTCTTTCTTCTGAATGATATACACTTTACCGGTGTCAGCAAAAGCTTTCAACGTATCGAAGTTGCCGGTGTACTCACCGTAAACTGACTGGTATGCGATCTCCGCCTCACGGATGGTCTTTAAACGCTCAATTACGGCTTTCTCAGTTACCTTGATCTTTTCCTTTAGATCAATGTCACTTTTAATACCTGAAAAAAGAACATAAGCCAAGCCCAAGGCCACAATTCCAGTTACAATAGTAAAAATCCTAGTCGTGTTCATTATTATTCTCTAATTTTTATGCAAGTATAAGCTTTATTCGGCCATAAGGCAAAGAACAAAACAATTAATTGTAAGTTAAAAATCTTTTTTAAAATGTCCTTGAAGTGATAAAATATCTTCCCAATTCGCTCCAAAATCAAAAAACTGATGACGGGAATTTACAGATATTTTTTGGATTTCTAAAAGAGAAAATAAATGTAGTTCTTCTATGATCTGATTATCAGTTGCTAACTCGGGGTCAAAACCTTTAGATAATTCCCCAGATTGCTGTTTTACCTGGAAAAACAGCTCTATGGCGTGCAGTGGCGGGGCGAGGAATTCATTGAAAAATAAGAATTTTTCCACCTCAATTTCAAGGCCTGTTTCTTCCAAAAACTCCGCTTTAAGCCTTGACTCAATCGTTTCGCCGTATTTTAAGCCACCACCGGGGGGGCTGAAAAAGGCCTGGCTTTCGTTGATGCTTTTGTGTTGGATCATCAGACAGCGGTCGTTTTGAATCAGCAATCCACACACCCGAAGGCGCAGTTGGTTGCCGAAAGTTTGCACAATGGCCTCTTGAGTGTTCATAATTTATCGGTGATTGTTTGCAAAATTAGGCAGGTAAAAGTTTATTTTGTGTTAAACTATAAAATGCCGATCGTTTGACAAAATTTGCATCCTTATTAACTTCACATTTTCCTCATCAGCCTACGGCTGGACAACACCAACTTTTTGGTTTGCTGGATGATTTTATCCGCGAGGAACAGCAACAGGTATTCATCCTGCGGGGCTATGCCGGTACGGGGAAAACCTCGGTCATCAGCGCCCTGACCAAAAGCCTGCCGTCGGTGGCTTATCGTTCGGTGCTTATGGCGCCCACTGGCCGGGCGAGTAAAGTGATGGCCAATTATGCCAAGCGGCGTGCTTTCACGATCCATCGGCTGATTTATAAACAATCGGTGGATGAAATGACCGGTAGCCTGTATTTCGAACTTCAGAAAAACAATGCCAAACGTACGCTTTTTATTGTCGATGAGGCTTCCATGCTTAACGATGACACTGGCTACCAAAAGGGAGGGCTGTTACAGGATCTCCTTCAGTTTGTGTTTGCTGACCGGTCGAATCGGTTATTGTTGGTGGGCGATGTGGCGCAGTTGCCCCCTGTCGGGCACAGCCAGAGCCCAGCGCTTGAGCATCACCATCTTGAATCTCGCTATGGTTTTCAGGTGCGTCAATTTGAGTTAAATGAGGTGGTTCGGCAGGCCGAGGGCTCAGGAATATTAAGCAATGCGACCATGTTGCGAAGCATGATTCAGCAGAATCACGGTGCAGGATTTCGGTTTCAGATTACCGGCTTCGAAGATATTTATCGCATGACCGGGCAACGTTTGGAGGATGGCTTGCGGTATGCTTATGATAAATTTGGGGTCGAAGGTACGGCCATCATTACGCGGTCAAATAAATCTGCCGTGCAGTACAATCAATACATTCGCCGGCAAATTCATTTCAGGGAAGAGGCCATAGAGGCAGGGGACTACCTGATGATTGTTAAAAATAATTACAGCATTTTGCCCGACGATGCGCCTGCAGGTTTTTTGGCCAATGGCGATTTTGTGGAGGTGATGAAGGTGATCAATACAGAGGAACGGTACGGTTTGAGGTTTGCCTCACTGGAGCTCCGACTGCTTGATGTGGATGGACAGTTGCCTTTTGAAGCCATGGTTTGCCTCGATACCCTGACCGCCGAAACACCGGCAATGCCTGAAGATCAGTTCCGGCAATTGCAGGATCAGGTTCAAAATGATTATTTCGAAGAGGGACTCACCAAGGTTAAATTCAAGGAAGCCCTGCGGAAAGACCCTTACCTGAATGCTCTTCAGATTAAATTTGCCTATGCGCTGACCTGCCATAAATCGCAGGGAGGGCAGTGGCCTGCCGTTTTTGTGGATCAGGGGTATTTGCGGGAGGATCAGGTGAACCAAGAGTGGATGCGCTGGCTTTATACCGCCATGACCCGTGCTCGTGAAGAGCTGTTCATGATGAACTTTAACGATAAATTCTTTTAAATATGAAATATTGCTTGCTGATTTTGGGAATGCTGATGAGTTCGGTGGTGCTGGGCCAACAGCTTCCTGATGTAAAATGGTCGACGGATTATCAGGATTTCGGGCAAGTGGTTGCGGGAGATTCCGTCGCCTTGACTTTTGATTTTGAGAACGCGGGTCCTTCGCCTCTGGTGATCTCCAAAGTGATTACCACCTGCGGATGTACCGTCCCCACTTATCCCAAAGAACCCGTGAAAGCCGGGCAGAAGGCACAGATATTGGTGCATTTCAACAGCCGGGGTAAAATTGGTCGGCAAAACAAACTGATCCGTGTGGTGTGCAATGTGGCGGAGGGCTATAAAGTGCTCCGTATTAGTGGGACGGTCATTGAGAAAGATTAGCAGCGATGCCTGTGGCTTTCACTTTAAATGTCTATCTTGCGCCTCGATAAAAATTAGAAAAATATACACAACATGAATAACTGGTTCCTTTGTAAAGTAAAGTATCGTAAGGAAGACGATAAGGGAATGTTGAAAAACATGACCGAGCAATATTTGGTGGATGCGCTGTCGTTCACTGAAGCAGAAACAAGAATTTATGAGGAATTGGGATCTGTCATTCGTGGTGAATTTCAGGTAACCAATATGTCTAAAAGCCGCATTGTTGATGTTTTTGAATATGAAGACACCGACAACTGGCACAAATGTAAGGTGACTTACACCATGATCGACGAGGAAGCGAAGAAAGAGAAGAAGGTTTCTAACCTGATGATCGTTTCAGCAAACAACGTTCGTGAGGCCTATGACCGCATTCAGGAGAGCCTTTCCACCATGTTGGTGCCCTTTCAGGTTCCTGAAATCGCTGAGACACCTATCGTAGAAATCTTCAAATATAAGAGCCCAGACCAGCGGGTTCCTGAAGGTTTTAAGCCGGTAGAGAAAAAAGAAGATTAATTCATCCCAACTTTGGCTTGTTCGCAAGTCAGGTGGTGACCATAAAGAATACAAAAGGAGCTTTTTAGCTCCTTTTTTTATGTAATATTTTTTGTGTTTGGGTAATTTTTTGCGTTTCGAAGCATGTGATTTCGACGTAGGATGAGCGCCTTAAGAGTATGAATGCAGGAGAAGGGGCTTTGTGAAGTGGCTTTTAGAGCCCATTGACGGGTTTGTTGCCTCGTTCATACTTTTAAAAAATGATTCATCCCGATAAGTCGTCGGGACAGAAACACGTGTATGAATTATAGGGTTGTTATAGTGTATTTCGGGCGCTAAACACCAATCTATGAAAAAATTTATACTCCTTATTTTTCTTCTTGCACAAGCCACTTTATTGTTGGCTGGAAATGGCCGCTACCGCAGATATAATACAAATAATAATGGAATGACCCCATGGGTGATGTTGGGTGCAAAATCCACCTTCGCATGGACGGAGCCTTTGGCTGGACAAATGGACCAGTGGGGGGTACAGTTTAAAGGCGGCGTGATCTTGCCTTTCGCCGACCGCATCAATGTCCGCCTCGGGGCAGGTGCTTCTTTCAACAACTTCCGCGCCTACGAAATCACCACCATCAATAATGTTGATCATTCTTTTCAGCATACCCTTTCCACTTTGCAGCTCGATTTACCAATGCAGCTGATTATCAGACCCGATTCAAGATCAAGATTATATTTTATGGGCGGTTACGAACTCCATGTTCTTACGCCTGAAAAGGTAGCCAACCAATGGAATTTCGCCTTTTCTTCAACGATCGGTCTGGGATATCAAATGAGTGATTTTGTGGCCTTTGAACTTCAGTATATGCAGCAAGTCTACGCTGGGGAATATGCCACACAAAATCAAAATGCGATGCACATGCACCAAAATGCATTGAGCATCGGCGTTCAGTTTTCTCCTCAATTTTAAATTTTGCGATGATGAAAGTTTACGCTCTAAGTCTAACCCTCTTATTCAGTATCCTCCTTCCTGCACATGCAAGAGAGATGGTTACGGAAACTTTTCGATATAACCGCCTGCCTTCTGATGAAAAAATGGCCCTGGCAAATGTGTTCAGCCTGCGGGCGAGAAACCAGAAGCGTTTTGATATTCCCAAGCAATTTACGGTACCTGCCGAGCTGATTTTCTACCGTCAGCAGTCGAAGAAATTTTGTTATGCGATAAAAAATAAAAACTATCCTTTCAGTGTGGGCATGATTCCGTCTGATCTTGTGTCTTATTACGAGCAGGAAGCCTGGCGCGCCCGTCAGCAACATGGCGAGGATGCCCCGGCATTGAGTGTGGTGCTGGCCTTACATTATACTGAAAGTGCATTTAACCCGAACATTAAGGGGGACCACGGCAATAGCATTGGCCTTGGTCAGCTGTATAAGCCTACCGCCCGCATTTTACTGAAGCAAAACAATGAGCTTTGGTCCGATTACTTTTATTTTGATAAAAAAGGGAACCATCATTTTCGCAATACACAGAAGATGATCCGCTTTACATTTGATTTTCTCCCATTGGTGAAAAATTATGCCAAAGGTCAAAAGTTTGATGGTGTCCGCGCTTATAATGGCATCGGGGAGCATGCCGAACATTATGCGCACAAGGTCATTACGCGAAGCCTGGTGTACGAGCGTTTTTTCTCCAAGTATCATCAGTACACCATCAATACACAACAGTACAAAGTGAATTTGCGCAATCTGCTATCCAACTATTTATACCACAAATATCAGGTAGAATTGCCTGCGGATCAATTTGAAAATCTGTTCAATGAGTGTGTGGATCTGGTAGCTGCAGAAGGAATTTTTCCTTTGCAAAAAGCAACCGATCAGCATATCGCCCTTGAAAAGAAAATCAACGCTACAAACATGCACGCGCATCAGTTTTCAGTGGAGGAGCAAAAAACACACCTTTTGATAGAAGATGGTCAGGTGGTTTTTGATTATTTCAGAGATACCAAACTGATGTTGTCCGTGTTAAACCAACAGGAAAATGGAGGCTATTATTGCTATGACCGCATAAAAGGAGAGAAGAAAATTATTTTCGATGTTAATGATCTTGAAGATGAAACGTTCTATTCAAATATTATTCCTGGTGATTTTGTATATCTTCCTAAAGGAACTATGGTCTTCACGCCCAAAGAAAACGCCACTGTTTTAATCCGCTAAAAGGAATCCTTAAAATTTATTTTTTCTGTTGATCATTAGTACATGATTGCTTAATCCAATTTTGCTCAAATTTTCGTCATTATTACACGAAACCTAAGCAAACCTATATGAATGCAAAATTACCAATCCGTTCACTGAGAATTTTTACGCTGATATTATTGCTCTTCCCCCTCGGGCAGTTCAGCATGGCACAGGGAATTAGGCCATTAGCGATTCAGTTAAGCAGTGTCAAACATACCCTTTGCGGTCAGCAGAATGGTGAAATCAGTGTGAAAATCAGTGGAGGTCTCGCACCTTATGAATTGAGCTGGGAGGATGAAGCAGGTAATTTCATCGATGGCGATAGCACCATTACGGGGCTGGAATATGGCTTGTATTACCTTTTCGTAACCGATAAACTGGGGTTCACTGAAAGCTTTTCTACACAGATTTTAGTGGAAGATGATCAGACAGGCCCTGTCTTTACCTCTTTTCCTGCTGATATTGAAGTTCCCCGTGTTGATCCCAAAAACTGGTTCAATAACATTTCCACAGATCTTACCTTGCGCCCAACTGCCGAAGATGGCTGTTCCGATGTTAAAGGTATCTGCTATCAGGATAAAGCCCGAGAGATTGATTGCCAGACCACAGAGGTAACCCGTACCTGGACGGCTTTTGACCATGATGGGAATGAAACTTCCGGTCAGCAAATTATTCTGGTGGTTGGTGAAAAGCTTTTTGATCCTTACTACCACACCGCTTTGAAAGTTTATACCAACACCCCAGCGGCCACTGCTGTGGAATTTGATGTGGAGGCTTATTTTGGGGTAGAGGAAGAATCCGTCATCACTTCAGTACCTTCGGGAAGCGAATTTGCACTGGGAACACACCAAATTACTTATGATATTACCAGCGAATGTGGACAGCAAATTCAGGATGTTTTAGTGTTGGAAGTGTTGCCGCAGCCGAATTCGCGGGCGGTTCGTTCGCCACTTTATCTGAATGCAGGGGGATGGAGAGCCTATTTTTCCGATGAAAAGAAACTGTTTCAGGAAGATCAGTTCTTTCTCGGGGGGCAGGAGCGTGAGATGCCTTATCGACTGATCTCTGGAATTAATGAGGACCGAATTATGCGGAATTTTCGGGAAGGGGAGCAGTTTGAATATCGGATTCCTGTGGAGAAAAATTTGCGCTATCGGGTAACGCTCGGTTTTACGGAATTGGAATTCAGCCAACAGGGGCAGCGTTTTTTTGATGTGCTTGTTGAGGGTCAAAAACTTAAAACCATTGATATTGTCGAAGAGGCTAAAGGAAAAGCCAAAGCGGTAGAAGTTTCTTTTGTGGTGCAATCTGATGATGAAACGCTGGAGCTTGAATTTGTGAAGGGAGACGACAGTGAGGGCCTCGCAATATTAAACGGCCTATCCGTGGTGCCTGCTGATATTCCTGACGGCACTTATGTGAATGCTAATGCAAAGGAGGATTACCTCACCAATGATTTTGAGCTGTTTGTGGCTGACTTTTCCGCCATCGGGGGGAAAGGTTCTTCGGACAACAGCCAGTCTGAAATTTCTGGTACCGACCGTGATTATTTGCACTGGACTGAACGATATGGTGAATTCAGGTACAAATTATCGGCAGAAGTGGGTAAATATTATGACCTGACCCTATACTTTGCTGAAATATATCATCAGGCAGCGGGGCAGCGAATTTTTGATGTCTATATGGACGATCAACTGCTGCTTGAAAATTTTGATATTGTTGCCGAAGCAGGCGCGGTAAAGGCAGAGGTGAAGAAAAATTTCAGGATTAAGGCCACATCAAGTCAGCTGAATTTGATATTCAAAAAATCAAAAAATATTCCTGCAGGTGTGGATGATAATGCCAAACTGTCGGCTTTTTCATTCGTGAAGAGCGTGGCACAGGACCCTGTCGTTGAGGGCATCAATATTAATGCAGATGATCAGGAAGGCTTTGTTGGCGGTGATGAGACCGTCTATTCGCTGGATAATTATTTTGTGGGCGGCAAAAGCTATACCCTTCCTAAAGGTGTGGAAATCGAAAATACCGACGATGACCGATTATTTTGGTCGGAACGTTTCGGGAAGGATTTCAGGTATATTGTACCAGTGGATGTAGAGCGTTTTTATACAGTAACCTTGTATTTTGCAGAAACCTTCTGGGACAGTCCCGGTAACCGATTTTTCAATGTAGACATCAATGGGGAGCGCAAGTTATCCAATTTTGATATTTACCGTGAGGGGCAAGGGGCCAACCGCGCCGTGAAGAAAACCTTTATTCTTCAGGCAGATTCCACCGCTTTAGATATTCATTTTTATGTTGATGGGGGCGATGCGAACTTTTGTGTGGACAATGCCAAAGTTTCTGCCCTGCGGATAGAGCCTGCCAATCCGATCAATGACCTTTGGACCCTCGGCTTTCTAAATACTTTAAGCGATGAATTCACGGCGGAGCCTGGGGCAATTATGTTCCCCAATCCCATAGACCGTCATGCTTACTTTAATGTTGGCGCATCATCAGTGGAAGATTTTAAATTGGTGGTGGTGAGTAAAGATGGTCGAGAAATGAGAATTCCTTCTTCGCTCATGCGGATGGATGGAGATCTTGTTTATGTCGATTTTTATTCCTTATTCCTTCAGCGCGGCGTTTATACTGCCCGCTATTGGGTGAACGGAAAAGAAAAAGAGTCCATCCGATTTATTGTATTACATCATCGATAATCAAAAGTAAATCAGTTAGCCGTGCTTTGGGGGATCACCTCCAAAGCACGTTCTGTTTGAGGCCTGTTCTACAGCCAAAAGCCAATATTCAAATTGAAAATCAGGTGTCGATTTCCCCATGCACGGGCAGTCTGTGCAGAGATCGGGCCGAATTTTGAAAGGTAGGCGACTTCAAGCCCTCCACCGATGGTCTGGAAAATATCATTCTCAAAAGGATCATAAATATATGGGCTGATGTCAGGGGAAAAGAAGGAGTCCGTGATGTGCATATAGCCATAATTGATCAGTCCCCGAACCACATACTTATTTCTGAACATATATTGCACGCCTAAACGGCTGACAAAAATATCTTCCGCAGGAATTTCCCGCAATCCTAATCCCCAGAATTTTATGGAATTTCCCTCACGAGGGTTGAAGCCCCCAACAAAGGCGGAATTCAGGAGGTTCTGATTCGTGTTAAAGCTGTAAAAGGCATCGGCGCCAAGCTGAACAGACCAATGTTCTCCAATAGGAAAGTGTTGATCAAAATTGAATCGGGCGGTGATAATTTCCCTTTTAGAAGTGATCTTCTCCAGCGTGATGTCTTCATCAATCAAATCCGAGAGTACATCTTCATTGAAATTCAGGGTTTCCAGTCCCTCACCAACGGTCGTTGAAAATACGACATCAGCGCCCTTTCTGGCATAAAATCGGCGGTCAAGGGAGTTATAGGTGTACCTGAATCGGTATTCCAAATTGGTGTAATTCAGGTTGTCAATCAGGCGGATGGTTTCATCGGCAATGGTGGGGCTGTGTTTTGCAAAGGTGGCCCCAGCTTCAAAAAATACCGAATGCTTAAAGGTGCCGACGGTCCGAATGCCCACCATGGGTTTGAAAAACTGCTCGGTCATTAAAGCGGTTTTCTTTCCGAAGGAACTGTATCTGGGCATAGGATTGCTGGCGGCGGTCATGTCAAGGTACACCGAAACCCTGTTGGAGTTTTTTATGCCTTTCAGAAAGTTAATATTCATATATGGGTATTCTGATAGGTTCAATTCGGTATTTAATCGGGAGTTGGGGAATACCCAGTCGTACACAGCAAAGTTGAACACCAGGCCTGCTCGGTATTCACTGGAGTAATTCGGGCTGAAGGAAAGGCGTCCCATGGGCGATTTTTCTCCCGTCAATTTAATGGTGTTCGTTGAATCGGTCGTTTTCAGGATTTCATAATTGAGCCTTGAAAACTGCAATGTTCCATAAATCCTTCGCAGTTCATTGTTAATCTCATCGACATCGATCACATCATTCTTTTTGAACCGCAGCGTAGAGGCCAATAATGATTCATTGTCGGCAATAGAGGGCGCAAGCTCAAACTGGGTAATGTTATATTCGTCCCGTTGATGCCGCTTTTTTATAGGCGCCTGTTCACCAAAGGAGGCCAGGCTGTCGGCAAGATGATCGAAATAGGGCTGAAATTCTTCGCCAGTTTTGTTGCCTTGAGCCAGAATTTCTTCAAATTTATTAAAGCTTCCCGAAGTGAACGCCAACAGATCGGGCTGAATGAGGGCATTACATTTCGCCTTCTGAATTCGGGTGTCGTAAGCACCGTTCATCCAGGCGGATTGAAACAAAATTCCTGTGGCTGATTTCAGGGCTTCCTTGTTCAGTAAATCCTGCGCCACCAAAACACCAATCACAATATCAGCCCCCATTTCCTTTACCTCATCTACAGGAAAGTTTCTGATCAGGCCACCATCAACCAAAATTTTGTCATCAAGATTGATAGGCGTGAAAACGGAAGGAATAGCCATTGATGCCCGCATGGCCAGGGCCAGGTTGCCGTGAGAAAGGACCACTTTGTCGCCTGTGGCAATATCAGAAGCAATACACCTGAATGGAATAGGGAAGTCGTCAAATTGTTCTACACCATGCACGCTTCGGGTAAGTGTTGATAGCAACAGGTTGATTTGCTGACTCTGAATCATTCCCTGTGGCAGACTGATTTTTTGGCCATCAAACACCAAATCAATCATGAAACGATAGTAATATGGTTTTTCTTCCACCACCACATTTCGGTAAGGGATTTTATTGCTCAGTACTTCATTCCAGTTAATGCCCCGAATGATTTGCTCTATATCGTCAGCACTGTAACCAATGGCATAAAGTCCACCGACAAGGCTTCCCATGGAAGTTCCAGTGATATAATCTGGTCGGATTCCCGCTTTTTCCATAGCGCGCAATACGCCAATATGGGCAATGCCTTTGGCGCCACCACCACTGAGGACCAAGCCAATTTTCGGACGTTCCGATGGCGTGTCTTGGGGTTGCGAAAAGGCAGAAAAGGCGAGTGAAAGTAATGTAAAGAGAATAAATGCGAATCGCATAATAGGTGTTGATGTAGAGGTTGATCGTTGTTATTGGGGGAATATCTGCATTTTTTAGATGGAACACAATCATTTTAGGATAGAAACAAAAAAGCCACCTCAATCTCTTGAAATGGCTTTGTATTTTAGATGGACGTGCAATATTCCAACAGTGCTTCTTTAATGTTTTTGAAGATGTGTCGGAGTAAATCCTGATCTTCTTCAAGCAGGGTTACCCGAAAGCCCTGAAGGATGCTGGCAAAGGAGGAGGTGGGTACCACACATACCCCTTTGGCAGCCAATAGGGAATAAACAAAATGCTTGTCGAGTGGCATATCCGGCTCGGCCTCTTCCCATTGTTTCATCAGTGCGCTGGCCTGTGGATTATCCATTTTCAGATGCTGGCCTTTTTTCAGTGCGCCCTCCTTAAAAATGATGGTATTGTAGAAGGCCCCATTGGTAGGGTTGAAAGTAATATAAGGTACTTCTGATAGGATATCCGTGATGATGTTGCTGCGCTCGCCAATTTCTTCATTTTTTGCCTTGCGGTAAGGCTGAAAGCGCGGGTCGTTCATGATCAGCGGGATGGCCTTTTGTGGTAATTTGGTGGAACAAACCTCCAGCATTTTGGCGTTGTCAAGGGTCTGACAAAACTGCTCGAATTGCTGGTCGCTGTTTCTGTTGTAATATTCCATCCAGCCACATCGGGCTCCTGGCCACGGGAATTCCTTACTGATTCCTTTCAGTGCAATGCCAGGAACATCCTGGATATATTCAGCAAGACAATAGGCCGTAGCACCGTTGTAAGTCACATTTGAATAAATTTCATCCGAAATCAGGAACAGTTTAAATTCTTTGGCAATGGCGACAAATCGGTCGAGAATTTCCCGAGGGTACACCATACCCGTTGGGTTGTCGGGATTGATGATCAGGATACCGACAATATTTGGATTGTACTTTACCTGCAGGTAAAGGTCGTCCATGTCTGGGTACCAATGATTGTCGGGGTCGAGTTTATAAGTCAGTGGTGCCGTGTTGGCATGAGCCCCTTCCGAAGAGGAGTGGGTGGAGTAGGCTGGTGAAGGGCCGATGATTCTCGAAGAGGGCATCAGGAATTGATACAATTTCGAGATGGCATCACCAAGGCCATTAAAGAACAGGATGTCGTCGGCAGAAATCTGCACACCGCCAAGGGCATTGGTTTGTGTGGCCAGAAAATCACGGGTTTCCAAAACACCTTTAGAGTGGCAGTAGCCAAAAGTGTCATCCTCCTGAATCAAGCCACCGATGATGTCTTTCATCCATGCGGGCATTTGCGCATTTTTTTGAATAGGGTCGCCAATATTCTCCCAGTAGATGTTTTGTCCAGAAGCCTTAATCAGTTCAGCTTTTTTTACTATTCCCCTAATTTCATAGGTCAGCTCTCTGGCTCCTTCCCTTAACAAACGTTGTCTCATAACCTAAAAAAGGATAAAATTATCTATAAAAAACACTGATTTACAGTGAGTTTTTCACTTTTAAAATAAGTGCGTGAATGTCCGTTAAATTGGCGAAATTTCAAAGGAAATTGGTCTGCAGGTGTATTTTTTAAGGAAAAATGTTCAATTTGTATGCTCTACAACAGATCAGTACCTATTGTTTATGAAAAAAATCGGTCAACTTATAATTATAATTGTCTTAGCATTTGGGGCTTACCGCTGGTACGCCTATCAAAAGGAGAAAGAAGCGTTACGGCAACAGGCCATTGCGCTTGAACATAAAGACCGCATTTTTTTGGATCAACTGAAGGCAACTGGTCGGGTAGAGCTGGCCACACAAACTTTTTTATATACCGATACGATCAGCAAAAAATCAGCCTATACCGTTTTTGGTATTCGTTATTACGATGCCACCGTTCAGCGGGTGTTTTTTGTGCCTGGGCGATGTGGTTATTTCATTGACCTTGGGGATGAATCAAAAACAACCATCGTCAATTCCCCAGATACCGTCTGGATCCGTTCTTCTTTAATTCTTGACCACCTGTCTCTGGATATCGAGAAAATGAGCATTAACACCTTGCAGGAGGATTGGTTTTCGGAGATGGATAATGTGGAGGCGCTGCGGGCGTTGTCGAAAAGGTGTAAAGTTCACTATGCCCCTTTGTTGGGTAAGAGTTTTCTGTGGAATCCTGTTTTGGGGCACCTGCAACAGCAAGTGTTTTCCCCACTTACCGATAAGGTGGTTATCCTGACCCTGAATTCGGATTTTTATGTCGAGGATCGGCATTATAGCCCAGCGAATGAAAATTTGATTTTAAAGCGTTAAATATAGGGGCTGAGGCAATGTCATTAAGTTAAGGGCATATTGCTTGAAGGCATGTATTAATTTGAGCAATTCTTTGAATAATGAAATGAAAATCCCGAAGGGATGATATATCATAGCCCGGTGTGAAACCCCGGGATAATAACCGACAAAATACTGAGCCCTGAAAGGGCGTAATATAAATTTCTATACAAATAAAGAGTTGCACCCTTTCAGGGTTATAGGTTTTAGGGGAGGGAGACTTCGAGGGGTTTCACCCCTCGCTATGGTATGTAATCCCTTCGGGATATAAAAACAGAAATTTTAAATACACATTAAATAACCTTTCGACTCATACCTCTCTGAATACCCTTTGGTTTAATCTGCTTTAAAGTCATAATTTCGAGCAAATGATCGACTGTTTCTTAACTTAATGACATTAGGGTCTGACGGAAACGTTATTGCGTGCAGCGAATCAAATGTTTGATGCATCCGTCGGAATGTAGGTCAGTTATCGGTCAGGTAAATGATCAAGTTGTGAGCATTTTGATTTTCGACCGTTGGTCAGATTAATGGTTAATTTGTGCTTGGGTGTCCCTGAATAAATGACTGTTATCATTTAATTTTCATTCTATACATCAGAAAAGGTCGCTTTGTGAGTGATCTTTTTTATTTTTGTGGTTATGGAAATAAGAAGAAATAGAGATTGGAAAAATAAGGTCTGGCAAATTGAGGGGAAAGGGGAGACCGCCCTGATATTGTCCATGAAGGAACAGCAACTATTGAAAAGCTTAATGCAGGCAGGAAATCTGAACCCTGCGCATTGTTTTCTTTTGGTGAATGAAGTCGGATTGCTAAATATTTATTTTGAGAATATTCCAGAAACAGCCTATGATATTGCGGAGTTTACCGAAAAGCCTGTCGCTTTAATAATGCCTGAAGCCAGAAATGTTCCCGAAGATTTATTGGCAAAGAAGAAGACCCTTCAGGCCATGTTCATGAAAAAAAATCACTTCAACGAACTTGCCATGGTACAACAACCCCTTATCGCTATTGTGTTGCCTAAACAAGCAAAAGACCTCAAGTGGTTGCAACAACAGGATAATGTACTAATTTTGCAAGACCAAAACATTCGTTTTCCATTTCGAATGCGCACTGTAGCCCACGATGCTTCAGGCGATATTAAAATTACCGATCACTAAAATCCGAAACCTGGATTAAATGAATTATAAATCACATTTAGATAAAGTTCCGATTTTCAAGAAAATTCAGGAATGTGCTGATGCCCTTAACTTAGAAACTTATGTCATTGGTGGCTATGTGCGCGACATTATTTTGGAGCGCCCAAGCAAAGATATTGACATTGTTTGTGTGGGCAGTGGTATTGAACTTGCGCAGGCAGTCGCCGATAAGGTGGGGCATGTGAAGGTGTCTGTTTTTAAAAATTTTGGGACGGCTATGCTCAAAGATGGCGATTGGGAAGTCGAGTTTGTGGGGGCACGGAAGGAGTCCTATCAGCGAGAGTCCCGAAATCCCATTGTGGAGGATGGTACACTCGAAGATGATCAGGACCGCAGAGATTTTACGATCAATGCGATGGCCATCCGCCTGAATGCTGATCATTATGGTGAACTGATTGACCCTTTCGATGGTATGGGCGATATCAAACGGCAGACGATCCAAACGCCGCTTGACCCAGACATCACTTTTTCTGATGATCCATTGCGGATGCTCCGGGCTATTCGTTTTGCCACCCAATTGAATTTCGATATTCATCCAGATACTTTCTATGCGCTTGGGAAAAATGCCGAGCGTTTATCCATTATCTCCCGTGAGCGAATTGCTGACGAGCTGAATAAAATTATTCTTGCCAAAACGCCTTCTTACGGCTTCAAGCTGTTATTTCAGGCGAAATTACTCGATCAGTTTTTTCCTGAAATGGTCGCACTCTATGGGGTAGATGTGAAAAATGGCAAGAAGCACAAGGATAATTTCTACCATACATTGCAAGTGCTCGACAATGTGGCCACCGTTACCGATGACCTTTGGGTTCGATGGGCCGCCATCTTGCATGATATTGCCAAACCACCAACGAAGCGTTTTCATCCCAAAGCGGGCTGGACGTTCCATGGGCATGAGGATAAGGGCGCGCGAATGGTGCCTGGCATCTTCAAAAAGCTTAAACTGCCATTGAACGATAAGATGAAAATGGTGCAAAAGCTTGTGCGCTTGCACCTGCGTCCGATTGTTTTGGTGAAGGAAGAAATCACAGATTCCGCTTTACGTCGATTGCTTTTTGAGGCAGGTGATGAGCTGGAAAGCCTGATGATCCTGTGCCGTGCGGATATCACCTCTAAGAATGAGCGAAAAGTCGTGCAGTACCTAAAGAACTTTGATATTGTGGAGGAAAAACTGAAGCAGGTTGAAGAAAATGATTCTGTGCGAAACTTTCAGCCGCCAGTTTCTGGGGAGGATATTATGGCGTATTACGACCTCAAACCTTCGCGAGAGGTAGGTGCGATAAAAGATGCCATTAAGGAGGCTATCCTTGAAGGGCAAATAAAAAACAACCATGATCAGGCTTTTGAATTGATGAAAAAGCTGGGTAAAGAGATGGGGTTGGAGAGAAAAGAAGATTAATCGATATCATATTAGTAGAGGAAGGCAGGCAGCCTTCCTCTTTTGTTAAATACTGTTAATATTTCCCGCAGATTAGGGATAAAGCCTATATTTGAGGCGTAAATACTTATTTTTTTATGAAAAAATTAATGCTGATCGTTGCGTTGTTTTGTACCTGGAATGCCGTACAAGCGCAAGATTCAAAGACGTCTGATCAAGAAGGAGCTAAAGCGTTACCTACTTTAAACATTGCAGATTATTATCATATCAATGACTTGAGTTATCGCCGTTCAATGCAATATAATGATTACGCTACGGCAAAATCTGCATTGATGAAGATGATTACCATTGACAATCAGAATGATTCGCTTTTGGTGAATTTAGCGAATATTTATTTCGAACAGAGAGAGTGGATTTCAGCGGTTATGGCGGCTAAAGATGCCAAAGCGATCAATAGCAATAATGTAGCCGCTCACCAGATTGAAGCCTACGGCTTACAATATTTAGGGGCGAAACAAAAAGCAGCCGAGGCTTTTGAGTCTTACTATTTGGTCTCGAATGAAAAAGAGGCGCTTTATCAATTGTCTTTATTGCAGCTGGAACTGAAAAAGTACAAAGAGTGTGATACCAATGTGAATATTTTGTTGCAGGATGAAACCTATTTGGCCAACAAGGTGACCGTTGAAGGTACTGATGGAAAGCAAGTTCAGATTCCAATGAAAGCAGTTATTTACAACCTTAAAGGGGTGATGGAGTCCATTCAGGGAAATACCGCTGAAGCTAAAAAAGACATCAATAAAGCTTTGGAAATTGCACCAAACTTTAAAATTGCCCAGGATCGATTGAAAACCCTGAAATAGGTTTTTAGCGAAATACGATACATAATGATGAAGGCTACCCATTTCGGGTAGCCTTTTTTTGTTGCGCATTACCATAGGATCTGGGGAGAGAGGCTGTGCCTAAAAACTGAGGTGGTCCTGTTGTGGTCCTTTATTTTATATTTTGTTGCTTTTACATTATTGATAGTGGGTTTTCAGGAGAGGTATTTCAATAACAATAGATAATGGAAGTTAATTTTTATGTTATTTAATAGATTTTATTACATCTGTTATTTGTCATAATTATAGCCAAAACACCGTTAAATTTAAACTGAGGGAGGTTTGAGGTTAAACAATGGGCTTTCTGATGTAAATCTTACCTCTGTTATTTTTTTGGGCATAATTTAAATACCTTCACATTGATTAGTATATTTATTTATGGTAATAATTATGTTTTTGTTGACCGCCCTGTGGAGTCCTCCGCAGGATCAGCTTTCAGGTTTTTTGGTGGATCAAACCATCACACCTCCAGGGCGTGAGTTTTTTTATCAGTTTGAAAAAAAATGGGTGTGGCCAAAAGTTTCGGAAGGCTTAACCCTTGAGGTAAAAGAGAAACGCGCCCGAGGAAACGCTACCGAGGTGGTCATTATGGTCAATAATGAAGTGGTCGGTAATTATATGATTACCGCAAGAGAGGAAATTATCGAAGCTTACGCCAGTTATGCCGTCAGGCAAACGCAAATTTATATTCAGAATAATCAGGAATTGCTCAAAGCATTTGAATTGCTGGGCAATGGCATTTATTAACCCAACCTACAATGATCAGGATTAGCCTATTTTTATTACTTTTTGCATGCCTCCCTCAGGTGCAGGCGCAGGATTTTGTTTATACCCCCATTAATACCTCTTTTGGGGGCTCTTATCTGAATTATTCCTCTTTGCTCAATGGCGCCAATCAGCAAAATACTTACACGGACCCCAAAGAGGACGCCATGAATCAGCTGATTGAGCAGGAAAACCCAAATCAAAAGTGGGATGATTTGGCTGATGGTCTTGAAAACAGAATTGTAGATGCTATTCAGGATAAAATTCTTGAGGATTACCTCGGAGAAGATGGCAAGCTGCAGGAAGGATCCTTCACTTTAGGGGACTTTAATGTGGATATTGAAGAAGGGTTGGAAGGCTTTTTTGTCAATATTGAAGATGGCCGAACTGGAGGTAGTACCCGAATAGATGTACCGTTTTTCTGATGCGATATTCCAATTATTTACTCGTTCTGCTGGCGGCCTTTCTTGGCGCCTGTGGGGGGAATTATCAGGCAGTAACCACCACCCCCGCACGCCTGGGTACCAAAACACCCACTGCGCGAGCATTCAATGATTTACCTGCTCCCGAAAAAAAGATTATTGCTGCCGTTTATAAATTTCGTGACCAGACGGGCCAATATAAGCCAGCAACAAACGGGGCCTCATGGTCCACGGCCGTAACGCAGGGTGCCACCAGTATTTTGCTCCGTTCTTTGGAAGAAAGTGGCTGGTTTGTGCCTATTGAGCGCGAAGGCTTGTCCAATTTACTGAATGAGCGGAAAATTATCCGTTCAAGTCAGGCGGCTTACCTTGACCAATCGAAAGGGGAAACGGCGAAACTCCCTCCATTACTTTTTGGTGATATTGTGCTCGAAGGGGGCATTATTTCCTATGATGCCAATGTGGTTACGGGCGGTGCAGGTTTGCAGTATTTTGGTACTGGAGCACACGGACAATACCGCGAGGATCGTGTTACGGTTTACCTTCGTGCAGTTTCTACTTCAAATGGAAAAATTCTAAAGACTGTTTACACCACCAAAACTGTCCTTTCGCAGATGATCGATTTTGGTGTTTTTCGATATGTGGCTTTTAAAAGGCTGCTCGAAGCAGAAGTGGGAACAACCTATAATGAGCCCATGGAGCTGGCCGTTACGCAAGCGATAGAAAAAGCAGTGCATACTTTAGTTATTGAAGGAATGCTCGATGGGCTGTGGGCGAATGCTGATGGTTCCGTGGAGCAGCAGCGGGCAGTGAAGATGTATCTGGAGGAAAAGCGCCTCAACGATATGAAGGACGACCGTGGTGAATTGATAACCCAGCGTAGAGGGCAATTGAAAATTGGCCTTGGTGCAGGCGCAAATATGCTTTTTAGTGATTATCAGCACGAGGGCGTAAGCCCTGTAGCGGGTGCGAAACTGGGTTATTTACATCATAATGGCTGGTTTGTGGATATTTCAGCACAAATGGGCGGATTAAAAGTCCGAGGCTGGAAGCAAAACTACTTCCATGGTGGGCTGGATATTGGGTTTCAGTTCCGTCAGCACCGAACATTTTCGCCCTATGTTATGGCTGGATTAGGCTATGCACAGTGGAATAAAAACATCAATTTTCCATATGACAACTCAAACCTTGAACCGATCGGTACGGCCTATAGCCAGGCAGGGGTTGGTGTAGATATCGCCCTGACCAGCTTTATGTCTGTGTTTGGGCAATTCGCTTACCAGTATTACCTCACGGATGATTTCGACGGATTGCGCCGCGGACGCTACAATGATTACCAATTCAACGGTATGCTCGGTTTGAATTTTTACCTCTTTAGACATTAACCTATTATGAAAACAGTAATATTTTCGGGCAGTTTTTGGCCCAAACAAATGAGCGCTTTGGGCTTGTTGATTTTATCCTGCCTCCTGATGTTGGGTTGTCAGGATGTTCCTGTAGAGCCCGACTTGACGGGCGCCTTGCAAGGTCAAGTTTTTGATAATGACCGTCAGCCGATTGAAGGGGTGAGTGTAAGTACTACCCCAGCAAGTTCTGCGACAATAACTGATGCTTCAGGGCAGTTTTTTATCGAACGTTTGGCCGTAGGGGAGTATGTTTTGAACCTGTATAAGTCGGGTTATAAAGGTCGTGCGGTAAATGTGGCTGTGCGTGCCGATGAACAACAGGTGATTCAGGTGGTGATGGAAGAAAAAGACGAGGAGGATGAGGACTTAAATTTGGTGATGCCTTATGCTCCCCAGCCTTTGGATGGGGCGTCGGGGGTAGCTGTACAATTTGATTTGGCCTGGGGTGCTGATACCCTAAATGCGGAAGGAACTACCTATAATCTGATCATCTATCAGGGAAGTCAGGAGGAGGTTTACGATCAACGATTAGGACTTACAGATACCACTTATTCTTTTGATGGCTTTGCTGGACAACAGTATTTTTGGCAGGTAACCACTATTCGTGGTGATCATGAAAGGCAGGGGCCATTATGGCGCTTTAGCACGGTTTCAAATACCAATGCCCGATTTGTTTTCACCAGAAAAACGAACAAAGGAAATGAGCTTTTTGCAGGTGATCCAAACTCCCTGGCGACGATCCAGCTGACCAATTCAGGGTTGGGGGTTCATTGGCCACGAATCAATCCAAAGAATGATTTGGTGGCATTTTCTGCTTTGGAAGATGGCCGATGGCAATTATTCCTGACCGACCTTTCAGGTGCAACGCCAAAAAAGCTAACAACCCTGCCAATGGGCAGTTATCATAATTTTGGTGGGGGTTTCTGTTGGTCAGCAGATGGCAAATATTTACTGTATCCTGTTTATGATAAGTTATACCGTATAGATTACAATGGCTCGGGTTTGACTCAATTGGCTTCTGCGCCAGCAGATCGACATTTTGCTGAGGTAGAATGGGCACCCAATAGCAGTAAACTGGTTTGTCGGGTGGTGGGTAATGCCATTGGTGATGATGAGCTTTACCTGATGAATACCAATGGCAGTGGTCAGGAATTACTGATCGGTGATGCCACAGGGACGCTGGGTTCTCCAACGTTCAGCGTTGACAGTAAAAAAGTGTGGTACACCAGAGATAAATCTGGCCACGATGCCGCAGACGGCCGACAGCTCGATGCCTCGATCTTCAGTATTGATCTTTCCTCAAAACAAATTACCGCTTACGATACCGACAAGCCTTCGGGATTTAACGATCATCACCCACGATTGAGTCCGAGCGGAGCGAATATTATCTTTCAGTCGGGGCCGAACAATTTTGGTGCCGCTACTCAAATTTATATCGCAGGAGAGAAGTCAGAAGATACCGATAATCGCACCTTATTGTTTGCCGATGCAGCTATGCCTGATTGGCGATAATGAGATTTTGACAGATTAATTATGGCATAATTCCGATGGCTTCAAAAGGCTGGCTTGCCCACAATTTTAAAGTGAGAGGTGCGAGTCGCACTGAAAGAAGGTAGCCATAGTTTATATAGCAAGAGAATTTTTTTTTGGCGTTATGGTTCAGTCCGTAACGCTTTTTTTGTGCTTTTAGAGCACGAATTAATTTCTGCCATTTACTGATTCGTGTGTCACGGGACGATGACTTTCGATAGGATGTGGGTTCGGTCTGGCAAGTTTTCTCTGTTCACATCGGCTACAGTTAGTTTGCTTGAAGAGGAATTAAGTTCAGCCATTTTGCGACATTTAATCGCCTTGCATTGCGTGAGAGTGTATTGCAAAGGGTGAAAATGACCATTTGTTGCTGAACTTGTCATCTATCGTGCGTGTTTCGCTTGTGATCAATATTTATGGTGAATCGTGTGTTACGAGAGGGCGCCTTCCGACAGGTGTGGTGAGACGGTAAATTTAGTGCTGTCTACTACAAATTCTTTGCTGTGGAGTTTAGCGCAAAAAAAGGTCAGCAATAAAGCTGACCTTTTTAAATTTTATTGTCAATTATTTATTCGTAATGATCACATGACCTCCGTGGGTTTGCGATACAGAATAATCAAATGAGTTACCTATCTTTTCAGGATTTACCTCTTCCATTTTCAAGTAATTGCCATCACCTTGTTGGGTAATGGTTACTGTTTGATTAGCTCCCTTTACCGCCAACTCTAATTTATTGTTGTTACCATTTTGAATAAGCTCAAAATTTCCTGTCATTTCCTCTGCAGAAAAATCGATATAATTTTTGTCGCCTATTTGTAAAATGGAAGTTTCAATGGAAATAGAGTTTTGCTGGTTGCCTTCAGGGATATTGGGAGAGGAAAAAAGGATTTCTACCTGGGGTGCTTTAGGCGCATGTTCGTTTTGTTTGGGCAGTCCAGTTTGGCAAATACCACTGGTAGCACAACATATAAAACACACAAGCATGATCACAATCTTCATCCCATAAAAGTTAAAAAAGCAGCGAGAAAAAATACCCGCTGCTAAAGTTAAATTATTTCATTCCCTGACTGATCGCAGCAAAATTGCGATCACCCATCTGGTTGATCACTGCTGTAGCAGAAACATTGGTCATTGAAGACTGATCGATGAATGCACTATTGTTATCGCCGTTAGTAACGATCATAGCTTCAACACTTACTGAGCTTACTTCCTGAGAAATTATGCCTACATTATCATCACCATCCTGTGAAATCAATGCGCCTGCAAAACCTGTAATATCACTACCGATACCTTGGTTGATTGCTGCGAAGTTATCATCACCACTTTGGCCAACAATTGCACCTGCGAGACCACCATCAACATTTTGGGTTACAACAGCAATATTTTCGCCATCTAACTGTCCTACTGCAGCTGCAGCAATACCGCCATTCGAAGATTCTTGAGTAATAACCGCAACACTGTTCTTTGCGTCCTGACCTACAATCGCCAATGCATAAGCATTATCAGTAGTTTGGTTCACAACCGCTACACTTTTTGTGCCTGCTTGTAGTGAGAGTGCCAATGCCTGGCCGCCGTTTGATGACATCTGATCCACGTCAGCAACATTACCTTTGCCATACTGACCAAGCTGAGCATCATTCTGTGCACCTGTTTCAGCTACTTGATCTACCGCGATAATAGATCCATTTCCTTGCTGATCAGTAGTGATCATGTTTCTGCTCTGATTAGCAGAAGCCGTTTGGTTGGTTGTTACAACGGCATTTTTGCTTGCAGCAGATTGGTTTAAGTCTGCACTGTTGTACGACCAGTCTTGCGCATCCTGGTTTATAGTAGCCACCCCGTTAGTACCAGCCTGAGTAACTTTTCCTTTGTTCTCATTGTATTTGTTATCTCCATTAGACTGGTCAGAAACACTGACGTTGTCTTTTCCTGACTGGTGAACGATGATTCGGTTTTGGTTGCTTTCCGAATCCTGTGTAGCAACAGCAACCTGGCCATCACCTGTTTGCTTGATTTGCCCCCAGTTGGCACCACCATTTGAATTTTGGCTTACATCCACAACATGATTTTTACCCATTTGTAATAGGTTCAAACTGTTAAGTCCGTCTGTGCCTTTCACATCCTGGTCAACCACTGCCGTGATTTTTGTACCATTCTGTGATCCATAAATTTTGTTGAATCTCGCGTTTGCATCACCCCAGTCCTGAGTTGACTTTAAAACGTTTTTACCACCACCTCTTTGAGTGAAGTTCACGTCGTTGGCTCCTTCAGCCATTACCGCTCCATTGCTGTTTTTAGTTACATGCTCGCTTTTCAGGTTTTTTGAGCTTTGCCAAACATCAGCAACGCCGTTGCTTCCTAATTGCTTGATTTTTGTAACGTTACCATCATATCTGATGTCAACATTTGAAACGTTGTTGTTGTCAGATCTGCCATCTCTACCTTGTTCAACAGAAACTTGGTTTTTCTCTGCCCAACCTACGCCAATCTGAACTTTCGAGCTGTTATTAGCACCGTACTGTGTTACCTGGGTGTTGTTGTCATTTTCACCTAACTGAAGGATGGTAGAGTTGTGACTGTTACCTTGCTGCATTACATCAGCGTTGTTGTCTGTTCCTACCTGATAAATCACCGAAGTGGATACCTTGTTTGCACCACCATTACCATTTTGTACAGTAGTTGCCGTATTGCCTTCACCTTTTTGGTTGGTGTAAGCGGCAGTAGAACTTCCTGTTTGAGTGGAAGTAGCAACATTACCTTCTGTAGTTTGAAATTGGTCAAATCGTGCTTGTGAAATCTCGGCAGGCTTCTCTGCTGGATCGCCCTGATTGATCACCGCTGAATGGTTGTTACCATCCTGAGAAACGTTTGCTGTTTGCGCAAATGCAGATCCTGTTAAGAATAATGCAGATGCTGCGATAAACACTTTTTTCATAAGTAATAAATTTTGGTTAGTAATGGTTTTTACAAGGTTACGTTTGATAATGTCGCCTTATAGTAAAAAAAAATACAAGAAAAATAATATTTGTCAAAAGTATCAATATCCATCACATTATCCAATTCCGGACTTTGGTCGTTGTAGGTGTTGGTGTACCAAAAAAGGCGTAAGTTTATATTTTTTAATAAAAAGTTTCAATATCAAACAAAGAGATTTGGTGGCTAAAATTGTTGTGTCACCGCTATTTTTGTTATTTAACAAGATAAAACTTAATAATTGTAATTTTTGTGCTTTTATTTTGGAGTGATATTGATGTAATAAAATGATCGAAATGCAATAGTATAATATCAAACAAAAGTCATGGGTGTAAGGGAAGGATGCCTAAAGCATATTTTTGATAGTGGATTTAGTGCAAGGTTTCGCAGTAAATCACAATTTTTGGAACTTTGGTGGCTTTGCAAGGTTATCAAGGAATGAAGCATATTTTGGTGATGGTTTGGTGTAGTTTGGCTTTTGCAGCGCAAGGACAAGATCAGTTTCTTAGGGAAGATTTGCGGTGGTATCTGGAGCAAAAGGCGGTAACTGAATTATTGAGGGAGGAAATGCCGTCGGGAATGGCCGAGGAGGAAGCGGAGCTGTTTTTTCCTGATCCTGAAGGTGACCGTATATTATGGCTTAATCAGCGGGTTTGGCAAATTACCCAACCCAATGCCGTGTTTGGCCGGGGGCATGGTGCCGAAAAATTTATTTTCCCCAAGGGGCCGAATGCCGATGGCGTGTGTTGGCCATATCCTTCAGGTAGTTTGATTTTAAACGTGAAGCCTGAATGAGTGGGGATGAAAAAAGCCTGCCGATTGTAATTGATACAATGGGCAGGCCTGAATGACTTGATCTGAGGAGTTGCCTAAAAGAATCTCGGCAATAACGCAACAGCAAAGGTGCCGCGCGTGGTTCAACAGGTCTTGATCGTATATGATGCAGAAGAATTAATCCTTCTTGCCATTTTCCATTTCTTCAATATGGCGACGCATAAGTTTGTCGGCCAATTCTTTAATGTCCTCTGCCATTTTTTCATCTCCTGTAGAATTCAGTACCGTTTGCGCCATGCCACCGAGGGTATCAATACAGAATCTCTTCATCTGATCCATCGGCATTTCTTTATCCCACAAATCAATTCTCAGGGAATTCAGTTCTTTTTTGTCCCAGATCGAAAGGCTGAAAGCATGGGTTTGCTGTGCTTTGTCGAATGGTCCGTCGGTAGCGTTCCACTCAATGGTTTCAGGAATATTTTGTTCGTCCAAATTGACGTCCAATGTAATGGTTGATTTTTTCATGTTGTTTTATAATAAAGGGGAAAGGTGAACATTCACCCTTCAATTTGATTTCTATTAGCAATATTATTGGTTTTTTTTGTTAAATAAAATCCTCTATGCGCTATCGCTTATTGCTTTTTTCGATATGCCTTTTAATGTCTTGTGGCACAGCTTCTAATCAGGAGAAAGAACCTGAAGATTTAGCAGGTGCACAAACGGTTCGGCTTGGTTTTTATAATGTGGAGAACCTGTTTGATACCACCGACGACCCACAAACAAAGGATGACGAATTCACGCCTGAAGGCTCCAAACATTGGACAAACCGCCGTTGGCAGGAAAAAAATGAACAACTCACCAAAGTGATTTCCGCAATGAAAGTACAGTTGCTAGGCCTGTGTGAAGTAGAGAATGAACAGGCGGTGAAGGAGTTGGTGAAGCACTTGAATCAGGTGGGAGGGCATTATCAGTATGTTCATCGCGAAAGCCGTGACCTGCGAGGAATCGATATGGCACTGCTGTATGATCCCTCGGTTTTTAAGGTGGGAAAAATTCGCCAGCATCATATACGGGTCAATGGGCATCCATACCGTGGATTTCTTGAGGTGAAAGGACAATTACATGATGCGCCGCTATCGCTTTTTATTTGTCATTTTCCTTCCAGACGGGGTGGTGTAAAGCGTTCGGCAGCCAAGCGGATGCAGGTGGCGAAACAGCTGCGCGAGGCGATTTATCAGAGCAGGAAAGAAAAAGGGGGCATTTTGGTGATGGGCGATTTTAATGATAATCCACAGGATCAGTCGGTTAAGGCAGTGTTGTGTGATACAGATGTGCTGGTGAATCTGGCCAAAGACCTTCCCACCAATCAAAGGGGAAGTACTTGTTATCGGGGCGAGTGGCTGCAATTTGATCAGATTTTGTATGGAAAGTCGGAGGAGGCAGGGACAAAAATTGACTTTACCCACAGCAAGCTCAAGCTATTTGCGCCATCATGGTTACGGCAGGGGGCTGATGCTCATCAATATGCTGATTATCCAAATCGAACCTATATCGGTAATCGTTATGTGGGAGGATATAGTGATCATTTTCCTGTATTTTGTGAGATTGTCGTTCAATAGCCCCGGGATTCTTGGACAAAACAAAGTCTTTAATTTAATTAGCGTGTTCAAAACTAAACTAACTTAGACAAATGATATATTCAAACTTAGGAGATACCGATATCGAAGTATCAAAAATCTGTTTGGGAACCATGACCTTCGGGGAGCAGAACTCCGAAAAAGAGGGGCATCAGCAAATGGATTATGCCCTTGAACAGGGCGTGAATTTTTTTGATACCGCCGAACTGTACTCTGTGCCGCCAAAGGCTTCCACTCAGGGGTCTACGGAAAGAATTATTGGCACATGGCTCAAAAAAACAGGCAAGCGAGATCAAATTATTCTGGCTTCCAAAGTGGCGGGCCCAAACCCCAACATGACGTGGTTTCGTGGGGGTCCTGACTTTTCCAGGACACAGATTCGGGAGGCGGTAGAAGGGAGCCTTCAGCGTTTACAAACAGATTACCTGGATTTATATCAATTACACTGGCCCGACAGAAATACCAACTTTTTTGGTCAGTTGGGCTATACCCATGAGGAGGATGAAAATACGCAGTTTGCCGTGATTCTCGATAGCCTTCAGGAGCTGATTTACGAAGGGAAAATCCGACATATCGGCATTTCCAATGAAACACCCTATGGTTTTATGAAGTACCTCATGGAAGCTGAAAAGAAGGATCTCCCACGGGTGCGTTCCATTCAAAACCCTTATAACCTGCTGAACAGGACATTTGAAATTGGCAATGCTGAAATTGCCTTGCGGGAAAAAGCAGGATTGTTGGCTTATTCTCCAATGGGCTTTGGTGTGCTTTCAGGAAAGTACCTTGGGGGTAAGCAGCCCGATAATGCCCGACTGACTTTGTTTCCGCATTATGACCGATATTCCAATGAGAACGCAACCAATGCCGTGAAGGCTTATGCTAAGATCGCTGATGATTTTGGCGTTTCGCTTGCACAGATGTCTTTGGCGTTCGTTACCACCCGACCGTTCATGACGGCCAATATTATTGGCGCCACGACCATGGAACAGCTGAAGGAAAACATCGATTCTGTGAATGTGGAAATTACGGAGGAGATGATGCAGCAAATCAACGAAGTGCATAAGATGTACCCAAATCCAGCGCCTTGATGCGCGTGGTGATATTAAAATCTATCCCGTGATTTTTTGGAATCACGGGATTTTTTTATGCCTTTTCAATGGTATTTTTCAGGTGGGGATCCTTCATTTTTCATTGTGGCAAAAAAGGGCGGACTTTATGCTGATCTTCGCATCAATTTCATGGGATAATTTTCCTTTTGTGGCGCATTCGGCTAAATTTGTGTAATGCGGTAGATAGCCTGCCGACCGATTGTTTAGATATTTTTAGCTGATATATATGCCACATAAGCCCGAAGATGTGCTCAAAGAGCTTCGGAAAAATCAATACGCCCCTGTTTATTTTCTGCAGGGCGATGAACCCTATTTTATAGATCAGATCTCTGATTTTATTGAGAATAATGCCCTTCAGGAGCATGAACGCTCATTTAATCAGGTGATTTTGTATGGTAAGGATATAACAATCAAAGATTTACTTTCGCAGGCACGGCGCTTCCCGATGATGGCCGAACGGCAGGTGGTGATTGTGAAAGAGGCGCAGTCGTTGGCGGGCCTTAATAATAAGGAAGCGGTAGAGCCACTGATCCATTATCTGAAACAGGTAGTGCCAACCACCATTCTGGTGTTCAATTTCAAAGGAAAAAATCTTGATAAACGATTGGCCCTGTACAAGGCAATGGATGCCCACGGGATCATTGTTGAGGCCAAAAAAATGTATGATAATCAGCTTCCAGCGTGGGTGAAGAATTATGTTCGGTCGCTGAAGTGCTCCATTAATGATGAATCCAGCTTTTTGCTCACCGAACATATTGGGAATGATCTAGATCGCCTCACCAACGAGATCGATAAAATCAGGACCAATTTCAACGGCCCTTTTGAAATCACCCCAGACCTTATTGAGCAATATGTGGGGATCTCCAAAGAGTATAATGTCTTTGAATTTCAGAAGGCACTCGCTTCCAGAAATGTGTTGAAGGCCAATAAAATTGCACAGTATTTTGCTGCCAATCCCAAGGATCACCCGCTGATTCCGATCATCGCAATTCTGTTTGGTTTTTTCTCCAAGTTGCTCATCGCTTCAAGGCAAAAAGACCAGTCGGAAGCAGGCCTTGCACGGGTGCTGAAATTACCGCCCTTCGTGGTGCGGGAATACAAGCAGGCACTGCATCAGTACCCTATACGGCAGCTGATGAGCTGTATTCACACCTTACATCAGGCAGACCTCCAATCCAAAGGGGTGGATGCTGGACAAAAGGATGAACGGGCAATTCTTACGGAATTGGTCTACAACATCCTTCATTAAATTTATTTCTACGGACTACTATTTAACCGAAAAATACGCTTTACTATGGTTAAAAAATTGCTTTTAGCCACCATGCTTTTTGGTGCTACCGAGGCGGTTCATGCCCAGACAACCATCGGGCAGAATACAGACCAGCATGATTTTACCTTCGCCCAGAAATTACTGGACAGGGGAGATTATGTGGCTGCTCGGCTTTCTTACGAAAAATACCTCAAAAATACTGATCAGCCTTTTGCTGAAGAAGCAGCCTATGGGCAGGCATATACCGCCATGCGCTGTAACGATGCCGATGCCCTGAAACTGTACGAGGATTTTATTGCCAACTATCCCGCTCATCCCAAGCATAATTTGGCCCTTAACGATGTGGGGGACTATTATTTCCGCAAGCGGAAATATGCCAAATCCCTTGAGTACTACCAAAAGGTAGATAGCTATCAGCTGAGTGAAGAGCAGGCTGTAGCTTATAATTTTCACCTTGCTTATGCTAATTTTTCGGAAGAGAAATTCGAGCTGGCCTATCCGATATTCTCCAACTTGAAACGCAAGGCAGGGGAATATCAGTACCGATCGGCTTATTACGCAGGGGTTATTGCCTATCAGGAAGAAGATTACGATCAGGCGGTAATGGACCTGAAACTTGCGGCCAACGATCCGCAGTTTAAAGCTCAGGTGCCATATATGGTCGCCAACATATATTATAAGCAAATGCGCTATGAGGAATTGGTGGCGTATGTGGCTGAACATAAAAATGTCAGGAGCCTGTCGAATCGTCGGGAGCTGATTTTGCTTACCGGGGCAGCTTACTTTCAGCTCGGCAACTATCAGGACGCAGGGGTGAATTTTGATGAATACCTGAAAGGGAACCGTTCAACTCCTTCGGCTGACGTACTCTACCGTGTGGCCTTTACCTATTATAAGCTTGGCGAGACAGAGAAGGCCATCAACACTTTCAAAAAGGTGGCTGCAACCGATGATGATTCCGCAGTGTTGGCTTCCTATTATTTAGGGCAATTGTATTTGACGCAAGGCAATGAAGCTTATGCACTGACGGCCTTTGATCAGGTTCGGCAGGCGGAAGTGGAACCTGCGGTGAAAGAGGAAAGTGATTTTCAGTATGCTTACCTGAATTATAAATTGGGCCGATTGAACGTTGCCGTGGAGGCGTTGCAGGAATTTGTTGCCACTTATCCTCGCTCCCGTTATGTGCATCAGGCCACTGATTTGATCGGTGATGCTTACTTGAACACCCGAAATTATGAGCAGGCGTTAACCTATTTCGATCAGATCCCAAACAAGTCGGTGAAAGTTCGTCAGGCTTATCAGGAGCTTGCTTACAAGCGTGGGGTAGAGCTGTTCAATAACAATGAGCCCGATCAGGCAGTAGAATTTTTCAACCGATCGTTGCGCTACCCGCTGGATCCTGAGTTTGAAAATCAAGCGATTTACTGGATTGGGGAAGCCAAATCGCTGGAAAAAAATTGGGGGGATGCCATTAATGCCTACGCCCGTGTGTTTGTGCTTGCGGCACCTAACAGCCAGCTGTACACCAAAGCGAATTATGGAATTGGTTATGCTTACTTCAATTCCAAACAGTATAAAAAAGCGATCCCTCACTTCAAGGATTACACCAACAGCCTCAAGCGGTCAGCGGATAAAATGTTCTACAATGACGCCCTGTTGCGCCTCGGAGATTGTTATTACGTGACCAAATCTTATCAGGAGGCTACCAGAACGTATCAGTTGGCGATTGATCAGGGACTTGAAAATCAGGATCACGCATGGTTTCAGAAAGGGGTAGTGGCGCAGATCTCGGGTCAGGTAAAAACGGCTGCTGCCGACTACGACCACCTGATCAATATGGTGCCCCGATCCACTTATTATGCAAAAGCCTGCCTGCAGAAGGGGCAACTTTATATGGAGGCCTCTCAATACCAGAAAGCCATCAGTGCTTTTGATGTGTTGGTGGCAAATATGCCGCAGAGCCCTTATGTGCCTTTGGCGATTTTGAAAAAAGCTGGCGCAGAATACAATCTTCAAAAGTATGACCATGCGGCAAAATCCTATATCACGATTCTGAATAATTACCCGCAGGATCCTGTGGCGCACGAAGCTTTGATGGCCCTGCAGGAGAGCCTTGCCTCAGCAGGGAAACCTGAGCAGTTCAACAAATACCTTGCGGAATATAAGGCGCGTAACCCTGATGGCAACCTAACCAATGTGGAACTTGAGGCGGCAAAGAGTCTTTACTATGCCCAGAAATATGAGGCGGCCATGGCGGATCTTCAGAAGTTTGTGAACAGTTATCCTAAACACCCGTCGGTGGCGGAAGCCCGCTATTTGATCGGTGAGATTAATTACCGCACCAATAAGGTTTCTGAAGCCATGACGGCCTATAAGCAGGTGGTGAGAGAAGGGAAGAATAATTTTATCAATAAATCATTGTTGCGCCTTGCATCGCTTACGCAGGAACTTGGCGACTATGACCAGTCGATTGCTTATGGCAGATTGCTTGCCGAGCGAAGCACCAAAAAGAAGGAGCGTTACAATGCGTGGTCGGGATTGATGAAAGCTTATTACGATAAGCAATCTTATGACTCTGCCATTTATTTTGCCCATGCGATCAAGGAAAAAGCGGCGGTGAATGTTAATGCAGGCAATACAGCGAATTTGTTTATCGGTAAATCGTTGCTGGCCAAAGGGGATAATGATGCGGCGATGGATCAGTTTGTCGCCTTGATGAACAGTGCCAAAGATGAGAATGGTGCCGAAGCGCAGTACATTCTTGCGGACCTTTTCTATCAGAAAAAGGAGTACAAACAATCCGTGGAAACTCTTTACGATCTTTCCCAGCAATTCGGGATTTATCCAAAATGGGTTGGGAAATCTTATTTGCTGATGGTTGACAACTATGTGGCGATGGACGAGCTCTTCCAGGCAAAAGCGACCTTGAATTCGATCATTAAAAATGCTTCGGACAAAACCCTGATTCATCAGGCAGAGGACCGCCTGACGCAGGTGGAGGAAGCACTTTCCAAACAGGTGGCAGCAAAAGATACCACAGCGGTGAAAATTGATCAGCCCGATAGTTTGAATGTTTCCGATGCGAATGCTCAGCCTGCGGATTCAACCATTCATTAACCTCATTGACCAAAAATTAATCATGAAAAATCATATTGTACTTTTGGCAAGCGCACTGCTTTTTGGTGCGGCAACGGTGCAGGCACAGGATGACAGTGGCCTGAACGATGCGAGAATTGTCATTGAAAAAAACAGAACCAATACGGTTCAGTCTGAAGAAAGATCCTTCGAAAAAATTGCCCCCGTCCCACAGGGGAAAAATCAGCCGATCATGCTGAATTACTCACCCGTGGAATTCAAGGCTTCACTGGATCCCCTCGAACCGACGATCCGAGTTACAGGACTTAAAAGTGAGAAATTACCCCACTCAAAAAATGGTTATTTTGAGCTTGGTGTTGGTAATTACCTGAACACCTATGCGCAAGGGTATGCCAATACGATCCGTAAAAAAAATATGGATGCAGGTGTTTATCTTAAGCATTTTTCCGCTTTGCAAGGACCTGTGGATGGGAATAACTCAAGCAGCAGCGAGAATGAAATTGCAGGTTTGCTGAACTATTATACCAAAAAGGCGACCATCAATACGAAGTTGGGCTATGAGCGGTGGGCCAATAAATTTTATGGTTACCCCGCAGGTACAGAGGTGAATGATGCGCAGCTGAAGCAACATTTCAATTTCATCAATTTTGAAACGAAAGTGGAGGGTACGGATCAGTCAGCGCCCTTGGCATTCAAAGGTGGAATGGATTATCATTTCACAGGAGATCGTTTCAATGCGTCAGAACATTTGGTTAAGCTCGATGGTGATTTTGCGTACCGCACGGGTGAAATTTGGCAGCCTGGGGTAATGCTCAAAATGGATTACGCCAACCGCCAGGACAGCCTTGCCAGTGAGGGGCGTCTGGGCTTGCAAGTCATTCCAAATGTGCGACTGGTTTTCGATCAGTTTGATTTGAGCCTTGGATTGAATTTCGCTTATCAGAATGATTCCACCGAAAACCCGGACAACTTTATGGTGTTCCCTTATTTTTCCGGAACGTATAAGATGAGTGAATATTTTGGCCTATTTGCCAGCCTGAAAGGGGATATGCAATTTAACAGCCTTTACAATGTGGTGCGGTACAATCCTTGGATGGCACCAGAATTTTCCTTGCAGAATGCCGCCACACCTTTTGATTTCTCCATTGGTGGAAAGGGTAAGTTTTCGCATTATTTGAATTACAGCGCCAGTTTAGGGGTGAAGCAAATTAACAACCTGATGACAGTGGTGAACAACCCGATGGATCAGGCACAATTCTTAACCGCCTATGACAGCGGTAAAACCACCGTTTTTCATGTAGCGGCACACTTGGCATACGAGTTAAATCAAATTGCTGCAGGTACCGATTTCAGATACAATAATTATAGCACCAGTACACTTGAGGCGGCTTTTCATCTGCCAACATTAGACTGGAATTTCTGGGGTAAATACCGCTACGACGATAAACTGTCTTTCAGCACACAACTGCATATTCTTGGCGGTTTGAAAGCGCTTGCGCCAACCACCAACGAAGTTACGAACCTGAAAACGATCGTTGATTTGGGTGTTCGGGCAGATTATCAGCTTAATGAACGCTTTGGTGCATTTGCCAAGATTGATAATCTACTGGCGCAAAAATACGAGCGTTTTCAATATTATCCAGTAAGGGGATTCCAATTAATGGTCGGAGCCTCAGTAACTTTCTAATCAGTAATTGGATTAATCAAACTTTAATCTGACGGTATTCCATCATAAATGAACAAAATTGTGTGGAATATTTAGTGATTTTTGCTTTATTAACATATTAATTGAAACCATTAACCATTTATTCACTTCAACGCCTTCATACTAATGGCAAGTATTAACGATTTAAATAACGACGATCAAAATAAAGAAGAATTAGACGGTGATAACTTCGGTCTTCCAAATTTTGACTTCGATTCCAATACTTCTTCAGCGCAAAATGCTTCTACAGAAGAACCTTCAGAAAATACTTTTTTCAATGAAACCAATGCTTTTGAAGAGGTAAGTGCTGCAGGTGCTTTTGAACAGGAAGAAACCAACAACCAGGAAGAAGCTAACGATTCTTTTTCTTCGGACTTCAATGCTGAAGAGGAAGAAGAGGATAGCAATAGAAATACATGGATTTGGATCGGTGTAGTGATTTTATTGTTGGTAGGGGTTGGGACGTTCATTTTCAAGGCTATGGGCCCTGATGATACCAATTCCGCAGAAGCCAACCAGGTAGTGCAGGAAGCATTGCAGGATACGCAGGTTGCTGAAACTGCTCCTGAGCCTGTAGAGGAAGTAACGCCAGAACCAGTGGAGGTTGTTGAAACACCTGTAGCTGAGGAGTCAGGGATCGTAAGATTGACTTCATTGACGGGGAACTTCCACGTGGTGGTGAAAAGTTTTGTGGACAGCGATTTGGCGATGGACTTTGCCAAGCAACTCGAAGCGGAAGGAAATACCGTTTACCTTTTCAACTCCCCACGCAAGCCAAATGGCATGATTTACCATCGTGTGGCTTTGGGGAAATTTGCTTCTGAAGAAGAAGCGACCGCCTCAAAAGCGGATTACAGCGGAACTTACGGTGAAGATGTTTGGGTGAAGAAATTCTAAACTGAATTACTGAAAAAATAGCAGTAGAGCCTTGATAATTTCGGTTGTCAAGGCTCTTTTTTTATGCCCTGACCGTCGCAAAGAAGAGATTTTCTTTTATATTTCGCTTTCAAATGCATCAATAAACCGACTTATTTTATAATCTATTGAATATCAGGAGGGTTGGTGCGCCTTATTACTGTTTCGCAATAAAAGTCAGAAGCCATTATGTTATCATTGCTTTTTCAACAAATATCTACAACAACAGAACCGATTGCCGCAGATGTCGCTGCACATGCAGATTCAATCAGCCTCCTGGATTTAGTCCTCAAGGGCGGATGGATGATGATCCCTTTGGCCTTATTGCTGGTGGGTGCCATTTATATCATCATTGAGCGCTATATGACGTTGATCAGTGCCTCGAAATTGCCTAAAGATTTCAATGAAACGATCCGTACGTTGGTGATGAGTGGGGAAATTGAGCAGGCCAAAGCAGTGTGCCGAGAGAATGATTCTCCTGTGGCAAAAATGATCGAAAAGGGAATTTCAAGAATTGGGAATTCCATGAAAAATATTGAGGCTTCAATCGAAAATGTGGGTAAAATTCAAATTTACCGCCTCGAGAAAAACCTGAGTGTGTTGGCCACTATTTCTGGTGCCGCACCTATGATGGGCTTCCTTGGAACAGTTACAGGGATGATCTCGGCTTTTATTGCCATTGCTCAGGAACAAGGCTCTGTAAGCCCAAAATTGCTTTCTTCAGGGATTTATGAAGCGATGATTACGACTGCTTTCGGTTTGCTTGTCGGCCTGATCGCCTATCTGGGTTACAACTTCCTGGTGGCTAAAGTTCAAAAGCTGATCCAGGCGATGGAGTACAATACCATTGATTTCATTGACTTGCTTCAGGAACCACAAAATAAATTGTAATACGCCCCTCGACGTATCATTAATCATTTATAGAACGAAAGATGGGTTTACAATCAAAAAATAAAATCAGTTCGGCTTTCAGTATGTCCTCCATGACGGACATCATCTTTTTGTTGCTGATCTTTTTCATGCTGACGTCCAATTTTATTACCCCTTCGGGGCTTCCAGTGAATTTGCCTTCCAGCAAAAAGGCTGAAATTGTCATGCAGAAACTCAGCATTACCATCACCAAGGATTTACAATATTTTGTGAATGACAAAAAGGTAGATCGGGCAATGGTAGAGTCGACACTCGCTGCTGAACTCAAAGGAAAAGAAGGCGTGGTGGTATTGCATGTCGATAAAACGGTGCCCACCGAACACTTGGTTTATGTTGCGGGTATTGCTGCCAAGCTGAAGGCGAAAGTATCTATTGCGGCTACGCCAGAAACAAAATAATTATGGAAGACCAAAAGCAAAAACAACGGGAATACCTCAGTATGGCCATTACGGCAGTGCTGGCGATCGCCCTGACGGTTTCTTTGTTCTTCATCATGGTTTGGCACGCTCCAGATCCACCCTTGCCCGTTTATGGTTTGGAGCTGAGTTTGGGGACAAGCGAAAGGGGGAGCGGTGAGCCCGTGAAGCCAATAAAAGCGGCTACACCCGTAGAAACTCCACCAACAAAAATCAACCCAAAGCCTATTCCTCAGCCTGAAGAACAGCCCGAGGAGGTGGAAGAAGTAACACCAGAAGAATCGACACCTACGGAAGAAACCATTACGCCAGAAGTGATCGAAACGCAGGAAGAGCCTTCTTATAAAGAGGAGGAGAAGAAGGAAAAAGTGGTGAAGCCGAAGGAGGAACCGAAAGAGGAGGAGAAACCGATTCATGAGTTTCCATCAAAACAGAAGGCTGCGGAAGAGCAAACGCAAACGGCGCCGCAACCGTCCTCTGGAACCGACGAATCTGGTGCAGGGAATCAGGGGAAGGAAGAAGGCAAGATTGATGAGCGCGGCATATATCAGGGGAGTTTTGGCGCCAAGGGAGCCAGCCTGGACATGAAAGGCTGGGCTTGGGATGGCGCTCCACGACCTCAGGATACTTCCAATGAAAGCGGTAAAATTGTTTATCAGATTCGAATTGATGAGGATGGTGAAATTCAGGAAGTACGACGGATTGAGTCTACGGTGCGCCCCGAAATTGAAGCGAAATACCGTAAGGCGGTGGAGCAGTTGACCTTCAGCCGAACGGCAGATAACCTACGACCTACGCCATTCACTACGGGAAGGATTACTTTTATTATCAATGCCAATTAAGAGCATATTTTAAACACGCTCCAAAACATACAGGAAATTGAAAACCGTCGTCAGGCGGTTTTTTTTATGTTTAAAGGTGGAGGTACTTAATGGTGTGCGCTGCATTATTGCTGATATTTTATCCGCAGGTTAATTCACTTAGGGATGAAGCGATATTTGATTTGAGGGTAGATATTTGTCGGGGGCTTCGTTCTTTTGAGCAGTCAGGACACCATATTTCCACAGCCCTTGCACCAGGGCTTCATGCTGAGCAATGACACTCTCTACGCGCGTTTTGGTGATCCTGAATTTTTTCGGGAAAATGGCATGAAGGGGCAGGCTCAGCTTGCCGATTTTTCCAAGTAAATACAGCCGTTGGGAAGATTTAAAGGCCGCATTGGTGTAATCTTCAAATGGTGCCACGGAAAAATTCAGATCGGTCAGATTGGTGCGGAATACCTGATAATCCGCAAGTCGTTTAATGTGGTAGCCCTTAAACCAGCGCTCCAGCATCGGGTGGTGATTCACATGTTCGCTCTGCCAGTAATCACAGATCGTCAGTCGGCCAAGAGGCTGAAGTACCCGTGCAATTTCAGAGAGTAACATCGGAAGATCCTGACAATGGAAAACACTTTCCAGCGCCCAGTAATGGGTAAAGCTTTCGGCACTGAAAGGAAGTTGATGATAATCTGCCTTGACGAAGTTGACCAGATGTTGTACTTTTTGAGAATGAGCAAGATCGTTGGCAATGCTGAGCTGTCGGTCGGAAAGGGTAATGCCGGTAACTTTGCAGCCGTAGCGTTTGGCAAGCCATACTGCCGTGCCGCCATAGCCACAGCCAGCATCCAAGATATGGGCATTTCCATCGACTTTTGAGGCCGTAGCCAACCGCAGTCGCAGGTTCAAGATGGCTTCCTCGATATTTTTGGTGTCCGTTTCCCAATAGCCGTAATTCATGGCATAGGATTTCCCGAGCCTCCACACGAGTCGGTAGATCCATTCCGTCTGATCGTAGGCTTCATGAATGGCTTTGATTTCGTGATCTTTCATGACTTTATTTTTGCAATCGCTCCGCAATTATTTTCCGTTCGGCCTGATAATCCTTATCCCATACCGCTACGCCATCCCAGTCCCAAAGCGGGAGTGGAATCAGGTTTTGTGCAAAGAGCGAACGCATCAGGGTGGTTTCCTCCGCAGGAGTGCGGGCAAATGAAAACGGGTTTCTATACTTTTCTCCGGATTTCAGTGGCGCATATTTTTCATCGTTCACCTCAATCAGTGCGAGCATTTCCTTGCCTCGGCTTTGCAGATAATCTAAAAAGAGAGGATCAAAAGCACCGATATTCTTACGGTGCTCAGGGGATTTCCCCACCCACTTTGCCCAGTCAAAGCCATAGGAGAAATCATGAACATATTGGAAAGAGATTTTTGTTTCCTTGCCAAAAGTGGCCATCAGCGCCTGTAATCGCTCAGATAGCATCAGCAGGAAGGCATGGCCATTTTCCTGTTGAAGACTCATGCGAACACATTCGTGCACCATAAAATCCATATCGTAAAACACATTTTGCGGATAGTGCCTGATTTGGGCTTTAATAATGTCAAGGCATAAGCCTGCCAAAGTTGCCGTATATGGGTAGTCGGGGTAATCCTCCTGAAGTTTTCGCCCCAGCAGCTGAAAAGAGTGGGCTTTGTCTTGGGCAGGGTTCAGGGACTTAAAAGCGATTGATTTTGATTCGATAAATTCATCTATGGCAAGGAAAAGTGGTTCATGCTTCGTCATGGTGATAATTTACAAATTAGCAACAGAATTACAGGCTTTTAAATGAAAAATAATAGTAAGGCACTGCCGCCAAGCATACTCAGCCAAATGCCTGAATGAAGTTTGGATTTATATACGCCGATCGCCGCAAAGGCATTTGTGGTGGCATATTGGGATTTTTTTTGCATCTGAATGCCAAAATAAATCAAGTTCAGCAATACAAGCTCATGCACAACATTCGGAAGGTGAAAGGGCATCAGCCAGCTCACCAATATATAGGCCGTAGCCGCCCAATAGGAAGTCATAATCCCCTGACGAACTTTATGGTTTCCCAGAATGGTGGTAAATGTATTTTTCCGACCCAGTCGATCGGTCTCTTCGTCTGAAAGGCCACTTGCCAGCGCACTGCTCAGCGCCAGCAAGGTGGAGGCAGGAATCAATACATAGGCACTTTCAACCCATAATTCCCCCGCCTGCAAAAAGGCCGCGAACAGGGGTAAGATCAGTCCGACCCCAATCATTTCGAGCAACTCGCCACCACCACGATAATTCAGCTTGATGGGAGGAAGGGTGTAGGCCACAAATATCAGGCAACAGGCAATGCCGAGGAAGAATGCCTCCTGTCCCAAGGCGATGGATCTGCCTGCAAAATAGGCGGCAGGAAAACCGATCAGCATACAGAGAACGGCCACAATTTTAAGATGGCGGGCAGGCAAAATATTATCAGGAATTGTTTTTGGGGAGCAACCGTCGGGAAACTTTTTTCTTTTGATGGTGTCCACCGCTACATCGCCAAGGTCATTGACCATCACAATGAAAATTACGCCACAAATGGCAAACACACTGCCCCAAAGTAAGGGTGCAAGGCGCAAGGTTCCACTGTGATGTGCACCCATAAACTGCCCCATAAAAAATGGGGTCAGAATTTTAGGCCAGCTGTTAATTTTTAGGGCTTTGGCCCATTTATTGATCAAACTCAAATCGAATATTTTATAAATATTTTCATTATATTTTTAATTGGTGTAAGTTGAATGCATCAGCGGTTTTCCGCCTTCAGATTCCATTACCATACTTTCTACTTATGATTACAAGAACGTTTTTATACGTTACGCTGTGTTTGTTCCTGGGGCTTGTGTTCCCCCAACAAGCCAAATCAATGACCAACACGGATTCTTTATCTGTACGTGTTGCTCAGCGCATTGAGCAACTGATTATTCAGGATTCTTTGAACAGGGTTCAGCTACAGGAAGCCTTGCGCGATTATCATTATATTTCAGGTAAGGAAACCGAGGTGCCTTCCTCTTCGATTAATGCTGTGCAGAAAGCTCGAATTGAGGAGAAAAAAGCAAAGGATAAAATTCTGATTCCCGTGATCCCTTTCAGTGGTGATACCATATTTTCCCTCTTTGATACTGCCAACAGGGCAGAAATGCAGGTAAAAAAACGCCTGATAGAAAACAATATTCAGTATATCGTCAATCATTATATCTATTTTGAGGATTCCTTGAAGATAAGGAATAAGATTGAATTTACGGACATCTATTATCGGGATACCGTGCTGATGACGGTCGATAATTTTGATGCGCTGATGGCTGATACTACAAGGGCAGGACTGGCAAAAAAGTACAGGGGAGCGATCAATACGGCGATTGACAAAAATGTATCGGAGCGAAATGTGATGTCCATTGCCATGGCTATTGGCCTTTTAATCCTTCTTTATATTATCATCAAACTGATCAAGCGACTGGGGAAAATAATTCGCCTGTGGGTGATTCAGCGTAAATTAAAACTCTTCAAAACCATTAAGCTCAAGGGGGTGGATTTCCTTGATGCAGATCAGCAACTTTTCTTCGCCCTAAAGCTGATACAGGTCCTCTATTATCTGGTGCTGGTGATTACCGTTTATCTTTACCTGCCACTGGTTTTCAGTGTATTCCCACCACTTAGGGGCGTAGCGAACAAACTTTTTGGCTTTGTATGGAACCCTGTGAAGTCTATTTTCTTTGCTATTTTCGATTATCTGCCCAACCTGTTTTTTATTGTTATTATCTTTTTGGCCATTCAGTACCTTATTCGAGCACTCGATGCCGTCGCCAATGAAATCAAACAGGGGAAGATAAAAATTCAGGGCTTTTTCCCCGAATGGGCAAAACCGACGATGAAAATCATCAAATTTTTGCTTTACTCTTTTATGCTGGTATTGATCTTCCCTTACCTTCCTGGGGCGCAGTCGGAGGCCTTCAAAGGGGTTTCGGTTTTTATTGGGGTTTTGATTTCCATCGGGTCAAGTTCTGCCATCACTAATTCCATTGCAGGGATTGTCATCACTTATATGCGTCCTTTTACTATCGGTGACTGGGTGGAGGTATCTGGCGTTCGGGGTGAGCTTATCGAGCGGTCGATGTTTGTGATTCGCCTTCGAACCAATGAAAACAAGATCGTTACCATTCCCAATTCTTCTATATTGGCCAATAACTCGATCAATCTGTCGGTGTCCAATAAGCGATACAAACTGATTGTCCATACGGAAATATCCATTGGCTATGATGTGCCCTGGCGGAAAGTGCGGGACTTGATGATCAGCGCGGCGCAAGCTACGGAAGGCGTGTTGCAAAACCCAACACCTTTTGTGTTGACCCCAAAACTTCACGACTTTTATATTGAGTACAGTGTCAAGTGCTATACCAATTTCCCGAATAAATTGCCAAAAATTGAAGCCTTGCTGAACCAGAATATTCTCGACAAATTCAATGAGGCAGGAGTGGAGATCCTATCCCCTCATTTTCAGTCGCAGCACGCAGGGGCATCTCCTGTGATCGTTGATCAGTTAAATTATGACACCGCCAAAGGAAGTGCCGATCCTGATAATGATCAATAATAAGGCTCATTCTTGCTGCAGAATGGAGGTCATGCAGATGACAAATAGACCGTGAATCGGTAAAATCGATACTTTCAAGGTGAAAATAGATGAGATTGAGTGGGAAGCTTTCGGTTTATTGCTGTTATAAATTTTGAATTGTAACAAAAAAACCAAAACACTATTATGGCAAATTTCACAGTCCCTTCGAAAGAACAAGTTTCTGAAGAAAACCAAAAATCATTCACGAACCTTAAGGGTGCTTTAGGTTTTGTACCTAATATTTATGCCTACATGGCGCACAGTAAAACGGCTCTGAAAGATTATTTGGCTTTGAGTGGACGCAAAAGCAGCCTGAGCATTAAAGAACAAGAAATTGTAAACTTGGCCACCAGCCAGTTGAATGGTTGCCAGTATTGTTTGGGAGCGCATACGATGATTGCAAAAAACAATGGCTTCTCTGGCGAGCAGGTTATTGAAGCCCGTAAAGGGGAAGCTTCTTACGATGAGAAGCTGAACGTATTGGCGCAATTCACTAAAGAAGCGGTAGATAATCGTGGCAATGTTTCGGAAGCTTCAAAAGATAAATTTTTTGAGGCAGGCTTTACCGAAGAAAACCTTGTAGATGTGGTCATGTTGATTGGTGACAGAACAATCACCAACCTGATGCATAACCTCGCACAGTTTAAAGTGGACTTCCCTGCTGCAGATCCTATGGATTAATACATTGAAAAAACAATAATTTAAAGCACCTTTAACCGGGTGCTTTTTGTTTTTAGGGGCTTTGTGAAGCGAAAAGTGCAAAAATTCAACGGGAGGGCATTTTCAATCCCTTCATTTTTTTTGGACTAATAATTATTCGTTAGCTTCACATGATTTTCTTCAGGGCGGGGCGAAATTCCCCACCGGTGGTATAGTCCACGAGGCGAAAGCCTGATATGGTTAAATTCCATAACCGACGGTCATAGTCCGGATGAAAGAAGAAAAAATAGATCCCTAATGGTCTGCGGACTGATAGGGGAAATTATGCCCTGATGAGTTTTTATATTCATAAACACAAAGAATGAAAACCATCAAAGAATTTGATCGTAATTTTGAGGCTCGGATAAACGAGGCAATTGCCGCTTTAAAGGCGGGTAGAGGAGTATTGGTGATGGATGATTTTGACCGCGAAAATGAAGGTGATATCATCTTCCCGGCGCAAAGTATCACGCCAAAAGACATGGCCCTGATGATCAGGGAAACCAGTGGAATTGTATGTTTATGCCTTACGCATGAGCGATGTGAGCAATTGCAACTGCCACCTATGGTCCTTGACAATAACAGTAAAAACCAGACGGCTTTTACCGTTACCATCGAGGCAAAAGAAGGGGTAACCACCGGGGTTTCTGCCAAAGATCGGGTAACGACAATCCAAACGGCGGTAGCGAAAAATGCTCAGCCAGAAGACTTGGCGCGGCCAGGTCATGTTTTTCCTTTGAGAGCACACCCTGATGGCGTGTTTGGCCGTCGCGGGCATACCGAAGGAAGTATTGATTTGGTGAAACTTGCAGGGCTTGGCGACAGTGCGGTTTTGGCTGAGGTAACCCTCGAGAATGGCACAATGGCCAAATTGCCAGAAATCATCGCCTTTTCTGAAGTTCATGATATGCCTGTACTTTCTATTGAAGACATCTTTCAGTATCGGAAATTGCAAGAAAAAAATTAATCCTAAAAGACTGTTCAAACGATGGACAGTCTTTTTTTTAGGTCTTAGTAATTTAACATAATGTAATCGTGTTGCCTTTTGCCATTGCTGTGCGTTTGACTACTTCAAATAATAGGGCAGGAGTCTGGGCAAAAAAAAAGAAGCCCCAAAGGACTTCTCTTCAATTCTGGATAATCTGAATTATTCTTCATCGGACTGCAAGGTGTTCAGTTCAGAGATCGTCTTGTTGACATAATGAACAAATCGCTGATCCACCAATTTCCTTGAGTCATCTTCAGTACATTCTATTTCTTTATAAACTTTACCGATAATCTGCCGAATTCCCTTCCAGTGAAGGTCGAAATGTTCAGCAATTTTTTGAACAGGCATGCCATTAAGATATAGACGAAATATTTTGAGATATTTTACTTGCATAAAGAATTTGAGTCGAAAAAGAATCGTAGCGTAGGAATTATTTAAGGATTTGAGCGGTATGCTCTTTCGTTTTTACCTTTTCAATAATTTCCTCTAATTTACCTTCTTCATCAATAATAAAGGTAGTACGCACTGTTCCCATATAGGTACGGCCATAATTTTTCTTTTCAGCCCAGGTGCCATAAAGTTCGTGCACTTTTTTATCCTCATCGGCAATCAAAGGAAAAGGAAGCTCGTGTTTGGCAATGAATTTTTGGTGTGAAGTTTCGCCATCTGTAGAAACGCCAATCACCTGATAACCCTGCTGTTGAAGTGCCTCATAATTATCGCGAAGGTTACAAGCCTGTGCTGTGCAGCCAGGGGTATTATCCTTCGGGTAAAAATAAAGGACCACTTTTTTTCCTTTAAAATCTTCTAATTTAATCAGGTTCCCATTTTGGTCTTTGCCTTCAAAGGCAGGGGCCTGTTCTCCAATATTTAAGCTCATAGGACGGGTTTTATTTTCTGTTCTATTGAATGTGATTGGCAATATAACAGTTCAAAGACGGAATTGAAAACAAATCAGCCCTTACCTTAAAGTAGTTTTGTAGATCCCCACATTTCCTAAAAAGTCTTCAATTTCAACCTTGAGCTCCCCTTTGAGTGGCTTGGTTTTATCCAATCGCTCAGAAACCAATAGGCGTGTTTTATAATCGTAATGCAGTAAAATCCACTGCCCATTCACATAAGCATTAAAGCTTTTTATGCCTGAAAGATTATCCGATATTCTGAATTTTAATTTATTATTTTTCAGCTGAATAGGGTTGATCTTTGGGGGGATAGTGTCCTTTTTAATGGTAAAGTGCCCAAAGCTTCGGGTGCTGAAAGTTATTTTATTTCCTTCAGACCATTTACCGCCCACATAGCCATAATATTTCCCTGATTTTGTGAATACAGCAGTTTTTTCATGGTCATACTCCCCATCCGCTTTGAGGGTGACAGTGTAGGATGATTTCAATGGAATGGTATTCTCCCCAATGGTGAAAATCTCCTGCTTTCCGTGTTTTTCATAAGAGGTATGCAGGTACAAATCCTGAAAAAGAGTGTTACTTTTGAATTTCAGGTCAAAGCGATCGTGAAAATAATTGAATTTGGCACCCGCCGGAACCTCAATCTCAAAGGGTAGATGTACATTTCGGTCATGAAAACTGATCGAATCAGGGATTCCGCTATACAGATCCCAGAGATAGTAATTGACATCGTTTTTTGAGTAATCCGGACTTTCGATCGCCTTTGCATAGGCCATATGAATGACGGCTTTATTGAGGCTGTCTTCTTCCGATTTTTTCTCCCAGTACAGTAAGTTGTTACCGTTCACCTTAAAGCCATAAGGTTGTTTGGGCTTCACGGTTTTATCAATTTTATTGTCTGTCAGTACTTTTCCCTTGATGTCGAAGGCAATTTTCCGGTGATTTTCGTAGGCGTCGCCCATCGTAATAACCACATGGTAAGTACTGTCGGGCTCCACCCAGAAAGTGCCATCGCCGAATTCCTGTTGTTGAAACTTGAGTTCATTGCCCTGATCGACGTAAAGTTTGGCAAATTTTTGTCGGCGTTTTTTGGCGATTTCGTAGTTGGTGTACACCATAATCTGCCGCGATTCAGCAAAAGAAACACGGTCGATATTGTGGTGGTAAATCAGGGAATCGTTTATGCTCATTGAGAAACTACAAACGCCGTTTTTATTGTTGGCACCATTCAGGCGGTCGAAGGCCAAAACTTCGATACCAATTCTGCCATAGGCATTCACGGGTGCATCGATATAGTACGTTCCCAAATTGTATTTCAACGGCCAGTCTTTCCACTGAAATTCTTTGTTTACCCGGCTGTCGATATCCATTGGTCGAAGGGCTATGCGGGTAGCCGTTGGAGCAACATTGTCCTTTATTTGATCAAAGTGAAAAGTGAGTGGATTCACAGGGATTTGGTTTTTGTCGCGAATCTCGAAGTGGAGGTGCGGCCCGCCGGAGCCCCCCGAATTCCCAGAATATGCAACAATCTCTCCCTGTTTTACAGGAAATTCATCTTTGGCAGGGAAGAGTTCCACACTGTAAGATTTTTGCTCATATTGTGCCTTCAGTACCGCAGCAGCTATGGCTTCATTGTATTTTGAAAGGTGCCCATAAACGGTGGTGGAGCCGTTGGGGTGAGCGATGTAAAGTGCCCATCCGTAGCCATATTTCGATACCTTAATTCTGGACACATACCCATCCGCGGCAGCATGCACGGGCTTTCCGGTCACCCCTCCGGTCTTGATATCAATGCCTGCATGAAAATGCCCTGAACGCAATTCGCCCATGGTACCTGCAAGATAATGCTGCTTGCCCTCTATGGGGAAACGGTAATAATTAGGGACGTATTTTACTTGAGCGATGGCTTGCAATGACCAAAGGCAGCCGATAAGAATGGCAAAAGCTGTTCTAAATTTATGTGGCATGAAAACGAATAAATGGGATGGAGTTAATATCAGTGCAATAAAAAAAATGACTACCCCAATTCAAACGAATTTTACAGGATAGTCATTCAATTATTATCAATAAATTAATTTTTATTTGACTTGGAGCCTCAATATCTGCTGATCTTCAATAAATGCATCTAAAATATCGCCTTCGGTCACCTGACTCACGCCTGCAGGTGTTCCTGTAAAAATCAGGTCGCCTTCTTCGAGGGTGAAAAATTTGCTGATGTGTGCAATCAGCTCGTTGATTTTCCAGATCATCATTTTGGTGTTGCCCACCTGCTGCGGCTGACCATTTTTATTCAGTGAAAAATTGAGGTCTGTGAGTGGTACTTCTTTTTTGCTGAGATATAAACTTCCCAGTGGGGCGGAGCCATCAAAGCCTTTTGCGGTTTCCCACGGTAACCCTTTGGCTTTCAGTTTCGACTGTAAATCTCTTGCCGTAAAATCAATGCCGAGGGTATATTCCTCGAAAATATGTTCAGCTTCTTCAGGACTTAAATTTTTCGCCCTTTGGTTGATTTTTACCACAATCTCGATTTCGTGGTGCACATTGTTAGTCCATTCGGGAATTTCAAATACGTTGCCCTCAGGAAGGATTGCCGAAGGGGGTTTTGAAAAAATAACCGGGCTTTCGGGGCGTTCGTTGTTGAGCTCTTCTATATGGTCGGCGTAGTTTCTGCCGATACAAATAATTTTCATTCTTGTTGATTTTATGGTTGATGCATTAAGATGCTAAAAAAAAATGGTCAGTCAAATGTTATGACATCCAACCAACCATTTAATTCCGCTAAAGCCGAAGCCTTCAGCGTTTCAAAGGATTATTTAACCTTTACCGTCAGCATCTTTTTCCCTTCAATGAAACCCTCCAAAACGTCACCAATCTCCATTTTTCCTGCTCCAGCAGGTGTACCTGTAAAGATGATGTCGCCTTTTTTCAACATGAAAAATTGGGAAACATAAGCCACAATTTCATCAATACTCCAGATCATGAATGAAGTATCAGAATTTTGTTTTTCTTCGCCGTTAACATTCATCGAGAATTGTAGTTTTTCCAAATTCAATTCCTCTTTATTAATGAACTTTGGGCAAACGGGCGCTGCTCCGTTGAATCCTTTGGCAAGATCCCATGGCGATTTTTTCTCCCGAAGCTTGTTGAGCATGTCTTTGGCCGTGAAATCAAAACCAAGGCCAACCTCATCATAATATTTGTGGGCAAATTCAGGCTTGATATTTTTGCCGTTATGATTGATTTTTACAAGAATCTCTGCTTCATAAAATACATTGTCGCTCCAGTCAGGAATGTAAAATGGATCTACCTCGCGAAGGAGCGCAGATTCTGGCTTGGTGAAAATAACAGGGTCGGCCTGGCGAAGGGCTTCTTTTTCTGCCACGTTGGTCACGTAGTTTTTACCTATACAAATAATTTTCATAACAATATATCAGATTATTGACAGGCTTGCCGCCTGTGCGTAAATATTTCCTCAAAAATAGTTTTTAATGAGAATAAATACCGTTCTTTGAAGTCAGAAATTTTAATCATTATGAGCAAAGTACTTAAAAATCTAGACCCTAAAGCGGTAGAGGCATTGAAAGCAGATTTGGCTGCTTCAGGTTTGAATCATCAGGTAATTGATGAAGGCGACAACAATGAAGAAATGGTCAATTTCAGATTCGTTGGAGAGCATGAAGGAGAGGAAGTCATCTTTGATGTGATGATGTCTACTTTACGCTTGGAGCATGCAGGAGAATTGTATGAAGTGGCTGAGAAAGAAGTTTTGAAGCGTTTTCCAAAATTGCCACGTAACTCTGAGGAGTGGGATTTGAAGCCTGAGCAATTGGAAGAAGTGGAAGAGGTTTTGGCAGAAGTGATGATGGAAGCTGAAGCAGAAGGAACAGTGAAGGTAAAAGAGCATGTAGAGCTTGATTACAATGCTGATCTGGACACCGAAATCTTTATGGATGTTGCTTTGAATTTGAGCAGTATTGACAATGAGGTGATCTCTGAGTTTGTGGATGCTTACAAAGAAGGTTCAGTGGAATTGGATGACAAAATGTATTCTTTCGTTCACGAAGGTGACGACGATTAATCATTTTCAAAATATATAAAAAGGGAGAAGGCCATGGTGGTTTTCTCCCTTTTTTTTGCCCGAATTTTTGTTGCTTAAATCATCGTTGTGGGCTCCTCATTTTTTATAAAGAAGCAGATCAATGTTGATAAAGCAAGACCATTAAAAATTTAGGTTCAACTTTTATAAGTTGTTAAATGATAAGTTTTTAATGATTAAAATAAACGGGCAGGTAATTGATTGGAATTAGCCTTTGTGGTAATCATAAGCCACCAGGCGAACACACAACTTTTTTTCCAATGCCTGGATTTTTTTCAGGGTTTCGGGATCAATTTCCGCGGGTTTTGGTGGCGTGTAATAGGCGAGCAGTGTTTTTCCACTTTCCTTTTCCAGGGCTTCAATTTTTTTTAAGTCTTCTTCTGAAAGGTAATCGGCATACTTTCGCTCAAATTCAGGTAAATTTTCCATGGATCATTAATTTTGTGATGAAAAATAAGGTTGAATGAATCTGTAGTTCAGTGAATATGATGTATAGGAATATAAATATTTTTTTGAGCAGAAAGGTTTTCAAATATCATCTGTGGATTTCAGTGCCATAGATCAACAAAATTGATTTATATTTGTGGCTATGAGTCAGAAATTACAGAAATTTTTAGTGATGCAAACTGCGTTCATTGGCGATGTTATCCTGGCAACCGCGGTGATCGAAAAAATACATGCTGCTTTTCCCGAAGCGACCATAGACTTTTTACTGAGAAAGGGCAATGAAGGACTTTTGAAAGGCCACCCTTACCTTGGTAAGGTGTATGTTTTTGATAAAAAAGGCGGGAAGTTCAAAGAGATGAAGCGCCTGATTGGGGAGGTGAGAAAGGAGCGATATGACAAGGTGATCAACCTTCAGCGGTTCTTTTCTTCTGGTTTTATATGTGCGGCATCTGGTGCCAAAGAAACGATTGGCTATAAGAAAAATCCGATGTCATGGGCTTTCAGCAGTAAAAAAGACCATGTTTTTTCTGAAGTAGGCGACGAAAATATCCTTCATGAAGTGGGGCGTAATCAAGCCTTGATTGCCGACTTTACGGACCCTCAGGCCGTGCGGCCCAAATTGTACCCAACCGTGGAAAATTTTCAGAAAGTGGCCACCTACACTGCTGAGCCTTTTGTATGTATGGCTCCTACAAGTGTATGGTTTACCAAGCAATTTCCTGCAAGTCGGTGGGTGTCACTGATCGATGCATTGCCTGAATCGCTGAAAATTTATATTTTGGGAGCACCAGCAGACAAGGCTGTTTGTCAGCAAATTATAGATCAGACTAAGCGAAAAAATGCGCTGAATTTGGCAGGAGAACTGAACTTGCTTGATTCCGCTGCTCTGATGTCAAAATCACAGCTTAATTATGTGAACGATTCTGCTCCTATGCATTTGGCATCTGCGGTCAATGCACCAACCGTCGCGATTTATTGCTCCACGGTTCCTGCTTTCGGCTATGGGCCCTTGGCAGAATTCAGCAAGGTGGTGGAGGTCAGAAAGCCGCTTGCTTGCCGTCCTTGTGGCATTCATGGACATCGGAATTGTCCTAAAAAGCATTTCGACTGTGGCCATAAAATAAATATGGATACCCTCGTAGACGCCTATACGGAGGCAGTGGCATTTCAGCAAAAAAATCGGTAGAACATGGAGGTGAAAAATCAGCCTATTGGCATATTTGATTCAGGTATTGGCGGGCTAACGGTGGCGAAAGCCATTCATGAAACATTGCCTCAGGAGCGCTTGGTGTATTTTGGGGATATTGCACATTTGCCTTATGGGGATAAATCCACGGCTGCTTTGCAGGCCTATGCTATCAAGATTTGCAACGTCTTGCTCAGCATGTCGTGCAAGATGATTCTGATTGCCTGTAATTCGGCATCAGCGGCGGCCTATGATTTGGTGAAGGAGTACGTGGGTTCCAAGGCTATTGTGCTCAATGTGATTGATCCTGTGGTTGACCATGTGGCAGAACACTTTCCTGAACAGGCAGTGGGACTGATTGGAACGCGGCAGACGGTGAATTCCAATGTGTATTTAAAGCGTATTGATGCCAAAAACAAAGGGATTAAATTACAGTCTTTAGCGACTCCGTTGTTGGCCTCGATGATTGAGGAAGGTTTTTACAACAATAACATCAGTCAGTCAGTAATTGACAAATATCTTGCTGATGAAACGCTGCAAGACATTCGTGCCATTATTTTGGGTTGTACTCATTATCCACTGATAAAAAAGGAAGTGGCGCACTTTTACAAAAATGAGGTCGAGGTGATTGATTCTTCCTACATTGTAGCCGATACGGTGAAGCAAAAACTTGCAGAGGCGAACCTGTTACGCCAGCATAAAGCGGCCAACAGCAATACTTTTCTTGTTTCTGATTACACCAAGTCTTTTGAAGCAAGTTCATCCCTGTTTTTTGGGGAAAGTGTGAAATTACAAAAATACCCGCTTTGGGATTAATCGCTGTTGAATGCTGAAAATTGCCTACCATCCGACCTTTTGTTTGAACTTGCCCGAAGGCCACCGTTTTCCAATGGCGAAATATGAGTTGTTGCCTCAGCAATTACTTTATGAAGGTACGGTAAATGCCGAGAATTTTTTTGAACCCAGTATAGATGCCCGAAAATGGATTCTTCAAACACATGCTGAGGATTATGTGCACAGGCTGGAAAATGGGCAGTTGAGTAAGGCGGAAATTCGTCGATCTGGTTTTCCGTGGAGCCGTGAGATGGTTGACCGTGAATTTCTGCTCGCCGCAGGTACAATAGAGGCTACTCACTTCGCCATGCAGCAAGGTGTTGCGATGAATATTGCGGGCGGAACCCATCATGCTTATGCTGATAAAGGAGAAGGATTTTGCCTGCTGAATGATCAGGCGATTGCGGCGAATTACCTGCTGGATCAACATGCACTGAAAAAGATTCTTATTCTTGACCTCGATGTGCATCAGGGCAATGGAACGGCGGAAATATTTGCTAAGCAGGATCGGGTTTATACTTTTTCCATGCATGGCGCGAAAAATTACCCCATGAAGAAGGAAGCGTCTGACTGGGATATTGGCTGCCCCGATGGGATGAACGATGAAGAATACCTGGCTGTATTGCAGGACGCATTGGCGGTTTTGATGAAAGAAATATCGCCTGAATTTATTTTCTTTCAGTCGGGGGTTGATGTGTTGGCTACCGACAAACTTGGGCGACTTTCCCTAACGATTGAGGGCTGCAAAAGGCGGGATCAGCTGGTGATCGAGTGGGCTAAAAACAATAATGTTCCCATGACAATCTGCATGGGCGGGGGGTATTCAGAGAAAATTGCCGACATCGTGAATGCCCATGCCAACACTTACCGTTTGGTTCAAAGTACTTATTTTTAGTTTTTTTATCATATATATAGGCAAGTTTATTATTTTTTAGTGATTTGGCCAAAATGAGGTATCTTTTGAATAAATGTAGAAGTTTAAAAAATAGACACTAATACATATTTCATGATAGATCAGGAATCAAAAATTTTCCATCGCAGCATTCAATATACTTTTGGGTTTGTTGGTTTGCTGTGGCTGGTTAAAATTACAGAATATATGATGGGCTTGGATTTGGGCTTTCTCGGAATTCTTCCAAGAACCCTCAATGGCTCTGTTGGCGTAATTACCTCGCCCTTGGTTCATGGCGGCTTCATGCACCTTATTTCCAACACATTTCCTTTGCTGGTTTTAGGTATCGGTTTGTTTTATTTTTATGAGCGAATCGCATTGCAGGTATTTACGTGGATTTATTTTGTTACAGGATTTTGGGTTTGGATTGTCGCAAGAAGTGCCTATCACATTGGCGCAAGCGGGGTAGTGTATGGTTTGGTGGCCTTTTTGTTTTTTAGTGGGCTGCTGCGGAAAGATTCTAAATCGGTGGCCATTTCTTTGTCAGTCTTTTTCCTCTATGGTGGTATGCTTTATGGCGTCCTGCCAACCGATCCATCTGTGTCGTGGGAAAGTCATTTGTTGGGTTCATTTGCAGGTATTGTAGCGGCCATTCATTATCGAAATGTGCCTGTTAGAAATCTTCAGCCTGCCCATTCGCTTCAGGTGGTAAATCATGAGCAACCTGCTCCCAAAGATATTTTTGAAACGAAGCAAGTGCCTTTTTTCTATTCCTCCTCGAAGCAATTAAGTTATAATTATAAATTCAAACCAAAAGGGAAGCCGCAACCACCGACAGAAAAGAAACAGCGGCCTAAAGATTTATAAATTCCCGACGTAATTTATACGTCTGTTATGTCTATTTTTTGTATTATTGTACCGCTGTGGAGCTTTGTTCCACCTTTTTTTAATATTAATTTATAGACTGTGAAAAATTTTAAGTTGGCGATAAACGCACTGATGGTGGGTGCTGCTTTTACTTTGTACTCTTGTAATGAGCCTAATACAACGGCAACAACGCCTACAACTGTTTCTTCGGCTAATGTTCAGGCTGCTGCAGGTGCAGGTTTACGTGTAGCTTATGTGAATACTGATACGCTGCTCAACAATTACAGCTTTTTTAAAGAAAAGCAGGAGGTAATGGCCAAGAAAACTGAAAAATACCAAAAGGAATTTCAGAACAGAGCACAGGGACTTCAGGCTGAGTTTAAATCGTATGAGAATACAAGAGGTTCGTTGACGATCAATCAGGCACGTTCTAAAGAGGAAGAATTGATGCGTAAGCGTGAAAATTTGGCGCAATATGAGCAGTCTTTGAACCAGTCATTGGCAGTGGAACGCAATAAAATGCTGGGCGAATTGGATTCTGTAGTTACTAATTACATGCAAAACTACGGATCAACCAATAGCTACGATTTGGTATTGACTTACACAAAAGGGTCAGGTGTTTTATATGCCAATCCAAAAATGGACATCACTAATCAAGTATTGGAAGGCTTGAATGCTGAATTTAAGAGCAAGAAAAAATAATCGTCATTTAACTGATGGAAAAAAGCACTACAATTATGTAGTGCTTTTTTTTGGTCAAATTCTTTGATTCAATTATACATTTTTAAATTTAATCCGTTGATATTCAGTTGTTTTTGCACTTTTCTGTTTTTTTTCGTTAGCTTGGATATATCAGTTAGTTTATCATTGTAAATTCTGAAATAGCACATTGTGAGGATTTTATGCTCCGAATCAATTCTCTGAAGAGGCTTGGCGTAATCCTTGTAACATAGTTACTGACTAATATTTGGACTATGAAAACGATTCTCTTCTTCTTTTTTATTTTAAGTATTTTAGGCTTTGATGCTGCAATTGCTACTGCAGAGACCAAAAAAGGTAATGATGGCAGAAAAAAGAACATCATTGATGGCTTTACGAACAAGATTGTTCCCATGGAACTATTGGAAGTAGTGAAGGAGGTGTTGCCACAATATCCTGAGTTGGCCAATGTGCCGATTGAGTTCAGAATCACAAAGTTGAAATCTATTTCAATGTGTGCGCAACCGAAGGCGGATATGCTGTATAGAAGCGCCGCCAAGAGGGCTTATGTAATTAAAGTAAGTGACAATCAGGAGGAGTGTAATGGGATGGTCGTTATGAATGCGCCACGTGAGGTGTTAGTGGGGCTTATCGCACATGAACTTGGCCACATTATGGATTACCGTGAGCGTAATAAGTTACAGATGGCGCAATTTGGTTTGGGCTACCTGTTTTCAAAAAATTATATGCGAAAGGCAGAGTATGTAGCGGACAGTTTTGCCGTTTCCAAAGGGTACGCATCGCACGTTTCAGCGATAAAAAATTACGTGATCAATTCTTCAATTTTTCCTGAAACTTATCGTAATCGTTTGAAGAATTTTTATCCTTCACCACAGCAAATCCTGAATATTCAGCAATCTTGTGTGGTGAAGTAAAAAGTTTTATGCTATTGTGCGTGATTCCATTTTTCAAATCGCTTGTCTAAAATATCGCTGATTTTCTGATAATTTTTCCAGCTGTCTTTTACATGGTAAATTGATGGCAGACCATTGGCAAGGGTGAGTTCATAGTCTTTCAGGTATTCACCACTGCAATAATAATGGTGCGCGAAATTGTTGCCTTTTTCATTGATCAGTGAGTGGGTCAGGGCGCCGCCCCAAATTTCACTCAGGATCATCGGACTTAAGTCTCTGAGTTTGAATCTGAAAATTTCCGTTTCCGCTTCTTCTTCAAAGTATTCAGAGGTAAGCTCACTATCAATAAGCCACCCCAAAAACATTCCAATGTGGAGATATGCATTCTCTATTGGCAGGCTTTCTGGAAACTTATTCAGGAAGTGAAGCTTCGCGTGGTCAATGCAAACTCCAATTTTTAGGTCAATATTTTCGTTGGGCATCACAAGATGAAATTTAATTCAAGTCCTATTACGAATAAAGTAATAGGTGATATCGAATATGTAAGGTTGAGTTTCAACTAATACAGTTATTAACTGATCAGTAGAATTAAAAATATACGTAAAAATTCGGTCAAATTTGATGAAAAAACAAATAAGATATCACGATTGCTGATATAATTCCTATAAAATCAGCAATTAATCCACAGGTGATCGCATATCGGGTTTTTCTGATATTTACAGCCCCAAAGTAAAGGGCGATGACGTACAGGGTGGTTTCTGTAGAGCCCTGCATCACAGAGGTAAGGCGGCCAACAAAGGAATCGGCTCCGTAGTGCTCCATCGCCTCGACCATCAAGCCTCTTGCACCAGAACCGCTGAGTGGTTTCATTAAGGCAGTAGGCAAGGCGGGCAGGAAGTCTGCATTTACACCAAGGTAGTTTAGCGCATGGGTGAGTTGATTAATGAAAAAATCCATTGCTCCGCTTGCGCGGAAAGCACCAATGGCCACCAACATGGCAATCAAATATGGAATGATTGTAATGGCGATATCAAAAGACTCTTTCGCACCCTCAATAAATGCCTCGTATACATTTACCTTCTTAAAAAAACCATAAATGATAAATGTGAAGATGATGGAAAGGATAATGGCGTTGGAAGCCACCTTGCTAATCATGGTGAGTTTTTCAGGGCTGAGGGTAGAAAAGTAGAAGAGCAGTGAAATGATAAAGATTACCAGGCCACCAAGGTAAGATAGAATCACTTTGTCAAAAAGATTGATCTTTTGATAGATGGAAACGGCGATGAGTCCGCCCAGTGTAGACATGAAGGTGGTCAGTAAAATAGGAATAAAAACATCCGCAGGATTGGCCGCTCCCATCTGCATTCTGTAGGCCAAAATACTGACAGGTAGAATGGTAAGGCCAGAAGTGTTGAGCACCAAAAACATGATCTGTGCATTGGAGGCCGTGTCCTTATTCGGGTTTAGCTCCTGCATCCCTTCCATCGCTTTAAGGCCAAGTGGAGTCGCGGCGTTGTCGAGCCCGAGCATATTGGCTGAAAAGTTCAGAAGGATTGGCGTCAGGACTGGATGGTCTTTGGGGATTTCTGGAAATAAACGCTGAAAGAAAGGACCTGCCAGTTTATTGATGATTTTAATTAAACCTGCTTTTTCCCCAATTTTCATGAGCCCGAGCCAGAAAGCCATAATACCTGTCAGCATCAGGGAGATTTCAAAACCCGTTTTCGACATTTCAAAAATTTTGTCTACTACTGCTGAAAATAGCGTGTAGTCACCAAAAAATAGGGCTTGCAGAACAGTGAAAATAAAGGCGATTGCAAATAGCGCAATCCAAATATAGTTAAGTATCATAATTCGGAGAAAAAAATAATCTGAATACAAAGATATTTGATCTGTTGTTTCTTTTAGCCTTTATGGGAAATGTTTTTCTTTGTGAGGAATAATAATACTATGAAAAAAATCACTTTCGCAATAATTCTTGGCCTTGCCTCGCTGATGGCCTGTGGGGAACTGGACACCCCTCAATTCAACTCTGATCAGGTAACGCAAATTTTAACGGGTGGCGGGAAGAAATTCTGGTTACCAGTACAGTTAAAAGTAAATGGGGAGGTCAGTGACGTAAAGCCCTGTGACTATGGCGAAATTTTCGTGCTGAATGAGCAATATGCGGAAATTGACAGCCTGTTTAATGTGCAACTCACGCAACCACTTGGCTATTGGATTCGGACAAAAGTATCCTGCCCAACACAGGACGAAGATACTTTGCTGATTCCTGATGGAATTTGGAATATCAATCACCGAGATGATGATCAGCAATTTGTAACTGACATTAATGTGGTTGGAATTGACTCTACAATGAATACGCTGTACAATTTGAAAAGCATTTCTCCGAGTCGTTTTGAGGTGAATTACACGGATCAATCCGATAATAATTTTGACTGGACCTTTGTAAAGAGCGAGTAAGATAGGAGCGGAAAAACTGCAAAAATTTTAATGTCCAACTGAAGATTGCTTCGGTTGGGCATTTTTTTTGGACTTTAGAAAGAAATCGGAGGGGCTTTAGGTGTGATTTTAGTTATAAAATACGTAATTTCTATTAACCTACTAACAACAAGACCCAAACTAAACCATGGAAAATCAGCATGAAGCCTTTTTTTGGCAGAAAAATTACCCCGAAGGAGTCCCCTTTGATATTGACCCTGGAAAGTATGAATCTTTAGTCGACCTATTTGAGGAAACGGTCGAACAGCATAACAGCAAAGTCGCTTTTGATAATTTTGACAAGGAATTGACTTACGCTGAATTGGAACTGTATTCCCGTTATTTTGGGGCTTACCTTCAGCAGGAATTAGGTTTGAAAAAAGGCGATGCAATTGCCATTCAAATTCCAAACCTTCTACAGTATCCTATTGCACTTTGGGGGGCATTGCGCGCTGGTCTGGTGGTGGTAAATACCAATCCACTGTATACTCCTCGGGAAATGGAGCATCAATTTAAAGATGCAGGGGTGAAGGCGATTTTGATTTACGAAAATTTTGCCTACAATTTACAGACGATCGTTCGCAATACCGATATTGAAACCGTGATTGTAACTGGAACGGGCGATATGTTGGGGACACTAAAAGGCTTTATTGTCAATTTAGTGGTGCGACATGTCAAAAAGATGGTGCCTAAATATCACCTTCCTGATGCGGTCTCATTCAAGGAAGTGCTTGATATTGGTAAAAAGAAAACACTGAATACAATTAAGCCTGCGGCTGAGGATATTGCCTTTTTACAATACACTGGCGGAACCACGGGCTTGTCGAAGGGGGCGATGCTGACCCACCGAAATATTATTGCCGCACTCGAAGGGAGCACCGCATGGGTTAAGCCCGTTCTGCCTGCAAGTGGTGCAATTATCGTTACGGCTTTGCCGATGTATCATATTTTTGCATTGACGGCCAACTGCCTCTTGATTTTTAAGCTTGGCGGTAAAAATATTCTGATTACCAACCCGCGAGATCTTCCCGCTTTTATTAAAACGATCAGTAAGCACCGTTTCAATATGATTTCAGGGGTAAACACCCTCTTTAATGCGATGCTGAACCATCCTGATTTTGGAATGATTAATTTCGATGAATTAAAAGTGACACTTGGTGGTGGTATGGCGGTTCAGGATGCCGTAGCACAAAAATGGGAAGAAGCCACAGGATGTCCATTGGCGGAGGCTTATGGCATGACAGAAACTTCTCCAGGAATCACCATTAACCCTTTGGACGGTAACCATCGAATGAGTTCTATTGGCTTGCCGTTTCCATCAACTGAGGTGAAAATTATGAGTGATGAGGGCGTTGAGGTGCCCCATGGTGAACATGGTGAGCTTTGGGTTCGTGGGCCTCAGGTGATGAAGGGGTACTGGAAAAATGAAGCAGCGACGAATGAAATGTTTGACGGAGAGTGGTTGAAAACTGGCGATATTGCGACGGTGGATGACGATGGGTTTTTTAAGATTGTAGACCGTAAAAAGGAAATGATTTTGGTGTCTGGCTTTAATGTATTTCCCAATGAAATTGAAAATGTGATCGCCATGCACCCGAAGGTATTGGAAGTCGGGGCGATAGGTATTCCCGACGAGCGGAGCGGGGAAAAGGTGAAGGTTTTTGTGGTGAAGAAAGACGACTCCCTCACCGCGGATGAAGTTATTGAATTTTGTAAAGCCCAGCTTACCGCTTACAAGGTTCCAAAAGAGGTCGCTTTTAAAGCTGAGCTGCCCAAAACGAATGTCGGAAAAATCCTCAGACGAAAATTGAAAGAATAATTATCATTATAGAAATACTGACGAGCGCAAACATTTTGTTTGTGCTTTTTTTATGCCATTTTCTTCTTTGAGGGTGATATCTTCTCTAATTCTACTTAATTTTGTGGTTTGATTTACTATTAGCGATAACAAATAGAATGAAAACCATCAAATTACCTTCTGCTTATACAATTCTCTTAGCCATTATTGTATTGGTTGCAGGGCTTACTTTTGTCCTTCCTACGGGGAAATATGCCTACACGTCTAAAGACGGTTCCGTTACCCTGACACCTCAGCAGGCCATTGGTAATACCGACAGTCACTTATTACCTGTTCCAGGAAGTTATGAAAATGTAAAATCCAATCCTCAGGGATTTTTTGAAGTTGTGAAAGCTCCAATTGTCGGTTTCTATAAAGCCATTGATGTGGCGGTGTTTATTCTGATGATCGGGGGATTCTTAGGCATTGTGATGTCTACAGGAGCCATTGATGCTGGAGTGCATCAGGTGCTGGGCTCCATGAAAGGCAAAGAACAATTGATGATCCCCGTCTTGATCTTTCTTTTCGGATTGGGAGGGACATCCTTTGGAATGGCAGAGGAGACCCTGGCATTTTATCCGATCCTGATTCCCGTTTTCAGGTCGGCAGGTTTTGATGCCAAAACAGCGATTGGGACGATCATGTTAGGGGCAGGCTTTGGTGTTCTATGTAGTACAGTTAACCCTTTTGCTACTGCAATTGCCTCAGGCTTTGCGGGAATTTCTATTGGGGATGGCATCATGGTTCGCGTATTCATGTGGGTAGTCCTTTGGGCAATTACCTCTGCTTTTGTCATGCGATATGCTAAAAAAGTAAAAAATGCACCTTCTGAAGAAATGCTTGAGCAAGCTGATACAGCAACTCCTGAAACCATGACAGGCAAACAAAAAATCGTGCTGACGATGTTTACCCTAACCTTTGTCATCATGATTTGGGGTGTGATTCCTTTTAAGGATTTGGGAATTACCGCAATTCCTACTTTAAGCTGGTGGTTTGATGAACTGAATGCTTTGTTTTTTGTATCGAGTATTTTAACAGGTTTACTGATCGGGATGAAAGAAAGTGAAATTGCTGGGCATTTTGTAAATGGAGCACGTGATATGCTTGGGGTTGCCTTCATCGTTGGGATTAGTAGAGGTATCACCGTTGTGATGAATGACGGACTTATTATTGATACCGTGTTGCACTATGCAGAAGCGGCAATTACAGGCTTGAGTAGCTCTATTTTTGTTTGTGTAATGTTTTTCCTTGAATTGTTCCTTTCTATTTTTATTCCTTCCACTTCAGGCTTAGCAACACTGACGATGCCTATTATGACACCTTTGGCTTCTTTTGCAAACGTTGATGCCCATTGGGTGGTAACGGCTTATCAGTCTGCTTCGGGGTTTGTGAACCTATTTACACCTACTTCAGCAGTCGTAATGGGTGGCCTCGCTATTGGAAAAGTGTCTTATGGATCGTATTTCAAATGGGTCCTTCCTTATCTTTTCATCGTGTTGATAGTGATATTGCTGACACTCGGATTTGGTGTGATGTTATAAAGATCAAACACGGTCTTACAACAAAACGATCAATGATTTATTGCCCCTCTTAGGCCGGCTGGGAATAAAGCAGCGTGAATAAAGGTCCGAACAAGGGTAGGGTATCATTGGCGTACACCACATGCAACGGAATGATTAACAATAACGATATTAAAGGCCTGCAACGCGTACGTGTTGCAGGCTTTTTTGGGTTTTCAGCAAAGTATGCTTATTAAAGTGATTGGGTATAGGATAGGTTTTGAGCAATATTGATGTAAAGTGGTCTCGGTGGGATCGAAAAACTAAACGACAAAAAAAACAGCCATCGTAAGATGGCTGTTGTCATTTATAACCTTAAATATTTTAGAATCTTCTTCTACGTGACTTGTATCGCTTGCTTCCTCGTGATTTCTTGTATCGTCTTCCACCTGCACCAAAAGCAAACAGATACTCTACCCGAACATTCATCAAGAAATATCCATCGTTATTTTCTGGGTTACCACGAACCTGTCTGTTTTCTGGCTGATTAGAATAATAACGATCAACGTCATTGCCAAATATTTCACGGCTTCTATCAGATAACCTTGATTCGATAGATTCTGAATCAAAAGCAACATATCTCGGTCCGGAAACATCATCCAAATAATCTGTACCAGTCAAACGGTAACCACCATCAACAGCAAGGTTGACAAAAGGGGAGATTTTGAAACTACAGCCAAAACCCATCGGAATTACATAGGTTACACCACTGTAACTTTGGTCGGGCTCCGTTACTACATTTCTCAATTTGTATTTTGTGCCGTCCAATTCAGTCGTTGGATTTACCGTTACCCCTCCAATACCGATAAAGAAATAAGGATTGACAACTCTACGAGCGTAAAATCGGGTAGGTACTGGGAATAGATCAATATGTAATGTAGAGGTGAATTCTACATTATGGGAGTGAAAATTCAGATTTCTGTTTTTTCGTCCTTCACTGTTGGCTTTGGCATCATCTCCTTCAAGAGTGAAATAGGTAACGTCACCGGAAATACTAAGACGATCCCAAAAACGATATCTTAATCCAACTGTTAGGTTAGGTTTAGCCCAAAACTGACCATCATTTGCTAAATCGCCATGGTAGTTGGCTGTTCCCGTTCCTGCAGTAAATACAAATTTACGATCACCGCCACGCACACGGTAGCTTTGTGAAAATGCTTCTGTGCAATATATCAGGGAGAAGAGCAGGATAAAAAGAGTAGATTTAATTCTCATAAATTGATGTAGGGTTATAAAAGCGTTTTGGTAAAGCTGTAGAAAAGACCGAACGGCTATTACTATCCAAAAAAACGAAAAAAAATTAATAATAACAGGAAAAAAGTCTAAAATATATCAATATTTTAGACTTAAAGTACCTAATTATCATGTAATGAATTTGGGTGATTCATTAATTTCCTGAGTCGGCTCCACCACCATTAGCTAAATCACCAATGGATTTATCAATCATGTAAAGTGCCACACCGTCATTTCCTGCTACCTCGAAGAAATCCAAAATTCTGCGGGCTGTCATTTCTTCTTCACGCTGTTCTGTTACGAACCATTGCAAGAAGTTAATGGTGATGAAATCACTTTCCTGATAACAATGGCTCATCAGTTTATTGATCGACTGAGTAACCTCAACTTCATGACCTAAAAAGGCCTGACATAACGACTTCAAAGAATCGTATGATTGAGGAACATCCTGCACGGTTGGGCTCACAGCATTTCCACCCACTTCATTGATATAAGTGAAAATTTTCAGCATATGCTGACGCTCTTCATCTGATTGTTCATAGAAAAACTGAGCAGAATGCTCAAAGCCATTTCTTTCGCACCAAGAAGCCATCCCTAAGTAGATGAAAGAAGCTTTCGCCTCCATTGCCACTTGTGCGTTTAGTAAATCTTCAGTATTCTTTGATAAGCTACGGTATTCCATTTGTTGTATGTTGATTGATTCTTTATTTACTGATAGTTTTTTGATCAGAATTGTTTCCAATGATCAAGGTTAATATTCAATAACTGCTCAAGTTTATCGATGTCTTCACGATAGATGTCGTTTGTAATTTGCATTTTTAGTGATTTATCCAATTTTGGACGGTGCAGATTATTATCTCGCAGGTCACCAACAAATTTTTTCACGATGCGCTGTTTCTTTATAAACCTAAATACAGCAGGGGCGGCCTTTTTCAGGCTTGATTTCACCACGCTATTTTGCCCAAACAACTTGTCAAGCTTTTTATTCTTGATGTAGCCAGATTTATTGAATTTCTTGTTGTAATCATAATTATAAGGCGACAAGTTAAGAAAATCATTGACCTGTTCCATAACTTTATGAGGATTATTCAACAGCTCTTCATGAAAAATCACCATGATTTGATTGCGGTCAAATCGGTTGAAATAATACGATAGGTGATCAGCATAAAAGCCACTTGGGACTAAATCCTGTCGTTCCCAGTAAATATTATCTTTTTTTAGTACATCAGCGAAATCATCCGTTGGCGTCCGATTTTCACGTGCCAGATGCAAATACCGCGAATATAACCTTTCGGCAGGTTGGCGCAAGACGACCATCAATTTTGCCTCTGGGCACCGATTTTGAATGCCTTCTGCCGCTTTTTTGCTGTAAAGATACATCGTGGAGGCTTCGCCTTTTGACTGTGTTGGGCTGGCATCTTTGAACAGGTCACAGTACTGTTGCAAGTCAGTAACTGCCCACGGGTAGTGGTTCAACTGTTTTGGATCCTCTTTTTGGTGGTCAAGATGCTCTCCTTCCAAGGCAAAAAAGTTGGGCTCTTTTACCTTCGACATGAATATATCTTGGTGTTGATCAAGGTAGTGGTAAAGGGAGGTTGTACCAGCTTTTCCTGCACCAATAATGATGAAGTCCGGGAGTAAGGTTATTTGTTGCGTTTCCATAATTAATACTACCTATAACGATGCTATTGGTTGGTGCGATTTTATTCGATTTATCACATCTTCAGTGCCCTTTTGCTATTTGTTATATTGTCAATATACTGATGATAATCGTACAGTTTGCTATGGAAATACTCAGCAACGTACTTATCTTTTATTTTGGCTTCAACGCATTATATTGGTTCTTATTCAGCTTCAGTGGGAAGTTTTATCGGCCTCGGAAAGTTGAAGCAGTACCGCAAGGAAAGGCATTTAACAAAATCGCAGTCCTTATTCCTGCCTATAAGGAGGATGAGGTGATTGCCTCGGTAGTGAGGGGGAATTTGGAGCAGGATTATCCTACTGAATTTTTTGAAATCGTCGTTATTGCCGACGGCTTCCGTTTCGATACTCTTGAGGACCTCAAACAATACCCTGTTCGAGTGATTGAGGTCAATTTTGAGCAATCGACCAAAGTTAAAGCCTTGAATTTTGCCATAGAAGCCATTGGGGATCAGTATGATCTTGCTATGATTCTTGATGCTGATAACATCATGGAGAAAAGTTGTTTAAGCAGGATGAATGCCCTGTTTGTTGATCAAGAGCTTCGGGCTGTTCAGGGGCAACGGACGGCCAAGAATGACAATAATGATATGGCTGTATTGGATGGTCTGAGTGAGGCGATAAATAATCATATTTATCGGTCAGGACATTTAGCACTGGGTTTTTCTTGTCCACTAATAGGATCTGGGATGGCTTTTCGATATCGGATGGTCAAAAGGATACTCTCACAAATGGCTTCCGTTGGAGGCTTTGACCGTGAATTGGAGCTTCGACTGTTAAGAGAAGGCGTGAAGGTCCTTTACGATACAAAAGCAATTACCTATGATGAGAAAGTCCAAAATAGCAACAACTTTTATAATCAGCGGCGGCGTTGGATTTCCACACAGTTTGTTTATTTAAGGAAATATTTTGTAGAGGCTATTTTGCTGTTGTTCAGGGATGGCAATTTGTCTTTTTTCGATAATGCGGTCGTTCGTAACAGTCAGCTTCCAAGATTATTATTCTTAGGCTTTATGTTTTTATTTACTGCCTTATCAGCCTTTGTTCCTTATTTTGGCAGTTTTCAGGCATGGGCAGCCATTGTCGGCCTAACGGTGTTGTCTGTAATTCTGGCGATCCCAAAATCGATGATGAACCGAAAATTGATTTTTGCGATGGCCCTTTTGCCCAAAACTTTTTTTCTGATGCTCAAAGCATTGTTTTCTGTGAAAGGGGCAAATAAAAAATTTATTCATACAACCCATAGCTCTAATGATGTCAAATAACCCTCTTGTGTCCATCATTGCAATTAATTATAATTCCCTTGCAATGACGATGGATTTTATCAGCTCTATTTATACGACGGCTACGGAAAATTTTGAAATTATCATCATTGATAATCACTCCAAGGAGCGCCCAGCAGCGGTTATTCATGCCGATTTCCCTGAAGTGAAAGTCATTGAGCTGGATCAGAATTTAGGTTTTGCAGGAGGGAATAATGTGGGTATTGAAGCCGCCCGCGGGGAGTATTTGTTTTTTGTCAATAACGATACCCTGTTCACTGTTGGGCTGATGGATCAATTGATATCGACCCTGAAAGCAGATGAAACCATCGGGATGGTTTGTCCGAAAATAAAATTTGATCAGCCAAGAGGATTGATTCAGTATGCTGGATCGACCGATATGAGTCCGTGGACAGCACGAAATTCAACTTTTGGCGCCAAGGAGGAGGATCAGGGGCAATTTAACTTTGCGCAGGAAACGGCATTTCCACACGGTGCCGCTATGATGGTCCCACGGCATGTTATTAATAAAATTGGGCCAATGCCTGAATTGTATTTTTTATATTATGAAGAATTGGACTGGGGCGCCATGTTTAAGAAACAGGGCTACAGAATTTTTTATAATGGCATGGCAGAAATTTTTCATCGGGAATCTTCATCAGTAGGTAAAAACAGCCCTTTTAAAACTTATTATATGAACCGTAACAGGATTTTGTTTGTGAAACGGAACTTTACAAAAGTTCAGCGTACCGCTTTTGGTTTGTATTTTAGTCTGTTCGCTTTTCCCAAAGGGCTACTACAGCATGCTTTAAAAAAGGAGTGGCAACACTGCAGGTCGTTGATCGAGGCGGTTCAGTGGCATTTGAAAGGAATGAAATCCAAATCTGAAAAATTTCAATAATATGCGAATAGGTATCGAAGCACGTCGGATTTTTAGGGCAAAAAAGCATGGCCTTGAGATTGCTCTTTTGGAAACCCTGAAGGCGTTACAGGAATTGGATACGGAAAATGAGTATTTCGTTTTTGCCAAGAAGGGAGAGGACATGAATTGTATCGTTTTTCAGCCCAATTTTAATTTGGTGCTTGTGAGTGCGTTTACAGAGCTGGATTGGGAACAGTTTGCCTTGCCGCGGGCGGTTGCCAATTATCAGCTTGATTTACTTCATTGCACAAGTAATACAGCACCGACCTCCCTGTCAGTTCCACTTTTCCTGACCCTGCACGATATCATATTTTTTGATGCTGGTCTTTTTGAAGGAACGTGGTACCAGAATATCGGCAATGCCTATCGTCGGCAGGTGGTGCCTTCAGCAGTGAATCGTTCGACAAAAATTTTTACGGTCTCAGCAACAGAGTGCAAGCGGATCATCAACCGCTATCCCGCCTGTGAGTCAAAAATTGAAGTGCTTTACAATGGACTGAATCCAATATTTAAGGAAGAAAACGAGCAAATCCGTCGGCAGCGGGTAAAAAATCATTATCAGCTGCCTTCAGACTTTGTCTTTTTTATTGGGAATGAGCACCCTCGGAAAAATGCGGGGAACATGCTTCAGGCTTATTTGTGCTACGTCAAAAACAGCGGTTCACCGTTACCATTGGTTTGTCCGAATATCAGTCAGGAAACGGTGAAATCGATCTTGCAAAAATCGGGAGATGAGCAGTTATTGGATCACTTTTATTTTCCTTCCTATATTTCTTTCGCTGACCTTCCTGTGGTTTATGGTTTGGCTACGGTGTTTTTATTTCCGAGTCTGGAGGAGGGTTTTGGTTTACCCATTATCGAGAGTATGGCCTGTGGAACACCCGTGATTACTTCAGATTGTTCCTGTATGCCAGAAATTGCGGCAGATGCAGCGATGATGGTCAATCCTCATCAAGTGGAAGAAATTTTCACTGCCATTCAGCAATTAACCGCAGACCGTGTGTTACTTCAGCGATATAAAGAAAAGGGCTTGCAGCGGGCACTTGCTTTTTCATGGGCGAAAACGGCACAGCAACTTTTGGAGGCCTATCAAGAATTTACTCAAAACTCCCGACAATCGGCAGACATTAACCTAACCAAAGATACTTATGGAACTTAATTTTACGCTTCCTTATCAACAGGCTATAAATAGCTGGGAAATTATTTTATGGACGGGAATCGTTGTGGTGACTTACACCTATATCGGATATGGGGTATTGCTTTTTTTTATGGTAAAAATGAAGCAGTGGCTTCGTCCTGAGGCGAAATTTCAGTTTACGAGGGAGAACTTGCCGACGGTTACTTTTATTGTGGCAGCATATAATGAGGAGGACTATATTGAAGATAAAATACTGAATTCCCTTCAGGTGGATTACCCCAAGGATAAGATAGAATTTTGGTTTGTTACTGATGGCTCCAATGATAAAACAGTGGACATTGTTCAGCAATATTCGGGGCAGGTGACTTCGTGGCACAGTGATGAACGTGCGGGGAAGATTGCTGCCATGCACCGAGCGATGCAAATGGTGAAAAGTGATATCGCCATTTTTTCTGATGCCAATGCCATGCTGAATACCGAAGCGGTTATGGAAATCGTTCAGTGTTATGCCAATCCAAAAGTCGGGGCAGTGGCAGGGGAGAAAGGCATAGCCATGGCTGCCGAAGAGCAAGCAAGTGGGGCAGGAGAAGGTATTTACTGGAAATATGAATCTCAACTCAAGAAGTGGGATTATCAGTTATATTCGGTGGTTGGGGCTGCAGGAGAGCTGTTCTCGGTACGGACATCGCTCTATGAGCCTGTGCCTTCGGATACCCTGCTTGATGATTTCATGATTTCACTGAAAATTGCCGCGAAGGGTTACCGTGTTGCTTATGCGCCTGAAGCAAAAGCCATGGAGCAGGCTTCTTTAAATGTGGAGGAAGAGATGAAACGCAAGGTACGGATCTCAGCAGGTGGGCTACAGAGCATTTACCGTTTAGGAGGCTTGCTCAATATTTTTAAACACGGGCTGTTGTCATTTCAGTATATTTCACATCGCGTTTTGCGTTGGACCCTTGCCCCATTGGCATTGCCACTGATTTTGGTGAGTAATTTTTTCCTCATCCTTCATGAGCATGAAATCATTTACGGGGTGCTTTTCAATGCACAGCTGGCCTTTTATTTTCTGGCATTTTTAGGGAAAATCTTAGAAAACAAGAAGATTAAAATCAAGGGTTTTTTCGTTCCCTATTATTTTGTGATGATGAACCTGTCGGTCTATATGGGGGTGGCAAGGTTGCTGAAAGGAAAACAATCTGTAAAATGGGATAAAGCCGTGAGAGCATCAAGTACAACACCCTGATGCCCTCATGACTTATTGGCGGTTAGTACCGAGAAACTTTGGAAGCGCCTGAGCTTGAAGTTTCAGATCGTGGCTCGCCTTTAAACTGAATTTTTGAAGAACCTGAAGCATCAGCTTTCAGGTTTTTTTCTGCCCAAACTTTTATTTTTGAAGCACCCGAGGCACGGCATTTTACCTCTGCTGTTCTCAGGTCAATCGCATCAATTTTTGAAGCTCCCGCCGCCTGAAAATCGGACTGTTCCGCAAATCCTGTAAAAGACATTTTTGAAGCACCCGAGGCCGTGGCTTCCAGTTTGTAAAACCGCCCCTCACAAAATACCTTAGAGGCTCCCGTGGCAGAAATGCTCACAGGCTGCTTATAGTTAATTTCCTTTTCTGTTTCGAGTTCACATGCTCCAGCCAATTTGATGTGGCGAATTTTAGGCGCGGAAATGATGATGCGAATACCATTTCCGCTGTTGTTAAGCCAGCCGCCGCCTCTTGTGCCAATGGTAATTTTGTTTTGATTGATGGCTACTTCCGTATTGTTGACCAGTTCTTCATCTCCATTGACGATCAGGAATTCATCTGCTGACTGAATAAGTTCAACCTCAAACGCGCCGTTCACTTCCAGTTCATCACATTTTTCAATCGGTATATTTTCATAATAGCCATGGATATAATCCGTAACTTCTGAAGGTACAAAGCTTGCTTCTTTTGGGCAATCCATGCAGCTGATTCTTCCGTTGGCCACTTTATATTCTTTATTGGTACTTAAGTAGGGCATGTCCCGACCTCTGCTACCAAGAATATGATGTACCTGTGGCCCGACTTTGAACTTCAGCCCCTCAGGCAAGAAAAGGTTGAGTTTAACGTGTTGCATATGGTAGGTGCCCACTTCTGGAAAAGCGAAATACTGATCGAGCATTAAGGTGCCTTCATTGAAAAGTGCATTATAGCTGATCTGTTTGGCAAATTCTTTTGCTTCCTGCGGATTTGGTCCGTATGCCGTGATTTGTTGTTCAAGTTTGATCTCTGACCCTTTATAATGCTGAATATTGAGCCTCACTTGGCTGAAATCCACCCCATTATTTTCATTTACCTGAATGGTCAGTAAACTGTCTTGAGGGATTTCCGCTGTCGTCAATTGTTCAAAAGTGCCTTTACTTTTAAAATTGGCCATTTCCATTGGGCCTAAAATAAAGCCACTCACCAAAGCAATTCCCCAAAATACAAACATGCTGATATGAAAAGCAGGATTGCCAAATACCCTTCTCGAAAGGATCATGATGCCCAAAAAGATTAAGTACAGACTTGGGATGATCAGAATCAAAAATGCGACTCCAGTAAGGGCAGGAGAAACCATGGAGGTAAAGAGCTGGATGTCGAAGGGCAGGTGATTTTGGATCGGAAAGTAGTAGTTCGATCGGATTAAGAGCGCGACCACGATGGTTACCAGCAGGCTAATCCCGACAAGGGAGGTCATGGCACCAAAGGCGATCCTGACAATATCAATCAGTAAACCGAAAACAGGGCCGAGTGCTTTTTGTAGAAACTTAAAAACCTCGCTCAGTACTCGAAATGGAAGCAGTAATATTTTGGTCAGGTTGGTTTCCTGCCCCTCAAGGTTTTTGAGGCTTTTTCGAATGCTTTGCTCTATGTTTTGCAGATTGATGGGCTGCCCTTGCATTTTCACCTTTTGGCTTGGCGTGTTCGCCTCCTCAAGTAATGCCCATAATATCAGGTAGATAAATATTGCTGACCCACCAAAGAAAATGAGGGCTACAAAAATCAATCGGATAATCATCACATCGAGCTTATAAAAAGCGGCGATGCCAGAGCAAATTCCCCCAAGAACCTTATTATCGGGATTACGGAAAATCTGTCGGTCATTTTTATCTTCAGGAAATTCCACCCGCTCAGGAAGTATCAGTGAAAGACACAAATAGATGATGGCAAATGCCGCCGCCAATGATGGGACGAGGCTGAAGCCGAAAAAGAAGATCAGAAAGCCGATGCGGATCCATAGTGGATCGACGTGAAAATACCTGCCCAATCCAGCAAGGACGCCACCGATCACTTTTCTGCCCGTATCCCTGAAGAAACGTTTATGTACTTGAAAGTCTTCCGCCTCGTCCTCTTGAATGGTATTCGAGCTGTATTGACTATTATTATCGAACGTTTCAAAATCATTGATACTCCCGAGGGTTTCCATGAGTTCCTCAACATCCTCAAGGGTGATGGCCTGTTTTTGCTCATCAAGTTTACCCATGAAAATTTCCGCAATACGATTTTCAATATCCTCAATGATCACGTAGCTGTCAGGGTAAGGCGAGAAATGCTGACGGATATTTTCAAGGTATTCGTTTAAAATCAGGTAGCCGTCTTCATCTATATGGAAGATGATTCCACCAATGCTTATGCTTAGGCTTTTTTTCATTTTTGTTCCGCTTGGTCTATGATGTAGGTAGTTTTGCTTTGTAATTGGTGCCAATGGTCAAGCCATTGTGCTAATTGGGCTTTTCCCGCTTCAGTAATATGGAGGTAGCTGGTATTTGGGCTGTCCTCTGCCTGAGGGGCTAATTTTTCAATGAATCCTTGTGCCCCGAGCCGATACACGGTGGGAAAAAAAATACCTTCAACCCATAATACACCCGTTGCTTTTAATTCATTGATCACCCTGTTGATGTTTTGTTTTTCATTTTTGCAAAGCAACAAGGTGTAAAAAGCAATAAAGTGCTCGTTTGAAATTAGTTGAGCCTGCTTATTGTCCATACATTTGTATTTATTTGTTAATGTAATTTTACGGACAATCAGTTTATTTGTCAAGGCTGATTCATGGTATTTTCATAAATGAACGCATTTTATTGATCTTATTCTATTGGTGGTATTTGAATAGTTATAAAATGTTCGTAGAAGGACACTGCGTTCAGTAAATCAAATGTAACTTTGAGAAATTGCCGCAATATTAAATATTCGTTTGATATCAGCGTGATTCAAAAAATAAATTTATTATTTTACATTAATATTTTAGGGTAAAGATGAATAATTTACACTTGTATTAATGTAGCACCTAAAAATTGTATCAAAAAATACAGGTCACTAATTTTTGATCTTTAGTTAATGCGGCATAAATAGCCTATTGATTTAAATTTTTGTATTATTGCGGATTCAATTACAATATGAGTCTGTTAAAACTAACCACATTATCTGGTGTTATTTTTTCAGGTTAGTTCATTATTGACTTTTAGGTTCCTGCTATTGATCAAAAAAATAGCGGAACAGCGGGATTATTATCATTTATGAAAAGAGATATTTCAAAAAAGGAGTTTTACGAAGCCTTGAATAAAGGGGCGTTGAAGTTAGAGACATCCTCATTGTTTCAGACCTTCAACTCCAAAGGGTTGGAGAATGATCAGCAGGGACACAGTTTCTTCGATACTTTCTTTGATGATTTAAATATAGATATTGAAGTTAACCCAAGGGAACTTCGTCGAATACCTAAATCAGGTGCATTCGTGACCGTGAGTAACAATCCTTTCGGATATGTGGATTTCATGGCATTATTACATTTAGTCAGTGCTCGCCGTGACGACTTCATGATTGGAGAAGAACGGAGTGTAAATATTGAGGCACTTTCCCCTTATTTAGCCGATGATAAGGAGTCTTTCTCGGAGGTGTTGAAAGCATCGATCAGTAAGGAGCAAGGCTTGGGGCTTTTCCCTTCAGGGAATGTGGAAAGTTACTATACCGATGACAAAGAAATTGCCGATCGACAGTGGGATTTTTCTTTACTTTCGGAGATTCGGGATGCTAATGTACCAATCATCCCCATTTATATTCAAGGGCAAAACGATGTGTTCTTCCACCTGATGGAAGCTTCAAAATCGGATAAGGAACTTGATTTAAGCAAATGGGCAACACCAGGGCGTAAAACCCTCAGAATGCGTATCGGTAATCCAATTTCTGTAGAAGAACAGCAAAATTTCAAGGATGCCAATCGTTTCTCAAGGTTCCTTCGTGTTAAAACCATGATGCTCGGTTGTCTACTTGAGCCGCAAATCAATTCTGAAGGATTTTTCAATAAAACCTCTATTGTTGCCAGTAATGTGGACAAAGACCTGGAGGTAGAAGAAATTATTGACGCGGTTCCGGTGTCTGTTATTGAGCAAGAGCTGGAAGAAATCAAAGACCTGAAGGTTTTGACCAACAGTGTTTACGATGCTTACGTTTCCTCTTCCCGACGTATTCCAAATATATTGCGTGAAATTGGCCGTTTGCGTGAGATCACTTTCCGAGCAGTAGGAGAGGGGACCAATAAAGCGGTGGATTTGGATGAGTATGATTTGTACTATCACCACCTTTTTGTGTGGGATACTGAAAATAAAAAAATTGTAGGTTCTTACCGTATTGGTAAAGGGCAGGAAATTATGAACAAATATGGTATCAAAGGATTTTATACCAGTTCATTATTTCACATGGATCCAGCCTTTAGCCATTATCTGGAGAGAGGATGTGAGCTTGGCCGTTCTTTCGTAAGAAGCGAATATCAGTTGAAACGTTTGCCATTGTATTTGTTGTGGCAGGGGTTATTGTCATTGATGTTTTCTGAAAAGAATAATTATCAGTACCTGTTGGGCCCAGTAAGTATTTCTAATGAATACACCGATTTATCGAAAAGCCTGATTGCTCAGTTTGTGAAGAAATATTATTTCGATCATGAGTTGGCGAAATTGATTCACCCATTGAATGAATTCAAGATCGACCTTTCAGACCTTGATCATGAGCCACTCTGGGATTTTACAGGTGATGATTTCCAACGATTCGATAAATTGATTGGTGATGTAGATCCGAAACACCACGGTGTGCCGATTCTGCTGAAAAAATACATTAAGCAAAGTGGTAAAATTTTGGCCTTTAATGTCGATCCAGATTTTAACGATGCCATTGATGGATTTTTGTTGCTTAATATGGAAGATATTCCTCAGGACCAGCTCGCTGATCTAACCAAAAATATGGATGTTTAATTCCTTAAAAGCTAAGTAGTGATCAACTGCTTAGCTTTTTTTTATCTCCTGCGGCGCTTCTTCCCACCCTTGGAACGCCCTTTTTTACCCGTATTGATAATCACCCCAACGGAGATTTCATAGCCTGTAAAATCAAGCTGTGCATCGGGTTCCGAAAAAGCCTCCTCCTGTAATTGGTCAGACTGATCCATCCCCACAACGGTTCCTCTCCACGCATACTGACTTTGTCCCGAAAGGTAGGAGGCTTCCATTGTCAGGCTCAATTGGCTGTTGATATCCACCATATAACCAAGGCCTGCCCGATAGCCGTAGCCCAAGCCATTATCATTTTCTATGGTCGCATTGGCCAGCTTCCAGTCGTAAGTGGATTTGAAGGCTCGGTCAAAATTCCCTTCATGGGTGCTGAGGTCAAAATTGCCGTATCCAAAGCCGCCGCCCCGCAGTTGAAAAACGCCCAAGGGGGTGGGGATGCTGAAAGTGAGCTCCACGGGTACCATTAAGGAGAAGAAGGGATTGACCAAAGAGTTTGAGCTTTCAAGGGCTGAATTTTTGATATTCATTCCTCCCATCCTGAAGAGGGTAACCCCCGTTTCTATGCCAACTAAGCCCCATTGCTGTCCCCAGCCTCTAAAAGAAAAGGGGGTGATGGGATTGGAGAAATCGCCTTGCTTGCTGAAAAAATAAGTTGCAGAGAGGCCGAACTGGGCTTTTGCCGTTTGAACAGAAAATAACAAACAGGAGATCAGTAAAATTTTGAGGAATTTGTCAGGCATTATATTTTTTTCTTAAACATAAAAAACGCCAAGGGATTTTCCTTGGCGTTTAGGGTATATTTTACGCGAACAGCTGGAGGGTTGTCCAATTATTTCGCGGCGGCATTTGTCGCACTTTTCAGCTTCATTAATTCTTCTTCCAGTTGACGAATACGGTCTTCATTTTCATATTTTTCAGTTTCATCAAACTGAATTCCCAAAAGACCTGTTTTGCCGAGGTAGTCGATATAAAATGGCATTTTTATCGTTCTGAGGTATTTGGTCTTGCCACCTGCAATTTCCGATAGCTCCGTTTGGCGATATTCCCTCATGCCTGTACGCATGATTTCTTTCTCCTCCTCAACCATCGGTGTACCTGTTTTCTCTCCGAAAAAGTCTAAGTCCGATTTGCCCAATAAATCCTCTGCAGTACAATTATGAGCCTTGCAAACCGCCTCATTAACCATAATCATTCTGCATTCATCATCTTTCATGAAAAGCTTATTCGGTACTTCATTAAAGATTTTGGTAAACACATTGGCATGCTGTTTCTGCTCGTTTAACATTCGGTCATGCTGACTTTTCTGCTCGTCCTGCATGCGGGTCATTTGCTCGTGTGTTGCATGCAGCTCTTCCATATTCTGGCGCATTTCTTCTTCCTGTGCCCGAAGTTGTTCCGTTGCCAATTGCGATTCCTTCAGTAGGATATTTGTGCGTGCGGCCACTTTTCTGTTCACCAAATAGGCTGCAATAGAAGAGGAAACAGCCTTCAGGTACTCCATCTGATATTTGTTCAGCACATTAAAAGCAGCAGATTCAAAGACTGCCACAATTTCCTCATTGTAAATCATTGGAAGAATGGCGATGCATCTTGGGTTGGCTTCGCCGAGCCCAGAAGTAATCTTCACGTAATCATTTGGTACATCCGTCAGGAAAATCGGCTCGCGCTCAAGATAGCACTGCCCGATGAGTCCTTCACCAATCTGAATCTCCCCATCAATAAATTTCTTGCGGTCATAAGCATATGCAGCGGACAATCGCAAAAGATCCTTACCTTCTTTCTGCTCTACAAGATACAGCCCTCCCTGTACCGATCCCGTGTATTTCACGACTTCATGCACAAGCGCATCAAGCATTTCTTGATCTTGTAAATTTGATCTCAGTAAAGCATCCACTTCAGAGATGCCCGAGATAATCCATTGCCTTTGCTCGTCTTCTTTTTTCTGCTTTTCAATCTCCTCAAGGTAGTCTTTCATCTCTTTGGATTGTACAGCGAGGGTCGTTTGCTTTTCTTCCATTTCGCTTACCAGCTTTCCGTTATTCTGACGTTGTTTGTGTGCGAAAAACTCCATCAGACCAACCAAAAAGAAGATGTTTAAGGCGGTGCCTGCGGAGAATACTTTATAGAAAAAGCTGCCGCTAACACCTAAAATATGACCTTCAGGGTCGATAAATTCTGGAGTGAAATAGGGCGGAAGAAAGCATACCAATGTAAAGGCAACACTACCGACCAGCTGCGCTTTATTTTTCAGTGAGAAAATCACGAAGGGTAAAATCACAGCCACAATCTGCATCAGGATGATGGGTAACCTTGGGCTTTGTCCTAAGGCTGTATCGGCAATAGAAATCAGCATAATATTGATGGCAGTACCAAAGACCAAAACGTTAGCTGCTGATTGCGCCGCGCCGCGCCATGCTAATGCAAGGCAGGTGAAAGCGACAAGCATTTCGAGCCCTGGCAGCCATAAATGCTGTGAGTGGCCATAAAATAGGAAAGTCATACAGGTGGCAGCAAGGGCCAGCATGTTACAAGAGGTAATGACCGTCGCATGCAAATTATTGCGTTGGTGACCGTCCAAGTGTTGATGTCTTTCCCCGTTGAAAAATGTGGAAAATATCATAATCTTAAATCAGATTAGCTAAAAAATAGATATATTGATATAATTATAGTGATTTTTTTTAATATATGATAATCTTATGAAAAATTATTCTTCCATAGGCGGAGTGTTCTCTGGCGGAGGGGTGCGGGGTGTTGCTCATTTGGGGGTAATTAAGGCGCTGCAGGCTCGTGGAATAAATTTCGATATCGTTGCGGGTACCAGTTCTGGGGCACTTGTTGCCTGCTTTTATGCGGCGGGAGTTTCCCCTGATGATACCCTCGAAATTTTTAAAACCCTTACGGTTAGAAAGCTGCTCAAGCCAGCATGGAATCGGCGAGGATTATTGGACTTACATCAGCTTACACCTTTATTTGATCAGTACCTTCCTGTACGCACTTTTGAAGCCCTCGAAAAGCCATTGACCATTTGTGCAATTAATATGACCGATGGGCAAGTGAAGTATTTTCAGTCGGGGGATTTATATGCACCGCTAATGGCGAGTTGTGCATTGCCGGGCATTTTTGCCCCGATTATTATTGACGGTAAGCAGTATGTGGATGGTGGGATGTTGAATAATTTACCTGTGGAGGCGATTCTGGGCCGTGCAGATTTTATAGTGGGCAGCCATTGCAATGTGGTTAAGAAGGGGGACGAGCTGCTGACCATCAAAAAAAATATTGAAAGATGCCTGCTGATGGCCGTTGGAGCCAATGTGAAAAATAGCCAAAAATGGTGTAACTGGTTTATTGAGCCACCATTACTTTGTGATTTTCAAGCCTTGGAAATGAAGCGTCTTGATCAGATTTTTCAGATTGGTTATGAATATGCTTCCCGTTATTTAGATTCACATCTGTAAAAAGTTTATTTGTAGGCTCAGTTTTTATTTCTCTAATTAAAAAGTAATTTTGAGCCTCAACTGAAATTTATATGTGGTATTTGATTGCTAAGATTATTTTTAAAGTTTCTGGTTGGACTGTTGAGCGCTCTTTTTCTGATGATGTCAAAAAGGCGGTCGTGATTGCAGCTCCGCATACCAGTAATTGGGATATTATTTATGCTCGTGCGGGCTTTTTTCTCATGAACTTGCCTGTTCGTTTCACCATTAAGCACGAGTGGGTGAAAAACCCTTTTGTGGGAGGCTTGCTCAAACAGCTCGGAGCCATCGGAATTGATCGCCGGCCAAAAGGGGAGCGTACCGATAAAAAACGCTCGATGGTGGATGCCATGGCCAACTTGTATGAAGGTGTGGACGAGATGATGATTTTGGTCACGCCTGAAGGTACAAGAAAATATGCCCCAAAATGGAAGACTGGTTTTTACCGCTTGGCGCAACAGGCTAATGTGCCAATTGCATTGGGCTATTTGGATTATGAAAATAAAAAAGCGGGTATTGGAACGTTGGTTTACCCTTCGGGAGATTATGAAGCTGACCTTAAGCTGATTCAGGATTTTTATCGGCCGATTAAAGGGCGATTCCCCGAGCAGGGCATCCGTTAAGAAAGGAAAAATATTTAAAGGGGAGGCAAAAGCTTCCCCTTTTTTTTCGGTCAAAATCTCGTTTCCGACTTGGATTTCTATCAATACTCCTTAAATTTGACATAAGAAATGGTTCCTCAGAAGGATTAAAAGGGAATCTTGTGAAAATCAAGAACTGTTCCCGCAACTGTAATTTCGAGCAATGCCACGCTCATCCCTCACCACTGCCAAAAGAGGCGGGAAGGTCGAGTTAGTGGTTCGGAAAGTCAGGAGACCTGCCAATTTCAAATCTTTAGTAAGGTGATTTTCCGCTCGGGATAGGCAGAAAATGAAAGATTTAAAATCTTACCTGTTGACGGTCAGCGTATCGGTTTTTGGCAATCAATCTGTTTGCAGCAATCGGGAGTTTTCCGCTCAGTTTTATTTTGTTTCTGGATAGTTTAAATACGAAAAGCCGATAGGCGATACTGTCGGTTTTTTTTACGAAATGAAGGTGTCAGGGCATTATTTAGTGTTCAGACCTATACTATATTCTGTTAATTTTATTTGTGCCGATACCTATTTTTAGGTTATCGGTTTTTTTTGCCTTAACCTTGAATCCCATTAATCCTTTAATTAACTCACTGAAATAATTACATTTAATATAATCAATACAATCCATATGAATCATACAAGCATTCCAACTGTTTCACCATTAAATCTTGAGTCCAAAGCTGCTATTCAGCATAAAATCGATCAGAAAATCAAGCCTGTCGGTTCTTTGGGCTTGCTCGAGTCCATCGCTTTGAAAGTTGCATTAATTCAGGAAACAGAGGCTCCCGAAATCAGTAATCCCCACTTATTTGTTTTTGCCGCTGACCATGGCATCACAGCAGAAGGCGTGAGCCCTTTTCCTTCAGAGGTAACCCCTCAGATGGTATTGAATTTTCTTTCTGGCGGAGCTGGGATCAATGCTTTTGCGAACCGACACGGTTGGTCACTCAAGGTGGTAGATGCAGGGGTGAATTTTGACTTCGAAGCCCACCCGTTGCTGGTTGACGCCAAAGTGAAAAAGGGCACAGGCAATTTCCTGAAAACACCTGCCATGTCGGAATCTGAATGTTTGAGTGCCTTTGCAAAAGCCTCCGCTTTGGTGCAAGAGGCCAAGGAGGCCGGCGCCAATACCATTGCTTTTGGAGAAATGGGCATTGGAAATACCACCACCGCTTCTTTGCTAATGGCGAAAGTTTTAGGACTTTCAGGAACGGAATGTGCGGGCAAAGGTACCGGAGCCAATGAGGCCATTGTGGCGCGCAAAGCCGAAGTGATTGATTTGGCCTTGGAGAAATATGCCGACCTGAAGGCTCCTTTGGCGATTCTTTCTGCCATGGGCGGCCTTGAAATTGCGATGGTTTGTGGTGCGATGCTGGAGGCGGCAGCGCAGCGGATGCTGATTGTGGTTGATGGATTTATCATCACTTCTGCCTTGTTAATGGCTGAGCAGCTTTGTCCTGAAGTGCTTGATTATTGTGTTTTTGCTCACCAGTCCAATGAGCAGGGACATCAAAAGATGCTGAAACACTTTAACGCCACACCAATTTTGCAACTGGGCCTCCGCCTGGGCGAAGGAACGGGTGCGGCACTGGCATTGCCGATGATTCAGTCTTCCGTTGATTTTTTAAATCAGATGAACAGTTTTGAAACAGGCGGCGTAGCCACAGGCGAATGAGGCGGCAGTGGCATTTGTTCCTAACGGCAATGATGTTTTTTACACGGATTCCTATCCCTGTAAAAATTCCTTATGGACAGGACTATCTTGATGGTGCAACGCGGTATTTTCCTCTCATTGGTTATTTGGTGGGGGGAATTTGTGCGTTGGTTTATTTCTTGGCTCAGCAGTTGTGGAGCCCAGAAATCGCCTTGTTGTTTTCCATGGTGTCAGGCATTTTGGTAACAGGCGCATTTCATGAAGACGGCTGGAGTGATATGTGGGATGGCTTCGGCGGTGGATGGACCAAAGATCGAATTTTGGTCATTATGAAAGATTCCAGGATCGGTGCTTATGGTGGAATTGCTTTGGTGCTGTTATTACTGATGAAATTCTTTGCTTTGCGCGATCTTGCTCCTGGGCCAATTTTATGGTCAATATGGACAGCGCATGTGCTCAGTAGAATTATGGCGGGCTCGGTAACTTATCAATATCCATATGCCCGCGCGGAAGATGATCCTACCGCCAAACCAAGTATAAAGCGGCCTCAGCCTGTAGATTTATTGTTTTATTTGCTGTTTATGCTGATCCCTTTTGCTTTTGCTCCAACGCTTGCCTTTTTATGGATCATCCTACCCGCATTTTTGGTGCGAACCTATATGGCGTGGTATTTCAAACGATGGGTGGGCGGTTATACGGGCGACTGTCTCGGGGCCATACAGCAAGCCACAGAAGTAACGATCTATTTGTCTATTTTAGCCATGATTGCTTTAGTCTGAATGAAAAAAATTACGCTGATAAGACACACCACTCCCAAGGTAGAAAAGGGGATATGCTATGGGCAACTCGACTTGCCCGTAGCATCTTCATTTCCTCAGGAATCTGCCTCAGTTCGCGAAAAGTTAGGGGAGGCAGATTTTGACCTGCTATATTCGTCCCCATTGTTGCGGACAAAGTTGCTTGCCGAAGCGTTATTTTCTCCCTTAGAAATTGTGTTCAGTGATTCGCTTAAAGAGTTTGATTTCGGGATTTTCGAGGGGAAACGATGGACAGATTTACCTCAGGAATTGTTCGATGCCTGGGATGCAGATTTATTGAATTTTCAGTTTGAGCAAGGGGAGTGCCTGAAAGGTTTTTACCACAGAGTGAAAGAACTCACAGGCGCTTCAGCTTTTCAGTCAGCAGAAAATATAGCGATTGTTACCCATGCAGGCGTGATCAGGTGTTTGCTTGCCTGGGCTTGGGATGTTGAGGTGGAGAAAATTTTTCAGTTTGACTTTCCTTACGGATCAGTATTGGAAATCAAATATTGGGGACCGGGAAAAATTCAATGGAAACTTCTCTGATAAAAAAATAAAAACTCAAGGCCAATGCTGGGATTTATCCCTTAATGCTGAAGTTTTTTCTGAAGAAAAATACGCTTCAGACCGTGAAGGAATTTCTTGGTGTAATGGCGTTTTTTTCCGAGGAAATTTTTTACCGACAGCAATGGCATGACAACATCGCCAAAATTTTTCTGCTCAATTTCTGCATATCGCTTGGCCAAATAAATCAGCGCATCAACATCAGAGGTTAAAGATTGTACATTTTTGATTTTTGCCCGCCGATTGAACTCATGGTTAAAGCTCATCCTGTTGATGTCAATCAGTGCAAAACGATAATTCCTTTCAGGGCCTTTGTGTACCAAAATATTCCCCCCATTAAAATCTTTATGTAGAATTCCCTGTGCATGAAGATCATGAATGACAAAATCAATGAACTGATCAATGATCAGTGCCCGATCTTCCACCTCAGTAGAGAGCAAATGGGAAACATCATACATCCCCGGATCAAAATCCGAAATATAATAGGCGTTCTTTAAAATGCCCCACCTGTTTTTTACTTCAATATAACTGATCGGTTGAGGCGTGTCCACACCCATTTCAAGCAACTGAAGGGCGTGCAGGTAAGAACGCTCCGCTTTTGTTTTTCTAATAAATGAATAAATAAAAGTATTGGCCAAAGTTGGCTTTCCAAAGGATTTTACGCAGAGTTTCTGGGCTCCGCAATCCACTACCTTTACCTCATTTCTCCCACCCTGTAGTGTTGTTCCAATGCTGTTGAAATTTTCATGAAGCTCATCAAGGAATGCCTGCTGCGCTTCACCCGTCGAAATTATTTTTACTTTATTCATAAGATTCCGCAAAGTTAAGGTTTTTTAGTCGAATGATTGAATAGATGATCATTTAAAAAGTTGTTATATTCTAAATGTACCTTAATTGTGAGTTTTAAGTGCAGAAACAAGGCGCTTAACCGAATAAATGTTCTTTAATGTCTGCGTATTTATTTTGGCTATTTTTAATTATAAAGTCTATTTTTTATATTATTTTGATTGAATTTAATAGGGGTAATTTAGACTGAAACTATCGTATGAGAAAAATATTAATAGGACTCGTGATTGGCGTGATTTTTATACAGTGTACAGAAAAAAGAAGGACTCCAATCCCTAATGTTATGCTTTCATACACGCCAGATACTCCCCTGTACGAAGTTTTTGAAGCCTTTCAGAATGTAGGCTTATTTGAAGACAGCAAGACTTTTGTGGATGCCGAATTGGTAACCAATCAGGATGCCGTGGTGCAGGACTTTTTAGCCACCAAGGGCAGGGATAAACAAACGCTATCGGCTTTGTTTAAAAGGCATTATGAATTGCCTGAGGCCAAACATGAGGTAGCGCTGAAGCCTACGGATAGTATGGAGGAGCATATTGCCATGCTTTGGCCTTTACTTGTTCATCAGGATTCGGTACAGCAGCAGGGGTCAAGTCTTATTGCGGTGCCCAAGCCATACGTTATTCCTGGAGGTCGCTTTCGTGAAGGGTATTACTGGGATAGTTATTTTACGATGCTTGGACTTTTGGAAGCTGGTAAGCTTGAATTGGTGACGGGCATGGTCGATAATTTTGCCTATTTGCTGAAGACTTATGGTTTGATTCCCAATGGTAACCGAACTTATTATTTGTCGCGATCGCAACCGCCAGTTTTTGCCATGATGGTCAAGGCACTTGAAGAGAAAAAGGGGCGGGAATTCTGTCTGAAATATCTGCCTGCACTTCAGCGGGAATATGCTTTTTGGATGGATGGTGCTGCGGAACTTCAGCCTAAAGGGCAATACCGCCGTGTGGTGAAGTTGTCAACAGGTCAGGTATTAAACAGGTATTGGGACGATGAAAACAGTCCAAGGCCAGAGAGTTTCCGTGAGGATGAAGCCCTTGCCAAGGGGCTGCCAGAGGAGCAGCAAAAAGAAATGTACAGAAATCTTCGTGCGGGTGCTGAAAGTGGCTGGGATTTTTCTGCCCGTTGGTTCCGCGATCAGCAGTCGTTATCAGAAATCCATACGACGGAAATTTTACCCGTAGATTTGAACTGTATGCTGTACTTTTTGGAGCATACCATTGCTGAATATCATAACGAGCTGGATCAATATGAGGAAGCAAAACTGATGGCAACAAAAGCGCAGACCCGCAAAATGGCCATTCAGGAGTTGATGTGGTCGCGGAAGCATGGTTTTTTTGTGGATTATGACTGGAAGCAGGAAAAGAAACGCTACATTTTCACCCTCGCTGGTGCATGGCCGTTATATTTTAACCTCGCCTCAGACGCTCAGGCGCTTAAAGTAACTCATAAATTGAGCGCTGATTTTCTAAAATCAGGCGGATGGGTGACCACCTTGATTAACTCTACCCAACAATGGGACAGCCCGAATGGATGGGCACCCTTGCAATGGGTCGTATTCAAGGGGCTGGAGAATTACAACCAAAAGCTACTCGCCAAAAAAGGTGCGCAGCGTTGGGTTGAGCTCAATAGAAAAGTATGGAAAAACACGGGGAAAATGATGGAAAAATACAATGTGGTGGATGCTGATTTGTTGGCTGGCGGCGGCGAATACCCTGCCCAGGATGGCTTCGGCTGGACAAACGGTGTGGTGGTGGCCATGTTGGCGGACGGTGTTATGGAAAAGAAAAAGGCAACAGTGGTGGCAGAGTAACTATTTTTTTGTGATTTTTATCAATAAAATTAATGGGATCTGTTGGCTTTTGATAGGATTCCTTATAGGTTTGTGGCGTGAAAAAATTTTTAGTCCTGCACCTAACGATCAACATCCTCATTGCATCCTTTGCAAGAATTGGGGTGGTGTTCACCTACGAGGTGTTCCAGGACTATATTGCCCAAAATTTATGTGAAAATAGATTTGAGCCAATCACGGTTTGTTATGGCAGTTGCTTTGTGAAAAATGGTTTTGAGCAAATTGAAACCGCAGCACAATCTACGCAGCAACAAGCGCAAGGCACGCCAGTAAACATTGTATTCGATTTTTTCTCAAATGATTTATTTGCGATCTCATTGCCCAAAATGAGTGATTTTACAGGACTGCAGCATCATGCGTGGTACCTGAATTTGTATGCCTTTTTGCAAAAAGGAAAAGTATTTGTCCCTCCTGTGGCTGTCTAAGGCCATTTTTCTTCAATCAAATTTGTTTTTTGTATCCTGTAAAGGTGTAATTCATTGTGTCTTAATGGTTTTTGTGTGCTTTGTTTTGTAGGGACGTTGCATGCAACGTCCGTACCGTCAGGTACAAAATACATAGCAGTTTAGTTCAATCATCCATAAAGTATGGACGTAACCATCACTTGATGTTATCCCGCGGAACTTTATTTCAATGTTGTGTGGGATAACCCGAAGTCATTAAGTTAAGGATTTCGGCCTTGCTCAGGTCTAAATTTGAAATGTTTGTAAAGGCATAATTCATTCTGTCTCACGTAACAATTTGAATTCATCCATGAGAAAATCGATAAGATCAGCATTGTGTGAGACGTAATTAATTACGTCTTTACAGGATCATGGGCTAATCTAAATATCTCATCGTTTTATTGACTGCAGGAAATTTTCCGAAAGATAAACTATACGCAATCAATTTAATGATGTGAATAACAGTAATTAATAAATACCTATATCAATTAATCAAACCTATGAAGTTTTTAAATTCATTCACTTTTATATTTTTGTCTTTTTCCATTTTACTGTTCTCTTGTTCGAACGAAACCGAGGAAATGATGCAAGACCAAGGTCTTTTAATCGAGTCTTTTGATGTTCCAGATACCGATTTGGCGTTGGAAATGTACGGTCATCACAAGCTGATGGCAGGCTATAATCCTTTAGGCTTACGTGTTGTCGATGCCAATGGGGCAACCGTTGAGGCTACCATAAAAGTGGAAGCCATAATGACGATGGATGGTGGACACAGCCACGGAACTCCAGTAGATGTTCCAGCGGTCAGCTTACCTGAAGGACAAGTACCCGTGGGGATTTTCTTCATTATGCCCTCGATGAACGGATTTTGGGAACTGACTTTCTCTATAGAAGGAACAGGGGTGGAGGCCACTTTTACTGAGGAGGTTTCAGTAGCGAACAACAATCCTGAAAATGAAAAATACGGGCAGCATTTTATCAGAAAGACATTTCACGATGAATCACATTTCTTCTCGTACTACTGGAAAAATGGTAAACCTTCAGCGGATGCCAACGAGTGGGTAGGGGTTGCCTACAAGTTCAGCATGGGCCATGATCACATGCGTCCGGCAATGATGGACTTCGTTCCCGTTTCTGGTTTGGAATGGAACACCATTTCTTGGATGGCTTCGATGAATCATGGTGCACCTGAAAACCAAACGGCTGAAGAAATTGACGGTTTCGAAGGCCACTACGCTACCAAAGTAAACTTCACCATGACAGGCGACTGGCAAATTGCCAACGATGTCAAAGTGGGAGAAATGTCTGTGTTGTCATCAGAGGCAATGCCTGCAGAAAAAGAAGGTGAGATTGACTATTACGCAGGTGATGTCTTCTATCTTGAGTTCAATTAGATTTAGCTATTGGTAGGGTCAGACCCATATGTCTGTCCTGAACAGTTATTTTAATGATGATTACGGGCGAACACGTGGCTTCGCCCGTACCTACCACGATAAAATTTTGTGTGTCAATATCAAATTGAGGTTGTGCAACTGTGCCTGATTTGAGAACAAAGCTAACGCAAAAGTCCCCTCTCGTGATCGCTATTTAGTAAAATTCAAATCATCATGGTAATCCTTTAAATCAAGGTAATCATGGCTTTTAACCCTGCCCTCCATGTCCATCCTCATTTTCCTTCTCACTCTTCCTTTCCTTCAGCCACAGGACACGATTAAGACCATTTCGCTCGAAAATGTCGCCATTATCGGTCAGCGAGATAGTTTGAATCAGCCTGCGGGAGAAAGTCAGATCGACGATCTTATTTCACATAATCCACAGGTGCGATTGATCCGCCGTGGCGTGGTGGCAGGGGACCCGATAATGCTGGGCGTCAGTGGGGGACGACTGGCGATGAGCCTCGATGGCATTCGGGTGTTTGGTGCCTGTGCCGATCGGATGGATCCGCTCACAGCTTACCTTTCCGCTTCGGCGATTGAAAAGATCGAGGTGAAGGATGGTTTCAAAGGCATGTCGGTGGGGAATACCCTCGGTGGGGGAATCAACTTTGAGCTGGAAAATCTGCAACATTACCAAAAAGATAAATGGTATGTACGCAGTTTTTTGGAAGGACAAACCAATGGTTTGGGCGGAAATATGGGGCTTTCTTTAGGGAAGAAAACGGGAGCGGTTTCATGGAAATATGCCGTTTCTGCCCAAAAGTATGGCGAGTATTCCGATGGAAATGGATCACTTGTCGAGCATAGCTATTTTCAGAAATACCACCAGACTTTTCAGGTGGCGACCCAATGGAGAGGGCATCAGTTGCAACTGAATGCATTGAATGATTTGGGGATTGATGTTGGCTATCCTGCCTTGCCGATGGACACAGGACGGTCTTCCGCATGGATGATTTGGCTGTCGGATCGAAAGAAAATGAAGAACCACCTTTGGGAAAGCAGGTTGTATTTTTCGACGATCGATCATGCGATGTCGGATGATGCTCGGGAGGATAAGTTGGTGGACATGGATATGCCCAATTATGCCAAAACCTTCGGGGCGAACACCCAAATCCAATCATTGAAAGGTAAATTTCTATATCAAATAAAAGGGGAACTTTACCGTCGTTCGGCATTGTCCGAAATGTCGATGTATCCCGAAGGATTTATTCCTTCCTATATGCAAACCATGCCCGATGTGCACCGTTGGAATGCCTCCCTTTTTGGCAAGGTAGATCATCAGTTGAATGAGCAGTGGTGGATGAATGTCAGTGCCCGATGGGATGGAATAAAAGACCACCTGACTTCAGAGGTGGGCTTGGGGCAATGGCGCGCCTTGGGTTATGACCTTTCTGACCCGACTTATTTCATGACAGGGAATTTGAACTACTCCATAGGCTATCAAATCAGCCCAAACCAAAAAGCAAATATTGACCTTGGCGCAGGAAGCCGAATGGCGGAACTGACTGAGCGTTATGCCTATTATTTATACAATACCTACGACGGCTACGATTATCGAGGAAACCCCGAACTGACCACCGAAAAAGCCCTTCAAGCTCAGATCAACTATGATTTTAAAGCCGAAAAACAGCACCTCCACCTTTCAGCCTATACCCATTATATCTTCAATTACTTCATGGGGGTGATTGATCCCGACCTGATCCGAATGACCCCTCAAGCCAATGGAGTAAAGGCATACGAAGACGATCACAGCGCCACCATTTTCGGCTTTACGGCACAATATGATGTTGCCATTAACTCCTACATCTCTGCCAACCTCAGCACCTCAGGGCATTGGGGGATTCGCTCCGATGGCGACGCCATTCCTTTGATGGTTCCACTCACTTGGCGACCACAAATCAATTTCCATAAAAACCGATGGCAAAGCTTCATCAGTTACGAAGGCGCCATGGGACAATACCGCCTGAGCAAAGACTTTGGAGAACAAAGCACATCGCCCTATCACCTGTTCAATATCGGAGGAAGCTACCAACTCAATCATTGGAACATTTCCCTTCGAATTGATAATTTACTCAATACCCAATACCGTACTCATTTGGATTGGGGAAACATCCCTCGGAATGGACGCAATTTTAAATTGAGGGTGGAGTATCGGTTGTGATGATTTTTATATCCCCGCTATAGAGACGTAATTCTTTACAGCTGTGTGGGAGCAAGAAGGGATTGGTGGTCTGATCCTGTTTTAAAATTGAGGTAGGGTTTGGATAGTGAGTTGATGTGATTATCTTAATGGAAATTATTTTTTTACATGAATCCGTTGATTTGACGGGGATGTATGAAATGGGTTTATGTCTTAGTTTGGCTTCATTAAAATAAATGCTAAAATCAGGTTTTCATATCGATCAAATTATAGAGTTGCTCAAGACGCAAGAGCCTGACAGAATTGATCTAATTGAAGAATTGGAAAAATCTGAATTGAAAACATGGGTAACACAGCCTTACGTTTGCCTTGTCCCAACAGTCAGGCCCAACCAACCAAACTCAGATTGGCAGTTTGATGAAAATATTGTCTTAGAGCATGAAACGGAGGGAATCATAGTTTTGGATATCTTGAAGGATGGTAGAGTAGGTGGAATTGAGTTTCTAAGTCATATATAACATAAAATATGGAGGAGGAATATTTTCTGTCTATTCTCAGCCTCTGAATTAAGATCCACTAAGATGATTCCTAACCCCATGTAGAGACGTAATTCTTTACAGCTGTGTGGGAGCAAAAAGGGATTGGTGATTTGATCCTGTTTTAAAAATGAGGTAGTGGTTTGGATAATGAGTTGATGGGATTATCTTAATGGGAATTATTTTTTTAAGATGTAAACCTGCTGATGTATTTGGGATATAGCCTGTGGGTTTATTGATGTTGTATCCAATCTGAGAATGAATTTTAAAATAATTGAAAATATTAGAAATCACGATGAATGGGATTCGGTTCAAGGAATTTTCTTTGGACTGCTGAAAGTGATTCTAATACCATTTCTTTTGGTGGGATTAATATTTAGCGTATTTAAAAAGAGTAGGGGACAAGAAATTGTTAATGAGTGGACTATATTTTATTCAGATGAAAATTTGATTCTTGAACGGATATTTATTGATGAGAATAACATTCCTGATAACTTGGATTTTCCGAGGAACCGAATGATATCTATTTGTTTCGTGTCAAGTCCAAGCCTGAAATACTCGGGTTGAAGGGAATGTTTTTCGATTATCAATATTTGAAAACCGACCAAGGAATATTTTTATTGTCATTTAATGGTAAAGGAAAAGGAATGAGTATCTGGTTCATTGATCACGTTAAGTATAAAATGAAGAAAGTCAAAGACTTAGAGTCGAGTTGGTGGTATATTGAGGAAAAGAATGGGGCAATTACTCTGAACACCACCTTAAATAAGAGTGATATAAATATTGAAATAGAAAAAGCAGGGGGGAGCAAAACCTAAATGTTTTTAAATGTGTGTTTGGCAAATCGTTGTACCATTGATAAAATGAGAGAAATATCTAAATTGGAATTGAAATTGGTTAGCTACCTGCTTGAAAAGGCAGGTAAACAACTTCATATACCTAAAATGGTTAGACCATTGAAGGATGGAGGAATGGGATCGATATCTTTTGACTTGGTCGGGGTACGAAAACGGCGCACCAAAATAATTGGAGGCTCATTTATAGACTCAGATGATATTCTTGTCGACTTTGAACTAACTTCTGACGAAAACAATGAGCTATACGAATTGGAATTTTGGAAAGTAGACTTTTCGAGACTCCTTAGGTATCCTCAATGGAATGAAATAAGATTAGTAGTATAGAACAATGGATGAAAATCAAAAAGGTCATCAATGATATCTTGCTTTATTCCCGAATCAAGCAAACAATAATAATTCCCTCGCCCTTGTAGAGACGTAATTCTTTGCGCCTGTACGGTAGCAAGAAGGGGTTGGTAGTTTGGTCTTGTTTTAAAAATGAGGTAGGAGTTTGGATAGTGGAGGGGTATGATTATCTTAATAGAAATTATTTTTTTTAGATGTAAACTCATTGATATATCATGGATAAATGCAATTGGTTTATGAAGTAGTTATCGGTAAATAAAAAATGAAAGATTACTATTATATATTAGGTCTTAAAATTGACGCAGATAGCAAATCAATAAAATCTGCCTATAGGAAACTTTCTTTAAAATTTCATCCAGATAAGAATGATTCAGATAAATTCTTTGAAGAACGCTTTAAGGAAATTCAGGAAGCATATAACTGTTTATCAAATCCTATCCAAAAATTAAAATACGATAATGTTCTTAAAGCAAATCAGACTGAAAGTAGAAAAACAAACAGATTTTATGAAAAAGAAGAAGAATTAAGGCGAAAAGAGGAAGAATTAAGAAAAAGGGAAGACGAACTTAGAAAAAAATATCAAACACCTGAACAAAGAAAAAAAGATTATGAAGCAGAACAAGCAAAAAAAGAAGCTGAAGCGAAGGCTAAGCTACAGCGTGAATTATTTAGGCTTGAAAATGAGCTAAAATCTAAGCAAGATGAGATTGAAAAAATAAATAAAATTCGGAATAGACTACTTTCAGAAACAGAAATATTAGGGCGTAAGATTTCTAAGCTAAAATCACATAATGGGAGGGGAAAGAATAATTACCAAGGTAAAGTTAATAAAGAGAATTTTTCACTCTCAAATTTCCCTAAACTAAGGAGTGATTTGATGTTAATTCGTGATTTTGTTTCCTCATATGATTACCAGTATTTTAGAAAAATTTTTATTCAATTCGCTAAGTATCATAAAATAGATTCAATATTTATTGAAAAACATAAAAATTTAGTAGAGATAATTACTAAACGAAAAATCCCAATGCAAGAAACAGAAAGGTTGTTCCGGATGTATAAAGACAACCAATCATTTATTACGGATTTGGAGAAAGAAATAATCCAAACATTAAAATAGATACTATCCTACAAAGTGTGTAAATTCATTTTGGTATGGTACGGTACTGTCCAAAAATCTGTGTAAAACTCATAAAAAATTAAGCTTTTACAGCAGTTTGAACCCGAGCAGAAATTAAGCCTATAACCCCACCATATCATCCACCTCAAACCAATCCAGATTCCGATCGGCTTCATTGAAATGCATGCCAATCAGGATGATCTTACGGCCATCATTTAAATACGGGGCATAGTATTTTTTCTCGTGGATCTGTTGGATGGCTTCACCTTTCTGCTTGCCCTCGGGCTTTGGCGCATTGACCTTAAATTCGACTACGTAAATATGCGTCGGAGACTCCATGACCATATCGACCCTGCCTGTTGAAGTTGATGCTTCCGTCTTGCATTTTAATCCTAAACCAGCCAAAAAGCTGTACATGACCGAAGCGTAATACCCTTCGTATTTTTGCAGGTTGTTTTGTACATAGTTATTGTATGGGATGGCTGAAAACATAGCTTTTATACTCGCTTCAAATCCAGTCAAATCATTTTTATACAGGTTTCTTATCGCCTCATTTCTTTTCAGTAATCTGTTAGATTCCACAGAGGTCAGGCTGACCAGAAAAAGCATATTCAAAGTCATTTGAACTTCTCTGTTGGGGGTGGAGAGGACATAGCTTTTTCCGCCATAAGGCTCCTGAATAACGTCTGTGATGGTCAGGTAGCCAGCTTGCCACAGCAAAGAAACCAAGTTTAGGTTTTTTAATGAAAACTGTTTTAGCTCTTGGGATGACAACTCCAAATGGTCAAGATCGAATGTTTCATATACCCCTTTCTCAAACATTTTCACCAAGAAGTTAGGCTGTCCAGAGTCCCACCAATAATTGTCAAATGATCCATTCTCACTAAGGAATAACAGAATGTCGAAGGGGTTATAAACCGGTTCGCCAAGGTAGTTATAGCCATTGTACCATGCCTTTACCTCTTCCATATTCACCTCATCGAAATAGTTGCCAAAACAAGTTTCCAATTCATGCTGAGTAAATCCGCACACCGAAGCATATTCAGAACTCAGTGTAATGTCTTTAAAATTATTGGCTCCGCTAAAAAGACCTGCACCTGTAAATTTGGTAATGCCCGTCATGAAACAAAAACGGATGTATTGATCCGAAGCTTTAATTGCAGAATAGAAACCACGCAAAACATCCAAGGAATCTGAAGCTAAATCATCATCTTTTGATAAGGGTGTCCTGTACGGGTTTGTCGTTCTCATCAATGATCACAACAACCTTCTTGTTGTGTTTTTGCTGAATTTTAAAAATCAATTCCTCCAGTGCACTACCTAAACTCTCTTTAATGGTTAATTCAACGCCATGAAATTCTGCATTGCGGTTCAGGTTGATCCAAAGCTTTGCTTCTACTGCATCAAGGTTTTTGTAATGCGTGGCACTTAAATCCATCCGAATTATCGGATAAATTTGCGACCAATCCCACTTATCATGAATATGAAGCCCTTCAAACAATTCCTGCTTTCCTTCAAAAAGTGCTTGCAAGGTTGAGCACAACATCGATTTACCAAAACGGCGAGGACGGGACAAGAAGTAGTAGCCAACGATAAGTTTGGTCATTTCATGAATATGTGCTTTTTTATCTACATACAAAAAATTATCCTTGGAAGATCTAATGCTCTCAAATGTCTGTATTCCGATCGGTAATGCTTGTTTTTGGCTCATTAGGTGTTCCAATTTTTGATTCACGCTTAAAGATACAGATTTTTTGGGAAAGAGGATTTAAAAGGGTAGAAGCTATTCTTCTTTCACATTTGGTTGCAAATCACCCCTCGATACAGCACAGCGTAATTCAATAAAAAGGTCTTAGACAGGAGCCCAAGACCAGTTTTTATATCACCCCCAATTCCCCAAATCATCTCTCTCCCGAACAACATCCGAGCTTTGCGAGTTTTCCGTCATCATCCTTTCGGGCATCATCATAAACCCAAAGATAGAACCGCAGATCCCGCCGATGATGTGGGCGCTGTGGCTGATGTTGTCGGCATTGTAAATCGCCATGAATTCTTGGCCGAGGTAGAGAATGCTGACCAGCACAAAAGTTACGGGCAGGTGTCCTCTTTTGTAGTTGGCGATCGAGCTGAGGATGATCATCATGAATACGATGCCGCTTGCGCCCCGCAAGCCAGTGGAGAAGAAGCTGACATTGATTATACCAGTGACTAAACCTGTCAAGAAGATCATCAGCATCAGTTTGCCCTTACCGTATTTTTCCTCCAATAGGGGGCCGAGCAACAAAATGTACAGCATATTTCCCACGAGGTGATCGGTATTGGCGTGCCCGAAGATATGGCTGAAGATCTTGAAGTAGTCGATCGGGTTGGCGAAGTCAAAATATGCGCCGACCGAGAAAAAGTAACCGACCAAATCAGGTAAAAAAAACTGTGCGATCAATACCAGACAGCAGATGATGGCAAAGCCGATGGTTACGGGAGCGTTATTATATATTTTCATTTGAAATAGCGTTTGAAATCATTTTACTTAATCCTAAAACCGAGATGATGATCAGTCCCAAAATGGCCCATTGTTGCCAGCCAGAGAAGGGATCATCCAACAGGGCGCTAAGGTGGTTGGCTTGTATGCCGACATAAATCACCATCAGGGTGCGGGGCATCATGCCGATGAAGGCTCCCCAAAAGAAAGGACGCAATTTGGCGCCTGCCAAAGCAAGTAACACATTGCTGACCGCAAAGGGCAAAACAGGACTCAGTTTGGTAAGGATCACCAATGTCAGTTCCTGATGCTTGAGCCGTCTTAAAATCATCTGAGCCTGCGGGTGATCGCTGAGACTTTGAATGAAATTTCCCCCGTCAATTTTTCTTGCGACAAAATAACAAATTACCGAGGCAATTAGGTAGGCAGGAATGACAGTGAACAGTGCCGTCCACCCCAAAAGGTAGCCACTGATCAGGGCGATCAGGGTGGTGGGCGTCAACGCAAAAGCCATGGTGATGGCACTGACGGCACCGAGGATCAGCCATTGGTGCCATTCGAAAGCACGAATCACGCCCTCGTATTGGATTGCCAAATAGCCGACCGTCCCGCTGAAAAGCAGTGGTAAGGCCGTCAGGGCGATGGCGAAGCCAAGGGAACTGCCATTGGCGCGTAATATGTTGAAGATTGTTTTCAAGTTTTTTTAATGTTTTGTTTTCCACGGGTAAACAACCCGAGGCTATTGAAAATGTACCTTCGGCACATTAAGTTAGACGTTATTACAAGGTTCGAATTTTTCATTCTTGGATGCACCTACGTGTGTATCCAAACTTTTCCATATTTTTGATTTGGGCAGACACATAGGTCAGCCCGTACAGCAATCAAATAAAATTTCGTGAGGTAGTTTAATGTAGTTATCGATTCCCCGCCCCCATCACTATACGTGAGACGTAATAAATTACGCCTTTACAGGATTACCGTCTTTCCCCAAAATAATCTGTGGAAATCTGTGTAATCTGTGGATAAAATAAATAATCAATATAACTCCCAATGCCCATCCAAATAATATTTATAGAGCGTCGGGTGGTGCAGGTAATTCGGTTTGATCTTCTTATCATCGACCTTAAAAACAGACTTCCCGAAAGACATCATCATCTTCATGGCATCTTGGTTGATCCAGTGCGTGGTGGAGTCAGGGAAATCGAGTTTTTCGAAGGCGCGTTTGATGTTTTGCTGTGGAATGTTTTTGCTTCCCATCACCCAGCCCCATTCGCCCAAGGTTATCAGGTGGGTATGGTAGGGGAGAGTGCTGAAGCCTGCCGCCTGAAAACTTTTGTCGATGCACTTAAAGGCTTCTTCCGCATAATAGGGGCTTCCTGCCTGCGTTACCATTAGCCCGTTCGGGCGCAGGTGTTTGTAGCAAAGCTGATAAAATTCCACGGTATATAATCGGGCAATATCGACATTTTTTGGGTCGGGCAAATCAATGATGATGCCGTCGTAATAGTCCGGATGATCCGCCATAAAAGTAAAACCATCACCATTGATGATTTGTACTTTTGGGTTATGGAAGGAGTCTTGATTGATCTTTCTCATGACGGGATTTTCTTTAGCGAGATGGGTCATCGCAGGGTCAAGATCCACCAAAGTGATTTTCTCTACCGACGGATATTTCAACACTTCGCGCGCCACACAACCATCGCCTCCACCGAGGATCAGAATGTTTTTGGGTTGCTTCAATTTGGAAAGCATTGGGTGGACAATCGCCTCGTGATAATTCACCTCGTCGAGGGTCGAAAGCTGTTGATTTCCATTCAAAAATAACCAGTAATCTCCCTTGTTTTCCGTCAATACAATGCGCTGATAGTTGGTCTGCTGATCGAAAATCACCTGATCGGCATAGCGTTGCTGTTCGCCATAAGCGATGATGTTGGAAGCCTGCCATAGCCCCAATCCCCAAATCAAAAACACAAAAGCAGAAGCCCATTTGAGTTTTTTATACTGTACAGCTTTAAGGTGTTTGTTCAGCAATATCAATAGATAAAATGCCACGGAGAAATTGACCATTCCCAACACAAAAGGAGTGTAGGTCAAACCCAAATATGGGCGCCCTACGAAGGCGAAAAAGATTCCTCCCAACAAACTGCCATAATAGTCATTTTCCATGATATTGGAAACATTCACCTTCAATTCCTCATAGGCATCATTCATGCGAATTACCAAAGGAATTTCCATACCGATCAACAGACCGATGATCAGACTCAGACTGTACAAACTCACTGCTGTCAGGGAGGGGAACAGGCTGATTCCATAGGCCGTCAAGGAGGCGAAAGTAACCAGCAAACTCAGGATATATTCCAAGGAGATGAAGGTGGCCAACAGGTCGGTTTCAAAGCGTCGGCTGATGCGTGCGCCTAAGCCCATGGCAAAAAGCATGATCGAAACGATCAGGGTGAACTGTACCACTGAGTCGCCCAAGAAATAGGACGCCAGCGTGGAAAGCACATACTCGGCGACTATGCCAGACAAACCAGTGGCAAAAAGGGCAATCTTGAGACTGCGGGAAAATTTTGGATCCTTGGTCATGGATAACTTAGGGGTGAGCAAATATTGTTTATCTGCCAAAATTATGTTTTTTTATGGGAGTGCGGAAAGAATGATTCGTTATTTTGTTCATGAAATCCTATTTGCTACCAATTTTCAGTAAATAAAGAGGATTGTCTATTTTTATAGTTATATAAATGCAATCCGCTTTTAATCTATGACTTGCATAAAATCTGTAAATTTGTAGTTGTTTTACTACCAGGCATTTTCCCGATTTTAACGGTTTATTTTTTTGTCATCGCCCCATCATCAATCCGTTGCCTGCCTTTTAGGGCAGGAAGTTCTGACTAAGTGAAATATAAATATGAGTGAACATTTAGCAATAATGATTCGGCGCCGTGCGAAAGAGTTCGCAGGTTTAAAGGCTTATGGCTTTCAGAATGAGCAAAAACAGTGGGAGTACCGCAGCTGGGAAGAATTTGTGGAACAAATCGACACCCTCGCGGTGGGTCTGCTGGAGTTGGGTATAGCCCCAAAAACCCATATGGCAATCTTTGCTCAAAATTGCCCTGAATGGACCATTGCTGATTTTGCCATCCTTTCTATTCGGGGGGTAGTGGTGCCGATGTTTGCTACAATTTCGGCTGAACAGGCCAAATATATTCTTGAAGATTCCGACGCCAAGGTGGTCTTTGTAGGTGGGCAGGCTCAATATGATGCGATCAAGACTTTGCGTTCGGAGGGTTTTGTTTTCCAGAAAGTCATTGTCATGGATGCTTCAGTGAAGATTGCAGAGGATGAGGTGGAGCTTTATTATGCCGATGTGATGAAACTGGGTGACAAGGGGAATGCCCTGAAAGTTCAGCATATTTTGGCGCAGTCGAAGTTGACGGACCTGGCTTCATTGATCTATACTTCGGGCTCGTCAGGAATACCGAAAGGCGTGATGCTCGATCATGAAAACTTTGCTTTCTCCCGTCATACCCTTGACTTGCGAATCGATGTTGGCGTTGGGGATACATCTCTGGCCTTTTTGCCACTGAGCCATGTTTACGAACGCGGTTGGACTTATTATATGTTGAGCCGTGGCGTAACGAATGCTTATCTTTCCAACCCTCGTGAGGTGATGGAAGCCTTCAAGGCCGTGAAGCCGACCCTTCTTTGTTCGGTTCCCCGCCTTTACGAAAAGATCTACTCGACGATTTACGCCAAACTCGAAGAGGCTTCCCCGCTGAAACGGAAAATCTTTCATTGGTCGGTAGGGATGGGAGAAGCGGTACTGAACCGTAAAAATGCCCAGCGCTCGGTGCCATTAACCTTAAAACTTCGTCATAAACTGGCGGAGAAATTGGTGCTTAAAAAATTGCGTGAAGTATTGGGTGGCAACATCAAATCAATCCCTTGTGGGGGAGGAAAATTGAGCTCTTCTATCTTGCGATTTTTCCATGCAGTGGGTATGCCGATCCGGAATGGCTACGGCATGACCGAAACGACGGCTTTGATTTCTTCCTTCGAAGATACAGGCATAAACTTTCAGTCGATTGGTAAGGTGATGCCAGAGATGCAGGTGAAGTTAGGTGCCAAGAATGAGATTTTGGTCAAAGCGCCGAATGTCATGAAAGGTTATTATAAAATGCCTGAGGAAACGAAGAAGGTGCTTGAGGGTGGCTGGTTACATACAGGAGATATTGGTCGATTTGATTCTCACGGTAATTTGGTGTTTGAAGAGCGCCTGAAAGATTTGATGAAAACATCGGGCGGGAAATACATCGCTCCGCAGATGATTGAATCCAAAATCGGAAAGGATCAGTTTATTGAGCAAATCGCCGTGATTGGTGATGAAAAGAAATACGTTACCGCTTTGATCGTTCCTGCCTATGATGTGTTGGAAGAATGGGCCAAGAAAAAGGGCGTGCAGTATAATTCGATGAAAGAGTTGATTGAAAACTCCACCGTTGCCGACTTCATGACCAAACGAATTGCCAACCTGCAATGTGGTCTGGCCAAGTTTGAAAAAATTCAAAAATTCAAACTGCTTTCCAAAGGATTCTCGCAGGAGAAAGGAGAACTGACTCCCACACTGAAAATCAAGCGTAAGGTGATTGATGAGCATT